>JAIXUS010000045.1 GCA_027483445.1 Bacteroidota bacterium | reverse complement strand
GCCAGCAGCACAGAGCTGCGGAGGATGGACATCATCATGATCCCGTGGTGGTGGAAGAGAGGGCGCGGCCGAACGCGTGGTTCATCAGGCGGCGCTTCAAGAACGGCAGCTTATCGACAGCCGTCATGCCGAGATTGCGCATGGCCTTCACCGGCCCGAGCTCGGAGGCAAACAGCCGCTGCAAGCCGTCGGTCGTCAGCTGCATCAGCAGGACTTCTTCCTTGCGGCTGCGGGCATAGCGGGCGAGCGTGCGATTGTTGCCGCAATCTGCGGCGGCCTCGCGCTTGCCAAGCGCGGCCAGCAACGCATCGATATCCGCAAAACCGAGGTTCATTCCCTGCCCGGCCAGCGGGTGCACGACATGCGCGGCGTCTCCGACGAGCACCACGCGGTGCGCAACGAGCGAGTGCGAGCGGATCAGCCGCAGGGCAAAACCACGTGCCTTCTGCGGCGCGAGCATCGAGAATTCGCCCAGCGCTTGCCCGGGCAAGGACTGCAGCCTTTCGCACAGATCGTCGGGCGACAGGCTCAGTAAACTATTGGCCAGCGACTCGGGCGCAGACCAGACGAGCGACACGCGCTGCCCGGGCAGCGGCAGCAATGCAACGATGCCCTCTGCGCCGAGGAACCACTGGCGCGCCACGCCGTGATGCGGCTCTGTTGTCTCGAAATTGCCAACGACCGCCGTCTGCCCGTAGGCACGGTAATCGATGCCGATATCGGCCTGCGTGCGCACCCAGGAGTGCGCGCCGTCGGCACCAACGATCAGCGACGTCGCGAGCGTGTCGCCCGAGTCCAACGTGATCGATGCGCGCTCGGGCTCGCACTGCATCCGCACGGCCGTTCCCTGCACGACGCGCAGGCTGGACGCAAACCTCAGCGCGGCATCGAGCGCGTGGTTGAGGTTGGCGTCTTCGACGATCCACGCAAGGGCATTGACGCGTGCGCCGTAGGCGTCGAATGCCAGGTGCCCGGCCGCTTGCTGGCCGCTCGCGTCGGCATCCATGGCGCCATCGCCATGCACGGCCATCGCATCGACCGGGGCAATGCGCTCGGCATCCATCGCCCCCCAGACCTTCAATGACGACAGCAGGCCATGTGCAACATGGTTGAGCGCGTAGACACGCTGATCCCAGTCGGGCGAGCGGCCGGCAGCGGCAGACGTGGGTGCGACCAGCACTACATCGTGCCCTGCCTGCGCCAGTGCGAGTGCCGCAGCCTTGCCGACGGCGCCGCTGCCAATCACGCAGATGTCGGAGGAAATCTTCATCGGCGCATTATAGCCCCGCCCCTCAAACCGCTCCGGAGGGGCAGCGCCTGAGCAGCCGCGTGCCCGTAGGGCGGGTAGAGCCGGCGGGCGAAACCCGCCATCACCCCCGCCGCCCCTTGCACCCAAAGAATTTCTCCGCTATGATCTTTCGTCTTGGCCTGGTAGCTCAGTCGGTAGAGCAGAGGATTGAAAATCCTTGTGTCGGTGGTTCGATTCCGCCCCGGGCCACCAATCCAAGACGCCCAACTGTTCTCAGTTGGGCGTTTTCATTTGGGGCATCCCCACAGCACGCGGGGTGCGGCGCAATTCTACGTGTGCCATGCCCCTCCTGCATCCGAGCCGGTAACGCCCCCCGAATCTCATACTCCGCTCTCTCTTCTCACAAAACTTCTGCGAACACTGACGAAGTGGCACACGCAGATCGCCTTTTGCGGCAATGACTTATGCGTGTGTCGCATACGAAGGTTTTGCGTTCTACCTGCTGAGGCAAACCATGTGGTTTGTGAGCTGTCGCACACAACGTTGTGAGAATTCGCGAGAAAAGCCCATATTTTTCCGTCCTTGAATGGTGCGGTAGGGGCAGATGTATGTGAACACTTGCTTTGTATTTTTATAGAGATGACCAGTTGCTACGGCTCATGTCGGCCAGAAGCGGAAATTGAAAGACTTCTTTGAGGCAGTCGTTTGTAGCCTATGTCAAACCTGAACATTTGGCCGCCTCAATGTCGAGACCAGAGCGATAGCGATGTCGTGTAAAACTACCTAACAAAAGTCAGCCCTTGATCAGCCATTGTCGCTATTCATCCGCCACGACCTAAGGCTCTGGAAAGGGTAGACGGACTAGCATAGCCAGTTCGTGTAGCAATTTGTTTGAGCCCAATGCCTGTCTGCATCAGTTGCCGTGCAATGGCCAAACGCAAATTTTCCAGATATTTTCCAGGTGACACCTGCATCACGTCTTTAAAGTAATTGGCAAACGATGTCCGCGACATACCTGCCAAGTTAGCCAAAATTTCCAAGGTCCAAGGGTGAGCAGGCTTAGTGTGCATGGCCACCAAACTTCTGGCAATTCGTGGATCTGACAATGCAACAAACAGTCCTGAGTCTTGCTGAGGTCGAGATGTCAGGTGGCGCATCAAACTGATCAGCAAAATATCGCCTGCCCGGTTCATAAAAAGCGGTTGGCCACAACGACTAGTCTGCATTTCATTGGCAATCAATGTCATGACTTGCACGAGAGATGGATCGGCGTCCTTCATATTGATTGAGATTGGCTGAGACAGCTCAGCTAATAAGCCCGGTCCCATGGGGCCATCAAAAACAACTTCAAAACTCATCAAGCAATGCTGATCGGGTTCGAGGGTCTTTGAGAGCGAGTGTTCCGCAGGGCAAGCCAACAAAGACAAGGCGTCCAGATGAGTGGCTGATGAGCTATCCAAGGAAAGCTCAGGTGTCCCTGTCTTGATGATGTTTAGCGAAAACCCGTTCGCTTTTGAGGTCAGCGTAACTTTTGGGCTGAGTCCTTCTAGCAAGGCAGTGAGTCGATCTAAGCGAGGGGCGTCCATTTGTACGAATAGCAAATTTATATGTACGAATTGTTGCATCAAGTACAAGACAATGCAAGGAATTGAGAGTGCATCTACCGAATCAGGATCTATGTTTTCAAAAATTGCATCTATCACGCTCCCCATTTTTTCCCTGGTGTTGGTTGGCTTTCTGTACAGCCGCCGAGCTAAACCAGACCTAGGGGGGGCCAACAAACTGGTTGTAGACGTGGCACTGCCTGTGTTGATTTTTATTTCGCTGTCTGCCAAATCGTTTGACCCGATTTCAGCCCTGTCCTTTACTGGGGCTTCCATCCTATTGATTATTCTGAGCGGAGTGATCGCTTGGCCATTGGCGAAATTTTCAGGCGCAACACAGCAAGCATTCTTGCCCTGTGTCATGTTCACCAATGTTGGACCGATTGGCATCCCTTTGATTGCCTTGGCTTATGGATCGGAAGGAATGGCAACAGCAGTGGTCCTGTTAGTGATCTCTAACATTCTGCATTTCACGCTGGGCGCTGGCGTGATGAGCGGCAAAGTTGACTGGCGCATGGTGTATGCCAACCCACTGGTCTGGGCAACGGTGCTGGGTGTGGCCAGCTCGCAACTGCAGTTGTCTCTACCTGATTGGTTTCAAACATCCTGCACCATGATTGGCAGTGTGCTGGTTCCGATGATGTTGATGTCCCTAGGAGCCAGGCTTGCCAGCAGCCAAGTTGCAGACGCTTGGGTGGGCGTTCAGTCAGGTGTTCTGATCCTGATACTCAGAGTCGCGGCTGTCTTTTTGACCCTTTGGCTGATTCCCTTGCAAGGGCTGGAGCGCGGAGCTTTGATTTTGTTTGCATGCTTGCCACCCGCAGTCTTCAATTTCTTGCTCGCTGACAAATTTCAGGTGGAACCCAACAAAGTGGCTTCCACCGTCATCGTCGGACACTTGTTGAGCCTGGCGTTTCTGCCGCTCGGTATTTGGCTGGCATTCATTTAAATCATCCACACGCACAAAGGCATCCGTCATGATCAAGTTTTATTTCCATCCTTCGCCCAACCCTTTGAAGATTGCGTTGTATCTGGAAGAAACCGGTGAGCCCTACGAACTCATTCCGGTGGACACGCGCAAAGGTGAGCAGCACGCTGATGCCTTCAAGACCATCAACCCCAACGCCAAGACGCCGGCCATGCTGGACGACGACATTCGAGTTTTTGACAGCAATGCCATGCTGCTCTATTTGGCTGAAAAGATGGGTAAGTTTGTGCCTGCAAATACGCCAAGCAACAAAGCTGAGATGTATTCATGGCTGATGTTTGTGGCCACAGGTATCGGCCCTTACTGTGGTCAAGCCGTTCACTTCAAACACTTTGCGCCAGAGCCTAAAGAATACGCAGTGAATCGCTATGACTTTGAAGCCTGGCGTCATTGGCACCTGATCAATGACCGCTTGGCAAATCAGCCCTACATGATGGGCGATGAGTACACCATTGTCGACATGTCGGTTTGGGGCTGGGCGCGTGTTGCACCATTTGTTCTGGGCGCTGATGCTTGGGTCAAACTGCCTCACGTCAAACGCTTGCTTGACGAAATCAACGCACGCCCAGCGGCTCAACGCGCTGAAGCCTTGAAGACCAAGTTTGCTTTCAAAACCGAAGTGGATGAGGACGCACGAAAAATGCTGTTCCCCTCCAACGAGCGTCTCAAAACCGCAGGGGCATGAAGCATGATTGACTTTTACTACTGGACCACGCCAAACGGCCATAAGGTCACGCTGTTCTTGGAAGAGTCTGGCCTTGACTACAACATCAAACCCATCAACATCAGCAAGGGCGAACAATTTGTTCCCGCCTTTTTGAAGATTTCTCCCAACAATCGCATACCTGCGATCGTCGATCACTCACCAGTGGGCGGGGGTGAACCCATTGGTATTTTTGAGTCAGGTGCCATTCTTTTGTACTTGGCAGACAAGACTCAACAGTTTATTCCTCAAGATTTGCGTGGTCGAAATGAATGCTTGCAATGGCTGTTTTGGCAGATGGGCGGCTTAGGCCCCATGGCGGGTCAAAACCATCATTTTGTGCAGTACGCGCCTGAGCAATTGCCTTACGCCATCGATCGGTACGTCAAAGAGACTTCCCGCTTGTATGGCGTCTTGAATAAGCATCTGTCAGATGGCCGTGAGTACATATGCGGCGACTACTCGATCGCTGACATGGCCGCCTATCCTTGGGTCGTGCCGCATGAGCGTCAGCGCCAGGAAATGAGTCAATTCCCAGCCCTTGCGTCATGGTTTGAACGGATTAAGCACCGTCCAGGAACACAGCGAGCTTATGAGATTGCCAAGTCAATCAACACAGCACCTACCGTCGACCAAAACGCCAAGTCAATTTTGTTTGGCCAAGATGCCAAGACAGTGGTTTGATCCCAATCGAGAAAAATCTCATGAAAATAAAAGCTGTTGTATTTGATGCCTATGGCACATTATTTGACGTCTACTCCATCCAAGTTCTGGCTGAAGATTTTTACCCCGGTAAAGGAGCTGATATCGCGGTGAAGTGGCGCGACAAGCAAATTGAATACACACGGTTGATCACTCAGTCAGACCCGCACAACGCATCAGGTAGTCAATACTTCCGTCCATTTTGGGAACTGACGCGCTTGTCATTGGAGTACACGCTAGACAGACTCAAACTTAGCCGGGACTCGGGTCAGGTTGAAAAACTGATGCAGCAATATGCGCACCTCACGCCCTTTGCAGAAAATTTGGCGGTGCTTCAAAAAATAAAAGCCATGGGTCTCACAACAGCCATTCTTTCAAATGGCAGCGTGGATATGCTGAATTCAGCTGTCAAGAGCGCAGGGATGGAGGATGTTTTAGATCATCTCATTTCTGTCGATTCGATTCGTCTTTTCAAGACTTCTCCTGAGAGCTACGGATTGGTTCAACAAGTCATTCCGGTCAACAAAGATGAAGTGCTTTTTGTATCCAGCAATGCATGGGATGCGTTGGGTGCGACTTGGTTTGGCTTTACAACGCATTGGGTTAATCGACAAGGTTTGCCGTATGAAGCTCTATCTCCGCATCCGCATTTTTCAGGAACCGATCTCAATTCAGTTTTGGACTCTCTTAGTTAGGTGACTTTTTTACGATCAAGAAAGCATCTGGGAACCGAATTGCTCGCTCCTAAATGTCCGCTTTGGGTCGACTAGAGACGGCCACGGATGACCGTACCCTCAGTCGCCTGCTTCAACTCGAGTGGCGACTCTTCTTGATAAGTGAGTCACCCTTGCCGCGATTCACGGAAGAGTTCAGCGCTTGTAGGTTTTTGGTCGCATCAGAGCCACCCCGTGATTTCGGGGTGATGTGATCAACATCCCATCCCATTTCTGAGCTCTTGCCGTGCGAGTGGCGGTATGAGGTTGCCCCCGAAAAGTGGAGCTCTTAGCCTTGTTGAAAATATCGACAAGGAGCTGAGAGATGACACACAAGCAGGTGCGTGCGCAGTACACGCAAGAGTTCAAGATGGAGGCGGTGCGCCAGGTGCGGGCTGGCCAAGCCATTGCCGTGGTGGCCAAGGTCTTGGGCATACCCAAAGCCACCCTGGGCAATTGGGTTCGCCAGTTTGCAAAGGGCGATTTGAGCGGGGCGGGTGCTGATGACAAGGTTGCCAGGGTGTCCCCAGAGCAGATGGAACTGGCCCGCCTGAGGGCAGAGAACGCCCGCTTGAGGATGGAGCGCGACATCGCAAAAAAAGCCGCGGCGTACTTCGCGCAGGACACGCTGCGGGGTACGCCTGGATTCACCAAATGAGAGGGCTGTATCCGGTCAGCCTGGCCTGCGATGTGCTGGAAGTCAGCGCCAGCGGGTATTTCAACTGGCTGCGCAGGCGCCAGGCCAGCCGCAGTGGGCCGTCCGGGCGCCACAGCGACGAGGCCCTGTTGGCTCACATCCGTGCCATCCACGCCGAAGTCAAGGGCGAATATGGCTGGCCACGCATGCACAAGGAGTTGCTGGCGCGGGGCATTCGGGTGGGCAAAGACAGGGTGCGCAAGCTGATGAAACAGCACGGCATCAAGGCCAAGACCAAACGCAAGTTCGTGGTGACCACCGACAGCAGGCACAGTTTGCCGGTGGCGCCCGATATGGTGCAGCGGCGCTTCAACCCCGAGGCGCCCAACCAGCTCTGGAGTGGCGACATCACCTACATCGCCACCGACGAGGGCTGGCTATACCTGGCTGCTGTCATCGACCTGTTTGGCCGCCAGGTGGTGGGCTGGAGCTTGCAACCCCACATGCAAGCCAGCCTGGTCAAGGACGCATTGGCCATGGCGTGGTGGCGTCGGCGGCCTGCGGCTGGCTTGATATTCCACAGCGACAGGGGCAGTCAATATTGCAGCGGGGAGTTCCAGGCCACTTTGAGAGCCTGGGGCATGCGCTCATCGATGAGCAGAAAGGGGAACTGCTGGGACAACGCGCCGACCGAGAGCTTCTGGGGTCGACTGAAGACTGCCAGCGTGCACGGGCACAAGTTCGCCACCAGAGAGCAGGCCAGGCAGGCTGTGATGGACTGGATGGCTTTCTACAATCACCGCAGGCTGCATTCGTCGCTGGGCTATCTCAGCCCGATGCAGTTCGAGCAACGCTGGTACGAGGCACAGCGTAAAAAGGCCGCGTAATCGTTGGGCTAAGAACTACACGGAACAGGGGCAAGGTCAGTACATCGGATTCCCGTACGGGTCCTTGCGGTACAGGTCCGGATCCTTGCCGCGCATTTTGTCTGCGTTGTCCCAAGCTTTGTTGATCTGATCTTTCGTTGCCATAGTTCAAGTCCTAGAGGTTATTGCCCTGAAGCGCAGGGCATCGCATAAAGACCTTGTCGGCGCTGTGTGACCACAAGCGCCCTGTAAGCCAGCAGGGGGCGATCGACACCAAGCTTGCCTTTGTCACGGGACTTCACCTTGAATACATCGATCGGCTTGTCGCTTTCAAGTCCTGCCTTGGCCATGATTCGTTCTCCACGCGTTGGCTCTCCCTTGAATGACCAGAGAGAACCGAACACGGATGCTTGAGCATCTGTAAGTGCGATGTGGCCGAACTCTGGCAGTAGCACTGAGCGGAAGTCGTCAGCAAAGGGGCCGTAAACCGGTTTGGCGGGCTCACGTTGCGTTTCTGTGGGGCGTTGGCCCTGTGGGGCAATAAATGAGATTCCGCCGCCGTAAAAGGCGAACCGCTCCTGAAGTGGCAGCCAATCTATGTCAACGGCAAATGGGTGTGCGGTCTGGTCGATAGGTTTGGGCGTGATCACCCGCAACCGAGAGGCATTGACTCGCAGCGCATCAAGGGTCGCCGGTGCGTGAACCAGGCCGGACAAGTTGCGAGCCAGAATGACTGGTCCTTGTCGCGCATCGCCTAGTCGCCAGACGCCAGGACTGACTTGATCGATTCCATCGCGGCTGTTGATCTCCATTGCCATGCGCAATTTTTGACGCAACCAATCCTCGTTGAGCATGACGGCTGCCAGGTCCTGTGGCTCAAGCTGGACCGGACCGCATTCAGGGCATTGGCAAAGTCTGCCTCCCTTGCCATCAGCAACGACCTGCCCACGATGCAAGTTGCAGTATGGGCAAAGTGCGTATTGCTGATTGACGGGCGCAGGCTTTATGGCAGAGCCGAGCAAGGTGCATGCAGCCATCTCGTGAGGGGACAACGCCCAGCGGTGGACGTGCGTTCCCTCAGCGAACAAGCGACACACCAACGACCAAGCATGATGTGAGTTCATGCTCACTCTTGGTACGCGGGTTCGGCCTGGAAGGCGTCTTCACCGGGTTGCTGCTCGTTGGCGCTCAGCGTTTGATCGGCACCCAGAATGCCGAGGGCAACCAGGTAGCCTTCGAGTTGTGCCTGCATCTTGGCGTCGAACTTGTGAAGGTTCAGTCGGCCTTTGCGGGTGATCTCGATGGTGATGACCTTCGATCGCATCTTGCCTGGCTCGGGTGGGTAGTACAGGTTGATGTGCGCCGAGTTGATCTGCCAGTTGCGCTTGAGCGGGTTTTCGTTGGGGAAGGACTCGGCGATCAACTCAGTCACGCACTGCTGGTCGCTTGACGCGGTTGCTGTGCATTCGACCTTGAGGTCGCCGTGGGGGCTGAGCAGCGTGAGGGTTTTGACTTGCAGCGCCATGAACCCGTCGGTGGTCAGCGCCTGGGGCACATCGAAACCCAGCCGCAACGCAGACAAGTCAAGAGTGGGTGGTTTGATGCGGTGGGCATCGACCTTGGTGCCCAGCAGATGTTCGGCGAATGCCTCCAACATCATGGTGTGGTACTTGACCCCGCCCTTGACCAAGGTGCGTGCGACGCCGGTCTTGGCTGAATACTCCAGCACCATGTGAATGTTGGGATTGCCGACGCGACGGGTCAGGTTCGAGCCTTCAAACTCCAAGCGCAGCATCGCCAAGTCTTTGACGTGGACCGTCAGCAGATAGACATCGGGGGAGCGCTCCAGCACGTAGGCCACGCTGCCATCGCCGCATTGCAACTCCCGTTGATAGAACGCCGAGATGGACTGGCGCATACCGAGCATGGCGGCTTCGGAGGTGTTTGGCTTGCGTTTGACGCCCAGATCGTTCTGTTGTGCCTGGGTGCCATGGCGCTCGAAAAAGTCCACATCCCCGGCAAGATCAAACAGCTCGGGGTGGTTCACGTAAAGCCAGAACGAGCGATGGATGTCACTTTGGCTGGCGACCAGCTCCATCAGAGCAGAACCGTCTTTTTGGGCCACCTGAAACATCGCCTGTTTGCCCGCCGCATCCCCCAGTCCAACGCTTGCCATGAGTTTGGCAATGAGTGCGTCTCGGGCAATTTCGTCGGGCCAAGACCGGATGGCCTCGATCACAGTCTGGGTGACATCTTGGCCATCCGACCAGGATAGGTCATCGGGCAAAGGCAAGCCACTGGCCGCCAAAAAGGTCTGCAAAGTGGTGTCTACGGGCAGCTCAAGCAGCACATCGACAAAGGTTTTTTTCATTTTCTTGGTCCTTGTGAAATGTCGGTGTTCTGCGTGCAGGGGATGCTGGCGCTGGCCGACGGGTGGTAAACAAATATCCCATCAAAGTAAAGTGGCGAGATACAGCGTAATTGTGTCCCGCTTATTTCCGCTTGTCAAACTACGTAGAACATCCGGGTACTTATGTATCTCAGTGCTATACTTTAAGGTTGACTTGATTCAGACAGGAGCTTTTCCATGGCATCGACCTTAGGAGCGCGGTTACGACGTTTGCGAGAGGCCAAAAAGCTGACGTTGCAGCAAGTGGCTGACGCAGTTGGCTGTACCAAGGCGTACATCTGGGAACTAGAGATGAAGGAGGGCCAACGGCCTTCCGCAGAACGAATTAACCTGCTGGCCAAGGTTCTGGGGGTCACGATGGAGGACCTCATGAACGAAACCAATGAGCAAGTGCCACAGGCCTCTGTTGAAGACGTGGCATTTTTTCGTCAGTACGCAGGCATGACGGAAGAAGAAAAGCAGCGCTACCAGCAAGCCCTCAAATTGATGTTCCCAACGGCGGGGCAAGAGGAAACTAAGAGTTGAGTGACAGTGCTCAACTGACCCCAAGCAAAGCGGCCAACACAATCCTGCGATGGATTCGTGTGGCCAGCGGAGAGGCGGCTGCATTCACCGATCTCGACATGGTTCGAGAGGGGCTGCCTGGAACGCCTTACGGCGAAGGCGTGAAGATCATCAAGCCGCCTATGGCATCCCCAATCAAAAGCTCTGAGGGGATGCTAGTTTGCAACCCAGACGATCCAACTGAGTGGGGCATCTTCGTCAATGAAGATTCAAGCTCGGAGCGTCGGCGATTCACGATCGCGCATGAGCTCGGACACTTCGTGCTGCACCGAGCCAAGCGACGCACATTCAACTGCGACAAGGCCGCTGTGCATCTCAGCTTGGAAAGCGCAGGTGTCATCGAGCGTGAGGCAGATGAATTTGCCAGCAATCTATTGATGCCTGGCGATGTCCTGCGTGATCGCATCACCAGTCAAGACGTTGACCTTTACTTGCTCAGTGGCTTGGCCAAAACATTCGGCGTGTCGTTCGAGGCCTTATGCATCCGCTTCATCAAGTTCACGGAGAAGCGTGCGATCTTGCTGCACTGGGACAACGGCTTTCTCAAGTACGAATGGCGTAGCCGCAGTGCTGTGCTGAGCAACACCCGCATTCGAAGGCTGAGTGATCCTGCTGAGCCTCTGCGCGATACCGTTGCAGCAGATGAGTCCATCGCGCAGGAGTGGAATGGGATCGACATGTCTGCTGCTGTTTGGTGCGTTGGCGAACAGCCCTACATGAAGCTGCAGGAGTTCAAACACAGCTACGGCAGTCGTGATCGCGTGCTGACGTTGTTGATCCTTGAAGAGGCTGAACCGCGCAGGTGGGATAACTCCTGGAAGGATCAAGAGAGTTTCGACAGCTTCGATCAGTTCACATCAAGCGGTCAGATGCCGATTAGAAAATAGGCATATCATGATCTCGGTGGTGTCTCATGCAGCGGCCCCAAATACCTCTGCGCCAGTGACTAGCCCAGCGATGGGTCGAATGGCTATATAGGGTAAAGGCCGACTGTGCCGAGGCTACATACTTCGCAACGGTGTGACACCACCACCCTAACTTTTATTGATTACGCGTTTCAGTGATGCAGAAACCTCCCCCCGAATTGGTCAAGCAACTGAGGCGTCAACTGGACTTCATCCGAAACTCTGCCTCTGCATACGATGCAGGTCACTCAGAGGAAGCATTGCGCATCGGCGTAGCTATCCGTGTCTTGCTCCACGACACGAAATTCAGCAATTCGTTGCTGAATCAAATGGGTCAGAAAGAATCTTTAAAGCTGATCACCACGGCCAAAGAAATTCCAGAGAATCTTCTTGCAGAACTTGATTTTGGAGAGTGCCTGGCGGGCATGGTGATCGGCAGCTCCATTGAGTACTCTCCCGTGCCAGACGGGATGCCAACGGTTAGTTGCGTCGAATGGTGGGCGCAGCCCGTCTTTATTCGCGACAAAGTCGTGTACACCCGGAAAGATGTCGTTCTGTCAGCTGCCAACAAAGACGGTGGCGCTCATGTGGATGAGCCTGACGAAAAGCTGCAAGCCCTTCAAACAGCCTTCTGGACTAAGACGCAAACTAACGCGGATGGCCAGACCACAACCATACGGATGGAAGACAATCATTTTCGAATGCTGCGCAGGTTCGCCGACGAATTGCTGTTGAGTTCAGAGTTACTTGTGTTGGCGGCTTGAGTTCTGAACAGGGCGTGTCCTGGTGGCCGTGACAGTGAGCGAGTGCAATAGGTGTACTTTGCTCATCTACGAGCATGTTGGTCCAAACACGTTACGCGAAGTGACCTTGACCCATAGCATGAGAAGCGTTTTCTACTGGAACGCTGACCATGCACAACAACGAACAAATCTCTAATTTCAGGGCTAGCGCGGGCCCTCGACACCCGCAACAAGAAGTCGTCGATCTAATCGCAGTGGCCCTGCTGCGACTGCGCGAAGCTGAATCATCTACGCAGAAACCTTCACCTATTCGCGACAGTAGGAAGGTTTCACTTGGCTTCGCTGGCCAGAAGAGCGTGAATGCAAACACCGATCACTAAGAAGGAGTTTGCACATGACGACACACGCACAACAATCAAAAGCGGTATCCATTGCGGCGCAAGTCGCGCAGCTTCCGCACCTGCCCATGCAGAACATCTGGGCTATGTGGGACGCGCATTTTGATGAACGCCCACAGCACCACCATCGCACCTGGTTGGAATCCCGCCTTGCCTACAAGATCCAAGAGAAGGCCTTTGGCTCTCTCAAGCCGACCACCCGTAGAAAGCTGGAGGAAATCGGCGAAACAGGTTTACTTCCCAAGCGATTGCAAGGTGACGCAGATCGCCTTCTTCCCGGCACTATGCTCAGCCGCTTCTTTGATGATCAAGAGCACAAGGTGGTCGTGCGTGGGGTGCGCGACTTCGAATACCGTGGCCAGCGGTTTAAGAGCTTGTCGGCGATCGCTCGATTGATCGCGGGGTGTCCGTGGTCGGGTCCTGCGTTCTTTGGATTGAAGTCCACCAAGAAGGAGGCCGCATGAGAACCTCCCGCACAGCAGTGGCAAGCACACTCTCGTTCATCACCAAAAAGCGATGCGCCATCTACACACGCAAGTCGACCGACGAAGGTTTGGACCAGGAGTACAACAGCCTGGAGGCACAGCGCGATGCAGGTCTTGCATTTGTGAGCAGCCAACGTCATGAAGGTTGGCTGGCGCTGGACGACACCTACGATGATGGTGGATTCTCTGGCGGCAATATTGATCGCCCTGGACTCAAGCGCCTGATGGCTGACATTGAGGCCAGAAAAATTGATGTGGTGGTGGTCTACAAGATCGATCGACTTACGCGCAGTCTGCCAGACTTTGCGAAGCTGGTTGAGGTGTTCGATCGCAACAACGTATCGTTTGTCTCGGTCACACAGCAATTCAACACGACCACTTCGATGGGGCGGTTGACGCTCAACATCCTGTTGTCCTTTGCGCAGTTTGAACGCGAGGTCACGGGCGAGCGCATTCGGGACAAGATCGCAGCCAGCAAAGCCAAGGGAATGTGGATGGGCGGCACACCCCCACTGGGTTACGACGTGGTCGACCGCAAACTGATAGTCAACGAGCGAGAGGCGAGCTTGGTTCAGGACATCTTCCGTCGGTACGCAGAGCACGGGTCAGCCGCGCGCCTTGTGCGTGAGTTAGATGTCGAAGGTCACAGCACAAAATCTTGGGTCACTCAATCCGGCCAGCACCGTGCGGGCCGACCCATTGATCAGCACTACCTATTTTTTCTGCTACGCAATCGCCTGTACCTTGGTGAGATCAATCACAAGGGCGAGTACTTCCCGGCGCAGCACACCAGCATCATTTCGCAGGAGTTGTGGGATGGCGTGCAAGCATTCGTCAACAAGCGAAAGCAAGGCCCCAGAGAGCGCAGAGACGAGTACCCAGCGCTGTTGGGCGGTTTGTTGTTTGCACCCGATGGGCAGCGCATGATCCATCACTACACCAAGAAAAAGAATGGCCGCATGTATCGGTACTACGTACCGTACTTGGAAAAAAGACGCAGCGCAGGTGCAACGCAGGATGGAAACGGGAAAAGCATCGGTGCGCTTCCAGCTGCCGAGATTGAGGCCGCAGTGTTGAGCCAGATCGAACTGGCGCTGATGGAGCCGGAGGCATTGATTGGTGTCTGGCGGTCATGCCTGCAGCACAGTGCCGGAGCCGATCTTCAAGAGGACCAGGTGGTGGTGTCGATGCGCAGGATTGCCGATGTCTGGAAGCAGTTGTTCCCGGCAGAGCAGCAGCGCGTTGCCCAGCTGCTCATCGAGCGAGTGGACTTCAGGGACGGTAGCCTGGACATCCATTGGCGTGAAGATGGTTGGGTTGGGCTGGATCCAAGCATCGTGGCGCACCCCTATGTGGAAGAGGCAAAAGAGTATGCAGCTGAGGTGATGGCATGACGACAGAGGCTTATCAAGGAAACCCAAGGTTGCGCAATGTGCGGATTGAAGTGGGTGGGACGGCGCGTCAAATCATGGATGGCGCGCAACGTGTGACGATGGTCCCGCTGACGATCCGCCGCAAACAAAACCGCAAGCTCTTGACCCCACCGTCGGGCTCCAGTGCGAACGTCATGTCAGGCGGCATGGACATTCCGATGATCAAAACGCTGGGCAAGGCGTTTTATTGGCAACGCTTGCTTGATGAGGGCAAGTACGCCACGGCGACAGATCTTGCTCGGGCATTCAAGCTGGAGCCAGGTTGGGTTGCGGAGGTCCTGCGCATGGCGAATTTGGCTCCGGAGATCATTGAAGCCATTCTGGATGGGTCCCAGCCACGACATCTGAATCTGCAGACGATCCGTGGACGGCGTGAGTCCATACCACGTGACTGGGAGGAGCAAAAGAGGCTACTGGCTTTAATTTCTTAAAGGGACCGCATCAGAAAAAATAAGGCATGCTAAGTAGTAGCCAACCTTTCCGGGTTTGTTTCGCCATGCAGCGATGCGATTAGCGGGCACGAAACGGTCTCTTTTCGTTCATAGCAGGCGCAGACAAGATCAGACAGTACGGTCTCCATGCGCAACAAGTCCGCAATTTTTCCCCGCACATCCATCAGCTTGCGCTCAGCTTGTTCGCGGGCCTCGGTGCAATGCGACCCATCAGCGAGCTTCAGCAAGTCGCCGATCTCGTCCAAGCTGAACCCCAGCCGCTGGGCCGACTTGATGAAGCGCACGCGTGCCAGATCCGGCTCCCCGTAGCGACGGATACCGCCAAGTGGCCGGTCAGGCTCCTGCATCAGGCCCTTGCGCTGATAAAAGCGGATCGTCTCCACGTTGACCTCGGCGGCTTCGGCTAGGACGCCGATGGTCAGTGTTTCGGGTAGTTCATTCATAGGGCTTGACTCCGTACTTAAGTACGGAAGTAAGCTTAAGGCATGAAACCAGATTCCCCAACAGATTCTCAGGGCGGAGGACGCGGCGCGCTGATGACCGGCGGTCTTGCGGCCATCCTGGCATCCACCTGCTGTCTCGGCCCCTTGGTGCTGATCTCGCTCGGCGTCTCCGGTGCGTGGATCAGCAACCTGACCTTGCTTGAGCCCTATCGGCCGATTTTCATCGGTGCGGCGCTCATCGCTCTGTTCTTTGCCTGGCGGCGCATCTGGCGACCCGTCGCGGCTTGCGCACCCGGCGAAGTCTGCGCGTTGCCTCAGATCAACCGCAGCTACAAGGTGCTGTTCGGGATCGTGGTGGCGTTGGTGATCATCGCGCTCGGCTTTCCGCTGGTTGCACCCTGGTTTTACTGAAAGGAAACTGCCATGAAGAAGCTCCTTGCGATGGCGGCGTTGACCGCTTGTGCCGCGCCCCTCTGGGCGACCACGCAAACCGTCACGCTGTCCTTGCCCGACATGAATTGCGCCGCCTGCCCGATCACCGTCAAGAAGGCGTTGACCAAGGTATCCGGCGTCGGCAAGATCGATGTCAATCTGAATCGGCGCGAGGCGAAGGTGACGTTCGACGATGTGAAGACGAGCGCCGAAGCCCTTACGCGTGCCACCAAGGACGCCGGGTATCCGGCGAGCGTGGTGGGGACGGCGAAGTGACCGCAGTGATCCTGGAGTCGACGCTAACCTGCCCCGAGTGCGGCCACGCCAAGACCGAAACAATGCCCACAGACGCTTGCCAGTGGTTCTACGAGTGCGAGCAGTGTCACGCCGTACTCAAGCCCAAGCCGGGCGACTGCTGCGTGTACTGCTCCTACGGCACCGTGCCTTGCCCGCCGATACAGGAGCGTGGCAAAGGTAGTTGCTGCAGCGGCTGACCAAGGGGCAGCAGAAGTTCGTGCTGTTCTCAACTTATGGCAATGGCTTACCAGACGCCGGGTTAAACAGGGTGACCTAGTCCGCTAGTGGTTCGTCCAGATTCACGGCTGCTTTGGTCAGCTTTTGGGTAAAAGAGAGGTGCGTGCGACAGAGTTTGCCAAGACTATGGATCATAAAGAGAAGTGAAAAATGAACAACTGTTTTTAAATCGACTGCTTTAAGTTGTTCTGAAATTTGTGAGTATCACGGTCACCTAAGGTTCAATCATGCAAGAACAGCCACCGTCCTGAAGCCCAAGAAAAATAGCCATCGGCGAGCCAAGTGCTCGCCGTTTTCATTTGTGGCGAGCCATTGGCGAACCAGAAGTTTCCGAGTAGTTCGCCAATCGGTCCCTCGTATGTTCGCCACCCGAAATCTCCAATGACACCTGTTCCTCAACAACGTCAAAGGAGTACTTCATGCCAGCAACGGCAACCTCACTCACCCGATCGACCCAAGAGGCGATCAACACCCTGTCACCCGGAGATCGCCGGGTGCTCAACGAAAACGAACTGGCTCAGCGCTGGGGCATCAGCCCCAAAACACTTCAGCGCTGGCGCTGCGAAGGTCGTGGTCCCAAGTACCTGAAATTGTCTAAGCGCGTAAGTTATGCGCTCGAGATGATTTTGGATTTCGAGAAGAACGCTCTGCACGTTTCGACGTCCGAGCGCGCGACGGCTTGAAGGGAGGACAGAGATGAACGACTTGTCCATTTTCCCTGCCGACATCGCTGAGATGTCTGTTTCCCAGCTAGCCAACCTGCCTGCGCAGCAACTGGTGGAGGTCGATACCAATTTGGATCAGGCCATTGCCTGGCTCAAAGCTGCTCGCACAAAACTGGATGGCGCTCTGGACCAACGCTTCGGTGCGCAGGGCCGCGAGAGCCTCAACGCTTCAGGGCGTGATTTCGGAACCGCACACGTCAAAGCCGATGGCTTGCACGTGAAGTTCGATCTGCCCAAGAAAGTCTCCTGGGATCAGAAGAAGCTCAAGACCATTGCCGAGCGCATCGTCGCCTCTGGCGAAGCAGTTGAGAGCTACCTCGACGTCAAGTTGTCGGTGCCTGAATCCCGGTACACGAACTGGCCCCCTGCATTGCAGCAGCAATTCGCCGACGCCCGCACGGTCGAGGCAGGCAAGCCCTCTTTCCACATTTCCCCTGACTCGGAGGTCTGATCATGAATCAGCAACTTGCCCCATTTGATTTTGAAGGTCGACAAGTGCGCATCGTGACTGATGCACAAGGTGAGCCATGGTTTGTGGCAGCTGATGTGCTGTCGACGATCAGCCTTGATCGCAAAGCTCTCGAGCGACTTGATGACGACGAAAAGGGTGTGAACTCAATTCACACCCCTGGCGGAGTCCAAGAGATGACCACGGTCAATGAGCCCGGTCTCTACGCTCTGGTGCTAGGTAGCCGAAAAGCAGAGGCCAAACGCTTCAAGCGCTGGGTCACTCACGAAGTTCTGCCTGCTATCCGAAAGACTGGCTCCTACGCTGTACCCGCAATCGCTGCATTGCCCGCACCTACGCAAGACCGTGTCACATCGTTGCTCTTGATTGGTGAAGCTGTTGCCAAAGTTCCTGGTGTGAAAGCAGGCATTGCCATGGCTGCAACCCTCACGTGCATCCATGAAAACACCGGACTGGCCATTGAGACATTGCGCCGTGCGCTGCCTGCAGCCAACGAACCGATCTGCTCCTTGAATGCCACTCAACTTGGCAAGCTGGTGGGCCTGTCAGCAAAAACCACCAACTTGCGCCTGGCCAACTTGGGTCTGCAAGTGCGCAATGAGCGCGATGAGTGGGAGTTGACCGAGATTGGTGAGGCCTGGGCGGAAGCCATGCCGTATTCGCGCAATGGACACAGCGGGTACCAGATTCTCTGGAATCCGACCGTTGCCCAAGAGATGCGGGAGGTGGCGTGATGGCACTTCCGATCATTACCGCTGATCAACGCCTGCGCGAGAAAAAGGGCGTCAAGCTTGTTCTTCTTGGCAAGAGCGGCATTGGGAAAACCACGCAGCTCAAAACCCTGCCAGAGGACAAGACGCTGTTCGTCGATCTTGAGGCTGGTGACCTGGCCGTCAAAGACTGGCGAGGGGACTGCGTTCGCCCAACCACCTGGCCGGAGTTCCGTGACCTTGTCGTGTTCTTGGCGGGGCCGAACCCTGCATTGCCTCCGGAAGCTCCCTACTCGCAGGCGCACTACGCGCATGTGTGTGAGCAATACGGTGATCCGAGCCAGTTGACCAAGTACGACTGCTATTTCGTCGACAGCATCACTGTGCTGGCACGCCTGGCACTGATCTGGGCCAAGACTCAGCCGCAGGCGATGTCTGATCGAACAGGCAAACCCGATACCCGTGGTGCCTATGGCCTTTTGGGTAGCGAGATGCTCGGTGCGCTGATGCATCTGCAACACGCTCGCGGTAAGCACGTTGTGTTCGTGGCCATCCTGGACGAACGCCTCGATGACTTCAGCCGCAAGGTGTTCGTCCCGCAAATCGAAGGCTCAAAGACGGCTGCCGAGTTGCCCGGCATCGTCGATGAAGTTGTGACGTTGGCCGAGATCAAGGCCGAAGACGGTGCGCCCTATCGCGCCTTCGTGACGCACACGCTCAATCCCTATGGCTTTCCAGCCAAAGACCGTTCGGGCCAGCTCGAAATGCTCGAACCCCCAAATCTGCTCGCACTCATCGAGAAGTGCGCAGCAGCAACCCAACCTCAAAACAACAAGGAGTAAACCATGTCCGCTTGGAACGATTTCAACGATGCCGAACAGCAACAATCATTTGACCTGATCCCCAAGGGCACGGTAGCTCCGGTGCGAATGACGATCAAGCCGGGTGGCCATGACGATGCCAGTCAAGGCTGGACGGGTGGCTATGCAACCCAGAGCTTTGAGACGGGGAGCATCTTCCTTGCCTGCGAGTTCGTGATTTTGGACGGTGCATACGCTCGTCGCAAGATGTGGTCGAACGTCGGCTTGCACAGCTCCAAGGGGCCTGCCTGGGGAAACATGGGGCGCACATTTATTCGTGCTGTCCTGAACTCTGCTCGCAATATCCAGCCGCAGGACAATTCTCCTCAAGCAGCCACCGCACGTCGCATCCAAGGCTTCAACGAGCTCGATGGCATTGAGTTTGTGGCACGCATTGATGTTGAAAAGGACGGACGCGGTGAGCTTCGCAACGTGGTGAAGATTGCCGTGGAGCCTGACCAGGCCGACTATCCGCGTGCGTCAGCGCCTGCCGCTCAACGTCCTGCTGCGACCTATCAAGCACCTCCTGCCAGCAGTGCTCCTGCACAGGCCGGGCGCGCACCTGTCTCGGGCAAACCGAGCTGGGCTCAGTAAGGAGGGTTAATGAAATGCTGGGTCTGCAACAGACAGGCCCGGGGTTTCGGCCACACCGACAACCGTCACGGTGTGGGCCATCCCCGGCGCTACCCAATCGACTGGGTTTTCTGCTCGAAAAAATGTCAGGACGTCTTCCATGCGATGTACGGGAACTGGCAGCGCGTGCTCGATGGGCGAGTCGATATGAAGGAGGTTCCCATGATCGATCCTTCTGATATCGAGCTGGCCTCCATGAAGAGGTGTCTCAAGGCATTCGGTGAGTCAGCAGGCGAAATTGGCTTTGACAAACCACTGGGGGAATATTCCGAAGAGCAAGCCCTGCGCGTTATCGATGCCATCGTGACGTGCTGGACCGATGCCATGCTGGTACATCACGAACAGACGAAGTTTCCGCCAGTGCGTGGGATGAAGCCAACGCCTGATCCTCTGGCACACCCATTCGCCGACATGGAGGATGACTTGCCTTGGGTGGTGGAAGGAGAGAAGAAATGATGGACTTCAATTCTTCTTCCAGCATCTCGGGTCAGGTCAGTGCGCTCATCGATGCCGGGCTGCAAAAGCGCCAGGCCGAACAACGTCCGAGAAGTTATCTCGGTGCATCGCGCTTAGGCGTCTCTTGCGAGCGAGCCTTGCAGTACGAGTTTGCGAAGGCTCCAGTAGATCCTGGTCGTGAGCATCCTGGTCGATTGCTTCGCATCTTTGAGCGTGGCCATCTCTCAGAGGAAAGCATGATCCAGTGGATGCGGCAAGCAGGCTTTGATCTGCGCACGACCAAACCCAATGGCGAGCAATTCGGATTTGCGGCACTCGATGGTCGCTTGGCTGGCCACATTGACGGTGTGATCGTTGGTGGACCTGACGGCTTTAAGTATCCCGCCTTGTGGGAGAACAAATGCCTTGGCTCCAAGTCCTGGCGTGACCTCGAGAAAAACAAGCTGGCGATCTCAAAGCCGATCTATCACGCACAGGTGGTGCTGTACCAGGCCTATCTGGAGCTGCATGAAAACCCTGCGGTTTTCACGGCAGTCAATGCCGACAGCATGGAGATCTATACCGAGTTGGTGCCCTTTGATGCGGCATTGGCGCAGCGCATGTCTGACCGTGCGCTCAAGGTGATCTCTGCGACCGACGCGGGCGAATTGCTCGCTCGCGCTTACCAAGACCCCACTCATTTTGAATGCCGGATGTGCGCATGGCAGGACCGGTGCTGGAGACAAATCAATGACGGACGTTAATCAAATTCTCAGCGAAAAGCTGGTCGATGCACATGAGGCGGCCTACTGCTTGAAGATGCCTTTGTACCTTTTCACACACCCCAAAGAGCGTGAGCGTCTTGGTCTGCCGCATTACCGCGTCGGGAAGATGGTTCGCTTCAAAGTGAGTGAGCTGATGGAATGGATGCAGGTGGGGGGAGAGAAGTCGGATGCTTGATTTCAATGACAACGACTCCCCTGCGCACAAAGACACGGATGCCACCAGAGAGCAGTTGCGTGCATCGCTGATTGATCGACTCGAATCGGTTCTTGCGGGATTGTTCCCTGCTGGCAAGAAGCGACGAGGCAAGTTCCTGATCGGGGACGTCTTGGGCAGTCCTGGTGACAGCCTCGAGGTTGTCCTTGACGGGGAGAAGGCGGGGCTCTGGACAGATCGAGCCACTGGTGACGGCGGCGACATCTTTGATCTGATCGCTGCCTACCTTGGCGCTGACGCTCAGGCTGACTTTCCTCGGGTGCTTGACTATGCCGCTGAACTGGTTGGACAGGCTGCGCCCACCCAAACCCGCAAGGCCAAGAAGGAAGCTCCGGTCGATGAGTTGGGACCAGCTACGGCCAAGTGGGACTACTTTGATCCCACCGGCCACCTGATCGCCGTCGTCTACCGCTATGACCCACCCGGAGGCAAGAAGGAGTTCCGTCCCTGGGATGCCAAGCGGCGCAAGATGGCTCCGCCTGATCCTCGTCCGCTTTACAACCAGCCGGGGATGATTGCTGCCGAACGGGTGATCTTGGTTGAAGGCGAAAAGTGTGCGCAGGCATTGATTGCCGCAGGCATCACGGCCACGACGGCGATGCACGGAGCCAACGCACCGGTGGACAAGACTGACTGGTCACTTCTGGCGGGCAAGGTCGTCCTGGTCTGGCCTGATCGGGATAAGCCGGGCTGGGAGTACGCGATGGCAGCGGCGCAGGCGGTATTGGACGCTGGCGCTCTCTCGTGCGATGTGCTCTTGCCGCCGGATGACAAGGCTGATGGATGGGATGCAGCCGATGCGTTGACCGAGAGCTTTGACGTTGACACGTTCATTGCGTCTGGCCCGCGCATGTGTGTGAAGTCCACCAAGGCCATGACAACGCAGGATGCCACGGTGTGGGCGACCGACGATGCGCTGACGCTGGCGTTCACCTCCCGATACGCGGATGAGTGGCGATATTGCGCAGCCTGGGGCAAATGGCTGGTATGGACTGGTTGCCGTTGGCAGCCCGATGAGACATTGATGTCGCATCACCTCATTCGTGCCATCTGTCGTGAGGCTGCGCTCAAGGTGGACTCGCATCGCCTGGCCGCCAAGTTGCTGGCCAGCAGCACCGTGGGCGGTGTCGATCGCATGGCCAGGTCAGATCGCCGCCATGCCTCTACCACCGAGGAATGGGACGCGGACCTGTTCTTGCTCAACACCCCTGGCGGTGTGGTCAATCTCAAGGTGGGCGTGACGCGTCCTCACGACCGAGCTGACCGCATGACCAAGATTGCCACGGCCACTCCAAGGGGTGACTGCCCGCAGTGGAAGGCATTCTTGAACGATGTGACCGGCGGCGACCTTCTCTTGCAGGAGTACTTGCAGCGCATGGCGGGTTACTGCCTGACCGGGGCAACCAGCGCCCACGCATTGTTCTTCTTGTACGGAACCGGTGCGAACGGCAAGTCGGTGTTCGTGAACACCTTGGCCAGCATCTTGGGCGACTACGCCACGAGCGCACCCATGGACACGTTCATGGATGCTCGAGGTGACCGCCACCCAACCGACCTGGCTGGTCTGCGCGGCGCACGTTTCGTGGCATCAGTGGAAACCGAGCAAGGCAGGCGTTGGAACGAGTCCAAGGTCAAGGCCATCACGGGTGGTGACAAGGTGTCGGCGCGCTTTATGCGTCAAGACTTCTTTGAGT
Organism: Bacteroidota bacterium; assembly: GCA_027483445.1. GTDB lineage: Bacteria > Bacteroidota > Bacteroidia > M30B66 > M30B66 > CAMCXT01. Next base: position 216,483 of record JAIXUS010000045.1, on the reverse strand, counting down.
ACATCCCGCAGTTCAAGTTGCTCATTGCGGGCAACCACAAGCCCTCAATCCGCAATGTGGACGAGGCCATGAAGCGGCGTCTGCACCTTATCCCCTTCACGGTGACGATCCCGCCTGAGAGGCGTGACGGCAAGCTGACCGAGAAACTGTACGCGGAGCGTGACGGTATTTTGGCCTGGGCGGTCGAAGGATGCCTGGCCTGGCAACGCGATGGCCTGCGTCCACCCGAGTGCGTGGTCTCTGCAACCGAAGAGTATTTCGAAGCGGAAGACGCTTTGGGTCAATGGATTGAAGAGCGCTGCATCTTGAGCAAGACCCATCGCGAAGGCGTCTCAGATCTGTTTACCGATTGGCGTGAATGGGCTGAGCGTGCTGGCGAGTACGTCGGCTCGATCAAACGGTTCTCCGAGTTGATGTCGACCCGCAAGTTCGAGAAGTGCCGACTGCATGGCGGTGCGCGCGCAATCGCGGGCATCAGTCTACGACCTAAGCCTCATATCGGTGGCGGCTATCCGTACCGAGACGATTGAATAAACCCATGGTGACGGATTTGACAGTCTTACTGATTAACCCCTCACGCGTGCGCGTACGCACACGATAGAGAGTTAACCGTGAAACGTGTCAAACCCGTCACCCAGCAAAAAACTGGAGACGAAATGAACATGACGATTCTTGCCCTGGACCTGGGCACAACGACTGGCTGGGCATTGATGCATGCAGACGGTCAGATCACAAGCGGCAGCCAATCCTTCAAGCCTCAACGCTTTGAGGGAGGCGGCATGCGGTTCCTGAAATTCAAACGCTGGCTCACAGACGTCAAGCAATGCACCTCAGGCATTGACCTGGTTGTGTTTGAGGAAGTGCGTAGACATGCGGGGGTAGATGCCGCACATGCCTACGGTGGCTTTATGGGTCAACTGACTGCCTGGTGTGAGCATCATCAAATTCCCTACGAAGGCGTGCCAGTCGGAACGATCAAGAAGCACGCAACCGGCAAGGGAAACGCTGGCAAGGAGGAGATGATCGCGAGCGCAAAAGCACGTGGCCACAACCCTGCAGACGACAACGAAGCGGATGCGATTGCACTGGCCTACCTGACCCACGATCGCCAGATGCCACAGGAGGTGTGAGATGAAAGTCCCAGCACAACCCTATCGCTGCGCTCTTGGAAAGGTGCAGCCTGTCGTGACTGACCTGGATGCTGTCAAGCGTTCAGGCTGGCGTGAGCAACACATCCTGGTCATCTCCGATCAAGACGAGCGACTTGACTTCCTCGAGCGTGAGTTCATCAAGCGCATTGGCGAGCGTCTCTATGGAGCAGGAGGCAAGCATGACTAAGACGATCACCATCTGGACTGTTGATGATGTGGCAGCACGTTTTAGTGATGCCGCTTACACGTCCTACCGACTTCCTCCCGTGCGTGTCCAGGGATATGCAAGCCCCTGGATGAGCCTTGCCATGCAAGTGCCCAATCGCTACCCGGACCCTGAGCGTGTCTATCGCCCCATGCCACCCGGCCCTGAGGCGGTCGAACGCATGCTCGAGACGATGCGTTGGGTTCAGTGGTTGGAGGAGGAGCAACGACACCTAGTCTGGATGCGGGCCAAGCGATACGAGTGGCATCAGATCGGTCGTCGCTTTGCCTGCGATCGAAACACTGCAGCCAGACGTTGGAAGAAGGCCATGCAACTGGTCACCGACAAGCTCAACGATGCAATCAACTCATGCGCGTAAATTGGCGTGATTTGAACAAGTTGGGGGGCAATGTGGGTGCATATGAGGCAATGCGCGAATTTACCCTGTGCAGCATTTCAGCCCAATTGAGCGTACATTTTCAGCTATGGTGTGGAAAGGAGTGCAGGCCACTCCCTCCACACAAATTTCTGGGTCCTTCCTCGCCAAATCCCTATGCGGGGGGCAAAGGCCCGAGATTTCGATAGCGACAGATTGAAAAACCGGGTTTGCAGTTCGCACCGGGTTTGCACCTCCCCCAATCCCCCCAAGGAATTTATGACTCCCGAGATCAGAATGATAGCGGTGGATGCGCTCATCCCTTATGCGCGCAACGCCCGCACACACAGCGATGGCCAGGTGGCTCAGATCGCAGCATCCATTGCCGAGTTTGGTTTCACCAACCCCATCCTGTCGGATGGTGCGCGCGGAGTGATTGCTGGGCATGGCCGATTGATGGCTGCCCGCAAGTTGGGGCTCACAGAAGTGCCCGTCATCGAACTGGCACACCTGACGCCCACCCAGAAGAAAGCCTACATCCTGGCCGACAACAGAATTGCCGAGAACGCAGGCTGGGACGAAGAACTCCTGAAGCTGGAGTTGGCTGAGTTGCAGGCTGCCGAGTACGACTTGGATCTGATGGGATTCAGTGATGAGGAAATCGACAAGCTTCTCAATGGCGATGAACAAAGCGATGGTCTGACCGACGAAGACGCAGTCCCGGAAACCCCAGTGGAACCTGTCTCAAAGCCGGGCGACCTGTGGATCCTTGGCAACCATCGCTTGCTTTGTGGTGACTCGACCGTCCTGAATGATGTCGAGCGTTTGATGGATGGCCAGCTGGCCGACATGGCGTTTACTGATCCACCCTACAACGTGGACTATGGCAACAACGCCAAGGACAAGATGCGCGGCAAAGACCGCCGCATCCTCAACGATGCGTTGGGCGACGGGTTTTACCAGTTCCTGTACGACGCGTGCGTGAACCTCCTGGTTGTTACTAAGGGCGCTTGCTACGTTTGCATGAGTTCATCTGAGCTGCATACCTTGCAAAAGGCCTGGTTGGATGCCGGTGGCAAGTGGTCGACTTTCGTGATCTGGGCAAAGAACACTTTCACGTTGGGTCGGGCTGACTACCAGCGCCAGTACGAACCGATCTTGTATGGCTGGAAGCAGGGAACCGATCACTTTTGGTGTGGCGATCGCGATCAGGCAGACGTCTGGTTTTACAACAAGCCTCGCGTCAACGATTTGCATCCGACCATGAAGCCGGTTGAGCTGGTGGAACGAGCGATTCGCAATTCTTCGAAAAGTCGGGATGTGGTGTTGGACCTGTTTGGTGGATCGGGAACCACTTTGATCGCATGCGAAAAGACAGGGCGTCAAGCTCGTTTGATTGAACTCGATCCCAAGTTCGTAGACGTGATCGTCAAACGCTGGGAGGAATACACCGGCAAGAAAGCCGTTCGAGAGGCCGGTGACTCAGAGCCGGAACAAGAGCTGCAGGCCCGTGAGCATGAGGCGCTGGATCAGCCGCAGTCTTGATCCACTGCGCTCTGAATCACAAACCCGGTCAGGTATGGCAGCCCCTTGGGGATTCCGTAGTTGCGTTGGATCGTGCTCCCTATCGTCCAGCTCATCCATTTTTGGCTGGCCTGTGCGACGGCCTGGTGCATGTCAGGGCTGCGCAAAAGAGCGTCTTGAACCGTATCTGCAAAGTGACGACCATGACTGCTGTCCAGGAATGCACGGACCGACTCAAGCGGCTGGCTGGTGGTCTTGGCAATATGGGTCATGGCAATGGGCCAGGCAATGCTGGCGTAGCCGCCCATCGTTCCCCAAAAGCCCCACGACTCGTTTTCGGAGGCAGGGATTTTGACCAGGTCTTGTGCTTGTGACGTTTGCATAGATCATCCCAATCGAGCAACGTAGCGGGCGTTATGTTGACGTCAACATAACGCCCGCTACGTTGGGCGTGTGGGCTAGTGGCTGTGCCGCCACGCTGTCCATCTTCTGCAATCAAAGCCTTGGCTTTGCATCGCAGCAGCGCGTCAATGGGGTCATTGCCAAACGATTGAACGGAGCCCCACCATGACCCTCGACCTCGACACCCTGATGCGCCAGATGACCGAGCAAAAGGCTAAAGACGCCTTGCTCACCGCCCGTTCCACCCTGGAGCGCAGCCTGCGCGAGTTGGACCATTACATCGAGCGACTCGACACGGCCGATACGCCGCACGACAAATCGCAAGTAATGAACTGGGCGCTCAACGCTCTGGCCTGCAACATCACGCCCAACCTGCGCCTGGACCTGATCGCCAACGCTCAGGCCGAACTGGCAAGCGTCACGAAATGATCACGCTCTCGAAAAATGATCGAGAAAGCCTTGGCTTCTGAACCCTGGAGCGCGTCAATGGAGTCATCGCCAACACAGACATGGAGCCGACGATGACCACCACCCACATCCCTGCAACCCAGAACGAAGCCTGGGGCTTTTGGGGCACGATGAATGATCAAGCCGCAGCAGCATGGCCGATCGCGATGACGGCGATCTCGGACGCCACTGACCAGCCCCTTGAATCGGTGCGCGCCTTCCTGGACAGCCGCCACGGTCGCCACTTTGCCGACGATGTGTTGAACGACCTCCACGCCGGATCGGACCTGCCTGATGCGATCCACGCCGCCACCCAACGCTGGATGGGCTGGACCATCGGCCGCCTGACCAGCAAGCAGCACGGGATTCCCAAGGGGCTGCCCTACCTGACGGGCCTTGTGATTCACTGCGAGATCGTCGAAGAGGCCCTGGCCGACTGACGCACCCGCAGGGCTTCAAAGCCCCGGCGCAGCGCGTAGCTGCGCACGATCGAGACGGCCGTGAAGATCAAGCCGATCAGCAGGTTTTCGGTGACGGTAACGGCCAGGCCGAACAGCGGGAACACCGCCATCTGCGTGGCCACCGCCACGACATAACCCACCAGCACATTGGCCAGCGACTCCACGAGGGACATCAGGCGCGACTGCTTCATGCGTCGGCCTCCTCTGGATCTGCTGATATCAGCACGCTTGCCGTTGCCGCCAAATCATTGAATTTGACCACATCGGCTTCCCGGTGAGCTTCCTGCCCACTCCAGTCCTGCCAGCGACGCACGATCACATCGACGTACTTGGGATCGAGTTCGATCAGCCAGCCAATGCGGCCGGTTTTTTCTGCTGCGATGAGGGTGGTGCCGGATCCACCGAAGGGATCCAAGACGATGTCACCGGGGCGGCTGGAATTGCGGATTGCCCGCTCGACCAGTTCCACCGGCTTCATGGTCGGGTGCAAGTCGTTCTTCTGCGGCTTCTTGATGTTCCAGACATCACCCTGGTCGCGGTCACCGCACCAGTGGCGGCTCCCTCCTTCAGGCCAGCCGTACAGGATGGGCTCGTACTGACGCTGGTAGTCGGCACGGCCGAGCGTGAAAGTGTTCTTGGCCCAGATGATGAAGGTGGACCACTTGCCGCCAGCGGCACGGAAGGCCTGCTGCAGCGTGTCCAGTTCGCTGGACGACATGGCGATGTAGGTCGCCCCGACGCAGTGCTCCAGCATCGGCGTCAATGCCGCCAGCAGGAAGTCGTAGAAGCCATCGCCCAGGTTGTCGTTCAGAATCGGACGGTCCTTGCCGCGCATCTTGTCCTTGGCACTGTTGGCGTAGTCCACGTTGTACGGTGGATCGGTGAACACCATGTCGGCCTGGGTATCGGCCATCAGAAGCTCGTAGCTCCTAGGGTCGGTGGCATCGCCACACACCAGTCGGTGCTTGCCCATCTCCCACACATCACCGGGGCGGGAGATCGGGGTGGCCAACACCTCGGGAACAGCATCGTCGTCCGTCTGGCCATCGACCGTGGTCTCCTCGCCTGCCATGATTTCGGCCAAAGCGTCGGCATCGAAGCCGGTGATGTCGAGATTGAATCCATCTTCCTGCAGCGACTGCAGTTCGATGCGCAGCATGGCGTCGTCCCATCCGGCGTTTTCTGCAATGCGGTTGTCCGCAATGATGAGCGCTCGGCGCTGGGTGGGCGTCAGATGATCCAAAACCACGACGGGCACGGTATCCAGACCGAGCTTTTGCGCGGCAGCCAGTCGTCCGTGACCGGCGACGATCACGCCATCAGACCCTGCCAGGATCGGATTGGTGAAACCGAACTCGACGATGGAGGCCGCGATCTGCGCCACCTGCTCCTCGGAATGGATGCGGGCGTTGCGGGCGTAAGGCACGAGTTTGTCGGTAGGCCAGCGCTCAATATGGGTAGAGAGCCAGGGTTCAGACATGGACCAACCCCGTTTCATAGACGGTCTTGCCCTGGTTCAGCTTGGCCGTGAGCAGCTGGGTGCGCTCATTCGAGATCGCCACTGCTAGGTGGGTCCAACGTCCGAACTCGTGAATGATCTGCACGCAAGGCAGCTTCAACTGGTGGGCGGCCTGGCATACGAGCAACGGCGTCATGCCTGGCACGATGAGGTCCGCCGCACGCCCTTGCATGTGGTGGCTGGTCGGACTGCCCCCAATGGCGCGGTTCAGCACTGGTGAGCGGTAGCCGGAGGTGATCACCACCGGGCGCTTGAGGTGAACGCGCAGCGGCTGCAGTACCGATTGACACAGCCGACGCAGGTTCTCGATGACCTCGAGTGTGGGCTCGTTGGCAATGCCACGGCGAGCCGCCGTTTCTGAAACCAGAAACTCGGCCAGTTCGAAATGTTCAGACAGTTGCATGTTCGCTCTCTTGTCGATGCTCGGCTTTGCGTTGTTGAGCAACAACCTCAAAGGGTTCTGCGGTGGCGGCCAAGGTGACCGGCACGCCAGGGAAGTTCTGTTGGAAACGGAGCAGCGCCACGTCGACGTATTCGGGCGCGATCTCCACCGCGCGGCCAATACGCCCTGTCCGCTGGGCGGCCATCAGCGTGGTGCCGCTGCCGCCAAAGGGCTCAAACACGATCCCGCCTTCATTGGTGTACGCCTCAATGACCTGCACCGGCAGCGTCACCGGAAAGACGGCCGGGTGATCGATGTCCTTGCCGATCTTTCCCTTGTGGCGCATGACCCGGATGACCGAGTCGGGGATGCGGTGGTCCTGCGTGGGCTGACCCGCAGCGGTCCAGCCATTGACCTGACCATCCTTGCCACGCATGGCGGTCGAGGATCCGTCGGCGCGCAGGTGGGTCTCCTGGCCGGCAAACTTGCAGGGCACGGTCTTGTTGGGTTTGCGTGTCTGCCGGTTGAAGTGGAAGATGAATTCAAAGCTGGGCGCCAGACGTCCTTGCCAGTCACCGGGCATGCCCGGTCCCTGATCCCAGACATACCAGGCAAAGCGCCGCCAGCCTTGTGTCCGCATCCACTCCAGCCACTGGTCCCAATACGGGACGAACTCGTTGTCCCGGTGGATCAGGCCGAGATTGACCAGCACCTGACCATCGGCGGCCATGGGCACTCGCGCAAACACGCCTCGCATCAGGCCATCCCAGTCGGCAATGCCGCCAGAGGTGTAGTCGCGCTGGTTGCCATAGGGTGGCGAGGTGAAACACAGGCTGGCCTGCTCGCCCTGCATCAGGGTGGCGACCACGGATGGATCGCTGGCGTCGCCGCAGATCAGGCGGTGCGGGCCCAGTTGCCAGACGTCGCCTGGACGGGAGATCGGCTGCTTGGGTGGTTCGGGAACGTCGCTTTCTTCATCGGCATCCAACTCATCTCCAGACTCACTGCCTTCACCATCACCCAAGTCGGCCAGCATCCTGGCCAGCTCATCATCGTCGAATCCGGTAAGCAACAGGTCGTATCCGGCCTCGGATAACTCGGCCAGTTCAAGCGCCAGCAACTCGTCGTCCCAGCCCGCATCCAGCGCCAGGCGGTTATCGGCGATCACGTAGGCGCGCTTTTGCGCCGGGGTGAGGTGTCCCAGCTCAATGACCGGGACCTCAGGCAACTCCAGCTTGCGGGCCGCTGCCAGGCGACCGTGGCCAGCGATGATGCCGTTGTCGCCATCGACCAGGATGGGTTGCGTCCAGCCGAACTCCACGATGCTGGCCGAGATCTTGGCAATCTGGGCTGGGGAATGCGTGCGCGGATTGCGCGCGTACGGCAGCAGCGCATCGATCGGGCGATGTTCAATCTGCAGGTTTGGCTTCATGGAATTGAAAAACCCGCAGAGCGTTGCCGCCGGGCGGGTTGGAAATATTCAGGGGGTGGTAACTGTCTGGGGTGGTGGTAACCACGGGCCGGTAACCTGACCGGGTGGTAACCTGTTTTTCAGGGCAGACGCTATCGAAATCTCGCGCTGTTGCCCCCCGTATACCGTTTTAGCCAGGAAGGACCCATCGATTGTCCGCAGGACTCCGCAATCATCTGATTGGCATCAGCCATCAGGAGTTTGCATCGGCTCGCATCTGTTGGGGTGGAGGCTGCGATCTGAAGATCACGCCCGCTGCTCACACCGCTGTCCTGACCATAGCTGAAACTGTAGGCCGAAATCGGGTAAAACGCGACAGGGGGTGTTTTGGCATCTGTCACCAGCAACCCGCACCACCCCACGCGTTCCATCAACTTGCCGCGACTTCACTCAGTGTCCCTTGTTCAAGTGCAGGGTGACCAGATGGATGGCTGCGTCGTACCTCCGTTGGGCGGTTCGAGCTGCGCAGGCAAAGCGCCGACCGATCTGCTCCCAGCGATAACGGTTCGACCGCATCCACACCAGGTGCCGCTGCTCCACCTCGAGCCACTGCACCCATCGCATGGCCTCGAGCATCCGCTCCACCGCTTGGGGGCTGGGTGGCATGGGCCGGTACAGCCGCTCGGGATCCGGGTAGCGCTCGGGCACCTGAAAGGCCAGGGTCATCCACGGGTTGAAGTAGCCGCCCGGTCTGACCCGGGGCAGCTTGTGCGCGGTCTCGGCAGCCTCAGCAAAGCGTGCTGCCACGTCGTCCACAGTCCAGTCGTTTCGGGTCTCAGTCATGGCCGTGGCCTCCATTGCCGTAGAGGCGTTCACCCAGCCTGCGTACGAATTCCTTCTCAACCCAATCCAGGCGTTCGTCCTCTTCCGAGACCACCAGGATGTGGTCGTTGCGCCAACCCTCGCGCTTGATGGCGTCCAGGTCCGGTGTGGTCGGCTGCAGATTGCCCAAGGGGCAGCGGTAGCGGTATTGCGGCACTTTCATGTCACAGCCCCTCCGTGGCCATCTCACGGGCCAAGTACAGCAAGGCGATGGCATCGGCCTCGTTGTCGTCAACCGGGGCATGGCCACGGGCACGGACGGATGCCACCATCTCGTCCTTGCTGGCGTTGCCCTTGCCAGAGGCGTGCTTCTTGATCGTGCCGACCGGGATGCCCTGGTACGGGATCTGGTGGTGCTCACACCAGGCGGTGAGCTGGCCCATGAAACCTCCGTAGGCATGGGCGGCGTCGACACCAACGTGGCGGCGGACTTCTTCGAAGACCACTTGGTCGATGCCGTCGTTGCACTGCTTGATGTCGGTAAGCCAGCGCTTGAACCGAAGAAAGCGCATGCCACCGCCTTCGAAGCGTTGGGGTTTGAAGGATTGGCTGCCACTAGTGATGTAGCCGTCGCGGCTGGCCAGTGCCCAGCCAGTTTGAGTGCCCAGATCAAGGGCGAGGATGGTCATTGTGTTCATTGGTCACTCCATGCGTTTTTGGGGTCGGGTGACCGAAGGTGACCCGTTTCTCGTTAACCGCTCGCGCCTGCGCGCGTGCACGTGTAGAGAGATAACGATATGCCGGTCACTTTCGGTCACCCATTGGGGTCGGTTGATTGGGGTCAGTCGTCGCGATAGGGCATGTAGCCGCCCGGCTCGCGAGGTTTGAGCGACAGGCCTGACAGGGCTTTTGCCCCGCCATGCAGGCGTGTGCGCACAAACCCACGGTTGATGAGTTGCTGGGTGAGCCAACGGCTGGTGCCCACGTACTCGCCACGCCGCTCGGCCCGCTCGCGCCAGCGCTGGTAGATCGCGGAAATCGCTTCGCGCGCCACGGGCGACTGCTGACAGTCCTCGTCCAGGAACTCACCAATTGCGTCCTCTTCTTCGAAGTACTCATCAGTGGCATCGAGCACCTGCTGCGGCGGATCGAGCCTTCCGTGGCGCTGCCAGTCGAGACAACCCTGTACCGCCCAGGCCAGGATCCCATCTCGTTCAGCCAGCAGCTTTTGCTGTAGGTGCTTGTCACGCCTTTCCGGGGGGACGGTGATCGTGAACGGGATCAGGTGGAGGCGCCGCTTCATCGCTTCGTCGATGTTGCGGATGGCCGGCTTGTGGTTGCCTGCCACGATCAGCTTGAATTGCGGCATGAACTCAAAAAAGTCCTGCCGCATGAAGCGGGCAGAGATTTTGTCGCCACCGGTCAGGCTCTTGACCTTGGACTCGGCCCAGCGTCGCCCTTGCTCGGTTTCGATGGCGGCGACAAACCGGGCCCCACGTAGGCTGGCCATATCGGTCGGATGCCGGTCCGTGCGGGTTTCCATGAACGTGTCCATGGGAGCGTTGGTGGCGTAGTCCCCCAGGATGGTGGCCAGGGTGTTCACGAACACCGATTTGCCGTTGGCACCCGTGCCATACAGAAAGAACAGCGCATGCTCTCGTGTCGATCCAGTCAGCGCATACCCTGCCATCCGGGCAAGATAAGCTTGCAGGGCCTGATCGCCGCCCGTGACCTCATGGATGAACTGCCGCCAGGTGGGGCAATCACCCGCGGGGGTGGCCGTCGTGATCTTGGTCAGTCGGTCCAGACGGTCGTGGGAGCACAGCACGCCATTCTTGAGATTCACCACGCCGCCTGGCGTGTTGAGAAGCCAGGGGTCGGCATCCCACTCGTCGGCGGTGGCGGCATGACGCCGATCGGAGCGTGCGAGCCGCTCCAAGCCAGCCACCGTGCCACTGCTCGCGAGTTTGGCGGCCACCCGATGAGAATCGGCCTTGAGGGCGGCCTCCCGACAGATCTGGCGCATGAGGTGGTGCGCCGCCAGAGTCTCCTCGGTTTGCCAGCGCTTGCCAGTCCAGAACACCCACTTTCCCCACAACGCGACATAGCGCCAGTCCTGGGCGTACCGACCCGAGAAGGTCAGCGCCAGTGCGTCTTCAGTGGCCCACACCGATTGCTCGGTCGGATCTGCGGCCTGCGTGATGTCTGGCGTTGAAGGCTGGAACTGGATGCGCTCACCGTGGGCAAGGAAAGTCTCCACATCAAAGCCCTCAGCCATGGCGTCGGCTGCGTCCCAGCCATCCGCACTCCCTTGGGGGTCTTGCGCCGTAGGATTGGACGGCGGCATCAACACCGCGCATTGCTGGGCACCCGCTGCCATGACCGCCTCGGCAGCATTCATGGCGTACTCCCAGCCGGGTTTGTCGCGGTCAGGCCAAATCAGGACATGCTTGCCCTGAAGGGGTGACCAGTCAGTCTTGTCGATCGGTGCGTTGGCACCGTGCATCGCGGTGGTCGCGCAATGGCCAGCGTCGATCAAGGCCTGGGCGCATTTTTCGCCCTCGACCAGAATCACCCGTTCGGCATGAGCAATACCAGGCTGGTTGAACAACGGCCTCGGATCGGGCGGCGCCATCTTTCGGCGCTTGGCATCCCAAGGGCGGAATTCCTTATGACCAAGACTGGGCTCATAGCGATACACGCAGGCAATCAGACTGCCGTCAGCAGCCAGGTAGTCCCACTTGGCGGTGGCTGGTCCCAACTCATCCACTGGCGCACTTGCCTTGCGTTTGGCGGGTGACACGGCGGGCGCTCGGCCGAGCAGCTCCCGGGCGAAACCGAGGACGGCCGCGAAATCACGATGCGTGTCCCAATGGCGGTGCGCGGCGATGAGTGCGAAGATGTCCCCACCATTGCCCGTGGCGCGATCGATCCACAAACCCGCACGCTCACCGTCGAGTTCAATTTCCAGGCTGCGTCCCGGGCTGCCCAGCACATCGCCGACCACGAACTTGCCGTGCACGACCTTGCCGGCGGGAAATAGGGCGAACAGCACGCCCTCCAGTCGAGCCAACAAAGCGGCGCGCAACTCATCCCGCTCGGCATTACCGCCTGCAGGAGAGCCAACATCGTCATGACCATTGAAATCAAGCATGGACACCTCCTTCATCGGTGTCTGATGGATTCAAGTAGCCAGCCTTGGTCGCGATCTCTCGCATGAAGTTGGGGGACAGACCGACCTGGTCGCACCACAGCTCCAGGCGCCCGTCTCGGAAGAAGCGTCTAGCCTCAGTGCGCAGAGGTTTCGAGGGCGAACACAGGTCAATGAACGCCTGTTTGATGACAGCTACGACCAGTCGCGACTCCGGACACACCACAGCCACATGGCGCAGCAGCAGACGCTCCAGCAGGGATGCACCGATCAAGGGTTTCTGGCGACGGGCGGTCACCGTCAATGCCTCGATGACGGGTTGAGGAAGACGCGCATTCATGACTGCACCCCCGATGCGCTCACACCCTGCTCGCGCCAACACCGACGGGCCCAGGCGCAGTACTTGCACTCGTAGAAACTCGGCTCAGACGCCACGCGCGGCAGCAATTCACCAGCCTCGGTCGCCTGGATGACCTTGACTGCCCGATCAGACATCCGCTGGGCGAGCGCTGCATCAAACGGCACCAGCTCCAACCAAAGCTCCTGGGTGTTCTTGTTGATGGCGGTGAACAGCGCAGGCTGAGACGCGATGCCGGGGATGCTCGGCTCCATGTACGCCTGATAGATCGCCATTTGCGCGGCGTAGATCGGCTTGGTCACGGTCACGCCCTTTTTGGCGGTGTCGCGCCAGTTCTTGTCGTTCATGGTCTTGCACTCCCAGAGCATGGGAAACGACAGGCCCAGCACTGCAGGGGCACCGGCAATCACACCGTCGACATGCCCCTGAATACGGCCACCCGCGACGGAGAAGCCAAATTGCTCGCCGTCCTGCTTGCGGGTGTAGAGTTCGAACCCGGCAAGACGCAGCCAGCGAATGGCCAGGTCCTCCATGACATGACCGACTTCAAAGATCCGCAGCGTGCGACCAGGCAAGTCGGAACCGTCGTCTACCGGCGCATCGACATACTCGTATTGCAGGGCGCGCTCGCAGGGCACACCGAGGCGTGAGGCCCCCAGATAGCGCCGGCGGGCCTGATGGCTGCGCTCGGCTTGCAGAGCCGCATCCAGCATCATGGACACCTGCTCGTGAAATTTCGGTTGATGGTTCAGGTCGATCATCAAAATGGAATCCTGTGGTGATCGCCACCCGTGCTGGCAGTGGCCTTGCGGCTGGCGAGTTGTTCAAAGAAAGTGCGATCGCGCTCGACCATGCGTTCGTGCTCGGCCAACATGTGGGCCTGATAGGCGTCGACCACGACCTCCACCAGGCGCAGGACTTCGTCCTTGCCGTAGTCGGCTAAAGGGCGATCCATGCCGATGGAGGCGACGTACTCGCCTAAGGGGCCGAGTGCCGATCGCATAGCGGCGATCTCCATGTCGCTGGGGTCAATCACAGCGTCCTCCTGAAACTGGGTCAGGCGCTCCATCAGCCTGGAGAAGGCGTTTTGGCAACGTATGGAGCAGAACACCCAGCGATCGCTGTAGCGACGAGGGTCGGAGCGCCGCAATCGCGGGTTGAAATACCCCAGGCCTTTGGCTTGACGGGAACACACAGCACATCTCACGCAGCCTCCCGAAACTCGGCCATCACCGCATCGTTGGCTGCGGTAACCAGGCGCTGTATGGCCGCCTTGTTGAACTGGAAGGTCAACAGCGCTGAGACCTGATAGCGGGTCAGGCTGAAATCCGCGCGCAGCGGCGCAGGCAGGTAACGCAGTTGCCCGGGTGTGGGCGACTCCTGCAACCAGCGGCGGGTCTTGTGAGCGGCATCGTCAACTTCCTGGTCGTTGAGCCAGTCATTGGCCTGGGCCAAACACACCGTGCGCTCCCCTGCACCCAGCAAGCGAGGAGACAACTTTTCGACACCACCTACCGCGTACCAACGCCCACCCAGGAAGAAGACACCCGCCCAGGCTTTGAAACCGGTGGCCAGCAGCGCGCAGTCGTCGCCGAAGAGGTCGCACCAGGCAAAGTTGGAGCGCTTGAGCAGATCGATTTCGGTCATCACAAAATCGCTGATCTGATGCCGCGCTTCCTCGATCTCCTTGGCAAAGCTGTGACCACACAGCGGACATTCGCGACTGGCCATCGGCACTTCGGCATCACACTGCGGACAGCGCTTGGTCGGCGCTTCGCCCTCACCGGCGAAACCATCCAGATCGACCTCCTGCTCCAGACTGCCATGGCGTAGGGAGGCGGTGCCAAAGTCCAGCACCACGCAATCGGTCTTGATGACGCCGGGGTGCTCGGCAGGGTCGACCACGCGCAGGCCGCGTCCGACCATCTGGATCAACGTGGACTTGTAGGAGCTGGGGCGCAGCAGCACGATGCAGGAGGTGGGCGTGTAGTCGTACCCTTCTGTGAGCACGGCGACATTGACCAGCACCGTTACATCGCCGGATTCATAGGACCTCAGCGTGGACTGACGTTCTGCAGGGGTCATCTCGCCATGAACCACGGCGGCCTTCACCCCTGCTGCAATGAATGCATGGCAAACCGCATAGGCGTGATCGACGGTGGCGGCAAAGGCAATGGTCTTGCGACGGGCGGCATGCGCCTGCCAACGCTGGACCACCGCCGCATTGACAGGCGTGGTGTTCATGATCGACGCCACGGCATTCATGTCGTAGTCGTCGGTCAGTTTGCGCACGCCGTCGAGTGCGTCACGCGTTCCGACATCGACCACGAAGGTGCGTGGTGGCACCAAATGCCCAGAGCGGATCAACTCGCCCAACCTGATCTGGTCTGCGACATTGGAAAACACTTCCCGTAGCCCTTTGCCATCCCCGCGATTGGGCGTAGCAGTCACGCCGTAAATCAGCGCATGCGGGTTCTTGGCCAAGACCGAGTCGATGATCTGTCTGTAGGTGGGCGCCGCGCAGTGGTGAGCCTCGTCGATCACCAGCATGTCCAGCGTGGGCATCTGCTCCAGGTTGCGTGCCAACGTTTGCACCATGGCAAAGGTGGCCTGACCCGACCACGACTTCTGGTGGGCATCGAAGACCGAGGTGCTGACGTGCGGATTGACGCGGCCAAACTTCGCCAGGTTTTGCGCGGTCAATTCGTCGCGGTGCGCCAAGATGCAGGCCTTGGCGTCCGGATGTTGAAGAAACTCCCCGGCGGTGCCGGACAGGCAGATCGTCTTGCCTGCACCGGTCGGCGCCACACCGAGGGTGTTGCCATGGGCCTTGAGAGCCGTGACGCAGCGGGTGACGAATTCCCGCTGCCGAGGACGCAGCATCATGGGTAGTCCTCCTTATTGCGCCCAGGCGGGACGGGTGGGAACGGCAGGCGCAGATGACACAGGGGGCGTACCGGTGGGAGCCGAAGGCGCTTGGCTTGGGGTGCGCATCGGCTGCCCCATCAGCACGGCATACTCTTTGTGATCCGGCTGAATGGCGGCCTTGATCACGTTCTTGTCGTCGCCGTTCTGATCCTTCTCGACATCAATGCGGGCGACAAACTCCACACCATCCAGATCGGCAAAGCCCTTGATGCGGCGCGCACTCTGCGCCTGTGGCGAGTTGTCTGCCGGATTTATGCCTCGTGCCGAGTTCAGGATGGCGCGCAGGAAGCTGCGCCCGATATGGGTCCACTCCGGGCCCTTGGGACTGGACAGGCCAATCAGCCCGAACACCACGCGTTTGGCAAACGGTCCTTCCAGAATGGTGAACTTGGCGTTGAGATAGATCGCACCGGTCTTGTCGGAACGGGTCGCGTAACCGCCAGTCCAGCCTTGGCTTGGATCGTCATACCCACCCGGGCGAATGGCCATGATGACCTTGGCCAGGGTTTTGGGTGGGATCAGGGCGTACTCGCGCTGGTCTTCGGCATCGTTGAAGTCATTCCAGGCGGCGTTGTTGCTGTAGCTGTTCATGAATACTCTCCTGCTTATTGCGCGCGCGGCGCAGTGATCTTGGAAATGAGGCGGCCCAGATGCGGCTCCTCGACGACTTCCAGTCGTCCGGAACGGTCTTTGGCGGGGTAGCCCCAGGGGTTGATGTGCTGGCAGACGAAGGCGCGATAAGGGGTGCCGTCATCCGACTTGAGCACCACCATCGAGATGACCTGATCGACAATGCCGGGCAATTCCAGCGCGGCTTTGGAGCCTTCGATCTGAGGGCTGAACACCTTGCGGTTGAAGTCGTCGAGCTTTTCGTCGAGGATTCCGACCAGCCAGATGTCCTTGTCACGGACATGCTGCAACTGGGTGAGCCACCCGACCAGTTCGCTGGCGTGCAGGCCATAGGCACCGCGTGTGTCGGGCTTGCCGGTTTTTTCGGAGAAGGCCTGCGGCTGCCCCTTGGCCCACTGCAGACAAAGCCGCCCCGCAACCGTGATCGAGTCCACGAAGATCAGCGAGTACTTGGCCAGCATGGCGGGATCGCCATACAGGGCACACACTTGGTCGTAATGCGCCTGGCTGTAGGACTGGTCGTCGCGCAGCGCGGGATTGGGCCCACCGATGTAGCAGGCCAGATCGCGGCATTCCTGCCAGGTGCGTGGCCGCACGCTGTCGCCAAGCCAATCCAGCACGGCCAGATCGCCAGCCTCCAGGTCAATGAACAGGGTGCGGGTCGCATCGGCGGTTTTGAGCAGCGTGGTTTTGCCCACACCTGACGGCCCAAGAATGACGCCCTTGGAGCCACGCTTTTCTGCCAAGCGCTGCTCGGCGGTGATGAAGGGAAAGCTCATGTCAGACCTCCCCGCCAAAGATCTCGGTGACCTTGTCCGTGCCGAGCGCACCCCGGGCGCGCGCCAGGTCGTGCAGGCGGCGCAGGGAATGCAACTGGCAGGAGATCTCAGACGAGCGGGCTTCCAGCCCCTGGATGGCAAAGGCGAGGTCATCGACCGATGCTTGGTCGAGCGGAAGGCGGTCGACCTCGGTCTGCCCGGCGTGGCCCGGCACGCGGATGGTTTCCGGCAGGTCCGACAGGGACAGGGTTTTCTTGCGCAGGGATTCGATGAGATTTTTGAACATGGTGGTTACTCCGAAAGCAGGGCGAGACGGAAGCTGGGCTTACCCACCTTCACGGTTCGTGCGGGAATGAATTGCTCGCGCAGGGCGCTCGCCCAGGCGGAGAACTTGGTCTCTGAGACGCGGTAGCTGACCTCGATGAATTCACGGGGGTTGTCGCCATTGGCGGCAATGCGAGCTTCGAGATTGGCGAGCAGTGCCTGATCCCAATCGACCTTCTTGGGTAGGTCAGCGGTGATACGCACTTCGCCGTCGTCGAAATGCACGACGCCGCTGTCTTTGCCGGCGACCAGGCGCAGGTGCTTGGCGCGCTCGGCATACTTGAGGTTCAGGGCATGCTCGATGTGATCGACTTGCGCCTTCGCGGTGGCCAGTCGGTCGGCGGCCAGCGTCTTGAGCTGGAACAGGCTGCGGGCATCGAATGCAGCCAGATCAGTGGCCGGGATGGACAGAACGTCCTGGTGTTGCGGGGGCAGATGGCGTTGGCTCATGCCACACCTCCTGCAACCACACGCGACGATGTGCTGCTGTGCAGACTCCTCGCCTCGTACTCCTCGATGTCCTCGACGCGGTAGAGGACGCGGCCCTGCAACTTCAGATACACCGGCCCGATACCGGCAGATCGCCAGCGCTCGAGCGTGGCCTCCGCGACATTCCAGCGCTCAGCCAGTTGGCGCTGATTCAGGTGTTTGACACTCACGTTGATCTCCTTTCAGGTGATTGCGAAAACGTGAGTGCAGTTTGGGATTCAGGGGGTGGGCAAACCGGTGGGCAAGGTGGACGCAAAGGGTGGGCAGATCAGGCAATTGCTGCCCGTGCGGGTGATTACGGGGTATTTCTTGGACCGTTGGGCTGATCTCGGATCAGGAGCACCCCTTCGGCCTCACTCTGGCGTTAGGTTTAAAAATGTTTTAAGATATTCATTCTTTTAAACCTTGCCTGGAGGGCGTCATGATTGCTGATCGCATTCGTCAAGCACGGCTGGCGGCAGGGCTGACGCTGGGCGCCTTAGGCGAAAAAGTGGGTGTCTCGCACACCGCCATACAGAAGTACGAGAAGGGGCTGCTGACCCCGTCCTCGTCGCAGTTGCTCAAGCTCGCCCGAGCTTGTGGTATCCGCACCGAGTATTTTTTTCGGACGCACACCGTTGACTTGCTGCAACCTGAATTCCGCAAACTCGCCACCTTTGGGAAGACGGCCCAAGATGCGCTAAAGATCAAGGTCATCGAACTCGTCGAAAAACGAGTCGAGCTTCTGGGGGCATTCCCCAAGTCGCCCTTGCTGGAATTCGCTCCACCGCCAGGATTGCCGGAGCGCATCCATGCGCTCGATGAGATCGAGGCATTCGCCGATCTGGTGCGCAACACTTGGCAGTTGGGCATGAACCCGATTGCCGACCTCACCGACACCTTTGAGGGCCTGGGCTTGCTGGTCATCGTGGTCGATGAAGAGAATCCCGGGTTTTCTGGGTTGACCGCGAAAGCTCGAACGGAGGACGGCCGGCTCTATCCGGTGGTGGCCGTGTCTTCGCGTTGGCCGGGTGATCGGCAGCGTTTCACGCTAGCCCACGAGCTAGGTCATCTCCTGCTGGATGGTCGCCTCGCCGACGACATCGACGAAGAGAAAGCATGTGACCGGTTCGCTGGAGCATTCCTGGCACCGCGTGTTGCGGTGACTCAGTTGCTGGGGCAACAGCGCCACGCGCTGGAGTGGCAAGAGCTCTATGTGCTCAAGCACTAATTTGGCTTATCCATGGGCGGATGGCTCCATCGCGCCAAACAGTGCGGCGTCATTACAGAATCCGCACACCTGACGATGGTCAAGCGGTTTTCTGCGAAGGGCTGGCGTAAAGCCGAGCCGGGCGATCCGTTGCCGAAAGAGCATCCACGACTTTTCGATCAGCTGGTGTACCGTGCGTTGGCCGAGCAGTACATTTCTGAGGGCAAGGCTGCCGAACTACTGGGCATCCCGATGATGCGTTTCCACAAAGAGCGCCAGCTGGAGACATCGGATGCGGTTGCTCATCAGTGACGCCAACATCTTGATCGACATGGAAGCCGGGGCGCTGATGGAGACGCTTTTTCGGCTTCCCATGAAGTTCGGGATCCCTGACTTGCTGTACTTCGAAGAGATCGAACCGGGCAGCCCTGGTCTGGAAGCACTTGGCTTGCAGATCATGGAAGTCAGTGGTGACTTCGTGAAATACGCCGAAGGGCTTCCCCACCAGTACAACCACATGCTTCCTGCCAAGAATGGGCAGAAGCCAAATCACAACGACTATTTGGCGCTGGCACTTGCGAAACAGGAGGCCTGCACCCTGCTGACGGGCGACGCGAATCTGCGCATCGTCGCCAGCAGCGAACAGGTCAGCGTGATGGGCACCATCGGCCTGCTCTGCACCATGGTTGAAAATCAGTTGCTAAGCGTCGCTGACGCACACAAAGCGCTGCAAAAAATGAAAGAGGGCAAACGTCGGCTACCTTGGCAAGATGCCGAAAAATTGCTGCTGAGCTTGCAAGACAACCAGCCACGTTCTGAGCATTAATCCTCCTTCCGCACGGTCTCTGCCCTGAATCCTAACAACCGTCGCTGCTCGTCCCAGTCCACAGGTACGTCCGCCTGCCGGCCCCGGATCGCGTGAAGATTGAGGTGGCGCGGCTGCCGCCCATCCAGAATCGCCTGCACGATGTCGGGTGCAAGGCGGGTCAACCGCAGCACCTCGGCGACCCAGCCGGGCTCCAGCTTCAATTGCCGCGCCAGTTCGGTGGCATTGGCGACCTCACCGCTATCGAGCAGCTTTTGCCAGTAGAAAGCCTTGCCGATCGTTCGGATCATGGGCAGGTCAAATGACGATCGGACCTTGGCATCTTCCTGGCCAGGCGGCGCAATCAGCAGTTTGCGGGTGTGCCGGCGCTTAATCGCCAAGGGGACAAAAGTGACTGCCGAGCCCTGGCTCTGGTACTCACGCGAAGGGCCCGCCACCGATATCTCGATCTTGCAACGCTGCCGAGTTGATTGGCTCATGCCATCACCTCTTCATCATGGCCGAGGTGCCCCATGGCGGGCGCCTCTTTCTGCTCCACCACAAAGGGGTGCTGGGCCAGTTCACGCCGGAATCGGTGCCAACCGTCTTCACGCCAGACAATGTCGAGGCCATTCGGGTGCAGTTGCACACGCTCAATCAGCAGCCGCATGATGCGGTGCTGTTCCACCGGGAACATCTGCGCCCAGATATCCCCGATGCGGCGCATGGCCACCACGATCATGGCTTCATCGAGTTCGGGTTGCTCCTGCATTGCCAGCACTTCGCGCCACACGCCGATGATCATCTCGGGCTCCTGCAGCACGCGCAGGACCTGCATCAGCACAGCTGATTCGATTTCAGCGGCCGGCATGGGCCCCATGCTGCGCTGGCCAGGGATGCGTGATGCACCGGCGGTCTGTCGCTTTTCCAGGTACGGAACGTAGTAGTGGTACCGCTTGCCGTTTTTCTTCTGCGTGTAAGTGGGCAGCATGCGCTGGCCGTCGGGGGCATAGAGAAATCCCGCCAGCAGCGCCGGCGTCTCGTTGTACCGGTCACGGGTCGTGCTGCGCTTGCGTTGCGCAATGATGGCGTCGACCGCCTCCCATTGCGCCGCCGAGATGATGGGCTGGTGTTGGCCCTTGAAAACCTCGCCCTTGTGCGTGATCTCACCCAGGTACAGGCGATTGCGCAGCAGCTTGAACAGGTACTGCTGATCAATGATCCGACCGTGGTGAAACTTTCCGGTCTGGGTCTCCCAGGACTTGGTGGTGTGGCCTTCAAGCTGGAGTTCGCGCACCAGACGCGCGGCCGATCCATGCTCTGCGTAACGGGTGAAGATCTCGCGCACCAGCGCCGCTTCCCTTTCGTTGACGAGCAGCTTGCGATCCTTGACGTCATAGCCCAAGGGCGGCACACCGCCCATCCACATGCCCTTGGCCTTGCTGGCGGCAATCTTGTCGCGGATGCGCTCGCCGGTGACCTCGCGCTCAAACTGGGCGAAGGACAGCAGGATATTGAGCGTCAGGCGACCCATTGAGGTGGTGGTGTTGAACTGCTGGGTCACCGAGACGAACGAGACCCCGTGGCGATCGAACACCTCGACCAGTCGTGCAAAGTCCGTCAGATTACGCGTCAGTCGGTCAATCTTGTAGACCACCACAATGTCAATCTTGCCATCTTCGATGTCTGCCATCAGACGCTTGAGGCTGGGCCGATCAATGTTACCGCCCGAGAAACCACCATCGTCGTAGCCATCGGTCAGGGCTATCCAACCCTCGTGACGCTGGCTGGCGATGTAGGCCAATCCCGCATCGCGCTGCGCCTCCAGGCTGTTGTATTCCATGTCCAGGCCTTCATCGGTGGACTTGCGGGTGTAAACCGCGCAGCGCCGCTTGGGCGTGATCGCTGGCGTTTGCGTATTGGGATAAAGGGCGGGTTTTCTCATGCGGACGCCCCCCGCTTGGACGGCTGGCGCAATCCGAAGAAGGCCGGCCCGGACCAGGCTGTGCCGGTGATAGCCTTGGCCACGCCGGACAAGCTCTTGTAGGTGCGCGTCAGGTATTCAAAACGCCCGTCATCCAGCACTTTGACGTGGTGGGGCATCCCGTTGTATTCCCGGATCAGGGTAGCACCCGGCGCCAGCTGGTTTTCTGCTCTGCGCTTCTGGTTGGGCACCTCGCCGGTCTCACCGATTTTTTCCAGGCGGCGCTTGAGCGATGAGGACATGGCGCCAAACGCCTCTTCCTGAATCTTGTATGCCAGCCGGCTTTCCAGCCAGGTCCGGTGATGGTGGCCAGGCCGGCGATCGAAATATTGATCCCAGAGCGCCCAGAGGTTTTCCATCGGCAGGTAGGGCAATTGCGCAAGGCGCGCGGCGACCGATTCTTTGCTTGCGTGTGTCGTCATACGGAAACTCCTTCTTGTTGAGACGGGTTCGTATGAACGCGCTGGTGGCCAGTAAAGCCAAGCGCAATGTCGCCAGCCGTGGCGTCATGCTGACACTGGTTTTCTAGCGAGATACGCGTGCGTGCCCGGAGAATGGCGGCGGCGAGCAACTGCGCGATTTCCTGGCAAGGGGAGCGCCCGAGCTCACGGGTATCGCGATGGGCGGGATTGGAGTGGTGTTCGATGGGTGACATGGCAGGCTTTCGTGATGAAGAACTGCCACCATTTCACCGGCACGCCTCAGGAATTCCGAGCAGGAAATTGCGGCCCGTTGTGGGCCATTGCGAACGGAGGCTATCGACTGCCGGTTGATGCGTACTGGTGACAAATGCCGCAGCCACGCACTACTGGGACGTCAGCGAACAGGCGGCTGACCGTTACGCACGAAACGATCGAAGGTGTTTTCAAGGCCATCGTCGTCATCGTCCATCTTGTCTCGCTCCCAGGGCTTGACCTCGGGCGGTAGGACCAGCAGCGTCATCGTTTGACGGTAGAAATCAGACGCAATGCGCATCTCCCGCGCCACCATGCCCTCGGGCTCCTGCGCAAACCAGATGCGCGCATCAATCGCGGTGCCCAGTCGATCGACATTGGTGTCGGTGTCTAATCGGGTCGCACTCCTGGCAGGCAGTGGCCGTCGCTGACCGTTGGCCAGCCGTTTGTTCAGATGCATGGAGAGCCACTTGCCCGACTCACTGCCGCAAGCCCACTGAACGACCCCGTTCTGGGATATGACCAGCACCGCACGCTCGGGCGTTAGCTCCAGCCACTTGAGGATGGCCGACGTCATGGACACGCCGTACCGATCAGCGCAGGCGCCGAGCACATCCAGATCGATGGTTGCCCCCTGAATCTGCCGACGGTAATCGTCTGCCGGCATCAACAGGTACGACGCAAAGGTGTTCGCCTCGAACTCAATCTTCCGCTCGTCGCTGTCCCATTGGGTGGTGTCCACCTCGCTGCAGTTGAAAGACGTCTGCAGATGGCGATGCACCAGGTAATGCCCCAGCTCGTGTGCCAGCGTGAAGCGAATTCGCCCGGGTGAGCTGATCGCCTGGTTGTAGATGATGGCCCAGTTGCCCTTGCCGGGCTCGTCGGAATTCAGGTTGAACAGCGCGCCTTCGAACTCCTGGTCCATCGCCTCGCCCTGAATGGTGATCGGCTCGCCGGTCTGGAAAGTGCCCGGCACTTCCCGAATCAGCGCTTCCACATCGACCGGGAATCGGTCGCCACCATGGACGGTGTGAAACTGATCCAAGAGCTTGTTCAGCCGGTTGGCCCAAGGTGCCGGCTTGTTGGGCGGGGCACTCATCCTTGGGTTTTCTTGAGGGTCTTCAGGATCTCAAGGAGCTGATGCTTGGTCTCGGGCTTGAGCGTTTTGTAGTTGCGGAAGAACGCCTTGTCAAAGGCGTCCTCGGGCTGATCGGCCTGCTCAATATGGGCGAGGAACTCCGGCGTCACGTGGAGGGCTGCAGCGATGCTGGCCAGTTTTTCCATGGTGGGGTTGGCGTCGTCGTTGTTCTCCAACTCCCACAGATAGCTCTTGCTCATGCCGGCTGCGGCGGCCAGTGCGTCGAGACTCAACTTCTGCTCACGGCGCAGCCTGCGAATTTTGTCACCCAGTGGGGTTGCCACGGTTTCTCCTGTGTTCTCTCAGCCCCGCTTGAACAGGGGCCGGGTAGCGTTTTGCACAGACCGAGATATTACGTTATTTCGAACGAATCCGCACCGGCTTGACAACACAATCATCCACCGTTAAATTCCCTAAAACACCCGATATAGTGAACAAATACATTTTGCTTAGTTGTGCGATACGGTGTTGAGAACAGTGTAACCAACCCAGGCCTCTCGCGCACACAAGAAGTCATCGGCACGGCGGCCCAGCAAAAAGGAATAACAAGATGGCCGCCTTCAACTACCGCCAACTCATCCGCCAGGTGCCTGCCAACGCCTGGAAGTTTTACCTCCAGTCCCGCAAGCTAGAACTGCCCGCCGAGCTTGCGGATGACAAGCTGGTCGACACCGTCACCGAGATCTTCGATGCACTGCCTGCCGTTCGGAGTGAGGCGATGTATGCCGAGCTACGGCGCGTGCATGATCTGGCCAATCTGCGGGGTGTCGATGCGCTACGCAACACTGCACCGCCTGACTCCGCGATCCATGAGGATTTCACGAAATTCTCCAGCGATGCCGAGCGAGCCTTGTGGGTGATGGCCAACTGGCCCGATCTGTTCACCACCGCTGAAGCCATCTATGCCGTCAGCTTGCGCATCGGCAAACGCGGCTGGAAACGCTTGCAGGTGCCGCCCGTCGATGCGCTGTTCCGTGACCAGGAAGACATTCGCGCCCTTGAGGTGGCACTGGCCACCGCATTCACGCCGCGCAAGGGGGCGCCGCGCGCCTGTCAGATCGACACCCTGGACCGGCATCTGGATGGTGGCGTGCAACTGGGCATCCTCATTGAGGACAACGCCCAGCGTCAGCTGGAATTTGGTGACGACAATCGGGCGCACTGGCGTAACGTCCGACCACCCATGGCCATGGATGTCGTCATCTACCCGGCCAGCGGGGTGATTGATGTGCTGGCGCCCGGTGGTGCCAAGACACAGCAGACCTTGCTGGAACACCTCGGCAAGCATGTATTCAAGCAGGTGCTGCAGCCCCAGGACATCGAGAAGCCGATGTTTTTACTGAATCGTCTGCGGGATGGCTTCGAGCTTTTCGATGACAGCGAATGTGACCTGGCGGCACACCGGGTTGAGCGCATCCGTTTGTCACAGGCGAAAGTGCGGGCCATCCATCCCCCGATCTGCGACTACCAGATCAAGCCGCCCGGGGAGAAAGATGCGCCCGACGTACTGGCCTGTCTCGCTACCCAGCAAATCAGTCCCATCCTGATGGGACAAGGCTTCAACATCATCGACGCCGTGGTCTCGCTGTATTTCGAGCCGGTGCAGCCTGGCAAAGCCAGCCGGGTGCTGCACATCGACCTCAAGCAAAGCGGGATCAGCAATCTGCGCGACATGGAAGAGGCTGACGCCCGCCTGGTGGAATCGCTGCTGCGCGCACTGGGTGTCATGCAGTCGCCGGCATCGGCCAAGCCGGTCGAGGAAGCCGTGGGGGTCATGCATGAATGAGGCGGTCGCGGTCATGAACGACCAGGGGCTGGCAGAAATCTGCCGCCTGCTGGAACGCGAAGACATGCTGATCTCTCCCGACGCGGTCTGGCTTTCAAGTCGGCCCGGCTTCTATGGTCATCTGCTGGCCCTGGATGCCATCGCCGTCAGCCGCGAGCGGGCCCTGGACATCCTATGCCCGGAGTGCGGCACGGAGTCCATGCGACCCCAGCCACACGCCGCGCCAGAGTTGCAACCCTATCGCGGCTACTGCCCGGAATGCGGGTGGGTCGGCCTGGCGAATCAACAGGCGCACTTTTGGCAGGTGCAACCGCAGAAGCTGGCCAAGTGGTTGTCAGGAGGATTGGGGCTGGCCCCGCGCTATGCCGTCGAGCCCATCGTGGAGAACGTCCTGTGGCGGCTGGGTGAGTTCGAACATCGGCGCCGGCGGCACACGGTTTTCTTTGGACGTGGCCTGAGCGCGATGTCCGATCAGGTTGCAGCCAAGCTGGCGCAATTGGTGGCGCCCGGCGCTGAGGTGATCATCACGGCGGGAGAGCCTGCGTCCTTGCTCGGTACCGCCTTGGGCGATCGCCTGTTGGTGCCGCTGCGGGCCATTGCCCACATCCGCAAATCCGGGCTGGTGATCGAGAACCTTGATGCATATCTGACCCGCCCAGCACCGGTGCAGGAATCGACGGAGACGTCCCTGCGACTGATGCACACCCAGCGCGTTGCGCTGATCAATGGTGAGCCGGTCGACCTCTCACCACAGGTCTATCTCTTCCTGAAGATTCTGGAAGACGCCGATGGCGACGAAGTGCACAAGCGGCACATGGCCGAAGGGCTGGGCCTTGAGCCTGGCACCAGCTTCCGGACGGCAGGCGTTTTCAAACGTCACAAGCAGGTCTACACCACCTTTGTCGACAAGGACGACAAGGGGCACTACTGGCTTAAGCCAGACTTCGTGATTTTGGAAAGGGGGTGACTCGACAGCCAATACCCCAACTTCCAGCATCCACCCAACCTTGAAAGGATTTTGAAATGGCCGGTAAAAACCAACATGTAGTGAAGCGCGACGACGGCTGGGCTGTGCGCGGCGCAGGCAACCAGCGAGACACCTCGCATCACCGCACGCAGTCCGAGGCCGAGCGGGCCGCTCGTGACATCGCCATCAACCAGCGTAGCGAGGTCTTGATTCATGGCGAGAACGGTCGCATCCGCGAGCGCAACAGCTACGGCAACGATCCGCATCCGCCCAAGGGCTGAAGATCGATGGCCCTGAAATCATCGGGTTCGACTATTGCAGTAAGTGGTCCATGCGTCGAACCCGATGCGGCGCATCAATGGCAACTGCTTGTCACAAGAGGGTTTGTGCGTGTGCTCGGCTGGCGAAGTTCTTGCCGATTTTTTGAGAACAGAGACCAGAAAATAGTCAAACTTGGCGGGTCGGTGGGCGCTTTCTGGCCGGCGCGATATGGCATGTGGCACACGCAAAATCGGCAGAATCCCCGCACAGTGTGGGGAAAGCACAGATGTGAAAAAGCCCAACCGAGAAGGGTTGGGCTTTGAAAGTGGTGGTGCAGAGGAGACTGGTTTCGAACCAACTCTCCAAACACCTGAGTAACGCTTGGGGTTGGTTAGGAAAGATTCGGGTGTTTGGCCGTTCTTCCGTCATCCCCCCGTTGCATCATTCAGTGCAGATTTCGAACCGGATCAACAGCCCACTTGGCTTCTCCGGCAAACAGCGCCTTCATGACAGTCCCGAAAACTCCTACGGAAAGATGCAAAGAATGGACGGACGATGCATGACCCAAACCGAGCTGGCCGAACGCTGGCGGATTAGCGAGGCCACTCTGGAACGCTGGCGTACCGAATCGAATGGACCTTTGTTTCTCAAGCTCGGCAACCAGGTGCGCTACCGGGTTCAAGATGTTGAAGCTTTCGAGGAAGTCGCGTTGCGCGAATCGACCAAAACTGACGGCGGGGTCGAGCGGGCTGCAGCAGCCCCGCGTCCTGCATTTCGGCCTTCCCCGCATGTCGCCAAGTCAGCTCGACCAATCACGATCTGGTTGCGAACTGGCTCTCGCAACACACGGCTGCGTCCGTTGGTCACCACACGGACTTTGCCCCGTTGGTGATCGCAAGTATAGGCAGTCACAGATGGACCCAATTGCCCGCTCTAGCCGGCCAACCCCAACGCTTGTGCCTCGGCTTCCTGCTCCAGATACACCCAATCGACAATTTCATCGCTCGGCGTGTAGCCAGTGACGAGCTTTTCCATCATCAGCCGGATGACGCCAACGTCATTCACGTTGAGCGCCATCTCCAGCGATCTAAGCTGGCCTTCAAGCTCTGCCCACGGGATGAACTCCTCGTGAGCTTTCATGATCCGCGAATGTAAGGTGGGCTTGGGGTTATCGCCGATCAGCAATTCTTCATAGAGCTTTTCACCCGGACGTAGGCCGGTGATTTCAATCGCGATGTCGCCGTCAGGGTTCTGCTCGTCCTTCACCGCAAGACCCGAGAGTTCGATCATCCGCCGCGCCAGGTCCATGATCTTGACTGACTGACCCATGTCAAGCACGAACACATCACCCCCCTTGGCCATGGCCCCAGCCTGGATCACTAGTTGCGAGGCCTCGGGGATGGTCATGAAGTAGCGGGTGATTTCGGAATGCGTCAGTGTGATCGGACCACCGTCGCGGATCTGCTGCCGGAACTTGGGCACGACCGAGCCTGAAGATCCCAATACATTGCCAAAGCGCACCATGCTGAATTTGGTACCGGAGTTGCTTGCCGCTAAGGACTGCAGGGCCATTTCCGCTAGTCGCTTGCTGGCGCCCATGATGTTGGTCGGGCGCACCGCCTTGTCGGTACTGATCAGCACAAAGTCGGAGACGCCGTTTTCAGCAGCTGCCTGTGCTGTTTTGAGTGTTCCGAGCACGTTGTTTTTGATGCCCTCGGCCGGGTTGTGCTCGACCAGGGGCACATGTTTGTAGGCTGCTGCGTGATAGACCGTGTCCGGGTGCCAAGTTGACATGATCTCGTGCATACGCTCGTTGTCTTGTACTGAGGCCAACAGTGGCACCAGCACAATGTCACGTCCGGAGAGCTTTTCTTCGAGTTCCTGATGAATCCCGTAAAGCGCGAATTCACTCTGCTCGATCAGCAGCAATTTGCTTGGCCCCACGGAGAGGATCTGGCGGCAGAGTTCGCTGCCAATCGACCCGCCAGCGCCCGTCACCATAACGACCTTGCTGCGGACATTCATCGCCAACAGGATGTGATTAGGCATTACCGGTTCGCGTCCAAGCAGGTCGTCGATATCCAGTTCACGCAGATCTGAGATGCTGACTTTTCCCTGTGCCAAATCAGTCACGCTCGGCAATGTTCGCACAGCCACTTTTGATACACGAATCTGCCCCAGGATCTCGTTGCGACGACGACGAGAAAGGCTGGGCATGGCCAGCAGCACGTCGCTGATGTTCAGCGTGGTGACCAGGTTGTCCAGGTCGGCCGGGTTGTAGATGGGCTTGCCGTTGAGCACATGGCCGTGCAGGCGGTCGTCGTCGTCGAGGAACCCGACAACTTGCATCTCGTGGCTGTTGTTCATGGCTCCAACCAGCTGACGTCCAGTTGTGCCTGCTCCATAAATTAGAACCTTTGGGCGCGAGGCATGTTTGAGAATGTTGAGGTACTGATCACCCAGCCAAACTCGGGCAAGTGCGCGCGATGCACCCACAAACAGCAACAGCAGAATGGGCTGAATGATGCCGATGGTGCGCGGGACGCCAACAACACCTATGGCGGTAAAGACGGATGCGTATAGTAATCCGTAAATGCCTACAGCCCGTGCCACTGCCAGCAAGGTCGGCCAACCGCTGTAACGGAAGATCGCACGGTACAGGCCTGACACCATGAAGATTGGCAGCGCGATGCCAATTGAAGCGGCCACGGCCCAAAGAGCTCCGCCAGAAAGGGCAACGAAATCACCCAGTCGCAAATAGTAGGAAAGCCATACGGTCAGGACACAAAGACCTAGATCGACGGACAGCGCCACAAATCGCTTTGCTGCTCGAGGCAAACCCAATAGAGGAACAACGAGCTTAGACATGCGCATTCTCATGGCGTGTAGCCTCCTGAGTCCTGAGTCCTGAGTCCTGAGTCCTGAGTCCTGAGTCCTCAGGATGATCTATGTTTTTTTTCTTCAATGTGAAACCCCGTCCCTTGCCAGCACCTTCAACGCTGTCATCCACAGTACCTTCAGATCAAACAGCAATGACCGACGCTGCAGATACTCTGCATCCAGTTCCACTTTCTGAGGAATTGGCAGTTCATCTCGTCCATTGACCTGGGCCCACCCGGTCAAACCGGGCACCAGTTCGTGCACGCCCTTTTCTGTGCGAAGAGCAATTAGGTCGTCTTGGTTAAACAGCGCCGGGCGGGGGCCTATGAAGCTCATGTCGCCTTTGAGGATGCTCCACAACTGGGGCAATTCGTCCAAGCTGGATTTGCGAAGAAATGAGCCGATGGGTGTGAGCCAATGTTCAGGGTTCTGCAGCAAGTGCGTGGCCACCGCTGGTGTGTCGATGCGCATGCTGCGGAACTTTGGCATTTTGAAAATGCGGTTGTGGCGGCCCACACGGTCGCTCCAGTACAAGACTGGTCCTGGCGAAGTCAGACGAACAGCTAAAGCCGTCATTACGATCGGCAGCGCAAGAAACACAGCTGCCACCAGCCCCATCGCAAAGTCAAACAAACGCTTCATGAGCGAAAGCCTTCAGCGGCACGCCGCAGCCCTTCATCTACCGACACAGGTGGAATCCAGCCCAACAACTGGCGGGTCTTGGCAATGTCCAGCTGCAATGAGCCACACAGGCGCTGATAGATGCCTGGCTTATTCAATACTGACGCCCCCAGCTTTAACAGTGCAGGTGGCATGTAAAACAGGTGTGCCGGGTGCCCCATGGCAGCGCCCATGCGCTTAAGCAATTGTGCGCTTGAAAGGTCCTCACCGTCACTAACCAAGAATGTCTGGTTGGCTGCTGCAGGGTGATTCAAGCACGTCACGATCAAGTCCACCAGGTTGTCCAGAGCTACCAGGCTGCGGCGGTTGTTGGTCATCGCTGCCAGTGGCAGCGGTACCCCGCGCATCAGCCAGCGCATCATGGATTCGAAGTTGGCTTTCACGCCCGGTCCATACACCAGAGGCGGCCGAATGATCACCACCTCCATGCCTGTTTCAGCGGCAATCTTTCGGAGCAACTTTTCAGCCTCGTACTTGGACACGCCGTAGGGATCTTTTGGTGCAGGCGCATCATCAGCGGTGAACGGTTGCCCGGTTTCCGTGAATTCGCCGTTCACCTTTACAGAGCTTAGAAAGACAAAGCGCCTCACCCCTGTGGCAGCTGCTTGGCGCGCCAGATTGGCTGTGCCTTCAACATTCACACTACGAAATGCGGCCAATGGGGTTGAACTCCTCTCGTTCACCATATGCACACGGGCAGCACAGTGCACGACCTGCTGAACATTTTCAAGCGCAGAAAACCAATTGGTCTTTGAAGAGACTTCCCCCACATTAATTGTTTCAGTGTTTCTTTGTCCAGCAGAGCATAGCCTAACAGCACCGCGAGTTTGCATGCCATCTCTTGCAATCTTTGAGCAAAGAGTCGAACCAACAAATCCGTTAGCACCTGTTACAAGTACAGTCATGACGCAATTTCAATGCTTTGGACAGCTGACAATACGTCTGCTTTTAAACAAACTCCAGTATGGGCGACAGAATTTTCTCGTTCTCCATAGCCTGTTTGAACCAAGATCGGAGACACACCTGCACGAAAACCTGCCTCAATATCCGAAAGTTTGTCTCCAATTAGCCAAGACCGGTTTAGATCGATATCGAAGTCTCTACACGCCTGAAGTAACATGCCTGGCTCGGGCTTCCGGCAGGTGCAACATCGAAATTCACCATGGTCAGGGTGATGCGGGCAAAAATAGTACCCATCAATATGCGCGCCAACCCGCTCAAGCAGGCAATCAACTTTAGTATGAAGTTCATGAACCGCTTCAGCATCATAGTAACCTCGGGCAATGC
Organism: Bacteroidota bacterium; assembly: GCA_027483445.1. Classification (GTDB taxonomy): domain Bacteria; phylum Bacteroidota; class Bacteroidia; order M30B66; family M30B66; genus CAMCXT01. The sequence goes on along the minus strand of JAIXUS010000045.1, from coordinate 185,472 downwards.
CCGCTTGGTTGGTTACCACAATCGCTAAGTAACCCATTAAGTTGATTCGTCGAATCGCTTCAACTGCACCAGGAATCCATTCCCAATCTTCAAAGCGATAGAGGTACCCTTTTTCTACGTTAATGGTGCCATCACGATCCAAAAAAATTGCCGCGCGCCCCATGTCACGAAACCTTGCGCCACACCGTTCTATTCACGTAATCCGTGTAACTTTCCAAGATGCGAAGTACCTGCTTGGAGACTGAAGGATTCTCGTAATCCTGCACTGTGCGTACAGCGGCTTTCTCATGAGTGTGTTGCGCTACTGTGATTCGAACCGCATCCAGGACACGGTCCTTCGTTAGACCCGCCATGATCAGCGTACCGGCATCCATCCCTTCAGGGCGCTCATGTGCATTGCGAATCGTGATGGCAGGCAGATTCAACAAAGACGCTTCTTCGGTGATCGTTCCGCTATCGGAAATCACGCACAACGATTCCATCTGCAGCCGGATGTAGTCGCAGAAACCAAATGGCTTCATGAACTGAATTCTGGCATCAGGCTCCACCGCCGACAGGGCATCGAGCCGCTTGCGGGTTCTGGGATGCGTTGAGACGATCACAGGCACATCGTAGGTTTCTGCCAGTGCGTTCAGGGTAACCAGCAGGTCCCGGAGGTTTTCCTCGGAATCCACATTTTCCTCGCGGTGCGCACTGACGATAAAGTATTGCCCTCGCTCAAGCTGCATGCGCTGGAGCACGTCAGAGGCCTGGATCTTGGGCATGTAGTGGTCCAAGACTTCACGCATGTGCGATCCGGTCTTGATGATCGTTTCAGGCCGTATGCCCTCTGTGATCAAATAGCGGCGGGCGTGCTCGGTCAAGACGAGGTTGATGTCGCTCAGATGGTCCAGCACCTTGCGATTAAGCTCCTCGGGCACCCGCTGGTCAAAGCAGCGGTTGCCTGCCTCCATATGGAATACCGGTACCTTCCGCCGTTTTGCCGCAATAACCGCCAAGCAGGAATTGGTATCGCCATACAGCATCACGGCGTCTGGCTGCTCGCTGGCCAATACCTCGTCGGCTTTCTCGATCACTCGGGCAATGGTTTGTGCCGCGTTATCTCCCACCGCCTCCAGAAAGTGGTCGGGCTTGCGGATTTCCAGGTCATCGAAGAAGACCTGATTCAACTCGTAGTCGTAGTTCTGCCCGGTGTGCACCAGCACATGCTGAGTGTGGCGGTCGAATTCGGCTATCACCCGACTCATCTTGATGAGCTCAGGCCGGGTACCCACGATGGTCATGACCTTAAGCATTCAACTCATCCTTGATGTAGTCCAAGGTCAGGAGCAAGGACTTCACCTCTTCAACATTCAGGCGCTTGGTGTTGTGTGAGGTGTAGTCGTCCAGCGTCGAGATGTCAGCATCCCCCTCGCTGAAGTACTTGGCGTAATTCAAGTCACGGTTGTCGGCAGGAATGCGGTAATAGCCCACCATGTCGATGGCATGCGCCATCTCCTCACGGGATATCAGCGATTCGTAAAGCTTCTCACCGTGCCGCGTTCCAATCACCTGCGTCTGCTTTTCGGGCTGCCCAAACAGCTCTTTGAGTGCTTGTGCAAGATCACCTACGGTTGAGGCAGGCGCCTTCTGCACAAAAATGTCTCCCTGCTGGCCATGCGTGAAGGCATACAGCACCAGGTCCACAGAATCTTCCAAAGACATCAGGAAGCGGGTCATGTTCGGGTCGGTGACGGTCAGCGGACGACCTTCCTTGATCTGCGATACGAATAGCGGAATGACAGACCCACGGGAGGCCATCACGTTGCCGTAGCGCGTAGCGCAAAAGACCGTCTCTCCAAGTTGCTGCAACCGGGCTTTGGCAACCATCACCTTCTCGGCCATCGCCTTGGAAATACCCATGGCGTTGATTGGATAGACCGCCTTGTCGGTGGACAATACCACCACCCGTTCGACACCGGCATCGGTCGCTGCGTTTAGTACGTTTTCAGTGCCCATCACATTGGTGCGCAAGGCTTCCATCGGGTAAAACTCGCAGGAAGGCACCTGCTTCAATGCTGCCGCATGGAATACGTAGTTCACCCCCTTCATGGCCTGCCGCAAGCTCGCTTCGTCGCGCACATCACCTATGTAAAACCGCAACTTAGGATGATTTAGCGCAATGCGCATGTCTTCCTGCTTCTTTTCATCCCGACTGAAAATCCGAATCTCGCGCACATCCTTGTCGAGAAAGCGCTTTAGAACGGTCTGCCCGAACGAGCCAGTACCACCCGTAATCATCAATGTTTTGTTGTTGAACATCCCGTTCCCTTTTTAGCCAAAATCATGCATTCGTGCGACTAGCTCCGGCCATGAAGGCGCCACATATCCTGTGACCTCTCGGAAGCGGTCGGCGTTAAGCGAACGATAAATCTTCACTCTATCGTCGGGCTCGATTTCCAGTGCCTTGCCATAGACCCGGTTCACCAGTTGGAGTAGATCGTATTTGGAGATCGGCTCGGCAGCCACGTGGTAAACGCCGCGCAGGCTGGCATGTGGAATGACGAAATCTCGCACCACCCGGGCCAGCTCGCAGGTCGGCAAGCCGGAGAAGACCGCCTCGGTATAACCTTTGACCCGCGCATGCTGCGACAGGAACCAGTCGACCAAGCCATGTGTGCTGCGCAGTTCGTGCCCGATGATAGAGGTGCGCAGTGTCACTGCATGTGGGTAGTCGACCTCGCCGAGCAGTTTCGAGCGCCCGTAGACATCCTTCGCATCAGCCAGGTCGGATTCTAGGTAGTTGCCCTGCTTTCCGGAAAACACGCAGTCCGTACTGATATGCACCAGCCGCGACCCGGCCACCTCGCACATCCGCGCAAGCCGATGCGGCAGCAGGGTATTGATCGGCACCGCGACCAGCGGATCCTCAGCGTTCGACAACTGCTTGACCAAGCCGACGCAGTTGATGACTACGTCGGGACGCGCCTGCGCGAAGGCGGCCAACAGGCTGTCCGGTTGGTCTGCGTGGACACCTGGAATCAGCACCGCGCGCGGCGCAGCCGCGTGCAAGTCCGGGTCGGCGCCGCGAACGGTACCAAAGGCAGACCACTTCTCTTGTGCGCTCATGACCCTCAACATGGCGTTGCCGAGCATGCCACTCGCGCCAAGCACCAGAATTCTCATGCTTCATGTCCTCGATATCGGTGTGCGCACTGATCAAGACGGGCGATCAGTTCATCCACCAGTTTTTCGTGAGAGAAATGTTCTTCGTAGTATCGGCGCCCACGCGCGCCCATGGCCACCCGCGCCGCCTCGGGCTGGGCGTGGAGTGCCCGGATGGCACGCGCCAGCGCAGCACCGTCCTCTGCCGGCACGGTCACGCCTGCGCCGGCCTCATCAACCACCTCCGCCCCTGCGCCATTCAGGCAGGCGACGATCGGGCGCCCCGCCGCCATGTAGGCCTGCACCTTGCTCGGGATGGTCAGGCGGAAGATTTCGGTGTCTGCCAGCGTCACCAGCAGTGCCGCCGCCCGCCCCATCAGGACCGGCATCGCTTCGACCGGGAAGCGCCCCGGGAAGACCAGGTTTCCCAGGCCACGTTCTGCTGCCTGCCGCATCATCCAGTCGCGCCGGCTGCCGTCGCCCACCATCACGAAACGGATATCCGGCTCATCGCCCAGAAGCATCGCCGCCTCTAACACCACATCCACCGCCTGCGCGGTACCAAGGTTGCCCGCGAACAGGACGGGGAAGCCGCAATCAAACCCGGGACAGTCCACGTCGGGTTGCGCCCCGCCGGGTTCCTCTTCCAGAAAGGAATTGGGGTAGTACACGACCGGCGTGTCCGCCGCCAGCGCCTGCACCCGGGGCATGAATGCGCGCGACTGCACCAGGAGCAAGTCCACCTTCCGGTAGATCCACTTGACCACATGCTCGACTGCCTTCAGCGCGCCGGGATGCGTCACATGCCCGGTTGCGGACAGGCTCTCTGGCCACAGGTCCTGCACCCAGAGCAGCACCGGACACTTCTTCAGGCAGCCCAGCCAGATGGCCGGAATCGCCTGGAGAATCGGCGAGGGCGAGAACACGAAGATGGCATCGAAGCGCTGGCCGCGGAGCAACCAAGGCGCAAACACAAGTCCGGACAGGATGAAGGACAGATAGTTGAGGGCCAGGCGCAGCGCCCCCCTGCCGCGAGGCATCAGGGGCACCCGATGCAGCGGCACCCCCTGGAACGACTCGCGGGTACAGCCCCATGCACGGTATCCCGCAAAGACCGACCCGGCCGGGTAGTTCGGCTTGCCGGTGAGCACTTCGACCTCAACACCCTTTGCATGCAGTGCAGCGACCAACTCGTTAATGCGAAAGCTTTCGGGCCAGAAGTACTGACTGAGCACCAGGATCCTCATAAAAGGCCTTCATCGATAACATGATTTAGCCACGACTGCGCACTGTGAATCTCATGTGGTGGACTCCTGCCTTTGAGGTAGCGCATGACTGCACGCGCGATGGACACTGGCGAACGCGGATCGAAAGTCTCGTGCGGGTCGATTACATCCCTCACATAATCCAGTTCCGGGGCCAGCACCGGGAGTCCAGCTTGTCTCGCCTCGATGAGTGGCAGACCAAAAGACTCAAAGCTTGAAGGATATATCAGCGCTCCCGACACACGGTAAATCTCCAGCAGGCGGGTGTGTGCTAAATATCCAAGGTTGTGAATGCGTAGTCCACCTGTTACCACTTCCCTTTCGACACGGCGGCACAGTTCTGGCGCCAACTCCGGTGAAAGGGTCAGCGCAAGGGAGGGAAATAAACCTTTTGCGGAAAGCAACCTCCAAGCTTCAATCAGGGCAAAATGATTTTTATGTGCGTCGCCGGAGGCCACATACACGAAATCGAATTGTCGAAGGGTCTGATCACTTTGGACCTGTGAAAACGAATTGACAGTGGCTGGAACAAAAGGCAAACACGACGACTGAACACCAAGACAAGCGTCGGTCAGTCTTTGCATGGAATGGGTCTGAACCACAAAGTGGCTTGCATTCTTTCGGCAGTTCCTCAACCAGATCTTTTCGATGTGAAGACGAATTCTGGATTTCAACGGCAACGCACAAAGAGAAGCTTGCTTGTCTACCAGATACCTATTTTGCAAAAAAACAGTAGGGGCCGCCTTAAGTCTAAATAAAGGAGGGAGGTTTCCAAAACACAACACACTATCGCTTTCACCGACAAGTAGACGAAGCGAGACCTCAGCCCTGAATCGGCTCAGCACTGTCGGCTCGACACGCTGGACGAGTAAGTTTGAATCAAGAGAAGCGGGTAAACTGTAGCGCGCATCCAGCAACGCCACCGCTGAAATGTGTGCGGGAATAACGGCTAGAAGTTCTGACAAGAGGACAGCGCCGCCACCTTGGTGAATATTGGGCGCGTGTATTATTAGCCTAGTCATTTTTCATGACAAATAATCTGCTGTTGATACTTGGCGAGCACGTTTCGATCAAAACGAATCCTGATTATTTATTTGCTTTGCACATGCATTTCTTGCGTGACTTTTGGTGAAAAACGGGATACCAATCCGAGCGCCATTGGAATGAGCACAAAAAATGCTTTATTGAAAAACGTGTTGTAATGAACTTGCGAGATAACAAACATGGACAAAACTCCGAAGGCGAACGCCAAAATCCCACGCTCCTCTGGCGTAACATCTGGAGCAAATGCTCTTGAAAATATATTTTTGAAAGCAAGGCCTATGGTAACAAACAGCAATCCAACCACAGGAATCCCATAAGTCGCAAGAAGCTCGAAAAATCCCACATCACCTCCGCGTTGCCAAGCTGTCTGCGGCGGAAAACCTTCGCCGAAATAAAAGGCCATGGGATTGTTAGCAAGAAAATCAGTAAAGGCCAAGAAATATGCCTTGTAAATCGAATAATAAGAGGTACTATCTGGGTTACTAAGGTTTCCAACATGAGATATTTGAGCGGCACCAATTTCGATTATTTTTCCATATAGCTGCGGACTCGCTATAGTCAGAGAAGCCAAGATAGCGAACAATCCGAATATCATGACCCCATAACTGGTCAGCATAGTCTCTGCCATCTTCTTGTCGCCTGCCAAAAATAGAACAAATGGAGCGACCAGTACGAATGATAGCCAAGCAGTCGTAGCCATCCCGACCGAAAGCAAAACAAAGTAAACCACGAAGGCCAAGTAGCGTAGATTGCTTGATCCCCAATACGCAAGAAGAGCCAGCCCCCCCACCAGCACTGCGGCACCGGTCATGGTGTGCTTATCCATCAGGCCATATGAACGATATTCTGGCCTCAACATGGATACATTAACCTGATCGTCGCTTAAATTATTTCTATTTTTTACGTATTCATATGACAGCTCAGTGAAATAAGAAATTTCTCGAAGCACTATCTTTTGATAAGTATCAAATAACCAATGGGCGCCAATGATAAGCGAGGCAATGGCAACGGCAGCCATACACATTCTTGCCTCAGTCACGCTTACATAGCTTCTGAAGTAGAAAAACACCAATAAGCTAAAATTGTAAATAACGAGGTTGCGTAATGAATGCCAAAGATCCACCCCTTGCAAAAATGAGGCCGCGATGTGGATCGAAGACAATAATAGCAAAGCGCCCACGGTAACAGAATAAATGTCGACGCCATGAATTAATTGCACTCGTTTTTTTGTTAACTCTAAAGCAACTCGCAGAATCAACGGCAGCAATAAAAAGTACGGAATTACTCCGATAATGTAATTACGAAAAAATACCTGCAAGGCATAAGAGAAAGGAATGGCAAATAGAAATGCTGCCATCCACGTAAGTCTTGTATAGGCCCCGATATTCATTAATTCTTTATGTGAGAAATAAGCATTCTTGGCAGCAGCAGCGCAACAAAAATCCTGATTTTAAATTTGCTCCATCGCATAGAGAAAAAAAGTCTGGCTGCTTGCAAGCGTTTTCCATCCAGCAACATACCCAGAGCCTCGATATATTCGGCATGAAGGTTTACTTGAATGAAATTCTTGCTTTTGACTATGGTGGACTTTTGCGACATTTCATCGCACCAGCATGCAAGCTCTTCAAGATGTCTGCTCCGTCGCAGAGCAGTTTCATTTCCTCCATGTATGCGATAAACGGCTACAGGCTCTTGAACACACGCCACTTTTCCTTTCGAAGCCAAGCGAATAACAAGATCAAAGTCACCAATAATATGGAAACGCGGGTCAAATGGTGGTTTACACAGTGGTAAATGTGCCTGCCGCACCATCAAAGTCAATAGGCCAACTCTATAGTTTTCTAGTAGGGCATCAAGTATGTGGCCGCTTGGTAAGTTTTTTTTGTGCGCCACCCACTTTCTTCCCTTCCGCTCGTTAATCACCCAATAATTTCCATATACAAGAGAAACTTCAGGGTCAGTAAAAAGAGCAACCTGCCGCTCAAGCTTTTCGGGTAGCCACCAGTCGTCAACATCGAGGAAAGCTAGTAATTCTCCGGAAGCCTTCTCAATCGCATAATTTCGGGCTTCGTAAAGCAGCGTGTGAGAAGGGGCATAGAAATAGTGAATTCTAGGGTCATCATAGGATTTGGCTATGGCAGCACTATCGTCTGTGGATTGATTGTCCCAGAGTACGATTTCCCAATGTATCCAAGTCTGCGCAATGACACTGTCTATCGCCTGGCGCAGGAAAGCCTCGCCATTGAAACAGTTCATCACAACCGTCACCAGGGGGCGGGTCATTGCGCCTCCCGATACGATTCGATTGTGCGCGCCAGACCGATCTCGAGGCTGATTCGAGGACTCCACTCCAGTAGTTTGGCGGCCTTACGTACATCTGCATACAAGGCCATATTCTCGCCGCGACGATAGGGCACGGCGCCAAACTCCGGTTTGCCGCCGCCCGTCATGCGGCAAACTGTCTCGATCATGCTGCGTATCGAAACAGCCTGGCCCGAACCGATATTGATCACTTCGCCATCGATGGCATTGTTTTGCAGGGCCAGGAAAATCGCCCGCACGGTATCGTCGATGTAACAGAAGTCACGCACCTGCTCGCCGCCCGAAGTCGGAAAGCTGCGATCTTCCAGGCAGCCGCGAATGATTTGCGGCAGGAAGCGGCGTTGATCCTGGCCGGGGCCGTAGGTCAGGAACAGGCGCAAGGTGGCGGCCGGCAGCGCTTCAGTCCGATGCATCATCTGCAGGAAGTGGGTGGCGGCGACCTTGCCCAGCGAATACGGCGAAATCGGCGCTTCGCGAGTCAGCTCCGATTGCGGCGCGGCGGCCGAACCGTATTCGTCGCTGCTGCCGATATTGATGAAACGCTTCAGTGTCGAACGTTCGATAGCCTGCACCAGATTCAGCACACCATCGAAGTGGGCATCAATCAGGCTGCGGCCACCGTTGCCGAAATTGGCATGATCGATATAACCGCCGCAGTTGACCACATAGTCAAAGCCTCGACCGCGCAAAGCATCCTGCAAAGCGCTGGCGTCGCGAATATCCGCGGCAATGCCGGGCGTACCCGGCAGACTCTTGCCGGACAGGCCGAGGCAGCTCACCTTCCAGCCCAGGCCAAGCGCATGCGTCGCAATATGGCGGCCGATAAAACCGTTGCCGCCAACCACCAGCAGATGCGCCGTCATTGTTCGCCTCCGACCTGCGACTGCCAGCGATACGGTATCGCCGCATCGTCTTCCGCCAGACGCTCGCTCTCTTGCGGGTCATGCGGAAGATTGGCGCAATTGACGATCAACGCAGGCGCGGAGCCCAGCGCGCTGAAGCCGTACCAGAGCATGGGCGGAATGGTGATGCGTACGTAATTGTCCGGCCGGCCCAGCTCGAACACCTCCAAGGCGCCATGCGTTGGCGAATCCGGACGATTGTCATAGACCACCAGGCGCAAGCGCCCTGCCGGAACGGCCAGGTTCTGCGTCTGCCGCGTGTGGCGCTTCCAGGCCTTGACCGCGCCCGGAAAGGTTTCCGAGCAATAGCATTCGCCGAAACCGATGAAGGCCGGATCGTCACTGCGCAACATATGCAGCACCGAACCACGCCCGTCGCCGATCTCGCGCAAAGGTGTGATGATCAGTCCGTGAATGCGGCTGTTCATGCCTGCATCCATGCAGCCTGCCTGGCTTTGGCTTGCTCGCAGTACAGCGTGATCTGGCTGTCGGTAAACGCCGCCATGCTGGTCTGGCCCTGATGCCAGTTCCGATACCAGTCCACCGTGAAGGCGACGGTTTCCGGAAAATCGAGAATGGCCGACCACTGCAGATGGAACAGCGCCTTGTCGCAGGACAGCTTGAGCAGCATCGCTTCGCGCCCCTGCTCTTCGAATCCCTGCGGCACATTCCACTGCGTTCCCGGCCAGCGCGTGCTCATTGCATCGAGCAGTTCGGCCACCGTCTGGTTGACCTTGGCGTCGGGGCCAAAATTGAAGGCCTCGCCATGCAGGCTAGTCGCGCCTTGCAGCAAGCGTGCGCCCAACCACAGATAACCACTCAATGGTTCCAGCACATGCTGCCACGGACGCGTGGCGTGGGGACTGCGGATCGCCACGGATTCATTGTTGCTCCAGGCACGGATACAGTCGGGCACGATACGGTCGGCGGCCCAGTCGCCGCCACCGATCACATTGCCGGCGCGAGTAATAGCCACTCGCGTCTTGCCTTCGCGCATGAAGGAGTACACATAGGATTGGGCAATCAGGTCGGCGCAGCTCTTGGAAGAGCTGTACGGGTCATGCCCGCCCAGCGCATCGACTTCGCGATAGCCCCAGCACCATTCGTCGTTGCGATAGGCCTTGTCACTGGTGATGAGGATGGCGGCGGAAATCCACTCGCGCTTGCGTACGCATTCGAGCAGTTGCACCATTCCCATGGCATTGGTTTCGAACGTGCCGACCGGATCGGCATAGGAACGCCGGACCAGGGCTTGCGCCGCCATATGGAAAACCACATCTGGCTTGAATTCGTCGATGGCCGCTGCCAGGCGCCGCGGATCGCGAATGTCGCCAATGTAATGACGGATGCGCTGGTCCAGGCCAAGCAGCTCGAAGTTGGAAGGCTGGCTTGGAATGTCCACCGAATAGCCGGCAACCTCGGCGCCCAGCTGCAGCAGCCATTGCACCAGCCAGGAGCCCTTGAAACCGGTGTGGCCGGTTACAAAAACACGACGGCCACGATACGCATCATCAAATGCTTTCACTGCTTAGTCTTTCCACGGCGCATTGCCGCTCGCCCATTGCTCTTCGAGCGCATGCTTGTCGCGCAGGGTGTCCATCGACTGCCAATAACCCGAATGGCGATACGCCATTAACTGGCCATCGGCGGCCAGGCGTTCGAGCGGAGCCTTTTCAAGAATGGTGCTGTCGTTTTCGAGATAGTCGAACACGCCGGGTTCGAACACGAAGAAACCGCCGTTGATCCAGCCTTCGCCTGCCTGCGGTTTTTCTGCAAAGCGCTCGACCTTGTCGCCGTCTATGGCCAGGTCGCCGAAACGTGCAGGCGGACGCACCGCGGTCACGGTGGCGAGCTTGCCGTGTTGGCGGTGGAACTCCAGCAAGGCGTCAATATCGACGTTAGATACGCCGTCGCCGTAGGTCAGCATGAAAGTCCCTTGATCCTGCAGACGCGATTTCAGGCGCAGCAGACGGCCACCGGTCATGGAGGTGGCGCCGGTATTGACCAGACCCACACGCCAGTCCTCCGCCGTTGGCGCGCCGTATTCGACGTCACCGGTCTTCAGGCTTACCGTGAGATCGCTCTGGTGGGCGTGATAGTTGAGGAAGTAATCCTTGATCACTTCACCCTTGTAGCCCAGCGCCAGCATAAAGTCGCCATGACCATAGCGTTCGTAGATCTTCATGATGTGCCAGAGAATGGGTCGGCCGCCGATCTCGACCATAGGCTTGGGCTTGACCTGAGTCTCTTCCGAGAGACGGGTGCCGAGACCACCGCAAAGAATGACAACTTTCAACTCATACCCCTTTGATTAGATATTGCCCGGCATCATGCCGCCGGGCAGGCTACGCCATGGAATGTCAGTGTTTTGATCAGCCCTGCGCGCAATGGCAGCTGGGGCTCGATGCGCAGGACGAAACGCGAGCGGGATGTATCGAGCACGCTTTGCGGAATATCGGCAAAGCGGCTTTCCGTATAGATCACCGGCAGCGGCAATCCGGTCAGTTCTCGCATCTGTGCCACGACATCGTTGAGTGAATAGCCAAAGCCGCTGCCGACGTTGAACAAGGTCTCATCCGAGGTGGTTGTCGCCACCCGGTGCAAGGCTTCGCTGACATCGTCGATGTAGATGAAGTCACGGATGTCGGTGCCGTCGCCGCGAATCATGATGCGCTCGCCGGCCACGATGCGGCCGATCGCAATCGCGATGAAACCCTGGCGGCCGGTAATCTTCTGGCCGGGTCCATAAGGATTGCTGACGCGGGCGATCTTGCAATCGAGGCCATACTGATGGCGATAGAACTGCAGATACTTTTCGATGGTCAGCTTGTGGATGCCGTGCGCACTGATCGGATCGGTCGCGGCGGTCTCCGCGATGGGCAGCACTTTCTGCTCGCCATATACGGAGGCCGACGAGATGAATACGACGCGGCGAACCTCGTGCTTGACGCACAGATTGAGCAGCTGCAGGGTCTGGAATACGTTCTGCTGCAATTCGGCTGCAATATCCACCTGATCGCCGGGAACGGTGCTGGAGATGAAGTGGAAAACCGTGCCGGCGCCTTGCAGCGCCTGCGCAACATCCGCCTCGCGGGCCATGTCGCCCTGCAACCACTTCAGTTGGCCAGCCAGATCTGCGGGCGCCGGCTTGTGATCCAGCACGGACAACTCATATCCGCGCTGCAAGGCGTGACGCACGAAATTCATGCCGATGAAACCGGCGCCGAGTACGGCGGCCCGGTGTAGCGAATCCGTCATACGCCCTCCATGACAATTGCCCGTGCGCGGCGATGCATTTCCGGCAGCGAAAAATCGCTGAGGAAACGGGCCCTGGCGGCGGCGGCGCAGGCCTCGCGCAACGCAGGGTCGCTGATCATCCGGCGCAAGGCGCCAAGCAGCTCCGCCGCATCGTCGGGCTCAACCAGCAAGCCTTCACGTCCATCAGTAATCGCCTCCGGAATGCCGCCGACACGGGTAGCCACGATGGCCCGCTGCGAGCGCATCGCCTCGACAATGCTGTACGGAAACCCTTCCCACAAGGACGGAAAGGCAAACACATCAAAACTGCGCAGCAAGGCATCGACATCACCGGTGAAATGCCCGAGCAGAACCACCTTGTCCTGCAGGCCGCGCTGCATGACGCGCGCCGCCATCTCAGCCGACGCATCACCGTCACCGGCCAGTACCAGCCTCAAATCGTCACGACCGGCAGTCAGTTCCGTGAATGCATCCAGAAGCACCAGCACACCCTTGAGCACGTCAAGACGCGCGACGCAGCCGATCACGACGGTACCGGCCGCGATTTCAGCGGCAGCGGCAGCGGCAGGCTTGTCATCAATCCCGTTATGCACCACTACCGTACGGCCGGCCAAGCCGCGCGTGCACTGGAGTGCAACGGCGATGGACTGTGCATTGACCACGACCATGCGACTGGCGCGCCAGACCACCGAATCAAGGGCTGCGTCATACAGCCAGAAATACGGACGACGGCTGGACGGCATGCTGACGATGCTGAGCACGGCGGGCACGCCATAGAAACGCGCAGCGAGGACGGCGGCCAGACATGCGGACGAGGCCGGATAGCCGCCATTGCACGCAAAGATCTGGCGCGGCTTGAAGCGAGCAAACAGGAGGCAGAACAGGAATACATTGATGAGCAGCAACAACGGTTCGCACAAGAGCAAGACCAGCGAAGCAATGCGTCGCACGACTGCCGGCAGCTTGCCCATGCGCAGCAGCAATCCGTTGCGCGTCAGGACGGGGATGCTGCATACCTCGGGCTTGCCTTTGAAGCGCGCCAGATCTTCTGCATAGATGCCGCCGGGGTTGGAAGCGAAGGTCACCTGTGCAAAGTCTTCTACGACCGAATTTGCGAGGTCGATCATGTAGCGATTGCCGCCGCCACGGGCATAGCTTTCGGTGAATACCAGGAGGCCGTCGCTCACTTGCTCTCCGGCTTCTGGTAGATGGCCAGAATGCAGGCGCTGAGCCAGCTGGCGTTCAGATTGTCCAGCGCCGGCGAGCGGCGCAGTTTCGCGGCCACGCGCAGGAAGCCCTTGACCAGGAATTGCGCCGGATTGCCGAAGCCGGGTTTTGCAATCGGCAGCGACGGCTCGAACGAAGCCAGGTACTCAAGGCTTTCCAGCTTGAGATCGAGGCGTTGCGCCAGGCCGCGGAAATAATCCAGCTTCATGGTCTTGAGGTTGTGCTTGTCGATGATGGCCGGATCAAGGATTTTCTGCAGCGGGTTGTAAATGCCATTGAAGTTCGGCACGCCGATGATCAACTTGCCACCGGGCTTCAACCAGGCGGCATGGCGCGCCACCACGGCATCCGGATCGTCGAAGTGCTCGATGAAGCCGTACGACATCACCACATCGTATTTTGGCTCGGGCTCAACGGCGAAAAAATCGCCGGCCAGTATCGTCTCGATAGGCAAACCCAGAATCTCGAAATTTCGACGTGTTGCCTGCATGCCGGCTTCCGAGTATTCAATGCCGCTGGCCTTCATGCCAAACGTCTTGCTCATGAAGGTCAGCCATTTCCCCGGCGCACAGCCGACTTCGAAAGCAACGCCTTGTACGCCCTTCAGTCGGACCTTCAGTGCTTCGGCCAGGCCGCGGTCGAAGGGACTCTTCATGTCGGCTTCGCAGGGGAGCTGGCAATCGCGCCAGTAGTCTTCCCAGAACTTGACTTCAGTTAACTCCATTGCATCCTCTTCATCACACTCGCGTCTGCTTAGCGCGCAGACAATGCCGCAATTCCGGCAACCACGATCTCCGCCGATGTTCTGGGGTCGTCGGTATTTGAAAGAAACTCGCGATAGAACTCACGATACTTGTCATGCGCAACGGAAGCCGCAAGCGCTTCCGGCGCACGGTCGTGCTCAATGTCCTGCAAGGGACAACCCAGCAGCTCCACGGTCTTGAGCATCTGGTTGTATTCGGGGAAATGCACCGTGCGGATTGCTTCGCTCACCAGCAGGCATAAGGGTTTTTCGTACATCACCGCAAACGAAATCGCGGTCGAGCCATGCGCGAATACCAGTGTGGCATCGCGCACCAGGCGTTGGGTCTTGCCGAAAATGATCTCGCGCCCGCCAAACGGATTGGACGCATACTGGGCCTTGGGATGCGCAGCGATGATCACGCGCAAACCCATTGTTTGTTCGGCCCACGAAAAATACGCGTTGAGCGCCTTGTAATAGGGCGCCGCCTCGATATGGCCAATGTTGCCGATATTGAAATCCGGATGGAAAGGCAGGTAGTCATCGAGAAAGACTGCATACCTGTCCTGCACTTCCGCAGGCGCGGTATCGCTGCGCATCTGGTCGATATCGAAATGATGGATGGGGGCCAGCGTTGCCGCATCATTGGCGTGCAGCCGCTCGGCGATTCGTCCCGCGGTGAAGGCCAGATCGTAGACCTTGACCACAGGCAGCAGGCGCGACAGAACGCCCTCCCAGACAAAGCGCAGCAGCAGGCCGAAGTTGCGCGCCTGGCGCAGCTTGTTCAGGAAGAAACGACCGTCCTTGCGCGGCTGGCTGATAAAAGGCAAATAGCCGCGACCAAAAAATGCAGTCTTTACCTTGGCCAGGCCGAGTATGAAGTACACACTGAACGAACGCCCCGAGCGCGTAATCTGTGGCACGAAGACAGTCGTCGAAGCATCCACCTGGCTAATATTGGCGCGCAAACCGGAAAGGCTGGTGATGCGGGCGTAATGCATGCACTCGACATTGGTCTCGACAGACAAATCCAGATCCATCAGCGGACCAATATTCCAGAGGTACACCTCGAAGCCGGCCGCCTTCAGCTCCGGCACAAAAAACTTGCGTGCGAAATCCACTGCCGGCGGGTGCGGAATCATGAAGACGATGCGCTTGGGCAAGGCATCGTCTGTTTGGTTCAAGGTGCTGGGCGCGGGATTATCCAACTCAGTTCTCCGTCGCCAATGCAGAAAAATCGGCCAGGCAGGCTTCTGCCAGGCGCCAGTCCATCGCGGTATCGATATCAATGCACTCGACCGGGTCATCAATCACCAAAGGCACCGCGTCGGGCGGAAAGAAGCTGCCGCGCTGACGCAACTCATCCGGCGCCACCAGATAGAAGGCGCCGCAAACGGCATACGCCGGCGGCAAATCCTGCGAGCGTTGCGACAGGCCTTCGCCGGACAGGTAGGGTCGCATTTGCAGCCCATTGACGCGCATGCACCACTGCGGATGCACCGCTGCCGGTGCAACGCCAACCACGGCGTGGCGACCCTGGCTTTCAAAGAGTTGTAAGCCGCGCAACAAGGTGCTGCGGCGGCGATACGGCGTGGTCGGCTGCAGCAGAAGCACGCCATCCACGGCGCCATGCTCGCGCTCATACCAGTCGAGTGCGTGCAGGCAAACATCGACGCTGGTGGCGGTATCCGTCGCCAGCTCGGGCGGACGCAACCAGGGCACCAGGGCGCCGGCGGCAGTGGCGGCCGCTGCGATCTGCGCGTCGTCGGTGCTGACTAGGAGATCGCAGATCGAGTCCAGACCACGGGCAGCGTCCACACTCCAGGTGAGCAGCGGACGTCCGCCGAGCTGGCGGATGTTCTTGCCCGGCAGCCGCTTGGAGCCGCCACGCGCTGGAATGAGCGCCAGTATTTTCATAGGGTCATGAAACGCTTGAGAATGCGCAAGCCGACATCGCCGCTTTTTTCCGGATGGAATTGGCAGCCGACGACGTTGTCGCGCATGACCACAGCAGTCACCGGATTGCCGCCGTAAACACAATCGGCCAGATGGTGGCGGTGGTCGGCCGCACTGGCCATGAAGGAGTGCACGAAATACACCGCCTCGCCGGGTTGCACGTCTTCAAGCACGGTGCCCGTCCAGGGCACATCGGCTTCACCGACACGCAGACCATACCAGCCGATGTTGGGAATCTTGACCGATGTACCATCTGGCGCCGTATTCGGAACCGGAATCACGCGCCCTGGAATCAGGCCCAGGGTACGGGTCAGACCGAATTCCTCGCTCTCCTCCAGCAACATCTGCATGCCCAGGCAAATTCCCATCAGCGGGGTGCCTGCCTGTGCGACTTCCTTGACCACTTCATCCAGACCGTCCCTGGACAAAGATTCCATGGCATTGGTGATGGCGCCGACGCCAGGCAGGACGACATGCGAGGCGCGAAGGATGAAATCGGGATCAGAGCTGATGACGGCATTGGCGCCGCAATGCTCAAAAGCGCGCTCGACGCTGAGGAGATTGCCCAGGCCGTAATCGATGATGGCGACATTACGCATGGTCGAACTCCCGCACGTCGATGCCTGCGGCCTGCGCCGCCTTGCGTACGTCGCCGACGGTGGCGCGCTTGTAATGCAGGATATCCGCCATTGCGATCGCGTCCGCGCCGCCAGTGTGAATGGCCGCTGCAATATCCTCCGGCTTGCCCATCCCACCGCTGGCGATGACAGGAACCGAAACCACCGAGCTCACTGCTTCGATCAACTCGATATCGAAGCCGCGTCGGGTGCCGTCGCGGTCAACTGACGTCAGCAGGATTTCACCGGCGCCGAGCGCCACGCCCTGCTTGACCCACTCGACCACATCGATGCCGCTTCTTTCACGGCCATTGTCCGTATAGGCTTCCCAATGTCCGGGACCGATTTGCTTGGCCTCAACCGAAAGCACCATGCATTGACTGCCGAAGCGCCGTGCGATCTCAGTGATGAGTTTGGGATTGGCCACCGCCGCGGTATTGACGGCGACCTTGTCGGCGCCGCAACGCAACAGGCGATTGGCGTCATCGGCAGAACGAATGCCGCCGCCGACCGTCAGCGGAATGAATACGTCGCGAGCAGCCTGCTCGACGATGTCGTGCAGGCTGTTGCGGCCGTACAGGCTCGCCACGCAGTCCATATAGATCAGCTCGTCGGCGCCCTGCTGGTAATAGCGCTGGGCATGTTCCGTCGGCGAGCCGATTACGCGCAAGCCTTCAAGATGCACGCCCTTGATGAGGTTGGGGCCCTTGACGTCGAGCCGGCCGATGAGGCGGATGTTTCTCATGAAAAGACTCAGTCAGCCTTCCACACCGGCTTCTTCAGCTGCCATACGCCATCCACCTGTTCCCAGATGTGATCCGAGCGCCAGCTGTCGATGACTTCGGTCAGCTGCTCTTCGGTGATGTCGCAGTACTCGAGGAACTCGACCAGGTGCTTCTTCGGGAACTCCCCATCGTAACGCTGCACCAGGGCAATCCCTTCTTCACGCGTGATCTTGCCGTCGCGGATTTCATGCGCCGTATCGGAAGTCGTGCGGCCGATACCGAACTTGATATAGCCCAGGTAGTAATGGAAACCGTCGATACGGTCATCCAGGCTGGCGTACTTCGAGTAGGTACCTTCGGAACGTTCCGTGTTGGGCGTAAAGCCGGTGTGCTCGGAACAGTAGTAGAAATTTTCTTGCGGATCCCAGAACTTGTAGTAACCCATGAAATGGATCTGCGTCTTGTTCTTGACGATGTCCTCATACTTGGGCGCCATGAAGGGCATCAGGTCGGCCTCGGAAATACCGTGCTCGGTCCAGAATTCTGGCGGCAGACCGGAGAAATAGTGTGAGTCGTGATCCTGGATATCACGATCCGGACGAAAGGCGTTCTTCATGTCGCCGCCGTATTCGACTTCGCCGTTCTCGCCGTACATGATCAGCGACACGCCGTACTTCACCGCGATGTGTAGCGGGAAGTTGGTTTGTCCGTAGATGAAAGGCTGGAACGGATCGCCCATGTGCAGCAGGGACAGATTGGCGAGGCGACGCGTCACCTTGCCGTTGGGCTTGCCGAAAATATTGTCGAAGCCGGAATCGATGAAGGCATCCAGATTGCGGCGTCCGATATCGGTCGGACGCAACGGCGCCCAGGTCACAGCCAGCGGATTCATGCCGTACTTGTACTTGAGCTGATGCGCCACAAAGCTGCCATCCTTGCCGCCGCTGCATGGCACGATCACGTCGTATTCGCCGTTGCCCTTGCGGTAGCGATTGCACAGTTCGATCAGCTCCTGTTCGCGCCGCTCCCAGTCCACCTTGCTGCGCTTGTACTCGGCATAGTTGCAGGCGGAACATACGCCGTGCTCATCGAAGGTGATGCGCGGGCGCTGGTTGGAGATCGTGCATTTCTTGCAGTACCTTATCTCGGTAGGCAGTTTGTACTTCTCAATCAGGTTCTGTTTTTTCATGGCTTCCTTGGGATACTTCTTCAAATAGATTTATTCGGGCGAGTGCTGGCTTCTGGCATGACTGAGGTCGTCGGGACGACCTACATCCAGCCAGGGCTCGTACATCGGATAAACGATGGTGCGCCGGCTGTCCTGCTGCATGCGCTCGAACAGGGTCGGCATGTCGCAATTGCCGCCCTGGCTCAGATAGCCGAGCGCTTCGGGATCGAGAACATAGATGCCGGCATTGATGTGCGTGCGCACCATCGGCTTTTCTTCGAAGCCGACGATATCCACGCCGCGGATATTGACCACGCCAAACGGGTGCTGCCACTCGTGCAGGCGTACCGCCATGGTGGCGGAAGCGCCGGCATGGCGATTGTGGAAATCGAGCACTTCGCCGTAGCGAATGTCGGTCATCACGTCGCCGTTGGTCACCAGGATCGGATGCGTCGGCACCGGCTGCAGCAGGGACAGCGCACCGGCAGTGCCCAGCGGCGCATCTTCGCGCAGGTATTCGATCTTGACCTGCCATTTGCTGCCATCGCCAAAATACTCTTCGATCATGTGACCGAGATAATGGATGGCCAGCACAAAGCGACAGATGCCGTCGGCCTTGGCGCGTTCGATAATGTGTTCGAGCATGGGTTTGCCGCCGACAGGCAGCAAGGGCTTCGGACAGTTTTCGGTATGCGGCCGCAAGCGCACGCCCTTGCCGCCAGCCATGATCACCATCACGTTCGGCCGCTCATGCGGAAACACTAGGTCGTCCATCAGGTGCAGGCCGAGCAGGCGACGGTCGGAGTCGGTCACCGGCAGTTGGCGAATCTTGTTGGCATGCATCAATTGCAGCACTGTCTCGCGGCCAAGCTCAGGCGGCACCACCAGCGAGTCGCGGAAGGCGATCGAGTCGATGCGCGTGTCCAGCGTCAGGCCGCGCAGCAAGCCACGGCGAATGTCGCCGTCGGTCACGGTACCGACCAGCGTGCCGTCGCCATCGACAACCAGCACGATTTGCAGCGCGCTTTCATCCAAGTTCTGGATGGCTTGCTGGATAGTCGCATCCGGCGGCAGCACAGCGCACCACAGCGGGTCGTCGCTGGCGATAGGCTTAGATGGCGGATTGGCTTTGTTCGAATCCATCTACACAGTTTCGGGTTGATCGTAAAAGCGCTTCATGATGAGCGCATCCAGTGGACAGTCGCGCAATACGCTCAGAATCCTGGCGCTAGCGCCACCGTCGCCATATGGGTTCTTGACCTCACGCAGGCTGGCCTGGAAATCGGGCGCATAAATGCGCTTCAGCGCCGCGGCGATCTGTTCGCGTTGCGGAGCGCATTCGATCACGCTGGCGGCCTTCAGACGGCCGCGCTGACGGCCGCCGATATCGATGGTTCCAATGCCGAAACTTGGCGCCTCAAGTACACCGCTGGATGAGTTTCCGACCACCCCGTCGACAAACTGCAGGCAGGACAGATAGCGTTGCTGACCGAGAGAAGCGAAAGCCTTGGCGCGCTCAGGGCGAGCCGCGACAAATTTATCCACCATGGACATCAGCGCCCGACCACCCGTATCGGCATTCGGCATGGTGAAGATGAGCTGGGTCTCTTCAAGTGCATCCAGCGCCTGCAGAAGTTCTTCCATTTGCGCTTCGGGAGAGGCGTTTTCCAGCGTGGCTGGATGGAAAGTCACGAGCAGGTTGCGGCGATTGAATTTCAGGCCCAGCGATTGTTCGAGTACGTCGCGGCTGAGCAAAGGCTGCCTGAGCATGCCGTCAATGCCCAGCCCGCCAACGGTAAAGACGGACTCCGGCCTTTCGCCAAGCTGGATGACGCGACGTCGGTAATCGTCCAGCGCCACGAAGTGCAAGTGCGAAAGCTTGCTGATGGCGTGGCGCAGCGCATCGTCAAATGCGCCTTCGGTAATTTCGCCACCATGCAGGTGCGCGACCGGAATTTTCGCCACCAGGGCGGCGGCGGCGGCAGAGAATGTTTCGTAACGGTCGCCGATCAGCACCAGCACATCCGGGCGCAATTCGGACAGTGCATCCGCGTAGCCCGACAAGCCGAGGCCCATGGACTTGGTGATGCCAACCGGGCTGTCGGAACTCAACAGCATCTCGACCTTGCGATCAATCCTGAAACCGTCAGCCTCGATTTCACGATAGGTCAGTCCAAATTCCGGCGACAGATGCGCACCCGTGGCGATGACCTGCAATTCAAGTGCGGCATCGTTGCTGACATCCGTCATCAGCCAGCGCAGCAAACCATATTCGGCGCGGGTGCCGGTGAGAACACAAATCTTGCGCTTCATGGCTGGATAACCTCGTCGATCCGATAATCGCGGCTGGCCTGTTTGCCTATCAATTCATCGAGCCGCATCGGGGAAATGCCGCTGCCCGGACGTTTGACGCCCAGGTTATCGGCTGTGAAGATTTCGCCTTCCTTGATCGGCCGGGCGGCAACCAGTGATTTTCTGGCAATCGCCACGTTCCTGAGTTCATTGGCGGTCGGCTGCTTGTTGCCGTCACCCAGCGCGATTTCGATATTGCGTATCGCCGCGACCATGGCTTTCAGCTCGGACGGTTCCAGGCTGGCCTTGTGATCCGGGCCGGGCAATGTGCGATCCAAAGTGAAATGCTTTTCGATCAGCTGTGCCCCCAGCGCGGTGGCACCAATGGCCACTTCAATTCCCTGGGTATGGTCGGAGTAGCCGACCTTGACGCCAAATTTTTCCTTGATGGCCAGCATCGCCCGCAAATTCACATCGCTCATCGCAGCGGGATAGTCGGTAGTGCAGTGCAGAACCGTAATGGCATCACGCGGTGCACCGGCCTGCTCCAGCAAGCCCAGCGCTGCACCGATCTCGTCAAGTGTTGCCATGCCCGTCGACATGATGATGGGCTTGCCCAGCGAGCCGATGTGGCGCAGGTAAGGCAGATTGGTGATTTCCCCGGACGGGATCTTGAACAGCGGCAAGCCGAGCGTATTGAGGAAGTCCAGGCTTTCGATATCGAAGCCTGTAGAAAAGAATGCAATGTTGCGGCTCGCACAATGCGCTATCAGCTCGTGGTGCATGGCCTCGGACAACTCCAGGCGCTTGAGCATTTCGAACTGGCTGTCGGCCTCGCCATCATTGCGCTTCTGGTAATCCGCCTTGGCGGCATCACGCGTCACCAGGCGTTCGGCGCTGAAGGTCTGGAACTTCACATAATCGGCGCCGGCCTCAGCCGCCACATCGATGAGACGCTTGGCCATCTCGATATCGCCGTTATGATTCACGCCGGCTTCGGCGATGATGATCACGCTCATGTCCGCTCCCGTGGCACAGGTAACCAGGCCCCATCTGCACAGTCGGCCACAACAGCCTGACCCATGCCGATGACACAGCGCGCGCCGATGCGGATGTCTTGTCGCACGCATGCATTGCTGCCCACAAAAGTTCCGGCGCCGACATGCACGCCGCCATTCAGAACAGCAGTGGTTGAGATATGGCAGTGATCACCGACGACCGCATCGTGATCGACAATAGCGCCGGTGTTGAGGGTGCAGTTTTCGCCGACACGGGCATTCGGATTGACGATCACGCCGTGAATGACGACCGTGCCGGCACCCAGCGTAGCGTGGCGCGATACATAGGCATGCGGCGAGACAATGACGGGAAGCTCGCAGCCATGTTCCCTGGCCATGGCATACAAACGCATGCGCACTTCAGGCGACTTGACCTGTCCGACAGTAACCAGCACGCGCCTGTATTCATTCAGCAGGCGCGGCAAATCGGCATCGCAACCGAGCACGGGATAGCCCAGCTGTTCGGTGCCGATTTCATCCGCCGAACCGACCAGGCCGGCAATGCGGAAGCGCCCCTCCTGCTCGATCACGTCGATGCACGAACGGGCATGCCCACCGGCCCCAAGCAGAAGAATGGTGTCGCTCACGCAGCGATCTCCGCGCCCAGAATCGGGCTGCTTGGCAGGTTTATGATGCGGCGCTCCAGCGACTCGGCCACCGGCAAAGGCATCCGCGGACAATCGCGATACGCCGCCAGGGTGTGCATGGCAGCCCAGGCCGGCCGGGTCATCAAGCCAGCATCGTTGGTAGCAGCCAGAATCGGATCGCGCAGCGATGCCGACGCTTCGTCAAGAAGCAGGGTCTGCAACCAGAAATTGCTCACGCAATCGGCTGGCTCTCCGAGCAGGCGTGCGCCTTCGATGCCGGCAAATGCCTCGCGGTATTTTTCGTAGAGGCGACGTTTTTCAGCCAGGAACAATGGCAGCTGTTCGAGCTGCGCACAACCCAGCGCGGCATTCAGATTGGGCAGGCGATAGTTGAAGGCCACTTCGTCGTGACGGAACTCCCATCGATGCGGAAGTTTGGCAGTGGTGGTCAGATGCTTGGCGCGACGCGCCAGGTCAGCATCGTTGGTCAGCAGCGCGCCGCCGCCGCCGGTGGTGATCGTCTTGTTACCGTTGAAGCTCAAGGTGCCTACCAGGCCAATGGTTCCGGTGTGACGACCGCGATAGCTGCTGCCCAGTGATTCGGCGGCATCTTCGACAATAGCCAGATTGAAGTCCTGCGCGAGACGCAGCAGATCGTCCAGTTCCACCGGGTGGCCAAAGGTATGCATGGGCACGACCGCGCGGATGACCCGACCCGTCTTGCGGTTGATGCAAAGACCATCCCGGCGTTCGGCATTGCTGGTCAGATAGTCCCTCAGCGCCGGCACATCAATGCCCAGATTCGATTCGCAGCTATCTACGAAATGCGGCACGGCATTGCTGTGCGCCACCGCATTGGCGGTCGCGACAAAGGTCAGGGCCGGCACCAGGACTTCGTCGCCCGGTTTGACGCCAGCCACCAGCAGGCCGACATGCAGGGCAGCCGTGCCATTGACGACGGCGACTGCGTGCTTGGCACCGGTGTACTCCGCCAGCTCACGTTCGAAACGGTCAACAAAGGGACCAACCGACGAAACAAAGGTCGTATCCAGACACTCTTTCAGGTAGGCAAGTTCATTGCCGCCAAAGCGCGGTGCGTGCAGCGGCGCCGAGGCGCCGCCCGTCGCGCGGGACACCGCCGCCACGACCTGCTCTACCAAGGAAGACGTCATATCAATGTGCTTAGAGATTGTAGATGTCGGCTTTGTACATGCCGAGGTTCTCGCTCGCCGAGAACCATTCGACGGTTTCGACAAGACCCCGGCGGAAGCCATCGAGGTCACCATACGCCGGCTGCCAGCCGAGCAACTCGGCGGCCTTGGCGTTGCTGGCCCAGAGTCGATCAACCTCGCTCTTTTCGGGACGCAGGCGTTGCGCATCGGACAGCACCTGGATATGGGCGCCCATCACTTCCGCAATGGTGCGGGCGGTATCGCCGATGGAGATTTCATAGTTGCTGCCCAGGTTGATGACCTCACCGACGCCGTGCTCCGACTTCAGCGCCGCAAGAAAACCAGCCACCGTATCCACAACGAAATTGAAATCGCGGGTCGGATGCAAGGCGCCCAGCTTCAGCTCGCGCTTGCCATTGGCGATCTGCGTAATGATGGTCGGAATCACGGCGCGCGCCGACTGGCGTGGTCCGTAGGTATTGAACGGACGAATGACCGTTACCGGCGTGCCGAAGGCAGCATGGAAGGACAAGGCGATCTGGTCTGCACCGATCTTGCTGGCCGAATAAGGGGATTGCCCCTGCAGCGGATGTTCTTCGGTGATCGGCACGAAACGCGCAGTGCCGTATACCTCGCTGGTCGAGGTGTGAATCACTTTGCTCAAGCCGAGCTCGCGCGCCGCCTGAACGATATTCAGGGTGCCCTTGATATTGGTATCGACGTAGGTGTCGGGAGAGTGATACGAATAGGGAATCGCAATCAATGCCGCCAGGTGCAACACCGCATCGCAGCCCTGCATGGCGGTGCGGACGCCGTGCGGATCACGGATGTCGCCGGCGAAGACTTCGAACTTTCCCTTTACGTCGGGGGCGCAGCGATCCAGCCAGCCCCAGCTGTTGAAGGAGTTGTACAAGACGAAGGCGCGAACCTTGTAGCCGGCCCGTACCAGCGCTTCGGTGAGGTGCGAACCGATAAAGCCGTCGGCGCCCGTGACCAGAACAGTTTGACTCATGATGCGTATATGTACTTTTTGATGACTGCTCTACTTCAATGTCAGGCGGTTGATCCAGCGCTTGCGGCGCAGAGTCATGTCAAACAGTGCGCCTTGCTCGACGCGACCGATCAGGCGACCGCGAATCCAGCGCAGCGATGACAGGATGGTCGATACGAGCACAAAGGCATTGACCAGCATCACGTCGCGCAGCGGCTTCGGCTGGTTGATGGCTGGCCGCAGCTCCGGCAGCGCCTTGAGAATGTTGCGGATCGAATGCTGCGCAATTTCGGCGGCAACCTGTTCATGCAGACGCTGGTCGGCCAGCGGCTTGTCGAACGGAATCTCGCCCGACTCGATCAGGGCGATGGCTTCCTCGACCGACTTTGGTCGGCAGGTCGCTTCCAGAATCTGGTTGTTGTCATCGCTCTCGGTCAGGGTGTGTGCCTTGCGGCCGGCGATGATGTGGTCGATGACGATAGGCTTCTTGTTGTGGAAGAACACGTCATACAGGCTGGTGGAAGGCGGCGTGACCACGATGTCCACGTCCTGCAGCCAGTGGCCGAACGGTTCGTCCCATTTGGATACGGTCACATTCAGCTTCATCTTCTCGGCCAGGCGAATCCAGCCCTGGCGATTCTCACGCGGATGCGGGCGCACGTGGATGTCGTATTTTTCCTGGTCCAGGCTGGCGATGATCTGATACATGATGCGGAAGTCGATGACTTCCGTGAAGAACAGGTCTTCCACATCGCGGTCGGGCGAATTCTCGAACAGAGGGAAAACCTTTTTGCCGAAGCGCATGGTGCTGAGCACGCTTTCAAAAGGCGTTCTGCTGTCGTAAGGGCTCAACAAGGTGAAGCGCGATACGAAGCCGATCACCTTTTTCTTGCGTGGCGCAACATCCGCCTGTTTGGCGCACGAGTCGGCCAGACGCGGATGTCCGACCACACGCACGCGCGGCAGATACGACGGGTAGTACTCCTGGAACGGATTCAGATGCGCGTGCCCCCACAGCAGGAAGCCGGCGACAGTACGGTGCCATGGTTCGCACTTTTGCGAGTCGTCGCCGAAATACTTGCCGTACATGCGGCGCAAGGTGCCGGTAGCCTGTCCGATCGCCTCGGTCTGCAGGATGAACACATTGTTCGGCAGTTTTTCGGTGTCGCGGAAAACGTCGATGTAATGCGCCAGCGACGAAAGGAGGATGGCATCGAAGCCATTGAAATGGCGAAGGACGTGGTGCGTCATCAGGCGGTTGCCGTAGACCAGGCGGCCACCGACGGCTTCCAGCTCTTTTTTCAGCGCTGAGGCGACGACAGCATCGCGCGCCAGTTCATCAATATGGAAATAGACGATCATGATCAGCGATGTTTACCAGCAGCTCCGTCCGCCATCGACCACCAGATTGAAACCGGTCAGATAGCTGGATGCATCGGATAGCAGATACAGGACCGATGCCTCATATTCGTCTTGCTCGGCCATGCGTCCCATCGGAATGCGCTGCGCCAGCTTTTCGACAAACTCGTCAGATTGGCCGTTATAGACACCGCCGGGAGAAATCGCATTGACGCGCACGCCGACATCGGCCCAGTAAGTGGCCAGATAGCGGGTCAGCCCGACCAGGCCGGCCTTGACGACGGAATACGTCACCGGCTTGACCGGCTGTTCGTCACGGGCCAGGCCCGGCACTTCGTAGAGACGCTGGTCCGGTGCGATCACGGCCAGATCGGACGCAACATTGAGGATGACGCCACCGCCATTCGTCGCCATGTAATGGCCGAAAACCTGGGCGCAGAAAAAGGCACCGGTCAGACCAACCGCCAGATCGGCGCTCCAGAAATCCGCTGACAGATTTTCGAAGCGGGTCAGTTTCTTGGCATCGGCGCCAGGACCGACCTTGGGATCATTGGCGGCATTGTTCACCAGGCCATCGACGCGGCCGTAGGTTTTCAATACCCTGGCCAGGCAGGCTTCGATATTCTGCTTGTCGGCAATATTGCAGATCAGGCCCAGTGCCTTGCCGCCGTATTGTTCCTTGAGATTCGCCACGACTGCATCCAGCGGCTCCTGATAAATATCCAGCAGCACCGGAATGCCGCCAGCCTCAGCCACCGCTTCCGCGTGTTTGCGGCCGAGCAGGCCCGCGCCGCCGGTGATTACGACGACGCGATCCTGCAGGGAAAAACGATCGATCATTTTCTGTTTCACGCCAACTCCTCCGGCTTGCCGGTTTCCAGAGACCGTTTGGCGGCCAGACAAATATTGAGAACATCCAGGCCGTCTTCCAGCGGAATCGGCGGCTTCTTGCCTGCATCGCCGCTGGAAATGAAGTCCGCCACTTCCTGCAGGAACATGTCATTGCGCTGGAACTGGTCGTAGGTGATCACTTCCGGCGCGGCGTCGAACAGATTGATCTCGAGGCGATTTGTCCGGTAGTCGAAGACCAGCGAACCCTTTTCGCCGACGATATGGATGTAACGACGCGCTGGCTTTTGCAGGAAGTCGAGATGAATATGCACCGGGAACTCGCGGCCGGCGTTATTGCAACTCAGGAAAATATCCGCGGTATCTTCGACGTCGAGTTCAAGATCGGAGAGATGGCCGCCCATTGCAAAAACACTGCGTGGCTTGTCGAACAGCCAGTAGGCCATGTCCACTTCGTGGCTCAGGCTCAGAATGACGCCGCCGCCCTGATCCTTCCGCGCTGCATGGCTTTCACGATAATCCTCGTAGGGATGCATGCCTGGAAGCCACTCACCGAAGTGCAGGTCGGCCGAAGTCAGGCGTCCCAGCGCGCCGCTGTCGATCAAATCCTTGATGCGGATATAGCCCGGGTGGTAACGCAACTGGTATCCAACCATGCAGGCGAGCTTCTTTTCGTCCACCAGTTGCAACAGCTCCGCGACGCCGTCAGCCCTGCAGTCGAGTGGCTTTTCGATAAAGACATGCGCGCTGTTTTGGGCCGCTGCGGTTGCAGTAGCTAAGTGCATGGAAATTGGATTTGTCACGAACACTGCATCCGGCTTCCAGGCTAGGGCGGCTTCCATGCTGTCGAAGGTGATGAGCCCGTAATGCTCTTCCGGCTTGCTTCCAAAGGTGGCCTCAAGTTTGTCCGAGATGACGATGTCGAGCTTACGCGAACGGTAGGCGGCGATTTCAGCCTTGCCTTCGGTAACAGACTGGATCATGCGGACATGACGCTGTCCGATCGATCCGAGGCCGCAAATCAGAAACTTTTTCATGATGGGTGACGAGGGGTAGTAAGTTCAACAACAGTGGTTCTCTTGTCGGATTGGCGCTTACGCAATTGCGCTTCGGCTTCTCCCAATTCATCCGGATAGTCGACATCGGCGGCCGGCTCTTCGATCAGGAAAGGCATGATTACGCGGCCGGTGGTCGAATTCTGCTCAAGGATCACGCTGGGCCGGGTGATATCGATGTAGCCATCCTGCCAGTAGACCAGTGGCAACTCCTGACGCGGCTGGTTGTAGGGTTCGGCAATATGCGGCAGCGGAGCCACGGCTTGCATCAGTCCCTTTTCATCCAGGGTCCACATCTTGAATGGCGACTGCTCGGCAAGATGGACCGAACGCAGCGAATCGACTTCAGGATGTGCGGCGAAGGTTTCGATAGCCTGATCGATCACCGCAGGCTGGCGGGATGGCGGCGTCGGGCGCAGATTGATGACCATGTCAGGCACATAGCCCTCGTTGTCCCGCAGCCATTCAACGGCGTGGCGATGAAACTCGATATCCACCGACAGATCCTGCGCTAGCTCTGCAGGCCGCATGAAGGGCACCTCGGCGCCATGGGCACGTGCAACGGCAGCGATTTCCTCATCGTCGGTGGTCACGACCACCCGCGTGATATGTTCGGACGCGAGCGCATGCTCGATCGCCCAAGCGATCATGGGCTTCCCCATCAGCGGGATGACGTTCTTGCGCGGCACCGACTTGGATCCGCCCCGGGCGGGGATCAGCGCCAGCACTTCTCCAAATTTTCCTTTGGCCATTTTTTCCGATCCGTACTTAGCCAGCGAACAAGGCGTTCAGCCGTTGATGAAATTGACGGGTCTGCTCGCGCAGGCCCGCACGCGCCTGCGCAAAACTCGCCTGCACTTGGGCCCCATGATCGAGGGTGTGAACAGCCCGTTCATACAGCTTGTCCGCAAGTTGTGGATCAAACGCGTCGACGGCCTGGCTTTGCAAACCAAGACGGGCGATGAAGTCGCTCATGCGATCCTGGGTCGTCAATGCAACCATGGGCACGCCCAGGCCGATGCACGGCGACATGGAATGCACACGCATGCTGATCGCCAGGTCGGCGCGCGTATAGCGCCCGTAGAAATAGGCAGTGTCTTTTACCCGGCACAAGCCGGAGGCCACCATATTCTGGTGCGCCAGGCGCGGCTTGATGCGCTCGATGAAGGCGCTCATCATGCGGAAGTCATCGAAATAGTGCGGGCAAAGAATGATGTTGATCGGATAGCGCTCAGCCAGCCGTTCCATGACAGAGACCAGCGTGTCGATCACAGCTTCACGCGAATGTCCGACTTTCTGGTCAAAGCGTTCGCCGGCGTCTTCATCGTTGAAGGCAACGATCACATTGCGCACGCCATCGATAACTTCCGGATAGAAGCCCACTGCGGCCTCAACAAAAACGGCTGAATCAGGCACTTCAATGATTTCATCGCTGTCGATGCCAGTCATCGATTTCAGCCAGGCCTTGGTGCCGTCGTTGCGCACCGAGAACAGCATGTTCTTCGAAGACAGGGCCTTTTCCACCATCAGCTTAAGCTTGTCGGCATGATGGTAAATTTGCCCCGGCCAGTTGCGGTAACTTAGCCCGTAAAAAACCACCGGCTTCTTGATCTCGCCCCAAAGCTCGAAAGGCAGTTCGAAGCGGGTGCCGGTGCGGTCGTTGTAATCGCGCCCGTTGAACGTGACAGCGCCGCCGACGACCAGCCCATCGCGGGCGTTGATCTTGTCAACGAAGGCTTGATCAAAATCGATCTTGCGGAAAGTGTAGTCATCCCACGCTTCGCGATGCCACTCAACAGGCCGCGGCGAATCCGCTTCCAGCGTATTTTCCAGGCCATTGGCCAAGGCGCCGTTGCCGATATTGGTGCTGTTGAAGTTGGCCAGATGAACGAGCTTCAATGCCTTGCTGCTCATTGCTTGCGACCCTCGGTAAAATAGCCTTCTTCGACCAGGCCGCAGAGAATGTGACCCAGCATGATGTGGCACTCCTGAATGCGGGCAGTCTCACTAGACGGTGCGCAGATGCAGTCACACAGGGACTTCATCTTGCCGCCGCTGTGGCCGGTCAGGCCGACGGTAGCCACGCCCAGTTCGCGGGCAACTTCAACCGCAGCAAGCACATTGGGGCTGTTGCCGCTGGTGGAGATGGCGATGAAAACGTCTTCCAGCTTGGCTACTGCTGCCAGCTCCCGGGAAAAAACCTGTTCGTAGCCGTAATCGTTGCCGATGGCGCTCATGGCGGAGCTGTTGGTGCCCAAAGCGATCGACGCCAGCGGCGCACGATCGAACATAAAGCGGGACACGAACTCGGCCGACAAATGTTGCGCATCGGCAAAACTGCCGCCGTTGCCCGCAAAGATCACTTTGCCGCCTTTGCGCAAGGAGGCAATGCACATATCGGCCAGTTTGGAGACTTGCTCGAGCGTGGCGCGATCTGCGCGCAAAAGCTGCTTGGTCGCCATGGAGGCATCGATCGATGCCTGGATATGTTCGACTGTCACAATACGCCCTCCAGTCGTTCCAGTCCAACCCAGAAACCTTCGCCGCCATTCTTGTGGCCTTGCCAGATTTCGGGAATAAACGAGGCATCCGGACAGCCGGCGTCGAGAATGGCGCCCAGGCGTGGGAAGTCCAGATCACCCTCGCCGATCTGCAAGCCTTCGCCGTTCAGACCCTGGGCATCGCCGAGATGCAGATGCGCAGTGACCGGCGCGACCTTGCCAGCGAACTCGTAGAAATCCATATCCAGATGATTGCAGGTCAGGCGGCTGTGCGAGATGTCAAAGCACATGCGCAGATTCAGCTTGGAACACCAATGCACAATCTCGTCGGCCTTGACGAAGAGGTTCTGATAACGCTGCCCGCCAAAGTGCCACGGGAAAGGCGCCATCGTCTGCGGAATCAGTTCGACGCCTTCCATGTCGAGCTGCTTCAGGCTCTGGGCGAAGCGCTCGTAATAGGCTTCGATCACCTCCGATGGCAGCGGCGCATCCATGGTGAAGCCGCCGATGTTGGCGACGATCATTGGGCGTGGCGTATTCGGGAAAAACCGCTTGAGATCGCGGGTAATATCGATGACACGCTGCGTGTCACGCAGGGACTGGGCCCGATACTCCCCGTCGGGGCTGGCCAGATCCATCAGCTTGCTCTCGGCAAAAAGTTCTGGCGCATGCACGACAAAGCCGGCTTGGTAGGGACCGCTCAAATAATCGTCCGGCTTCAGCTCCATGTCCGAATAGGAAAGGTGGAACTCGAATAAATCCGGTTGAATCCGGTCAGCGTATTCCTTGAAGTCGTGATAGCGCACCGGCACGCCCCAAGGACGGCGGAAGCTATAGTTGCGCGGCTCGATGCGCTCGTCCTTGAGATCCGAGGGATAGAAGAAATCTTCTTCGCGCATGTCACGTTGCAGCACGCGGCCGAGCAATTGCTCGTAGCTTTGCGGCGACAGGCCCTGGCCGGGGCTGCGCGCCCTAATGTGATGCGGTTCGAGCAGCGTACCTTTGCTCAGGGTGCTTGCCGCAACCAAGCTCTTGCCTAGGTTTTCGCGATTGATCATCTCGCCCTGAGAAACACGCCGTTCGGCATCGCTGCCCAGGGCTTCTTCGATTTCACGTACACCTTCGATCAGGCGCTTGAACTCGGGGAACTCAAGGCTGGCTGCATGATCGGGGCCTTCCATTGTTCGGTCCTGCGTGAAGTGGCGTTCGACCACGCAGGCGCCCAGGGCCACAGCACCGAGCGTAACGGCGATGCCGCGCTCGTGGCCGGAGTAACCGATCAGCGGATGAATCTTTCGCAGCTGTTCCATCCAGCGCAGGTGAATATCGTGCAGAGGCGCAGGATAGGTGCTGTTGCAATGCAGGAGCACATATTGCGCGTCGCGACGGTTGAGGAAGTCGACCGTAATCTGCACTTCCTGGCGACCACTCATGCCGGTGGACAGAATCAACGGCTTGCCGGTCGCACAGAGTCGTTCCAACAGCGGCAAGTTGGTCAAGTCCGCAGAAGCCACCTTATAAGCTGGAACGCCAAGCATCTCAAGCTCATCGACACTGCGCGAGTCCCATGGCGTGCACAGGTAAAGAATGCCTTTTTTCGCGCAATGCGCGGCAATCGTCTTTTGGTCTTCCAACGACAACTCAAAGCGGCGCAGAAGATCCAGCACATACTCGGTACCGAGATCTTCGCCGTCTTTGCGCAAGGAACGCTGGCGATACACTTCTTCCAGATGGCGCATCTGAAACTTGGCGCAATCGGCCCCCATTTCGAAAGCCTGATCAACCATCTGTAACGCACGCTTAAGGCTGCCGTTATGGTTGTTGCCGATTTCAGCGATCACGAAGCTGCGAGGGCCGCCAATCTCAAAATTTCCGATCTTGATTTTCATTGCCCGTGAATTTCCATTTGGTTTTTACTGTCGCGCGCCGACCAGGCACGCAAGCCATCTTGCTCGAAGCGGAAGGGGCGCACTTTCAGCCCCTGCGATTCCAGGTAGTCGATCAGCGTATGCTTGTGGAACGGTGGCGCGTAGAACAGGAAAAAGCCACCACCGCCCGCGCCCAGCAATTTGCCGCCGATTGCGCCGGCGCGCAGTGCGCTGTCGTAAATATCATCTAGATACTTGTTTGAAATCTTGCTGCTGAACTGGCGCTTGAATTGCCATGCCTCATGCATGGACTCGCCGAACTTGAGCAGGCGCCCCCGCAACAGGTGATTGCGCATGCGATAGGTCAGGTCGACATTCGACTTGACCTTTTCCCGAACCGACTCCTGCTGCATGTGCTGATGCTGGTCCTGATGGATATCGCCCGAGTCGTGCGGCTTGCCGGTATCGCAAAGCACCAGGCTTTCTTCAAGCTCGAGCAGGATGTCCGAATGGATGCGCAGCGGATGGACGATGTTCTGGTCCATCCGGAACTCCATGAAATTGAAGCCGCCGAACACGGTGGCATACTGGTCCTGCCAGCCGCCGGCAACGCCTAGGTAGAGGCGCTCGGCCTGAAAAGCCAGCTCGGCGAGTTCATGCAGATCCCACTTGTCCTGCCGGAACTGGTTGAAGCAGCCGAGGATCGCAGCGGAAACCACGGCCGAACCGCCGAGTCCCGAGTTCATGGGGAAATCGGAGTTCAGATAGAGCTCGAAACCGAACTCCGGATGTATGGCTTTGAGCAAGGCTTGGATCAACCCGAATGAACCCTTCCGTGCCAGCGCGGCGGCAAGGCTGTCGGCGTATAACGATGCGCCGAGATCACGCGAATGGACCACGACCTTCTTATCTTGGCGGATGCGCATCGTTGCATGGCTGTACAGCGAAATGGTGGTGTTGATCACAGCGCCGCCATCGCCGGCGAAATAGTGGGTCAGGTCGGAGCCGCCGCCACCGAAGCTGATACGAACCGGCGAACGCGCACGCGCATAGGTCGGCGCCTCTTCACGCACGGGGAAATGATCGCGGCTGATGATGCCGGTCAAACGGCGCTCCCCGTCAAGCAGCGGGATTACGCGGATATGGTGATCAAGCTGCTTGAGCAGTACTTCGCGCGGCGTGGCTTCGTCGGCCCAGACGAAACTAGAGTTGGCGAAGTTGCCCACCTGATCGGAAATGGAAGCGCCCTCAAGTAGATGCTGGCGAATATCTCCGTCGGTCGCAACACCGATGACGGCACCGGCTGCATCATTCACCATGATGATGCCGTGGTGATTGGCGTTGATCTTTTGCAGGGCATCCTTCAGCGGCGCCACTTCATCGACTAGAAAATTATCCAAGTTCACAGAACTTCCCTCTTCCCGACTCGATCCAGCGGCAGAAACGGAAATAGTCTTCCGGCACGCCAATATCGATGAATTCTTCATGCAGCGGGACCGACGTCAGCTGACCGCGCTCGGCCAATCTCGGAAACAGATCACGCTCAATGGAGAATGGTTTGCCGTCCCACTCGGTAAACATACTGCCGCTCAGGTGATACAAACCTGCATTGATCCAACCTTGCCCGTGACTCTCTTGCTTCTCACGAAAGCGTACGACACATCCCCTCTCGATTTCGACATTGCCGTAGCGTTCAACATTGGGCACTTCCAACGTCGCTATTGCCGGCGCTTCGGCTGCAGCTACTTCACGGACACCGCCGCCAAGCCACGTATCAGCATTTGCGACGAGAAAATCGCCCACGATGCCTAGCTTACGGACAGCGTAAGCGATTGCCCCACCTGTCCCCATGGGCTGCGGTTCGACGATGGTATTCACGCGCACACTCAGATCGCCGCTGCGCTGCTGCGATTGCAGGAACGCTTCGATCAGCTCCGACTGGTAATGCAAGAGGTAGGTGAGCTCGCTCACTCCCTGAGACAGCCAGTGGGCATTGAGGTAGTGCAGATATGGTTGCCCCGCCACCGGCGCGAGTGGCTTCGGCAATTCCGGAACAGCCGAGCGCAGGCGCGTCCCGAAACCTCCAGCCAGTACGAGCAAATGCGTCTTCAGGTCGCCTCTCCAGCCAAGCGCCGAAAGGAAGCGCTCTTGCGCAGCAGGCTGTCGTAGTCGCCTTGCGCATGTATCGAGCCCTCCTTAATCTCGACCACCACATCGCACTGGCGTACGGTGGTCAGACGGTGCGCGACCAGCAGAATAGTCAAGTCGCGATTGAGCGCTTCGATCGATTCCATCAAAGAACTTTCCGTCGCGTTGTCGAGGGCGCTCGTGGCCTCGTCGAAGATCAGGACGCTGGCTTGCTTGTACAGCGCGCGCGCAATGCCTACTCGCTGTCGCTGACCGCCGGACAGGCGCATACCGCGTTCGCCAACCGGTGTCCGGTAGCCTTGCGGAGAGCTTTCGATGAAGTCGGCGATCTGCGCCTGCTTCGCGGCCAACTTCACTCGCTCGAAATCAATTTGCTCGAGAGGAATGCCGAAAGCAATGTTTTCGATAAAGCTGGCATCGCTCAGATAAATACTCTGCGGCACGTGGGCTATGGTGCGCCGCCAAGCACGCATGAGATCGCCGTCCAACGAATAGCCATCGATCAATAGCTGGCCTTCGGTAGGCCTCAGGAGGCCCATCAGGATATCGAGCGTTGTGCTCTTGCCACTGCCCGTCGCACCCACCAGACCGATGCGACTACCTTTGGGAATTATGAAATCGAGATTGCGTACGACCCAGGGACCATCCTCGGTGTAGCGAAAATTCACGCCCTTAAAGCGGATAGCTTCGCGAAATTGCATAGGCTCAGGCGCCGACTGCAACATCTCGGCCCGAATAGGCTGTTCGAGGAGATCGATGGTGTCCGCTAGCGAAGCTTGGCTTCCAACGATCGTGGCCCAGGCACCATATGCCTGTTGCAGAGCGGGAAGCAGTCGCTGCGCCCCTAAGGCTAGGGCGCCAAGCATCGGCAAACTAGCTGTAATGCCTTGTGGCTGCTTGCTGAGAACTAGAGCCAGCACGGCGATCATCACCAAGCCGAGCGTTTCCATCACGAAACGTGGACTAGCGGCAATAAAAAGATTGTTTCCCTGCGCTCTCCGCAAAGGGAGATCAGCTTGCTGGTATGTGTCACAGTAAATCTTCTGGGTGCCGTCCAACAAGACATCGCGGATACCGCCCAGCCCTTCCTGCAGGATCTTGAAGACGCGCGTCTGTTCATTAGCGATGATCGAACCGTTGCGGCGCAATTTGTGCCGCGCAATAAATGTGATAACACTGTAGCTTAGGCCGAATCCAACGATCGATACGATGGCGACAGGTGGATCCATCGCCAATAGAGTCGCCGCAATGGCCACCATCAGAATCAATGAACTTGCCAGGATCAGGCATTGGGAGAGTATATTCATAGCTCCGCCCACCTTTCCAACTCCGCTTAGCACCTCGCTGCTGTTGCGGCTTATATGCGCCTCATAGGGCTGATGCAGCGTGCGACGATACAACTCAATACTAAGATCAGACCCTGCGCCAAAAGCGACACGAGTAGTTGCCCACAGCAGCAGCAAACGCACTGCACCTGCAACCACGGCAGCAACGATGAACATCACGGTAAAAAAGACTACTAATTTTTCCTGGCCCCCCGGAAGTATTCTCTCTACCTCTTGAATGAGCGGGTATTTAAGTACGGTATCCGGTGAGGCAAGCATTCCAAGAAACGGTAACACTGCGCCAAGGCTGACTACCTCTGCGATTGCCGCAACGACCATGAGCACCGCTATAGCGAAAAACTGCCTTCTTCGACAAGGGCCGATATGATGCCAAAGGCGGAGGAGCAAATACGACAATCTCATTTGCTATTCAATTAGATGGCGGTGGGCTAAAAATGAAAATAGGCCGCACACCCGGAACTCAGGAGAACCTAGAGGCGAGAAGTCACGCATTGGGAAAATAAGCACGCTACCGCCATGCCGTTTCACGATCAGCAAGCGCGGTCAGCGGGATTTAGCAGGGGTCCGGAGCAATAAAGTGCAGCAAAAGGCACTGCCGAAAGTCTGACGGACGAGCACAATTGTGCCACACCTTCATGACTTTGAGAAAGGTTTTTGCCAAACAGGCAATAACGAGGCAGGTTTCTCAACTCGCCTTGCGTAAACTGGCCGGCGCAACGCGCACTGCGACAGGCTTGCTAAGAATCTCGATCAGCACCATGACCCGGCGCTCGCCGTCTGCCATTTGGTAGATGCCCTCAATGCCGGCAAACGGCACTTCGGTCAGGCGCACACGCTCCCCGGTCTTGAACAGCCGCTCCGGCTCAGTTTGTACTGATGCTTCTTGTGTTCGCAACAGTTCGATCAGGCCATCATCGACCCGCGCCGGTTCTACCCCGAAGCTGACCAGACGACTGACGCCCTTGGTCGAACGGATCGGCGCCCAGCTCTTGGCCGAATCCCCCTGCCCCAGGCGGATGAACAAGTAACGCGGGAACAGCGGCTCATCCGCAACGGTTAGCAATCCTTGGCGGAGCCTCTCAGAGGGAATCGTCGGGAGGTAGCACTGATAACCCTGCCGATCGAGGTTTTCGAGGGCGCACTTTTCCTGCCTTGGCTTGGTATGAACGAGATACCAGTGCATCGCCACCTCCGAAGGTTATCTTTATTGTCAGCATTTTACCCTTCGGGATTGCGGCGCGGCAATGGGATTCCCATCGCTCACATGGTTTGGGTTTTCTATTCGGTGGCGGCGTTCTCTCCTGGCACTGGGGTTTCGTTGCCATTCTTGGAATCAGGGTGGGTGTTGTCAGTGGTACGTGGGGCATCGCTGTCGGCGTCCGGATCCTCCTCGAATTCGCCATCGGCCTCCAGTTGCTGCTGCACGGCTTCCTCCATGCTGACGGTGTTCACCACCAGTTCGAAATGCTCGAGGATTTCGGGTTCGTGTCGGGTGATGTAACTTTTGACGGCATCGTTACCGAGTAGCTTGGTCAAGTAGCCTTTGGCAACCACCAGGTTCAGCAAATCGGAGCCGTAGTTCTCTTCAGCGTCCTTGTACTGGGTTTGGACCTGGCTCATTTCCTTTTCGAGTTTGACGATCTGCTCGATGGGCGCCAGTTGCCGGTCGCGTTCAGCGGGTTTGAAGTCGGTGCGTTGCTCCGGTGGCGTGGCTTTCAGCAGGGCATCGGCATGCGCCACGGTGATGGTGTTGCTGGCGACCATCAGTTCCACCGCCTCCACCTGCCGGGCGGCTTTCATGTTGCGCAGCACCCGGGTCACATCCGGGGTGAACTGCTTGTCCTGCAGGCGGGCAATCGCGTCAGGGCAAATGCCTTCCAGAAGGCTGATGCGCCGGTTGATAGAACTCAGGTTCACGCCAAAGGCCCGGGCCAGGCGTTCCTTGCTCACCCCTCGGTCGATGGCGCGGCGGATCATGTAATGTTCCTGGATGGTCGAGAGCCGGTTGATCCGGTGGTTGTAGGTGTACGTCTCGTCGTCCTTGGCCAGCAGGCAGGGGGCTTCATGGACGCCCAGGTCCTTCAAAGCCAGCACCCGCAAATGCCCATCGAGCAGGATGAATTCCGGCTTGGCCGGGTCGTGCTGGATCACGGATAGGGGTTCGATCAGGCCGATTTCATGGATGGACGAGACGATCTGCTTGTATTTGCGGGTGCTCATGACCCCGTCGGGGATGCGCTTGCTGGGCATCAGGGTGTCAAGCGGGATCTGGTAGGTTTCCAGATCGAACCCGAGCAAGGTGTTCAAGGGCGCCTTGGGTAAATCGGGACCGTCCTCCGAATCGGATTGATGGATACCGGGGTACATCGGCGTGATCTTGGGTTGTGCATTGCTCGCGGGGTTCATACGGGGGCTCCATTGAAGTTATCGATACGCTCAGCGAGGTACTTGGGCAGGGTGTCCAGCCCCTCGGCGCGCAGCAGGTTGACGAAATGCTCGTCGCCGAAGAGTTTTTTCAGGCCCTGGACAACCAACAGCAGGCGCTGGTGCGCATGCTCGGCTTTCAAGACCATCTTGCGCTGCCGCTCCACTTCACGCTGGTAGGTCCGCACCAGGCTGTAGCTGGAGGTGGGCGGCTTGATCTGGCCGGGGTTCGGCGAGCCGGGGCCGTGTTCCTGTCGCTTTTCGACGAGGCGCTTGGTCTCGATGATCTGACGCCGGTTGAGTTGGCCGTTTTCGTAGGCCTCCTGGAGCATTTCGCCCAGGCTTTCGTCATCGTCCTTGGCGCGGGCAATCTCCAGGGCGGTGGTGAGTGGGATTGCGCCGCGCTGCACGCCTTCGATCAGACGCTCCTCCCCCTGGTCGAGCAGGAAGACGATGTCCTTGACGTACTTGGGCGAGAGGCCGGTTTTGTGGATGATGGTGTCGGCGTCGTAGCCGCGTTTGCGCAGGATTTCGATGTCGGCCAAGATTTCCAGGGGTCGGTGGCCGCGCCGGGCGATGTTCTCGGCCAGGCTCATGATGAAGGCGTCTTCATCGCTGACATCGACCACCAGGGCGGGGATGTGGGTTTCGCCCAGGATGCGGAAGGCATTCAATCGCCCCTCGCCGCAGACCAGCAGGTATTTCGGCTGGCCATCGTCGCCGGGGCGTTCGGTGACGGTGATGGGTTTCTTTAAGCCGATCGATTTGATGTTCTCGACGATATCCTCGAAGATTTTCATATTGCGTTCGCGGGAGTTGAGGATCTCCACGCGGGCGATCGGGATCAGGGTGACGGTTTCGGGGGTATCGGTCAGCATGGGGGGCTCCTATCGGTGTGTGGTTGGGGCTGGCGTGGTGTCATGGCAGGGGTCCTTTCTGGGTGGGTGATGGTGAATCGGATCAAATGCGTCGTTGCAGGCGTTCGCGCTCGGACATGCCGTAGAAGAAGTTCAGGTCGTCAAAGCGGAAGCATTCGATCTCGGCGCTGTTGCGCGCTGTCACCTGTAATTCCTGACTGGGCAGGTCCAGGCGTGGCAGCAGGTAGTAATCGAGTTCAGCGGCATTGCCGGGATCAAGCCGCACAGCCACTGTGATGTCCGGGTGGTAGCGACTGGGGTCAAAGCGGATGCGCCAGCGCTGCAGGCCATTGGGCAATTGCTGGCAGCGTGCAAGCACCAGGCTGATGACCAGTTCCTGGTTCAGGTGCAGCAGGTCGGTTTGCGGGTCGCGCCAGATTTCGCCGCCCAGCTCGGCGATCGTGTGCTGGGTGCGTTCGACGATTTCCGGATGCAACTGGCGCAGGCGCCGGTTGATTTCGAGAAATTCAAGATCGCGCCCGGGGCGAAAGCCCACCAGTTCATAGGCTTTGCTCAAGCTGCCAAAGCGCTGGATGTAGGTGGCGGCACTTGGCAGTGCAGGGGCCTCATTGATGATCAGGCCCGAGAGGGTGCCGCGCTCCTGGTACAGAGCCCGCAGATGTTCCAGAAGCTCCTCATCTGAGAATCGGCGACTGCGCTCGGCCAGGATTTCCTGCACGGCCATGAAGGTGTCCAGCGGCACGACCCCCTCGAATGCCCCTTGCTTGCGGATCCACATCTGCGGCGGGTTGTCGACGTGCTTTTTCTTGAGCTTGAAGGAATGGCGGTTGTAGACGTTGTTACCGATGTACTTCTCGTTGGTCAGCACCTGGCGCACCGTGCTGTAGGTCCAGGGGCAATCACGATCGGTGTAAACGGGGATGTCGTTGAGCCGCTGAGCGATTTCAGCTAGGGGCAGATCGTCATCGACCAGCCAGCGGTAGATCCGGTTGACGATGGCCACTTCGGACTCTGGCCCCGGCACCAAAATCACCCGGTCGGTTTGCAGGCTTTTGTGTTCACCGGGTTTCAAGGTGGCCTTGATGGCACCGGTCTGGTCGACCAGCACCCGGCGCAGACCAAAGCCGGCCGGGCCGCCCTGGCGGAAACCCAGTTCGATCAATCGGCACTGGCCGGCAAAGACCTTAGCCGAAAGCTCGCGGCTGTACTCGCCGGCCATGGCGCGCTTGACGCCCTTGACGATGGTGGAGACGGGAGAGCCATCGTTTTCAAACTGCTCGGCGACATAGGCAACGCTGATGCCGTTGCGTTTGCAGATGTACTCGTAATAGGCGGATTCATCCGCATCCTGAAACCGTCCCCAGCGGCTAACGTCGTAGACCAGGATCAGATTGAAATCGGTGTTGCCGGATTCGACGTCGGCGATCAGCCGTTGCAGGGAGGCGCGACCGCCGATGGAAAGCCCACTCTTGCCGTCGTCGGCATAGGTGCGCACGATTTCAATCCCTCGCTTTTGCGCGTACTCGAGAATCTTGTCGGCCTGGTTGAGCGTCGAATACTGCTGGTGCTCGGTGGACATGCGCACGTACTGCGCGGCGCGGAAGGGTTTGGTGTTGGGTTGGACGTCGGTGGTGGTGTCAGTCAATGCCATGATCGATCAGTCTTTTTGTTGTGTCGGTCCATGTTGGCTTCGAAGGCCAAGCCGTATCAAGGTCATGCAGGGGATACCGCCGAGATAAAGTGGCGCAGGCAGGCGGTGTGTGGTCATGCATCACCCCACCTTGCGCAGT
Organism: Bacteroidota bacterium; assembly: GCA_027483445.1. GTDB lineage: Bacteria > Bacteroidota > Bacteroidia > M30B66 > M30B66 > CAMCXT01. Next base: position 144,784 of record JAIXUS010000045.1, on the reverse strand, counting down.
CTGGCTGCGTCGATCGTCATGGCCACGGGTTTGCTCAGGAGGTCCAGCAGCACCATGGCGCGGCCCTCCGCGTCGTTCATCTGGTAGATCGCCTCCAGCCCGGCAAACGCCCCTTCGGTGATGCGCACGCTGTCGCCAGCAGCGAACAAGGCGTCGGGATCGGCCTGCTGCGCCATTTCGCGTTCGCGCAGACTGGTAATCAGGGCCGCATCGACCCGAGCGGGTCGGCTGCCGAAGGAGACCAATTCGCTGACACCGACCGTCGACCGGATCGGGCTCCAGCTTTGGCCGTTTCCCGAGGTGTCGAGCCGCACGAAGAGGTAGCGCGCGAACATGGGTTCTTGCACGACCGTGGGTTTGCGGCGGACGAGCTTTTCGGAGGCGAACAGGGGGAGGTAGGACTCGTAGCCTTGGCGGGCGAGATGGGTGAGTGCCACTGATTCCTGCCGGGGTTTGCTGCGCACGAGGAACCAGGCCATGGAGCTGGGCGGGGTGTGAACTGCCGGTGCAGGTGGATCAAGTACCGGTGCGTCGGCTGCTGCGGGCTCGGTCGCTAGCACCCGCTTGGGGGGATCGGACGGGGGAGCGGACGGCGGTAAGGGCTTCGGTTTCGGGCTGGGCGTGGGTACAGGCCATCCATCGGCCGGCGGCGGCGAGCGAAGCAGCTGCGCCATGGCTCGGATCAGCGGCAGCGGTCGTTCGGCCGCCAGGGTCTTTTCCACCAGGGCCAGCATCTCGCGGCGCTCATAAGCCTGGATGTCTTCAAGCTGGTAGCCGACCTGCAGGCCGGTCTGGGTGATGGCCAGACCCTCGTCGGCATCGCGCAGCTTGTAGAGCGCCTGCACCGGCAGGCCCAGACGCTCGGCCGCTTGCGGTGAGGTCAGCAGGCGCGGGGCCATGGGAAGTGGGGCAAGGTGAACATGCCTCCATGAAGGCGCTGTTCGCGAACAAAGCCAAGGCCATCTGGCAGACGATCTGCAGATTTCTGGCGCACAAACGACAAAAGACCCCGCCTTCACCCGCTGCCCAAGAAGGGAAGCCGATGAAGACGGGGTCTATGGTTTGCTAGAGCAATCGCTGGCGATGAATCCCAGCAATCAATGACAAAGGTGTGATGTTTATCGCGGCACGCCACGCCACTTATCGAAACTGCGTGCGCCGGTGTAGCCAAGGTAGCCGGCACCGAAGAGCCACCACAGGCTCTCCGGCACGGCATTAAGCAGCTTGGACAGATTCTCGGCTGCCTGGAAGACTTCAGCCGGCCACCAGATACCGATAATGCTGCCGATCACCGACAGCAGGATCACGCCGTAGATCACATACAGGAAGGTGGGCCGCGCCCGGCTGGTCCATGGGTCCGCCGAGTTGGCCTCAGCCAGAATGGCCGAGAGGCTCACCTGCATTTCCTGCAAAGCCTGCTGACCTTCGGCTTGGAACAAGGCGAGTTTGGCCTGCTCGCGCTGCGCCTGATCGGGAATCAGTCGGTCGATGAGTTTGGCACCGGCTTCGAAGAGGCCGGGCGCTAGGGTGGTGAAGATCGGGCTCATTGCGGGCCTCCGAACAGTTTGATTTTGACGATGGTGCCGGCCAAGAGGGCTAGAACGAGACCCGTGACGAGCATCTTGACGAGGGTTAGGCCGGCGGTTTTCTTGGCCTCGTTGAAGGCATCGAGCAGGCTGCGCAGCTCGCGGATGTCTCGGGCGGCGTCCGGCCCGTCGAGACCAACATCGGACAAGGCGTGGCGCGCACCCCGCTCGGCTGCGCGCTCCAGCAGGGTCTCGAATTCATCATGGGGCATGACCACCATGCCATCGATCAGGTGGGGTTCGTTCATCTTTTTTCCTTTCAAACGTGATCGGCGCTGTGCACGGCCGGGTGCTCGGCCACACAGGTGATTTCCACCTGCTCGCCACGCGGACGTACGGCAATGACTCGGGCCAGCAAACTCCACTGCTCGGCGATGCCGAAAGCGAAATGGGTGCGTTCGGCCGACAGGCCGGTTTCAATGGAGATATCAGGCAGATCGGCAAAGATCACCTGCTGCGCATCGCTACCCGGGGTCACGGCATGCGGTCCGCTGACGCCGCCATCGCGACGGCGCAAGGCCATCACATGCGGCTGCGTATCCGTAAAGACGACCGGCTCGGAGAGCGTGGCGATTTGACTGGCCGCATCCCAGGCGACGATCTCGCCACCCGTGCCCCAACTGGGCATGTCATGGGCAATTGCAATCAGATCGCCATAGGTGGGAATCAGGCCTTCCAGTTCGGTGCGCAAGGTGATGATGCGGCGGCGGTAGCGATTGGCGGCGGCCAGGTACAGCCCCTCCCGAATGGCATGGGCTTCGGTCGTACAACCGAAGAGGCGCAGCTTGGCCGGGTTGGCGCTACTGGATCCCGGCAGGCTCACCGTGACTTCATCCGGTTTCCAGGTGCGGCTGCTGAAGAACTCCACCGTGACTGCATCGGCGGTTTCCTCACCCGGCATCACGTACTGGATCTTGAGGCTGTTCTTGACGATGTTGCGCGGACTGAAGAGCGCGACCGGCAGCAACCGGGCTTCATCGCGCACCAGGCGCACGATGCCGCCTTGGAGGAACGGTACCGCCCGCCCACAACGGGCGACCCGGGTCAGGGCTTCCCACACCGTCACCTGCTGGTCGAAGACACCATCAAATTGATCGCCCCGACTGGACCAGACCTCATCGAGTTGCGCCAAGGCGGCGAGATCGATCCGGGCATCTGGCAACTTCGCACCGTAGCTAGCGCGCAGGATGTCGGCGAAGGCCCAGGCGATCGAGCGCGTGGGTACCGGCGTTGACCATCCCGCTTCGGCCGACCAAACCGGCAGCTTGCGCGAGACGATGCAGTTGATCAGGCGGCTCGAGCGCTGCGACAGGTTGTCGGTGGCGCGCATGCGGATCGCGAGCAGTGTCACGTTGCCGGGGAAGGTGACGCCACCAGCCAGGTAGCCACGGGCCTCGCCCCAGCGCACTTCGTGACCAGCACGTGAGTTGGTGTCCTTCCCATCTAGCCGTGTGGCGCGCACCTCGTAGCGCCCTGCGGCAACTGGGTATTTGTAGGACAGGCGCTGCGGCGTGGTGGTCGCGGCCGTCAGGCTTTCACTGCCCAGGGTGAACCAATCGCCCAGCGCGTCACCCTCGGCATCGATGGCGCGGGCTTCGACTCGCCAGCTGGCACTGCGGCTGTCCAATCCACCAGCGTCGTTGGCGTAGTACAGCCCACGTGGCAGCAGGATGTCGATGCCGATGTGCGTCACCTCGCTGTCGGCCGGGTTGATGGCAAATCCCCCAGTCCAGGTACCAGCCAGCAGTTCCTGTCCGGCCACCTCAGGGGCGGTGACCACATCTGGGTTGAACAGCGTGACCGGACTGCCCGGCGGGACGATCTGGTAGGTGACCTCCTCGAACGAGGCAATGGGCGTGTCTTCGATGCGCATCTGCTCGATGTCGTATTCGCCCAGACCAATGCAATGCAACTGGTGCAGGTACTGCTCGTTGCCTTGGTATTCGCCACAGGGCGTGGCGGCCAGGTCCGGATAGACCAGATGGCGACCGTAGATGACCGGGATGGGTTGGGCCAGCCGCGCATAGTTGCCCTGGCCTTGCAGGCTGTAGGTGGGTGACGGTTGCGTCAGGTTACCCCCACCGGCAGCAAAGGACGGCATGTTGGGCGTGGGTAGTGGCACCAGCGCACTGACCAAGGCGGAACCCGCCGTCATGATGATGGCCGAACCGATGGCCGTGGCCAGGTTGCCGCTGAAACCCAGGCTGGCACCCAAGGGGCCGCCATAGACGGTCGCCACCACCATCACCGCGATCATCAGGACGGTACGCAACGGGTTTTTGCCGCCGCTTCCTCCACCTCCGCCACCCTGCGGCAGGGTGATGAAGAGCACCACTCCATCGATGGGCGTGACCGCCCAGTCGGCACGCAGCACCGGCGTGCCGTTCTTGATGCAGACGGTCGGTTGATCGAACTCGGCAATGCCATGGGTGCCGAGCCATTGGCGGATGGTCTGGCTCGGGTGGGCCACCATCACCTCGCGCTGGCTGGGCTGGAACGGATTGCGCAGCATGATCACTGCTCTTGGATTGCCCTCGATCACAACGACTCCACAAATTGATAGAAGCCCTCCACCCGCCAGCCGTGCAGCAGGAGTTCGGGCAGCTTTTGGAAGACGACGCCCGCGTCCTTGACCGCGTGCAGCACGCCACCGCCATCGACGGTGAGCCAAACGCCGACATGCACCGGGTGGCGGGATTGACGCAGCAGCACGGCATCGCCCTCTGCGGGTTGCACTACCAGGGACCAACGTTCCCGCTCCGGGTGATCTCGGAAGGTGGTCATCACGGTCCGCAGGTCGTTGGCGTCGACCGGGATTTCCGGCAAATCGCGGCCAAAGTGCGCGTGCTGGATGGCGAGGAACAGCCCCCAACAGTCAAACGCATCCGGGCCACGCGCACCGGCGTGCCAGGGCCGACCGATGTATTGGGCTGCCCAGTGGGCGGACGAACTCGTGTTGATCCCTATATGATTTGACATAGAATCACTATTTCACTAATATCGACGCATGCAGACCAACTTCAAACGACCCTTTGCCCAGTACGTCAAGAAGGCGCACAAGCCTTTGCGACTGGCCATCGAAGACGAGGTGGAGGTGGTGTGCGAGGCGCCGGAGATTGGCGAACTCAAGGTGGGCGACCTGGCCGGGATTCGGGTTCACAAGTTCCGGTTCAGCCGCCAGGAGTACCTGATGGCCTACCGGCCGCCGGCCAAAAACGCGCCCGTGGAGTTTTTGATCATCGATTTCTACCAAGTCGGCGTTCACGAGAACTTCTACGACGAACTGAAACAGTATTTGCGACACGAGAAGCCAACGGGAGAAACACCATGAACCACGCGCTCACTGCCGAGGACCTCTACACCGAGATGAAGCGGATGCCGACCACCGAGCGGGTTAGGTTTTTTTCACTGTTGGCCAGCAACGCGTTTCGGGAAGACGATTTCACGCATGAGCAGGTGTTTGGCGAAACCCATCAGGAACCGTTTTCTGCATGGGAAGCCGCCGAGTACCTGGAGATTTCCGTTCCGACGCTGCGCCGCTATGTGCAATCAGGCAAGCTCGTGCCCAGCCACATCGTGGGGCGCAACCAGATGTTCTCGGCCCAGACGCTGCGGGCCTTCAAACGCAGTCGGGGCACGCGCGGTTAAACACGATAAGCACGTCGTTCTGCGCCCGTTATCGGGTCAGCCCCGGAAACGTTTTGGCGGTGTAGCTGATGCCCGGAAATGCTTTATTGCCCACATCGAGCATGCGCGCGCGCCCTGTCACCCGGAAGATGTCGGCTTCCACCTCAGTCAGGACCAGGTGAATCGGCGGGTCCATTTGCGGACCCTCCAGGTCGGTCGAGAGATAGGGCCGATAGGTCACTTCGATCACCGATTGCGACTCAGCCGCTGCATCCAGATGACGCACGATTTCGCGCGAGACGTTGTCCAGCGTGACCGTGATTTCCGGCACCGGCATGGTATCGACCGGCGGCAGGTCCAGCTCAAACCCCATCGCGACGAACTGCACGCGCTCACCGGCTTGCAGCGGCGCTTTCGATTCCAGCCGGGCCCACAGGTCGCCGGTGTCACGCACTACCCGGATGGCGACCGGCGCACCCGCATCATCGACGAAGGCCGGATGGCGCAATTCCAGCGTGTGCAGGATGATCTGCTCGGACGGAGCGCTGGCGTAGGCCTCCTTGATCGCTTCTGACAATGCAGTGTTCGGCATTGGACACCATCACTTACAGGATCACCGGGTAAGGGACGTAGCTGGTTTCGCTATCGTCCTCGGGCAATTGCGCCTCGCCTGCATAGCCGCTGGCCAGCACCTGACCGTCGTCGAGCAGAAACACCAGGCCCTGCTCGGAGCTCAAGCCGTAGGACGAGATATCCACCACCCGGCGCTGGGCGATGCGCACCAGCTCCACGCTGCTTCGGTTGGTGGCGTCGCCCAGGCCCAGCGCGCCGTTGCCGTTGTAGCCCCACGCATAGACAGTGCCGTTTTCCAGTAAGGCCGCGCCGTAGTTGTAGGACCCGGTGCCTCCATGCACGGCCTTGACCACGGTGTTGCCCACCGGCACTTGCACGAAGTTGCCGCTGTTGCTGCCGTTGGCATTGCCCCAGTAGGCACCGGCGCCACAGGCCCACAGTGTCTTGTCGGTTTTCTTGAGAAAGGTGAGCGGGTAGTCGTAGCTGCCGGCGTAGACATCGACCACATTGGTCGCCACCTGCACCGGGGTGAACTGGTTGGCGAGATTGCCGTTGCCCAGTTGACCGTAGTCGTTGGTGCCCCAGGCATGCAGGGCACCGGTGTTGTCCAGCGCAAAAGCGTGCACATAGCCACCGAAGACCTTGACAATGGTTTTGCTAGCCAAGCTGCCACCGGCGCGTGGCATGGCGACGTTGGCCTGGTTGGCGGTGCCGTCGCCCAGTTGCCCGTTGCCGTTGTAGCCCCACGAGTACAGCGTGCCGTCGGTCTTGACCGCGTAACAGGCGGTGTAGCGCTCGCGTCCGGCGGCAATCTGCGTAATGCCAGCGAGGACCGGCAACTGCACGAAGTTGTTGCGCTGGGTGGTGTCGCCCAGACCCAATTGACCGTAGCCGTTGTAGCCACAGGCGTGCACCGACCCGTCGCTACAAAGCACCAGCGTGCTGTTGTAGCCCTCGGTGCCGCAGTTCAGCGCCAATTGAGTCACGGTTTTGCCGGCAATCGAATTGCTGGCATTGGCACTCATGTTGTACGGCACGGGCTGATTGGTCGTGTTGCCGCTAGCCAGCTGACCGTAGCCGTTGTAGCCCCAACCCCAGAGCTGACCGTTCTTGTCGATGCAGTAGCCATTGGTGTCATGGCTGTAATAGAGCTTGGCCGCGCCCGGAAACCCGGGCGGAAACGCCGTGCGTGCCGGATAGGAGCGCGCATAGGTGGTGCCATCCCCCAACTTCCAGTTGGCGTTGCGTCCCCAGGAGCGGATGCTGCCATCGGTCATGATGAGACCGAACTGACGGTAGCTGTTGGGCTGCGTGTTGCTCGCGTTCTCCGGGAGCTTCAATGCCTTGGTGCCTGAGCGCACATCGGGCGTGGCCCAAACTGGTACACCCTGCGCGCCGATGGTCAGCACCTGCCCGGTTTGGCCTACCGGTAAAGCGACCAGCTGATTGCCATCGAAGTAGATGACTTCGCCGGGTAGGTTCGACACCCCTTGCGTGCCTTGCGCAAACAGATCCCAGGCCGGTGAGCTCGCATGCGGTGCCACGCCCGTGGTGGCATCGACCAGGCACACAAAGCTGTCGCCGTTGTGGCTCACCACATCCTGGCGGGCATAGATGGCGCTGGCGTCATACGCGCCGCGCCAGGTAAAGGCAATCTTGCCCAGAGAAACGGTTCCCATGAACAGTCCTTGAAGAGTGGAATTTGAAAAGGTTCAGAACAGGATCGGCGACGGCGCAAAGCGATGGTCGCTGTCGTCGTCACCGGTCTGGCCATAGCTGCCGTACCCCGTGGACATCACTTGGCCATCGCGGGTGAGGAAGTGGTAAGCGCCGTAGTGGTACTCGCCACCGTCGCCACAGCCCATCACGCCCGAGCGCGAGAAATCGACAATGGGCCGATCAATCAGCACAAAGCGTGAAGGCGTATTCGAAGAATCGGCGTAGCCGTTGCCACACTGTCCAGCGCCACCCATGCCCCAACCCACCGCTTTGCCATCGGCACGCAACGCCATAGCCGATGAACCGTAGCTGCTGCCATACATGCGCAGCTTGGTGACTTGCGCGAGGTAGTCGCCGCCGATGGTGGCCCAGGTGGTGCGGTCACTGCCGCCACCAATCTGATAGTTGTTATTACCGGTGTGACGAACCGTGCCGTCTTGCATCAGCGCCAAGGTGCGACCGTACCCACCCGAAATGGCATAGGCGTCCGCCACGCCGTCGAGCACTTTGTAAGGAAACTGGGCGTGGCCCGTCCAGATGGTCCCGGTGTAGCCCGTGCCCCAAATGCCGGAGGTCTGACCCTCGTCGTGTCCCCAGCGATAGAGTGCTCCATCTTCGAGCAGCACGCCATAGCTGCGGTAATACTGGCTGCCAGCCACCCAATGGGCGTCGGACTCGGAGCAGAACACTTTCTTGACCCGCTTCTCGGTACCCCAGGGCATCCAAAGACGGTGCGTGTACTGGTCGCTGCCAAAGCCACAGGAGTTGGCTTCGCCGGCCACCCAGAGTTTGCCGGCTGTGTCGATCAGGTAGCTGGCGGCATAGGTGCCGCCCGACAGAAACACCGCCTTGATGGGCGTATCGACGGTGAATGGCACCAGTTGCGGCGAAGTCACTGCCGAGGTGTGCCCCAGACCCAAGCTGCCCTGCTGGTTGTTACCCCACACATAGACCCGACCCTGGGCATCCAGACAAGCCAGCATGCGGTAGCCATACCAGTCATGGCCGGTGATGATTTGCTTGACCACCGCATTGGCAGGCAATTGCCCCAACCCATTGACACGTCGCGGCACCGCATTGGCGCTAGCCGTGGGTGAGCCATAGCCACTGTTACCCCCGGCGTGCCAGAGCCCGCCCTCAGCATCGATGAAGAAGGTGTCATCCCACACACAATTCACAGACACGATGCGTGGTGTACCGGGTGGGAATGCCACCCGCGCCGGGAAAGTGCGACTAATATCCCCCGTGTTGCCGGTACCCTGTTGGCCATAAATGGCGCGCCCCCACGCACGGACTGATCCGTCGTTCATGATGGCTGCCATGAAGTAGTTGGCGCTGTGATAGTCCGCTGCTGCCCGATCGGTGTTCATGAGCGCCATGGCAATCGTGCCATTGCGATCGGCCATGAAGCGGAACTCCACACCGTCCGTACCGTTGGAGTGCAGCACCATGCTGCCAATACCGCCTACGGACACACCACCGGTCAGCAAATGCCCCTTGAGAATCGCGTCCTGCTGCCCCAAGGCAAAGGGCTGCGGCTGGCCATGGCGGATCACCCAAGCGCCTCCGTCTTTGAGAACCACATCACCATCGCGATAGCTGAGGTAAGGCGAATAAATGCCGCACCAGCGATAGCCGAGCGCCGAGATGTCGAGGTTCACAGCCGTACCTCCAGCGCGTTGTTCTGCACGGCAAAGCTCACGCCTTCCGAGATCGTCCAGGCAGTGAAGTCGCTGCTATTGAACGCTTCCTCACGCCCTTCAGTCAGCAACAGCTCCGAGCCATCACTGGACAGATGAAACCCATAGAAGCGCGGCAACGCAGCGGTGTGGACCAGTTCATACCCGGATTCATCGGCCTTGACCTTCAGGAGCATGCCCCTTGCACCCGTCAGCACATCGGGCAAACCCACCGCCAGCAGGCGGGTGATGACCTGCTGCAGCACATCTTCGGCATCGACCAGAATCTGGTTGCCGCTGCTCTGCACCAGTTGCAAGACGGCAGTCGTGTCGGTGATACCTTGGCTAGCCGCAGACTGGGCACGGTCGGCTTCGCTGGCGGCGAGTTCGGCCGAGGTCAGCGCATCCTGGGCGGCTGCCTGGCTTTGCGCGAGGATGCCGCTTGCCGCCGCATTGATACGCACATCGGCATCGTTCAGCAGCTTGGCGACTGTGACGACCACGCCGCCTTCGGTGATCACGGTATCTTGGGGGCCGCCATGCACGACGGCATGCATTAACGCACTGTCAGCCGCCACCTGCGTGACGGCATTGTGCAAATCGGTTTGAAGGCTCATGGTGAATTGGTCCGGGATCAGCTTTAAGCAGGGTGAGAAAGAGGTAAGCGCAATGGCAAGGTGATGTGCACCAGCTGATGCAGTTCACTGCCCATGGCAAAGAGGTCTTGCGCCTCGAACTCCAGCAGCAAGTTGAGCGCGCCTTCATCGAGCGTGGGACGCTCACGGATCTCCAGCTCACCCTTGACCTCCCAGCGTCGCGCTGACAACAAGCGGGCTTCGAACTGGCGGGTGAAGCGGGCTTCGTGTGGCAGCAAGCCAAGGCCGCCGAGCAAGGTGATCTCGAACCACTGGCCGCCCTCGTCGGCGTGGTACTTGTACCAAGCTTCGAAGAGCGCAAATTGGGTCTCCAGGAACAGCCAGCGCACGGTAATGCGCGTGGGGGTTTGCCGAAAGCGCCGTCGTTGGCGCGCAGGACCCGACTCCATGTCGGTGCGCAGCACGGCTTCTTGGGGCGTCAGGCCATAGCCTTCGACCGAAGGCAGCGGCAGTGTGGTGGGCCAGGTGATATTCATCCAAGCCTCTTCATCGCATCGCGCCAGCGGCAGGATTCAGCCCGTAGCGGCGCTCCAGGGTCGGTGCCAGTCCGGAACCTTGGGAGATCGATCGGGCCATCCGCGCTTCCATCTGTTCGACGATGACATCGAGCCGGGTACTGCCATCGGGCTGCTGCTGTTGCTCGACCCGGGTTTCGACACCACTGGCGCGGTTGATGACATTCACTTCGACATTGACCTGGGGCTTGGTGCCGACCGCACCGCCCAGCGCTCGCAACTGCCCCGGCGTGAATACCGCTTCACCCTGGCGGGCGATGATGGGTACCTCGCCCGAGACCAGGCCACCGGTATGAAACCGCCGTGCCCCAGTGAACACAGCACTACCGACCTGCCGGGATGGCAGCCCATCTGCGCCCAACAGCCCGCCGCTGTGGGCGATGTTGGCGTTCACACCCATCAGGTCGCCGGAACCCAGGGGGAATGCTGCGCTGGTCGCCGGTGTGAACAAGCTCATGGCCCAGTTCGCCAACGGCAAGGTGATCGCACGCTGGATCTGGATGCGAATCAGATCGCTGATGATCGAGTTGGCCAGGCTGTTGAAATCCAGCTTGCCAGTCATCACGAACTGGGTCAGCGCGTCCTCCATGGACTTGAAGGCCCCGGTCACGGCGCGCTCGGCCTGCTTGGCCGCGTTGGTGGCGTCCTCGATATAGGTACGCAGCGCCGCCTTGGCCCCGAACTCGGTGCTGCGCTGGTATTCGGCATTGGTGCGGATGAGGTTTTCTACGATGGGAAGCTGGCGCGCCAGGGCGTCGTTGATGGCTTCGATGGTTTGCGCCCGCAGATCGGCGTCCTGGAGTTGGCTGGCTTCCTTGCGTGCGGTGGTGGCGGACTTTTCTAGCTCGGTGCGGGCTTGCAGGACGGCACGTTCGCTGGCGGAGAGATCAAGCATCTCGCGCTGCAGCTGCAGGGCTTCGATGCGCTGGCGGTTGCCACCGATCAGGGTCTCGACGATCTTGCGGGCGTTAGCCTCTTCTTTTTCGTAAGCCTCGAAGGCTTTGTCTTTTTCTTTTTGTCGCTCAATGGCTTCGAGCACCTGGATGTATTTTTCCGCTTCGACGGACACGCCCTTGTAGCCCTTGGCTTCGATCTGCAGCGCGCGGGCGCGCAGCTCGGCGACTTCTCCCTCCTGTGCCCGAGTCAGGCGCGAGCGCAGTTGGTTGAGAAAGACCTCGCCCTCATTAATTTTTTCGGCGGGCTTGGGTTTCTCGAAACCGCTGAGATCAAGATTGGGACGTGGCTTGCGTGGCAGCGTTGGCAGAAATTTGTCGTAGATCGCCTGGACTTCCTTGGCCTGCGCCTCGGTGTCCAGCACAAACTTTTGGCCCATGACGCGCACGGTGCGGCGCTGTTCATCAAAGAACCGGGCCACGCGATCTGCATAACCCGGGTTCTGATTGATGTTGAGCAGTCGGTCATTAGCCGCGCGCACGTAGTCATCACGCGCGCCCTGCAGTTTGGCGATTTCTGCATCGATGAGCTTGGGGTCATAGCCCATCGACTTCATCGACCTTAAAAGATCCGCCTTGAACCAGGTCTCGATGTCTTTGCCTACTACCGAAAGGCTGTCAAACGGCTGGGCGATGACGCGCTTTAAGAGCACGGCCGACTCGGCAATGAAGGCCAAGCCAGACGCGACCGCTTCAAGGAACACAAGCGTCGCTTCCCGGTTGGCCGTGATGCGCTGTAGCTCGTTGCTGAAGCTGCCGGTCTCGGTCTGCGCCAGGATCACCTGCTCGGTGAAATCAGCCAGGATGGGAATGACGGCAGCACCGATCTGGCGCTGCACGCCTTCGAAGATGGCGGACAAGCGCGTCAGGTTGTCGTTGAAGACCTCGGATGCCCTGGCCACGTCTTCAGACATGACCAAGCCCAAGCGCTGCGCTTCTTCCATCAGCGCGGAAATACCTTCGCGTCCCTGGTTGAGGAACGGGATGATCGCCAGACCTTCTTTGCCAAAGAGTTTGACGGCGAGCGCTGCTTTGTCCGCACCGTCGGGCATCCGGGCAAATTTCTCGGCCAAGTCGAGCAACACGGCTTCGGTCGGGCGAATCTGACCGTGGGCGTCAGTAGCCGACACCCCCAGGGCCTTCAAGGCAGCACTGCCCTCTTCACCATTGACCTGCGTGTCGAACATCGCCACCGACAGCTTTTGCAGGGCCTTGGTCAACCCTTCGGTGGTGACGTCCGACAACTTGGCGGCATAGTCGAGCGCGGTCAGGGCTTCAACAGAAACGCCGGTCTTTTGCGAGAGCTTGAAGAATTCATCGCCCACCCGGGCCACCGGCATGACGAGCGCCGCGATGCCAACGCCCAGCGCGGCGATGCTCGCACCAGCAATCAAACCTGCGGGACCGAGTTTGCCGAGGACTGAACCCAACAGGCCCAGACGTTCAGTCGCAGCTTCCAGATGAAACTTGGCGTCGTTGGCCGCTGACGACAGCAGTTTCAAACCACTGGACGCCGGAGTGGCCGCTGACTCGATTTTTTTGAGCGAGCGCTCCCCCTTCTCACCGATCTCGGCCAGCTCGGCTTTGACCTTGCCGCCGTCGACCACGGACAGGCGGATGGAGAGGTTGCGTTCAGCCATTGAAGAAATCAGTCGTCGTGGTTATTCATCTTGTTGCAAAGTGCTCATCAGGCCCGCCTCGACCGCTGGAAACAGATCGATGGCCGTGGCCTTGTCCAGCCCGGTACTTTCACAGGCCAGCATCCAGGCGTTCAGATCCAGCCCGACCACCCGACCCCGGGCCATGCGCAACTGGCTGGCACAGATCTCAATCGCGCTCGCCGCCTGCCAACCCTCCAGACTCTCGGGTGCGTTCATAGCGTAGGGGCATTCGGGGCATGGCTCCGGACAGGCACTGCAATAGCTCGGCCCGCCACCGAAGTGCCACGCGGTGCGAGCCTTCAGGCGTTTTTTTCCGAATCCAGGGCGTAGAGGCCGGCGAGGTATTCGCGCTCGAAGGCGTCGGCCAGCAGCCAATGCTCCATCAGGGCGGCCACGCCCTCGGGAGTGACGGCGGCGGGTTTGCCCTTGTCGTCGGCCACACCTTCCCAAGCGAGTACGGCCAACTTGGCGAGTTCGGTGATCAGCGTGGCGGTGCGCTCGCCGGCAGCGGCGAGGTCGGTGCCGGCCACTTTCGAGGCGGCATGGCGCGCGGCCATGACCAAGGCAGTGGTGGCGGGACGCACCTGCAGGCGCACGCCGGCGGCCAGCGTGATCCAGTGCGGTTCACGCGGAAGGTTGAGTTTGATCATGAGAAACCTCAGTCGGGTTATCAGTAGGAAGAGACGTCGTTCACCAGTTCGACGGTAAACATGCGCGCCACGCTCGTGGCCTTGGCGGCTTGCCATTCGAAAGTGGCCTGGATGCCACCGGGACCCGAAATGGACAGCTTGGGTTTGGGCAGGTAGACCTCGTGCGCGATGAAGGTCAGCCGGTGATCTGCGTCGATGGCATAGCCGAAGGTCAACTCCAGCGGCGTGTTATTGGTGGCCGCATCGATCAGCGTCGTATCGGCAAAGCGCACTTCCAGGTTGCCGGTGAGACTGGCCACTGTCGGATCCGCGCCGTCGATCTTGCCATCCGATCGGATGGTCTCGATGCGTTCCAGGTTGTTGGAGTACGTGAGCTGAGCCGAGACCACATTGCCCAGCGCCTGGCCATCACGCAGGATCTGCCCCTGAAACTGGTTGAAGCGCTGCAATTCGCGCGTGGCCGGGGTGTCATCCAGGGTAGCGGTGCGTCGCACCTCGCCTTGTGCCACCAGACCCACCGTGGCATTGGCTGCGCCGGAACGCGCAAAGCCAACCTGCAGGCTATTGACCATGACACCGGAGGCCACGAACCAAGCCGGAATATCGGGCAGGCCGGTTTCCAGTGTCAGACTCGGCAAGCTCTGTTTGCCAGAGCCAAAAGTGTGAGTGACTACGCCTGTGCCCACCGAGGTGGGCTCGCCCAGCAAAGCCTTGAGCCACAGGCCGATGTGCCGCACATCGAGCGGCACGACCATGTCACCCTCGACCTTGATCACATCACGGATCGGCGCGCTGGGGTCACGCCCCAAACCGATCAGGTCGTTGGCGATCAGCCCCTGCTCAGAGCCGAGTGAGGTAGATACAAAGGGCAGCTGCCAGTAACCATCTACAGGTATGCTGCCGTACGTGGATTCGAACGCAGCCAAGAGGCTCGCGTTTGCGCCATAGGCACGGGCCATAGGATTCTCCTTGTGGAATAGATTTCAGTTCAGGGGGCCGGAGCTGCTGTAGTGCAGGACCACGGGCAGCAAGCAGGCCTTGATGCCGCTGCTGCCTTCGGGCGCGAGATCGTCGAATTTCGGCTGGCCTGTTTCGGCGTAATCGATGGCACCGCCGAGCGTACGGTCGGCTTCGATCAGCGCGGCTAACTCAAGCAACAGACCGTCCATCCGGACATCGCGCGCGCTGGCATTCGGGTCGGCCACGAATAGTTCGATAGCCACCTGGTGCTGCCAGTGGTAAGTCAGCGGCGAGAGCGACACCTCGGGCTCGCCCATCTCACCGTCGCGCAGGATGGCCATGGCGTGGTCTAAGACCCGTTCGGGAAAGGCGGCGTTGCGTTTGACCGTGGTGCCGAACATCCCCAGCGACAACTGGCCAAGCACTGCGAACAACGCGCCGATGGCGCTCTCACGTTGACTGGGTCGCTGGCTCATGGGCGTACTCCTCGGCGTTCCGCCTCATCGAAGCGGTTAGCAATCCGCTTGGCCAGGGTGCTGACCCAACGACGCGAGGCACTGTCGATGTCGAATTTCTTCTTCAAGGTGACTTGCGGCGCCAGCAGGAACATCGGCACCGTGACCAGGCCCCGACCGGTGGCTTGGGCCTTCTGTGACGCAACCGAGAAACCACCGCGTTGACCCTGGCGGGCACGCTGGTTTTCAGCTACCAGCAGCGAGGGCTTGCCCCGGCGGTAAACGAAGCGCAGGCGCTGGCCGCGCATCCTCTCCCACAGACCCGGCGTCATGCGTTTGCCGCGTGGACCTTTGCCAGCAGCGGGTAGCGGGATCGCCAGCCAGAAGCCGTCCCTGGAGCGAATGGTGGCGCCCCGGTCATGGGCACCGACCACTTCAGGGGCACGGCTGTAGACCAGGCCCGCCGCCTTGATGCTCATCTGCCCCTTGGGGTAAACCTCGCCACGCCAGGTGTTGGCCAGGCGCTGACCGAGGCCCGCACCGGTGATCTGGTTGCGCAGTTCGGTCTTCAGACCCTCGGTGGCTTCGCGGATGGACTGCGTCACCGCCTGCTCGGCAATGCGTACCTCATCGGCCAGCATTTGGTTGAGTTCTCCGGAAAGGGCAGACATCAACCTCATACGGGCGCTCCAGTGATAGTCCAGATCAGCCGGTCACGATCGGCCAGCGGTTCACCCACCACCTGCCACATCTGGCCGTTCAGGCTGAAGCGTTCACCTTCCTGCGGCTCCGGCACATCCCGCGCGAGCATATCGAAGCGGTGCGTGGCCATCACCAGCCGGGTGTCGCCAAAGGACGCGATGACATCCGGTGTCTTGGCAATAAAGTGCGTGGCGACCTCCGCCCCATCAGCACGCCGGTAGGTGCCCGGCGTACCAAGGTGCAGAAAAGTGCTGATGAGCAGGCGGGCGAAGGGCTGTGTGTGCCGCCACATCACGCCATAGTCAGCTTGACCAATACGCCGGGACGATGGCACATCGGCAGCGGGTTGCTCTGCGTGTGCAGCTCAGTCCCTCGATCGAATTTGCGCGGCTCCTGCTTGGCGTAGATGGGCTGACCGAGCGTATTGACCGTTTCGTTGAAGTCGGCCGGTGCGAAATAGGTGGCAAAGGTGTCGACCGTGCCCAGCGGGAAGGCATGCGCTTCGCCCTCGGCAATGAAGTCACGCGTCTGAGCGGTGCCAGTCCCATCGAGATAGCTCGCCTTGCCAACATACTCCTCAAAGACGATGCCGCCAAAGGCAAAGCCATTGCGCACATCGTCACGCAGCATGGCACTTTGGGCATAGTTCTCATAGGCCTTGACGACATTGGCGTGCTCAGTGAGCTTGGCAAAGAAACTGGGCGAGCACAGGCAACGCACGCCGGTCATGAATTCACCGCGCAGGTTCTCGGTGATGCTGCGCACCACATCGGAACACTTGTTCCGCACCTTGGTGCCGTCGGCATTGAGTTGGAAGTTGACCGTGGTGGGCGTGAGCTTGAAGACATCGAAGAGGTTGTGCAGCACGCTGCCATCGGCATCCAGAATCACGCCCTTCAAGGCCCCCATACGCAGGTGTTCCAGGGTGATGGCATGCTTGTTGCGCATGGACTCCAGATGCTGGGCCAGCACCTGGGCCACCGTTTCCATTTCGGTCTCAGAACCAAAGGCACGCACGCCCTGGATTTCCTCGGGCAGCACCACGTCTTCCAGCGGAATATGCGGGATCACGAAGGAGTGCAGTTGACGCTTGTCGTGCTTGTTCTGCGTCGCGGCACTGCCCACCGGCAGGCTGGGTAGCAGGTTCAGCGTGCCATTGCGCGATTCGATCACCACCGAGCGCATGCGCACGGGCTTGGCCGGAAACAGGTTGAGTTCTTCGAGCCGACCATAGCGGTTGGGGATCAGGTTGATGGCCGCCGTGAGGCTGGCCATCGAGAACCCGGGATTCTGGAAAGGGTTTTGCATGAGAGGGCTCCAATAAAAGGAACGGCCCGCGGGATGACCAGCGGGCCGGAGGTATGACGGAAGAAAGTGGGTGCAGTGGCGAGATGGTGTGGGTTCAAACAGCGTCGCGGACCAAAATACCCAGTGCGCGCAGCTGGGCAATGGCAGTCACCTTCTGCTCAGCAGTGATCGCCGCCGGCCAGATCAGCGCATCGCGTAACACGATGGCGTGGCGGACCACCACCAGGGCGTCGGGGTTGTCAGCAGCAGTGGCATCGCAATCGTTGAGCAGCACACCCGTGGCTTCAGCCAACGAGCCAATGTCATTTGGATCGAGTGGGGCGATCTTGCCAGTGGCCGTATCGGTGGCGACCACGGTGCCCAGCATCAGGTTGTGGCCTGCAGCGAGCGTGGCGCGTTCACGGGAATAGCGGTTCTCGGCCTCGAAACGCAGCAGGTCGGCGAGATCATTGGCTTGGGTGATGACGGACATGGGGATTTCCTTTCTTAGGCGGTACCAGCGAGTTTCTTGACGGCCGCGACGATCGGCGACGTTTCGGCGTGACTGGGTACGGCGGTACCGGCCTCAGCAGTGATGGTCGAGCGAATTTCGGTCGCTTCAGTGTGGGCGGCACGCGCATCGATCAGTACGCGGCGCACCTCGGACTGCGACTTGCCCGCTGCGATGAATTCAGCGGCACGCTCAGGACAACCGGCGAGCATGCAAATTTCGGCAATGGCCTGCGCGGTTTGGGTGACATCACGTTTGGACTCGGCCACGGCTTGCGCCAGTTGCGCAGCAGCTTCGTCGCCACCGGGAATATCGATGGTTTGTTCTTCACTCATGTTCAGATCCTTTCTCGGATTAGCCGTCTCAGTACGGAAGACGCCCCGCACCTGAGACGGCGACTGGGTAAGGGCGTTTTGGGGGGCGTTTAGAAACAACTGAAATTCGGTGAGGGTGGCCTCCAGCGTCTGGACACCATCGGCAAGTCCCTGAACTACGGCATTGCTGCCGAAATAGAGTCCAGCTTCGGTCGCGCGCACGGCATCAAGATCCAGCCTGCGCATGGCCGCGACGTGTTCGGTGAAGATCGCGTAGAGCCGGTCGACTTCACTTTGCAGTTCCGACTTGGCTGCATCCGACAAGGGTTCGTGCGGCGAGTAGTCGTTCTTGTGTGCGCCAGCGGTGATGGCGGTGTAGCGGTAGCCGTCGTTGGCATCCTTGATCGACTGGTCGACATGCAAGGCGATCACGCCAATGGAGCCGACACCGCCGGTTTCGGTGACGAACAGACGTTGGGCACTGGCAGCAATCGCATAGGCGGCTGAGTACGCCGCATCGTTGGCCACGGCCCAGACGGGCTTGATGGTGGCTGCCTCGCGCACGCGGCGGGCCAACTCGAAACTGCCCGAGGCTTCACCGCCCGAGGAATCGATGTCTAGCAGGATGCCGCTGACCATCGGATCTGCGACGGCCGCATCCAGCATCGCGGCGATCTCGCTATAGGATGTCAAGCCCGAGGCGGCTTCCATGCCGAGTGCGCGCTTGACGAGCGTGCCCAGAATGGGAATGACGACAATCCCCGTTGGAGCGGCGGTAGCCGACTTCGGTCCCGGCAAGGCCAGATCCGCCAATGGAGGCGCGACGCCTAAGCGCTCGCCCATCACCGCCAGAATGACATCGAGTTTGGCGCGATGGACGAGCAAGGGCGTCCCGAAAAGGCGGGAAGCGAGGTGAGGCAGCATGAACTACTCCAGAGAAGTATCGGTTGAGAGATCGGACAGCGTGGCATCGCTGGCCGGTGGTGATGGGGTCGTCAGGGGTTGGTCGTAACGGGGATCCGAATCGAAGACCAAACCCAAGTCATCGGCTCGGGCGTTGTCCGCAGCGATCTCGCGGTCCACGTCTTCGGCGTCATAACCATTGCCTGAGATCGCTTCCGATCGACTCATGAGGCCCGCGCGGATCGCCAGCTTCATCGCGTTGTATTCCTTCTGCGGATCGACCCATTTCCAACCCTGTGGGATCCACTTGGCAGCTTGGTACTGGCGTTGGCTCTTTCGATAAACGGGCAAGTCGAGGACACCTTCGAGCACCGCCTGATCCATCCAGGCGCACCAGATTGGACGGCACAGCTGGTGCACGATCACGCCGTGCTGCAAAGCTTCGCAGCGGCGTCGAAACTCCAGCAGGCCAGCACGAATGGAGGAGTAATTCACCTGCGTCAGGTCACCCGTGAGCATCTCGTAGGTGATGCCCATGGCCGCAGCCACCGCGCGGAACTGCTGACGCATGAACTCTGCGTAGGAACTGCCCACATCAGCGGGGGCTGAGAATTTGATGTCCTCCCCGGGCTCCAGAATCTGAAGCGTGCCGGGTTCCATGCCCGAGAGCGCCACACCGTTGGCATCAGCCGCCGACTCGCCCATCAGGTTGTCTTCTGGGGCCATGCGGGTGATGAAACCAGCGAACATGGCGGCGGTCTTTTTGCGAACCAGCTCGGCGTCGTCGTACTGATCGAGTTCATTGAGCTTGACCAGTGCCCGCGTCAGCCATGGCTCGCCTCGAATCTGGCCAGGTCGCAACGGGCGGAACAGGTGGATCACTTCGCTGGCATCCACACGCACGGTGTCCATCCCACCCTGGCTGGACATCGGTGCCAACAACCCGTCGTTGGGATGAGATCGGTACAGGTGGTAAGCCACCCGCCGCCCCAGCCGGTCGAACTCGATACCCGCACGGATCACATTCCCACCAGGCAGATCTCGGTTCATCGTGGTCGGCAGGTGTTCGGCTTCCACTACCTGGATCTGCAGTGCCACTGGCAAGCCATCCTCGACACGCCGGTAACGCAGTCGGATCAGGGCTTCGCCACCCTCAAGCATCGCCCGGGTGGCCAGTGCCTGCAGACCGTAGAAGTCGGTCAGGCCTGCGGCATCCGCCTGCTCACACCAGTCCCACCACAGGCTGTGGATGGCCTCACGAATGGTTTGGTCCTGCACCATGCTCTGCGGCTTGATGCCGGTACCGATGGCATTCGCTACGAAGGCTTCGATGCCAGCCGCAGCCCAGGCATTGCGCCGCACCAGATCCCGGCTCTTAGCGCGCAGCTCGTCCTGAGCCAACGACAAAGCGGCCACGGCACCTGGGTTGCCCGGCATCCAGGCCAAGGCGCGACGACCACCGCCGGTACTGTCATAGACGGGCGTGCCGCCGAACATGCGGCGACGAAGTTTTTTGAGCCAGTCCATCAGAGCGCCTTGCTCGTGGTCACGCGGATCTGGCGTAACTTTGGGGCACCGGATTCACGCGCAAGGGTGGCTTCGACCTCGGCAATCGCGGCTTTGAGATCGGCCACACTGCGGTACTCGATGCTCTTGCCCTCGTAGGTCACGCGGTGCTCGCCGCTGGCCAGGGCTTCACGCAAGGCCTGCAGGTGTTCGGGGGTGTAGGTCATGTCAGGTCATCCATCGGCTGCGCACCACTCGGCGCGAAGCCGGTGTGGTGTTGCCAGAAGTGCCGAGGCCACCGTCGAACTTCTGTTCTCGAGTGGCCTCGGGGGTATCAGTAGTGATGGCATCGGTTGGAGGACCGACGCCGAGTTGTTTTTCCAATTCGAGCCAGTGCCGGTCCTCGAACCGGTCCAGACCCGCAACGGCGGCGGCAGCGCGGGCGTAGACATAACAATCGAGCGCCTCGTTACGCTCGCGCATCTTTTGCCATTCGCGGTGGGCAAAGCCGTTGCGGTCGCGCCGGGTGATCAGTTGCTCGCCACAGAGCTGCTGCAGATATTCAGCATCCACCTTGGGCAGGTGCACATAACCTGCCGGGTAGACGGTCGTAACGCCGTCTTCGGCCACCTCCGCGCTTTTGCGCAGGTTGTTGTAGAACTCCAGCTTGGCAATGCCGCCGGCCACCGGGAACACCTTGATGCCCCGGCGCAGCTTTTTGCCACTGGCGGTGGCATCCACCGCCGTCGGCGTGCCGATCAGCGCCGCGCCACCGGCGATCCCCTTGATGGGCATGAGTCGGGAATCCCGTACGCTGCGTACAAAGGCATAGGCCTCCTGCGTGGCATAGCCGGTATCCAGAGCGATGCGCGCCAAGCTCAGCTGGCAGCCACTGCTGTGGGTCCAGGTCTCGCCCATGAGCTTGGCCAAGCCCGACCAGACTTCGATACGGGCTGTGTCGCCCATCAGCACCTGGTGCTCGATCAGCCACGCCGCCTTGCCACGCCCGAAGGCCCAGACCGAGACTTCAATACGATCCTTCTGGACGTCGGCACCGGCAGTGAGCAGCAGGCCGCCCGTCGGCACGGTGCCAATGCGGTAGTCTTCCCGCCGCTCGAGCAGGCGCTGCCAATCGGGCGCTTCGCCTTCCTCGACCCAGGTCTCACCCAGCTCGGTGTTCTTGAAGGTCTTGATGGCTGAGGCCGAACGGGTGTCGGACATCGCCGCCGACTCCCATGCGCGCGCGATCTCGATCCAGCTGCGCCAGCCCACTGGGCTGTAAAGGCTGGAGAGATGAAATCCGGCGGTGCGTCCGGCGTTCTCCGGAGCGCAGGCCTGCCACTGGCCGTTTTCCAGCATCCAGGTCTTGTGATGCTCGGCGATGGGTTCACCACAACTTTCACAGATGTAGGTGGCGGTCCCGAGCTGTCCGCGCTCCCAGCGCAGTTGCTCAAAGCGCAGCCACTGGCGCTGCTCACAGTGCGGGCACGGCACGAAGTAGCGGCGCTGGTCCGATGCCTCGAACTCGCGCTCCACCGCACTGGCCCCCGCAATCGTCGGGGTTGAGACGATCAGGATCTTGCGCCTGGCAAAGGTGCGGGTACGCGCCTCGGCCAGGGAAATCGCATCGCCTTCACCTTCCACATCCAGCGGGTAGCCGTCGACCTCATCGAGGAACAGGTAGCGCACCGGCATGGAGCGCAGGCCCACGGCGCTGTTGGCACCGGTCATCACCAGCACCCCGCCATGAAACTCCTTGGCCAGGATGGTGTTGCCCGAATCGCGGCTGCGCGCTGGGGCGATCCGCTCCTGGATAGCGGGGCTCTCCTCGATCAGCGCGTCGATGCGCTGCTTGGATGCCCGCTTGGCCATTTCCACCGTGGGCCAAACCGCCATCATTGGACCTGGTGCGTGGTGGATCACATAGCCCACCCAGTTCAGCCCTAACTCCGTCCCGCCAACCTGTGCCCCCTTCATGAACACCACCCGCTCGATCGGCGACATCGGGGACAAGCAATCCATGATCTCGCGCAGATAGGGCGTACGGCTGGTGCGCCAGCGGCCAGGTTCGGACGCGGCCTTGCTGGAGAGCACCCGGTGCTTGTCGGCCCATTCGGACACAGTCAATAGCGGATCGGGCGTGAGGCCTTCGCGCCAGGCGCGCTCAATCGCGTCCCAGCCTTCGTAAAACGACTCGTCCATGGTCAGTCCACCCATCAGTCCACTTTGGGCTGCAAGTCGCCCAGGTCTTGCAACTGTTGGCGCACAGCGGCGTCCAGCGCGACGTGCAGCACATGGGGATCCACACCGAGCCCTGCCGCCATCTGCGCCGAGATCCGCGCCGGCCAGTTGAGCCAGGCATCACGCTCGGCTCGGGCCAGCTTGAACACGTGGGCCACGGCCTGCGAACGGTCGACCAGTTCGCCTTTGAGACGGGCCAGACGCACCTTGTTGGTCTGCGCCTTGACGACCTCGTTGACGGTACGGGCTTGCAGCAGCGAGGTGCCACCGGTGGAGAGCGCCGGCGTCGGTGGTTCGGCTGTTTCGCGCACCACTCTTGCGGAGGCCTGCGGAATCTCGCGGGCTGCTGCGGGAGCTTGCGGCACATTTCTAGCTTCGCCAGCTACTGACCGCCTAGTCGGTGTCGTGTTGGCCGCCCACTGGGCATCGGCCGCCACCGGATCGATGGTGCCATCAGGCAAGGGCGTGATGCGCCCGGTGTCGATGGCCTTCTTGACGGCCACGTGCGACACGCCTCGGTGGCGCGCGTAGGCGCGAATAGACAGTCCCATGGTGTCGCTTTACTCAGTGCAAGTGGGTGGCCTCCTGGATGCAGTTGGTCAGGTAAAGGCGAGTGAATCACCCGGGATTAAAAAGCGCTTGGCTTCTGTGGCGCACAGCGCGTGAATGCGGATGTCGATTGACAAGCAACCCACCACCAAGGAGCCCCCAATGGCCAAGAAGATGTCCCCCACCGCACTGTCCCCCGACGAGATCGAACTTTTGTTCGAATCGATTGCCCTGGACCACCTGTTCATCGAAACCCTTCAAACCCGCCACCGTGACAGCCTGGACTTCCACGACGTCAGCGTCTGGAGCGTCAAGAGCGCCTTGCAAGCCGCGTTTGACGCTGGGCTGCGGGCGGCAGGCGGTGCGCCCAAGCAACCGGTGCATCGCAGCCGCAAGTCCAACAGAGCAATTTCCGCAAACGGCAGTGCCGCCACCCTGCAAGCGTGAGGCAGCCATGACCACCACACTCAACCCCAATCAGCAAGTCATCCTGGAGCACGCCGTACAACACAGCGGCGGCAAGATCGCTTGGTTCCCCGAGCACATCAAGGGCGGCGCCCGCGCCAAGGTGCTCGAAGGGCTGTTCAAACGCGCCCTGATCACGCCCGATGGTGATGACTGGGTGGTCGCTGCCGAGGGCTACGATGCCCTGGGTCTACCCCGACCGGGTGCGTTGCCGCCAACGATCACGCTGGACGATCCAGAGCTGGAAGCCGATGTCGCCAAGGCAGAGGCCAGTTGGCACGCACAGGCCAAAATGAAGACTGCTCGTACCCGTGCCGACAGCAAGCAAGCCCTGGTCATTGGTCTGCTGCAGCGCCCCGAAGGCGCCACCATCGCGCAGATCACGGAAGCCACGGGCTGGCAACAGCACACGGTACGCGGCACCCTGGCCGGCACGCTCAAGAAGCGCCTGGGGCTGACCATCACCTCCACCAAAGAGACCGGCGGTCAACGGGTGTACCGCATTGATCCTGTCTCCCCCGATGGGGAGTCCGCATGAACGCCACCCCAAGTACCGAACCGACCCAACCAGAAAGGCCAGCCATGCCCAGCATGACCATCACCATTGAACGCAGACCGATGACTCTCCAGTGGGAGGGCCAGAAGATCCAGGTCGAGCAACTCGGCATTCAGCTGCCGTTTGCGCGCAAGCCAGCGGACTTGAAGGACATGAGCGCCAGCGGCGACTACGTGGTCTACGTGACCGAGACCCGAACCATGACCCCGGAAGAGTTCGACGGCTTTGCCGCCAATTTGCTGGCCTCGCGCGACTGGCTGGCCGGCAAGGGCGGTTATGTGGGTCAGGGGCGCCTGTGCGTGGAAGTCCACGCCCCAGGTCGCCCGTATCTGTACGTCGATCCGTCGGGTGGGGACTACGCGCGCTACGCCGCCCGTCTGGGCTAGTGGCTCCGCCGCCACGCTCTACATCTTCTTCGGGTGAAGCCTTGGCTTCTCGATCAAACAGCGCGTCAATGAGGTCATCGACCAACGATTGAACGGATCCCCACCATGACCCTCGACCTCGACACCCTGATGCGCCAGATGACCGAGCAAAAAGCCAAAGATGCCTTGCTCACCGCCCGCTCCACCCTGGAACGCAGCCTGCGGGAACTGGACCACTACATCGAGCGGCTCGATACCTCCGAGACACCACACGACAAATCACAAGTGATGAACTGGGCGCTCAACGCCCTGGCCTGCAACATCACACCCAACCTGCGCCTGGACCTGATTGCCAACGCCCAGGCGGAATTAGCCAGCGTCGCGAAATGATCACGGCCTCCAATAATGATCGAGAAAGCCTTGGCTTTCAGATGGAACAGCGCGTGAATGGAGTCATCGCCAACACAGATACGGAGCCCACGATGACCACCACTCACATCCCTGCCACCCAGAACGAAGCCTGGGGCTTTTGGGGCACGATGAATGATCAAGCCAAAGCCGCCTGGCCGATCGCGATAACTGCGATCTCGGACGCCACCACCCGGCCCCTCGAATCAGTCCGCACCTTCCTGGACAGCCGCCACGGTCGCCACTTTGCAGACGACGTGCTGAACGAACTGCACGCCGACGCCAACCTGAAGGACGCGATCCACGCCGCCACCCAACGCTGGATGGGCTGGACCATCGGGCGCCAGACCAGCAAGCAGTACGGCATCCCCAAGGGTCTGCCTTACCTCACCGGGTTTGTGATTCACTGCGAGATCGTCGAAGAGGCCATGGCCGACTGACGCATCCGCAGGGCTTCGAAACCCCGGCGCAGCGCGTAGCTGCGCACGATCGACACAGCCGTGAAGATCATGCCAATCAACAGGTTCTCGGTAACGGTCACGGCCAGACCGAACAACGGTAAGACCGCCATTTGCGTGGCCACCGCCACGCCATACCCGACCAGCACATTGGCAAGCGACTCCACCAAAGACATCAGGCGCGACTGTTTCATGTGTCGACCTCCTCAGACTCTGCGGGGATCGCCATGCCTGCCGCTGCCGCCAGATCATTGAACCTCACCGCATCGGCTTCCCGGTAGGCCTCCTGGCCAGTCCAGTCCTGCCAACGGCGCACGATCACATCGACGTACTTGGGATCGAGTTCGATCAGCCAGCCGATGCGGCCGGACTTCTCTGCAGCGATCAGGGTGGTGCCTGAACCACCGAAAGGATCGAGCACGATGTCACCGGGTTGGCTGGAGTTGCGGATGGACCGCTCGACCAGCTCCACCGGCTTCATGGTCGGGTGCAGATCGTTCTTCTGCGGCTTCTTGATGTTCCAGACATCGCCCTGATCGCGGTCACCGCACCAATGGCGGTTCTGCCCCTCGGGCCAGCCATAGAGGATGGGCTCGTACTGGCGCTGGTAGTCGGCGCGGCCCAGGGTGAAGGTGTTCTTGGCCCAGATGATGAAAGTCGACCACTTGCCGCCGGCGGCGCGGAAAGCCTGCTGCAGCGTGTCCAGCTCGCTGGACGACATGGCGATGTAGGTCGCCCCGGCGCAGCGTTCCAGCATCGGGGTCAATGCTGCCAGCAGGAAGTCGTAAAAACCATCTCCCAGGTTGTCGTTCAGGATCGGGCGATCCTTGCCGCGCATCTTGTCTTTCGCGCTGTTGGCGTAGTCGACGTTGTACGGTGGATCGGTGAACACCATATCGGCCTGGCCATCAGCCATCAGCGCCTCGTAGCTCGCCGGGTCGGTGGCGTCGCCACACAGCAGGCGGTGGTTACCCAGCTCCCAGACATCCCCCGGACGGGAGATCGGCGTGACCGGCACCTCAGGCACAGCATCGTCGTCGGTCTGGCCATCGACCGTGGTTTCTTCACCAGCCATGATTTCAGCCAGAGCATCAGCATCAAAGCCGGTGATGTCCAGGTTGAAGCCATCTTCCTGCAGCGACTGCAGTTCGATGCGCAGCATGACGTCGTCCCAGCCGGCGTTTTCCGCAATGCGGTTGTCCGCGATGATCAACGCCCGACGCTGAGTCGGAGTCAGGTGATCGAGCACGACCACGGGCACGGTGTCCAGGCCCAGCTTTTGCGCAGCGGCCAACCGTCCGTGACCGGCGACGATCACGCTATCAGACCCCACCAGGATCGGATTAGTGAAACCGAACTCGACGATGGAGGCGGCAATCTGCGCCACCTGCTCCTCGGAGTGGGTACGTGCGTTGCGGGCGTAGGGCACCAGTTTCTCGGTGGGCCAGCGTTCGATGTGGGTAGAGAGCCAGGGTTCAGACATAGACCAGCCCCAGTTCGTAGATGGTCTTGCCCTGGTTCAGCTTGGCAGTGAGCAACTGGGTGCGCTCATTCGAGATGGCCACTGCCAGATGGGTCCAACGTCCGAACTCGTGAATGATCTGCACGCAGGGGAGCTTCAACTGGTGGGCGGCCTGGCATACTAGCAACGGCGTCATGCCTGGCACGATGAGGTCCGCCGCACGCCCTTGCATGTGGTGGCTGGTCGGGCTGCCGCCGATCGCGCGGTTCAGCGCTGATGAGCGGTAGCCGGAGGTAATCACCATCGGGCGTTTGAGGTGCACGCGCAGCGGCTGCAGCACCAATTGACACAGCCGACGCAAGTTCTCGATGACCTCGGATGTGGGCTCGTTGGCAATGCCACGGCGAGCCGCCGTTTCCGAGACCAGAAACTCGGCCAGTTCGAAATGTTCAGACAGTTGCATGTTCGCTTTCTTGCCGGCGCTCAGCTTTGCGTTGCTGGGCGACGACCTCAAAGGGTTCACCAGTAGCGTCCAGCGTGACCGGCACACCGGGGAAGTTCTGTTGGAAACGGATCAGCGCCACATCGACGTACTCCGGCGCGATTTCGACGGCACGACCAATCCGGCCGGTTCGTTGCGCGGCCATCAGCGTGGTGCCGCTGCCGCCAAAGGGTTCGAAGACGATCTCGCCTTCCTGCGTGTAGGCCTCGATCACCTCTACTGGCAGCGTCACGGGAAACACGGCTGGGTGGTCGATGCCCTGGCCGATCTTTCCCTTGTGGCGCATGACCCGGATCACCGAGTCGGGGATGCGGTGGTCCTGGGTGGGCTGGCCAGCGGCGGTCCAGCCGTTGACCTGGCCGTCCTTGCCGCGCATGGCGGTGGACGATCCGTCGGCGCGCAAGTGGGTTTCCTGACCGGCGAACTTGCAGGGTACCGTCTTGTTGGGTTTGCGGGTATGCCGGTTGAAGTGGAAGATGAATTCGAAACTCGGTGCCAGGCGTCCTTGCCAGTCCCCCGGCATTCCCGGACCCTGGTCCCAGACATACCAAGCGAAGCGCCGCCAGCCTTGGCTGCGCATCCAGGCAAGCCACTGGTCCCAATACGGGATGAATTCGTTGTCGCGATGGATCAAGCCGAGGTTGACCAGCACCTGCCCATCGGCCGCCATGGGCAGCTGGGCGAACACGCCACGCATCAGTCCATCCCAGTCAGCAATGCCGCCGGAGGTGTAGTCACGCTGGTTGCCATAGGGCGGCGAGGTGAAGCACAGGCTCGCCTGCTCGCCCTGCATCAAGGCGGTAATGGTGACTTGATCGTACGCGTCGCCGCAGATCAGGCGGTGCGGGCCCAGTTGCCAGACGTCGCCAAGGCGGCTGATCGGTTGACGAGGTGGCTCCGGGACATCCTCGTCCTCTTCGCTGGCTGGATCTTGATCCGGCGCTTGCGCATCGCCATCACCCAGATCAGCCAGCATCGTGGCCAGCTCGTCATCCTCGAAACCGGTCAGCAACAGGTCGTACCCAGCCTCGGACAGCTCCGCCAATTCCAGTGCCAGCAGTTCATCGTCCCACCCGGCGTCCAGCGCCAGGCGGTTGTCGGCAATCACGTAGGCGCGCTTCTGCGCGGGGCTCAGATGGCCCAACTCGATCACGGGAACTTCGCCCAGTTCGAGCTTGCGCGCTGCCGCCAGGCGACCATGGCCTGCGATGATCCCGTTGTCGCCATCAATCAGGATGGGCTGGGTCCAGCCGAACTCCACGATGCTAGCCGCGATCTTGGCGATCTGGGATGGCGAATGCGTGCGCGGATTACGCGCGTAGGGCAGCAGCGCATCGATCGGGCGGTATTCGATCTGCAGGTTGGGCGTCATGGAATTGAAAAACCCGCCGAGCGTTGCCGCCGGGCGGGTTGGAAATTTTCAGGGGGTGGTAACTGTCAGGGGCGGTGGTAACCACAGGCCGGTAACCTGGCCTGGTGGTAACCTGTTTTTCTGGTCAGTCGCTATCGAAATCTCGCGCTGTTGCCCCCCGCATACCGCTTTGGCCAGGAAGGACCCGTTGATTTCCTCAGGTGCGAGGTGCTTTGGAACCCCTGCGCTTCTTTCCTGACCGTAGCTCAAACTGTACGCTCAAAAGGCCATCCGTGCTGCATTCGGATTCGGGCGCATCGTTCGCTCAAACCCGCATCAACCGCAGTCCTTACCCGCAATCGCGTCAAAACACGCCAAAACACTTTCTCGCGCGTTGCCCGTGATTCAGGCGTCTTCACTGCCCATGTGCCGTGGCAGGTCCATGGCTCCATGCAGCACTCGGACGACGAGGACGTCATTCGCTTGCGGGCGATAAAGAATCACGTAGTTGCCAAATGGGCTGGAGCGAATGCCATCCCCGAGCTCCGGACGTGCGCGGTAGGCCATGGGGGACTTGCCAATCCTCTGGCACTGCGCGCGGATGTCCTGGATGAACGTGAGCGCTCTGCTTGGGTTGTCCTGGGCGATGTAGTCGCCAATCTCCTCAAGGTCCGTCTGCGCCAGCGGGGTAAACAACACCCCCATTACTGACCTTCCGCCGCCCGTTTGCGGTACTTTGCCTCCAGCCGATCAAAGACCTCATCAGCCGCAATGCCGGGACCGCTGGCCAGGCCAGCCGTAATTGCTGCCTTCATGGCCTCCAGTTGCAGCTCTGCCTGCTTTTGTTGGTCCTCCAGGAGGCGCAGTCCTGCGCGCACCACTTCACTGGCGTTGTTGTACCGTCCGGACTCGACTTGATCGCGGACGAAGGTCTCGAAATGGGAACTGAGTGCGACGCTGGTGGGCATGGCTGTCTCCTAACAATTAATAACTGTTATTTGACCGCAGCCACCCCCAACCTGTCAAGACAGGGCACCAGCCCGGTTGAGTTGATGGGCCACCAACTCCATGATCCGATTCCAGCGTCGTGAGGCGGTGTTGCGATCGCAGGCAAAGCGCCTGCCGATTTGGTGCCACTCGTAGCGGTTGGCCCGCATCCAGACCAGGTGACGTTGCTCCAACTCCAGCCACTGCACCCAGCGCATGGTCTCGAGCATCCGATCCACCGCTTGTGGACTGGGCGGCATGGGGCGGTACAGCCTCTCTGGATCGGCGTAGCGCTCAGGCACCTGCATGGCCAGACTCATCCATGGGTTGAAGTGGCCCATGGGACGCACGCGTGGCAATCGGTGCGCAGTCTCAGCAGCCTCAGCAAAGCGAGCGGCCACGGCATCAGCCGTCCATTGGGTCATGATTTCAGCCATGGCGCTTTCCTCCATCGCCATAAAGCCGCTCACCCAGCCTGCGCACGAACTCCCGCTCGACCCAGTCCAGTCGGTCATCCTGTTCGGAGACGACCAGGATGTGGTCATTGCGCCACCCCTCGCGTTTGACAGCGTCGAGGTCGGGCGTGGTCGGCTGCAGATTGCCCAGGGGGCAGCGATAGCGGTATTGCGGCACTTTCATGTCACCCCCCCCTCTACGGCCATCTCACGGGCCAGGTAGAGCAAGGCGATGGCGTCGGCCTCGTTGTCGTCTGCCGGGGCATGACCACGGGCTCGGACGGATGCCACCATCTCATCCTTGCTGGCGTTGCCTTTGCCGGTGGCGTGCTTCTTGATCGTGCCGACCGGAATGCCCTGGTACGGGATCTGGTGGTGCTCGCACCAGGCGGTCAACTGACCCATGAAGCCGCCATAGGCGTGCGCAGCGTCGACACCGACGTGGCGGCGGACTTCCTCAAAGACGACTTGCTCGATGCCGTCATTGCACTGCTTGATGTCGGTGAGCCAGCGCTTGAAGCGCAGAAAGCGCATCCCGCCGCCTTCGAAGCGTTGCGGTTTGAAGGATTGGCTGCCACTGGTGATGCTGCTGTCGCGGCAGGCCAGTGCCCAGCCCGTTTGAGTGCCCAGATCGAGGGCGAGGATGGTCGTGTTCATGTTGTCAGTCCTTGTTTTTGGTTCGGTCTGACGGATCGGACGGACGTTGTCGAAACTCCGTATAAGGCGCGCGTCACGCGCCCGCGTGGAGAGTTACGTCGAAATCTGTCCGATCCGTCAGATTTGGGTCTTCATGGCAGTCAGTTGTCCGTGTAAGGGGTGTAGGTAGGAGTGGGTGGAGCCTTCAGTCCAATGCCCTGAAAGCCACGCAGCCCCATTCCGTTTCGCCATTTCTCAAGCCCGCGGGTGAGCAGCAAATCGGCGAAGCGCTTTTGCGAACCAACAAACTCCCCAGCCGCTTCTGCCCACTGCTTCCAGTCGGTGAACAGTTCGGCGGTCAGCGACTTGGCCGTACCGACCCGCACGCAACGCTCATCCATCCAGCGCCCCAGGGCGTCCTCGGCTTCGAAGTACTCATCGGTGGCGTCCAGCACCAACTGCGGCGGATCGAGCCGGCCTAGCCGTTGCCAGGCGAGACACCCCTCAAGTGCCCAGGCCAGGATTCCATCCCGCTCAGCCAGTAGCTTTTGCTGCAGGTGCTTGTCGCGTTTCTCAGGGGGCACGGTGATCGTGAATGGAATCAGATGCAGCCGCCGCTTCATGGCTTCGTCGATGTTGCGAATCGCCGGCTTGTGATTGCCTGCCACGAACAGCTTGAACTGCGGGAAGAACTCAAAGAAGTCCTGACGCATGAAGCGCGCTGCGATCTTGTCGCCACCGGTAAGGTTCTTGAGCTTGGACTCGGCCCAACGTTTGCCCTGTTCAGTTTCGATGGCTGCCACGAAGCGGGCGCCGCGCAGGCCTGCCATATCGGTCGGGTGCCGGTCCGTGCGCGTTTCCATGAATGTGTCCATGGGCGCATTGGTCGCGTAGTCGCCCAGGATGTCGGCCAGCGTGTTGACGAACACCGACTTACCGTTGGCACCGGTTCCGTATAGGAAGAACAGTGCGTGTTCGCGGGTCGAGCCGGTCAGGGCATAACCCACCATGCGCTGTAGGTAGTCCTGCAGGTTTTGGTCGCCGCCAGTGACATCACTCAGGAACGCCCGCCACTGGGGGCACTCGCCGCGCGGCGTGGCCGTGGTGATCTTGGTCATCCGATCAGCTCGGTCATTGGAACGTGTGCGGCCCGTTTTGAGATCGACCACGCCGCCGGGGGTGTTCAGCAACCATGGATCAGCATCCCACTCATCTGTGGTTGCAGCATGGCGGCGGTCAGCACGGGCCAGGCGTTCAACGCCACCCACGGTGCCCGAGCTGGCCAACTTGGCGGCAACCTTGCGATCCTCGGCACGCACTGCTGTCTGGCGGCACACGCTGCGGATAAGGTCGGTGGCAGCCAGCGTGTCCTCATTGCGCCAGCGTTGTCCGTCCCACACCAGCCAACGCCCCCATGCAGCCACATAGCGCCAGTCGCGGTGGTAACGGCGGGTGAAGGCCAGCGCCAGCGCATCCTCCGTGCCCCACACCGACTCATCGCTGCTGACCACCGGTTCGGCGTCCTCGGCCACGGCATGGATCTGCATGCGTGGGCCATGCACGAGGAAGGACGCCACATCAAAGCCTTCGGCAATGGCGTCGGCCGCATCCCAGCCTTCGGCGGCTTCCTGGGGTGGATACAGGATGTGGCAGGACCTGGCACCGGCGTCCAATACCGCCTGCGCAGCACTCGCCGCATACTCCCAGCCCGGCTTGTCGCGGTCCGGCCAGATCAACACGGCCTTGCCTTCCAAGGGTGTCCAGTCGGTCTTGTCCACTGGGGCATTGGCGCCGTGCATGGCCGTGGTGGCGGTGATGCCCGCGTGGATCAGCGCCTGCGCGCACTTCTCGCCCTCGACGAGAACGACTTGGGCTGCGTCCTTCAAACCCGGCTGGTTGTAAAGCGGCCTGGGGTCCGGTGGAGCCATCTTTCGGCGTTTGGCATCCCAAGGGCGGAACTCTTTCTTGCCACCTGGAGGGTCATAGCGGTAGACGACCGCGATCAGCTTGCCTGCCGCATCCAGGTAGTCCCACTTGGCCGTGGCCGGGCCCAGGTCGTCGACTGGCACGTCCCTCTTCTTGGTCTTGCGAGACAGGATTACAGGCGAGCGCCCGAGCAGATCCGCAGCGTTTTGCATCACGCGCGGGAAATCTGTGTGTGCATCCGCACCAAGGTTGGCTGCGATCAGATCGAAGATGTCACCACCTTCACCGGTGGCACGATCGGTCCACAGGCCGGCCTTCTCGCCGTCAAGCACCACCTCAAGGCTGTCACCGGGACTGCCCAGCACATCGCCGATGAGGAATTTGCCTTTGCGTTTTTTGCCGGCAGGGAACAGTGTGGCCAGGACGGATTCCAGTCGTACGACAAGATCTGTCCTGATCGACTCGCGTGTCACGTCGGGGTTGGGGGGCCCTTCAGCAGGGGTATCGTTGAAATCAAGCATCCGATGCACCCCCTTGCCGCTCGACCCAGTCGATCAACTCTTGGAGCTTGAAACGCACCAACTTGCCGACTCGGTAATGCGGCACCTTCAGGCGCTCACGCTCGCTCGGGTGGGTGAGTAAGTACAGCGGGAGATTGAGGCAATGCGCTGCCTCGCGCGCATCAACCAGGCGCTCACCCAGCACGTCATTCATAGACGGGGTATTCATAGGGGACTCCTCCAGCACCGGTCCTGCCATGGGCACATCCGGCACTCGAAATGGGTGGATTCATGGAATGCGCGGGGCAGGAGTTCCCCGGCATCGGTGGCGGTGATGACCTTGACGGCGCGATCGGACATGCGCTGCGCCAGCACCGCATCGAAGGGCACGAGTTCGGTGTAAATCTCCATGGTGTCGGCGTTGATCGCCGTGAAGAGCGCCGGGTGCTCGTGCAACTCCAGGTAAGCCTGATAGAGCACCACCTGAGCGTGGTAGATAGGCTTGGCAATCGCCAGCTTGTGCTTCTCCAGCTCGCGCCAGGATTTCTGACCGAGGCATTTGCACTCCCACAGGGCGGGGTAGGCAAAACCTTCGGGGCCAGCAACGATGACGCCGTCGACATGGCCCTTGAGTCGTCCACCAGCCGCCGAGAAGCCGAACTGGTCGCCGTCGGCCTTGCGGGTGCGCAGGTCAAACCCGGCCTCACGCAGCCAGGTGACCATGCAGTCCTCCATCACGTGACCACGCTCGAAGATGCGCAGGATGCGCCCCGAGGTGTCACGGCCAGGATCGACCGGAGCCTTGGCGAATTCGTACTGGAGGGCTCGGTCACACGAGGCCCCCAGCCTGGATGCACCCAGGTATGCCCGGGGCGTTTGCTTGGCGCGCTGTCGCTGCAAGCCGACGTCGACCAATGCTTCCAACTGGCCGGAGACACTTGCTGAGGAGTTGAAGTCGATCATGACTTTTTCCCCTTCGACGGTTGCGGGTGTGACGTTTTCGCCCTCGGTTCTTCCCAAGGCAAGTCATCCTCGAGATCAGCGAACGGGTTGGCCAACGGATCTGACGTCGGTGGCATGCCACGCACCGGCGGAAACTTGGTGGCTTCGTGGTGCGCAGCCATGGCGTCCGTGTAGCAGGTGACGATCGCATCAATCACACGCAAGGCTTCAGTCTCAGCGTAGTCACCTAGCGGCTTGGCAAAGCCAATCTCGCCAGCCGCTTCGCCAAAGGCCTTGAGGCACTGGCGCATGGCGGCCAGCTCGACATCAGACGGATCAATCATGGCGACCTCCGTCTTGTTGATGCGACCTTCCTTGACCCGGAGCCAATTGCCATACATCGCGTGAAACGCGTCCTGGCAACGGTGGGAACAGAACACCCAGTCGATGGGATAGCGCCGGGGGTTGCCAATGCCATGCCGGTTGTCGGTATGGCCGTACCCCCGGGCCTGTCGTGAGCAGACCCAGCATCTCATTGCCCTCCCTCACTGCGCCCAGACGGGCTTGCCGGACACCGCAGGGCGTTGGGCTGATACCGGCGCGGCTGCACTTGAGACTGCGGTCGGGGATACGGGTGGAACTGAGGTTGGGCTTGCGACCAGGGCCGCTGCCGTACGGTTGGGAATGAACCCAGCGCCAGCCATCGTGGGTGCGTATTCAGGCTCACCCGGCTCCACGGCCATCTTGACCACGTTCTTGGCCTCGCCGCGACCGTCTTTCTCGATGTCGATGCGGGCGACGAACTCCAGACCATCCAGTTCATGGAAGCCCTGGATGCGGCGGGCCGCTGCAGCCTGGGGCGTGTTGTCGTCAGGGCGGACGTTGCGCGCCGAGTTCAGGGCTGCCCGCACAAAGGTGCGGCCCATGTTGCCCCAGGTGGGCCCCTTGCTGCTGTACAGGCCAATGTTTGACCACAGCTTGCGACGGGCATATTCGCCCTCGAGCACGACAAATTCGCAGGCCAAGAAGATGCTGCCGGTCTCGAAGCTCTGGGTGGCGTAACCACCTAGCCAGCCTTGACTGGGGTCGTCGTACCCACCGGGTTTCACGGTCATACGGACCTTGGCGACCGTGCCCTTAGGGATCAGATCGAAGGATTGCTGTTGTTCGGCGTCGTTGAAATCGGACCAGTTGTTGGACATGAATTACTCCTTGGGTGTTTGAGACGTGGGGTTGCCAGAGGGCATGCGGGTGGCAGCGGCGCACTTGCCAATGAGAGCGCGCAGGTTGGGCGGCTCTTGCAGGTCAAGCTGGCCGGAGCGATCCTTGGCCGGGTAGCCATAGGGGTTGAGCGTGTGGGTGATGAAGGCGCGGTAGCTGCTACCGTCCTCAGCTTTGATCTCAGCCAGCGTCACCACCTCGTCGACGATGCCGGGCAGTTCGGCGGCGGTTTTGGAGCCCTCGATCTGCGGCACGAACACCTTGCGATTGAAGTCGTCGAGCTTCTCGTCGAGGATGGCGACAAACACCACGTGCTTGCCCCGGGCGTGCTGCAGGTGGGTCAGCGCAGTGAGCATTTCCTGGCCCAAGAGGCCGTAGGCCCCGCGGGTGTCGGGCTTGCCGGTGCGCTCAGACATGGCCTGCGGCTGGACCTTGGCCCAGATCAGTGCCAGACGCGCCAGCACCGTGATGCTGTCGACGAAATAGGTGTCGTACTTGGCCAGTTGCGCCGGGTCGCCATAGCGTTCACACACATGGTCGAAATGAGCCTGTGAGTACGGGGCGTCGGCAGGCAGCGCAGGATTAGGGCCAGCCAGGAACACCACCAAGTCGCGGAACTCAGGCCAGGTGGCGGGGCGTACGCAGTCGCCATGCCAGTCCTTGACCGCGAGATCACCCGCCTCCAAGTCCACGAACAGCGTGCTGTCTTCAGGCAGGGTCTTGAGCTGAGTGGTTTTGCCGATGCCGGACTTGCCGAGCAGCACCAGCTTGACGCCTTGCTTTTCTGCCAGACGCTGCGATGCGCTAATGATTGGAAGCGTCATCACACACCTCCTTCATCACGGCTGAGCTCAAACGTGGCCTTGCCAGCCTCGACCGTGCGTGCGTCGGCAAATTGCTGCTGCAAGGCCGGCGGCCAGTTGATGTAACGGGACTCGGGCACCGCCAGCTTCACGTCGAGATAGCTCTCGACGGCTTCGCCCGAAGCGACGATGCGCTCGGCAATGGCCTTGAGCTTTTTCTGGTCCCAGGACACCTTTTTGGGCTGCTCGAACTTCACGTGCAAACCGTCGAGGTTGAAGTGGGCGGTGCCGAAGTCACGTGCGGAATCGCGCAGGGCTTCACGCCCCTGGGCACCGAAGCGCTGCTCCAGGGCAGCATCCACTTTGGTGCGGGCACTCTTTAGCCAAGCAATGGCCTGGTCCAAGTTGGTGTCGACCTCGTAAAGTTGGTGGGCTGGCAACTTGGCCAGTTGAGCGGCCGACATCTCGGCGATGTCAGCGGGGAAGATGGACAAATCGTTCATGACCATCTCCTTCAAGCCATCGCACGTTCAGCGGTCGACTCATGCAGCGCGCTGTACTCGAAATCGAGGATGGCTTCCAGCGGGTAGCTGACACGCTTGGAGAGCTTGAGGTACCGAGGGCCACGACCCTCGCTGCGCCAGCGCTGGAGTGTCTTGGGGCTTACACCCCAGCGCTGGGCCAGTTCGTTTTCGTTCAGGACACGCCGGTCACCGGGTGCCAGGGTGTTGATCGCCGGATAGGACGACCGGGTTTGGGGGCTTGCCGTAGTTGCCATGAGGCTCTCCTTTGAGGCTGTTGAGGAACAGGTGTCATTGGAGAATTCGGGTGGCGAACTTACGAGGGAGCGATTGGCGAACTCAGCGGAAACTTCCAGTTCGCCAATGAGCACAAAAATGTAAAACGGCGAGCAGCAGGTTCGCAGCCTTTAGAGCAAGATTCGGTATATTGCGTGGATGCCAAAGCTTTGCCAGGTGTCTGTCACGTACAGGCTCCTGCCTAATGAAAACCCGACCTATACCAATCGAGAAAATTTATGAAAGTGCACGCCTATAAAGTTGAAGCCGTCGATGGAAGCAGAATGCTCGAAGAGGTATTGCTACAAATTGAAAATGAACAAAGCCTTAGAGAGCGAATCAGACTGATAAATCAAGTGGAACTCAGGGCTGAGTCTGTATCGCAACAAAATGGACTGTGGCTGATGGATTTCGTAAGAATCAGAACCAGTAACGGCCCGGGGAAGGTCGGTCGAGACTCTGAAGTAGAGGGTTTTGAGTTCGACGAGGAAGAAGGATTTGGTGAAGAAACTGCAGCCCTTTATGATCCTTCAAGCGGGTATATTCTCGTCGAATACAATCACTTTGGGGTTAGGGCTGGGGCGATAGCAGATTACCTGAGCGCATATGACGGAACAGAAATAAGTCTGTACACCTTCAAACCAAAATACGATGAGGATGTAGAGCGCCGACTTCTGAATCATGGAATAACGCGTAAAATCTCATTTTGTTTGGACATCACTAGAATGTCTGAACAAGACAGGCAGCGAGGCCGCGCTCTTTCTGAGGCAATTGATTATGGCCGACAGAACGGAGCAGATAAGATAAAAGTCGAGATATCGGTCCAAGGAGAGCGCCAGCGCAGTCTCGCTCAGAACGCGCTTGATGGCCTTTCGGCGCTCCGCTCAATCCTTGGCCAGAACCCTGACGCCATCACAAAATTGGAGGTTTCTGGAAAAGAAAATCAAGACTCTGTTACTGAAGTGCTTGACCTAATCGCCCATAGGCTCTCAATTGAATTTAACGACCTTGTTTTAGGTGCTGATCTCCGCTATCCACGGGACGAAAGATGGAAAGCGTTGGTACGCGCCAAGAACGGATGGCGCCAGATATTGAGATAGTAAAATGAAACTATTTTTCGAGAGAATCTATCCTTACTTGCTTGGCCTGATAGCGTCAGCTTTATGGTTACGCCTGCAGGGCACATTCCCGACCGGTGATTCATTACTCTCGGCCACCTTAACAGTTTCTGGAATTTTTGTAGGATTCCTTGCTACCAGCAAGGCAATCCTGATAAGCATGAGCTCCCCAATAATCGAGGAACTTAAAAGAAGTGGTTATATTGAGGATCTGGTTTCTTATATCGGTCAAGCAATCTGGGTAAATCTTCTTTTTTGTAGTATCAATGTTATTGGTTATTTTCTGAACACACAAATGGAATGGTACTCATTGGCTTGGATCGGTATATCTGTTTGTGCAATTACAACATTCATTCGCGTTACCCACATCATGCTCAAAATATTCAAATATGGTTGATAGAGCCAGGAAATAACTGCATCCGACCGATAGCGCCTAGCCGATCGCTGTCAACTGACTTGTTATCACTCGACCTGTCCGCCCACGTTAAATCGAGAATCCAAACAACTTGCGCTGCCCCTGCCAATCCCGAGGCAACTGTTCATGCCGACCACGTAGAGTTTGCAGATTCAGATGCCGAGGCTGTTGACCTTCAAGAATGGCCTCAATGATGTCTGGCGCCAGCGTGGTCATGCGCAGCACCTCAGCCACCCATCCGGCTTCAAGTTTCATCGCAGTGGCCAGGTCCCGGATGGTGGCGAACTCGCCCTGATCGAGCAGCTTTTGCCAGTAAAAGGCCTTGCCCAGCGTCCGAATCATGGAGACATCTTCGCCACCGCTATTTAGTACGGATGTCTCCCCCGGCGGTGGCGTCATGACCTTTCGGTTTTGCTTGCGACGGATAGTCAGGGGAACCATCGTCACGCGTTGCTGCCCAGAGACGTAGTTGCGCGCATCCTTACCAATATCGATTTGCACATTGCGCAGCCTCGGATTGTCCGGATGCATGACTGGTTTGGCATGCGATGTCATGCAAACACCCCCTCTGCGGCGCCCCTGGTCTCTTCCACCAGCGGATGGCGGCCAACGTCTTCACCCAGTCCCAACCATCCGTCTTCGCGCCACAGGATGTCCAGCCCGCGCTCATGGAGTTGAACCCGCTCGATCAGCAGATGCGTAATGCGCTGCTGTTCTTTGGGGAACAACTGGTCCCACACAGCGCCAATGCGCTGCATGGCCAAGACCACTTGCGCTTCCTGCAATTGGACACCCCTTGGATACCCCTGACACGACCGCCATGTCGCCAGCATCATCTCTGGCGCACGGAGAGCCTGGTGAATTTGCTCAAGCACAGCCGTTTCGATTTCGGCCGCAGGCAAAGGACCGATATCCGTGGCACCGGGTACAAGAGTGGCACCCGCATTGCGCCGCTTGTGCAGGTAGGGCACGTAATAGCGGTACAGCCGTCCGTTCTTCTTGCGTGTGAAGCTGTGAATCATCAACTGGCCATCTGGAGCATGGAGCAGGCCCGCCAGCAGCGCCGGGTGCTGCGTGATGCTCTCGCGTGGCCCTTGCTTGCGACGATCGACAAAGGCATGCACGAGATCCCAAGTGTCCTGATCAATGATGGCCTCATGCTGCCCAGGAAAGCTCGTGTCTTTGTGCTGGATTTCACCGAGGTAGATCCTGTTGCGCAACATCTTGAAAAGGTACTGCTGATCGATCGGTCGCCCTTCTCGGAAATGTCCACTTTGCGTCTGCCATGCCTTTGTGGTGCGCCCCTCGATGGCCAATTCACGCACCAACTCTGCAGCCGACCCGTGCTCGGCATACCGGCGGAAGATGTAACGCACTAGGTCGGCTTCCGGCTCGTTGACAAGCAATTTGCGCTCAACGACGTCGTATCCGAGAGGCGGGGTGCCGCCCATCCACATGCCTTTGGCCTTGCTTGCTGCAATCTTGTCGCGGATGCGCTCGCCAGTGACCTCGCGCTCGAATTGCGCAAAGGACAGCAGGATATTGAGCGTCAGGCGGCCCATCGAGGTCGTGGTGTTGAATTGCTGGGTGACAGACACAAAGCTCACGCCGTTGCGATCAAACACATCGACCAACTTGGCAAAGTCGGTCAGGCTTCGAGTCAGCCGGTCGATTTTGTAGACGACCACAATATCGATCCGACCGGCCTCAATGTCTGCCATCAGCCGACGCAATCCTGGCCGCTCCATGTTTCCACCCGAATAGCCGCCGTCGTCATAACCGTCAGCTACGACAGTCCAGCCCTCGTGCCGTTGGCTTGCAACGTAAGCCAGCCCGGCATCGCGTTGTGCCTCAAGACTGTTGTAGTCCTGGTCTAGGCCTTCGTCGGTCGATTTGCGGGTGTAGACAGCACAGCGTTTGCGTGGGGCAAGCGCAGGAGCCGTTGGCATGTTTCGCTGCGGCCTCATGCTGCCTCCTTTTTCTTGGTCTTGAGTCCAAAAAACATGGGGCCAGACCATGGGCATCCTGCGATGACTTTGGCCACCGCCGTGAGGCTGGTAAACCGCTGACCACGATACTCGAAATCACGCATGCCACGCACCAGCACCTGGTGTTCAACATCGTCATAGACACGGGTGAGGATGGTTCCGGGCAGCAAGCGATCAGCCTCGCGTCGCAGGCGCGGTGGCAAGATGCCCGTTTCACCGATCTCTTCCAACTTGCGGCGCACAGATCCTTTTAGGGCACCGAATGCACGCTCCTGGATCTTGTAGGCCAGCCGCGATTCGAGCCAAGTCCGGTGATGGTGATTCGGGCGCTCATCAAAATGCTGGTCCCACAGCGCCCAAAGATTGTCCATGGGAAGGTGCGGAAGTTGGGCGACCCTGGCAGCCAAGCTGGCGGCATCGGGTTGTGCTGCGTGTGTCGTCATGCGAGAACTCCTTCTTGTTGATAGGGGTTCGCATTGACGCGCTGGTGGCCAGAAAAGCCAAGGTCAACCTCGTCTTTTGCGTCCGCAGTGGCTGAACTGTCACATGAAGAATTCTTGGCACGCAGGCGCAGGAGCGCCACGGCGAGGAGATCAGCGATTTCTTGATGGGGGTGGCGCGGACGATCGTCGTTCGCGCAGGAGATAAGTTCGTTTTTTTGCATGGTAAGTGTCCGTTTGGAAAACACTTCTCATGCTAGGGATGCTGGGCACTCCGCGTAACGTGTTTTAGCGGGTATCAGCGCGCTTCGTCGAAGAACGTTCTATGCATAGCGGGTTAGTCACCACGTGAGCCAAACTGATCGAAGCTGTCCGACACATCTTCATCTTGCCAAGACCTATCCCATGTTCGCGGCGCGGCGCTCTCAAGCAACAGCAGGGATAGGACGCGGTCCCGCGCTCCGTAGGTGTGCTTGAACTCGGTCAGTGTGATGTTGGAAGATTCTTCTGGGCACCAGACATCGGCGGGCATGTCGACGCCATTCCACTCCTGCGCAATGTCCGGGTCAGCTGCCAGCGTTTCCGCCAGTGGCTCTTGCGGGTCATCGGTGCGCCGAATGCGTGCACCTGTTTTTTTGGCACTGCTGCTACGCCACTCGTACTTGGCAAAGCCGTTGTCCCAATACACCAGGATCGCGCGCTGCGGCGTGAACTTCACGAAACGGATGCACAGGGACTCAAATGAGACCTGAAAGCGTTTGGCCAGGTTACTCAAGTGATGCAAATCGATGCGTCGGTCGGAGATCGCGTCGCGCAGCAAGTCTCCGGGGATCAGTAAGTTGCTGGCGAAATCGTCGGCCTCGCGCTCGATGGACCGCATGCGGTCAGCGCCGGAGTAGATGCTCTCCTTGTCACAGCTGAAGTTTGGTCCCTGGCTGCGGTGCAGAACAAAGTGACCCAGTTCATGGGCAATGGTGAACCGCTGGCGCTGTGCTGATGAATGGCCGTTGTAGAAAATGCCCCACTCGGCTGCGTCATTTGGGTTGCGCGCCAGCATGCCTTCACAGCTGGCCAGGCCATGCGCCATCGGTGCCTTGATTTCACGAACGCCCTGTCCGTAGGGTGTATCCGGCAGCATCTGGCGCACAAGGTCCAGGTCGATGGCGTCAGGTGCAGAGCCTTGGTGCCATGCGCGCATCCACTTGTGGATGTTGTTGGCCGCGATGGGACCGGTAAGGGCTTGCACCGTGCTCAAGGCTCAGTCTCCGCCTTTGCCCTTGTCAGGGAACGCGATCTGGAGCAGCTGCCGGTAGCGATCTTTCTCCTCGTCGGTCATGCCCGCGTACTCCCGGAAGAACTGGACGTCCTCAGGGCTTGCTTGGGGCACCAGCTGCAGAGGTTCGCCCATCACATCCTCCATCGTCACACCCAGCACCTTGGCCAAGCCGTGGACGCGCTCGGCAGATGGACGCTGGCCTTCCTTCATCTCCAGTTCCCAGATGTAGGCCTTGGTGCAACCGACAGCGTCGGCTACTTGTTGGAGGGTTAAACCCTTCGCCTCGCGGAGGCGCCGC
The DNA here is from genome assembly GCA_027483445.1 of Bacteroidota bacterium. GTDB lineage: Bacteria > Bacteroidota > Bacteroidia > M30B66 > M30B66 > CAMCXT01. The sequence continues at coordinate 102,368 of JAIXUS010000045.1, read as the reverse complement.
AGGCGTGCCCCGAATACCGAAGCCATGTCAATGCTCCTGTTTACTCATTGTTTGGACTTTTTGAGTATAGCAACGAGAAACGGATGATCGCCACATGTACCACCCTGATTGACAAGCGGAAATGCGCGGGACACAATCACGCTGTATCACGTCACTTTACTTGTGCGCGATACCTGTTTAGTCATTTTATCGATTTGTCGCTGGCCAGCGCATCCAGACCTCACGGTCCGCAGACCTCCGACGCTTTCTCGGAATGGACCGCCAACATGAAAAAAACCTGGATTGATTTGCTCTACGAGCTGCCCGTGGACGCCACCTTGCGTGAGTTCCTCACGGGGCATGGGCTGCTGATGCCCGACGACTTTGCATGGACCGACAAGCCCGAAACCACGCAGGCCCTGATTGCAGCCTTGCTCGGCTGCCCGGACATTGCTGTGCGTGACACGGTGGCTGCCAAGCTGCGTGCCAGCGTCACCCTCGGCGATTCGGCCGGAACGCAGGCCATGTTCCAGGTGGCCACCGGCAATGGGGCCGCTTTGACGACACTGGCCACCTGCAAAAGCGATATCCATCGCTCGTTCTGGCTGTATGTGAAGCACCCTGAACTGTTCGACCGTGCCGGTGACGTCGACCACTTCGAGCGTCAGTCTGCCAACGCCCAGCAGCATGACCTGGGCGTCAAAACCATCCTCGACACATCGGATACCGCGCTGGCGGCATTGCGCGCCGATGTTTCGGCCTTTTACCAGCGCGAGTTGCAATGCGGTGACCGCAGCAAGGCCTACGTCATGGAGCGCAGCCCGGGTGTGTTCCTGCTGAGCGTGCACGTGAAAGACCTTTCCACGGTCCAACTGGAGTTCCAGGGAGATGACCTCAAGCGCCGGGTTGGCAACCCCAACATCCATTCGGTGTTGGAATATTCAGCCCGCACTGGCGTCACCCGATCTTTAGTCAAGGGCGGCACCAAGTATCACCAGATGCTGCTCAAGACGTTTGCCGAGCATCTGCTGCACACGAGCCTTGATGCGCAGCGATTGATGGCGCCGACACTGGATCTGTCAGCACTTCGCCTCGGGTTCGATGTACCGCAGGCGCAGGTCGATGGTTTCAATGTCCTCCAGGTGAAGTCCATCAGCCTGATGAGTCCTGACAACCAGTTGAAGGTTGACTGCACGGCCATGGCGGCAAGCGAGCACCGTTGCGTGACCGACCTCCTGGCAGAAAAGCTGCCAGGCCCATTGGCGGAGAACTGGATGGTCACCGCCGCGCAGATCAACCTGTATTACCCGCCCGAACCAGGCAAGGCCAGAGCCAAGATGGTCACCATCGAGATCACCCGCAAAGGCCGGCTGAACCTGCACAAGTTCGACGCAGCACTGCAGGCCCAGTTGGAAGGCTACCTGGTTGCCTTGGGCATCCTCAGCAAAGGACAGACGCTCAACCCGCAGGACATGGCCACGAGCGACACGTCCAATCTGCAGCCTGCCTACGAGGACTGATAGATGTCGGCCCACGAAGCATGGTCGTTGGTCTGCCGGCTGTTCAAGGGTGGCACACCGGTATTCAAAGCAGCGCTATCGCCCGCCGAGGTGAATGCCTGCGCCAGCCTGGGCCCAGCGATCAAGCAGACGGTCATCAACCAGACATTCGCACTGTGTCCTTACTGCCAGCTGCGCAGCGGCCAAATCTTCGGTGACGGCAAGGGCGGCCAGATATGCCAGTGCCCTGAGTGCGGTCCCACATCGCTAACGGCGGAGGATCGGAGGGCCCTGATGTTGGACGAAGGCTGGCTCAGGTCAAAGCTGCGCATGGCCATGGAAATCGAAAGTCGCGATGGCATCACCGACATCTGTGACGGCGTCTGGCGGTTGGGCGATGCACGTCGCGCGCCGGTGTTGCTGGCCAGGAGTCTGACTCGACTGTGGTCGGATCCGTCCATCTTTGACAGGGTGCGTGTGGCAGGCGCCGACATCCGAGTCATTACGCCCAAGACGCGGGAGGTTTGCGGCAACCCATTTGCCGCAGGCGTTGAGTGGCTACCGCTGGAGGAACGCTTCACCCTCTATGGCGGTGGGATAGCCTGCATCGGTTCCGACGCGGGCCAAGCCCCGCTGATCGTGGCTGAACCTTGGGCATCCTACCTAGGGCCCTTCTCGTCAGACTTCCGCTGGGTGACGCTTGATGACTGGCCACATGGGCCAATCCGCTGCACGGATGGCCAGGCGGCCATCTTCAGGGCACTCTGGTCATTCAAGGGCGTCAAGGTGGACGCGGAGCGAGTCATGCTCAAGGCTGGTCAGGACAGCGCGAAACCCAATGACCTGTTCAAGATCAAGAAGGAAAACAAAGGAAAGCCTGAGTACGAGGGGCCGCTGCATGCCTACCGCACGCTTGTGAAATCGACACAGCGTCCTGGGGAATACTGGATGCCTTGCGCATCCACTGATGAATGAGACCAAACCAAGGAGGAAATAATGTTCGGAAGAAGTATTGATAAAAGCAAAGGCTTGCTGTTCTGCACGAACGATCTTAGCCAAACACTGCGTGGCACCTCAGATGAAATCCGCAGGGACGTTGAAAGCCTTCCACCTGACAGGCTCCTCAACACAGCACCCGAGGATCTCAAAAACCATCTTGCAGCAAAGTACCGTATGGAGCCGATTGATCTCCTCCGAGACCAGTGGTACGCCGAACATCACGAAATGCAGGTCGATGTTCGCTATGACTCTAATCGTTGGATTGACGACAAGAGTCGTCCGTTCATGGTTCCCGGAGAGCGGGTCGAGGTGCGCGTGCCCTTCGAGGGTGACGCCGAGTTGTTCTATGCCCAACCGAATACCTCAACCTCAAATCCACCACGAGCTCTCATCGAGAAGAACGAGTTGGTACTTCGCTACGACTCGCCCGCTGACGCGCCGCGCGATGTCAGGCCATTGATCGATCGGATGCTGGCAGATATTGAGCAATACCTCGGATGGCAACGCGCAATGATTGAAGCGCACAACAACGGGCTAGCCGGCATTGCGGAGCAGGCAATCCAGCAACGGCGAGAGCGATTGCTGGCTCAGTCCCAGCGTGCGGCATCCCTTGGCATACCGGTCAGGCGACGCGAGGATGCGCCAAAAACGTACGCGATACCAACTACGCGCAAGAAGGCAATTCCTGCACTTCCCCCGGCGAGTGCCGCACCGTTCACACCGGAGCCGACTTGGGCGATGGAGCAGTACGAACAGGCCCTCAAAATCATGCAAGACATGACGCTTGTCATGGAGCGCAGCCCTGATGCCTTCAAGACTATGGACGAAGAAGCGCTTCGACAGCACTTTCTAGTTCAGCTCAATGGTCAGTTTGAGGGTAAGGCCACGGGCGAGACGTTCAATATGTCCGGCAAGACCGACATCCTGCTGCGCGAGGGCGAACGCAACGTTTTTATCGCCGAGTGTAAGTTCTGGAAGGGGCAAAAGGCCTTTGGAGAAGCTATCGATCAACTACTGAGCTACGCCACATGGCGAGACGGCAAGACGGTAATCCTGGTGTTCAATCGCGGCACCGAGATGTCAACGGTTCGCACAGGCGTTGACGCGAGTGCCAAGTCACACAGCAACTTCAAACGCATGGTGAACTGGCCTCACGAAAGTGGATTCCGCTACGTGTTTCATGCAAATGGTGATAGTAATCGCGAATTGATTGTTACCGTGCTTGTTTTCCACGTACCAAAATAAACCGTCCAGCATCAAAAGTACCGCAGCCGGGGCTGGTACTGTTGATCTTTATAACTAGATATTCGGCAGAGAGTCAGATGAACGCGTGGCAAATTGTAGGAGGCATCGTTTCGATACTAGGGACGGTCCTGATGTTCCACGGGTCTTACCAACAAGCACAAGGCGACAAAAAATTTCAGGACACAGTCGGAAGCTTTTTCGATAGACGTCAGGCGGAGGATGCTCCAGAGCTCGTAGCGCTTGCTGTTGAAAAAAAAGATACCGACTACCTCGTCACCGTGCAAAACGTTGGTCGAAAACCGGCGACCAACGTAAAGGTGATCTTCTCCGACGAAAGCACCCCAAGTGTTTTTGTAAGCAACTTGATATCAGGCGCCCAGGAAATCCCTCAGAACACAAAATTCACCTTGCCGCTCAACCTGTTCACAGGATTGAATCTGGTCATGAAGTTGCCAAACTCCGCACCGGGATACAAGGAAGATTTGGAAGCATCGCTTCGTAAATTTAATGCTGGAGAAATGGCATTCATTCCTCGTTTCTACATTGAGTATTACCATGGCGAAAAGCTAATCACCTCACCCAGGTATTACCTTGTTTTGGAAAAGCAGGCGGGACTAATTCACTTTGGCAAAGATGAATGAAATGGTGTGCCGACTATCCTGTATTGAACTCCGTTCCGCTAATGGATTGCCCCTCCAAGTGGCATGACGAACTCAAAAAATCGACACACGCATAAGTCGTTGTCGCTCAAGGTATTGTGCGTGTGCTGTGGCGAAAGAGTTGGCGTCTCTTTGCAGAGAACAGAGGGCAGAAAAGAGTCGAACTGGCCGAAGTGGGCTCCAGCCGTGACCACCCCGTGGCACACGCACAATGCGCCTGTTCCCCGCGTGTACCGGGGGAAGCCCAAATGAAAACGCCCAACTGAGAGCAGTCGGGCGTTTGTATATGGTGGTGGAGTATAGCAGCACCGCAAACACTCATCCCGAAGGTGTGAGGCTTGTTGTCCTGAAAACACCCCCCGAATGAGGAAATCGGGGCGCTTCCAAGGTTTTGCTCTAACTTCCTCGCTGGTTAGGAGAAATTCCTGCCACCACGCGTGTCGGCCACTGAAGGCCAGCAGTCCTGGCAAGCATATAGCGCCATCTGTCGCGCACCAAGGCAAAGACTACCCAGGGGTTTAAAAATTTGGTAGACTTCCAGATCTTTTAAACCAAACCCTAGGAGGTATCATGATCGCAGATCGCATTCGGCAAGCACGATTGGCTGCTGGTCTGACCCTGGGTGCTTTGGGTGAAAAAGTCGGTGTCTCGCACACAGCGATCCAGAAGTACGAGAAGGGGTTGCTAACGCCTTCTTCCTCTCAACTCCTCAAGCTGGCGCGTGCCTGCGACGTCCGCACCGAATACTTCTTTCGCACCCACTCCGTCGAACTGCTTGAGCCAGAGTTCCGTAAAACGGCGGCCTTTGGCAAGACGGCACAGGATGCACTAAAGATCAAGGTCGTGGAGTTGGTGGAGAAGCGTGTGGAACTTCTCGGGGCTTTTCCAGAATTACCTCTATTGGTGTTCGCCCCTCCGGTCGGACTCCCTGAACACATCCAGGCGCTGGATGAGATCGAAGCACTTGCCGACCAGGCCCGCAACGCTTGGCAGTTGGGAATGAACCCCATTGGAGACCTCACAGACACCCTTGAAGGTCTTGGTCTGCTGGTCATTGTCGTTGATGAAGAACACCCAGGGTTCTCTGGCCTGACCGCCAAAGCCCGCACCGACGATGGTCGGGAATTCCCGATCGTGGCCGTCTCAAAACGGTGGCCAGGCGATCGGCAGCGGTTTACGCTGGCTCACGAACTGGGGCATTTGCTGCTTGAGGGACGGCTGGCTGTTGGCCTTGATGAGGAAAAGGCCTGCGACCGGTTCGCGGGGGCCTTCTTGGCACCACGCGTGGCCGTGCATCAATTGCTTGGGCAGCAGCGCCACGCGCTGGAGTGGCAGGAGCTCTATGTGCTCAAGCATGAGTTCGGCCTATCGATGTCTGGATGGCTGCAACGAGCCAAGCAGTGTGGCGTGATCACCGATGCTGCACATCTCATGATGTTCAAACGCTTTTCGGCCAAGGGCTGGCGCAAGAACGAACCCGGAAATCCATTACCTCAGGAACACCCCCGACTCTTCGATCAGTTGGTATACCGCGCTCTGGCAGAGCAATACATCTCTGAAGCCAAAGCAGCGGAACTGCTGGGCATCCCGATGATGCGCTTCCACAAAGAACGTCAGTTGGAGTCATCGGATGCGGTTGCTCATCAGTGATGCCAATATTTTGATCGACATGGAAGCCGGGGCGTTGATGGGCACGCTCTTTCAGCTTCCCATGCAGTTCGGCATCCCTGACCTGCTGTATTACGAAGAAATTGAACCGGGCAGCCCAGGACTTGAAAACCTGGGCCTACAAATCATGGAGGTCAGCGGCGACTTCGTGGCGTATGCCCAGCAGTTGCCAGCCCAGCACAATCATCTGCTTCCAGCGAAAAACGGTCCCAAGCCCAGTCACAACGACTACTTAGCTCTGGCACTTGCGAAGCAAGAGGTCTGCACCCTGCTGACGGGTGACACCAATTTGCGAATTGTCGCCAACAAGGAGCAGGTCAACGTCATGGGCACCATTGGGCTGTTGTGCGCCATGATTGAAAACCAGTTGCTGACGGTCGACGACGCCTTCAAGGCGCTTGACAGAATGAAGCTTGGTAAGCGCCGGTTGCCCTGGCCAGAAGCCGAAAAAATGCTCAACGCCTTGCGCTGAGCACAACATCCACGGCGACGGAACAGCCACTAATTTCGCGCACGTTCGATCTCCATACGTTTTGCTGTATGGAGATCACCGATGCCAATCAAATACTGCCGTTCCGGCCTTCTATTCTGACCAAGTCAGCCAACGAATCTAGGACCACTAAGACTGCTGGCGTAGCTACCAAACCAAAAAATTCTTAACGAGCGCCCTTGAGATCAGTAACGATCATTTTCCCCCCTTCATTGATGACCATGAATTCGACCTTATCACCAGGCTTCACATTGGCGAGTAACGCTTTGTCTTTGGCTGTAAACACCATGGTCATGCCGGGCATGTCCATGTGCTTAATGGGGCCGTGTTTGATGGTGACTTTGCCAGCCTCAAGGTCTATTTTCTTGACTTCGCCTTCGGTCATCGACGCAGCGGGCTGCGACATATCCATCTTGCTGTGATCCATGGTGGTCTGTGCCATGCTGCTCACAGGCAGCGCGATGCCCAAGGCCAAGGCGGAAACGGTGGTGATTTTCTGGATGATGTTCATGGTTATCCTCGTGGGTAGGTGTTGAAAACAGTGGTGCTGCCGTCGCGCTGGATTAGCAGCACCTGATACGCATCGCGTCGGTTGTCATAGGATGGACCGTCCATGCCTGGCGACCCAACCGGCATGCCTGGCACTGACAGTCCCAAGGCTTTGGGTTTTTCTTTGAGTAGGCGTTGGATGTCCGTAGCGGGCACGTGGCCCTCGATCACATAGCCCTGGATCAATGCCGTGTGGCAAGAGCCAAATTTCTGCGGCATACCAAGGCGTGCGCGTGCGGCGTTGTTGCCTTGATCAATCACAGTGGCAGCAAAACCATTCTTTTCGAGGTGCGCAATCCAGTCTTTGCAGCAGCCGCAATTGGGGTCTTTCCAGACCTGCAAAGTTGCCGGTGCGGCGTAAGCGGTCATGCTCAAAGGGGCCAGTGCCAGCACGGCGATACCCGCGATGCAGGCGCGCCGGGCGGTGAGAACAATCGAGTACTGTCGGGACATGTGGCGCTCCTCGTCAATCGCTCAAACTATTTCTTGTTGACCTTGACCTGACCCTTCATGCCGGCCTCGTAATGACCTGGCATCAGGCAGGCAAAATTCACGGCACCTGCTTTTGTGAACTGCCAGACGATTTCCCCCTGCTTTCCAGGAGCCAGCGTGACTTTGCTGGGTTCATCGTGTTCCATGTCTGGAAACTTGCGCATCTGCTCAAGGTGTTCCAGTAATTCCTGCTGGGTGCCCAAACTCAATTCATGTTTGACCTGGCCTTTGTTTTTGACGATGAAGCGCACCGTCTCGCCCTGCTTGACTTGAATGTCGGCTGGCGTGTAGCGCATGTTGTCCGTCATCTCGATGGTGACGGTTCGGCTGGCCTTGCTGGCCACGCCGGGCTTGCCGAAGTCGCCGCGGTTGATGCGCATGTCTTCGGCTGTCTGCTCGTCCACATAGGCGTGGCCGGCGGTGATAAGATATTCGGCCGCGCGGTACATGAAGTCGAAGTAGTTCGACGCGTAGTACAGGTGGCTTTCCTGCTTGCCGTTGAAGTTGGATTCCCAGTTGAAACCCAGCCACTGCACCGCGTCGAGGATGGAGTCCACGTACTCCTTTTCTTCCTTCTCGGGGTTGGTGTCGTCAAAGCGCATGTGGCAGACGCCGCCGTAGTCGCGCGCCAGGCCGAAGTTCAGGCAGATGCTCTTGGCGTGGCCCACGTGCAGGTAGCCGTTGGGTTCGGGCGGGAAGCGGGTGCGGATCTTGGCCGGGTCGGGCTGGCCGGCGTCGTGGAAGGCGGCATCACCCGGGCCGCCGCCCCATTGGCGCTGGGCGTAGGTGCCGGTGGCGAGGTCTTTTTCAATGACCTGGCGCAGGAAGTTTGACGTCCTGAGCGCCTGGCCCTCAATTTCTGCGGGAGCTTGGTGGTGTCGAGAGATGCTGGACGAAAGGGACGGGGGGGGCATGCAGTCATTCTAAGGAGAGGCGGAAGCTCCAAGATAATCAAGGTCTAACCCACAACAGGTGTCACGCGCTTGAACCAAAGCACTCCCTTGCCGAACGCCTCTCTGCTGAACCAGCTGTTACGGTTCACCCCCACGGCGCGCATGTTTTTCTCGGGAAATCTCTGTACCCTGACGCAGGGATCCGAGGCTGACGGCCTCAAGCAGGGGACGATGCACCTGCTGAGTCGCGGCGAGCTGCAACTGACGCGCAAGGGCTTTGCGCCGCTGAACGTGCGGGCGCCCAGCGTGCTGTTGCTTCCCCGCGCGTTGGAGCACTGGGTTCAGGGCTCAGGGCCGCAGGGGGTGGACCTGATGTGCGCCACCCTCAGTGAATTGGCGCCGCCGCTGGACATGATCTTGCCGGACGTCACGGTGATTGACTTGACCGCCACGTCATCGCTGCAGCGACCGGTAGAGCTGCTGTTCGAGGAGGCCGAGGCACGTGCTTTTGGTTATCGGGCAGCGATCGACCGCCTGCTGCAATACACCTTCGTGGTGCTTGTGCGTCACCTGATTGATCGGCAACTGCTGTCCGGCGGTGTGCTGGAGGCCATGGTCGACAGCCGTCTGGGTGTGGTGCTGTCCATGCTGCACGAATCGCCAGAGCACGACTGGACGCTTGACAGCATGGCGGAGCTGGCGCACCTGTCCCGGTCTGCCTTTGCCCTGCGCTTTGTCCAGGTGGTGGGCATACCGCCGTTGACCTACTTGACCCACTGGCGCATGGCGGTTGCCCGCAACCTACTCGCGCAAGGGCAGGCAGTGAAGGCGGTGGCCTCTCAGGTGGGCTACGGTAATGCCACCGCATTCGCGCGAGCGTTTCAACGGGCCTCGGGGCAATCGCCCAGCGCTTGGCAGATGGAGCATCTGAGTCAGCCGTAGGTCCATCGCGCCCTGGTTCTGGACGATCGGTGGCGTGATGCGGACGCCGAATGCCGTTGTGCTGTGCCGAACGGACCCGACTTCAGGTTCAATGCCTTGAGGCAGAACTTTGAAGGAGATCACGATGAACCCGAGCGAAAAAGCAGTCCTGGCCGGCGGTTGTTTCTGGGGCATGCAGGACCTGGTGCGCAAGCTGCCTGGCGTGTTGCGCACCCGTGTGGGCTACAGCGGCGGCGATGTGCCCAACGCCACCTACCGCAACCACGGCACCCACGCCGAGGCGTTGGAGGTGGAGTTCGACCCCACGCAGACGAGCTTTCGCGACCTGCTGGAGTTCTTCTTCCAGATCCACGATCCGAGCACCCCGGGGCGCCAGGGCAATGACCGCGGCAGTTCCTACCGGTCGGCCATTTTCTACACCTCGGACGAGCAGCTGGCCACGGCGCAGCAGACCATTGCCGATGTGAATGCCTCGGGTTTGTGGCCGGGCAAGGTGGTCACCGAGCTCGCGCCCGCGGGGCCGTTCTGGGAGGCCGAGCCCGAGCATCAGGACTACCTGGTCAAGCACCCCAACGGCTACACCTGCCACTACCCCCGTGCGGGCTGGAAGCTGCCGCGACGCGAGATCGGCTGACGGCCAACGCTCAAGAACGGTGGGGGTCGGCGCGCCAGTGGGCGGGCCGACCCGGTGTGTCTGTTTTTTTCCTGAGGAGATGGTGATGCAATCCCGGTGCATTCAACAGGCGCCCGAGCTGCGGGTGCCGTGGTGGATCGACGGCGAAGGGCGCAGCATGGCACCGCTGAAGCTGTCCGATCTGGGCGACGGGTTCAAAGTGATCTTCTGCTTCCAGCACTGGTGTCCGGGCTGCCACAGCCATGGCTTTCCGACCCTGCAGAAGCTGATCAAGGCGTTGGGCGATCGCGGCTTCGCGTTTGCCGCGGTGCAGACCGTGTTCGAGGGCGCCGAGTCCAACACCTTCGAGCGCCTGCGCGAGACGCAGTTGCGCTACGGCTTGAACATTCCGTTCGGACACGACCCTGCGATCGGACGCGCGTCGTCGCTCATGGCGGACTACGGGACGCGCGGCACGCCGTGGTTTTTGGTGATCGATCCGCTGGACGAGGTGCTCTACAGCGACTTCGAGCTCGACGAGCGGCAGCTGATCGGGGCGTTCGGCGCTTCGAACGATGGTCTCAAGGCGGCCTGAAGTCATGCGTGCGTCCACACCAAAGGCCGTGTCGGAGCCGAAGACGCCGGGGACGGGCCCGGCGTTTCGGCTGCCGTTTGACAACAGCTTCTTCCGGGACATGCAGGGGTTCTATGTGCCTTGGAAGCCCGAGCCGTCCCCGGCCCCGGCCTGGGTGCAGTTCAACGACGCCCTGGCGCTGGAGCTGGGGCTGGAGCCGGCGACGCTGAAGTCTGCGACCGGTCTGGCGTGGCTGTCCGGCGTGGAAATGCCGGCTGAGGCGGCGCCGCTGGCGCAGGCCTACGCGGGACACCAGTTCGGCCAGTTCTCGCCACACTTGGGGGATGGCCGCGCCTTGCTGCTCGGGGAACTCATCGACACGGCAGGACAGCGTCGGGACCTGGCCCTCAAGGGGTCGGGCCGTACGCCGTTTTCGCGCCGTGGCGATGGCAAGGCGGCACTGGGCCCGGCGCTGCGCGAGTACCTCATGGGCGAGGCCATGCACGCGTTGGGCATTCCCACGACGCGTGCGCTGGCGGTGATCCGGACCGGTGAGCGGGTGAACCGCGAGGGCTCGCCCCCCGGGGCGATCTTGGTGCGCGTGGCGGCCAGCCACTTGCGGGTGGGCACTTTTGAGTTCTTCGCGGCGCGGGAGGAGGAGGTGATGCTTCGGCGGCTGCTCGACTATGCCGTGGCGCGGCATGACCCCGCCCTCGCCAAGCTTTCCGACAAGCCCATTCCGATGCTGGAGGCCGTCTGTGAGCGGCAGGCGCAGCTGATTGCACGCTGGATGGGCGTGGGCTTCATCCACGGGGTGATGAACACCGACAACATGAGCATTTCGGGCGAGACCATCGACTATGGTCCGTGTGCGTTCATGGAGGGTTTCGATCCGGCCACGGTGTTCAGCTCGATCGACCGTCAGGGGCGATATGCCTACGGCCAGCAGCCGGCCATGGCGCAATGGAACCTGGCCCGTCTGGCCGAAGCGTTGCTGCCGGTTCTGGACGCCCGCGATATCGACGTCGTGGAACGGGTGGAACAGGTGGTGGCCGGGTTTGCCGTGCGCTTTGACCGGCATTGGACCGGGCAGCTGCGCGCCAAGCTGGGCTTGGCCGCTGAAGAGCCGGACGACCGCGCCCTGGCGGACGACTTCCTGCAGCTGCTGCAGCGGGAAAAGGTGGACTTCACGCTGGCGTTCCGCCTCCTGTCCGACGCCATCACGGGGCCGGATGCCGCACTGCACGACCTGTTCGGACGGGAGCGCCCGGCGCTCTCGGACTGGCTGGCGCGCTGGCGCCAGCGCATGGCCCGGGAGGGAAGGACCTTGCAGGACTGCGCCGCAACGGCGTGGTCGGTCAATCCCTTCGTGATCCCGCGCAATCACCAGGTGGAGGCGGCGCTGTCGAGTGCCGTGGACGAGGCCGACCTCGGTCCGTTCGAGCGCCTGCTGGCGGTGCTGGGGCGGCCGTACGAGACGGTGGAGTCCGCGCGGCCATTCACGCTGCCGGCCTCGCCCGAAGTGGCCGCAGCCCACCGCACCTTCTGCGGCACCTGATTGGGGTACCCAACGATTTCTGAAAGGAGACTTCGCATGACCACAACGAAACAGGAACCCGGTGTCCTTGGCGAAGCGGCCGCTCCCCTGGGTGTGACCCGGTGGGTGGACGCGTCGGGCCAGGCGCTGGAACACTTCGACCTGGACCGCATGCCCGGCCGGTTCAAGCTCATCTTCTGTTTTCAGGACGCCTGCCCGGGGTGCCATGCGACCGGCTTTCCGGCGCTTGCCCGGGTGGTCGACGCGTTTCGGGGGAGCGACTTCGTCGGGTTCGCCGCAGTCCAGACCGTGTTCGAGGACTTCGGTTCGAACACCTGGGAGCGCATGCTGGCCAATCACTCCCGCTACGCGCTGGGCATTCCCTTCGGGCACGACGCCGGTGACGAACAGGACGGCGCGGGTTCGGAGCTGATGCGCCGCTACCGCAACGGCGGCACACCCTGGTTCATCCTGATCGATCCCGATGGCAGAGTGGTCTACAACCATTTCCGAATCGACGCCGACAAGCTCGTCACCTTTCTCAAGCGGCTGGAAAACGAACCGGCGGCACCGGAGCCTGGGCCCGACATGTTGACTTGGAAAGGAGTGATTCAACTGGTGGAAACGGGCAACCCGACGCCACCGCGCCGAGTTGAGCGCAGCGAAGCCGAGTGGGCCCAACAGCTGACGCCCGAGCAGTTCCGAATCACGCGGCTCAAGGGCACCGAACGGGCGCACAGCTCCTCGATGTGTACGCTGTTTTCGCCCGGGATCTACCGGTGCGTGTGCTGCGGCACTGAACTATTCGATGCGTCGACCAAATATGACAGCCGCAGCGGCTGGCCCAGCTTCACGCAGGCCATTGCCCCGGGTCTGGTGGGCTATCACGGAGACAACAGCCACGGCATGGTGCGGGTGGAGACGACGTGCAACGTCTGCGACGCCCACCTGGGTCACGTGTTTCCCGACGGACCCAAGCCCAGCGGTCTGCGCTACTGCATCAACGCCCTGGCACTGGAGAAAGCATGAGCAGCGAAAAGGTAGGCTTCGCTGGCAGCAGCCAGGGTCTGCTGGTGGGTGTCTTGGAACGCCCGGACCATGCACCGTTACAAGCCCTGGCGGTGTTTGCCCACTGCTTTACCTGCGGAAAGAACTCTCTCGCCGCGACCCGCATCAGCCGGGCGCTGGCTCAGCAGGGCATCGCCACGCTGCGCTTTGATTTCACCGGTCTGGGCGAGAGCGAAGGCGACTTCGGGCGCGGTGGCTTTTCGTCCAGCGTGGCGGACATTGTGGCGGCGGTGCACTGGATGCAGAGCACGATCGGCATGCCTGCACTGTTGGTCGGACACAGCCTGGGGGGGACGGCGGCCATCGCGGCGGCTGCCCGCCTCGACGGCATACGGGCGGTTTGCACGCTGGGCGCACCCGCGACGGCCGACCATGTGCTTCGTCACTTCGGTCCGACCAAGTCCGAAGAGGATGGGCAGATCCAGGTCGACCTGGGCGGCCGGGCGTTCAGGATCGCGCCGGCCTTCATTGAAGAGCTCCAGGCCCAAGCCCACGAGAACCCGGTCAAGGGGCTTCGCGCGGCCTTGCTGGTTATGCACGCGCCAAGTGACGCGGTGGTGGACATCGGCGAGGCACAGGACCTGTTCAAGGCGGCCAGACATCCTAAGAGTTTCATCAGCCTGGACGATGCGGACCATCTGCTCACGCGCCCGGCCGATGCGCAGTATGCGGCTGACCTGATTGGCGCCTGGGCCTCGCGGTTTCTGCCGATGCGAGCCGAGCGAAACGATGCGCCGTCGGACCTTCGTGCGGGCGAGGTGTGGGTGGGGGAGCACGATCACGCCTTCTGGCGATCGATGCGAGCAGGTCCGCACCACCTCGACGCCGATGAGCCCAAGGAAGTGGGTGGTGGCGAACGCGGGCCCGATCCTTATGAACTTCTGCTGATGTCGCTGGGCGCCTGCACGTCCATGACATTGCGCCAGTACGCCAAGCGAAAAGGCTATGCGCTCAAGGATGTCCAGGTCAGGTTGCGTCATGAGCGCGCGCACGCGACCGATTGCCAGGAGTGCGGGGATCGCTCGGGACAGGTTGACCACGTCACGCGGCAGCTCCTGCTGAGCGGACCGTTGAGTGAAAGCCAGCGACAGGACCTGTTGCGCATCGCCGATCGTTGCCCCGTGCATCGAACGCTGGAGAACCATCCGGTGATCACCACCACACTGATTCGGGACTGATCCCAACCACACACAAACGAAGGAGACGGAGCATGAGAGCCATCTGGAAAGGCACCACCATCGCTGAGAGCGATGACATCGTGGAAGTTGAAGGCAACGCCTATTTCCCACACGACGCGTTGCGCCCGGAACATTTCAAACCAAGCGATACGCACACCACCTGTCCATGGAAGGGGCGGGCCAGCTACTACGACGTCGTGGTCGGCGAAGACGTGAACGCTGACGCGGCGTGGTACTACCCGTCGCCCAAGGCTGGTGCGGAGGCGGTGACCGGCAGGGTGGCGTTCTGGCGCGGTGTCGAGGTGCGGCCATGAGCGGGGAACAGAGGTTCGACGCGATCGTGATCGGAGCCGGTCAGGCCGGTCCCTTTCTGGGCGCGACACTCGTTGCCCGGGGTATGAAGGTGGCGCTCATCGAGGAGCGTGACCTGGGTGGTACCTGTGTCAATCGGGGCTGCACCCCAACCAAGACCCTACGCAAGTCGGCTCGTGTGGCTCACATGGCGCGCCGGGCCAGCGAATTCGGTGTGCAAACCGGGTCGGTCCAGGTCAACTTCAGGGCAGCGATGGAGCGCATGCAACGCCGGGTGGAGGAGGCTCGCTCTGGCCTGCAGGCCTGGCTGGGCCAGTTGGAAGGACTCACCATCATCAAGGCGCGCGGTCGCCTGGCGGGCCGTGAAGGCGAACAGTTCGTGGTGCTGGCCGGCGAGCATCAGCTGGTGGCGCCCAAGGTGGTGCTGAACACCGGCACACGTCCCTTTGTTCCGCCGGTGCCTGGGCTGGACGAGCTGCCGTTCCTGGACAACGAACGGCTGTTGGCGCTGCGTGAATTACCGTCCAGGCTGGTGATCATCGGCGGTGGATACATCAGCCTGGAGATGGCTCAGATCTTTCGGCGGCTGGGAAGTGAGGTTGCCATTCTGGAAACAGGGCCCCGCCTCACGGCCCGCGAGGACGAGGACATTGCAGCCGCTGTGACCGGAATGCTGACAGCGGAAGGCATCGAAGTGAACACCGGCGTGCGCATTGAGCGGGTCGGCAAGGCGGACAACGACGCTGGCGTGCGGGTGCAGTTGGCTGGTGGCCGCAGCGTGGATGGCAGCCACCTGCTGGTGGCCACCGGGCGAATACCGAACACCGACTGTCTGGGCCTGGAAACGGTGGGCCTGGAGGTCAGTGCGCGAGGCTACCTGGTCACCAACGACCGGCTCGAAACCGCGGTTCCCGGCATCTGGGCGCTGGGTGACATCAATCAGCGCGGGGCCTTTACCCACACCAGCTACCACGATCAGGACATCGTGGCGGAGAACCTGGCCGGAGGGCAACGCAGCGCCGCCGCGCGCGTCGGCATTTATGCCATGTTTACCGATCCTCCGCTGGCCCACGTCGGTCTTTATGAGGCCGACGCGCGAAAACTCGTGACCGAAGGGCGACGCATTTCCCAGGCGGTTCACGCCATGAAGGACGTCAGTCGCGCGAAGGAAGAAGGCGAAACCGTGGGCAAGATCAAGCTCCTCATCGATGAGGACAGTGGTCATTTCCTCGGAGCGACCATGCTCGGGATCCAGTCGGACGAGATCATTCAGGCGATCGGTCTGGTGATGGCCAGTGGCGGCACCTGGAAGTTGGTCCGGGATGCATTGCCCGTTCACCCGACGGTCACCGAGTTCCTGCCCACCATCATTGATCGACGCAAGCCCTTGACCGCAAGTTCTGGGTGAGCCGGAGGACCCACACCATGCCCATCAACCGCTCATTCAGCGGCCGCAATCGCGATGTCCACAACCACGGCGGTCGACTTCCGCCAGGACAGTCCCTGACGGAAGGTTTTCCCGTGCTGACTGCGGGCCCCACCCCAAAAGCCTTGGCGCTTGGCGATTGGCGCTTGACCTTGAAGGTCGGTGTGCGGCCGGTTCGCGTTTGGACCTGGAGCGAATTCCAGGCCCTGCCCCAGACCGAGCAGGTGGTCGATATCCATTGCGTTACCACCTGGTCGAAATTCGACACCCGCTGGCGCGGTGTGACGTTGGACACCTTGTTGCAGGCGGCCGGACTGGAAGCGCCCACGCCTTGGGTGTTGGCGCATTCTCAGGACGGCTACTCCACCAACGTGCCGTTGGCCGATCTGACACAAGGGCGCGCAATGATCGCAACGCACTACGACGACCGACCGCTCGCGCCCGAGCACGGGGGACCGGCACGCCTGTTGGTGCCGCATCTCTACTTCTGGAAGTCGGCCAAGTGGGTCAATGCGCTGCAGTTCAACGAGCGCGACGAGGCCGGGTTCTGGGAACTGCGGGGCTATCACATGCGAGGCGACCCTTTCAAGGAAGAGCGCTATGGATGAGGCTGTTGGTCAACACCGGCTGAGCTGGCAGACCGCACGCATCGATGCGTTGCAGGCACTGACTCCACGCGTCATGCGGGTGGTGCTGCGTCCTGACAGATGGGTTCGCCCGAGGCCGGGCCAGCATTTGGATGTCCGACTGACAGCGGAAGACGGCTATCAGGCACAACGGAGCTATTCACTCCTCTCACCTCCTCAACGTACCGGGCTCTATGAGCTTGGCATTGAGCGTTTGGACGATGGCGAAGTATCCACCTGGTTTCACGACAAGGCCCAGCACGGCGAAACGATTGAAGTCCTCGGACCGGTTGGAGGTCATTTTGTGCTTGACGAGTCGAACACACGACCAGCCTTGCTGATTGGGGGAGGATCTGGCGTCGTTCCCCTTTTGTCCATGGCAGCGCAACGCGTGGGTGCATACAGCCAAGCGCATACAACGCTGTTGGTTGCCGCACGCCATCTTGACGAAGTGTTGCTCTGGCCCACCCTGCAGCGATGGGAAGCGTTTACGCCGCGGTTTCGCAGCCGACTGGCGCTCTCGCGGGATACCTGTGCCCCGCGCGCACAGGACCACGTTGGCCGCATTGATGGAGCCGATGTTGCTTGGGCATTGCAGCAATTGGGTGATGTGGCGACCGAATCTGCGCAGGTTTTCATCTGCGGGCGTAATGACTTTGTCGAGTCCATCGTTCATATGGTCACCGGGCTAAATGTGCCCGAGGTCTCCATCCGCACCGAGCGCTTCGGAAGTTGACTCTCTTTTTTCTCATCTGCCGTGACACCTGAAGACATCCGCCTAACCCGATACGTCTCTGTCCGTTCGCGCAGCGAACGTCTGTGTGCCCCTCTGAGTGCCGAGGACCATGTTCCCCAACCGGTTTCCGACGTCAGTCCGCCGAAGTGGCACTTGGCCCACACCACGTGGTTCTTCGAGACTTTTGTCCTCGCGAAACAACAGCCGGACTATCGACTGTTCCATCCTCTGTATGGCTACCTGTTCAACAGCTACTACGAATCGGAGGGCGCTCACCTGGCACGCCCGCAGCGAGGGAGCTTGAGTCGCCCGACGGTGGCTGAGGTGATGGCGTATCGCGCGCATGTGGACGAGTCCATGCGCCGTATGCTGAAGGAACCACTGGAGCCCGCGGTCGCGGCCTTGGTAGAGCTGGGCATGCAGCATGAACAACAGCATCAGGAGTTGCTGATCACAGACATCAAGTACATCCTGGGCCACAACCCATTGCATCCGGCGTATGACCCTCTGGGCATCGGTCCCCAAGATGTGACGGCCGAACATGATGGAACCTGCCCACCACTGGACGATTGGCTTAGCGTCGAAGGGCAGACGATTCGCATGGGCCACCAGGGGCCAGGGTTCGCCTTCGACAACGAGTCGCCATCGCATTTGGCGCTCATTCAAGGAGTAGACATCCGTGTGGCGCTAGTCACCAATGATGAATACCTTCAGTTCATGCGCGACGGAGGATATCAGCGCCATTCGCTCTGGCATGCGGAAGGCTGGGACTGGGTGCAAACGCTTAAATTCCGTGCGCCGATGTACTGGCAGCCCGACCCTAACCAGCCTGACGGATGGGGTCATTACACGCTCCAGGGGGTGATGCCGCTGACCAGTCAGGCACCAGTCACGCATGTCAGTTACTACGAGGCACACGCTTTCTGCGATTGGGCGGGGTGGCGATTGCCCACCGAGTTCGAGTGGGAAGCAGCGGCAAGCCGGTTCGACTGGGGGCGTCGATGGGAATGGACGCGCAGTGCCTATCAGCCCTATCCCGGTTTTGCCCGCAGCGAGGGCGCAGTGGGCGAATACAACGGGAAGTTCATGGTGAACCAGCAGGTCTTGCGCGGAGCGTCCTGGGCCACATCGCCGGGCCACGCCCGTTTGACATACCGGAACTTCTTTCACGCTCCGTTGCGTTGGCAGTTCACGGGCATCCGTCCTGTTCGCTCGCGGGAGTCCGCATGACTGATCGGGACAGACTGACGGAGCATGTTCTGCAAGGGTTGACGCGACCACAGAAGGCGCTCTCATCCGCTTGGTTCTACGACGATGAGGGCTCGCGCCTGTTTCAGCAGATCATGGCGCTGCCCGAGTACTACCTCACACGCCTTGAGCACGAGCTGCTGCGCTCACGCGCGGATGAGCTTTCCCGGTGGATAGATCCTCGGTGCAGCCCGATCGATCTGATTGAACTGGGCAGCGGCGACGGGGCCAAAACGCTGTCGCTGTGCCAGGCACTGGCGCAACGTGAAGTGGATTGCATCTACAGGCCTATGGATGTGTCCGCACACGCCCTAGCGGATCTGAGCCGCCGCTTTGACACGTACCTCCCCCGCATGGCCATCGAACCGGTGCTGGGAGACTATTTCGAGCATTGGCCTCAGATTGCCGAAGGGCGACGCCAGGTTGCAATGTTGCTGGGCAGCAATCTGGGCAACCTCGACGAACACGGTGCCGTCAAGCTGCTGCAGCGGGTGCATTCGCATTTGCGCCCGGGTGACCTTGTGCTGCTTGGTCTGGATCTGGTCAAGGACCCGGCCATGTTGCGCGCAGCATACGACGATTCACAGGGCGTGACCGCTGCGTTCAATTTGAATCTGCTGACGCGGTTGAATCGCGAGTTGGGCATGGACTTCGATCTGACGAAATTTCGGCACTACGCCAGCTACTGTCCGCTGGAACACGTGGCCAGAAGCTTTCTGGTGAGCCAAGTTGACCAGGTGGTCCACAGCAGAACCCTTGACCGAGGGTTTGTATTCCATGCCGGGGAGACCATCTATACAGAGCAATCCCAGAAATACTCCCTGGCTTCAATCGAACACCTCGCACGCCGAAGCGGGTTTGACAACACCTGCACCCTGACCGACCCCCGAGGCTGGTACGCCATCACCGTCTGGCACCGGCTACCGTTCACCCCAACGCAACAAACGTCGACCTGAAAAAGGAGTCCTAATGAGCAACAAGATCCATCTGCGCCAGACCATGCTGGACCTTGCCGAAGGGCGCCTGCGGTTTGCTGAACAGACCTATGCGCAATACCTGGTCGGTGCGGCGGGCCGCGGAGATGAACCCAGTGAAAGCGATGCGGCGTCGCGGGCCGTCAACAATGCCGCTCTGGCGCAGGCGTTCGAATGCCCCATTCACGATCATCAGGAGGCCCTGGAAGTCTTACGTCAGATCGATTTCGGTCCCCGGGATTCGGTGGAGACAGGCGCCGTGGTTCGCATCGACGGGCGTTGGTTCGTGATTGCGGTTGCTAGCGATGCCTTCCAGTGCGACGGCAACACCTACATGGGAATTTCCACCCAGGCGCCCATCTACGCAGCGATCGCAGATGCCCGAGCCGGTGATGTTGTCAGCTTCCGGCAACGCGAACTGCACATAGAGGAAGTCTTGTGATGCACCTCATTCGAGTCTGAACGATGGGCGGCACGCTGCGCGACTTGGTCCGGCGCTTTCATGGCACAGGTCGACTTGGTGCCATCGTTCTGCGCCCGGATCGCCTCAAGGACGCTGTGTCCGTGCAGGAGGCCAGGGCCGAACCGGGTCTCGGGCTGATTGGCGATCACCGCTCCCTGCGGCTTCGTCAGTCGGATGCGCAACGCCATCGCGAGCTGAGTCTGATCCAGGCTGAGCACCTCAGCTTGCTCGGGGTCTGGACGGGGCAAGCCCCAATTGCCCCGGAGCGTTTGCGGCGCAACCTCGTGATCTCGGGGATCAACATCGCCGCGATGCATTCACCTTTCCGGGAAGAGCGCTTTGTCTGGCGAATTGGCGGTTCGGTCCGCATTGAAATCACGGGGCCATGTCCTCCTTGTTCACGCATGGAGGACGAGCTCGGTGAAGGCGGTTACGCCGCGCTGCGTGGTCACGGGGGCGCCACGGCACGGATCGTCGTAGGTGGCGTGCTACGGGTTGGAGATACCGTTAACCTTGACGTTGAATCCACCGTGGGCTGAGAGCCATGATCGAAGCAGAGCGTACGCCTGGGTTCCTCCATCTTCTCCAGATGACCGGCGGTGCGTCGTGGTTGCACATGTGCATCCACCACCGCGAGACGGAAGGTTTTCTCTCGAGCGCGACCGGCCTGGACAAGCTGATCGCCGCAGCGATGGTCTCTGAAGATACCCGGTCGCGGTTGCGCGTCCACGGGCAGGGTGTGATGGTTCTGCTCAAAGCGATGCATCTGAGAGCTGATGGAGTGGGGCATCCAGAGGACATGGTGTCCATGCGAATCTGGATTGATGAGCGTCGGGTTATCACGACCCGCGAGGAGGATGTGGATCCCATCCTCGAACTTGCAGAAGACATCTCTCAGGGGCGCGGCCCTGCAACGCCAGGTGACTTCCTTTGCGATCTCATCGAAGAGCACCTCGCGGAAGTTTCCGAGCAGGTCGAGATGCTGGAGGATGGGGTGGATCTGATCGGCGGCCTTCTGGTTCAGCACCAGACGGAAGCGGCATGCCCGAGCATGGCCAATACCCAGACCGCGATCTCTGGCTTTCTTCGTCATCTTGGCCCCCAGCGAGCCGTTCTTCAAACGTTGACAACTCTCGTCGTCCCGCCGCTGAATATAAATCACCGAGGCCGACTGGAGGAGCACCTGAACCAGCTGTTGCGGTTGCTCGAAACGCTGGAGAATTTGCGTGACCGTATCGATATCCTCAGTGACCAGGCAAACCGCATTCAGGAGCGACAGCTGAATCAAAGCTCTTATGTTTTTGCCGTGGTATCCACAATCTTCTTGCCCTTGAACTTTGTCACTGGCCTGTTTGGCGCCAATCTTCTGGGACTGCCGTTCGCAGATGCCACCAATGGCTTCTGGGTGTTGGTAGGTCTTTGCTTACTAATGAGTGTTGGGTTGGTAGCGGTCTTTCGCTGGTTCAAATGGCTTTAGTAGACGGTTTGTGGACTGTTTGAGATGTATCTTCGGAGCCGTCCATCAAGGACGGGTGCGCTGTTAGGAAAAACGATACGTGCCCATGTAAGACCTTCCCTAGGCTCTTAGCCCTAGCGTCAGTGCGCATTAGCACACGTGACGCGGCGCCTGCTTTGTGCCCGGCGGCGGCAAGCCAACTGTCAGCGTCAACTGAAAGCAGACATTACGCGGAGGCACAGGCTTGCTTGACTGTTTCAAGGACTTGATCCGAGAGGGACGAGTCGTTGATGAAGTGAGCGACCGTAAGAGCGCCGATAAGTGTGGTGGCGATGACGACAGCTTTACTGCGTGCCTTTTCGGAGTCCTCCGAATCGATCTGGGAGAAAATGATATCTACCAGCTTGGAAAAACTATCTGTTGCAGAAGAGCGTGTCGCGCTATCACATCTAGCAAGCTCGCTCCCAAGCATCGCGAGCGGGCAACTGATGGTCGGATCATCTCGGCGAGATTGATCCAGGTAGAAGTTGGCGACACTACGCAGGCCAGATGAGCGGCGCTTTCCTCGCAGTGCCAGCGAGATGCCGTCAATTTGCCGCTGCGCAGCGACCGAACACGCTTCGGCGACGAGTTGGTTCTTCGACTCGAAATGCCGATAGAAGCCGCCCCGGGTCAACCCCGCTGCAGCCATCAGATCGTCTAGTCCGGTTCCATCAATGCCATTGCGGCGAAATTCACTGGAAGCGGCTTCAACGATCCGTGCGCGGGTAGCAACAGTTTCTTCTCTCGACTTTCTCATCGTGCAGCAATGCCCTCAAGGTAAACAGTGTTCAACAGGATCGAATCCGTTCATGCCGCTCCTGCCTGCCCATAGCAAGGTTCGCCCGCACTAGAAGACGGGTTGTGACAGCCCCGCTGCTGCGCGAACGTCACAGCATGCGTAGCGCCTCTCGCATGGAATAGTTTGCGCTCTTAGATGTTACATGGCATCATTGCACGTGTAAAGATGTTGAGTAACATCTAATTTTGCAGGAAGCCATGCTCACTGATGAGCTGTGGATTCATAGGGCGCCGTCAATGGCGCCGATCTTGAGAGCACTTCATATGCGTAGAGTTGTGATCACAGGGATGGGCTTGGTTACGCCTTTGGGGGTTGGATTGGAATCCGTCTGGACTCGCCTCCTCGCGGCAAAGTCAGGATTGAGTTGGCTGCCTACAGCTCTGTCCAATAACCTATCAGTCAAGGTAGCCGGACAAGTACCGGGTGTTGATGACGACCCGGCGGCTGGGTTCGACCCTGTACTTTTCGTTATGGAACGGGATTTGCGCAGAATGGACCGTTTCATCGTGTTCGCGTTAGCCGCGGCGGAAGAGGCTATTGGCCAAGCCGGGTGGCGTCCCACCTCAGAGCGCGACCGCGCTCGAACCGCCACTATCGTCGCCTCCGCAATCGGAGGGTTTCATGCGATTACGAGCGCTGTGGATACGGTTCGCCAGCGGGGCCCGGGGAAACTCTCTCCTTTCACCATTCCCTCGTTTCTGATCAACCTGGCGGCGGGCCAAGTCTCAATCAAGTACGGCTTTACCGGACCGTCAGGGGCCCCGGTCACAGCATGCGCGGCCAGCGTCCAAGCTATCGGTGACGCCGCCAGGCTCATCCGCGCCAACGAGGCCGACATTGCGCTTTGCGGCGGCGCGGAAGCCTGTATCAATGAGGTCAGCCTAGGCGGATTCGCGGCCGCGCGAGCTTTATCTACCGCTAACTATGATCAACCGTCGAAGTCCTCAAGGCCGTTTGACTCCGCACGGGATGGATTCGTCATGAGCGAAGGAGCTGGCATGCTCGTGATCGAGGATCTGGATCACGCGCGTGCACGGGGCGCCCGCCCAATCGCGGAGGTCGTCGGCTATGGGACGACCTCCGATGCCTATCACATAACATCCGGGCCTGAGGATGGTCGTGGGGCGAGACGAGCGATGGAGATCGCCCTAGAACAAGCCAACATACCGCCAGACGAAGTTCGCCATCTCAACGCTCATGCGACTTCAACTCAGGTTGGTGATAGGGGCGAGATCTCGGCCATTAAGGCAGTCTTTGGCGATCATTACCGCACCGCGATCAGCGCAACGAAATCGTCCACGGGCCATCTTCTCGGAGCAGCCGGCGCGACGGAAGCGATCTTCACGGCATTGGCCTTACGAGATCAGATCGCTCCGCCCACACTTAATCTGGAAAACCGGGACATCGCAGCCGAAGGGCTCGACATCATTGGTGGTTCCGCTCACCCCATTGCGTCCGAGTACGCCATATCTAATGGCTTCGGATTCGGTGGCGTGAATGCGTCCATTCTTCTGCGGAAGCTGAGCTAAGGAAAACAATGTCTCAATGGATAACCAGGGCGAAGGCCATCCTAGCCGCGGAAGCGGCGGCCATAACAGCCGTCAATCTAAATGTTTCTTTCGATAATTCCATTGACACCCTGTTCGAATGTCAGGGAAAGATCGTCACGACTGGAATGGGGAAAGCCGGGTTCGTGGCCAAGAAATTTGCCGCTACGCTTTGTTCCACCGGCACGCCGGCGACCTACCTTCATCCAGGCGAGGCTGCGCATGGCGATCTAGGCCTAATCTCTCCGAACGACTGCATCGTGGCCTTCTCGACTAGCGGCAAGACGCGGGAAGTTCTGGAGTTGATCGAGCTTGCCCGCCACCTGGATTGTGGTCCGATCATTGGCATCACATCCCATCCCGAGTCCGAAATGCGCCGCCTGAGCGATAACGTCATCGATATGGGACTCATTGAAGAGCCTTGCCTATTGGGCCTCACACCGACCGCAAGCATCGCAGTGATGTCCGCGATCGGGGATGCGATCGCACTCATTCTCATGGAGAGAAAAGGCTTCTCTCGCCACGACTATGGGCTTCGTCATCACGGGGGATACCTTGGGGCCAAAGCTCGCGAAGACAACGTGGCAGGAGTCTCCAAGAATGCACACACATAACACCGCCCACGCCGAATCCTCGAATCCTCCAGAGCGAGGCCGCAAACCACGCAAGAAGAAGACGCTTGTCATTGCATGCGGAGCCGTAGCCCGAGAGCTGCTGGAAGTGACACGCATGAATCAATTGACGGATATCGATGTCACCTGTCTCCCGGCGTCGTGGCATATGACCCCGCAAAAAATACCGGAAGGTATGAGGCAGAAGATCAAAGAGAACCGATCTTCCTATGACGAAATCCTATGTCTGTATGGAGACTGCGGAACGGGTGGGAAACTGGACGAAGTTCTTGAGGAGGAAGGGGTCGCACGTATTGAAGGCGACCACTGTTATGCGTTCTTCGCTGGTGTTGAGCAGTTCAAAGCATTGCACGAGGCAGAAGGTGGAACCTTCTATCTGACTGATTTCCTGGTGCGTCATTTTGATCAGTTCATTATCCGCAATCTGGGCCTGGATCTGTATCCAGAATTACTCCCCGACTACTTCGGGAACTTCACCCGGGCACTGTATCTCGCTCAGATTCCTGATCCCGTGCTGGAGAAAAAGGCGCGTTTGGCTGCCGAAAGGCTGGGATTGCGATTTGAAATGCGGACTACCGGCCTTCAGGGTATTGATAGCTTTCTAACTCACCGCATCCCCATCGCCAGCGCGAGCTAACACGACGAGATGAAATTGCCGCCGCAGAACGTATCCGAGCTTCTCATAGAGCTTAATGGCACCCGTGTTGTCGCTGAAGACATGAAGGAACGGCGTCTCGCCACGAGCAACTACTCTCTTTCCGACGAGGTTCACTAATGTTTCCGCATGCCGATGACCACGATAGTCAGGATGCACACACACAGCGCTGACTTCGGTGTAGTCGGGCAGACGCATTCGTTCGCCCGCCATGGCAACCAGTTTGCCGCCAACACGAATGCCGTAGTACTCGCCCATCTCATGGGTACGAGTTCCGAACGGGCCGGGACGCGTCATTGCTACCAACTCGAGCATGTCGGGCACATCGGCGACACCGAGGCGCGATGCTTTCGCCACTGAGCTGTCGGAAGGTGCTGTCGATAGCACCATCTGATTGATAAGACCACGTTGAATTACATTCAATCCGGATGGGGGCTCAAGTTCCTGAAGCGTGACGAGCGCGGCGTGATCACCTGCCAGCACTAGATCTGCAAGCGCTTTCCAATTCGCGGGAGAGTTGCCGCCAAGCACGGCGAAGGGGCCTATCGGCGCTGGGTAACGTAGCGCGAGCGCGTCCCCCGCGGCTAGATGCTGATGGCAGCTGGTCAGTGACTTCCAGATGAAGTCGTCGAGGGGGTGTGAATTCTGCATAACTGACTTCCTTTTTGTTATCGCGTTCCGAAGGCAGCGAATCCTCGAATGACGGAGGGCCGTGCCATGACGGCTTGATACCACCGCCGCAATTGCGGAAGCTCGCTCCAATCGATGTGGCGCTCAACAGCGAAGGCGATGGTGACCGCTGCAATGTCGGCCAACGTAAATGTCTCCCCAGCGATAAACTCGGATGTCTTTACGAATCGCTCTGCAACGGAGAGGGCTTTCATCGCACGGAGGTCGAGTGCTTGCGGCGAACTGTCCTTCACGCCACTTGCCCGGAGTTGGAATGCGGCGTGGCTGGGGGCGATCACATCCGTCAGAAAATAAAAGAACCGCTCATAAGCGACGACACGTCGACGCGTGCCACCGACAGGAAACAAGGTTTCTGAAGCAGCCTCGGCGACATAGAACAGGATGGCGTTGGACTGCGTAAGTACAAGGACTTCGTCGCCATCAACGCGGTCGACAATCACCGGCACTTTGCCATCTGGGTTGAGCGCCAGGAACTCAGCTGTCCGATGCTCTCCTCGCCGCAGGTCCAGTCGGACAGGGCGATAGGGTAATCCCGCCTCCTCAAGAGCTATAGCTACACGTAGGCAGTTCCCTGTTCGAGCGCCGTACAGGTCAATGGGGTCCTTGCTCCCATCACCCGTGCAATTCACCGGGGTAAAGCCGTCTCACTGGCGTACCACTCGGTGAGCAGCGGCAAGACTCGTCGAGAGATCGTGCCACTAGCGCTGGTCGACAACGGGGTTCGCTGGCATGTCCGCGCCTTCGACCGTCTGAGGAAGCACTTCACCGACTTCGTTCCGACGCGGATGGAAGACGTAGAGGTGCTCGAAACCAGCCCAATTGGCCGGGAAGAACGCGCAGACCAGGATGACCAGTGGAGCCGCATCATTGAGTTGAAGCTAGTGCCTCATCCAAACCACCCTCGTCCAGAGATAGTCCAAATGGACTATCCGATGCAAGACGGCGTCTTTACGGTCAAAGTCCGCTCAGCCAACGCGGGCTACATGCTCAGACGATGGAACGTGGACTGCTCCCCGGATCATCACCTCCAAGGTCTTGAGTACGCGCTTTGGCTTCAAGATCCTTTGTCTCTCTACGGATCCTCCAACGCAACAATCGCGCCGGGTTATGAGCCTCCGAGGATCCAGCTGGTGGAGCGAAGAACTGACGGACAGGCAACTGAGGCACCTTAGCCTGAGCTCGGGCGGCACTACACGTTCGATACGGACCGTGTCTTCCGCAAGGACGGCTTAATCTGGGGGCACGCAGAGCGAGAGGTGCCCCAGGCCGCCGCGGCCGTCCTCACAAGGAACAGGATGCTCCAGAGCAAGCATGGTGCGCTCTATGGCCTCCGCACCCTCGGGTGCAGCCAGGCAAGATTCGAAGCTAGGTCAAGGCGGGTCGCGAGTGACCGCAGGAGAAGCCTTCTTCTTCACTGGCAAAAACGGCGCGCGGCGACCTCGCCCTTGAATTACATGTAACCGCTTATGTCGCAGTGAGCCTCGGAGCTCTCGCCGTACTACCTTTGCTCCCCAGTCTCTCGCCCGGCCGCCGTTTCGCGGTCATGTCGGTTTTCCGCGAAATCATCAACCGGAGCACTCAGGCAAGCTACGCGTTGGGCAGCGCCAGACGCGAGGTGTCGCCGTCGCCCTCTTCGTGCACGTCACGCCCGGCATTCAAGCGCGCAATGTCTTCCAGCGTGATGTCACCGGTTACGTACACGCCATCGAAAGGCGATGCGTCAAAACCGGTGAGCTTGGGGTTGAGCGAACCGATGGCCTGCGTCATCGCATCCAGGTCCTGGTAGATCAATGCATCGCAGCCGATGCTCTCGCGGACCTCTTCCACCGTGCGGTTGTGCGCCACCAATTCGTCGGTTGTTGGCATGTCGATTCCGTAAACGTTCGGATATCGCACTGGAGGCGCAGCACTGACCAGGTACACCTTTCGGGCGCCGGCGTCGCGCGCCATCTGCACGATCTCCCGGCTGGTGGTTCCGCGCACGATGGAGTCGTCCACCAGCAGCACGTTGCGGCCCTTGAACTCGCTGCCGATCACGTTGAGCTTCTGGCGCACCGATTTTTTTCGAACGCCCTGCCCCGGCATGATGAAAGTGCGGCCGACGTATCGGTTCTTCACAAAGCCTTCGCGGTACGGCAGTCCTAGCAACTGGGCCAGCTCCATGGCGCTCGGGCGAGATGTCTCTGGAATCGGAATGACCACGTCGATGTCACTCGGCCGCACGGTGGAGACCACACGCTTGGCCAGAGTCACACCCATGTTCAGCCTGGCCTGATAGACCGAGATGCCGTCCAGCACCGAGTCGGGTCGGGCCAGATAGACGAACTCAAAAATGCAGGGGTTGTGGCTGACCTTATCGGCGCACTGCTGAAAGTGCACCTTGCCTTCCATTTCGACAAACACCGCTTCACCGGGCAGCACGTCGCGGTCGAGCTCGAACCCGTTGCCTTCGAGTGCCACCGATTCGCTGGCGACCATCACACTGCCCTGGTCGTTGTGGCCCACACACAGCGGGCGGATGCCGAACGGATCGCGAAAGGCCAGCAGGCCGTGGCCTGCGATCATCGCTACCACTGCGTATGAACCCTTGACGCGCTGATGCACGCCGCGCACAGCGGCAAACACGTCGGCCGGCTTCAAGGTGATGCCGCGCGTGACCTTCTCCAGTTCGTGCGCCAGCACGTTGAGCAGCACTTCCGAGTCGCTCTCTGTGTTGATGTGGCGGTGGTCAGTTTGAAACAGTTCTTGCTTCAGCGCCTTCGCATTGGTCAAGTTGCCGTTGTGCACCAGCACCAGGCCGAAGGGCGCGTTCACGTAGAAGGGCTGCGCCTCTTCTTCGCTATAGGCGTTTCCCGCCGTGGGATAGCGCACCTGACCCAGTCCGCAGATGCCGGGCAGCGTACGCATGTTGCGGGTTCGAAACACGTCACGCACCATGCCCTTGGCCTTGTGCATGAAGAACTTGCGTCCCTGCTGGGTGACGATGCCGGCCGCATCCTGGCCGCGATGCTGCAGCAGCAGCAAGGCGTCGTAAATCAGTTGGTTGACTGGCGTTTTGCTGACCACACCCACGATTCCACACATGTTTCGATCCCTCAAAAAATCAAACCGTTCTAAGGAAGGTCTGCATAACCCTCGCCACAGAGCGAGTTGATGCGTGAATATTCACATGATGAAACCAGCGCTGAATTTGCCGCCGATTTCTCGTTATTTTGGCGTGTTGGCGCCCGTTTTCGGGCCCTTGCCCATGCTGCAGGCGCACTCATGCCTGCAGCCCTTGCAAAATCCGTTTGCGCACCATCCACAGGTTCGACAGCGCAAACATCACCAGCAGTTGGCTGGTGTTCTTGGCCAGACCCCGGTAACGTACCTTGCTATGACCGAACTGGCACTTGATCACGCGAAACGGATGCTCGACCTTGGCTCTGATGCTGGCCTTGAGTTTCTCCAGCTGTTCGCGCAGCGCATTGACCGGGCGTCTCTTGTCCATCGCTTTGCGCTGGCCCGGCATCATGGCAATGTGCCAGTCCACGTCAGGGTGCTGCTCCTGAATTTCTTCACGCTTGTGAACGCCTCGATAGCCCGAGTCGGCAAAGACCATTTCTTCCTCGCCATGCAGCAGTGCATGCGCCTGCGTGATGTCATGGGCGTTGGCTGCTGTGGTCGTCACGGTGTGTACCAGGCCCGAATCGGCATCGACGCCGATATGGGCTTTCATGCCAAAGTGCCACTGATTGCCTTTCTTGGTCTGGTGCATCTCGGGGTCGCGCTCACCCTTGTCGTTCTTGGTCGAGCTGGGCGCAGCAATCAGCGTGGCATCCACCACGGTGCCGGTCTTGAGCATCAGGCCACGCTCAATGAGCTTGGCATTCACAGTGGCCAAAATTTGCTGGCCCAGCCCGTGTTCTTCGAGCAGGTGGCGAAAGCGCAGGATCGTGCTCTCGTCGGGCAGGCGACTGATGCCAGCATCCAGGCGAGCAAACTCTTGGTACAGCGGAATGTCGTGCAGCGCCTCCTCCATGGCCGGGTCAGAGTGGCCAAAGAACTGTTGCAGCAGGTGAATGCGCAGCATCACCTCGGTGGGAAACGGCGGCCTGCCTGTCTTGCCCGCAGGCGCATGCGGCGCGATCAAGGCCAGCAGTTCAGTCCATGGAATCACCAGATTCATCTCGTCCAGAAACTCACGCTTGCGCGTGCGCTTGGTGACCAGCTCGAATCCGCTGTGGGCAAGGCTCATTTGCTTCATGGCTCGACTGTCTCAGATCAGGCCGTCACTGGGCTGACTTTTGCAGACCATCCCTAAGCAACATTTCGGGCCACTGGCTCTGGTAACAAGTGACCTTGCCCCTGTTTTGTGGAGTTCATAACCCACGGTTCACGCGGCCTTTTTGCGCTGTGCCTCGTACCAGCGTTTTTCGTACTGCATCGGGCTGAGGTAGCCCAGCGATGAATGCAGCCTGCGGTGATTGTAGAAGGCCATCCAGTCCATCACCGCCTGCCTGGCCTGCTCTCGGGTCGCGAATTTGTGCCCGTGCACACTGGCCGTTTTCAGCCGGCCCCAGAAACTCTCGGTCGGCGCGTTGTCCCAGCAGTTGCCCTTCCTGCTCATCGATGAGCGCATGCCCCAGTCCTTCAAGGCCTGCTGGAACTCATGACTGCAATACTGGCTGCCCCTGTCGCTGTGGAATATCAAACCAAGTGGCGGGCGTCGGCGCCACTTCGCCATGGCCAGTGCGTCCTTGACCAGGCCCGTCTGCATATGCGGCTGCAGGCTCCAGCCCACCACCTGACGGCTGAACAGGTCAATGACCGCAGCCAGGTACAGCCAGCCCTCGCCGGTCTGGATGTAGGTGATGTCACCACACCAGAGTTGATTGGGCTCCTGCGGATTGAATCGCCGCTGCACCAGGTCGGGCGCCACCGGCAGGCTGTGCTTGCTGTCGGTCGTCACCACAAACTTGCGTTTGGTCTTGGCACGAATTCCGTGCTGCTGCATGAGCTTTCGCACCCGGTCTTTGCCCACCCGGATTCCACGGGCCAACAATTCTTTGTGCATCCGCGGCCAGCCATATTCCCCCTTGACCTCGGCATGGATGGCACGGATGTGTGCCAGCAGGGCTTCGTCGCTGAGACGGTGTGCCGGCCCACCTTGGCCAGACTCACGCCGGTGCAGCCAGTTGAAGTAACCGCTGGCACCGACCTCCAGCACCTCGCATGACACGCTCACCGGGTACTGCCGTCTCATTTGGTGTATCCAGGCGTACCTCGCAGCGTGTCCTGCGCGAAGTACGCCGCGGCTTTTTTTGCGATGTCACGCTCCATACGAAGACGTGCCACCTCGGCGCGCAGACGAGCTATCTCCATCTGCTCGGGGGTGACCTTCACAGCCTTGCCAGTGACGTCCCCACCGTCGAGCTTGCCCTTGGCGGCCAGCCTCACCCAGTTGCTCAGGCTGGCCTTGGGGATACCCAGAACCTTGGCCACAACCGCAATGGCCTGTCCTGCCTTCACTTGGCGAACCGCCTCCAGTTTGAATTCCTGCGTGTACTGCGCACGCACCTGCTTTGCTGCTGTCATTCCTTGACTCCTTGTCGACATTTTCAACAAGGGCTAAGAACT
Source organism: Bacteroidota bacterium (assembly GCA_027483445.1). Lineage (GTDB taxonomy): Bacteria > Bacteroidota > Bacteroidia > M30B66 > M30B66 > CAMCXT01. The sequence continues at coordinate 70,758 of JAIXUS010000045.1, read as the reverse complement.
CCACTTTTCAGGGGCAACCTCACGCCTTCAAGCCCGCAAAGTGGATGACGGCCTGGCATTGATGCTGGCGCAAGGCGGCCTCGATGGCCGATTGGTTACGAATATCACCTCGGACCAGGGACAGTTTTCTTCCAGCGATTTGCTCAACCCGTCGAAGTGCTTCTGGATGGCTGTTGCTGAAATTGTCGAAAACAACGACTTCATGGCCGGCCTGAAGGAGTTCGACACAGGTGTGAGAGCCGATATATCCAGCGCCACCTGTTATGAGAATGCTCATACGAGCCCTCCGGCCTGGGTAGCCAGCAGCATGGCTACCGCACCCCGTGTGTCCGCACCGGAACCAGAGTCATTACCTGCCAAGCACGTTGGACCTATGCCAGTTGTTACCTTTTTGAGTTGATTCATCAACCCGCCTCCACCTGTGAAAACCCCCGCTCGCAACGCCCAGACAGTCATCTGATGCGCCCGAATTCGGGGGGGGGGGGGTACATCGCAGCCTCCCTGAAGGCTACAAACACCCTGCCATTGCGTCAAAATTATTGTGACAAGTATAACCTCCTCATTGCTTACAGACAATGTTTACTGGTATGCGCTGGCTGGTTTGCACAAACGACAAAAGACCCCGCCTTCACCCGCTGCCCATGAAGGGAAGCCAATGAAGACGGGGTCTAAGGTATCAATGTGCGCTATGGATCAGATCCAGTTTCAAGCGACATCTGTTGGGTTTGCTTGGCATGCCATCTCTGAAACTCCAAAACCATCAGCGTGGTCTGTGCTGCATCAATGGCTAATTGCTCGCAGCCGGTTGCGGACGCAGTGCCTGCGGGATCAGATACAGCGTCGGAGGCGACTGCTGCAGCTCGATCGGTAACCGAGGGAATGACGGGCAAGGCGTCAAGACTGTGGCTGGGCTCGAGGCGCACCCCGACAGTGCCAGTGCGAATGGCAGAGCGAAGGCCCACCAGCAGCTTCTTTTTTTCTTCAAAGTCATAAGAAATGTCCTGATTGATTTGAGTTTGTGATTGACGGATGTCTGCGACACGCTGCTCTTGCTTGGCAACGACCAGCGCCGCTTTTATCTTTTCGGCACTCCATTCCCGATTGATACGGGACTCACCGATCTGTACTCCGCAGATGAAAACCATCAACAGTACAAGTCCACCCATCAGGTAATTCCAGTTGGCGAGGATGACTTTGGTCAGCCAGTTCATGGAGCACCGCCATCCAGCGCTTGCAGCTTGTGCTGATTCATGAGGCCAATCACCTTACTGGCGTAGCCCGGATCAGTGGCATACCCTGCCTTGGCCAGCGCTTGTGCAAATGCCTCAGCCGTCAGGCATTGGAAGCATGGTTGATAGCGCGGGTTTTGCTTTAGGAAGGCTGCGTGGTCATCAATGCTCTCTTGCCAGCTGGCGTACTTACGCCACTTGGCAGGCACCACAACCCACTGGCCACGGATGAATTCCTTGGTCTGAAGGATCAAGGTCTCCCCCCTCCAGCGGCTGTCGGCCTTGATGCCAAAGAGGTTCTTCCCCACCTTGGCCAGACCAGACTCACCCCAACCGGACTCCAACGCTGCCTGCGCAATCGTGATGCTGGCGAATACGCCCGAGCGCTTGGCCGTTGCCTGCGCAGAGGAGCCGATCAATGCGATGAATTCAATCGGCTTCATAGCAGCTCCCTAACGTCTTTGGCCACCTCATCGATCGAATCGTCTCGTCGCTTGTCGATGAAAGCAAAGGTCCAACGAACCATCGCCCACCCCGGCAAACCGCACGCAAAGATCAACCCACCCAGAGCACATAGCCCCATAAATGAGAACGCCCAGTGATGCAGGCCGAAATGCTCAACGGTAAACGCGCCACCACCAATGCTCGATACCACCGTACTGATCAAGCCGACGGCCCATTCACGTTTGTTTCGTGGCGGGGTCATCAGCATGACCACTACGGCGGCCAAGGTGGCTCCGCTGGCAACTGCTGCCGCCGTTCCGCCGAAGGCCTTGTAAGCCACAGCGGCTCCAGCAACTCCACTACTTGTCGGTTCTGGCATTCATTTCTCCAAAAAGAAACCCGCCGGGATTGCTCCTCGGCGGGTGGTTAAAAATCAAGTTCAGATCAAAATTGTTCGGCGGTATGCACCAACGCGTTTTCGGCCACGCATGTCAGTTCCACCTGCTCAGCTCTGGGCTTGACGCTCATGACGCGCGCCAGCTGGGACCAAGACTGCCCAACACCAAAAGCAAAATGCGTTCGCTCACGGTCAGCGCTGACCTGCGGCTCAAAACCGGGCAGCGTTTTCAGGATGGCATGAGCAGCAGTTGCCCCCTGCGTGACCTCAATGGCATCGAAGACCGAGCCATCTGGCTTTCGCAGAACCAGGTAGTGAACGGCTCCTAACTGCCAACTCAGCGACTCAGAACACCGCACAGTCCTCGTTTGACTGTCCCAGCTCAAGACCTCTCCACTCAAACCCCATCGCGGAATGTCGTGACTGAGCGCAATCAAATCTCCATAGGTTGGAATCAAACCTTCCAACTCCGTGCGGAAGGTCACGATTCGTCGGCGATACCGATTTGCCGCCGCGATGTATTTACCCTCTCGAACGCCCTGAGCTCTATCGGTACAGCCAAACAATCTCACGCGAGCAGGCTTGACAGCCTGGGATCCAGGCAACGCCACTGTGAACTCGTCAGGCTTCCAGCTCTTGGAGTTGACGTATTCGATCGTGACCGCATCCGCTGTCGCATCGCCTGCCATCAGGTACTGAATCTTCAAGCTGTTGCGCACGATATTTCGTGCAGAAAAGAGCGCCACCGGGATGGTCTTGGGTTCATCGCGAACGATGCGAACAATCCCGCCTTGCAAAAACGGCACGGCACGCCCAGTCCGGGCAATCTGCCCCAAGGCGTCCCACACCGTCTGGTTCTGATCAAACACTGCATTGAAGGTATCCCCTCGAGCAGACCACACCGCATCCAAACGCACCAAGGCTGACAGGTCCAATTGCCGGTCAGGCAGACCTGCGCCGTAACTGGACTTAACAGCATCCGCGAAGGCCCAAGCAATCGAGCGGGTTGGTTGCGGTGCAGACCATCCAGAGCTTGAACTCCAACTTGAGAGCTTGCGCGTCACCAGGCAGTTGACCAACCGTGAGGAACGCTGCGACAAGTTGTCGGTAGCGCGCATCCTGAGCGCCAAGTAAGTCAGATCAGTGGGCAGTTGGGATCCAGCCAAATATCCCTTGGCTTGCCCCCAACGCAACTCATGACCAGCCCGATTGCTGGTATCCCGTGCATCAAGGCGCTGCAGGCGGATCTCATAACGCCCAGGTGTCACCGAGTACTTGAACGACAGGCGCTGCGCGGTATTGGTTGCAGCTGAGTAGGTCTCGTCTGCCAAATGAAGCCAACCCGAGATGGCATCCCCATCATCGTTAATGCTTCGCACCTCAACCCGCCACTGCACCGATCGGCTTTCCAAAGCGCCACTGTCATTGGCATAGTAAAGACCGCGCAACATCACCACATCGACACCGACCTGATTGATCTGTGTGCCCACCGGATTTAGGGCAAAGGGACCGACGATGGCTCCTGTATCGCTAACAGCAATCAACTCCTGTCCCGAGACCTCCGGGGCCGTAACCACATCAGGATTGAACAATGTGTTTTGGCCGCCTGGCTCAATCACCTGCGCTTGCACCTCCGCGAACGAGCTGATCGGGCTGTCATCGATAGACAGCTCCTCAAACTGGAACTGGCCTACACCGATGACATGCAGTTGATGGAGATACTCTTCATTGTTCTCGTACTCCGTATAGGGCATGGTGGCCAGATCTGGGTACACCAGATGGCGGCCATAGATCACAGGCACGGGTTGCGCCAAGCGTCCATAGTTACCCCGCGCTTGCAAGGAGTACGTCGGGCTGGGGGATGTGGTGTTGGCTGATGCCGAGGGCAAGGCCTGATTTGGCAACGGCACCAGGGCATTGACAAGTACAGAGCCCGTCACTGCAATCGCAGTTGAGGCCACCGCCGTCGCTAGCGTGCCTGAATACCCCATTGACGCAGCCAGAGCGCCGCCATACGCATTTGCGACGACCAGCACGGCGATCATGAGCACGGTTCTCAGCGGATTCTTGCCGCCACCTCCACCGCCTTGCGGCAGTGTGACCAAAGCTACGACGTCTCCTGCATCTATCGGCGTCACCGCCCTATGCGCCATCAGTACCGGCTGCCCGTTTTTCAGGATCAAGGTGGGCTGGTCGAGTTCAACGCCATCACGATTCATCCACTGTGCGATCGTGGGCGATCCAAACACATGGCTCACCTGCCGATCACTGGGCTCGAACGGATTTCGCATCCAAATGACCAGTCCAGGACCGGGTAGGCCTGACATGCAAGTGCTTGTCATGGCGATTCCTTCCATCGGTAATACCCCTCCACCTGCCAGCCGTGACTGGCCAAAGAAATCAGTTGCTGAAACACCACACCAGCCTGCTGGGCACAGTGCAAAACACCGCCACCGTCTGCCTCGACCCATACGCCCACATGAACAGGGTGTCGGGACTGACGCATCAAGACCGCATCACCCTGCTGTGGCACATCGACCACAGCCCAACGTTGCCTCTCCGGGTGAGTTTTGAACGTATGAAGGACCGTCCGAAGATTCAGTGCATCCACCGGGATCACAGGCAATTCACGACTGAAGTGCGTCTTCTGGACCCAAAGAAAAAGGCCCCAGCAGTCAAATGACTCGGGGCCTCTCTCACCTGCAATCCACGGACGACCGATGTATTGGATCGCCCAACTTGGCGAGTCTTCTTTCGTCATCGTGCTAATCCAGGGAACTCAGTTGCGGTGTACAGGCGTGACGGGAAGGTCTTGTTGCCAATGTCAGCCATCCGTGCCTTGGCCGTGACCCGCTGCACGTCCGCCTCCACCTCGGTGATCACCAACGTGATGGGCGGATCCATCTGTGGGCCACTCAAATCGTTGGAAAGGTACGGACGGTAGGTCACTTCAATGGGTGACTCCGAAACTGACGCCTCATCCAAGTGCTTCACGATCTCACGGGTGACGTTGTCCAGGGTGATCGCAATTTCCGGAACAGGCGCAATATCTACCGGCGGCAGATCCAGCTCAAATCCCATGGCTACAAACTGAACCTGCTGGCCTCCATTGATTGGCGCTGACGCCTCAAGCCTTGCAAGCAAGTCTTGCTGATCACGAACCACGCGGATCGCGGTCGTATTACCAGCATCGTCTCTAAAGTCCGGGTGCCGGATCTCCAAGGTATGCAAAATAACCACGTCGTTGGGCGCACTGGCATATGCCTCACGCAATGCTGCTGAAAGAGCTTGATCAGGCATTTGACACCTTGATGGGAATGACTTTTCTGGAGGCTGATTGATTGGCTTTGGCTTCGAATCCAAAGACGTCAGACCTGGCTTGCGGCAGATCCCCTTCGATGCGATGCACAGCGCAACCCGTCAGATGTTCGATGGCAGCCACAAAAAATGGCACATGATCCGAATACGCGTTGTCGCAGGCCGCTGTCCACAACGGTCCTTCCAAGAACATGCAAGCGCCCTTGCAAGCTTGAAGCACAGGGCAGCCAAGACACTCTGACCGTTGAGACCAATGCGTCGAGGTGTCGAGTGCCACATCCGACAACTTAGAAATATGCCCGATGTGATGCGACTGACCGTTAGGCGCAATAGACACCGAACTCACGTTCTGACAAGTAAGCACACTGCCCATGAGATCGACGGCGATCTGGTCAGGACTGTCCATCCCGCACTTCTGACCCAACACGCTGGCCGGACGTCGCTCCAGGATGCTTCGAGCCCACTCCCGCATGCGGGAACGAGCAATATCGAGATGAACAATCCGCCCACGACGAATTTCATCCAGCGATTGCCTGCGAAATTCGAAGGCCTCCTCATTCGATTGAAGCGAGTTCGCGAGACCCCCCGCATCGTAGGGATCAACGAAGGCTCCCTCGCCGATCGAAATGGTCGGATCGCCAGTCAACTGCAAGAAGTACTTGGCAATCTCTTCTCGACTGGTGTTCGTGCGATGGACCATGGCATTGAACGAGATTCGCCCCTGGGGAGAGAGCCGCTTGTAAAGATCCAAAATTCCGGCGCGGCTGGATTCGTCTGCCAGAGGGTCTGGGCCACGAGCAGATTGACCTGGACCGTCGTGGCTAACGCCCACACCAAAGCCCAATGCATCCAGCCATTCATTGATCTCCGGATTCAGCAAAGAGCCATTGGTGACGATGCCAAATGATGCTGACGGATACCGCTGCCTGAGCGCCTCAGCCAAAGGGCGCAGGGTCTTGATATAAACCAACGGTTCGCCGCCCCAAAACTCAATACGCTCGGGTGCTTGGTCGAGACTATCCTCAAGCAGCCTCAGAAATTGAGGTACGTCTGCTTGCGTGGTCTCTTGCGCATGAGGAACAAACCTTTGGCTGCAATAGTCGCACGAGTAGTTGCACGACAGACCAAGCTGAATCTTCAGCACCTTTGGATTGGTCTTTCGACCAGGATGGGTCAGGCTAACCGCTTCAATGTGACCGACTGTCCATGATTTTTCAATGTAGGCCAGTGGCCAGGGAGTAAGGTCCTCGGCCAGAAGCTCACTGGTTTGGTTGTCGTAAATCAGCTGGACTGGCTCATTGGCGCGATTGCGCGCGTGCAAAGTAAATCTCGCCATCACGCACCTGCACTTTGCATTGCCTGTTCATCGGCAAAAGCCTCAGGGCATGCCTGACGGCACACCTCCTGCGCACTCTGGTGTGCAAACTTGGCCAAGTGATATTCACGGCGGGAGCGGATGCGCTCACCATCCAAGACTGTTACGGTAAACAAGACATGCTCGTCATCAACGAGCTCTATGGTTTTCTCAATCAAGGTCATCTCCTGCCCAGCTCATAGCTGGGTGTAAAGCTCTGTGTAGTTGTGGGAGGCCACGCGGAAAGTGACGACCAACAGGACGCGCTCCCCACTGGGAGCATTGAATGGGTTGGTCTCGTGCCAAATTCGTGAGGGATGCAAAACAACCAGCCCAGGATTGGTTTCGATGTATCGAACCTTTTCCCAAAACGGAAACCCCGCCATCGGGCGGGGATCCTGTAAAAGCAACTCTCCATCTCCAACCGTCCAATCACGGTTCTCTGGAGGACTTCGCTCTCGGCCACAGTCGAGGTACAGGCAAAGAACGTGGTCACCTGTGTGGTGATAGTGCGGCTGAGCCCGCATCCCCTTTTGGTAGCAGACAGGAATGCAGCGCGCCAGCACATCGAGTTCACTTGCATTCCTGACCCCGTGAGCCTCTTGCAAATAAGTACGGTAGGTCTTATCGACCCACTTTTTGAACTCAAACCAGACAGGTGGGGCCTGCATTTCATGCTCTGGCAAAAAGAGGTTCAATTGGGTGCGCAATTTCACTGGCACATCAGGCATTGCATGTCGCGGAGGATGGGCCTTGTGATTCTTAAAGCGCTCCGTCGTAAACGCCTTCAGCTCATTGATTTGGTCCACTGTGAATGGCGAGGCTTCATGCAGGACAGGCGTACTCCATAAATATTCAATCATGAGCAACCTCGCATCCAAAAGAGACTGCAATGCGCAGCTCGTTGCAATACCGGGATATCGGTCGTGCTGCGTGTGTTTGTGTACCGTTGAAAACCACCAGACGATTGGGCTTGATCAAGGTACAAGCACTCACCTCGCCTTCTTCATCAAGGGTGACAAAGTCGCCTCCCCAGTCGCGATCCCAACGCATCACCGGATACCAAATCGCCGTTCGGGCCGATTTTGAATACTGCGCCGGGAAGTCACGATGAAATGCGGATTCATCGCCAAATGTCTGGAAGTTCGCCCAAACACGAGTCAAGGCGACATCTCCAAAATGCTCGCGGCGAACTATTTCTGCTACATCGGCAAAGGGTCCTGAATTTTTCAAAAAGGACTCATAGCTCAAATCCGAATTCCATGCACCATCGTCATAGTGGTGTTGATGCGTTCCAGGCAACACAAAGTTTCGATGCCAAAACGTACCAGGGGCCTGAGCATGAGCGCGCCAGCCAAAGATCGGGCTTTGAGCCAGAAGCCACGCGCGGGCAGCTTCAAAGAGATCGGGGGAAGCTAGGTTGTCGTAAACGTTGATTTGCATGGTTATCGGCCACCCTGAGTTCAAAGTGCAACTCAACGGCGGGCTCCTCTGCGTTATAGGGGTGGGTGTGATGCGCCAAGTAACTAGGAAAGATCAGGAGCATTCCTGATGCCGGGTAGATCAATTCCGATCGCAAGCCTTCCCACGGCAAGTTCTTGAAACCGAATGGCCCACTCGGATTGACCAGCACAAAGGCTCCGGAGTAGTCGCTGCGCGAGGGATCCGGTTGTGCCTGGGTGCTTAGGATGAACACCGCAGACAAATCCGCATCCTCGCAGTGCAATGGCAAGCACTGACCCCGCTTGACCACTACCTCGCGTCCTGTCATTTCGCTCACACTGCAGCCGTATTCCTGCGCTACAACACTCTCGATCAACCGGATGACTGGATCAAATGCAGGCAGCAGATGCAGACTTTCTCGCGTGCCACGCGACCAAGGCATACCGTGCAGATTGGTGTGTTCATGCAAGGTCAGCGCCTGAATACACATCGTCGTCATCAATTCAGGATCAAATGAGTGCATTCCAACGTACACCCGCGCGCCAAACAGCTCCTTAGTCACGGATCTGGATGGACGCATCAGAGGCTCCGCTGAAATACTTGAACCCAGCCTTGACGCGAGCCGAATCTCCCGCATTCAATCCCAGCGCTATAAACGCAACGTTGGCCTGTCCATTGACGGTTTTAATTCGAGTCTTTGGCAGGTAACCATTGATTGCCTCCAGAAATATCTCTGCATCGCGCTCAAGGGGCTGGTCGTTGGCATCTACAACCTGCAAATGCACATCGACTTGTCCGTTAGCTGTGCAGCTCGCAGGAGCAGACACTTGAACACCAGGCAGCAAGATCAACTCGCGCACCTGGGCGCTGGCTGAATAGTCTGTGCGCTCAATGTCCGACGTATCGACCCCAAGAACCACGCAATCGCCTTTGTTCACATCGGGGTTGATGTTCACGGTCACTGCGCACTCCTCGAACAACGAGTCTGCAAACGGAACCACGAACCCTACGGATAGGTTGTTCTGATAGGTCGTTCGCGACAGTTCGGGTGCAGACATCTTGGTTGCCATCGAGTAGGTATAGAGTGGGATCGGATCGGTAAAGGATCGAACGTCCCATCGGAAAGTCAGATGCCAAGCTTGACGATCTGCCCAACCGGTGCTTTTTTTGAGCAACTCATAGTCAAACTCACTGACTGCGATGACCTTGTAAAACTTCTCGCCGCTTTGCAGGACGGTTTCGTCATCGGGCAATGGCTCGCTGGGGTTGGGCGAGAAAACAATGCACATCTCCACTCCGACATGCTTCCTGGCCGAATCCACAGAAACACGCACGACGTGATCAGGTGAACTGGCATAGGCGGGGGGGCGGGTGATATAGACCTTCATCTCACCTCCTCAGCAGCAGCCACAGCAAGCGCAGTTGCAATTGCAGTTGGTTCGGCAATTGAATGCACCGCAATTGCAGTTCCGATACCAGCGGTGGTATTCCGATCCGCCAATTTCATTGGCCGCCTCGTAGTACCCGTCGTAGTTGAACCCTACAGACACCGCATTGAAAACCTGGCTCGTACCGCCTGCTCCGTCATAGCTTCCCCAGTTGGCGCAATTGCCGGTAGGAACACCACTGACGCCCCAAGTCCACCAGTTGCCATTTGGCGGGTTCCAGTTGCCATTACCGGCACAGTTGCCGTTAGGCAGATAGCCGTTGCAATTGCTTGCACGGTCGTCGTAATACTGGCTCGAACGGTTCATCTCACCGATGTCCTGACCATCGCCCATCTTGTAGCCCGTGTTGCGAGCATCGTCGCCTGTCACACTGCTCTTGAAAAGGGCTCCGTTGGTCATCGTGATGGAACCTGTCATGGTTCCACCAGCCTTGTCCAACTTGCCGTTCAGCTCAGTTTGCAGAGCATCATCCAACCCCGCTTTGGGGATGCGCGTAATCGCCATGATTTCTCCTAGTTAGATGTAACGCACCACAATCCGCGCGCTGGCGGTTGGTGCCGATGTGAATCGCAAAGTCGCCCCGGAATTGACCAGGACGTAGGCATCGAGCGAGTCCTGGACCACGTAATTGACCGTCACGATCAATTTATGGACGCTGGATGCTGCTGTGCTCAGACTGAAATCCGTAGCCGAACCGTTGCCTGTAAAGACCTGCGGAGCGACGTTGGATCCGCCCGCCGCAGCGGCATATCCCTGCGCCTGGCTCATGTAGCTCTGGGCCTGGGTAGCCGAGGCGGCTGAAGCCGTCGCAGAGTTCGCTGATGCAGTGGCACTACCCGCCGAAGCCGTTGCCGAGTTCGCCGCGCTGGTTGCTTGCTGACTTGCGATGGCAGCATTGGCAGCAATGGACTGCGCGTAGTACTTGGCTGAATACTCGGTCGATCCAGAAACAGGGCCTGACGTCTTGTTTGCCCACTCTTCGGCTGCGGCTGCGCCAGACTGCGCCTCCTTGTCCAGGTATCGCACGCTGATCACCACCCCGTTGGCCGGAGCTGAGGTGAAACGCAATGTCGTGGTCGCCGGTGTGATGTACGCATCCAGGGGGGCTTGTGGCACCCCAGCCACCGTCACCATGAGTGCGCCCGGGTATCCGACAGGTCGGCTGATCGTGAAATCAGTTTTGACGCCATCGCCCGTGAACACATCAGCTGGAATGACCGTATTGGCAGTCACTGCTGCTGCAGATCCTGCTGCTTGTCCTGCCCAGTACTTGGCCGAGAAGCCGCTTCCGTCAACCGTTCCAGTCGTCTTTTGCGCCCAGTCAGCAGCCAAGGTTGCTTGCGTCTGAGACGCAGTCAGAGAACTTGCTGCGCTGGCGGCACTGCCAGAAGCAGCAGTGGCCGAATTAGCTGCTGCCGACGCACTGGTCGAAGCCTCTGCCGCTTTTGTGCTGGCGGTTGCCGCCGATACAGACGCAGCACTGGCTGAACTCGACGCGTTGGCAGCGCTAGTGCTGGCATTGCTGGACGAGGTGGCTGCAGCGCTGGCACTATTGCCTGCATCCGAAGCCTTGGTACTGGCCGTTGTTGCAGAACCTGCCGCTGCCATGGCAGACGATGCCGCGCTGGTAGCTGAACTTGCCGCCGCGACTGCTTGGGCAGATGCCGTACTCGCCGACGATGCAGCATTGGTGGCCGACGTCGCTGCATCAGAAGCCTTGCTTGATGCCGCAGTGGCCGAAGATGCCGCCGCTGTTGCACTCGTTGCAGCGTCTGTCGCCTTTTGAGAGGCGGTAGCTGCTGAGGCAGAAATCGACTGTGCGTAGTATTTCGCAGAGTAGTCGCTGCCACTGACCGGTGCCGACGTCTTGATTGCCCAGTCCTGAGCCACAGTGGCACTGCTGGCCGCACTTGTTGCTGAGCCTGCTGCCGCTGATGCGCTGTTGCCTGCATCCGTGGCTTTACTGGACGCCGTAGTGGCCGAAGTAGATGCCCCGCTTGCACTGGTTGCCGCACTGGTGGCCGATGCGCTTGCATCTGTCGCTTTGGTACTGGCTGTTGTTGCCGAGGATGCAGCGTTGGTTGCCGAAGTTGCAGCATCTGCAGCTTTGGTCGTGGCGGTAGTTGCCGAGCCCGCCGCCGCAGTCGCGCTCCCCGATGCGGCTGATGCAGAACCTGCAGCAGACGTGGCACTCGCGGCAGCAGCCTGCGCATGGTATTTAGCCGAATATTCGGTCGACCCCGATACAACACCACTTGTCTTGGTGGCCCATTCTTGAGCAGCTGCTGCGCCAGACTGTGACTCTTTGTCCAAATATCGAACACTGATCGCCACGCCGTTGGTCGGTGCCGAGACAAAGCGCAGAGTCGTTGTGGTCGGGACTGAATAGGCATCGATGGGGGCCTGAGGCACACCAGCCACTGTCACCATCAACGCGCCGGGGTACGCCACTGGGTGTGAAAGAGTGAAGTCTGTCTTGACGCCATCACCAGTGAACACCTCCGCCGGAATCACCGTATTGGTGGTGACCACGGCTGCAGAATTTGCCGCCTGACCCGCCCAGTACTTAGCCGAATAACCGGCACCATCGACTGTGGTCGTGGTCTTTTGCGCCCAATCGGATGCCAAGGTGGCTTGCGCCTGCGCAGCAGTCAACGCAGTTTGCGCGTCCGCTGCTTTATTGGTGGCCGTGAGTGCCGAGGCAGATGCGGAGCTGGCACTTACAGCTGCATCGGTTGCCTTTTGAGAGGCAGTGCTCGCTGAGGTCGAAGCAGCAGTCGCAGAACCAGCCGCATTAGCGGCACTCGTCGCAGCATTGGTGGCAGACGCTGCTGCTGCCGTCTTGCTGCTACTGGCATCACTGGCCTTGGTGCTGGCAGTCGCCGCCGACGTGGCCGCCGCAGTAGCGGAGCTGGCAGCACTGGTCGCGGAGTCAGTGGCTGCCGTTGCTTTGGTGCTGGCTGTCGTCGCAGAGCTTGCGGCATTGCTGGCCGATTGCGCGGCGCTGGTGGCTTGCTGAGTTGCAGTGGCAACCTGATTGGTCAGATCTTGTCGGGAAGCATCAAGCTGGGTCTGCACTCCATGAATGACGTTGGCCACACTTTTGACCTGACCACCTTGCGTGGTGACGGTTGTCTGATCATCCCCGTGGACGATCTGATGGAGTAAGCCTGCATCCCCCTCGATCGTTCCCACAGCTTGATCGAGCCGGGTCTTGAGGGTCATGTTTGATTTCCTTAGTGTCTATGGCTACCAGTAGTCCGATGCCACGATGGTTTGATTGAGCCAGGCATGTAGGCGATCCCCCAGCGCGATGGCATCTGGTCCAAGTACTGCGGCCACCTGAACCTCATCAGGACTTAGCCGAGGAAAGTCTTGCACCTCTAGTTGCGCTTTCACCTGCCACCTGTTTCCCGCTAAAAGCTCGGTGTCCCATGGCGCAATGAATCGCGCTTGAACTGCCTGAACGCCCAACCCAGCCGTGAGTGGCATCGCAAACCACAGCACCCCTTGATTGAGCACATGCATCCACCAAGCATCAAAGACTGCGAACGCCTCTTGCGAGAAGCGCCACTCTGAGCGAACCCGGTAGAGCGTGCTGGTAGATCGCAATCGCATCCGAGCAGCCCCTGAATCGATGTCGGTTCGAATGGCGTTTGACTGCGGGGCCAACCCATATCCCTCAATACGAGGCAACGGCAAGGTGTCCGGCCATACGGGAATCCCCGCCGGTAAGGTCACATCACTCATCGCAAGGCTCCTACTGCGGGATTGAGGCCATAACGTCGTTCCAGAGTGGGCGCTATACCCACACCTTGATTGATAGATCGACTCATGCGTGCTTCGATCTGCTCAACCATCACATCCAGGCGGGTGGTTCCGTCTGGCTGCTGGCTGGTCTGAACTCGGGCATCCACCCCTGGTGCGTGGTTGTTGACATTGACCAGCACCTTGACTGGTGACGGATTGTTTTTAGCCAGTGCGCCTCCCAGCGATCGAAGCTGACCAGGCGTGAATACCGCCTCGCCAGGCTGAGCAATGATGGGTACTTCGCCCGCCACCACTCCACCGGTATGAAACCGCTGCGCTCCATCAAAGTGATGCAGTCCGACTGATCGAGTTGCCAGTACATCACTGCCAATCAATCCACCGGTGTGAGCCACCATCGTTCCGCCTGACATCAGGTCAGTGGCACCAGCAGGGAATGCCCCACCAATTCCGTTACCGCCACTGGAACCACCAAACAAATTCAGTCCACTCATCCAACCGGCCAGAGGCAAGGTGATCATTTTTTGGATCTGGATGCGTACCAGGTCCGCGATGATCGAGTTGGCCAAGCTGTTGAAGTCCACCTTGCCGGTCGTTACAAACTGGACCATCGCGTCCTCCATGCCTTTGAAGGCGGAGGTCACGGCACGTTCAGCCTGCTTGGCCGCATTGGTAGCGTCCTCAATGTAGGTGCGCAGAGAGCTCCGAATTCCATAGTCAAAGCTGCGCTGGTATTCCACGTTGGCCCGAGCGAGCTGCTCGACGATCGGCAACTGCCGCGCCAAGGCATCGTTGATCGCAGCGATGGCCTCGGCTTTGAGCCCGGGATCGTTGATTTGCTCGGCCTGGCGTAATGCCATGACTGCGGCTTTTTCCATCTCGAAGCGAGTCTGCAAGGCAGCCCGCTCGATCTCGCCGACGTCCAGAAGCTGACGCTTGAGCTGCAACTCTTCCTGCTTGAGGCGGTTGTTGCCAATGTAGTTCTCGGTGATTTGATGGGCCTTTTGTAGCTCCTTCTCGTACTCCTCGAACTTTTTGTCGGCCTCCTTTTGCTTCTCTATACGCTCGATCATGTCGATGTACTTTTCGGCCTCCTTGACCACCCCCGAATATCCCTTGCGTTCCAGCTCCAAAGCTCGCGCTCTGAGTTCAGCGCCTTCACCTTGAGTTACTCGCGTCGCACGCTGCTCAAGTTGTTTCAAGAACTGCAAGCCCTCGTTGTTCTTCTCAAACCCTGTTAGGTCTAAACCACTTGGCCGCTTACGAGGCATCTTGGGAAGGAATTCGTCATAGATTTTCTGGACCTGCGCGGCTTGCTCGGCAGTATCCAGAACAAACCTCTGACCCATGACTCGAACAGTGCGTCGCTGTTCATCAAAGAACTTTTCGATACGGTTGACGTACCCAGGGTTGTCATTGAGATTCATCAATCGATCGTTGGCGGCCTCCACAAATCGATCGCGAGCTGCTTGCAGTTTGGCTATTTCAGCGTTGATTTGTCCCTCGTCATAACCCATCGACTTCATGGATCGAAGAAGATCTGTCTTGATCCAAGTCTCGACGTCCTTGGCGACGACAGACAAACTGTCAAACGGTTGGCTGATCACGCGCTTGGCAAGCACAGCCGACTCGGCGATGAACCCAAGACCAGTTGCGACCTCCTCAAGGAAGGTCAGGACTTGCTGACGGTTGTGCGTGATCGCTTGCAACTCACTCGTGAATCCTCCGGCCTCGGTTTTGGCCAGAAACATCTGCTCCGTCAGGTCAGCCAGGATCGGCAGCAACGCGGATCCGATTTGGCGCTGAACGCCTTCGTTGACCGCGTGCAAGCGCTTCATGTTGTCGTTGAACTCCTCTGCAGCGCGTGCTGCATCAGCAGACATTACCAGGCCGAGGCGCTTGGCCTCTTCCATCATTTCAGTCAGCCCATCGCGCCCTTGGTTGAGCATGGGAATCATGTCCAGTCCGTTCTTGCCGAACAGCTTGACAGCCAGGGCTGCCTTTTCTGCACTGTCAGGCATGGCCGCGAATTTCTCAGCCAGGTCCAACAGCACCTGCTCCGTCGGACGAATCTGCCCTTGTGCATCCAGCGCCGAGACTCCGAATGCCTTGAGCGCCGCGCTGCCTTCCCCACCCTTGACTTTGGCGTCGAACATGGCAGTCGAGAGGAATTTGAGCGCCTTGGTCAGGCTCTCAGCGCTCACATCCGACAACTCTGAGGCATACAGCAACGCCGACAAGGCCTCGACTGAGACTGCGGTTTTCTGGGAAAGCTTGTTGAGCTCTTCGCCAACTTCAGCGACCGGAACAACCAGTTGATGCATGCCGTAACCGACCGCAGCAACAGATGCACCCACGATTAGTCCTGCGGGACCAAGGCGACCGAGTACGCTGCCCAGCATCCCGAGACGGGAAGTGGCGTCCTCCATGCGCACGAAAGCGTCGTTGGCCGCTTTGGACAACAGGTTCAGACCAGCCGATGCTGGTTGCGATGCAGACTCGATTTTCTTGAGAGAACGCTCTCCGGCCTCACCCACGTCTGCCAGTTCGGCTTTGACTTTTCCGCCATCAATGACAGCGAGTCGAATCGATAGGTTGCGTTCAGCCATGTGGAATATCCGGAGATGGTTTGTTCAATGCTTGCGTCAGGCCCGCCTCTACGGCAGGAAAAAAATGGGTCATGGCAGCGGGGTCTGCATCCAGTGCCTGGCTGGCAGACAGCCACGCATTGAAGTCCATGCCCAGTACTGCGCCTTGAACTGCTCGCACTTGGGATGAACAAACATCCAGTACCGCGAGGGCCTGCCAGCCCTCTTCGGTCTGAGGTGAATTCACTTGGTACGGACACTCAGGACAAGTCGTCTCGCATGCCTCGCAGTACGTAGCCCCGCCACCGTGGTGCCACTCAGTGCGGGCCTTCAACCTTTTTTTTCGGCATCCAAGAGATAAAGCGCGGCCAGATATTCACGCTCAAAGGCATCAGCCACTGGCCAAAGCTCCATGAGCGCAGCGATGCCGTCCGGCGTCACGGCTGCGGCTTTGCCTTTGTCGTCGCCCACGCCCTCCCAAGCCAAGATGGCAGCCTTGGCCAGCTCGGTAATCAGGGTGGCGGTTCGCTCTCCGGCTGCCGCATGGTCTTTGCCATCGATGAGGGCTGCAGCATGGCGCGCCGCCATGACCAGTGCGGTGGTCGCAGGCTTGACCTTGATGCGCACGCCTTGGACCAGGTCGAGCCAATACGGCTCACGTTTCAGATTGAGTTTGAGCATGTTTGCCTCTTAAATTCAGTACGCAACCACGTCATTGACGAGTTGCACGGTCAGCATGTGCCCGGCTGCGGTGTTCTTGGCCGCCTGCCAGTCAAAGGTGGCCTGGATGCCGCCGGGGCCAGAGATTGAGAGCTTGGGCTTGGGTAGGTAGACCTCATGCGCGATGAAGGTCAGGCTCTTGGTGGCGTCAATGACATAGCTGAATGTCAGCTCCAGCGGCGTGTTGTTGGTCGCGGCATCGATCAATTCCGTGTCCGCGAAACGCACCTCCAAGTTGCCCGTCAAACTGGCCACCGTGGGGTCAGCCCCTTCGATCTTTCCGTCGGAGCGAATGGTTTCAATGCGTGCCAGATTGTTTGAATAGGTCAACTGCGCTGCGACCACGTTACCCAAGGCTTGGCCATTCTTTTTGATCGAACCCTGGAACTGGTTGAAGCGAGTGATCGGCAAGGTCGTGGGTGTGGCGTCTGCGCTGGCAGTACGCTTGACTTCGCCTTGAGCAATCAAACCCAAAGTGGCGTCCGCTGCGCCAGAGCGAGCAAATTTCACTTGCAGCGAGTTGGCCATCACACCAGAGGCCAGGAAGTACGCCGGAATGTCCGGCAGTCCCGTCTCCAGTGAGAGGCTCGGCAGCCCTGAGTTGCCAGATACAAAAGTGTGAGTGTGCACGGTATCTCCAAGGCTCACAGGACTTCCCAGCAGGGCTTTGAGCCACATGCCGATATTGCGAAGATCGATGGGAATAACGATGTCACCCTCGACCTTGATCACGTCACGGATGGGCGCACTCGGGTCTCGCCCCAGGCCAATCAGATCGTTGGCAATCAAGCCCTGTTCTGAGCCCAAGGTGGTGGAGACAAAAGGAATTTTTCCAAAGTCTCCAGTCGGTGTAGTTCCATAGGTGGGTTCAAACGCAGCCAATAGGCTGGCGTTCGCGCCATAAGCACGAGCCATGGTGAATCTCCAAGTGGTTAAGGTTTGTGTTGCGATCAGGCCAAGGGATGGCTGCTCGCGTAATGCATCACCACATCCAGCGTGCAGGCCTTGATGCCCACAGACCCATCTGGGGTGACGTCTTCAAATTTGGGCGGCATCACTTCGGCATGGTCGATCTGTCCAGCCAAAGTCGGATCCGCCAAGATCAAGGTGCCAAGCGCCTGAAGCAGCTCGTCCATGCGCGCGTCTCTGGCAGATGCTTCGGGATGCGCGACATATATTTCGATGCTTGCAGCGTGCTCCCAAAGGTAGGTCACAGGCGACAAGGTGACATCGACCTGCGTCATGTCACCATCGCGCAGGAACACCATCGCGTGTTCACTGAGCCGCTCAGGCAAGGATGAATTTCTGCGTATGGCATTGGGCTGCAAGGGAAGTCCGTCCATCAGCGTGAACAAGGCCCCCAGTGCCGCTTCTCGTTGGCTTGCTTTCATCGTCATTTCATTTGTCCGAGCGTTCTTCTGGCCACGACTGCGTGACCAACACCATCAGCCGGTCTTGCCACCGTTGAGCGGCACTGGCGATGTCGAATTTCTTCTTGAGTTGGGCTTGCGGCACCAGCAAAAAAATGGGGACTGTGGTCAGCCCCCGTCCTGATTTCTGAGCAGAGGCAGATGCCGCCGCAAAGCCGCCGCGTTTGCCTGTTTTGGCTCGAAAGTTGTCCGCCACCAGCAGTGACGGTTTTCCAGAGCGATAGACAAAGCGCAGTCGTTGACCACGCATGCGCTCCCAAAGGCCTGGCGTCATTCGTTTGCCGCGAGGCCCATTGCCTGCCGCAGGGAGCGGGATGGCGAGCCAGAACCCGTTCTTAGAACGTATCAACGCGCCTTGGTCATGCGCCGCGACGACAACAGGAGCGCGGCTGTAAACAAGCCCTGCCGATCCGAGACTGGGGCGTCCCTTCGGGTACACCTCCCCCCGCCATGTATTGGCCAGGCGCGAGCCTAGGCCAGACCCTTCGATTTGCGAGCGCAACTCACTCTTGAGCCCTTGTGTCGCCTCTCTAACGCCGGTGGTCACCGCCACCCGCGCCGAGGTCAATTCCTGCTCCATCATCTTGGAGAGGTCGCCCTGAAGAGCAGCCAGAAGTCGAACGCTCATGCTCAGCTCGCCGTCGGCGAATAGTCAGGTAAGGGATAGGCACTCACAGTCCAGATCAAGCGATCACGATCGACAAGCCCATCGCCTTGAATGACATAGATGACACCCCGCCACGTCAGACGATCGCCCTCTTGAGGTCGGGTGATATCTGCCGCTTGCAAGTCAAACCGATTCGAGGTCACCGCAAGGTGCGACTGGCCAAACTCTTGTACCGAATCCGGTGCCTTACTGATGACCTTGAGCTCGATGGTCTCCCCGGTCACAGTGCTGTACTGCGCCGGGGATCCCAAACTTGCGAACAGCCGTTTGACACCCAGTGCAAACGGATCGCGGGACATCAGCTGGCCAAAAGCTTGACCAAGAGCCCCGGGCGATGGCACATCGGCAACGGATTGCTCTGCGTATGCAGATCCGTGCCGCGACCAAATTCTCGAGGTTCTTGCTTGGCGTACAGGGGCTGCCCCAGCGTATTGACCGTCTCATTGAAGTCAGCCGGTGCAAAGTACGTGGCAAAAGTGTCCAAGGTGCCCTCGGGGAAGGCATGACCTTCTCCAGAAGCGATGAACTTGCGCACATTGCCATCCACATCAGAGGCCTGCCCAAGATACTCCTCGAAGGTTATGCCCGCAAAGGTGAAGCCAGTGCGTTGGTCTGCACGCAGCGCCAGGCTCTCCTGATACCACTGATAGGCCTTGACCACATTGGGGTGGGCGGTCAGCAGATCGAAGAATTCCGGCGAGACCAGTACGCGAACACCGGTCATGTACTCGCCCTTGAGGTTGAGTTCAAGGTATCGCTTGAGATCAAGGCACTTTTTCTTGACATCGGTTTTTTCGTTGTTGAGCGCGAAGTTGAATTCCTTGGGCTCAATACCGAACTCATCGAAGAGGTTGTAGAGGACCGAGCCATCAGCATCCAGAATCACGCCCTTGAGTGCGCCCATGCGCAAATGCTCTAGCGTGATGGCGTGCTTGTTGCGCATCGACTGCAGATGCTCGGTCATCACGTTTGCGATGGTTTCGGTGTCGGTCTCAGAGCCAAAGGCGCGCAGGCCTTGAACCTCTTCTGGCAGCACCACATCGTCGTGCGGAATATGCGGGATGATGAACGAGCGCAGAGTACGGCGACCGCGCTTTCCCACCGTGCCAGGCGCACCTACGGGCAGCGTGGGCAGCAGGTTCAGAACGCCGTTTCGCTCTTCCACCGCAATCTGACGAAAGCGCACAGGGCGAGCAGGCATCAAGTTGAGCTGATCGAGTTTTCCGAATTGGTTGGGCAGGATATTGATGGCAGCAGTAAGCGCCGTCATCGAAAACGCAGGGGACTGGAAAGGGTTGTTCATTGCTTAGACTCCTTGACGAACGAGGATGCCGATCGCTTCGAGTTGAGCGATAGCTGCGGTTTTTTCTTCCGTGGTGATGGCAGCGGGCCAGATCAGCGCGTGATCGGCCACGATGGCTTGACGCGAAACAATCAGGCCGTTGTTTTTTTCTGCGGCACTGGCATCGATGCTTTGCAGCACCACGCCAGCGGCGACTTCTGAACCATCGGTCGCAGAAGGGTCGAGGGCTTTGACTTTTTGCGTCGCACTCACTCGGCCAATCACGGTCCCGAGCTTCAAGTTCTGCCCGGACACCACCGTGACCTGGTCGCGGGAGTAGAGGTTTTCTTCCTCGTACTTGAGCACGTCGCCCAAGGTGAGGTCGTTGGTAATTGCAGTCATCAGGTTCTCCTATTAACGGTGGTTGAGTTGCGCTGCGTCACGCTGGCTTTGAGCGCGCTGCTTCGCTGCTCGAACGACAGGGCTGTCTTCGGGCTTGGTTTGGGCTTGTGTTCCTGCCTCGGGCAAGATGCGACTGGAGATTTCGGGGGATCCAGAGGCCTTGGCCGCCAGAAGCTCCTTGCGCGCCTGGTCAACCGAAACACCGCGCTCAATCAGGCCCGCTGTCATCTCGGACTTCCCAGCCAGAAGACACATCTCAGCAATGGCCAGCACCTGAGCACTGGCTGCCCTGATGTCATGGCCTTGGATGGCGGCACTTGCTTGCACCTGCGCACCGGTTTCGCCCCCTGCGTCTTGCGAGGTATCGTTGCCTTGGGCAGGCTCAGATCCAGCACTCGGCTGATTGGCTAGTTGAGATTGATCTTCTTGGGTTGTCTGCCCATCGGCAGCTTGAGTTGCATCGTTTTGCATGCAAACACTCCTTTTCATGGACGATCCGGGCGTAGAGATCCCCATCTCGCGGCCCGAACCTTGAATTCGCGCGATGGATGTCGATTGCGTGTGGAGCTCTTCACTCAGAGCGAGCAGTGCGTCGTCAAGCGTCCCGACCACATCGGCTAGACCGGCATCAATCGCGTCTTGCGCGAAATACAGCCCTGCTTCGGTGTCTTGAACGTCTTGTTCAGAAAGGTTTCGGTTGGCTGCGACCGTCGACACGAACAGGCCATACAGCCGGTCCACTTCGGCCTGTAGGGCCTGCGCCGCATCGGTGGACAGCGGCGCATGGGGAGACATATCGTTCTTGCGGTCCCCGGCGTACACCGCTGTGTAGCGAAGTCCGCTCATGGCGTCCCGCTGCGACTGATCCACGTGCAACGCGATAACTCCAACAGACCCCACACCGCCGGTCCGAGTGACGTAGACCCGGCTGGCCGCACTGGCTATGGCATATGCAGCCGAGAACGCATCGTCGTTGGCAACTGCCCAGATGGGCTTGATTTGCCGAGCCGCCATGATTTGATCCGCCAGATCAAAAGCCCCACCGGCTTCACCGCCGGGTGAATCGATGTCCAGCAAAATCGCGTTGATAGCAGGGTCAAGCACGGCCTGCGCAAGCTGCGCACTGATGGCCGTGTAGCTGGTCAGACCCGAGGCCGCATCGACTGCTGCCGCTCGACGTACCAATGTTCCGGACACACTGATGACAGCGATGTTTGATGTCAGTGCTGTGGAATTAACAGGCGGGGCTTGCGCAGCCAAGTGCTTGATGAGTGCTTGCGAATCGTCTGACATGGCCAATCCCAAACGGGGGCCAAGCACCGAGAGAATCACATCCAACTTTCTGGGGTGAATCAGCAGGGGCGTGCCAAAGATTCGCGATGCCAAATGTGGCATCGACGAGATGTGGTTCATAAGTCCTCTGGTTTCAGGTTTGCTGATCCACCAAGGGCGCGCTTGGTGAGTCAGGAGGGAGAGAGGGTGCTGCCGAGTTGGTCGCACCATTGCGAGCTACTTGCCTGGGGTCCGTATCCAATACGAGCCCCAACGCATCGGCTCTCGCGTTGTCCGCTGCGATCTCTTTGTCGATCGTTTCGGCGTCGTAGCCAAATGAAGAGATCGCTTCGGAGCGGCTCATCAATCCGGATCGAATGGCCAACTGCAGGGCTTTGAATTCCTTTTCAGGATCCACCCACTGCCAGCCTTGGGGAATCCACTTCGCCGCTTGCCATGCTCGGGCGGCTTGACGGCTTTTGGCATATCCCGGCGCAGCCAGGGCACCATTGAGCACTGCCGCATCCATCCATGCACGCCAAATCGGGCGACACATCTGATGCACGATCACGCCATGCTGGATGGCTTCACATCGGCGACGGAATTCCAGGAGCCCTGCACGAATCGACGAGTAGTTCACGCCCGACAGATCGCCGGTCAACTGCTCATAGGTGATGCCCATGGCTACAGCGACTGCACGGAACTGCACCCGCAGGAACTCCGCGTAGGAACCACCAACATCCGCTGGATCAGAAAACTTCACGTCCTCACCCGGCTCCAGGACTTGCAGTGTTCCCGGCTCCAAACCCGCCATCGCTACGCCCAGCTCATCCGCTTCGCCCTCTCCCAGCAGTTGGTCTTCTGGCGACTGGCGCGTGATGAAGCCAGCGAACATGGCCGCAGTCTTTTTCCGAACCAGCTCAGCGTCATCGTATTGATCGAGTTCGTTGAGCTTGACCAATGCCCGCGACAGCCAGGGCTCGCCACGAATCTGACCTGGCCGCAGTGGTCGAAACAGGTGAACGATCTCCTCAGCAGGAACAGGTACCAGGTCGTTGCCATTGACCGTCAAACTCGGGTCACCCGGATGCTCGCGGTAAAGGTGATAGGCCACCCGACGTCCAAGGGTATCAAACTCGATGCCGCTACGAATTGGGTTACCCGATGCACTGAGAGTGTTCAGGCTTAAAGGCAGGTGCTCGGGCTCCAGAATTTGCAACTGGATCGGCACGCTCAGGCCATCCTCTTGTCGCCGATTGCGGATACGAATCAGGCATTCGCCGCCCTCGACCATGGCACGGCAGGCTAGTGACTGCAGGCCGTAAAAATCGGTGAGGTTGTTGCTGTCTGCCTCCTCCACCCACTGCCACCACAACGCGTGAATTCGCTCCCGAAACTTGGGGTCATCCACCAAGGATTGCGGCTTGATTCCAGTGCCAATTGCGTTCGAGACAAAGCTGTCGACCGCGTTAGCCGCCCAAGCGTTTCGGCGCACCAGGTCCCGAGACTTGACCCGCAGTTGATTGCCCGTGGCCAGCATCGCCGAGACCGCCCCCGGGTCACCAGGATTCCAGACACGAGATCTGCGGCCTGAGCCTGCGACCTCGTGAACGGAATTCCAGCCCACATAGGCTGTGAGTTTTTTCCAAAAGGCCATCTCAGAACCCCTTGGATGTAGTGATCCTGATCTGACGAGTCTTGGTTTTTCCGCTGTCTGAGGCGAGCGCCGCCTCCACTTCGGCCAAGGCCAGCTTGAGATCGGAGACCGTGCGGTACTCGATGGTCTTGCCGTCGTAGGTCACCCGATGCTCACCACTGGCAATGGCCTCTCGCAGTGCTTGGGCATGTTCAAGGGTATAGGTCGTCATCAGTTCATCCACCGGCTGCGAATCAAGCGCCTGCCGCGTTGTGGTCCTTTAGAAACAACGAAGCCACCGCTGAGGGTGGCTTCTTGCTTGGTTGATTGGGCGTCTTCAGGTGGTCCTGCCACGCCTAACGATTTTTCCAATTCGCGCCAGTGACGCTCCTCATACCGGTCAAGACCAGCCAGGCTGGCAGCCGCCCGCGCATAGACGTAGCAATCAAGCGCTTCGTTGCGCTCTCGAATCTTTTGCCACTCGCGCACCGGATAGCCATTGCGATCCCGACGCGTGACCAACTGCTCAGAGCACAACTGCTGCACGAATTCGGCATCGACCTTGGGCAAATGGATGTATCCAGCTGGATAGAGGATTTCGCCGTCCTCGGTCACTTCCATGGTCTTGCGCAGGTGGTTATAGAACTCCAGCTTGGCAATGCCACCCACCACCGAATAGACCCGAACACCCCGGCGCAGCTTCTTGCCGCCCACGGTCAGGTCCACAGCGGTCGGCAATCCGACCAACGCAGCACCACGAGCCACGCCTTTCATTGGCAGCAGCCGGGAGTCACGTAACTTGCGCACGAAGGCATAGGCCTCTTGTGTGGCATATCCTGTGTCCAGGCCGATGCGACTCAGGCGCAACTGCACCCCCGACGCATGGGTCCAGGACTCATCGATCATTTCACGCAGTCTTTGCCAGACCGTATCGCGGGAGGTGTCGCCAGCGAGCACACGATGCTCCACCAGCCAGGCCTCTTTGCCCCGACCGAATGCCCAGACCGAGACCTCAATGCGGTCCTTCTGAACGTCCACCCCAGCGCAAAGCAAAGCCGCCCCAATTGGCACAATGCCGATTCGATAGTCTTCACGACGCTCGAGCAAGCGCTCCCACTCGGGGGTTTCACCTTGCTCGACCCAGGTCTCGCCCAGCTCTGTGTTTTTAAATGCTTTCAAGGCAGTTGCAGATCCTTGTGCTGCTTCCCATGCTGCAGCGATGTCGGCCCAACTGCGCCAACCAACTGGGCTGTACAGACTGGAGAGGTGAAACCCCACCGTCTTTCCCACGTAATCAGGAATCGACGACTGCCATCGACCCCGCTCCAGCATTTCAGTCTTTTGGTATTCGTAGATGGGCTGCTCACACGACTCACACCTGTAGTGCGCTGTCTCGGGCAGACCTTTTTCCCAGATCAGTTGTTCGAAGATCAGGACTTGCTCGTGCTCGCAATGCGGGCAAGGGACCATGAACTGTCGCTGGTCCGTTTGCTCGTACTCGCGTTCGATGCGTGACGATCCAGAAATTGTTGGCGTCGAGACAATGAATATTTTTCTGCGTGCAAAGGTTCGGGTTCGAGCCTCAGCCAGTGCAATCGCATCGCCTTCTCCCTCAACGTCTCCTGGGTAGCCATCGACCTCATCCAAAAACAAATAGCGCACCGGCATGGAGCGCAGGCCAACGGCGCTGTTTGCGCCCGTCATCACCAGCACGCCACCACGGAACTCTTTGCCCAGGATGGTGTTGCCTGAGTCACGTGCCCGTGCTGGTGCGATCAAACTCGACAGCGTCGGACTTTCTTCAATAAGGGGATCAATCCGCTGCTTGGAGTTGCGCTTGGCCATCTCGACCGTCGGCGCAACAGCCATCATGGGGCCAGGGGCCAGATGGATCACATAACCAATCCAGTTGTTGCCGCACTCAGTGCCACCGACCTGTGCACCCTTCATGAACACCACACGCTCGATGGGAGACGTCGGGGAGAGGCAGTCCATGATCTCCTTGAGATACGGCGTGCGATTGGTTCGCCACTTGCCAGGCTCCGAGGCCGACTTCCCCGAGAGCACTCGGTACTGGTCGGCCCATTCAGACACAGTCAGCAGTGGGTCGGGGGTGAGCCCCTCGCGCCACGCCTCAGCAATGGCATCAAATCCGTCATAGTGTTCCAACACATCCCTGCATTCCGTAAAACCTCAAGCCCACAGTAGGGCTCAGTCCAACCGAACAGCCAAATCGCCTAGTTCGATCAAGTGATTGCGCACGGCTTTTTCCAACAGCACATGCAAGGTATGCCCATCGGCATTGAGGTCAGCCGCCATCTGGGCAGCCACACGCGCTGGCCAGTTCAACCAAGCATCGCGCTCGGCCCGCGCCATCTTGAAAACGTGTGCGACGGCTTGGTCACGGTTGACAAGCTCCCCTTTTAGGCGGGCCAGGCGCACCCGGTTGGTCTGCGCCTTGAGCACCTCATTGGCGGTCTTCGCCTGCAGCAACGTGGTGCCACCGCCTTTGGGTTCAAACGAGCCCGCAGACTCACCCAGCGTTTCCCGTATCCCCGCAATCGCCTCATTGGAGACGGGCTTGTGTTTACCGCGTTGCTGCGCGGCATCTGTGTTTTTGCTCCATTGAGCGTCGGCCAGCGCCGCATTGATCGTGCCGTCTGCGTTGGGGGTGATCCGCCCGGCCTCAATGGCCTTGCGCACCGCCGTATCGGACACCCCTCGGTGGCGCGCATAGGCCCGAATTGAGAGTCGATCGGTCATACCCAAGTGAAAGAGTCTGGCTAAGAAATTGACTTGATGTTGTTCGGAAATGAAGCGTTCATACGGTCATCAATCAACGTTTTTTGGAGCGCCGCATGAACCACAAGAAAACCACCAACGCCATCAACGCGCCTTCTTGCCTTTTGGAGCAGATCGCACGCGAGCACCTTTTTGTCCAGACGCTGCAGACGCAGCATTCGGACCGGCTGGACTTTCACGACGTGTCGGTTTGGGGAATTGAGGCTGCTCTGCAAGCGGCTTATCAAGCTGGCCTGAAGGCGCAGACGAAGAAGCCACAGGGGAAGAAAAAAGATTCAGAAATCGCTTGATAAGCGAGCGGAATGAAGCGTTCATCACATCACCATTTTTAAAGGAAAACCATGAAACTCTCCGAGACCCAAACCAATCTGCTCATCGCAGCGGCCCAGCATCCAGAGCACTTGCTGACCGACTTCCCGGCCAATCTAAAAGGGGGTGCGCGGCTTAAGGTTTTGACATCCCTGGCCAACGCCAATCTCATTGCCGCCCACAGCCATGCCGAGGACGGCACCACGCAATTTGCAATCACCGACGCAGGGCGCAGCGCCCTCGGCATTGCGATCGAAGCCAAGGCAACACCATCCAAACGAGAGGGCACCAAGCAGGCAACGCTGATCGAATTACTTCAACGTCCGGAGGGGGCGACGCTTGAGCAGATGGTCAAGGCCAGCGGATGGCAACAGCACACGGTCAGGGGCTGCATGGCCGGAGCCCTGAAAAAGAAGCTCGGTTTGAGCATCGTTTCCGAGAAAGCCGATGGACAACAACGCACCTACCGCATCGCCTGAGGCTCACATGAAGAACATCACCCTTACCATCGAATGCAAACCCCTGACCGTGAAATTTGACGGTCAAGAGATTGAGGTCCAAGAGCTAAGCATCCGCCTGCCATTCGGGCGCAAACCCAGCGACATCACCGACATCGCAGGCTGCGGCGACTACATCGTCTACGTCACAGAGACCCGAGAGATGGAACCCGAAGAGTTCGACGGGTTCGCCATGAACCTCTACAAGTCCCGCGACTGGCTCAAGGGTAAGGGCGGCTACCTAGGAGAAGGACGCTTGTGCGTCCAAGTGCACGCGCCCGGTCGCCCCTACCTGTTCATCGATCCATCTGGCGGGGATTACCCGCGTTATGTTGCGGCCATATTTATGTGCACAGATCACCACGCCACTTGACTCTCAGAGGAGGCAAAGGCAATCGTGCGCACATAATTTCTGACATTGCGTCACAAGGTGCTCAGAAAGGTCATCACAGAATTGTTTGACCCTCTCTTGCTTGAGGGTTTGGGCAGCGACTCAATATTCACACTGGCCAAGGCTTTGGCCTTCATTTCAAGATCTACCTCGGCATAGATGTGAGTGGTATCAATCGAGACATGCCCCAACCAGGCACGGATGGTATTGATGTCTACGCCTGCTCGAAGTAGATGAACGGCTGTTGTGTGTCGGATGGTGTGTGGACTTACACGTGTGCATTTCAGTGGCTTTTGATTTCCAAGGGCCAGCGCAGCATAAGTTGTGACCAGTCGATGGATCCCAAACCGTGTTATTGGATCGCCTGTTCGACCAAGGAATACACGATCCTTGCCATCTCGGTCAGAAATCAACGGCTTAAGTGCTGCCACCGTCAAGGGCCAAAGGGGGCACAACCTCAACTTGTTGCCTTTGCCAAGAATGCGGACACAAGGTGATGTACCCACTTGTACGCAATCGATGGTGAGACCTGCGGCCTCATCAGCACGAGCCCCACTGTTGTACAGGAACAGTAGTAAGGCATAGTCCCGTGCACCCTGGACTGTAGATCTGAGCGGCTGATTCAACAACGCATCCATCTCAGGTTTGTCCAGATAGCCGATCATTGGCTTGGCCGATTTTTTGAACGGAATTGACCTTACCTCTGCACACCACGAAACATGTTCTGGCGAGCGCATCCCGATAAATTTTGCAAGGGAATGAATGGCGCCCAAGCGCTGATTTCTTGTCGCGACACTGCAATTTCTGACCGATTCGATCGTTTCTAGGAAGGATCTAATGACACCAGGCGAGATATCAAAGACGTTAAGGCGGTCAACTGATTTGCGCATCTTGGTACCTGCAAATGGCAATAGCAATGACAAGGTGTCGCGATAGCTGATTTGGGTGTTGTGCGACAGATTCCTCTCAGCCACCAAATGCTCAAGCAGAAATCGACGAATCCACGGGCCGAGGAGGTTGAGATCACGCATGATCGACCTCCATTTCGGCGTACACAGCAAACCTGAGACTTGCCTCCTCCAGGAGTTCTGGAGTCATCGTCAAATAACGCTGTGTGGATTTAATTTTGATGTGGCCGAGATACGTCGCCAAATGGGGAAGTAGACGTTGTACATCCTCGTTAGATCGATACCAGTGAATGACTCTGTGCACTGCAGCAGTGTGACGGAGGTCATGTAATCGCGGCGGCTTTTTTTCACCCGGTGGGGCACCTATTCTTGCAGCCTTTCTAACTTGAACAAACCAATCGTTGACCTGCCTGTACCCAAGTGCAGAACCAGATCGGATGGCAAATACAGCTGAATCCACTCCGTCTGGCATTGGAAGAGAATTTCGTCGGATTATGTGGTGCTTGAGCTCCTCTGAAACCCTTTCACCCAGTGGGACCAGCCGCGTTTTGTAGAACTTGGTATCACGTACTGTGATGATTTTTTCAGCAAGATTGATGTCCGAAATCTTCAGCGACAAAGCTTCACTGACACGAAGTCCCGTGCCATACAACAAGATCAGAAGCGACTTCAAAGAAGATGCTTGCAATGGACAGCACGGATTGTTGATGACCACTGTGGCATCAAGTAATCGTTGAATCTCTTCAGTCGAGTAAACATGCGGCGTCAGCGATGGCGGCAATGCCGGGATATCGCTCGGCAGTGGTGCCTTGTCAACATATCCACGAGCTATGGCATATCGGTACAGTCCATTCAAGAGTTTGTATTTTAGGTACCAAGAGTTGCTAATTGAGCCAGATCCCATGAGGAATTTGGACACTGATTTAGGTGAGACCTTCTTAAATTCACAGTCGCCCACTGTCTTGGCGAATTGGTAAAGCGTGCGCTCAGCGCTTTCCAATCTGACACCGACCGATCGACGCGACACGAGATAGCAGCTGATGACTTGAGAGACTTTCATGACAAGTCTCCCAGATCAAATGCAGCAACCTCACGCAATGCCCTCAAATCTGTCTTGGCATACACCCTGGTTGCAGATGCACTCTGGTGACCAAGGTGATCACCAATTTCATTTAGATTGAACCCCTCTGAGAGCAGCCTGACGGCACATGCGTGACGGAGTGAATGTGGACCTGATCGCTTGATTGATACGCCAAGTTCTTTGATTCTGCGATGTACTGCTGTACTCAATCCCGCTCGAGATATCGGAGATAGTGGGGCTGCAAATCGAATAAAAACTTCTGGGCATTCGACTGCAGGTCGAACGGTACTGATGTACTGATCTAGAGCGTCTGCCACAGAGCCGATCAGCGGATAGATCTGCGGTCTTCGATTCTTGGCGCGCTGAATCAACAGCGTTGAATTTTTTCGATCAATTTGATCGAGACGCAAGGAAGCTACCTCACATGTACGCAACCCATAAATGGCCATCAGCATCATGATGGCCCGATCTCGAATGTCATTCGAAGCGCCGGAATCCGCATTTGCCAGTAGACGCTGGACGTCGGGCCATTCAAGTGCTGAAGGCAACCCTTCATCCCTGTAAATTCGAGGGCGATCAATCAGTGTGGATAGACGAGCATCACATTTTCCCGTGGAAGCAGCATGTCGCAGAAAGACCCGCAGCATGGTGACTATGTATGCGGATGAGGTTCTCCCCCAGTTTTTACCCATTTCCACGAAATAAGCGTCGATGTCATGGATGTTGATCTGTGAGAATTTTTTCCCCCTGCCACCATACCAACAAAGAAATGATGTCAGTCGTTCTGTCCACTGCTCGATTGTCGAAGAGGACAGACCTCGTTCGTCGCGCATCCAAGATACGTAGCTTTCAAGCTCCTCGATGAAAAATTTCGGATTCTCTGGCTCTACCAGCCAGCCAAGAAATCGGAGCCATGGCTGACTGCATTTTTTCACTCCATAAATTGCACCAGGGCTCGGATTGCTTTCCGTGACAAGACCGACAATTTCATCAAATCGCTGTCGATCCATGCCATTTCGATCGCTGATTCGCATGTGGTTGGCAAATCGCAAAAGTGCCTGGCCTTTGCCCTGTAAGGTGACACGCGTGCTTCCCGTCGAATGACAGTGCTGTAGATAGCGCTCACGTTCCTGAGCGAATAAACCATCGCGCTGCCTCTGAATGGCATATTGCTTGGCGTATAGGTAGTCAAACATGGCAAGTCTCCAAAAGTTGGTGGACCTGCCAGCTGAACGCTGAAATTATGTTGTGTCAAGACACGGGTTGGAGATGCCCTTTCTATTGAGAAACCAATCTTGGATCACATAAATATGGCCGCAACATAACGACCGTAGTCCCCGCCAGACGGATCGACGAACAGGTACGGGCGACTGGGGGCGTGGACTTCCACGCACAGGCGTCCATTGCCCACGTAGCCACCCTTGCCCGCGAGCCAGTCGCGCGAGATCAGCAGGTTGGCAGCAAAGCCATCGAACTCCTCGGGTGTCATGGTCCGGGTCTCGGTGACGTAGACGATGTAGTCGCCGCTGGCGCTCATGTCCCTCAGATCCACCGGCTTGCGCGCAAAGGGCAGCCGGATGCCGAGCTGCTCGACCTGGATATCTTGGCCCTCCCACTGGAGGGTCAGCGGGGTGCGTTCAATGGTGATGGACATGCTGGGCATGACGGGCCTTTCTGGTTGGTGTGGTGGTTGGGCTGGTTGATCGGTACATGGGGCTCATGGCTTTGGCTTGCAAGGCTTCGACGCCCGCCAGTGCCAGGGTCAGCACGGCGTTGTGAAACGCCGCCTCGGCCAAACAGGGCGCAAGCCGCGCGTCTTCGAGCAGGCTGTCGGTGACCGGTGCCACCTTGGCCCGCATCGCGGCACACACCGCCTCCTGGCGCGCTGGGCTGGCGCTGCGGATTTCGGGGCACAGGCTGATCAGGGTGCGAAACGCCTGGTCGGCCAGGCGCTGCCCGAGTTCGTCGAGGCGCGCCAAGTTGGGTCGGACGTTCATGCAGCCTCCGATTCAGTGGTGGTGGCGGTGGTATTGACAGTGGCCGTGGAATCGATGCGGTAAACGCGCTGACCGCCGGCTTCCTTGCTGGAGCTGATGGTCAGCCCCAGGCGCTTTTTGAGCGTGCCCGCCAGGGTCCCGCGCACGGTGTGCTGCTGCCAGCCGGTGGCCTCCATGATCTGCGCGATGGTGGCGCCCTCGGGGCGCTTCAGCAGGCCAATGACCAGGGCCTGTTTGCTGTCGGCTCGGGTGCGAACCGGCTTGTCCTTGGCGGCCTTCTGCCAACTGGCCTCGGCAGTGGCGACATCGGCCTCCAGTTCCGGATCGTCCAGCGTGATGGTTGGTGGCAATGCGCCCGGTCGGGGCAGGCCCAAGGCGTCGTAGCCCTCGGCGGCCACCACCCAGTCATCGCCGTCGGGCGTGATCAGGGCGCGTTTGAACAAAGCCTCGAGCACCTTGGCGCGGGCGCCGCCCTTGATGTGCTCGGGAAACCAGACGATCTTGCCGCCGCTGTGTTGTACGGCGTGCTCCAGGATGACTTGCTGATTGGGGTTGAGTGCGCTGGTCATGGTGCCCTCACGCTTGCAGGGCGGCGGCGCTGCCGTTGCCAGGATGGACTTTGCGCACGCGGTGCACGGTCTGCTTCGGCGCGCCGCCGGCGGCACGCAATCCAGCATCAAACGCGGCTTGCAAGGCGCTCTTCACGCCCCAGACGCTGACGTCGTGGAAGTCCAGGCTGTCGCGGTGGCGGGTTTGCAGAGTTTCGATGAACAGGTGGTCCAATGCGATCGATTCGAGCAAGAGCTCGATCTCGTCAGGGGAGAGTGCGGTGGGTTGCTTGGGTTTGGCCATGTGGGGCTCCTTGGTGGGTTGCTTGTCAATCGACATCCGCATTCACGCGCTGTGCGCCACAGAAGCCAAGCGCTTTTTAATCCGGGGTGATTCACTCGCCTTTGCCTGACCCATACATCGAGGAGGCCACCCAATTGCACTGAGTTGAACAACACATGGGACTGTCCATTCGCGCCTACGCGCGCCATCGCGGCGTGTCGCACGTGGCCGTCAAGAAGGCCATCGACACCGGGCGCATCAGCCAGTTGCCGGATGGCACCATCGATCCGGTGGTGGCCGATGCCCAATGGGCGGCCAACACCACACCGACCCGGAGGTCGGTAGCGGACTTGCCCAGCGATAAACCGGCTCCGCAGGTTTCCGCACCTGCCAGCGAGATTCCGCAGGCTGCCACACGTCCACAAAGGGATACGACAGAGCCTCCCACCCCAGCGCTCTCGAGTGGCGGTACTTCACTGCTCCAGGCCCGCACCGTCAACGAGGTGGTCAAGGCGCAGACCAACAAGGTGCGCCTTGCCCGCCTCAAGGGTGAACTGGTCGATCGATCACAGGCCGTGGCCCATGTGTTCAAGCTGGCCCGGGCCGAGCGCGATGCCTGGCTCAACTGGCCAGCGCGCATTTCGTCACAGATGGCCGCCGGACTCGGTGTCGATCCGCATGCCTTGCATGTGGCGCTGGACGCCGCCGTGCGCCAGCAACTGCAGGACCTGGGCGACCTGCAGCCGAAAGTGGACTGATCAGTGGATTGATGATGGAAGAGCTTTACTACGAAGGCTGGGACGCCATCGAGCGCGCTTGGCGCGAGGGTCTCACCCCCGATCCGCTGCTCACGGTGTCCGAGTGGGCCGACAAGCACCGCGTGCTCTCCAGCAAGGCCGCCTCCGAACCTGGCCGCTGGCGTACCAGCCGCACGCCCTACCTGCGTGAGATCATGGATTGCTTGTCGCCCATGTCACCGATTGAGCGGGTGGTGTTCATGAAAGGCGCCCAGGTGGGCGGCACGGAACTGGGACTGAATTGGGTAGGCTATGTGATCCACCACGCCCCGGGTCCCATGATGGCGGTGTGGCCCACGGTCGAGATGGCCAAGCGGGCCTCCAAGCAGCGCATTGACGCGCTGATCGAGGAAAGCCCTGCCATTCAGGAGCGCATTGCCCCGGCGCGCAGTCGGGACTCCGGCAACACCATCCTGGCCAAAGAGTTCCATGGTGGCGTGCTGGTGATGACCGGCGCCAACAGCGCGGTGGGTCTTCGCTCCATGCCGGTGCGCTATCTGTTCCTGGACGAAGTCGACGGCTACCCGCTGGATGTGGAAGGTGAAGGCGACGCGATCTCCCTGGCCGAGGCGCGCACCCGCACCTTTGCCCGGCGCAAGATCCTGATCGTCTCGACCCCGACGATTGCCGGCGCCAGTGCGGTGGAGCGCGAGTTCGAAGCAACGGACCAGCGCCGCTACTTTGTGCCGTGCCCGCATTGCGATCACCGCCAGTGGCTGCGGTTTGAGCAGCTTCGCTGGGAGCGTGGCCAGCCAGAAACAGCAGCCTACATCTGCGAAGGCTGTGGTGAACCGATTGCCGAACACCACAAGACCTGGATGTTGGAAAACGGCCAGTGGCACGCTTGCGCGCCAGAACAAGCTGGACGCACGGCCGGGTTCCACCTCTCCAGCCTGTACAGCCCAGTGGGCTGGCGCAGCTGGATCGAGATCGCCAGGGCCTGGGAATCGGCTGCCATGTCGGATTCCCGCTCGGCCTCGGCCATCAAGACCTTCAAGAACACCGAACTGGGTGAGATCTGGGTCGAAGAAGGCGAAGCCCCGGATTGGCAGCGCCTGCTGGAACGCCGCGAAGACTACCGCATCGGCAGCGTCCCTGCCGGTGGTCTGCTGCTGACCGCCGGTGCAGATGTACAGAAGGACCGCATCGAGGTTTCGGTCTGGGCCTTCGGGCGCGGTAAGGCTGCGTGGCTGGTAGAGCACCGGGTCCTGATGGGGGATACGGCGCGCACCGAGGTCTGGTCAGCCCTGGCCAAGCTGATGAGCGAGACCTGGACGCACAGCAGTGGTTGCCAGCTGATCCTGGCGCGCCTGGCCTTGGATACCGGTTACGCCACCCAGGAGGCCTATGCCTTCGTTCGCAGCGTCCGCGATGCCCGGCTCATGCCGATCAAGGGCATCGCTGGAGGCGCGGCGCTGATCGGAACGCCCACGGCGGTGGATGCCACCGCCAGCGGCAAGAAGCTGCGCCGGGGCATCAAGGTGTTCCCGGTGGCTGGCGGCATTGCCAAGCTGGAGTTCTACAACAACCTGCGCAAAAGCGCCGAGGTGGCCGAAGACGGCATCACGCCGATCTACCCGGCTGGCTTCGTGCACCTGCCCAAGGTAGATGCCGAATACCTGCAGCAGCTGTGCGCCGAGCAGTTAATCACCCGGCGCGACCGCAACGGCTTTGCCCACCGAGAGTGGCAAAAGATGCGTGAGCGCAATGAAGCGCTCGACTGCTATGTCTACGCCCGCGCGGCGGCAGCGGCGGCAGGACTGGACCGGTTCGAAGACCGGCACTGGCAAGAACTCGAAAAACAACTCGGCACCGACCCACCAGTCGTTGCCAAACAAATCACAACCCCCGAGGCCACCCGAGAACAGCAGTTCGACGGTGGCCTCGTTACTTCTGGCGGCGCCAAACCCAACCCGCGCCGGGTGGTGCGCAGCAAATGGATGAATTGAGGATGACCAGAATATGACCTACACACCAGAACACCTGCAGGCCTTGCGCGAAGCGCTGGCCAGTGGCGAGCACCGCGTGACCTACGAGGGCAAGAGCATCGAGTACCGCAGCGTGTCCGATTTGAAGGCTGCGATTGCTGAAGTCGAAGCCACCATGGCTCGTGATTCCGGCGCACCCAAATCCCGCCAGATCCGCGTGACCACGAGCAAGGCACTCTGATGACCTGGCTCAAAACGATGACCCGCATCAGCCGGCGCATGTTCGGTGGCACGCCGGTCTATGACGGCACCGGTGGCGGGCGGCGCGCCCTGGCCTGGATGCCCAGCAACCCAGGCGCCGTAGCAGCCCTGTCGCTGGCCCAAGACGAACTGCGCGCCAAGAGCCGTGACCTGGTCCGGCGCAACGCCTGGGCCGCCGCAGGTATCGAAGCCTTTGTGGCCAACGCGATCGGTACTGGCATCAAGCCGCAGAGCATGGTCGAGGATCAGACCACCCGCGAAGCCATCCACAGCCTCTGGTGGGACTGGTGCGAACAGGCCGATGCTGCAGGACTGACCGACTTCTACGGTCTGCAGGCCCTGGCCACCCGCGCCATGCTCGAAGGCGGCGAGGCACTGATCCGACTGCGTTACCGCCGCACCGAAGATGGTCTGCCGGTGGCCATGCAGATCCAGGTGCTGGAAGCCGAGCACCTGCCAACCTCCATGAATCGGGATCTGCCCGGCGGTAATGTCATTCGCGCTGGCATCGAGTTCGACCGTCTGGGTCGTCGGATGGCCTACCACCTGTATCGCACGCACCCCAACGATGGCTTGCTGGCCCCGATGTCCAGCAATGCTGGCGGTGGTGGCATGGAGACTGTGCGAATCGACGCCAGCGAGGTGATTCACCTGTTCCGCCCCTTGCGCCCTGGCCAAATCCGGGGAGAGCCGTGGCTCACCCGAGCGCTCGTGAAGCTCAACGAGCTAGACCAGTACGACGATGCCGAACTGGTCCGCAAAAAAACCGCCGCCATGTTCGCTGGCTTCATCACCCGTATGGCACCCGAAGACAACCTGATGGGCGAGTCGGCGGCAGATGCCAACGGTGTGGCGCTCGCGGGCATGGAGCCTGGCACGCTGCAAATCCTGGAGCCAGGCGAAGACATCAAGTTCTCAGCCCCTGCTGATGTGGGATCGTCTTACGCCGAATTCATGCGCCAGCAGTTCCGCGCGGTGGCCGCTGCCATGGGCATCACCTACGAGATGCTCACGGGGGACCTGACGCAGGTGAATTACTCCTCCATTCGTGCTGGCCTGTTGGAGTTTCGCCGTCGGTGCGAAGCCCTGCAACACGGTGTGATCGTGCACCAGCTGTGCCGGCCGATCTGGCGCGCCTGGATGGACCAGGCGGTGCTCGAGGGCACGCTCAATTTGACTGGATATCGCCAATCTCAGCGCCAGTACCAGGCGGCCAAGTGGATCCCCCAGGGTTGGAAGTGGGTGGATCCGCAAAAGGAATACAACGCCATGAAGCTCGCCATCCGCGCGGGCCTCATGAGTCGCTCGGAAGCGATCTCTGGTAACGGCTACGACGCTGAGGACGTGGATCGGGAAATCGCCGCCGACAACGCCCGGGCCGATGACCTGGGATTGGTCTTCGATTCGGACCCCCGCTACGACCAACCCATGCCCGCTACCACCCCGCCACCGTCGGCCAGTGCAGGCACTGCGACCGACCTTTCAATCGAACCCCCTCTGGAGTAGTTTATGCTGCCTCACCTTGCTTCCCGCTTGTTCGGGACGCCCTTGCTCGTTCATCGTGCCAAACTCGACGTCATTCTGGCGGTGATGGGCGAACGCCTGGGGTTGGCTGTGCCGTCCGTTGACCTGGCATTACCCCCGCAGAAACCTGCAACAGCAACGCCTGCCGGCATCGCGGTCATCCCGGTTCACGGCACGCTCGTCAAACGCTCGCTCGGTCTTGAGGCTGCGTCGGGCCTGACGTCCTATGGCGAGATCGCGGCCATGCTGGACTCCGCCCTGGCCGACCCGCAGGTCAGGGGCATCCTGCTGGACATCGATTCTCCTGGTGGAGAAGCTTCAGGCAGTTTCGAGTTGGCGCGCCGCGTGCGTGAGGCGACGGCCATCAAACCTGTCTGGGCGGAGGCCAACGATGCCGCGTACTCGGCGGCTTACGCGATCGCGGCCAGCGCCCAGCGCTTGTTCATCACCGAAACCGGTGGCGTCGGCTCCATTGGTGTTATCGCCCTGCATGTGGATCAATCGGTCAAAGATGCTAATGACGGGTATCGATTCACGGCCATCACCGCAGGCGCCCACAAGAACGACTACTCGCCACACGAGCCTTTGTCGGACAGCGCCAAGACCGACCTGCAAAGCGAGGTCGATCGGCTCTACGCGATCTTTACCGAACACGTCGCAGCCATGCGTGGCTTGAAGCTTGATGCGGTTCGCGCCACCGAGGCCGGCCTGTATTTCGGCGGCAATGCCGTGGCGCAAGGTCTGGCCGATGGCGTCCAAACACTCGAGTCCACGCTGGCCGAATTCCATCGATTCATCAACGCCCCAAAAAACGCCCTTACCCATTCGCCGTCTCAGGTGCGGGGCGTCATCCGTGCTGAGGCGGCACATCCTCTACAGGAGTTAATCATGTCTGACCCACAAGACACCCCCGAAGAAACCTTGTCCGAAACCATCGGCGTCGACGAAGCCGCTGTTCTGGTTGCACAAGCCCGCCGCGAAGTGACCCAAAGCGCTCAGGCCATTGCCGAAGTTTGCATGCTGGCCGGTTGTCCCGACCGTGCGGCTCAATTCATCGCAGCTGGCAAGACTGAAGCCGAGGTACGCCGCGCGCTGATCGATGCACGGGCGGCCCAGACCGAAGCGACGGAGATCCGTTCGACCATCACTGCCGAGGCCGGCACGGCCATCCCCAGTCAGCCAGAAACCTCACCCATCGTCGCTGCCGTCAAGAAACTCACTGGCACCGCTTAAGAAAGGAACGCCCCCATGTCCGTCATTACCCAACCGAACGACCTCGCCGACCTGCTGCGCTTCGAAGCCGAGAGCCGCTATTCCCGTGAACGCGTCACCCTCGCTGCTGGCAACAACCTGACGCTGGGCACAGTCATCGCCACCGATACCGCTACCGGCAAGATCGCCCCGCTTGATCCGGCCGATACGGGTTCGCTCAGCCAGGCCAGCGGCGTGCTGATCAACGACTGCGATGCCACTGGTGCTGACAACCCGGACGCCTTGGTGGTGGTCCGTCACGCCATCGTCTTGCGCGATGCTCTGATCTGGCCAGCGGCCATCACAGCCGAGCAAATGGCGGCGGCCATCGCGCACCTGCGCGACCGGGGCATTCTGGTTCGCGACGCTGCCTGACCCCCAGCTACCTCACAGATTCCTTTCCGACATCCCCTCGGCCCGCCGGTCATTCCGCGGGCCGTTCCTTTTATTGGAGCGCTCTTATGCAAAACCCTTTCCAGAATCCCGGGTTCTCGATGGCCAGCCTCACGGCGGCCATCAACCTCATTCCCAACCGCTACGGTCGGCTGGAGGAACTCAACCTTTTTCCGGCCAAGCCTGTGCGCACCCGATCGGTGGTGATCGAGTCGCGCAATGGCACGCTGAATCTGCTGCCCAGCCTGCCGGTGGGCAGCGCCGCCACGCAAAACAAGCACGACAAGCGCCAACTGCATTCCTTCGTGATTCCGCACATCCCGCTGGAAGACGTGGTGCTGCCGGAAGAAGTCCAGGGCGTGCGCGCCTTCGGCTCTGAGACCGAGATGGACACCGTGGCGCAGGTGCTGGCCCAGCACTTGGAGTCCATGCGCAACAAGCACGCCATCACCCTGGAGCATCTGCGTATGGGGGCATTGAAGGGCGTCATCCTCGATGCCGATGGCAGTGTGCTTCATGACCTGTTCGAGGTCTT
This sequence comes from Bacteroidota bacterium, assembly GCA_027483445.1. GTDB lineage: Bacteria > Bacteroidota > Bacteroidia > M30B66 > M30B66 > CAMCXT01. The sequence continues at coordinate 31,855 of JAIXUS010000045.1, read as the reverse complement.
CAAGCTCAACCCGAGCACGGTCAATTTCCAGCTCAATGCGGACACCACCAATGTGCGCAACAAGTGTGCGGATGTGGTGCGCGGCATCACCGAGAACCTGCGCGGGGAATTCATGACCGGCGTGCGCGTGCTGTGCTCGCCCAGTTTCTTTGCCAAGCTCACCGGCCACGCCAAGGTCGAGAAGGCCTATGAGAACTATGCCCAGGGCGCCATGCTGCGTGACGACGTGCGCAATGGTTTTGCGTTTGGCGGCATTGTCTTCGAGGAGTACCTGGGCAAGGCGAGCTATCTCGATGGCGCCGGCACCGCCCAGACGCGCGACTTCATTGCCGAGGGCGAGGCGCACGCCTTCCCGCTGGGCACGGTCGACACCTTCAGCACCTACTTCGCGCCAGCCGACTTCAACGAAACGGTCAATACCCTGGGCCAGTCGCTCTACGCCAAGCAGGAGCCGCGCAAGTTCGACCGGGGTACGGATTTGCACACCCAGAGCAATCCGCTGCCGATGTGCCATCGTCCGGGTGTGTTGGTCAAGCTGACCATGGCGTGATGGGCAATCCCGTACAGCCATTTGCGCGCCTGTTGGTCAGCACCTTTCTGCACCTCAGCACGCCGGGCACCTACCGGCGTGCCGATGGGGCGGAGGTCGCCACGCGATTCATTGCCAAATCCCCGGATGTCGTCGAGTCCTTCGGCGACACCCGGCTGGTAATGGGTGCGCATCGTTTCGATCTTCTCTCGAGGGATGTGCCGGATCCGCAGATGGGGGACCGTTTTACCGTCAACGGCAAAAGCTGGCAGGTGGTGGGCGAGCCGATGGCTGATCGGGATCGCTTGGTCTGGACGCTAACGGGAGCACCGGTATGAAGTTGCTGGCGGCGCTCTCGGGCGACCTGGACCAAATGCTGGCGGATGAGTTACACATTGCCGAACAGGCGGTGACGCATTCGATCCGCGAAGCCACCGATGGGCTGAAGACCGAACTGCGCAGCCAGATCACCGGCGCAGGCCTCGGCCAGCGCCTGGCCAACACATGGCGTGGCGAGGTCTATCCCAAAGGCAAACTGAGCATCAAGGCGGCGGGCCTGGTCTATAGCCGCGCACCCGTCATCGTCGGTGCGCATGATCAGGGTGTCACCATCCGATCCAAGGATGGTTTCTGGCTGGCGATCCCGCTGCCGGCGGCCGGCAAAGGCCCACGTGGCAAACGCATGACGCCAGGCCTCTGGGAAAAGCTGCGTGGTCAACGCCTGCGTTTCATTTACCGCCGGGGCAAGCCATCGCTACTGGTGGCCGAGAACCAACGCGCCCGCCAAGGCCAACGCGGCGGTTTCTCGGCCGCCTCACAAAAGGCCCAAGCCACCGGACGTGGCCTGGTCACTGTTCCCATGTTCCTGCTCATTCCCCAAGTGACCCTGAAGAAGAAATTCGACATCGACCGCAGCGCGCGTCGCTGGATCAGCACGCTGGACCAGCGCATTGCCAACCGTTTCGATAAAGCCGACCGCAAAGGGGCAACGTCATGAGCCAACGTGAAAACGCCATCGGTGCTTTGTTCGCCGTACTCGGCCAGTTGTCACTGGGCACGATGGTCAAGCGCAACGCCGCCTTGCCCGAGCGCCTCGCGGACCACGCCATGGCGATTCTGCGCGACGGCGAGATGGGCGAACCCGAGGTATCGCTCTCGCCACTGACTTACCACTGGCAGCACCAGGTGGTCATCGAACTGTTTGTGGCTGATCCGGATGCCAGCACTCGCGACGCGCGCATGGATGGCCTGCTCACCGAGTTGGCTTCCCTGATCGAAGCCGACCGGACGCTCGCCGGTGTCGTCGATTACGCCGAAATCGGTCAGCCGAAGTTCGATGAACTGGCCCCCGAAGGCACAAGTGGCATCAAGGCCTGCCTGCTGCTCGTGCTCCTGCACTACAGCAGTGCCGGGCCACTGAACTGAACCAACTTCCCAAGGAGAAAAACCTATGGCCCGTGCCTACGGCGCGAACGCCAGCCTCTTGGCCGCGTTCGAATCCACCTATGGCAGCACCCCAGTAGATGGCTACTGGCAGCTGCCCTTTGTCTCCACCTCACTCGGCTCTGAACAGGGGCTGATCGCCAATGACCTGATCGGTCTGGGGCGCGATCCGAGTGCGCCGATTCGCGATGTCATCAAAGTCGAAGGCGACATGGTCGTGCCGCTGGATGTGCGCCACATCGGCCTGTGGCTCAAAGCCTTGCTCGGGGAAGCTGCTACCAGTGGCACGGGCGTGATGACCCACACCTTCACCTCTGGCAAACCAAGCCTGCCCAGCCTCACCCTGGAAACGGGTCTGCCGGATATCCCGGCCTGGTTTGTCGCTTCCGGCGTCATGGTCAACAGCCTGCAGGTGGGCTTCGCCCGCTCGGGAGCCGCGAATGCCACGGTCGGTCTGGTGGCCCAGGGCGAGGTGCGCCGCACAGCAACGCTGGATGACACGCCCAGCACCCTTGACTTACATCGCTTCAACCAGTTCCAAGGCCAAATCCTGCGTGAAGGCCAGGCGCTGGGCAACGTGGTCTCGGCGCAGCTGACCTATGCCAACAACCTGGAACGCATCGAAACCATCCGTTCCGACGGCAAGATCGACGGCGCGGATCCGACGGTGGCCAGCCTCACCGGCAACTTGGAAGTGAGGTTTGCCGACACCACGCTGATCGATGCCGCCACCAACAACACGCCACTGGAGTTGACCTTTGGCTACGCGATCGACGCCGCTCGGCGCCTGACCTTCATCGCGCACGAGGTCTACCTGCCAAAACCCAAGCTGTCCATCTCCGGGCCCGGCGGCATCCAGGCTACCTTCGAGTGGCAGGCCGCCAAGGCCAGCAGCGTGGTCCGCATGTTCACCGTCGAACTGGTGAACGATGTTTCTTCCTACTGATATCCCGACCGAGGTTTCCCATGATCAAACTCAATCTCCCGCGTGAACCGCACTGGATCACGCTGGCCGCTGGCGTGCGCCTGCAGGTGCGTCCCGCGACTACCGCGCTGGTCATGGCCGCGCGCCATGCCGCGTCCAAAGTCACCGGCACCGATACCGCTGCGGCCGGTGAACGCACCGCGACGCTCATCACGGAACTCGCCAAGCTGGCTGTCTTGGCCTGGGAAGGTGTGGCCGACGACAAGGGCAAACCGGCCGCCGTTACCCCCGAGGGTGTCGCCGCCCTGATGGAGCACTGGCTGCTGGCCGATGCCTTCGAACGCGAATACCTCGCCGGCCTCTACGCCCTGGATTCTGAAAAAAACGTCTGAAGGCCCGCACCGCATGGCACTTCGGTGGCGGGCCGAGCTATTGCAGTGCCTGCCCTGAATCATGTCCCGAGTGCCCCTACACCATGAACGCGCCCGAGAGCCTGGAAGGCTGGCAAGCGGCCAGTGCGATTGAAATCTGTGCCGGTCAGTTGCGCATGGCGCAAGGCCGCGTGGTGGGGCTCGATCTCAATGCCTGGATGCTGGCCTGCGAGTGCACCGGGTTGGACAAAGCCACTGCGATCGATCTCTTCCCAGCGGTCGAGGCGAGCCTGATGAGTACCTTGCAACAAGACACATAGACCCACGACTCACCCGATATCGGATTTCTTCTTTCCATGGCCGAACGCAACCTCTCCATCCGCCTGTCCGTGGTCGACGGCGGCAAGGTCAAAGCCGAACTGTCCGAGATTGGTGAAAAGGGGGAGCGCTCGCTCAAAAAAATCGAGGCGGCTGCCACGCCAGCGTCTGGTGGTCTGAGACTGTTGTCGTCTGCAGCCAACGATGCGAAATTCCAGCTCGAAGCCGCAACCGAGCGTCTGGGTCTGTTGGGTTCGGTCTTGGGCAAACTCGGGCCAGCGGGTCTGATTGCGGGCGCCAGCATCGCTGCCTTGGGTGTGGGTATCACGGCCTTGGTCATGCCGGTGGCGCGGGTCGGCGACGAGTTCTTCAAACTCTCGCAAAAGACTGGCGTTTCCGTAGAAGCGCTCACCGCGCTGGACTACGCGGCCAAGCTGTCGGATGTCACCACCGAAGGACTGACCAAGGCGCTACAGAAACTGTCAGTTGCCATGTTCGACACCCAGGTGAATGGCGATGAAGGCAGCGCCGCCCTAAAGGCCTTGGGCGTCTCAGCCACGGATGCGCATGGACAAATCCGCCCGACTGAAGCTGTGCTGCTCGACCTGGCCGAAAAATTCGCCGACATGCCGGATGGTGCGGACAAGGCTGCACTGGCTGTCAAGCTCTTCGGCAAGGAAGGTCTGGCCATCATTCCCTTCCTCAACCAGGGACGAGAGGGCATTACGGCGCTGATGGAAGAAGCCCAGCGCCTGGGCCTCGTGATGTCCGAAGACGTCGCCCGTGCATCCGAGGTCTTCAACGACAACCTCACGCGCCTGTCGGCCCTCTTCGAAGGCGTACAGCGCCAGATCGGCGCAGCGATCATCCCCATCCTGGCGGACTTCACTGAGCAGGTCATCCTGGCGCAGACTGAAACGGGCAGTTTCAGCAACGAGCTGCAGCGCATCACGGCCAACCGGGAGGCCACTATTACCTTCCTCGAGTCCGTTGCATCGGGTCTGGCCTTCATTGCCGAGTCCGCTGTGCTCTTGAAGCGCGTCATTGCCCAACCGTTTGACAGCCTGTCGGTGGTCGGCAAGGACATTGAGACCTGGTTCAAGACGGACATGCTGCGCTCGGGCAAGGCGATGGGGTTGGACCCTAAGGCCATCGATGCCGAAATCGCCAAATTGCAAACGGCACGTGACGACTATGTGCGTGCCGCAAATGACCGGCTCTTCAACATCAATCAAAACCCAGGCTACGCCGACCGGGTCGCCAAGTTCTTTGACGAGCAGCGCCGCACCGTGCGCGTCATGGGCCAAAAATTTGTGCTCGACACCGAGGCTCAGGCCAAGGAAGTCCAGGCGATCTACGACAAGTTCCTGCCGACCCTGCCCAGGAAGGCACGCCCGGCATTGGATCTCTCCGGCTTCGAGAAATCCAAGCCGGCAGAAAAGCTCAACGAAGGCGAAGCTTTCCTCAACCAACTGCGCTCGCGCCTGACCCGAACGCAAGAGGGCGAAGCCGCTGAACTGCGTGCCCGCGCCCTGCAGATCGAAGCCAAGGGCTACAAGGGTGTCTCGGTCGAAGCAGAGAAATACATTCAGGTGCTGGAATCTATCGAGCGCCAGAAAGAGAAAGACAAGGCCTTCGAGGCTTACGAAAAAGAAGAAGCGGCCGCCCGCAAGATCACCGAAGGGCTGATCGGCAGCAACCGTCAGCGCATCGAGACCTTGCAGCTGCAGCGCGAGATGCTGGAACTGTCGGCGAGCGAACGTGCTGTCCTGCAAGCCCGCAACGAACTGGAAAAGTCCGCGGCGGCCGCGCGCAAGGAAGCCAGCCAAATCCAGGACGCCGATCTGCGCGCCCAGACCATCGAGGCCATCAACGACGCCTTGGCGCGCCAACTCCCCATTCTTGAAAACCTTACCCGCGCTAACGCCGACTACCAGCGCAGTGCGGAGTTCGGTGCCAAGGCGGCCCTGCGTACCTATATCGAGGATGCCACCAACGCCGCCAAGCAGGCCGAGCGCGCGGTGACCGGGGCGTTCAAGTCTATGGAGGATGCGCTCACCCAGTTTGTGATGACCGGCAAGCTGGACTTCAATAGCCTGGCCAACTCCATCATCAGCGACCTAATCCGCATCCAGATCCAGCGCGCCATCACCTTGCCTTTGGCGAACTTTGCGATGAGCCTGTTTGCGCCGGCGGCCAGCGCCGCCCTGCCCTTGGGCTCGGGTGACCTGATGGGGGTGAACGCCAATATCGCGCACAGCGGAGGCCTGCTCGGGGGCGACGGCCTGCCATCGCGTCAGGTCAGTGCCACCCTGTTCGCCGGTGCGCGCCGCTTCCACACCGGTGGCCTGGTGTCGGGTGAAGTACCGATCATCGCCCGCCAGGGTGAGGCCGTCTTCACGCCGGGGCAGTTGCGTGCCTTGGGCGGTGCCGTGGCGGGAAAGCCCCAGGTCAACGTGGAAGTTAATGTGATCAACCGTGCCAGTGGCGTTGAAACCCGCGTCGAGCAGCAACAGCAGCCCGATGGCAGCACCCGGCTCGATGTCATCGTCGAACAGATGGAAGCGCGCATGGCCCGGTCGATTTCCCAAGGTTCCGGTTTGGCGCCAACCTTGGAGCGTCGCTATGGACTCAATCCAGCCGCAGGCGCGATGCGATGAATATCACCTGGCCCACAACACTGCCGCTGCCCTCGGTCGAAGGCTATGGTCTCACGCCGCAAGAGGCTGTGCTGCGCACTGACATGGAATCGGGCCCGGCGCGCCAGCGTCGCCGGTTTCGGCAAACGCCCACGCGTATTACCGTGCGCTGGCTGTTTAGTGAGTTTGAGTTCGCCCTGTTCGAGGCTTGGTACAAGTACCACGCCGACGAGGGCGGGCAGTGGTTCGAGATCACCTTGCTTGGCGGCCTGGGCCTCTTGCCCCATGAAGCTCGTTTCACCCGCCAGTTTGAAGCCCAACTTCGTTCGGCCCGACGCTGGGACGTCAAGGGCGAGCTGGAAATCCGAGAGCGGCCCACGCTCGATGAAGGTGCGCTCAATCTGGTGCTGGAGCTGAACGCTGACGACCTGTTCGCGATGCGCGGCGAGCTGCACCAGTTGGTGCATGTCACTTTGCCGCGACATCTGCCTATTCAAATCTGACTCGAAAAATTGACATGAGCCTACAAACCGATCTGCACAACGCCGTGACACAGGTGACGGCTGACAGTGCGCTGCTGCATGCCGTTGTGCATGGCAGCACACAGGACACCGTCAGTACCGAAAGTGGCCTGGTCGTCACCGTGGCCAAACTGCTGCATGACGCCGATACGCGCATCAATGCATCTGCAGGGGGCATTCTCGCGCAAAGCCAGTCGGCCGCCCAAGATGCGCTGACCTCAGCCGAGTTGGCTTCCAGTGAAGCCGATCGTGCGCAGTCTGCGGCCAGCCAAGGTGTGACTGACACGCATACCGTACTGCAATTGGTTCAGACCAGCGGTAATCAAATCCTCGTGGATGCCGAAGCAGTGCTGCAGCAAGTCATCGCCCGATTGCTGGCTGTGGGGCTGCCCGACTCCTTGATCGGTGCGCACGGCATGCTGCTCAAGGTCAAGGCCGATGAATCCGGCTATGAGCTGGTGAACACCGCAGCCCTGCCGCGCTTCTATGGATTCCATCTGTCCAGCGACGGCTCAGAATTGCTGCTCACCGAAGGGCGTGATACCGATTTCATTGCCGCAAATTTCCTGACCTGGACGCTCGCCGAGGGGGTCAGCTTTGCCATCCATGACAACGCGCTGGAGGTGCAACTGTGAATCTCGATATCTCAGCGCTCGGTTATCGCTGGTGTGGCATCTACTCCCCGTATCTCAGTTACCGCGATGGTGATGTGGTGTTCAAGGAGGGTGGGGCCTGGGTGATCCGCCACGGGCAGCCGCAGCCGTTTGCACTCGGCCAGCAAGACGCTGTGCTCAAAGGGCATTTGCTGACCGGTGGCGTGTCTGTGGGCGGCATCGGCAGCATGGTGCTCCACGCCAATGGCGCGGATGGTGTGGAATTTCGTTTCATGGCCGACCGCAACGGCACGATTGCCACAGCCTTGATGAACACAGACCGCGCGGCTGCGGACTATCACAGCTCGAACTACTTCATGGCCGCCGTCATGAACGACGGCTCGGTACGCGCGTGGGGGCGCGCGCTCTCCGGGCAGCAAGGGACTGGCAATACCGGCGACATTGGCCGCACCTTCCCCGCGCGGGTGGCGTTCCCACCCGGCACGCCCCGCGTCGTGTCGGTGACCTGCTTGTGGGATGACACCTACTTTATCGATGCTGAGGGTGGACTTTGGCACGCCGGGGGCAACAGCGGCTATAGCTCACCGACGGCGAGCGCCAATCCGGTACCCCGACGTGTCAATGGGGTCGGCCAATTGCCGGCCAACGCGGTGGTCAAACAGATGGTCACTGGCCATGACTGGTATGGCTACCGCATGCTCGCATGCCTGGACGCACAAGGTCGGGTCTATGTTTGGGGCGCCAACCAGCAGGGCAGCCTAGGCTTGGGCCACACTGCAGTGGTGACCACGCCGCAACTTGTACCATTCACTGCAGACACCCCGATCAAAGCGGTGTTCCTGTCAGGCGGTACCTATGCCGCCAGTTACCTGATCGACACTGCTGGCAAATTATGGGTTGCCGGGGAGTCGAATTCCTGTGGCTTCGGCAGCGACCAAACCACGCATCGCCTCTGGATGCCTTGGGGCACAGAAAAGCGGGTCAAGAAAGTGTTCTGCTCCGAGTCCGATGCTCATTGGGTGGCGGGCAGTCAGTACTACCGCAGTTATGGCGTCATCCTCGAAGATGGCGCGCTTTTCCGTTGGGGCCATGACGAAGGTCAGACCTCTGGCATCTGGGGCACCGGGTACACCGGCTCCATCTTCTCCGGCCATGCGCTGTTCCCGTACAAAGTACTCGATGGCGTGGCGGATGCTTACGCGGTGTCCGGTGGTTATGGGCGAACGCTCGTGCTGATGCAGGATGGCACCGTGCGCCATACAGGTTACGACGGATACAACCTGGGGGGTGGTAATGGCAATCGCACGCAGTGGACCACCGTCGGCGGCGACTTTCTGACGCAAGTGACCAAGCTGCGCATGTACGGCAGCAGTTATGGCTCATCGGCCATGGCACTGCGAGCTGACGGCAAGGCGGTGGGCTGGGGCATGGGTGGTGCCGGTCAATGCGGCAACGGCTACGCCGATTCGGGCAACTCGCCCAACCGTTTCGTGCTGGTAGACAGGCCGATTGTCGATTTCTCGCGCTCGGGCGTGATGGGCTGCGGCGAAGGTGGCGAATACCACTACGGTGCCTATCACTTCCTTACCCGCGATGGTCAGGTGATGTCGACCGGTTACGGCAGCTACGGCCAAACGGGTGACGACGACAGCGACCATCGTTTCGCGCCGTCACCGATCCTGTTCTGAATTCCGATCTTCCATTTCTTCAAGGACTGTTCATGGGAACCGTTTCTCTGGGCAAGATTGCCTTTACCTGGCGCGGTGCATATGACGCCAGCGCCACCTACGCCCGCCAAGATGTAGTCGGCCACAACGGCGATAGCTTTGTATGCCGTACCGATGCGACCACGGGCGTGGCGCCGCACGCCAACTCCCCTGCCTGGGATCTGTTTGCGCAAGGCACCCAAGGGGTCTCGAGCCTGCCGGGGGAGGTCATCTACTGCGATGGCAACCAGCTGGTCGCCTTGCCCGTCGGCCAAGCCGGGCAGGTGCTTACTATGGGTGCACAGGGCGTACCGGTGTGGGCGACACCCGATGTGCGCTCCGGCACCAAGGCGCAGAAGTTGCCGGAGAACGCCAGTAACACACAGCCCAATAGCTACCGCCAGTTCGGCCTCATCATGACCGATGGCAGCATCCGTGCCTGGGGACGCAACGCCAACTGGAAGCTGGGCGATGGCACCACCTATGCGCGCTCGTACCCGGCGCGTACCGCGTTTCCGCCCGGGTTTCCAGGGGCGGCCAAGCTCTATTACAGCCAGGACACCAACGGCTACTGCATCGACAAGAACGGGCAGCTATGGGGCTGGGGCTATAACGGTTACGGCCAACTCGGTACTGGCAGCACGACCAACCAGCCGGTGCCGTACAACATGAGTGCCAATGCCAGCAACTCAATTGCCGGCAAAACCGTGATCCAGCTGGCACTGAACTGCGGCACTGAGGGTTACAACAGCACCTTGGTCCTGTGCAGCGATGGCACTGTGCATGCTTGCGGCTACAACGGTTACGGGCAGCTGGGCTTGGGCGACACCACCCAGCGCAACAACTTTGTGCAGTTGCCGGTGCTTGCCGGCATCACCCAGATTGCCGCCGGGCGGGAGCGTTACACCGCCCATTACGCCGTCAAGAACGATGGCACCCTGTACTCGTGGGGATACAACGGCAACGGGCAGCTGGGAGATGGCAGCAGCAACCAGGCCAACGTCGCCATGCCGCGTGCGGGTGGCAGTCTCGCCGGCAAAACCATCGTCAAGGTGTTCGGGGCTTATGTTCATGCTTTCGCACTGGACAGCACCGGTGCCCTGCACGCCTGGGGCACCAACGACTACGGGCAATTGGGAAACGGTAATCTTGCCAACCAGTTCACCCCGGTACAGGTGGCCACCAACGTGGCCGATGCTTACACCGGCAGTTACGACTATCCGCTCACCTACCTCAAGAAAACCGACAAGACCTTGTGGGCCTGCGGTGCGGGGGCGTACTGGGGCAACGCCAACGGCAGCAACAGCGGCAACTTTGTGCAAGTGCCGGTAGGCAATACCGTAGTCAAAGCCGTGCATGGCGGCACCGGCTCCTACAACTATGGCGCTGCTTTATTGGAAAACGGCACCGTCTACGCCTGGGGTTACAACGGCAACGGGGCGCTGGGACTGGGCGATGCCACCAACCGCAGCAGTGTGGAACTGGTGCGCATTGCGCAGCGTCGCGTGATGGACCTCTCGTCCTACGGTTCGAGCTCCGAGCAGGGACTGGTGTTTCTGCTCGACGATGGTCAGGTGCTGGCTAGCGGCTATGCCGGAGAGGCGCAGTTGCCCGAGGACGACAGCGAAACCAGCTACGTGCCTTACCCGGTGATCCTTTGATGCCGAACGCCGCATTGTCTGAGGCCATCAAGGAAGCCTACGCCAGCGCGCCATCGGAGCAGATCATCCTGCACACGCTGGAGTTGCGCCATCCTGCGTTTGTCGATGAAGACGGTCAGCAGGTCGCCATTCGCGTGGTGCGCGACACCGGTGATCTGTGGGCTCGGCTGGAATCGCAAGCGCCGCTGCAAGCCGGCGAGCGCGTGCAGTTCGTGGCGATGGGCTTTGAGCTGGATTTGCCGCCAGTGGACACCATGCCGGTGCCGGAAATCACTGTGACGCTCGACAACGTGTCGCGCGAAATCGTGCGCCACCTGGATGCGGCCGCCGAGTCGCAGTCGGTGATCGAGGTGACTTACCGGCCGTACCTGTCCACCGATTTGGAAGGGCCACAGATGGACCCACCTATCCACCTGGTGCTGACCGAGGTCGAAGCCGACATCTTTCGGGTGACAGGGCGTGCCCGCATGCTGGATGTGGGCAACAAGGCGTTTCCGGGCATCAGCTATACCGCCAAAACCTTCCCGGGCCTGACGCGCTGATAGGGAAGATCGGCAAAGTCGCACTGCTTATCCGCGCGACCCGCGACTGCGCTTGAACGCACGCAGAGTTTGTGCAGAAAACATCTGGTTGCGCCCCACAACATGGCTGGGTACGAGCTTGCCCGATTGCACATAGCGGCGCAGCGTTGGGACGGACACTTCTAGATACTCGGCCGCTTCCCAGGCTGAGAAAGGTTCCTGGTGCGTTTCGCCAAACACCTGGTCATGGGTGAAGTCTTCTTCCCGAAAGGCGTTACTGGCCAAGAGAGAAAAAAACCGAACCCGCTCGGTGGTCGGCATCCGCTTCATCTCGGTGTAGAGGTCCTCGGCAGTGAGCGCATGGTTCATGGTGTTTCTCCCGTTGGCTTCTCGTGTCGCAAATACTGTTTCAGTTCATCGTAGAAGTTCTCGTGAACGCCGACTTGGTAGAAATCGATGATCAAAAACTCCACGGGCGCGTTCTTGGTCGGTGGCCGGTAGGCCATCAGGTATTCCTGCCGGTTGAAGCGGAACTTGTGAACCCGGATGCCGGCCAAGTCGCCCACCTTGAGTTCGCCCACTTCCAGCGCCTCGCACACCACCTCCACCTCGTCCTCGATCGCCAGCCGCAAAGGTTTGTGCGCCTTCTTGACGTACTGAGCGAAGGGCCGTTTGAAGTTGGTCTGCATGCGTCGATATTAGTGAAATAGTGATTCCATGTCAAATCATGTACGGATCAACTCGGGATCGTCCGTTCACTGGGCTACCCACTACATCGGGCGGCCCTGGCACGCCGGTGCACGTGGCCCGAATGTGTTCGACTGCTGGGGCCTGTTCCTCGCCATCCAGCGCGAGCACTTTGGCCGAGACCTGCCCGAAATCCCCGTCAATTCCAGCGACCTGCGCACCGTGATGACCACCTTCCGCGACCACCCCGAGCGACAACGCTGGGTGGCCGTGGCGCAACCCGCCGAAGGCGATGCCGTGCTGCTGCGCCAGTCCCGCCACCCGGTGCATGTCGGCGTGTGGCTCGTGGTCGACGGCGGTGGCGTGCTTCACGCGGTCAAGGACGCCGGTGTCGTGTTCCAGAAGCTGCCCGAACTACTGCTGCACGGCTGGCGGGTGGAGGGCTACTACCGATTTGTGGAGTCGTCGTGAGCGAAGCCAACCAGAGCGCGGTGATTCTGCTGCGCAACCCCTTCCAGCCCAGCCAGCGCGAAGTGATGGTGGCCCACCCGAGCCAGACCATCCGCCAGTGGCTCGGTGCCCAGGGCATTGCCGAGTTCGACCAATCCACTGTCTGCATCAAAAACGGCACGCCGGTGCTGCGCGCCGATTGGGCAGTCACGCCCATCGATGGTGTGGTGCTCTTCATCACCCTGCCGCAGGGCGGGGGCGGTGGTGGGGGCGGTGGCAAGAACCCGTTGCGCACGGTTCTGATGATCGCGGTGATGGTGGTCGCCACGGTCTATGGCGGCCCCTTGGGCGCGAGCCTGGGCTTTAGCGGCAACTTGGCCACAGCGGTCGGTTCGGCCATCATCATGACGGCAGGTTCTGCCCTGGTCAGCGCCCTGGTGCCGCTCCCCACGCCCAACATGCCGTCCTTTGCGGGGTCGGGCGGGAGCCTGGCGCAACCATCGCCCACCTACAGCCTGCAGGGTCAGGGCAACTATGCGCGGCTGGCCCAGCCCATTCCGGTCATCTACGGTCGCCATCTGGTCTATCCGGACTTGGCCGCCACCCCCTATGGCGAATATCAGGGCAATGAACAGTTCCTGCACCAACTGCACTGCATCGGCCTGGGCGAATACGACATCGAGCAGATTCGTATCGAGGACACACCCATGGCCTCGTTCGAGGAGGTCACTTATCAGATCGTGCCCCCAGGCAGTCCAGTCACGCTCTTCAATCCGGATGTGGTGACCGCCCCCGAGGTCGCCGGGCAGGAACTGCTGGCTGGCAACTGGGCCGGAGGCTTTGCCATCAATCCGGCGGACAGTGAGGTAACGCACATTGGCATCGACATCCTGCTGCCGCGCGGGCTGTATTACGCCAATGATGCCGGTGGCCTGGACAGCCGCAGTGCCAGCTGGAAGGTCGAAGCCCGGGCCATCGATGCCGAGGGCGATCCACTGAACGACTGGTTTACGCTGGGCAGTGAGAGCCTGACCGCTGCCACCACCACGCCACAGCGGCGCACCTACCTTTATCCCGTCGCTGCGGGGCGATACGAAGTGCGTGCCACACGGCTCGATAGCAAAGACAACAACTCACGTGCCGGGCATGAGGTGCGCTGGGGCGAGGCCAGGGGCTATCTGGCCGGCGGTATCACTTTCCCTGATAACGTCACACTGCTCGCCATCCGCATGCGCGCCACCGACAACCTGTCGCAGCGCTCCAGTCGGCTCATCAACTGCATCGTCACACGCAAGCTGCCGGTCTGGTCAGTGGACTCCGGTTGGTCCGCTGCCATGCACACGCGTTCGATCGCTTGGGCCTTTGCCGACATCCTGCGCACCAGCTACGGCGCCAAGTTGCCGGATGCCCGGATCGATCTGGCCGCCCTGGCGCAACTCGATCAGGTTTGGGCCAGCCGGGGCGACCAGTTCGATGGCGCGTTCGATCAGCAGGTCACGGTCTGGGAGGCCCTGACCCGGGTGGCCCGCTGTGGGCGAGCGGTGCCCTTCCTACAGGGCGGCATTGTGCGCTTGGTGCGGGACGAAGCACGGCTACTGCCCGTGGCGCTCTTCAGTCCGCGCAACATCGTCAAGAACAGCCTCAAGATCCAGTACGTGATGCCGGGCGAAGAGACGGCGGACGCGGTGACGGTGGAGTTCTTCAGCAGTCGCACCTGGAAGCCCGATGAAGTGACGGTGAGCCTGCCGGGCTCCAGCAGCACCAATCCGGCCAAGCTGCGGCTCTTTGGTTGCACCACCGAAGCCCATGCGGTGCGCGAGGGGCTGTATCTGGCGGCGGCCAACCGCTACCGCCGTCGCATCATCACCTTGCGCACCGAGCTCGAAGGCCTGATTCCGACCTATGGCGACCTGATCGCCATTGCCCATGACATGCCCAGTTGGGGCTCGGGCGGCGAGATCGTTGCCTGGGATGCCGACACCCACACCGCCACGCTGTCCGAGCCTATCCAATTCACGGATGGTCAGCCGCACACACCACACGTGATGGCATTGCGCCGCCGCGATGGCGGGGTCAGCGGCCCGCATGCGGTGACACCAGGCAGCGATGCGCAGCAGGTGGTCTTTGCCGACCTGCCCGACATCCCCATCGTAACCGGCCTGTCGGCCGAGCGCACCCATTTTGCGTTTGGCATCGCCGAGCAATGGAGCCTGCTGGCCCGGGTGATCGCGGTGCGCCCGCGTGGCGAGCAGGTGGAAATCACCTGTGTGGCCGAGCACCCGGCAGTGCATAGCGCCGACAGCAGTGCCGCCCCAATCTGAAAGGAAAGAAGATGAACGAACCCCACCTGATGGATGGCATGGTGGTCATGCCCCATGACGAATTTGAAACCCTGCTGGAGCGCGCCGCCGAGCGTGGGGCGCGTCACGCCTTGTCCGATGTTGGCCTGGATGGCCCGGATGCCGCAAACGACATTCGTGAACTCAGGAATTTGCTCGACGCCTTCAACGAGGCCAAGAAAACCGCTGGCCTCACCCTGGTCAAGATGCTGGTCACCGGCTTGGTTCTAGCCTTGCTCGCCGGCACCATCGTCAAAATCAAACTGTTCGGAGGCCCGCAATGAACCCGATCTTCACCACACTCGCCCCCGGTCTCTTCGAAGCCGGCGCCAAACTGATCGATCGCCTGATTCCCGATCCGGCCCAGCGCGAGCAGGCCAAGCTCGCCTTGTTTCAAGCTGAAGGTCAGCAGGCCCTGCAGGAAATGCAGGTGAGCCTCTCGGCCATCCTGGCCGAAGCCAACTCAGCCGACCCGTGGACCAGCCGGGCCCGCCCGACCTTTCTGTACGTGATCTACGGCGTGATCCTGCTGTCAGTGATCGGCAGCATCATTGGCATCTGGTGGCCCGCCGAAGTGTTCCAGGCGGCCGAGAACCTCTCGAAGCTGCTCAATGCGGTGCCCGAGAGCTTGTGGTGGCTCTTCGGTGCTGGCTACCTCGGCTACACCGGTGCGCGCAGTTTCGACAAGTGGCGCGGTGTGCCCAGGTAGGCATACCCTGGCAGGCGATTGATCGCCAGCGACTGCAAACGTAAACCAAAGACCCCGTCTTCATCCGCTTCCCTTTTAGGTGGCCGATGAAGGCGGGGTCTTTTGTCGTTTGTGCGCCAGAAATATGCACATCTCTCACCAGATGGCCTTGGCTTTGTTCGCGAACAGCGCCTTCATGGAGGCATGTTCACCTTGACCCACGCCCCATGGCCCCGCGCCTGCTGACCTCGCCACAAGCCGCCGAGCGTCTGGGCCTGCCTGTGCAGGCGCTTTACAAACTGCGCGATGCCGACGAGGGTCTGGCCATCACCCAGACCGGCCTGCAGGTCGGCTACCAGCTCGATGACATCCAGGCGTACGAGCGCAGTGAAATGCTGGCCCTGGTCGAGCAGGTGCTGGCCACGGCACGGCCGCTGCCGCTGATTCGCGCCTTGGCGCAGTTACTGCATTCGCCGCCACCAGGAGATGGATTGCCTGCTCCAGTGCCGGCTCCGAAACCCAAGTCACCACCGCCTTCGATTTCACCCAAGCTGGTGCCGCAGCCCATGCTGGTAGAAACCGATTCAGTTCCTGTTACGCCGCTAAAACCCACCAGTCACCCCTCGCCCAGCACGATGGTCTGGTTCCTCGTGCGCAGCAAACCCCGGCAGGAATCGGTGGCGCTCACCCACCTGGCACGTCAGGGCTACGAGTCCTATCTCCCCCTGTTCGCCAGCGAAAAACTCGTCCGCCGCAAATCGACCGTCGTGCAAGAACCGATGTTTGCGCGCTACCTGTTCGTGCGGCTCGACACCACAGGGAAGGGGCAGAGCTGGAGCCCGATCCGCTCCACCGTCGGCGTGAGCGAGTTGGTGTGCTTCGGCAGCCGGCCCGCGCGGGTCGATGACGCCTTGATCGCCACCCTGCGTGAGCGCGAGACCGCCCAGCAGGCCACGCCGACCACCTTGTTCGCCCATGGCGACAACGTGCGCATCACCGAAGGCGCCTTTGCTGGGCTGGAAGCGATCTACCAGATGAACGATGCCGAGGGCCGCGCCATGGTGCTGCTCGATCTCTTGAGCAAACCTGTGGCCATGACGATCGACGCTGCCAGTCTGCGCAAGGTGGGGTGAGCCATGACGCAGCGCCTTCCTTCAACCTGCCCGCCAGCGTCACTTTATGTCGACGATCTACCCCACATGACCTTGATACGCCGTGGCCTTCGAAGCAAACATGTCCGAAACAAAAGAGCTCCGAGAGATCATGACCCTGAATGAAAACCAAACCTTCCGTGCCGCGCAATACGTGCGCATGTCCACCGAACATCAGCAGTACTCGACCCTCAATCAGGCCGACAAGATCCGCGAGTACGCCGACAAGCGCGGGATTGAGATCGTGCGCACCTATGCCGATGACGGCAAGAGTGGACTCTCCATCGGTGGCCGCGCCTCCCTGCAAAAGCTGATCGCCGATGTCGAATCGGGGAACACCGATTTCAAGCTGATCCTAGTCTACGACGTCAGTCGCTGGGGTCGGTTTCAGGATGCGGACGAGTCGGCCTATTACGAATACATCTGCAAGCGCAAGGGCATCAGCGTCGCCTACGTCGCCGAGCAGTTTGAGAACGATGGCTCTCCCGTTTCCACCATCGTCAAAGGCGTCAAACGCGCCATGGCCGGCGAGTACAGCCGCGAACTCTCGGCCAAGGTGTTTGCAGGCCAATGTCGCCTGATCGAGCTTGGCTTTCGCCAGGGTGGCCCTGCCGGTTTTGGGTTGCGCCGGGTGCTGATCGACCAGAGCGGCGCCATCAAAGCCACCTTGAAACCCGGCGAGCACAAAAGCCTGCAAACCGACCGGGTGATCCTGGTGCCTGGCCCCGCGCAGGAAGTCGCCATAGTCCATCAGATCTACCGCTGGTTGGTCGAAGACGACCTGCCGCTGTCTGAAATCGCCCAGCGGCTCAACGATATTCCCATCTACACCGATCGTGATTGCCCCTGGACCTACAGCACGGTGCGCCAGGTGCTGACCAACGAGAAGTACATCGGCAACAACGTCTACAACCGCCACTCTTTTAAGCTCAAGAAAAAACACGTCGACAACCCGCCGCAGATGTGGATCCGCAAGCAAGGTGCGTTCGAAGGCATCGTGCCCCTCGACACCTTCATGGCCGCGCAGGAAATCCTGACTGATCGCAGTCGGCGTTTCTCCGATGAAGAACTGCTCGAACACCTACGCTTGCTCTACCAGGAACGCGGCACGCTCTCGGGCCTGATCATCAACGAGGCGCCGGCACTGCCGAGTGCTGCGACTTACATCCAGCGCTTCGGCAGTTTGAGCAAGGCCTATGAATTGGTCGGTTTCCGCCCGGGGCGTGATCTTGAATTCCTCGAAATCAACCGGCGCCTGCGACAACTCCACCCAGAAATCGTCGAACGCACCCAGCACACCATTGCCGAATTGGGTGGCGAGATTTGGCGGGACCCGCAAACCGACCTGCTGCATCTGAACCAGGAGTTGGTCATCAGCCTGGTGCTCGCACGTTGCCAGCAATTGCCCAATGGCCTGCAGCGTTGGCGCATCCGCTTTGACCCCAGTCGCTACCACCCGGACATCACGGTGGCGGTACGGCTTGATCCCGGCAATGCCTCCGAACTGGACTACTACCTGTTACCACGCCTCGACCTGCCCAACCAGGAACTGCAGGTCACGGCCAGAAACAGTGCCGAGATCGAATGCTTCCGCTTTGACGACCTGAACTTCTTCTACGGCATGTCCGAGCGGGAGCGCCTGCAGCGGCGCATCTGATCCGATTCCACAAACCACGCACCCAGAAAGGAACCCCGCCATGACACCTCACCGCCCTGATCCACAAACCCACTGGAGGACACCATGCTAACCGGCACCCCCGAAACCGTCACCCTGATCCCGATCGTGCGGGTTGAAATCCTCAACTCCCGCGAACGCAATATGAAAATCTTCGAGGAGATCGTCGAGAACATCAAATCGATCGGCTTGAAGAAGCCCATCACCGTCACCGAGCGCCCTGGCGACGATGGCCAGCCGAAATACCTGCTGGTCTGCGGCGAGGGACGCCTGAACGCTTTCCGCATCCTGGGAGAAACTCACATCCCCGCCCTGGTTGTCGATGTCAGCGATGAAGACGCCTTCATCATGAGCCTGGCAGAGAACATTGCTCGGCGTGGCCACCGGCCATTGGAAATCCTGGCCGACATCGAAATCCTGCGCAAGCGCGGCTATGACGCCGACACCATCATCCATAAAACCGGCCTCTCGCCCAAGTACGTCAAGGACATTGTCTTCCTGCTGGATCAGGGGGAGGAGCGCCTGATCGAGGGCGTGCAGCGCGGCGCCATCCCGCTGACCACTGCCCTTGAAATCGCCCGCGCCAAGGATGACGACGAAAGTCTGGGCGGAATGCTCCAGGAAGCCTATGAGAACGGCCAGCTCAACCGGCGCCAGATCATCGAGACCAAGCGCCTGGTGGAGAAGCGGCAGGAGCATGGCCCCGGCTCACCCAACCCCGGTCAGATCAAACCGCCCACTTCCAGCTACAGCCTGGTGCGCACCTATCAGCGGGAAGTCGAGCGGCAACGCAAGATGGTCCTCAAGGCCGAGCACGCGCACCAGCGCCTACTGCTGGTGGTGCAAGGGTTAAAGAAGCTGTTTGCCGACGAGCATTTCGTCAACCTGCTGCGTGCCGAGGGGCTGGACACCCTGCCCAAGTACCTCGCTGAGCGCATCGACAACCTAAATGGAGCCACCGCATGAACCCCGCCATGAACGCCCAACCCAACATCACACCGATGTACCCCGGCATCAACCAGTCGGACGCGGAAGACGGTCCCGACCTGCCGAAGGCCCCGCTTAACACCTTGCTCGGATTCGATCTGGAGACTTATCAAATCCCGCTCGACACCCTGATGCCCAGTAAACGCATCCCGGACGGAGTGATGAGCACCCGCAAGTACAAGCAAGTCGTCTCGTCCATCCATGAAATTGGCCTGATCGAACCCCTGTCGGTGATCCAGCATGACCCTTCCAAGTCGGAATTCATTTTGCTCGATGGCCATTTGCGCGTCCTGGCACTGAAGGACCTCGGTGTGCACGAAGCCCCCTGCCTGCTGGCCAAGGACGACGAGACCTACACCTACAACCACCGCATAAACCGGCTCTCCACCATCCAGGAGCACTACATGATCCGCCGCGCCATCGATCGCGGGGTGAGCAAGGAGCGCCTGGCCCGGGCCTTTGGGGTGAACCTGAGCTCCATCAACCGGCGCATCAACCTGCTCGAAGGCATCTGTCCGGACGCGATCGCCCGGTTGCAGGACAAACAGTTCACCCCGGACGTGACCCGGGTGCTGCGCAACATGAAAGCCGCCCGGCAGGTGGAGGCGGTGGAGTTGATGGTGGCAAGCAACACCATCACCGTGGCGCACGCCGATGCCTTGCTTAAGGCTACGCCACCAGAGCAGCGTACCGACTTCAAACCCACTGAGCGCGACAAGCAACTGGCGCCCATCGAGCAGATCGTCAAACTGGAAAAGGAAATGAGCCAGGTCCAGACCCAGTACAAGGATGCTGAAGAAAACTACGGGTCCGACCTGCTCAATCTGGTGGTGGCCAAGGGCTACCTGACCAAGCTGCTCGGCAACGACGCCGTCAAAAGCTACATCACCCGGCACGAGCCCGAAATTCTCGAGCATTTCGAATTGGTGGTGAACACGGTCAGCATGGAAGAGGCCGTGCAGCAGCAACTCGAGGCCGATGGCGAATTCGAAGACGACCCTGACAGCTATGACCAGCCCGCTGCAGAAAGCGCGCTTTCCGATTCCGAAAAAGACAACGAACCCCAAGCGCTGGGAGGCGACGCCGCCACCGAATAGGAAGCACACATGAAATGACCGATGGAAATGTCATTGCCGCGCTGCAATACCGAGGGGTAAAATGCTGACAATAAAGATAACCTTCGGAGGTGGCGATGCACTGGTATCTCGTTCATACCAAGCCCAGGCAGGAAAAGTGCGCCCTGGAAAACCTCCACCGGCAGGGTTATCAGTGCTACCTCCCGACCCTCCCATTAGAAAAGCTCCGGCAAGGATTGCTGACGGTGGCGGACGAGCCCCTGTTTCCACGCTACCTGTTCATCCGGCTGGGCATGGACGACACAGCCAAGAGCTGGGCGCCCGTCCGTTCGACCAAGGGCGTCAGCCGTCTGGTCAGCTTCGGGATCGAACCCGCGCGGGTGGATGATGGCCTGATCGAACTGTTGCGAACACAGGAAGCGTCGGTTCAGACTGAGCCGGAGCGGTTGTTCAAGCCAGGTGAGCGTGTGCGCCTTACGGAGGCGCCGTTTGCCGGCATCGAAGGTATTTACCAAATGGCCGATGGCGAGCGTCGGGTCATGGTGCTGATCGAGATTCTGAGCAAGCCCGTGGCCGTGCGTGTCGCACCGGCCAGCTTGCGCAAGGCGAGCTGACAAACCTGCCTCGCCATTGCCTGTTTGGCAAAAAACCTTTCTCAAGGTCATGAAAATCTGGCAGAATCCTGTTCGTCCGTCGAACCTGCGGTAGCACTCTTTGCCGCACTTTATTGCTCTGGACTCCCTGCTAGAACCCGCTGACCGCGCTTGCTGATCGTGAAACGGCATGGCGGTACCGGATTGCCTGCGTTTAATGCATCGGCGAGCCCGGGCAGACTGCCAGTGGCAGCAATAACGTGCAACTGCAAGCCGTACCTGGAGCCTAGCGGTGTGTTGTAGTGAACTGGATATGCATAGTCGTCGCGCCTGGAACGAGGATGCAGCGATAGCAAGACATTGGCTCCCGTCCGTGCTAGGCTCGCGAGCATCTGCTCAGTCAGGCGCCAATGTTCGCGCGCTTCGAGCATGCCATGTTCCAGATACTGAGGCACTGCACATATGATGAAATTCTTCTCTTTCGGTAACGAGTATTCCGCCAACAGAGCTCTGCGGATCGCAGCCGGAGCTTCGCGCGAAGCGAAGAGCGAATCCATCGAGCTTTGCCCAGTAACCACAAGCTTGTTTGCCGGGACGCCGAGGGCAATTGCTGTCGAACATCCGCTTGCCGTGCGACCGTCCCAGTCCAATAGGCAACCTTCACTGGTAACCATAGTGAAATGGCAAAGGACGTAAGCAGTACGAGAAGCATCAGAATTGGCAGAAGCATAACTTCGTGCCCCGGAACCGAGCCAAACCAAGCCATCACCAAGGCAAGCAGCCCAAGCGCTATGAAGAAATCAGGAAGGCAGCCCCAGTGTAGACCAGCCAATATGTGGAATCTTTCGCAGCCGACCTTCAGCATCACTGGACGGTATTGCTTGGACAACTCCCGGAATGATGCCTAACCCCAACTGTTGACCAAACTCATCGCTGGCATCGAGCAGCATCTGCATCCCGACGCAGATGCCCAGCAGAGGACGTCCCTTCGCCACGTGTTCAAGGACCGCATTATCTAATCCACGAGCGCGCAGAGCACTAACGCAGTCGCCGAACGCGCCGACTCCTGGAAGAACCAGGCGCGAGGCACCAGACAGCTGCGCCGCATCTTCCGCCAACACAACATTTGCGCCGCAATGCTCGAACGCCCGTGCCACGCTCAGCAGATTGCCGACACCATAGTCGACGATGACCACTTTCTTCGACATCAAAAATCCCTTATCGAAGTACGACTTGCTGCACATGGTGAACCACGAGTACGGCAAAGGATTGAACATCGAGCCAGACGACCATTTAAAAATTGATCGATCACTGAATGCCAACCGGTTTCTGGAGGCAACGGGCTACATAGCACCTAATTGGCCAGATTTGATCGCGCAAATGCGAGAGTTCCGGTGAAAGGAAAGACATTGTTCAACAACAAAACCCTGATGATCACTGGTGGCACCGGCTCCTTTGGGCAAACGGTGCTGAAGCGTTTTCTGGATACGGATGTCAAGGAGATCCGCATTTTCAGCCGGGATGAAAAAAAGCAGGAAGACATGCGCATTGCGCTCAATCATCCCAAGCTACGGTTCTACATCGGCGATGTACGCGATGAGGCAAGCTTGCGGCAGGCCATGAAGGGGGTGAACTATGTATTTCATGCGGCGGCATTGAAACAGGTCTGGGTTTCAGCCTGCTGCAAGACGCCATTACTCGCACCATCGTGATTGCCGATCAGGCCGGCATTCGGGCGCTGCTGACCCACCTCATCGATGCTGCAGCCGATGCGTTTTATCGGCGCTTTGGTTTTGAACCGACGCCACTCCAAGAACGGCAACTGATCTTGTTGCACAAGGACGCTCGGCGATTGGCCCGGACATGAAACTTCACCAAGCTTGGTTGATAAGCATCGTCACAAAAGGCGCATTCCATTCGTTGTACACCTTGGCGTTCACGCCCCCACCAACCGCCCCAGGCTTTCCCGCACCCACCCAAAACCCAACTGCTCCTGCTCCAAGCGCAGCTGCTTGCCGAAACGGTTGTCGCGCAGGTCGTTGTACAAATCTTGCTCATCAGGCGTCAAGCGATGCAGGTCACGCGTGTACGGTTGGTCTTCCATGCCCCAGAAATCCCTGTGCGCCTCGAGCGTGGCACGGTCCATCATCAGCGACGCCGCATGGCCGAAATGCGCACGCAGCTGGTCGAGGATGGCAAAGCCGTGGGTATCGATATCTCCCCAATAATGCAGGGCGCAGCGCTCCAGCCAGTGCGCCTGCGCTAGTGCCTCCCATCCGTAGCCCGCACCGAAGAGGCCAAGGGTGCCGGGCAGCGGTGGCAGGGCAAGAAAATTGGTTTCGTTCTCGGTGATGACGACCCGCTTCACGTCTACCGCAAGTCGACCAAAGCTGGCAGCGTCGAGTGTCATGTCCGGATGATCAACGCCGACAAGAAGCCTGATATCGGGATCGAGCGCGCGCAGACGGATGCGCAGTGGCTTGTCTCTAAAACCATAGCGAACAGCAAAGCGCGCGATACCGGTCTGCTGCGGGTCCGTCGGCCCGCCGGGCAAGGACAGATCGAGCAGTTCACTCAAGACCGCTCGATGGCTTTCGATGAACTTGGTGTGCACCCCGGGCAGGTCGATCTGGCGCAGATAGATGTCCGGCTGCGGATGGCGCAGCCGCCAGTCCACGACAGCCAGCAGGCGCGGCCATGCGGCTTCGAGCGCCAATGCCTGCAGGGGCCGTCGCTGCAGCCACGGCAACAGCGCAGGGCACTGTCGCCGTGTCATGTCGGCGAGCGCGCACCAGCGCTGCCACTCGGCACGCTTGCCGATCCAGCGCAGCGCCTCGTCCACCGTATCGACCCAGGCTGCCGCCGGCAGCCGCTGCACACCTTGCACGCGATGTCTTACCTCCTGCCACTCGAGCCGTACGGCAGGCAATAACGTCAATTCGCTCACCCAGGCGCGCACAGCAACGAAACGCTCGGTGAGGTCCGCCGAGTTCGGGCAGCGCAGTGTCAGCCGTAACGGAAAACGTGTCTGGCCCGAGAGCGCATCGCGCATCAGGTCGCCGCGCTCCCAAAGCCGCATCAGTTGCGACTTCAGATCGGCCGGGCTGCTCCAGGTCATCGCTGCAGGCCCTCGCCAGTCGGCGCGGATTTCTCCTTCTGTGTCCGGTATTCGTCAATCGACAGGTTGCGCAACTTCGACGCCCGTCCGCCGTCGTTATGCACGAAGCCCACGCTGGCGACGAAGGGCTCGATGACATGAATCTTCTGCAGCGGTGTGACGATCAGCAGTTGCAAATTCAGCTGCCGGAACAGGCGCAGCCCGTACTGAGCCGACTCGTCCGAACCGCGCCCGAAGGCTTCGTCAATGACAACGAAGCGGAAAGAACGGGAGCGCACCGCACCCCACTCGAGGCCAAACTGGTAGGCAAGGCTGGCGGCCAGGATGGTGTAGGCCAGCTTTTCTTTCTGGCCACCAGATTTGCCCCCGGAGTCGGAGTAGTGGTCATACTCGGTGTCATCCTCGCGCCAACGCTCGCTGGCCGCAAACAGAAACCAGTTGCGCACGTCCGTTACCTTGGCACTCCAGCGTCTGTCCTGCTCCGAC
Organism: Bacteroidota bacterium; assembly: GCA_027483445.1. Classification (GTDB taxonomy): domain Bacteria; phylum Bacteroidota; class Bacteroidia; order M30B66; family M30B66; genus CAMCXT01. Next base: position 7,357 of record JAIXUS010000045.1, on the reverse strand, counting down.
AACCCCTCTCTGCCGCGGAAGCGGTCGATGATGGCTTTCACCTGCAAGAACTTCGCTTCCGAGTACTGTGCATCGTCCGAGCCTGTCACTGCGCCCTCGGTACAGGCGCGCAGGTCTTGCTGGAAGTCGCGGATCTCGGCATCCGAACTGGTTTGGGATTCGAGAACGATGTAACGTCCCGGGTTGTAGTCGATGCTGCTCAGCGATTGATTGATCTGGGTGATCCGTTCGCGGATGGTTTCCCGCTCCCGCGCCAGCTGGGCGTTGAATGCTGCAATCTCGTTGATGGTATTGACGTTCAGTAGCTCCTTGAATTGATCGACGAAGCGCGGCAAGTCATCGCGATGAAGTCGCGCCAGCAGTCCCTCGTATTCAAAGGCGGCTTCCAGGCTCGCATCGATCTCGGCGGTTTCGAGCTTGAAGGAGTTCTTGAACGCGGCCATCGACTTGATGATCTTTTCCGCGAGGCGCTTCAGTTTGTGGTCTTCGGCATCGATCCGGGCCTGCAGCCACGCGCGAACTTCCTGCTCGCGGTTGTCGCAGGACTCCACACTCAGCTGATGCTCGCCCAGAGCCTGAACGCACAGTGCCTGCAGCATGCCGGACAAACCGGCATCAAGCCCGCTCTCGTCGATCCGCTGCAGTGTCTGCTCGCGTAACGCCTGTGCATCGGCACGGCGTTGCTCGGCTTTGGCGCGACGTTCACGTGCTGCCTGCCCGTTCGCTTCGATCTCGCGTAGCGATTGCTGCTCTGCCTGCAGTCGCTCGTTCAGTTGCCGTAACGTGTCGGAGGCCTGCTCGAGCTGCCGGCGCTCGGCCTCGAGCATGGCGATCTCGGCAGCGAGACTGGCCACATCGATATCATCAAAGCTCGTGAATTCCTCTAGCCGCGTCAGCGCATCCAGGCGCTCTTGCAGGTTCCGGCGCTCGGCTTCGAGCCGGCCCAGATGATCAGCCAGGTCGCCGAGGCGTGCTTCGAGTTGCCGGCGGCTGGCATCCAGTGCTGCGATCTTGCCGCTGTTGTCCCAGCCCAGCACATAGTGACTGCGGTTGTCGATCCGGTGCCGGTCATCTTTTTCATGACGGCCACTCGGGTCCTTGATCTGACCAGCGCGCGTGATGGCGCGGTTTTCGCGGCGGAATTGTTCCTGGGTTACACAGCAGGCGACGTCGAAGCGGTGGGCAAGTTCGCGCTCGAGCCAGTCGTAGTGCGCAGAGTCGGGCCTGATCGACAGCTTGCGAACCAGCGAGTCGCGATGCAAATCAGGCAGCTCGGCCGATTTGCGAGCACGCACATGAAAGTAGACGAGGCGTCCTTGCAGGTGATTTCCATCTACCCATTCGGCCACTGCCTTGTAATGTGCTTCGGGTACCAACAGCGACAGAGCGAAGCCGCGCAATAGACGTTCGGCGGCACCTTCCCAGTCGCGCTCGTCATCACGTACTTCGATCAGCTCGCCGACAAACGGCATGTCGCGCTCGTCGATCCTCAGTGCCGCGCACAGGGCAGTGCGGATACGGATCTGGGGGTCATCGATGTTGCTGAGACGCTGCTTGAGGCTGTCGATCTGCGATGTCAATTGCTCGTGCTCCTGCTTTCCCTGGCGCAGACTCACGGCGCGCTCGGTCAGGAGGTTCTGCAGGTCAGCCTCGCGATGACCGATGTCGTCGCGCGCCTGTTCGATGCGCTTGCGCTGAGAAGCAAACGTGTCCGGATCTGTGGGCACAAGTTCGCCCAGCCGGGTAGCAAAGCCATGGTAGCGCGCGGCCTTGACCTGACGCGCATCCCTTTGCTGCGTTTTCCTGCGGATCTCGGCGGCGAGACGCTCGAGCCGGTCACCGCCGTTGTCGTGGATGGCCTGCTTGAGTTCGTCCACGCGGGCGACTTGCTCGTCGCGCGCTACATCAAGGCGCCCGACCTGCGCATCAGCCTTGTTCCACTCGTCCTCGACCAGCTCGAGCCGCTTGTCCAGCAACGCCAGTTTCAGTTGGCCGAAATAGCCGCGCAGGCCGTCACGGCAGTGGCGCAACTGCTCTACTTCGACGGACAGCGCGCGGTGGCAGTTGCAATCTTCCACCAGCGGTACGAGCTGCTCGACTTGCTGCTGAGCCTTCAGGACAGCTTGGTGTGCGCGGTCGAGGTCGTCGAAATGCCCGATCAGGGCCGCGATGCGCGACGCCACGTCGAAGGGCTCGAGCATATGGCTGCGTACGAAGTCGGTGAGGTTGCCCACGGACTTCATCGATACGGTCTGGTGGAAAAGTTCCAGTGCCTGGTCGTTCTCGATACCAAAGCGGCGGCGGAACCAGGCTGCATACGGCGGAAAGCTGTCATGCAAGTCGGCGCCGAGCCCGCGCAATTTTTTGCGCAGGGTAGTCATGTCGGCGCCGAAGTTGGCGAAGTTCGACGCGATCGACAGGTCGCGCTCGGCGCCGACGAAAAAGCGGGCAGGCTGGCCGTGGGCGTCCTTCATCCAGAAAACCTGCGCAAGGCTGATGGTCTGGTCGTAACCGGCATTGCGGAAGACGCCGAGGATCACGCTGTAACTGCCGGCTTCGCGTAACGAGACCGGGCGGGCCGAGCCCGTAAGCTCGTTGCGCTCGGACTTGTAATGCCCGAGCACATAAGAGCGCAGGCTGCGCTCCTTGCTGTCTGCGCCAGCAGCTTTGTTGTAGGCAATCCGATGGGCCGGCACCAACAAGGTGGTGATGGCATCGACCAGCGTTGATTTGCCGGAGCCAATGTCGCCGGTCAGCAGACCGGTTTTGCCATCCAGTTGCAGTGTCCAGACCCTGGCGTCGAAGGTACCCCAGTTGAACACCTCCAGCCGGGACAGCCGAAAACCCGACAAGCTGTCATCGGCCACAAAATCCAGCCCTGCAGCGACGGCGTCATTCATTGCTCGCCTCCCCGGTCGGCGGGCTGACCGACAACGTGGCCTGGTAGGCCGCCAGCCGGGCATCGAACTCGCCAAGCCACTGCGCATCGATAAAGGCCTTGAGGATGCGCCGCACCTCGTAGACCGACGCGCCCGTCGGCAAGCCGGGGGAAGGCTTGAGTTTGTGCAGGAAACCGAGGTCGATCACCTTGTTGACATTGGCTTCGAGCTGATCCATCAGCTTGGCTTCGTTCGACCCCTCCGGCAGGAAGACGCGCACCAGCTCGACGATCTCGTCAAAAGACAGTACCAGCCGGGTCTCGCCGCCAGCCGCATCGAATTCCAGCAGCTTCTTGCGCAGCAGGGCCAGCAGCAGGCTGACCGGAAACGACAGCGGCCGGCGCGCAACCAGCCGCGGCAACGGCGCGGCCGGATCCTCCGGTGCCGGGTCGGGGCGGCTCTTGAGAAAAGCATAGCCTTCGACCTCATCGAGCACCAGCTCGAGGTTCAGTACGCCAGCATAATCGCGCACACGAGCCTGCAATTGCAGCAGGGCTGCCCACTGGCGCCCGTCATGGTCGCGGTACAGCACGCCCTTCAGCAGGTGGATGAGCAGCACCGACAGGTCGGGCTCGGACGCTGGCGTGGTCGGCGTGGTCGGCGCGGCAGGATCAATGTCGGCGACATCCCGGTTCATGCGGTTCAGCTCCTGATTGGTGGCCATCATCGAATGAAGATCACGCGCGGCAAGCGGGCCGAGCGCGTCATGGGCTCGCCATCGACAGTTACCGCCTGCCAGAGAATGGGCTCGGGCATGGCTTCGTCCACCACGGTGCGAAAGTCGTCGCTGGCAATCTGCAGGTAGGCTACCAGCTCGGCCAAGCCCTGTTGCAGCGGCTGCCGGCTCAGCAATTCATGCAGGGTCACCTGTGATCGATCCTGCAAGGCCTGCCGAATATGACGCGACAGCCGCGCTTTGTCCACTACCACCTGCTCGAACAAGGCAGCAGCGTCGATGTCCTCATCTCCGGCCTGCAACACAAGCCGCGCGATGACAGGCCGGGTGGCGGGTGTAAACAGCGGACGCTCCATCGGCAACTCGATATCGGTACCCGGCTGCGACACCTCCATCACGGTGCCGGGTGGTGGCGTGCCGCGCAGTGCCAGCGCCTTGCTCTCGATTCCGTGCAGCAGGTCCATGATCCGGCGGTTCTCCAGCCAAGCCTGATCGTCGAGAAAGCGGCGCAGCTGCTGCGACAGCACGGCCACTGTGCGCTGCGTGTGCTCGCCGGCTTCCATCCAGTCGTAGTGTACGCGCCGAATGCGCGCCTCCGGCTGCAGGGCGGCCACGGCCGGCAATGTCAGCACCCGCTCGAGCAACTGTGTCAGTTCCTCCTGGCGGCGGCTGGACAGAAGAAAATCCCAGAAGGCACGAAAACTCTTGCCCTGATCGGAGTCGGCAATCGCATCGCGCTCGCCCATGATTGCCTGCAGCAGCGTACCCTTGCTGCCCTCCCACAAGGCAATACGCTCGCGAACGCGCCGGTCAAGTTGACGAAAGTTATGCTCCACTTCGCGGAAGTCGGTGAGCAGTTCGCGCGCACCTTGGGTGAACTGCTGGAAGCGATCCTTGAGTCCGGTATCGTCCAGCAGCGCGACATCGCCCGATTGCACACGCGCCATCTCGGCATCGATCTCGTCGCGCTTTTTTTGTAACTCGGCCAGACGCTTGGCCGGGTCTGCCTCGCTGCCCTCGCTCATCTGCTTGAGCAGGTCGAACAGCGTGAGCAGGCGCGATTCGGTGCCGACAAACTGGCGCTGTGCGAGCTGGGTCAGCCAGGCAATCGCTTTCTCGGTGGCGGGCGTCAGATCGAATTGCGCTTCGTCGGTGCCGGGCTTGTAGAATTTGCGCAGCCAGCCTCTGTCAGCCGAGGCCCAGTCATTCAGGTAATCAAGCGCCGCTCGCGGGAAGGCGGACTCGCCCAAATGCAGGCGCAGCGCATACAGCTCATCCTCGAGGGCCTCGGCCAGGTCGGCTGCCGGCATGACACGCACATTGGGTGCCACGAACACCCGGTACAGGAAGCTGGCCACCAGTGGCGCATGATCCGAGCGCAGCAGGCGCCACGCTGGATGATGAGCGCGCAGTGCGTCGAGCGTGGCGAAATCGAGCATCACGAGACCCGAGGCCCGGAGTTGTGACGATCGACGCCGGACGGGCCGCCCCTTGTGTTCGCGATGATGTAGTTTGTCATTGCACGATCCATGCTCCTACCTGCCGCTTGGTGCATTCATCTGGAGACGACTCCGGTCATGCAAAGCAACAGTCGTTGCCGGGGGAGTAGTCCGAACCCGCCGGGCACGCATGCATGCCCGAGCGATATTGTATGTGCCCGGTGAGGCTTACCAACCGGTTCCGTTCCGGGTTGAACAGGGCCTATCGCGGAAAACGGTCGATGGTAGGGGATGAGGCCCAGCCCAACGGCGATATCAAGATCGAGGTGACGGGCTTGCGCCCCGGAGAAAAGCTGTACGAGGAACTGCTCATCGGCGAAAACCCGCAACCGACCTCGCACCCGCCGATCATGAAGGCGCATGAGGAATTTCTTGCGTGGCCCGCGCTGGAGGAAAAGCTGTCGGCTCTGCACATGGCGCTGAATATCAACGATGTGGGCATCATCCGGGTGATGATGAAAGAGCTGGTCGCGGGGTATACGCCCAGTGACGATATTGTCGACTGGGTGTATCTGGAGCAGGAAGCGGAGGCGCAGGCGATTGATGCTGGGGGGTAGCAATGCTGTGGGACTTGTCGACTGATCTGACCGAGAACCATTCGCGAATGAAGCCGATGGGTTCGTGCCGGTCATTGTTATGCAAGTACCCGAACTATCGCCAGAAGTCGGCGACCGAGTCCATGTAACGGTTGCGAGACCCGGGATCAATGCGGAGATTATGCTGCCATCGACTGGGAGCTTTTATAGATGGTCTTCGCGGCAGTGCCTGCAGGCCGGGCATGCCAACTTGTAGAAGGTGTAGATTGACGCGCCACAGCGCATTGGCATACTATGCCAATGCGCCCATAGAGGAGATTGAAATGCCCACACGCAATGTCGTTCTTACAGACCATCAGGCCATACTAGTTGAACAGCTGGTCACCAGCGGCAGATACCAAAACGCCAGTGAAGTGCTGCGTGAGGGACTTCGACTCGTTGAGCAACGCGAAACTGAAGATGCATGCCGCCTCGAGGCGCTTCGCTCCGCTACGCAAGTTGGCCTCGCAGATATTGAGGCGGGTCGATTCAAGACCTTTGAATCCAAGGCGTCTTTACGCTCGCATCTTGAGTTGATCACCGCAAATGCGATCGCGGCTGCATGAGCTTGGCTTGGCATGTTCGTTTGGCTGAGCAAGCAGAGCGTGATTTGCTCGACATCACTCTATGGACAGCCGAAAATTTCGGCCGTAGCCAGGCGGAGTTCTACGCGGAGACCGTAACACTGGCCCTTGAGGCTTTGCACGATGGCCCGGAAATACTTGGGGCCAAGGCCCGAGATGACGATATCGGGCTTGGAATACGTACCTTGCATGTTGCCCGGGAGGGTAGGAAAGGTCGCCACTTTGTGGTCTTCAAGGTGTCGAATGGGCAGAACATTGACGTGCTCCGACTACTGCATGACAGCATGGATTTGGCCCGACATGTGTCGGGCGCTAGTAATCAGACGCTGTGAGGCTATTTGACAAAACCGTGCTGCAGCACCACGGGCGTGGCACGGCCCATCATCAGCGACGCCGCATGGCCGCCGGTTCCGTTCCGGGTTGAACAGGGCCTTTCGCGAGCGACGGTCGATTGTCTTTTGGCACTGCGCGCTTTTCAGGTGTGCCTCCGAGCACAGCACCTCAAAAGTCCGCCCCCTTGGATCGCCCTACGAAAACCAAGCCCCTTACTGCGGTTTGGGCGCTGCATGCGGTATACCCATGGCCTCTTGGGCAGCCTTGTATAATTTGCCGTCGTCACTTCCCCCGCGCCCCCCATGGACTCCGTCCCCTTGTGGGTACAACTCCTCGCCCTCGCCCTGCTGACGGCCACCTCGGCCTTCTTCTCGATCTCCGAAACCGCCCTGATGGCGCTCAACCGCCATCGGGTCAAGCATCTGGCGCGGCGCGGCTCGCGGCTGGCGGCGACTACCTTGTGGCTGCTCGATCGCACCGACCGCATGCTGTCGCTGATCCTGATAGCCAACACGCTCGTCAATGCCTTGATCACGGCGCTGGTGACGTCGATTGCGATTTCCACGTTCGGCAATGACGAGACCGTCATCACCGTGGCCACCGCCGTTGTCGCGTTCTTCCTGATCGTGTTCGCCGAGATCACGCCGAAGGTGATCGGCGCAACCTACCCGGAGCGCATTGCGCTACCGGCCTCGTTCATCATCAAGCCGCTGATCTTCATCGGCCGCCCGGCGATCTGGTTCGTCAACCT
>JAIXUS010000040.1 GCA_027483445.1 Bacteroidota bacterium | reverse complement strand
TGTGTGATGGCCATTTCACTTGCACAACTCACCCGCGCCAATACGCCCAAGCCACCCCGCATTCTGATTCACGGTGTTGCAGGCGTTGGTAAAACCACCTTCGCCGCAGAAGCCAGCAACCCTGTGTTCGTGCAAACGGAAGACGGTCTGGGAACAATTCCGGCAGCTAGCTTTCCGCTTGCACGCACGTTTGAGGAAGTCCTTGAGTCACTGGCCTCGCTCTACACCGAGGACCATGACTTCAAAACCGTGGTCATTGACAGCGTTGACTGGCTCGAGCCCTTAGTTTGGGGCAAGGCCTGCCGCGACAACGGCTGGGGATCGATTGAAGACGCCGGGTACGGCAAAGGCTACGTGGCCGCTTTGAGTCTATGGCGTCAGTACATCGACGGCCTGAACGCACTGCGTGACGACCGTGGCATGACCGTTGTGCAAATCGCGCACACCGACATCAAGCGTTTTGACTCGCCTGAGCACGACCCCTACGACCGGTACGTCATCAAGTTGCACACCCGCGCAGCGGCGCTGATGCAAGAGCACTCCGACATCGTGCTGTTTGCCAACTACCGCATCTCCACCGTGAAGGCCGATGTCGGCTTCAACAAAAAAGTAAACCGCGCCATGGGCTCGGGCGAGCGGGTGATTCACACCGCCGAGCGCCCAGCCTTTTTGGCCAAGAACCGCTATGGCCTGCCCGAGACCCTGCCACTGGACTGGCAGTCCTTTGCCCAGGCCATGCCCGATGTGATTAAGCCCATGCTGATCGCCAACCCAGTCACCCCCACCAACCTCACCACCTGAAATTGAAATAGGAGAAAACACCATGGCTTCATTCGGACAAACTTTCGACGCATCCTCAGTTGAACCCAGCAGCGGCTACGAAGTCCTGCCACCCGGTAAATACCTCGCCCAAATTGTTGCAAGCGAAATGCGTGCAACCAAAGACGGCATGGGCCAGTACCTCTACCTTGAGGTGGATGTCATTGAGGGGCAGTACGCAGGCCGCAAGCTCTTTGATCGCCTGAACCTCATCAATGCCAATGCAGATGCTGTGCAAATCGCACAGCGCACGCTGTCATCTATCTGCCGTGCCGTTGGCAAGTTGCAGGTCAGCAATTCGGAGCAGTTGCACCTCATTCCATTGATTGCTGATGTGCGTGTGCGCCCCCCGAAGGGCATGTACGGCGAGAGCAACTCGGTCCGCTACCTGCCTCGCAGCGGTCAGGCTGCAAACGCCCCCACATTCAGCACTGGTCCAGCCAACCCGCCAGCGCGTCCTGCCGTTGCTACAGCAACGCCTGCTGCCAACGGACTGCCCTGGAAGCGCCAAGCCTGAGGTCCCACTGCATGCACGAACACTTCACATTGCATCAACACGCGCTTGAGCCGGTTCACCTGCCGGACTCTGCGCAGGGCTGTCGCGAGCGAATGGCGGCGCTGCAAGGCGAGATTGCTTCCATTCGTATTCAGATCGCAACGACTGACATTCGGCGGCAATCGGAGAAGAAGACGCTTGATGCTGCCTGGTTCCACCGCGCCAAAACCGCGCTGCGTTTAAAGCAGCAGGAGCTGGCGCAGGTGACTGTGCATCTTGCGACCTTTGATAAACGCGCTGCGCCTAATCACCGTGATGCCTTCAAAGACACCTTGATTGAAGTGGTGCGTGAAAACTGCAATGACCAGGAGTGGGCGGGCCTGGTGCAGCGTGCGCGTGACTTACACGCGAGCCAAGGAGGAAACCATGGCTGAACTGCCCGCCATCACAAGCCTTACCCGCGAGGCCATCTTCTCAGGCTATGAAGCAGATGCCAGTGATGGGTTTCGCAGCCACCTTGGCGCGTCCCTCATTGGCAAGGAATGCGAACGTGCGCTTTGGTACGACTTTCGCTGGGTCACGCGCAGCAAGCACCCAGGCCGACTTCTGCGCTTGTTTGAAACCGGTCAACTGGAGGAGGCGCGCCTTGTGCTGAACCTGAGACGCACCGGTGCGACTGTGCTGGAAGTCGATCCCGAGACTGGACGTCAGTTTCGTGTTCAAGCCCATGGCGGCCATTTTGGTGGTTCGCTCGATGGCGTTGCCATCAATTTGCTTGAAGCACCCAAAGTCTGGCACGTGCTGGAGTTCAAGACGCACTCCAACAAGAGCTTTGGCGATCTGGTGGCCAAGAAGGTACGTGAGTCCAAACCGCAGCACTTTGCCCAGATGCAAATCTACATGCACCTGATGGGCATTACCCGATCGATGTACTTGGCTGTGAACAAGGACACCGATGACCTGTATGTCGAACGCGTGGAGGCAGATGTCACTTATGCGGAACTTCTTCTGGAAAAAGCTCGGCGAATCATCTTTGCCCAAACACCACTGCCACGCATCAGCGAAGAGCCAAGTTGGTATCAGTGCCGCATGTGTGACCACGCACCGGTTTGCCATGCAAGTGGCAACAGCGTGGTGGCACCTGCGATCAATTGCCGTACTTGCCTGCACTCAACACCCGTGGATGGTGGTTGGCATTGCGACCGGCATCAAAAGCGCCTGACCGAAGTAGATCAGCGCAGCGGCTGTGAGCAGCACCTGTATTTGCCACCACTTGTTCCTGCTACGCAAGTCGATGCGGGTGACGACTGGGTTGACTACGAATTTACCAACGGTGTTTGCTGGCGCGATGCCGGTTTGAAAAAGCACGCCGCCAACTGAATCCCCAACCGCAAACCTAAACGCAATTGAAAAAGGAGTCCCGTCATGAGCTTTTCCCTTCGCCCCTACCAAAGCGCTGCCATCCAAGGCATCTACAACTATTTCCAAGATGAGAGCGGCAACCCGCTGGTGGTGATTCCTACCGCTGGTGGCAAGTCCCTTGTCATGGCCACCTTTGTTGAAGGCGTGCTCAAAGCCTTTCCAGATCAGCGCATCCTGATCGTGACTCATGTGCGTGAGCTGATTGAACAGAACTTTGCCGAACTCAAAAAGCTTTGGCCGCAAGCCCCGGCAGGGATTTATTCAGCAGGACTTAAGAAGCGAGAGATTCGTGCGCAGATTTTGTTTGCTGGCATCCAGTCCATTCACAAGCGTGTGTATGACGTTCAGCAGTGCGACCTGGTGTTGATTGATGAAGCGCATTTGATCCCGCGTTCCTCAAACACGATGTACCGCAAGTTTCTTGATGGCTTGAAGCGCATTAATCCCATGCTCAAGGTGATTGGCCTGACGGCCACGCCATACCGCCTGGACTCTGGGTTGCTGCATGAAGGTAGTGAGGCCATCTTCACTGACATCGCCTACGAGGTGTCGGTGCGCGAGTTGATTGATGACCACTTCCTTTCGCCACTGATCTCCAAACGCATGGCAACGCAAATTGACCTCACTGGTGTGGGTACGCGCGGCGGTGAGTTCATCCCGAAGGATTTGGAAGCGGCCATTGACCAGGATGCGATCACACAAAGCGCAGTCAATGAAATCTTCTCATACTCAACAAACCGCAAAAGCTGGCTGATCTTCTGTGCTGGCGTGGACCATGCGTACCACGTGCGTGATGCGGTGCGCAGCAGAGGAGTTACCTGCGAGACGATTGTGGGCGATACGCCCAGCGCCCAGCGCGAGGCCATCATCAATGACTTCAAGGCCGGACGAATTCAGTGCCTGACCAATGCCAATGTGCTGACGACAGGCTTTAACGCTCCTGCGGTAGACCTGATTGCCATGCTGCGCCCGACCAAGTCGGCGGGCTTGTATGTGCAGATCGTGGGTCGTGGCTGCCGCCTTGCACCTGGTAAGACCGATTGCTTGGTGCTCGACTTCGCCGGAAACATTGCGCGCCACGGACCCATTGACGCCATCAAGCCCAAGACACCCAAAGCAGGTGAAGACGGTGATGCGCCCACCAAAGCCTGCCCTGAGTGCGACAGCATTGTGCATGCGGCGGTACGTCAGTGCCCCGACTGTGGCCACATGTTCCCGGAGCCGCAAATCAAGATTGACGCCAAAGCCAGCACTTTGGACATCCTCTCTGGCGGTCCACCCGAGTGGGTGCCCGTGACACGGGTGAGCTATGCCCGGCACGACAAGACTGGCAAGCCGCCGTCACTTCGAGTCGATTACTGGAGTGGACTGAGTTCCCACAGTGAGTGGGTTTGCATTGAGCACCAGGGCTATGCGCGGCAAAAGGCTGCCAGTTGGTGGGCCAACCGCGCACCGGGCTTGCCACTTCCGCGTGGTGTTGATGAAGCCTTGGCGGTATCGCAGCGTCTCAAGTGCCCCTCTCAGATCGCGGTGCGCCCCAGCGGGCGTTACACAGAAATCGTTGGCGCGCGCTTTTGATGTCGAGCGCATAAATGATGTGCGCTATTTGCAGGCGCGATGCCCGAGGGTATGGGTTCGCGCCTTGTTTGATCCGTATCGATGCGCCCAGCGTGAAGTTGTGTTCCAGGCGCTGTCAAAACATTGCAGCAAGGCTAAAGGGAATGATTGATCCAAACCAACATGAAACCAATGCTCTGGCGGCGGCCTGCCAGACAGGGGGCGAGTACGTCGAGTCACTTGCCAAAACAGACTTGGCCAGCTTCACCGCAGTGGAGTGGTCAACCTTGATTGATGTGGTCGTGACCGCCTTTCAAGACTCACTTCGCACTGCCTATGCAGATGACCCACCCTTTTGAAGGAACGCATGAATCCAAATAATTACATGGCCCATCTTGGGGCCACGCTCGTAGATCGCGGCTATGCCATTTTGCCGATCCAACCCAGCACTAAGAAGCCGGGCATGTTTCGCCTGGGTGCCTGGCAAGACTATCCCAAGTGGAGCCGCCACTGTGAGCGCGACACCACAGAAAACGAAGTCGACATTTGGGGCGACTGGCCCGAGGCTGGCATTGGTATTGCCGCAGGCAAGGTGATTGGTATCGACATTGATGTGCTGCAGTCCAAAGACATCGCTGTTCAGATTGAGGGCTTGGCCAAGCGGCTGCTGGGCGACACACCTGCAGTTCGCATCGGCAACGCCCCCAAGCGACTGCTGGTGTACCGTGCGGCCCAGCCCTTCAGTGGCTTTAAGTTCCCGCCCATTGAGGTCTTGGGTGTGGGGCAGCAGTTCATCGCCTATGGCATTCACCCGGATACCGGCAAGCCCTACGAGTGGCCGGTGCAAACCTTGGCTGACCTGAAAATCGAAGAACTGCCTGTCATCACCGAGGCACAGGCGCGAGAGTTTGCGCGCCAGGCGTACGAGATGGTCCCCGAATCTATGCGCCCCAAAAGTCTGGCTGTAGGTTTGAAGTCTCCAGAGGCGTTCGCCAATCTGCCCGAGCAACGCGGCACTTTCGAGGCAGTGCAAGACGCGCTTCAGTACATCCCCAACCAGGACCTGGACTACGACAGCTGGGTGCGCATTGGCATGGCCATCAAAGGTGCGCTTGCCGAGCAGGGGTGGCCGCTCTTTGAGTCCTGGTCTGCGTCGTCCAGTAAAAACGATGCCAAGACAACCGCTAAAAGTTGGGGGAGCTTTTCGCCTCAGCGCATTGGGGCGGGAACCATCTACAAGCTGGCGCTGGACAACGGCTGGATTCCGGATGCTGATCTGCAGCTCAATGGTGAGATTGTGATGAACGGACATCACCCAGCCAAGGAGATGTTGCAAACGCTCCATACAACAAACCCCATCACGATTGATGGATCAGGTGCACCGCCCGTGCTGCCACCACCCAAACCACTGCCGACGGGCTGGGACCAAGTGGGCGGCGTGATTGCCGACATGATGGCGCTCATGGCAACGACGGCCAAGCGTCCACAACCCGTGCTGGCGCTCGGAGCGAGTTTGTGTGCCATCGGCGCGCTGATGGGGCGCAAGTACCGCACCGAGAGCAACACGCGCTCGAACCTTTATGTCGTAGGCATCGCTGAGAGCGGCGCAGGCAAGAACCACAGCCGCGTCGTGATCAATGAGCTGTTCCGTAAGGCCGGGTTGCTGCAATACCTGGGTGGCAACAAGATCGCATCGGGCTCGGGTCTTTTGACGGCCATCCAGCGTCAGCCCGCCATTCTTTTTCAGCTAGATGAGTTCGGTATGTTTTTGTCGGCAGCCGCTGACCGTAAACGCTCTCCGCGCTACGTGTGTGAAATCCTGGACCTGATGACCGAGCTGTACACCACATCAGGCACGACTTACTTTGGCATTGAGTACGCAAGCAACCAACTCAACAACGCGCACCGTGCCATTCACCAGCCCTGCGCTTGCATCTACGGCACCACCACACCCTTACACTTTTGGCAGGCGCTACAGGCGTCTAATGTGGCCGACGGTTCATTGGCGCGCTTTCTGATTCTGGAGAGCGAGGACGATTTCCCCAATAGCAACGAACTCTTTGGCACGATTGATCCCCCGCAAGACCTCATCGACCGACTGCTGCTGATCCACCAGGGAGGTGGTCAGTTGAACGGCAACCTCACGGATGTGGGCGCGATTGATGAAGTGCTGGTGGATCCGCGTGTCGTCCCGATGACCGCGCAAGCGCGTGACGCGTTTCGCTTGCTTGACCACGAGTTGTTGACAAAGCTTCGCTTGTCGCGAGGCACCGGTTTTTCATCGATCTTGGCGCGCATTGAAGAGAACGCAACCAAATTGGCTCTCATTCGCGCTGTGTCGCGCGACGCGGTGACACCGCAGATCGAGGATCACGATGCGCACTGGGGAATTGCGCTCTCGCGCCACTGTGCCGAGCTGACTATTCGAGAAGCAAGCGCGCGCGTTTCAGAAAACCAAGTTGAGTCCAACCACAAGCGCGCTTTGCAAATCCTGCGCGATGGCGATGCCGCTGGTATGTCAAAGAGCGAGTTCACGCGGCGCACCCAGTTCATGGACCACCGCCAGCGAGATGGCGTACTGCGTACCTTGACGGACGCCCACCTGATTGAGGTGTTCGCCATGCCAACGGGTGGCAGACCCAGCCAGTGGATCAAGCTGGCGGGAAATGATGTCCCAACTGATCAGTGAACGGTCTATGAGGACTTCTTTCAATTACGACCTTCTTTCAAAGGGGGTGCCTCTATATACAAATAAATACAGGGGTACCTATACGCACCCAAAAATCCTCGCGCGCGCGAAACGCCTGCCCTGGAGGTGGTCAGAGAGAGAGACATAGGTATATAAATTGAAAGAAGAAGTATTGAAATAAGTACCCCACCAGACCCGGACTCCACCTTTGAAAGATGAAGTATTGAAATAAGCCCCGTCATCTGTTGACGACTTTTTGCAAGCCCTGATAACCGCATCCGATTGAACAAATCGGAAATGACAGACATGAGGGAGCCGCACCCGCCCTGACACGGCTTTGGTGCCAGTGCTCCTCCAGGTCGCACAAGAAAACTTGTACGAACCCTTGGAGGAAATCCCTGATGAATAACAAACCAACCCCACGCCTCGTCATCCTGGCTCTTGACCTGGGTACGACCACCGGCTGGGCACTGCGCTCTGCAAACGGTCCTGTGGCGCATGGCTTCGTGAGCTTCAAGTCCCAGCGCTTTGAGGGTGGCGGCATGCGCTATCTGCGCTTTGGACGTTGGCTCGATGACATGCTCGCCTTGAGTGGCTCAGAGAGTGACGCACCAACCGATTCAGCGGCCATTGGAGCCGTTTACTTTGAAGAGGTGCGTCGTCACCTTGGCGTAGATGCGGCGCACGTTTACGGCGGCTTGCTGGCCACGCTGACCGCATGGTGTGAGCGTCACCAGATACCGTACCAAGGTGTGCCTGTGGGCACCATCAAACGCCATGCCACTGGCAAGGGCAACGCGGGCAAGGCCGAGGTGATTGCGGCCATGAAAGCGCTGGGCCACCCGGTCACCGACGACAACGAAGCGGATGCTCTTGCGCTCTTGCACTGGGCGCTGGCGCAGGGTACGGATCCCGCCTTGAGCAAGGAGGTGCGCCATGGCTAAAAAGCAAGTTGCACAGCCATTGACCCATGGCACTTTGGTAAGTCTGCCCGGCGGTCGGGTTGGTGAGTGGATCAGTGAGGCGGAGGAAGGCACCAGCTTTCGCACCGAGCATTTTCGGACTGTCGACTCGCTCGGTCTTTTGATGCGCAACGGCGCGATCACGGCACAGATGCACGATGCGGGTCAGGACTTCTCTCGCACATTTGTCTTTGCTCAGCTAAGTTCAGCGGGCTCTCCACCGCTTGATCGCATTCCTGGCGGTCATTGGCAGGACACGATGACTGAGCGCTGTGCTTGGGCCAGAAAGCGGTTAGGTGAGGCGCTCGATGCGGTGGGCGGTATCAGCAGCCCCGGTGGTTGCGCTGTCTGGCACGTGGCCGGTTTGGGACAAAGCGTGAAGGAGTGGTCTGCCCAAGAAGGGTGGAACGGACGATCACTCAATCAATATGAAGCCAAGGGTATTTTGGTTGGCGCTTTGGGGGTGTTGGCGGTGCATTACGGGTACTCGCGATAAATCATCAAATAACCTATTGACGAGGTATATATCGAAGAGGTAGCATTCTGCTAATCACTCAAATTACGCCCACACGGTTTACGCCTTGTGGGCGTTTTGTTTGGGTCTTCACCTCTCACATCTATCGCGCTTGCAAGTACCCGCTACCGGTCGACTTACACGCTGCGCTCCAACCCGAAAGCTTGCCCATGACACCCGAGATCCGAATGGTCCCGGTGGATTCGCTCATCCCGTATGCGCGAAACGCCCGCACCCACAGCGAAGACCAGGTGGCACAAATTGCCGCATCCATCTCCGAGTTTGGTTTTACCAATCCCATCCTGACAGACGGCGAAAAAGGCGTGATCGCAGGGCATGGCCGCTTGGCTGCTGCGCGCAAACTTGCACTGACACAAGTGCCCGTGATTGAGCTGGGCCACCTCACTGCAATTCAAAAGAAAGCCTACATCCTGGCCGACAACCGCATCGCTGCAAACGCTGGCTGGGACGAAGAGTTGCTCAAGCTTGAGATTGCCGAACTCGATGAGGCTGACTTCAATCTGGAGTTGATGGGCTTTGGTGACGAAGAACTCGAGCGATTGCTCAATGGCGACGGCGACACCACGGGCCTGACCGAGGACGATGCAGTCCCCGAATTGCCAGCCGAACCTGTTTCCAAAACAGGTGATGTGTGGGTCTTGGGTCAGCACCGTTTGCTGTGTGGTGACTCCACAGTGCTCTCAGATGTTGAGCGCCTCATGAACGGTCAACTCGCCGACATGGCGTTCACTGATCCACCCTACAACGTGGACTACGGCAATAACGCCAAAGACAAGATGCGCGGCAAGGACCGCCGCATCATGAACGATGCGCTCGGTGACGGGTTCTACAAGTTCCTTTATGACGCCTGTGTCAACTTGTTGGTGGTCACCAAAGGTGCCTGCTACGTGTGCATGAGCTCATCCGAGTTGCACACACTGCAAAAAGCCTGGCTTGATGCGGGTGGCAAGTGGTCGACATTTGTGATCTGGGCCAAGAACACTTTCACGCTCGGTCGCGCCGACTACCAGCGCCAGTACGAGCCCATCCTCTACGGATGGAAGGACGGCGCTAAACACTTCTGGTGTGGCGACCGTGACCAGTCAGACATTTGGAATTACAACAAGCCTCGCGTGAACGACCTGCACCCGACGATGAAACCGGTGGAGTTGGTAGAGCGTGCGATTAAGAACTCATCGAAGACGCGTGACATCGTGATCGACTTGTTTGGCGGCTCTGGCACCACGCTCATTGCCTGCGAAAAAACCAATCGACAGGCACGACTCATGGAGATGGATCCCAAGTATGTGGACGTGATCGTCAAGCGCTGGGAGGACTTCACAGGACAGAAAGCCACCCGTGAATCGGATGGCTCTGCGTTTTCAGATCTTGCGCCGCAAGGTCAGTCGGTTTTAGATGATGCTGTGGGGAGCGAGCTGGAGGGTGAGACCCTGTAGACCCGCTCACCACCGCTCTCCTTGACGGAGTCGATGGTCAGGCCCAGTTTCTTTTTCAAAGTCCCGGCCATGCATCCGCGCACCGTGTGCGCTTGCCAGCCTGTGGCCTCCACCATTTGCGGAAGGGTTGCACCTTCTGGGCGCTTCATCAAATCGATGAGTACCGACTGCTTGCTACCTTCGCGTTTGGATTTGACCGGTGGCTCAATGCCAATGGCCTTCAACCCTGCGGCGGTGAGGGCAAAGCGGGTTGAACCCGCAGCGCCTTTGCTGTGCGGGCGGATCAGACCTTCATTGCCAAGGCTGGTCAGAACCTTGATCAACGCACCACCTTTGAGGTTGGGCGGAAAGTCGGTCAGCACATGCTGAGGATGGCTGGCTGCAGCGTTGAGAAGCAAGGTTTGGCTGGGTGTGAGTTTCATGTTGATCTCCTGTATCAGTTTGGTTGAGTTGTTTGTTTGGATTGCTGGCCAGCCGTGAATGCGGCTTGCAGGGCTTCTTTGAGGCCCCAGACGCTGACTTCATGAAAGTCCAGTCGGTCGCTGTTGCGTGTTGCCAGCGTGTCGATGTGCAGATGTTCTGCGGCGATTTGGTTGAGCAGACGCTCCAATGTTTTGGCGTCCATCACTTGGCTCCCCCCACCTTGTGAATCTGGCGAGCGCGGTCAAAGCCGACCCACTCGCCTTGTGTGTCAAGGCCGCGTGAGGCCAGCTCCTCGCGGGCCAGCAGGTTGAGTTCAAGTTCGCCGCGTGCGGCGGCTGCCAGCACCTTGGTTAGTGCGATCTGGATGAACCCGACCTCATCGACGGTGAACTGTGTGGTGTAGGTCATTTGCAAAGCTCCTTGGGTTGTTGATGACGTTCCTATGAACGCTCTGATTCCCAGTGAAGCCAAGCTTTATCTGCATCATTTGCGATTAGTTTTTTGAAAGAGTTGGCAATAAGCCAATAACAAGCCGCCATGCCCCGCAGTGCTCCAACACCCTGCCGACATCCCGCCTGTGCGTTGGTGCTGGACAAACCGGGCTACTGCGATCAACACCGTACCCAAGTGCTCCGGGACTACGGGCGAGCCAGGCGTGGCTTTGATGCCGAGGTGGGCTTCTACCAGTCAGTGCGCTGGCGTGAGGTGCGTGCCGCCTTCCTGCGAGAACACCCGTTGTGTGTGGCTTGCAAGGCGACTGGACTGGTGGTGGCTGCCAAGGTTGCTGACCACATCAGGCCGCTCAAGGACGGCGGTGAGCGCTTTGATTGGGTGAACCTGCAAGGCCTTTGCGTCTCATGTCACAACCGAAAGACGGCGCGAGAGACCGCACGGCGCAGCTGACCCCCCCTAGGGGGTCTGAATCTCTACAGACGGCGGCCAAAGATGCGTGCGCCTGCCAAGATTTTTGCGCGTGCAAATTGAAACCAAGGGGGGGTCCCCCAGAATGGAAGATTAATGGCCGGAAGAAAGCCGATCCCCACGGAGATCAAAAAGCTCAGGGGAACCCTGCAAAAGTGCAGGACCAACCCGCATGAGCCACAGCCTCAGGGGGATCTGGTTGCGCCGCCCGAGTACATGTCAGATGGTGCCAAGCAGGCCTGGCGTTATGCCATTGAGAGCGCGCCTGAACATTTGCTGCGCAAACTCGATATGTCGGTGTTGGAAGTCTGGTCCTGCGCTGCGGATTTGTACCGTAAGGCTCAGATCGGCATTACCAAAACTGGCCTATTGATCAAAGCGCCGAACACCGGAGTGCCAATGCAGTCGCCGTACCTGGCCATTGCGAACAAGCAGGCCCAGATCATGACCAAGGCAGCAGTGGAGATGGGATTTACGCCTGCTTCACGTTCGCGGATCACACAACCCACAGAGACCGAAATTGATCTCGATCCTTGGGCGGACATTGCTGGATAAAACCAGCGACCTCTGAACGAACCTCAGTCAGATGTGAATTTCTTCAAGGCGGCCAGTGTCTTTTTCTTGGAGCTGCAGTAGTAATAGCTGTAGGTCGATGACATGCCAGGTGCGCTATCTGGCGATGCTGTTAATTCGGAATCGGCGAGTGCATCGACTTCCTGTAGTAGCTCTTCGAATGGTTCGTGTTCGTAGAAATCCGGATCGTCCGCGTCTTCAACGATTTTCGACCACTTCGCGTTGAACGCTTCGTAGAGCACCCCACCCTCGGCATGACGGAAAGTTTGATCAACCATTAGAAGCAGGTGGTCGCAGTTGTCCGTCGTGTCACAGAAGGGGCAGCGAATCTCACCGTCCCCTTCGGACGCATCGAACTCAGGTTCCTCACCATCTTTGTAAACGTTGTCCCAATTCGTGCGAGCGAAAGAAATCGCAGAGGCCTCGTCTAGGAAGTAACCGACTGGATCAGATTCGACTGCCCAAACCCAGAAGACGCCGTGATATTCGTTTACACGTACTGGCCAGTCGTCGCTGTCGTTACGAATGAAGCCTGACCAGACGGTAGTCGCTTGATTGACGATCGTGTCGAGAAAAAGGTCGTGCACTGTCGCACCAAGGTCGCTATCAAGCTTTCCGGTTTTCATCAACTTGAGTGCCTCTGGATAGATCTCGCTGCCGACTTCTTCTTGCAGAAGCACCTGGACCGAGCGGCTTTCCGCGAGCACCTTGCACGCCTCGGCCAGATCGACGGTGTTGGATGAAAAGCCTTTGTCCATGTTGTTTCCCAGTTGCTCTGTACTACTAAATGGTAATGCAGCTTTGTGGGCCCGTCCCAATCAATAGGTTAGAGGTCTTTCACTCCACGAGTCATAAATTGTCCGAAAAAGATTCATATTCAGAGTTGGCAAATCGTTACGCAGAGCAAGTTGTGGCTGGCGAAATCCTAGCTTGCCGCTGGGTGCAACGAGCCTGCCAGCGACAACTGGCTGATCTCGTCAAGTTCAATGGCAAGGCAAGTCCTTACCAGTTCAACCCGAAGCTCACCGACAAGGACGGACGGGAGTTCCGGCCCGCCGATAACCTGTGCGCGTTCATTGAGCGGCTGCCCCACGTCAAAGGGCCGCTGGCAGGCGAGACGATCAAGTTGGAACCCTGGCAGGTGTTCATCCTGACCACTGTCTTTGGCTGGGTCAAGCCCGACGGCAACCGCCGCTTTCGGCGCTCGTACATTGAAGTGCCACGCGGCAACGCCAAGTCGACCTTGTCTTCTGCGCTTGCGCTGTACATGCTGGCCGCTGACGGCGAAGGCGGGGCGGAGGTCTATTCCCTGGCCACCACCCGTGACCAGGCTCGAATCGTATTTGGTGATGCGCAGACCATGGCGCGCAGGTCTCAAGGTTTTCGCACCCGGTTTTCTGTCAACGTCGGCGCGCACAACATGAACGTGCTGCAGACCGGTTCCAAGTTTGAAGCGCTCTCAGCCGAGGGTTCAACGCTTGATGGCCTGAATATCCACTTCGGCTGCATTGATGAATTGCATGCCCACAAAACCCGCACCGTCTACGACGTGGTGGAGACAGGAACCGGCAAGCGTGACAACTCACTTCTTTGGGTGATCACCACCGCAGGCAGCAACCGCTCTGGCATTTGCTACGAGGTGCGAACCTTTGTGACCAGGCTGCTCGACGGCGTGTTCGAAGACGACAGTCAGTTCGGCATCGTCTACGGTCTTGATGACGGGGACGACTGGACCAGCGAAGATTCGCTGATGAAGGCCAACCCCAACTGGGGTATCTCTGTGCGCCCAGAAATTCTGGGACCACTGCAGGCCAAGGCTATGCAGTTGCCCAGCGCGATGAACAACTTCAAGACCAAACACTTGAACGAGTGGGTCAACGCCGACACAGCATGGATGGACATGCGTTCCTGGGACGCCTGCGCTGATCAGGACCTGGACATCGAGTCCTTTGTGGGTCAGCCCTGCTGGGTGGGGCTGGACCTGGCCAGCAAGACAGACATTGCCGCCTTGGTAATCGTATTTGCCCATCCTGAGATTGCCGACGCGTTTGCGGTCTTTGGTAAGTACTACCTGCCAGAAGACACGGTCAATGCCAACGGCAACAGTCAGTACTCGGGGTGGATGCACACCGGACGATTGATCGTGACGCCAGGCAATGTGATTGATTTCAGTTGGATCGAAGCTGATCTGAATGATCTGTCCTCTCGCTTTGCGGTGCAGGCAGTTGCTTTTGATCCGTTTCAGGCAACGCAACTCTCGACTCGAATGATGAGTGAGGGGCTGCCCATGATTGAAGTGCGTCCCACGGTGCTGAATTTCTCAGAGCCTATGAAGACGCTCGAGGCTTTGGTGCTTCAAAAGAAATTGGTTCACGACGGGGACCCGGTGCTGGGCTGGATGGTCAGCAATGTGGTGGCTCACTTGGACGCTAAAGACAACATTTACCCACGCAAGGAGCGAGCAGAAAACAAGATCGACGGCATCGTTGCACTGATCATGGCGCTGTCGCGCGCGATCAAACCGGGGGATTCGGTGGTGCTGGGATCCGACTACGAATTGGTGTTGCTCTGAACTGATGGGATTATTAAGCTTCATTGATCGGTTCCGTGGCCCAAGCGCCTCCGGTGGAGATCGCTCGCCATGGGGAGACTTCTTTTTTGAGCCTGTCTCCGCTCGCACTGGGAGCGGCATGCACGTCTCACCCGACAGCGCGCTTCGCCTTGCAGCGGTCTATGCCTGCGTACGCGTCTTGTCGGAGTCCATGGCTTCGCTTCCGCTGGTCATCTACCAACGCCGTGTCGATGGTGGCAAAGACAAGGTCACCGACCACTGGTTGTTCCGTTTACTTGCCAAACGGCCTAACCGTTTTCAAAACCCGTTTGAATGGCGTGAGATGCTGCAAGGCCATCTCGCACTGCGCGGCAACGCCTACAACCAGATCATCACCAACGCCAAAGGCGAGGTGGTGGAGTTGATGCCTCTTCATCCAGACCGCATCCGGTTGGAGTTGCTGCCCTCTGGCGAATACCGATACCGGTTTACAGACCGGTTTGGTACGGAGTCAGTCTTGCCGCGCGGCGAGGTTTGGCATTTGCGCGGCCTATCCTCCGACGGCTTGCTTGGCATGAGTCCGATCGAGCTTGCCAGAGAAAACCTCGGAATGGCACTAGCCGCCCAGGACTACGGCGCGCGTTTCTTTGCCAACGATGCCAAACCTACCGGCGGTTGGATTGAGTTTCCGGGCTCCTTCAAGGACTCGGAAGCCAAGAAGGTGTTTCGTGAGTCCTACCAACAGGCGCAATCCGGGGCCAACCGGGGCAAGGTCCTAGTGCTTGAAAACGGGATGAAGTTTCACGAAGTGGGTGTTACGAACAAGGATGCCCAGTTCCTGGAGCTACGCAAGTTTCAGATCACTGATGTGGCCAGGCTGTTTCGAGTGCCACCTCACATGATTGGCGATTTGGACCGGGCGACGTTTTCCAACATTGAGCAACAAAGTCTTGAGTTCGTCATGCACACCATGACGCCCTGGGCTGAGCGCTGGGAAGCAAGCATCGAGTCCGAGTTACTTCTCGAAGGTGACGACATCGAGGTCGAATTTGATTTCGCCAACCTGATGCGCGGCGATGCCGCCAGCCGTGCGTCGTTTTACCAAAGCGGTATTCAGAACGGTTGGCTCACCCGCAATGAAGCACGTATTGCGGAGAACCTCAATCCACTTGAAGGCCTGGACGAACCGCTGCGCCCGCTCAATATGGTCGAGGAAAGTACGGCCGAGGATGAAGCTCTCGATACCGAACAAGCGGAAGACTCGGTGCAAGAAGCAATCGAGCCCTCCGATGAAGCCGTAGCGCGCTTGCGCGCCCTAATTGATTCAAGCGCTGAGCGCTGGGCCAGGCGCATTGCACGGACTGGCCGAATCGAGGAAAAAGATCTGACACTGATTGCGCAATCCTTGGCTGTGCCAGTGGACCGGGTGAGTGTCTGGGCGCAGGCAAGCGTATCTATGGATGAAACGCATCTGTGCCAATCACTTAAATCACTGGGGATGACATCATGAACCATCAATTACTGGTTGCCGAATATTTAGCAACCCCTTGGGCATTGATGCCCGAAAGGCTGAACGCAGTCACAGCCGTCATCGCACGCTGGTCGGGTGATGCCCGCGCAAGCGACGAGGTGATGCGCAATATTGCAGCCGACAAAAACGCAAGAGATGCACGCCGCCAATCCAGCGTGTCCAACTCAGGTGGCGGCATTGCGGTGCTTCCGCTCTACGGCATCGTGACGCAGCGCGGCAACATGGTGGACGATGTATCCGGTCCTGGTACTGCCAGCACTCAGCAGTTTTCAAACATGCTGCGCGCCGCTCTCCAAGATGAGA
The DNA here is from genome assembly GCA_027483445.1 of Bacteroidota bacterium. Classification (GTDB taxonomy): domain Bacteria; phylum Bacteroidota; class Bacteroidia; order M30B66; family M30B66; genus CAMCXT01. The sequence continues at coordinate 919 of JAIXUS010000040.1, read as the reverse complement.
CGGTCTCTCAAATCCTGATCGACATCGACAGCCCCGGCGGCAGCGTCTACGGTGTAGCAGAACTGGCTGATGAAATTGTCAGCGCCCGCGCCAAAAAGCCTGTCGTGGCCATCGCCAACAGTCTGGCCGCCTCGGCGGCCTACTGGATTGGTTGCTCAGCATCTGAGTTTTATGTCACACCCGGCGGCGAAGTAGGGTCCATTGGTGTGTGGCAAGCGCACCAGGACTACAGCAAGGCTATGGACGAGGCCGGTGTCAAAACTACGCTCATCTCGGCGGGCAAGTTCAAGGTTGAGGGCAATCCATATGCGCCCTTGGACGAAGAAGCTCAGGGCTTTATGCAGTCCCGTGTTGATGACTATTACGCCGCTTTCACCAAGGCTGTGGCCAAGGGCCGTGGTGTGTCCATCTCCCAGGTGCGAGATGGCATGGGTCAGGGCCGAGTTCTCGGAGCCGACGCAGCCCTTGCTAGCAGCATGGTCGACGGCATAGCCACCTTTGAAGATGTCGTCAAAAAGATGCGCCGCGATGCGCGCACGCAAATCAAACCCAATGCATCACGGCTCAACCAGGCAAGAAATTCGCTTGCCCTGATGTAAGTATTTTCTGGGCAGCACTCCGTAGAGGGCTGCCAGCAAAGTGAAGCGGCCCGTTGGCCGCGCCCCAAGCAACCACCTCGTCAATTCAGACCAGGTGGTTTTTTTACGTCTATTGATTTTGGAGAACCCCAAATGAGTAAGCAATTACGCGAGCTTCAGGCTCGCAAATCTACCCTGGTCAAAGAAGCGCGCGCTCTCACTGACCGCGCCGCATCCGATAACCGCGATCTGAACGATGAAGAGGCTACAGCCTTCGATGCGCTCAAGATCCGTATTGAGGCAGCCAGTAACGCCATCGACCGTGAAGCGAGTCTGATCGC
>JAIXUS010000054.1 GCA_027483445.1 Bacteroidota bacterium | reverse complement strand
TCCAAACGACTAGAAAGACACACAAACGGTCGCGTGGGATTTTGTGGTCTTTCTAAGCCGTTCGGAATTCCCGCCTGCGCATGGCTCGCCGCATTTCCCGTGGCCCGCGCGCGGCTTCCCGTTACATTTTGAGGGTATCGAATTATTCTGAAAGGTGTTATCGGACAATTTGAATTAGCTGAATTAAAAATTCAGCAATGTTCCAAGCGGCATTACAAATGCCGCTTAACGGGGCGACGAATTTCCCTTTCACCTTTTCCCTTTCACCTTTCAACTCGCGAAGCGCATGCGCCAGCGGGTGCAGCGGATACCCCGCAAGACAGCGAGCGAGGGCGAGCGAGAGTGCAGCTGGCTGAGGAGTATGAGCGTAACACGCGGTGCCCGGCGATGCAGCCTCAATGTACCGTAAGGACTAGCGAGGCAGGCGCCCAAAACACGGCTATGAAGAAGGGCTTGTGATTGCCGGCAGCCTGAAATGAGGTAATAATGGCCTTTCTGAGGTGGCTTTTTGTGTATCTTTGCCGCTCATTTTTAACATTTTTATGATCCACATCACTCTGCCCGACGGCTCGGTTCGATCGTATGAATCGGGGATTACCGCTCTGGGCATCGCAAAAAGCATTAGTGAAGGGCTGGCCAGAAATGTGCTGGCGGCCGAAGTTAACGGACAGGTAACGGATGCCACGCGGCCCATTACCACCGATGCTACACTAAAGCTGCTGACGTGGAACGACGATGAAGGCAAGCGCACTTTATGGCACAGCTCGGCCCACCTCATGGCCGAAGCGCTGGAAGCCTTGTATCCGGGAGTGAAATTCGGCATTGGGCCGGCCATTGAAACCGGCTTTTATTATGATGTTGACCTCGGTGAACACAGCATCTCATCGGAAGATTTCCCGGCCATTGAAGCCAAAATGAAGGAGCTGGCGAAAAAGAAAAGCGCCTATCTCCGCAAAGAGGTATCAAAGGCAGACGCGATTGCATATTTCACAGAAAAAAACGACCCATACAAGCTCGATTTGCTTGAAAACCTGGAAGATGGATCGATTACCTTTTACTCGCAAGGGGAATTTACCGACCTCTGCCGGGGTCCACACATACCGGATACAGAATTCATCCGCGCCATTAAGCTGATGAATGTGGCCGGTGCTTACTGGAAGGGCGACGAGAAGAACAAGCAGCTCACCCGGATTTACGGGGTTACTTTTCCGAAACCCTCGGAATTGGAAGAATACCTTAGAGTGCTGGAAGAGGCTAAAAAACGCGACCACCGCAAGTTGGGTAAGGAGTTGGAACTCTTTATTTTTTCCGATAAGGTTGGACAAGGTTTACCGCTCTGGTTGCCCAAAGGCACTGCCCTGCGTGAACGCTTGGTGGATTACCTGAAAAAGGCGCAATCGGCCACCGGTTACGTGCAGGTTACCACGCCGCATATTGCACACAAGGATTTATACGTGTGCTCGGGTCACTACGATAAATACGGTGCCGACTCCTTCCAGCCTATCCGCACGCCGGCCGAGGGTGAGGAGTTCTTTTTGAAGCCGATGAACTGTCCGCACCACTGCGAAATTTACAAAGCTAAGCCGCACTCATACAAAGATTTACCGCTGCGTTTGGCGGAGTTTGGTACGGTGTATCGTTACGAACAAAGTGGTGAGCTGCATGGCTTAACCCGTGTGCGCGGTTTTACGCAAGACGATGCCCACATTTTCTGCAGGCCCGACCAGGTGAAGGAAGAATTTGTGAAGGTGATTGATTTGGTGTTGATGATATTCAAGGCTTTGGACTTTAAGGAATACGTAGCGCAGATATCGTTGCGCGATCCGGAGAACAAGACCAAGTACATTGGTTCTGACGAGAACTGGGAGAAAGCTGAGCGGGCAATTATTGAGGCCGCCGCTGAACGCGGATTGAATACTGTTGTTGAGTTGGGTGAGGCGGCCTTTTATGGGCCAAAGCTCGACTTCATGGTACGCGATGCCATTGGCCGTAAGTGGCAGCTGGGCACCATTCAGGTAGATTACAATTTGCCGGAGCGTTTTGAGTTGGAGTACACCGGGGCCGACAATATGAAGCACAGACCTGTGATGATTCACCGGGCACCTTTTGGATCGTTGGAGCGTTTTGTGGCGGTGCTGATTGAACATTGTGCAGGCGTGTTTCCCTTATGGCTGGCTCCGGAACAGGCGGTTGTGCTGCCGATTTCGGATCGTTTTAACGACTACGCAAAAAAAGTTGCTGATCTCCTCAAAACTTACGATATTCGCGCCGCCGTTGACGAAAGGGCTGAAAGAGCCGGTAAGAAAATTCGCGATGCGGAACTTCGTAAAGTGCCGTATATGCTGGTTGTCGGGGAAAAAGAGGAGCAGTCGGATACCATTTCGGTACGCCGCCACGCCGAAGGTGACCTGGGCAGCATGAGTGTCGTAACTTTTGCCGGATTGATCAACACAGAAATCAGCGGTCAAATTGACTTAAGCGTTTTACACTAAAAGGAGGAACCAAGCCATAGCTCTGCCACCCCGACAGCCCCGGCCCTATAACCGCGGCCCACAGAAGAAAGAAGAACTGCACCGGATTAATGAGAAAATCCTTGGTGTACCACAGGTACGCGTAGTAGGAGAAGACATTGAACCGGGCGTTTATCCCTTTGATAAAGCGCTAAAGATTGCCAAGGAACAGGAATTGGACCTGGTTGAAATTGTTCCTAATGCCGACCCTCCGGTTTGCCGTGTGGTGGACTATAAAAAGTTCCTCTACGAGCAGAAGAAGAAGCAGAAGGAGATGAAGGCGAAGGCCCAAAAGATTGTGGTGAAGGAAGTGCGTTTTGGTCCGAATACCGACGAGCACGACTTCAATTTCAAGCTGAACCATGCCAAGAAGTTTCTCCAGGAAGGCTCGAAGGTGAAGGCTTTCGTGTTCTTTAAAGGGCGTTCAATTTTGTTTAAGGAGAAGGGTGAAATTTTGTTGTTGAAGTTTGCTGCTGAGTTGGAAGAATATGGAAAGCCAGAAGGTTTACCATTACTGGAAGGCAAGCGGATGATCATGTTCCTTTCGCCGAAAAAGAAGAAATAATCAATCACTAAATACACAGGTACAATGCCCAAGATGAAAACCAATTCCAGTGCAAAGAAGCGCTTCAAGCTTACTGCCACGGGAAAAATCAAGCGGAAGCATGCGTACAAGCGTCACATTCTGACCAAGAAATCCAACGACCAGAAGCGCCGTCTCGGCCATTCTGCCTTGGTATCTGATGCAGATATGGGCCTTGTAAAACGAATGCTCGTTATCGGAAAGTAAAATTCATTGTTTAACCAGGAGGCCAGCAAAAAGCGTTGTAACAGACCGCTGTCCGCCAAAAATCCAAAAAACCTATGCCACGTTCAGTCAACCACGTTGCCTCACGCGCAAGGAGAAAGAAAATCCTCAATCAGACCAAGGGCTACTGGGGTGCCCGCAAGAACGTTTACACCATTGCGAAAAACATTCTTGAGAAAGGTCTTACCTATGCTTACCGCGATCGCCGCCAGAAGAAGCGTAATTTCCGCGCCCTCTGGATTCAGCGTATCAATGCCGGTGCGCGCCAGCACGGAATGTCATATTCCGAACTGATGGGTAAAATCCACGCGAAAAATGTACAAATCAACCGTAAAGTTCTTGCCGACCTGGCGATGAACAATCCTGAGGCCTTCAAGGCCATTCTGGATGCGGTGAAATAAATTTTTCATTCTCCTGTAAAGCCCCGTTCTACCCGAGCGGGGCTTTCTTAATTTTAGGCCATGCCTCTCCCCGACCAGTTGCTCGCTCATCTCGCCCATGTGCCCGGATTTCGGGCCGATTTTTTTACCGCAGTGCATGCAGGCCAAACTCCGGCTCCGGTGAGTGTTCGGCGTCATCCCCGAAAGGGAAAAACACTCTTTGATGGCCTTGCGCCTGTCGAATGGCATCAGGCTGGTGTGTACCTTGCCGAGCGTCCCGACTTCACCCTCGATCCCTTGTTTCATGCGGGCGCCTACTACGTGCAGGAAGCCAGCTCGATGAGTCTCGTACAGGCTTTGAATGCTGCTTTCGGTACTGAACGGGATATTCGCGTATTGGATTTATGTGCGGCTCCGGGTGGGAAAAGTACTTTGATTGCAGAATGGCTCGATGGCGAAGGGTTATTGGTGGCTAATGAGGTGATTCGCAGCAGAGCCACAGTTTTAAAAGAAAATCTCGACCGCTGGGGTTATGCCAACGTGGTGGTCAGCAACAACGATCCCAGGCAGTTTGCGAAACTGGAAGGCTTTTTTGATGCGATTGTGGTAGACGCTCCTTGCTCGGGTTCGGGCATGTTTCGCAAAGACCCCGAAACACAAAAGCATTGGTCGCCTGAGGCGGTAACGCATTGCAGCTTAAGGCAAAGGCGAATTTTAGAGGATGTTTGGCCTTCGCTACGCGAGGATGGCTTCCTGATCTACTCTACCTGCAGTTATTCTGAAGAGGAAAATGAAGGCCAGGTGCAGGAGCTTATCGCCTCGGGGGCCGCAGAATGTGTTGTTATTCCGGCACTGGAAAGCCTTCCGGGCATTGTGAGTACAGGTTGTGGATATCGGTTTTATCCCGACCAAATTCAAGGAGAGGGTTTCTTTTTGGCGGTGCTGCAAAGAAAGGCTCCAGCCAATCGAACGGAGTTAAAAGCTAAAACTCCAAGGAAACCAATTACCGGACAGCTTTCAGAATGGATTACTGAATCTGAGGCCTTTTCTACACTTGAAAATCACTTGGGATTTACACTATTTCCGTATCGTCAGATTGGCGTTCTAACGCCGCTTTTAAAGCACTTACACGTGTTGAAATGCGGCATTTTGCTGGGCGAACAAAAGGGTTCTCGCTTTTCACCTGACCATGAATTGGGGTTAAGCGTTTGTCTTTCTGCACTTGTTCCGGGTATAGAACTGAGCAAAGACGAAGCCTTACATTATTTAAAGAAGGAAAGTTTACCCAACCGGCAATCGGTGAATGGAACGCAGCTCATGCGCTATCAGGGCCGGGCTTTAGGCTGGGGAAATGCACTGCCCAACAGAATCAACAATGGCTTACCCAAAAGCTGGAGGATTCGAAAAGAAATAGACGTTTAAATCTTTTTTTAGGTCTGTATTTGACGGCCAATTTCGATTAAATCTTTCTTTTTGTCGACCGAAAAATATTGGCGTAAATAAATAATGTACTTTTCTATTGTACGGGTTGATTTATTCATTTCCAATGCAATTTCAGCAGCTGTTTTACCTTGCAATATCAATGAAAAACAGCGGCTTTTCAAGGGATGAAGATGAATATATTTACGTTTTAAATGTTCAATTTTAAAGTTATCAGAAAAGGATACCTGCTTTGAAAAGCGCTGGGAGATATATACATTCAGCTTTTCTTCAATTTCTGAATCAGTAAATAAATAATCAAATGATTTTTCTCTTCCTTTTAAGGTTTTGTAATTTTTTCCGAGCATTAGCCCAATCACATCAGCAGCAGGAAAGCGTTGTTTGATATGGGTAACGCGGGAGTCAAATTTTTCCTGATCGGTGAGTTTAAAGATAATCACCGGAAATTCGACCATTGGGTTGGATAAAAAATCATCAGGACTCGTGAAGTGTTCAAAACGGATCACTTCAAACTTTGTTTCCATCGCTTTGCTCAGGATTCCTGAAAAAACCCTGCATTCTGAAATAAAAGCCACCAACATAATCGACACAACAAAGATAAACTTTTGGCTCACTTGCAAAGCAGAAAATACCATCAAAAAATACCCAAAATTGGTTTAGTATTCGCGCACAATTCACAAAAAGGAAGCAGGTCAGAAATCGCATTTCACCAATAAAAATCCTACGAGTATCTTATGAGCCTTTATGGTGGAATTTTATAAGAAACAGAAAGGCTAAACGTGTGGATGGCCTTGTGTTGACCGAAGCAGATTGGGGAAAATCCAGCTTGATTAAGCTCGCCTGTAAACTACGAAACAAACTACCCATTTTGTTTTGGGCTGAAAAACCAAGGCATGAACTCATTAGCTTTATTGAATCCAAAAGCCTGATTTATGGTAAACCCTTTACCTATACAAAGTAGAACACCCTATTTCAGTGCTGCTACAGTGTCTCGGTTGGAGCTTGCAGGTGAAGGACTTTCCAATTTCACACCGATAATGTGGGCTAAATTACACACACCAACAGGCTGCATCAACTATACAGGTTCAAGCCTCAGCCGTCTGAGCGAGAATCCTCCATCTTCTGTAGTCAAAAGCCAAATCGAAAACTCCTTGAAAAAAACAGACCTAAGCGATTATCGACAAAATTATCGGGTACGACTGTGTTTACAGGTTTGCTTATTTCTTGGCCTTCTTTTCATTTCCGCCAATTCGGTAGCTCAGGGCGAAGCCAATGTCTGGTATTTCGGGGTAAATGCTGGATTAAACTTTAACTACAATCCTCCTATCGCCCTCTCCGACGGTGCATTGACAACTCCCGAAGGTTCTGCAGTCGCCTGCGATGCGTTTGGACAATTGTTGTTTTATACTGACGGTGTAACGGTATGGAACAAACAGCACCAAATTCTTAACAACGGAAACAACCTTTTAGGAGGTGGCTCTACAACCCAATCAGCATTAATTGTTAAAAAACCTGGCAGTACTACAGTATATTACCTATTTGCAATCGAGCAGGCAGAAAATATCACCTGGCGCTTATCTTACTCAGAAGTTGATATGGCTTTGGATGGCGGGTTAGGGGGAGTAACATCCAACAAAAATGTTATTTTATTCTCGCCTGTTGGGGAGAAAATAACTGCGGTGAAACATGCAAATAACCAAGATATCTGGATTATTTCTCATGACAAATTTAGCAATCGCTATTTAACCTTTCTTGTGAATAGTAATGGTGTGAATCCGAATCCAACGATGTTAAATGCGGGCAGCATCGACAACTACTCTTCAGGTGGTATAGCATCTCCAAATACTGGTTATTTAAAAGCGTCGCCCTCTGGAGATAAAATCGCTTGTGCCTTTACCAATGTGAATAAGGTAGATGTTTTAAACTTCAACAATGCTACAGGATCGCTTTCCTTTGTTTTTACTATTTCCAACGTTACCTTTCCGTATGGAGTTGAATTCTCTCCCAATGGTGAATTACTTTACATATCAGGGATTATTCCGTCATCCATAAAGCAATACAATTTATCACTTTCTAATGCCTCACAAATTATCAATACGTCCATTTCATTACCCATTGAACCAAATCCGTCGATGTATTCTTTGCAGTTGGGTATTGATGGGAAAATATATTGCAATAGAAATATTCACGATTATTTAGACTGTATTCAAAATCCAAACAGCGTTGGAGTGTCGTGCAATTATCTTGCAAATGCAGCCTTTTTAGATGGTAAAACGACACAAATCGGATTACCAAACTTTGCCCCCTATTTACTTGTTCCACCGACAATAAATGCACTTGGACATTGTTCGGGCGATAGCGTGTATTTTACCTCAACAATAGGTCCTACAGCAGATTCGCTTCTATGGGATTTTGGCGATCCTGGATCAGGCGTAGCCAATTATTCAAACCAAACTAATCCAATTCATATCTATAATTCTGGGGGCGCTTATCAAGTTTCTTTGATTGTGTTTCAAGGCAATCAAATTGACACTACATACGCCACGGTTAACCTCATTCATACACCAAACGTTTCATTTCCTGCGGATACTTTTTTCTGCAATGGAAGCATTTTAGAACTCGATGCCGGTGTTGGTGGCTCCTATATTTGGAGTGATGGGTCTACCAATCAGCACAATACCATATTCAATCCTGGAGTCTACTATGTCACGGCAACGAATATCTGTGGCTTAAGTTCAGATACCATTGAGGTTTCGATGACTTTTCCACCATCGGGTTTTAATCTAGGCAATGACCTTAATTTTTGCGAGGGGTCGACTGTAAATCTCGACGTTACCCAAAATAATGCCTCATATCTTTGGCAAAATGGAAGCACGAGTTCGCAACTCATAGTAACAGAATCAGGAGAATATTTCGTTACTGTGTTTAACGAATGTGGTGCAATTTCTGACACCTTAATCTCAACCGTAAATCCTTTACCCACCGTTTTTCTAGGCGAAGATATCTTTCTGTGTAATCAATCCTCAATTATGCTAAGTCCTAGCGGAGTGGCGAGCGATTTTATTTGGTCAGATGGTAGCACTAACCCGACAATAATTGTTGATTCATCCGGAATTTTTGCAGTATCGGCAAGCAATTCTTGCGGAACAGTTTCAGATACAATCCTTGTTCGTTTAGGAAACAATTCCGAACACACAATTGAAGTTGATGCTTGCGAGCCCGTCATGGTGAATGGGATTATCTATAATGAATCGGGCATCTACACCCAAACCCTGATAAATTCATCCGGTTGCGACAGCATCCTTACCATTGAAGCCGAAATTCAGAATTTCAATGCCCAGATTTTCCAAACCGATACCACGTTGTATTTTAATGGAAATCCCACGAGCATTCAGTGGTTTAATTGCTTAACCGGACAAATTATTCCAGGTGAGAATAATCCCGTTTTTGTTCCCCAACAAACGGGCAATTACGGAGCCATCATCACCATTGGGGAATGCACGGATACAAGCAATTGCCGATTAATTCCCGTGCCGCCCATTCCTCAAATCCCACCCGATTTGTGCGAAAATATTCGGGTTGCTCCCAATCCGGTGAGCGATCAGGTTTCGTTTCTATTGGACAAGGAAACCTATGCCATTCGTTTGTTTTCATCTACCGGAGCCTTGATTTGGCAGAAAGCCGGAACACCCGAAAAGCAAATCATTGATTTCAGGAATTAC
>JAIXUS010000031.1 GCA_027483445.1 Bacteroidota bacterium | reverse complement strand
TGGCGACTGGATCGGCTTTTACAACCACCGGCGCCCGCACCAGGCGTTGGGCATGAAAACACCCGCGGAGGCTTTTGCATTAGCGGCTTGAAGTGAGCAGATTCTGCTGGGTCATTACATGACCGCCCGCCAGCGCCTCGATTTCCGATCCGTGTGGTGAAATCGTGCTCACCGTGTTGATCGCGCCAATCGAGTTTTTCAGCGGCTGGCTCATCTGAGACTTCTGCAGTGGATGAGGAAGCCAAGTCACCGATCGACGATGAGGCAATGGGCCGGCAGGAACATATTGGTAGTCGCTGGTGACCTCTGCGATGCGATACTCGCCATCCCCGACATGGGTGACCACCCAATCGCCTTTCTGGATGCCCTTGCACACAGTCCAGACCGCTCCACAAGCAAGGCCGGCGCCAATCTTGCTCTTCTCAGGATCCGATTCAAGAATCTTGGGAATGAAAGCCTTGTTGAACTCCCGCCAGTCCGGTGGCAACTTCCCGGTAAGGTCTTCTTTGATGTCGAAATCGACGCCGATAAATCCGCCATGTATTGCGGAATCCAAGTACGCTCCTCCCTGCCCCAACATGATCCGATAGTAATTTCTCATTTATCCCTCTGAGTGACCCGACTACGCATTAGGTGGCATTTTTCAACCGAATTCTCTGGAAGCTACTTTTTCCTTCAGCTTTTCCATAATCGCCGTGACAAATCGCTTATGACTGTCTTCATACCAGCCTTGATGTCTGGCGTTCCGCTCGGCCACGAACAACAGCATTCGCAGCAAATCAGGGTCATCCGGCAGACCTCCTAGAGGACGCCCCTCTTCGTATCGTTCTCGGAAGTCGCCGTAAAGTGCCATTGCAGACTGCCCCGGAAACTTGCGGTAGCCGTCATACGAGTAGACGAGAGCCAGATATCTCTGATATTCAGGCCAATAGTTTGCAGGTATCTCCGCTTCGTATGGTTCGATGTTTTCGGAACCAGGATAGGGAGGACTCTCCACAAACATAGAAACTAGGAGACGCTTATGCGAAATCTTTTTGAATTCATCCATGGCGCAAAAGGGTACGTAAGTTCGCATCCCGCCGCCCCGACCAATCAATTCTGTGACTTAGTGGCAGTTTTATTCAAATCCACAGCACCGGACATTAGGCTTTTACCTAATATCTGGGGCGAAACTTGCTGTTCCGACGCAGGTTTAATGTCTGAAAAAATAATCTCAGCGCTCGCGTTAACTAGTCGATGTAACGTTCAAGCGGCGGATTGAATATCGCGAGCTCCCGAGCCCATTCCAAGATCCGGTGTTTCATCGGCTCGCCATCGACCACCAGTACTCTGCGCCAACCTTTCTTAAGTGGGATCGTAGACTTCCCAAACTGCCGGAAGTCTCTATTTTTATCTTGTTTCAAGTTCGGGGAAGTCTACGATTGTCGTCTTTTGTCCAAGCAAATTTTCGTTTGGACGCTTGGGAAAAATACAGGCATATTATGAATGAAAAAATTTTTTGACCCGGCTATTGAACTAAGTTTTCGTATTGGTAAGCACTGTGCGTGAGTAACGCCACCGCTTTGGCGCAGAAGATAACAACCCTCTTTGGGACATTCAATGTACGAGTTTATCGATTTGTTAGCACTTATTGATCCTTCATTAAAAGCGCTGAGTGGTGTACCCCTAGGTATTTTTCTGTTTGTCGTGCTGGGGACGCTGATATTTACCATTGTTTATCTGATAAGATCTGTAAAAATCTATCGCCAGTTGACGGGCGTCATTAGCGGAATCCGCCAGTTGCAGCGGGAGCCCGGCCCGTATGAGCGTGGTGCGGTCGGCCGGTTGTTCGCCACGGAGCCGCTCAAGCATCTCTGGGATGAATACAACGACACTCTGCATGAAGTACAAAAGGCTGCCGCTGGCGAGGTGCAATTAAAAGAGACACGCGCGACGATGCCGGCCGAGGTATTTTTTACGCGCGAAGTCTTAGTCGACAATCGACTGTTCGATGACTTCGCCAAGCATTTGCCGGGATTATTGACTGGTCTAGGGATCATCGGCACGTTCGCCGGCCTGCTTGAAGGCCTGCAAAGCTTTAATCCCACCACTTCGGCCTCGGCCGTCGCCGGCTTGCGCCCCTTGCTCGCCGGCGTCAGCCACGCGTTTATCGCCTCAGCGGCTGCGATTGGCTGCGCGATGCTGGTCGTCGCCTTGACCAAAATCTTACTGACCTATTTCTACAATTTGGTCGAGCAGCTGACGCACGGGATTGATAGTCTGTATGCGACCGGGGCGGGCGAAGAATATCTGAGCCGACTGGTTCGGGCATCCGAGCAAAGCGAGGCTCATGCGGCGCAGCTGAAGGAGGCGTTGGTCGAAGACCTGACGCAGCTGATGACGAATCTGGTTGACCGGCAGATCGCCGCTCATCATCAAGTGACGCAATCGCTCGGCGACCAAATCGGCACCAGCTTTGCGACGGCGATGGCCGAGCCGATGCGCAAAATTAGCGACGCGATCGAGACGACCGCCCGTGGCAATGGCGACCAAGTCAACTCGATGCTCGAATCCTTGCTGACGGCGTTCATGGCCAAACTCGAAGATACGTTTGGCGGACAAATCCGCGGGATCAACGAACAGATGGAACGGTCGATGGCAGCGATGACGGCCGTCCAGCAATCGTTGCAGTCACTACTTCAGGACGTCAAGACCGCCAATGAGCAGGCGACCACGCAGATGAGTGGCAAGCTTGAAGAAGCAATGCAGCGGGCGTCGGACAACCAGCAACTGTTGACCAACCAAATGCGCGAATTCGTCGAGGAATTTCGCAAGCTTGTAAGCGAAGAACAAGCCAAGTCGCAGCGAACGATGGATGAAGCCGTCACCAAGGTGTTGACCGAGGTGGCGACCTCGATGGCAGGGCTCGAAGCAATGCGCCAGTCGGCGGTCGACGCAGAGAATGGTCGCAATCAAGCGCTGGCGCAGAAGACGACCGAGTTGGTAGGCGGGCTGTCGAGCCAGGTCGACTCGCTATTGCAGCAGGTGGCCGATCAGGTCAGCAAGACCCAGCAAAATATCGATGCAATTTCAAAGGTATCGCTGCGGGCCATTGACGGCATGAGCACCGGCGCCCTGTCGATGGAAGCGGCGGCTACCAAATTCGAAACTGCTGGCCAGGCAGTCAATGGGGTGTTGGATCGCTCCTCCCATCTGTCGCAGCAGATGACGGCCACCGCCGGCATCCTGCAGACGGCTGCCGGCGCGGTTCAACGCGGCTTTGAGCAATATGACAGCACCCGCAAAACCGTCGAGACCCATGTCACCGCACTGACAGCGTTGATTGAGTCGGCCAAGCGCGAAGCCGGGTTATCGAAAGATTTGATCAAGACCATTCAAGACGGGGTTGCGGCGCTCAGAGACGCCGAGGCCGCCAGCCGCGCCCATCTCGCCGACGTCAATGCTGCGTTGACGAAGGCGTTCGAGGAATTCGGCACGCAACTGGTGTCCCAAGTAAAGAAGACGATCGCCGAAACGGATCGCCACCTGACCAGTGGGACCGGTCACCTCAACGGCGTGGTGCAGGAACTGGCTAATGCCGTGCATCGCATGAAGAAGGCTTGAGATGCTGGCGCGAATTGTCTTAAAGCGCGGGGCAAAGTCCGAGGGCGAAAGTCCATTTTGGATTTCGTTCTCTGATTTGATGAGTGCCCTGATGACGCTGTTTTTGGTCGTCATGGCCGTGACCCTGGTGACGATTACGCAGTCGATCTCCGCCGAAGATGCCGCCAAGATCCAGCGCGAGAAAGACATCAAGTCCGTCATGGCACAAATTCGCAAGGCGTCCGAAGGCAAGCCCGTTGAAGTCAATGAGTCCACGTACAAAATCGATTTGGGCGAGTTAGTCCGGTTCGATAGCGGCGACTTCTCGCTCAAGCCCGAAGCGGCCAGCTTCTTGCGCAGCTATGTTCCCATTCTGCTGCGCGCCCAAGCCTCGCCCGAGGGACAGCGCTGGATGCGCCGCGTCGTCGTTGAGGGCTTTACCGATCAGACAGGCACGTATCTATACAACTTGGACTTGAGCCTGCGCCGTAGCCAATCGGTCGTCTGCGCTTTTTTTGCCAGTCCGGGTACCGGCGAGGCCCCGCTGTCCGTCCAGCAGTTGGCCGACATTCAGAATTTATTTCTCGTCGGCGGTTATTCATTTAACTCCGTGAAAGCCGACAAGGCTGCGAGCCGGCGGGTCGAGTTGAAGATCGAATTTTGGGCCGTTGGCGAACAATCCAAAGCCGCCGCACCGGCGCTCGCGGTCAAGATGAACGGATTTGGTAAATGCTAGCTGACGACGCGTTGGCCGCGTTGACACGCTCGCTGGCATCGGTCCTGTCTTCATGGCGGCTCGAGGCCGCGACCCAGCAGTGGGGACAGCCCGAGCAGGTCGAGCGCGTCGCTCATGAGGCCGAGCGACTGTTTCAAGGCTATGCCAAAGCGCAGCCCAGCAAACAGGATGCCTATGCCGCTGCGTTGGCTTTCCTACGCGGGCAGGCGCCCGACGCCTGGCAGCGCGACCGGATGGCTTCGGCGCTGGCCGAGCCCATCAAGGAGCGATCGAACGCGACCGTGCTCGGCGACGCTCGCCTCGACCAACTGTTCGCCTCGTACCAGGCCGAAGTCGAACAAGGCCAGTTGTGGCGGCTGACCTGGTACGGCTTATTGAGTTCGTACTTTGCTTTTGATCCGCAAGCATCCCCACCACAGGCTAACCAAGGGTGGCAACAATTGCGGTCATTCCTGCAGCAGACCTGGCCGTGGATCGATGGCCAAACCGGCCAGGCGCATGTACCCGACTGGATTCGCGTGCTGCGCAAGGAAACCGACGTCTTGGCCGAGAAGCCCGCCCAAGGCTACGCGCGCGACTATTTGGCCGGTGACGAGAGCACGGTCCAGCAGCTGGCAGCCGATTTGGGCATCCCGCCGAGCAGCTGGTTCTGGCATGCGCTGGTCGTCGGCGCCGTCGACGCGGCGGCCAATGCCGCAGATGCGGCTTTCATCGGCCACATCCCGCGCCTGCTGCAGCTGATCGCTTCAAAGCCGGCGTTTCGCGATTTGGCGCTCGAGACGATCCTCACCCGCTACCATCAATGCCGCAGTGCGCCGCCGCACGAACAGTTGCGTGATTTCGTCGTGCAGCCGACGGTGTGGAAAAATCCAAAGCTGCGCTCGGCCGGCATGGCCACCGGCTGGAATCGGGTGCCCGAGGCGGTCTGGCAGATGGTGCTCGGATGGGTGAACGAGCGCAACCTGAAGGATTTTTTCGATATCCTCGCCGCGCGCAACAATGCCGATCATGGGCGCCTCGCGTTCTGGTCGCAGTATTTGAAACAAATTCATTGGACGCGCCTCGTCTTTAGTGCCGACACGATGCAGTTGCAACGGCGCGATGCGGCCGTTCG
This sequence comes from Bacteroidota bacterium, assembly GCA_027483445.1. Taxonomy (GTDB): domain Bacteria; phylum Bacteroidota; class Bacteroidia; order M30B66; family M30B66; genus CAMCXT01. The sequence continues at coordinate 9,873 of JAIXUS010000031.1, read as the reverse complement.
TAATTTGATCGCCCGCGAAGAAGGGGCGTACGCTGAGATGCGCGGTAACCAAGCGGTAGATGCCTTCATCATGCGTATCGGCGACTATGTCGCGATTGAATTTAGCAAGCCGCCCAACGCTGCCTATGTCTACCGGACCGACGCCTTGAAGTTTAATTTGTATGCGCGTCACTACGATGGCGACACCGGCGACCTGAAGTACGGCTTTCATGAGCGACAGCCGATCAAATTCATCCACAAAGACGGCTGGGACCAAGAAGCCAAGCGCGTGCTGAAACGACTGGGCATTTATCCGGATGCCGACGCGCCTGTGCCCCAGAGCGGTGTCCGTCGCGCCGCACCGCCGCCCGCAACGACGCGATCGTCGAATGCGCCGGCTACCGGCGCTCGGGCGGTGCGATCGACGCTCGGCGGACAGCTGTCCCCGCGCGGCGCGTCCTTCACGATGGCATCGCTTGAGAAGCTCGTCGCTGAGTTCCCCGGTACGACCCTCGTCGATAAGCGCCACAAGCAAGATGGGCGCTTATGGATCGAGTCGACGCAGATGACGCGTCCGCTGAGCTTGAAACTGGCGACGCTGGGCTTTAAATGGTCAAACAAACGCGAAGCCTGGTACTACCCCGAGACTTAATCAATGCGACTGTCTGAGCTTTTCCGGCGCGCGTCGCGCGCCGACTCCCCTGCCCCCCACCGATTGGTGCCGCAGCCGACCGACGCCGGCATCGTCATCCGGTTTCCGGCACCCCTTGATCCCCCCGCAGTGACGCAGCTGATGGCCGCGCATGATGGTGGGCCACCCCATGATGTCATCTTGAGTACCTACCTCGCGCAGCTGGTCGATGACGGCCAATGCCAGTTGACGTTCTCGCACGCGCTCATTGCCTGGGATGACCTTTACGCCCTGCTGGCGTCGCCTGATGCGGAGGGATTGACGGCGCTGTTCGATTTGCCGGCGATCTCGCCGCTGCGGCCGATCGTGGACTGTTTCAAGACGCTGGCCGATCCCGATTTTGCGTTGACGCTGGTCGGCTGGACCGACGGACACGCCGACATCCCGGTCGATCGCCGTCTGGGCCCGATGCTTTGGGTGCGCGGCCAAGCCACGCTGCTGCCGGCGGCGAGCTGGGCGGTGCAAGCGCAGATCGCCGCCTTTAATGCGCGCGCTGCGTCCGAGCGCACGCAGCATGAAAACGAGTTGGCGTGGGGGCGGATTCGTGCAGCGATTGATCGGGCCGACGGGTTGTATGCGAGCCGCTATCTGGAGACGACCTATGTGCTTACGCCGGAGACGCTGCGCCTGCCGCTGACCAGAACGCAGACCGCCTTGGGCCGCGTCCTGACGGTATCCCCGACGTTCGAAGGGGCACCGGACGGTTGGCTGGCCGCCTTTGACGGCTATGCGCAGGTGCAGCCGCACTACAACCTGACTTCCGGCGGGGGCCGCGTGCGCATTGTATTGGCCGAGCCGGTCCGCAAAGTGCTGGAGGTGATCAAGCGCGAGATGCCGGCACGGCGGGTGGCAGGTGCGCGCGCCGAACAATTCATGCACAACCCGTGGGCCTTTCTCGGCGAGAGTGCCACCCAGGTCATTCGCGAAGACGACTTCCAACAAGACCGCGGTGAAGCGGGCGCGGTAGCAGCGATCTTCACCCTCGTTTCCCGCGTTGATCAGGGACGCATTTTCCGCGTCGACCTCGGGGTCACCGAGCACTTCAGTGATGGGTCGGCCCAGACCGATCTGAAGCACCTGGAGAGCCCGGCCGAATTGCTCGCGTTTTTGCACGCGTTGGAGCGCGGGTTGCGCGACGGGCGTGAACGCTTTGCCTGGGACGAGTACGATCTGACGCTCAATGCCGAGGCGACCGTGCAGCTCGAGCTCGGCCAGCAATTGCATCATCTATGGGCGGCACAGCCCGCTGAAGTGATCGCCTTTGACGATATCTATGAACTCGACGGCTACAGCGAGCGAATCGAGGGCATCGGCGCGGCCAAGGCGATTTATGTGCCGGTCTTTCAGCGACCGCAGCCGCCGGAGGCGGACGACGGCAGTTGGACGCCGACCGATTTAACCCCGATGGTCCGGGTCACTCTGCAAGGCCATGAAGGGCAGGTCCTCGTGCCGTTGACGACCGCCTGGGTCGATCAGTTTGCCCAGCGCGTGGCCGCAGCCACTAACGCAGGCGAGCCCACGGTGACCGATCCGGCGTTACCCACGCCTCTGCCCACTGACCAGGCCAAGACCCTGGCCGAGAGCTTTACCAGCATGCTCGGCGCGCAGGCGAGAGTAAAGGTCGATCAAGCGGCTGGCGCGCGCCAAGCGAAACCGCCGAAGCAGACGCTGCTGGTGAAAACGAATTTCGTTGACATCGACTATGTCGAAACGCGCAAGGAAGCCTTGTTTGTAGCCCCCGACACGGCGCCGCAATTGCCGGCAGCACTACGTCCCGGAATCGTACTTAAGGCGCATCAGCGGTATGGCGTGGCCTGGTTCCAGCATCTGGTGTCACGCAGCCCGGCCGATTGTCGGGGGGCGTTGCTGGCCGACGATATGGGATTGGGCAAAACGCTGCAGTTGTTGACGGTGCTGGCTTGGCACTACGAGCAGCATCCGGACGCGCCGCCGTCGCTGATTCTTGCACCGAAAAGCCTGCTGGAAAATTGGGAAAACGAGACCCGCCGCTTCTTCCAGCCTACTTTCCCGGAACTCCTGATCCTCTATGGCGAGGCACTGACCCAGCGCAAGCAACCGTTGGCCCTCATCGATGACCAACTGCGCGAGAAGGGGATCGTCGAGCTACTCAAGCCGCACTGGCCCGGGGCTGCCAAAGTTATCGTCTCGACCTACGAAGTGCTCACGGCTTTTGAATTCTCGCTGGCCAAGCAGCCATTTGCCTTCGTCATTTGCGATGAAGCGCAGCGGATCAAGACGCCCGGCACGATGGTCACGCTAGCCGTCAAAAAATTGCACGCACAATTTCGCGTCGCCTGCACCGGCACGCCGGTCGAGAACAACCTGGCTGACCTATGGTGTTTGTTCGACTTCATTCAGCCCGGATTATTGGGTGCGCTAGACCATTTTGGGCGCACCTATCGTCGACCAATCGAATGCGAAACGAGCGAACAGAAAGAGACGCTGGGGCGGCTGCAGGCACTGATCGGTCCGCAGACCTTGCGGCGGACGAAGGTTGATATCGCTGCCGATTTGACAAAAAAGCTCTTCGCCCATAAAAAGGCAGGGTCCACGACGGTCGATTACAAGGCAGCGTTGGACGACGACGACCGGCTCGAAATACCGATCTCTAACTACCAACGCACACTCTATTTGGGCGGGCTCAAGAAGTTGCAGGAGGCAGCGCAGGAGCGCGATGGCCGTAAGCGCGCCCAATTGTCATTTGGCGCATTACATTTGATGAAGGCCGTTTGTGCCGAGCCGTACTGTCTACCGGGCACCAAGTTTTTACCGGACGCGGCCGGGACCGCAGCGCATCTGGCACATTCGCCGAAGCTGCAGTGGCTATTGGCACAGTTGCGCACCGTGCGCGACGCTGCTGAAAAAGCGATCATCTTTACCGAACTGCGCTCCGCTCAAGCGGCCCTAGCTTATTTCCTGCGCGAGGAATTCGGACTTAAGCCGTTTATCATCAATGGCGACTCGCAAGGTCGGCAGGCCTATATCGACAAATTTTCGGCGTCATCGGGCTTTGACGTGATCATCCTGTCGACGTTGGCCGCCGGTGCCGGCTTGAATGTCACCGCGGCGAATCATGTGTTTCATTTCACGCGCGCATGGAACCCGGCGAAGGAGTCACAAGCGACCGACAGGGCATTTCGCATAGGTCAGCAGCGCGATGTGTATGTGTACTGCCCGACCATCGTAGCCGATGATTTCCATACGTTCGAAGTGCGGCTCGATCAGCTATTGCGCCGCAAAGCCGGCTTAGCCGGCGCAACCTTGGATGAAGGAACGTTGGCGGCCATGCTCAACGGCCCGGGTGATGAGGTCCGTCTGTCTGAATTGGTCAGTGGCGGCCCGGAAGGGGCAGCCTTGCCCAAACGCTATTTGACGCTTGACGATGTTGATCGAATGGATGGGTTCAGCTTCGAGGTATTCTGCTGCCTGCTGTGGGGAAAGCGCGGCTTTCAGGCACAAGTCACGCCGAAACTGCGCGGCGACGGTGGCATCGATGTCGTTGCCTTCGCAGGAAAAACCGGCCAACTTTTGCAATGCAAATGCTATGGCAGTAAAACGATCGGCTCTGAAGCCTTGCAGGAAGTCGCGCTGGGCGCGGCACGCTATCAAGCACGCTATCCGTCGGTTCGCTTCACTCGCGTGGCTGTCACCAATCAGCGCTTTACCGCCGGCGCCCTAGAGCAAGCGGCCGCAAACCAGATCGAGGTCGTGGTGCGGGCGCAGTTGGAAGTCTGGTTGGGAGCCAATCCGATAACTAACCATGAGTTCGATGAGGCGGTCCTAAGCTGGAGCACTGTGCGTCAACAAGCGGCCTAATGTGTGGCATGGGTACCGCAACGTTCACCCGGTTCTCGGTGGCATGCGAGCCTGCGCACTTCGATCGGGAACATCACAAATACGGCTTATTAGGAAGGAAGAATTTCTCACGCTGCCCGAGATATCGTTGATTATCTTCAAGCGCGATCTCGAATACCTGCGCGATCGATTCAAAGCCCCGGTGATATATGACCCGGACTTGCGGGTATGTTTCAGTGGATGCGGTGCCGGTCGCAGGCCTTGGGCTGATCCTCGGCATCGACCGCTTCATGTCTGAGGCACGCGCGCTGACCAATCTGGTCGGCGAAGGCGTGGCAACGCTGGTGGCCGCACGCTGGAGCGGCGGCCTCGACCGCGAACGGCTTGATGAGCAGCTTGCAGCCGGATCTCTTCAGCCATCCAGCCCCTTCTCGTCGAACATGTCCTCGCTCCGAGAACTCCGATATACTTCCCATAACGCCGGAATGCTACCGATCGCGCCGACTGCCCTGTTAATCCGCAGGTCCCTGGTTCGAGTCCAGGTCGGGGAGCCAAAAATTCGAAAGCCCGCAGACTAAAGTCTGCGGGCTTTTTACTTTTGGGGGTGCGAGGTCGTGCACAGCCAGCCTCCCTGCTTGCCCGTGGGCCGCATTCTCAGCATAATTTGGCGATGCGCCCCTCTACAGCCCTCGAAAGTCACCGCCGAGCGATCATCCAGATCGTCGAGAGCCATAACGCCCTGAACCCCCGGGTTTTCGGCTCGGTGGTCCATGGAACTGACAGAGAGGACAGTGACCTCGATATTCTGATTGACCCCACTCCAGAAACGACACTTTTCGACATTGGCGCAATCCGGCGAGAACTGAAATGTTTGCTGGGCATAGAAGTTGATGTATTCACGCCCAAGGCACTGCCGGACAGCTTCCGCAACCAGGTCTTGGCAGAAGCCAAGCGTATATGAGCCAAGATCCGCCTTTGTTGGATGGTTGCCAAAGGTCAGAGAAACGTCAAGTTCAACTTTACGTTTATTCGGCAAAATCTTTACGATTGCATCCATCGAACTGGACAATGCTCCATGAATGCAAGCACGTTGGTCGTGATGGAGCTGGAGAACGACAGTGAGCGAACCACACGGGAAGTGTTTGACCAGTTTGCGTTGCCGGAAGAATTTTCGTTTGCAAAAACGATAGTTCCGGTGAGGCTGGCGCAGCATGAAGGCGAAAAGCTGGTATCACGGTCGCAAGCCAAGCGTCTCACGCGCCGGTTCGAGCGGTTTCAGACAGTCATCCTTGATTTCTCCGGGGTCGAGGAAATTGGACAAGCTTTCGCCGATGAGGTGTTCAGGGTGTTTCAGAATGCCCACCCGCAGATCACCATGGCCCCGATAAAGGCAACCGAGGCCGTGACAGCCATGATTTCGAGAGCAAGGAGAGGGCAAGGGCGTTGAAATCATGCCTCCCGCGGGCGAGTAGCTGAACCGGAGTTTGAAGGTTTGCAGGCCTTCTGCACTATGTCAGGCTTGCATGGCGAGCTGGGCAATGAGGCCCGACCTCGTCTCGCCACGCTGCTTGGCCTTTGCGTCCAAGCGCGCTAGGATCCGCTTCGGCAGCGAGATGTTCACACGCTCGATCTCATCGGAGAGCCGCGCCGGATCGATCTCGGCAATCGCCCATACCCATGCCTTGAATTCTCGCTTTTTCTGAAATGCCGCGATGCTGCTCGGCGGGGGCACATCTTCACCCGCATCGAGTGCGGTGCCGATCCATAACTCGATCGCTTCTTTGGCGTTCTCGATTGCTTCATCAATGCCGGAGTCGGCTGCCGAAAAGCAGCCCGGCAAGTCGGGCACGACCACGCCCCAGGCACGGCCCTCGTCGCCGGGTTCGATGGCTATCGGATATTTCATGGTGTTTGCCTCATTTCAATCCGGCCTGCTTCAGGATTTTTTGAACCAACCCTGTGCCAAGGGGCTCATCCGCAAAGACTCTGTCAGTACACGGTAACCAGAGTCGACTTTTGGAGGGTCGTCACCACAGCTGTTTTACTCCGCTTCGCTTGGTCGGCTGCTCCAATGCCACGCACGTTCGTACCTCAAGGTCTGATCTACTCATATCGAAAACGAGAGCAAGGTCACCCCGGAACATGCACGCCGTCAGGGGCATCGAGAAAGGCAAAGGGATTCAAAAACTGGCGTCGCCAGAACAAGGCCCTGTCCACCTCACCCAGGGCCGCCTCGTCACAGATGTCATGCCATTTTTTTTCAATCACCATCACCTGATGATTGACCATACGGATAGCCTCTTCCTGATTGAGCAGAAATACCGATGCGGCAGCAATGCAAACCCCCACTCGACTGCTCCGCTCTGCACCACGAATCAGCATGGCTTGCGAAGCCTGCTGACCTGAACGCGATTGCGGACAAATGTCGTAAGCGGGCGTCAAGGCCAGCTGTTGTCCGTTCCAAAAAGCCGCATGATTGCGGGCATGATCATCTGTATTGCCACACAAGATGTTGAAAACGATTCGAGCGAACAATTCCCGCAAGGTCGCCTTCGGATCGGTGAAACGGTGCCGAATGATCTCTGCCAGCTTTTCGTAACTGGCATAGGCCGCCAGCATTTCATCGAGTTCAAACATCGTCAACGCTGACACCATGGCACGCCTGTGCCAATGCCCGCCAGACCACACTCTGTCAAAGCGCTCGACCAACAAAACATCTTTGCCCAAGGCGCTGCGCAGATGCACATGCGCGACATGTAGCCCGACCTCGCGGGCCAAGCGCATGGCAATAAATTCGGCCTTGACCACGCTGTAAAGATCATTGCTTGCAGAAAATTTTGCGATGAACTTGCGCTCGCCATCGTCGAGCAGCACTTTGGGCCGGGCACCGCCGAGAGACGTGCCATGCAGCAAAGCCTGATTCAACTCGGGAGGAAGCGGCACGCCCCGCTCGACTTTCTCGGCGGCCGTGAGCAGTTCCTCCAACGTGGGTTGCTGCGAATGCCTTGGCAGGTACCGGGTCGCCGACCGCTGAAAATCCAGCGCGCCAATCCTGTCGGAGCCCGACTCCAACAAATAAGTCAACTCGTCCAGTTCAATCTGCGCGGCATCTCCCCCTTTCATGCCGAGTTTGCGATTGATTAGCACGCGCCGCCCCCATGCGTCCGGAGATGCATCTCGAATGCAACTGGGCATGCTCAAGCCCGGCAACAGCGGAAGGATCCCGGGGCGAAGTGGCAACTCTGGCGCATAGATCGGGATGGCATCCTGCCGGGCCAGATAACTACGACCGTAGTTGAAAAACAGCTGCTCGCCTTGTTGAGTGAGCAAGCCTGCCACGACAGGCTCGGTTGCACCAGGCAGCCAGATCCAGACGTAGGCTTCTGAAGCTTGAGCGTCTTTTTCAAAAGTCATCTTTAACCACTTTGAGACGCGCTCTCACGGCTTTGGGCAACAGGGCCATTTTTTCTCGATGCAGTGCCAGATGGGTGGTCAACTGCCGGTGCTCATGATCAAACACCGGCACGCCGCAGAGGATGGCAACTTCAAACACCACACCGATCGAACATCCGGGATCTCCGCGCTCAATGCGCTGCAGCAAGGCGCGTGAAATGCCTGCTCGGGAAGCCAGTTCGGTCGTGGTCATGCCTTTGCCTACACGGGCTTCGCGCAAGAGCAGGCCCAGCAACGCAAGCGCGTCGAGGGTGTACTGAGACAAGGGACGGGACACTGGCTTGACCATAAGAAAGATCCATAAATGAATCAGGATGTATCGCAATGACACATTAATGATTCATTTTCGTTCCGGATCAAGAGCAAGTCAAGCAATTCAGGCACCCTCCCTTCCGGGGCGGAACCGAAATCTCGGTGCAGTTCAAAAAAAGCCTGCAAGCCCATTTATGCGTGCGTGAGAATTTGATTGAGCGTCTTGTCTCCGAAACTGACAGTGTTCACGCCGAGGAAAACATCAACAATGAATCGGGCGATCGTTTCATATCGCTCGCTAGTTGCAATTGAAGGCAATCGGAGGCTTCCTCATCCATCAATGCGGCTTCATAGACAGCGGCAAAAAACGGCCTGAAAAGCTGCTGAAGAATTCGTGGGCTTCCCAGGTAGTTTGGCTGTGAAGCTGTCGTCAAGGCCAGCACCAATCCGTCTACAGAAGGCTCCTAGCCGAATCTCAGAAGAAAGTTCTCAACTGGTCCTTGAAGCCAATCCAACGCTTCTCGCTCGCTTAGCGAAATCTGCGTCGGGTGTCGGTTCAATTCAGTCGAACCATCCTTTTTTATTCGAAGCCTTCTTGGCAGGCTTGGCTGTTGTGAGCTTGGTTGCGTTGCCCGGCTTCGCACTTTTAACGAGGTTCGCGCTTACAGATTTTCCAGACTTGCTCATCATTGCAAGACGGTTTTTTGGCTCACCAATCAGAGCATCCGCCGGAATTCCCAATGAGTGCTTCAGTCGCCGGATCATAGGCAGAGTCAGCGGTCGAGTGTAGTTCAAAATCTCGTAGACACGATTGCTCTGACCGATCATTGGCTGCAGATCCTTCGGCGTCAGCCCAGCCTGCTCCATACGGAATTTGATCGCATCTACTGGATCGGGTGTGTCGATAGCGTGATGCTTCAATTCATACGCCTCGATAACCATGAGCAGCAACTCAAAGCGATCACCTTCTATCGACCCTGGTTCTGGCTCTTGATCAAAGTATGGCGCGACAACTTCAAGCGCTGCCTGATAATCGGCTTCCGTGCGTAGTGGTCTGATTTCCATTGCTATCTCGCTCGTCATTGATCTACGGTTGCAGCATCGATTCGGTCATAGTCTGCATGCGTTCCCACAAACTTGATGTAGAGCGCACCAAATCGATAAGCGACGGCAACAACTAATCGATACTTGTTTCCGTGAATATTGAACACGACTCGGTTGTGCCCAACAAAGCTCGCGCTCCGGTATTGATCCTTGATTTGCTGCGGTGTGGCCCAAGAAGCCTCTTTTGCCTCGTCGTACCACGCCTCGAGTGCTTGCTCTGCATCGGTGTGCTTGCTGTAGAAAGCCTTGAGTTTTGCTTGAGAGATCACACGCATCAGCGCAGGATAGTCCCAATTTGGGACATGAGCAAGCATTGACACGCTTGCTCAACAAAGGTGTCTTAAAAGCAACGCCACACAGAAAGATTCATCTTTTGGGAATGTGACCTGCCCGATTTCTCCGGACAACATCGCTCCGCCAGCACCTTTGTTCGGGATTCCTGTTGCTGCCGCCGGCCAGAGTCGACACCGCCATCCCGCTCCCGACACCTTCAGGAGCCGCCGTTGAATCGGCCGTTGATCCACTCGCCCTTCTTTTTCGGACGGCCGTCCGCATAGACCTCTACCCCTTGGCCGTGT
>JAIXUS010000014.1 GCA_027483445.1 Bacteroidota bacterium | reverse complement strand
CGACGGTAATAAATTCTGGACGGAAGCAAACCGTCGATTTTTCAGCTTTAAGAGCCCCAAAACGGCGGTTCATGCCGACCGAAGGGAGGCATAATCCGACGGTAATAAATTCTGGACGGAAGCAAACCGTCGATTTTTCAGCTTTAAGAGCCCCCAAACGGCGGTTCAGCACGACAAACGAGAAATCCGGCCTCAGAAAATCACAACTTCGCCATGCATAGATTTTTTATGCATAACTAGGGCTTACTGAAAAAGTCAGAAATGCAGCAGATGCGAGGCGACTAGGCGAAGCTGTATATTGAATACTGCGAGCCGCGGGCAACGAAGCAGATGCTGCATATCTGGCTAACGAAAAATTGAACTTCATGAATTTAAGGGTGCATGGTTTTTCAAAAGCTCGACTAAAAACTCTTGCATTAGTTCTAATTCAAACAGAGGCTAAAGCGTTATCAAATAAACTATTGAGTGCTTTTCAGTAAGCCCTAACTAGGCTTAAATCCCCCAGAAAAAGGAAAAGTATGCGCCACTGATTGAAGCCGGCAGCCCGCGAGCGCGGAGCGATTGGCGGCTAAAGGCGAAAAGCAGGATGCCCGAAACAAAAAGCTTAAGCCAAACGGTACCTCAACAGGGCAGGCGCCCAAAACAACAAAGACAGAGGGTTACCCTTTTTCACGAAAAAGATTCGAAACTTCGGGCTAACGGATGAGTGTGATCGAGCCGTTTTCGATGATGTCGCGGTTTTGCTTGTTACGCATCTCGAGCCGATAAATGTATACGCCTTCGGGCATTGGCTGATTGCGGTCGGTTGTAAAGCCATCCCAAGACTTTTCAATATCGTTAGAGCTGAACACTTCATGTCCCCAACGATCGAAAATGATTAGACTGAAATCGCGCACATCGGAACCAACAACCTTAAATACATCGTTATGACCATCGTTGTTTGGCGTAAAGGCTGTTGGAATGTAGTATTCGGTACCAAATTCCGCCCTCACAGTAATGGTCATTTGATCAGTGCAGCCCACACCATTTACCACTACCTGGGTAACCTCGTACTCGCCGGGCTCAGTAAAGCTGTATGAATTGGTGCTTCCAAAAATGGTATCACCTGCAATCACAAAATAACTGAACTGAGCATGTTGAGAAAGATTGGTGAGCTCCAAATAATCGGTACCAATGAAAACCACTTCGGGCTTTGCCCTGAATCCGGCGATGGGTTGCTCGAGCACCTGCACAAAATTCGGACGGTTGAGCTCTGCCGAACAGCCGTTGGCATCTACAACAGTAAGATGTACGGCTAAATACCCCGACTGCGTATACGTGTGCTGAGGCATTTGTCCGGTGCCAACCTGTCCATCGCCAAAATTCCAGAAATAACTCAAACCCGGCCCTTCCGACTCTGATGCATCAAGCGAAGCGGTGAGCGGCATACAGCCTTTCACATCTTCTCCCGAAAAACGCGCCGTTGGGTGTGCATTTACCAGAACAGAATCAATGAATGGCTCAGATACACATCCAAATTGAGAAATCTGGAGCTCAACCGCATGACGGCCGGGAACATCGAAAGAAATGTCTTGCTGAGTGGCCTCAGAAGGGTTGTGCGAGTAGCCGTGTGGACCAAAATTCCACGTAATGCTGGCCTCAGCCGGATTAAAGCTACCGTCGGCTGTAAAATCGAAGCTGTTGCCTTCGAAACATTGGGCTGGAGGAAGACTAAAGAATGCTGTTGGTCGTGGGGCCAGATTCACCTCAACCGAATCGCTGGCCGAGCAATACCCATCGTTTACAGTAAGCCTGTAAATGTAGGTCTCAACAAAATCGTGTAAACTCGACAAGCTTAGGAATGGACTCGAAATGGAACTGCTGCTTAAACCGCTCTCGGGGAACCACGAATACGTGTATCCGGCCTGCGCCAATCCATTGAGCTGAACCGAGTCGCCCGAACACATCAGGTGCCCTGCGCCAGCGTCTACAGCGGGCAAAGCCCTGATGACTACCGTGTCGGAGAAAAGGGCTGATGTACAACCACTTTGACTTACTGAAAGACTTAATGCCGACAAACCCGGCTCATCGAATCGAACCTCAAGCGGGCCGGCGCCTGAACCGCTTACCAAGGTGCCGCTTCCGAAATTCCAGGTATAGATGGCATTGGCGCTTGCGTCTCCATTAAACACGACGCTTGCAAATGATTTTTCGCAAACCATCGAATCGACAACAAACGAAGCTACCGGAACGGCCTTCACAATGATAGGTTGCACCGTTGGGGCCGAAATGCACATGGCATCGGCAACGCTCAAACTAATGAAATACACGCCGGCTGTGTCCCAACGAACTGTAGTGTTTCCGGTATTTTCGCCCGAAACCACTATGCCATTTTCAAAGTCCCACTGGAATTGGGCATTCATACCAGTATTCGCAGTGTAAAAAACCTCGATTTCCTCTCCGGCACAGACTTCTTCCACCATACTGAAGGAAGACTCAGGAATTTCAATAATCCAAATATTCTGTTGAGCCACTCCGCTGCTCAGGCCTCCAAGTGTGTAACTTACGCTTACTGTATGCTGTCCGGCGCCAGGCCACTCGAGCTGGTAAGGCCCTGCCCCACTACCCGAAGTTACCAGAGCACCGTCAAAATCCCAGGTGTAGGTAGCACCCGCCACGGGAGCTCCACTCAATGACACAAACACCGCCGTAGCCGCGCAGGCAGTATCGGCGCTCAGCGAGAAGTTTACATCAGGAAGGTTCTGAACTACAATGGTTTGCGGAATGCCATCCACAACACAACCGCCATTTTGAACCTGCAACGAAACCGTATAGATTCCTGCATTGGGCCAAATCAGATTCAACGGACCAGGCCCTGCCCCACTCTGATGAGTAGCTCCTGCATAGATCCAAGAAAAACTGGCCGAATCGCTGGTTTGTCCTGTAAAAAGTACGGGTTCAGTAAGCCCTACAAAAGTGCTATCGGCCATGGAAAAACTCACAACCGGCGCTGCATCTGCCGTATATGCAACATCACTTGCCACGGCCAAACACCCTTGATCGTTGATGCTCAAGCCAATATTGTAGCTTCCAGCCTGAGAAAAGGCCAGTAAATAAGGACCGCCAGCCGTTCCCGAAAGAACAGTAGCGCCATCAAAATCCCAGGTATACACGGCCGAAGCGCTGGCAGTACCGGTAAATTCCACAAACACCGTGTCGCCTGCACATTGGTTGCCAAGCACTGTAAACGAGGCAACAGGAATGGGATTAATCGTAATGTTTTGACTCACTGCAGTGGAGCCGCACTGATTTTCTGAAACGCCCAAGGTAATCGTTTGAAGTCCGGCGTCAGGCCAAGAAAAAGTAATAGGCCCCGGACCACTTCCACTTAAAAGAGTAGCATTTCCAAAATCCCAGTTAAATGTAGCCGACGATCCTGCAACACCGGTAAATACAACGCTTACCGGCTCATTTACGCAAGCTTGCGATGGCAAAGTAAAACTCGCCGTAGGTCGTGGTCGCACTTCCAACGTTTGTGAAATCGGCAGCGAGCTACAACCATTTTCCGAAACTGTAAGCGAAACTGTGGCATTCCCCGGTGTTGAGTAGGTAACCTGATTGTTTTGGCCGGCAGCGCCGGATGGCAATCCGCCTCCAAAGTTCCAACTCAGGTTCGCTGCAGGGCTGCCCGTTCCGGTGTAGTTAATTTGTGCAGCATCATCTTCACATACAAAAGCCGGAAGGCTAAAGCTTGCCGTTGGGATGGCATAAACCATCACCGTTTGCTGAATCGTGCCTGAACCGATGCCAAACTGAACAACTTCGAGGCTTATCGTTTTTAGCCCCGCACTCGCCCAAACCACCTCGTAAGGCCCGGAGCCACTACCCGAAACCACTGTACCGCCACCAAAATTCCAATTAAAGGTTGCACCCGATAGAGCAATTCCAGTAAACGTAATTGTACTTGAAGAACTTACACATACCGGTGATTCTGTTGTAAATGAAGCGGTTGCTGCGCTGATGACCTCCGTAGTAGCGGTTTCTGTAACCGGTAAACAAGCCCCAAAACTCACCGAACAGGAAATATTTTTTACCCCGTTCGTATTCCAACTCACTTGATAAGGCCCCGAACCGCTGCCCGAAACTACCGTTCCACCGTCGAAATTCCAGCTATACGTAGCCCCTGGCAACGAAGGCCCGGTGTAGCTAATTGTGGTCGACATGTTAAGTCCGGTGTATGTAGGTGCCGATACCGAAAAAACCGGTGCAGCCTCAATGAGCGTACTGTTTGTTTGCACCAATGAGGTGCATCCATTTTCTGAAACACTCAAGCTCACCGTTTGGCTACCCGCCGATGGCCAGCTGAGCTGAATTGGCCCCGGACCCGAACCTGATACCAAACTGGCACCTGGATAAACCCAGCTAAATGTTGCCCCCGCTCCAGCATTACCGGTGTAAACAACGTTTACAGGCTCTCCAACACAACCAGGATTAGACAGTGTGAAGCTGGCTGTTGGAGCGCTGTTGACGACAATATTCTGTGTTATTGGGGCTGAACTGCATCCGTTCTGGCTCACCACCAGACTAACTGTTTTATTGCCCGATGTAGACCAAACCGGGTTGTGTGGACCAACACCTGTAGCCGTTGCAGGCGAAGCGCCGGAACCAAAATTCCACGCATAAGTTGCCCCGCCTGTTGCGTTACCGGTGTAAACTGCTGCAGTGGCAGTGCCTAAACAAGTGCTCGAAGGCAAAGTAAACGTTGCTGTAGGCGGCGCAGATACGGTAATACTTTGCGTATTGAGCACACTGGTGCATCCTGCTTGAACTACCGAAAGACTAACATTCTTTACTCCGGGTGTACTCCAACTTACCGAATGCGGGCCCTGTCCCGTTGAGGTTGCCGGCGTGGCTCCAGAGCCCCAGTTCCAGGTGTAGCTGGCTCCGGCGCTAGCGTTTCCGGTGTAGGCTATATTCACCGGAGAGCCCGTACAAGCGGTTGCCGGCACGTTAAAGGTGCTGGTTGGTAATGCCTGAACCGACACAGCCTGAGTAACAGGTCCGGCCGTACAGCCCGCCGTTGTTACGCTTAAACTCACATTTGCCGATCCGGCTGTACTCCAGCTAACGCTATGTGGGCCGGCAGTATTGGCCGTGGCTGGTGTTGCTCCAGCCCCAAAATTCCAACTAAATGTTGAGCCGGGAGGCGCATTTCCGGTGTAACTCACCGAACCTGTTCCGTTTACGCAAACGGAAGCAGGCACACTAAAGGTTGCGGTATAACCCGGACTAACAAGAATGGTATGGCTGGCCGTTGCCGCCGGACAAGAACCGTCGGTTACGGTGAGCGTTATCGTTTTTGAACCCGGACTCGTGTAGCTGATGCTGTGAGGCCCTGCCGTACTTGCTGTTGCTGGACTCGCATTCATCCCGAAATTCCAAGAATACGAGGCGCCCGCTGAGGCCGAACCGGCAAAACTAATGGTCGCATTTTGATTGGCACAGAGCGTTGCCGGTGCGCTTATAGCCGCAGTTGGACCATTGGCGATGGTTACACTTGTATTGGCACTCACCGTGCAAGCTCCGCTTTGAACACTCACACTGATGCTTTTCGCGCCCGGCGTAGCCCATTGCACACTATACGGTCCTGCACCAGAGCCCGAAACCACTGTACCGCCGGCAAAGTTCCAGCTAAAGCTTGAGCCCAAAGCGAAGGTTCCACTGGCCGAGATCGTTGCCGGGGCGCCGGTACAACCATTGGCGGGAGCTGAGATTGATACTGTTGGAGGGGCTTGTACACTTACCGAAGCAGTGGCCGGCAAAGAAGTGCAGCCAGCCGTTGTAACGGTTAACGATGGCGTGAAGGTGCCTGCTGTTGCATAGCTAACCGATACCGGGCCGGCCGAGGTACTGGTGGCTGGCGTGGCTCCGGCACCAAAATTCCAGGCATACGTTGAGCCCACGGCCGGAGGAGTTCCAGATACCGAAAGTGTGGTACTCTGCCCTGCACAAATCGATGCGGCCGAAGCACTTATGCTTACAACCGGGCGAGGATTTACCATGATATTTTGGGTAACTGAGGCTGAAGTGCAGCCGCCCTGGCTTACCGTTAGGCTCACAGACTTACTACCCGGCGTGGGCCAGCTTACCGAAAATGGCCCTTGCACATTACCGGGTGCAGGCGAACCTCCTCCCACATTCCAGGTGTAGGTGGCGGTTGGCGGAGCTGCTGCTGTTCCGGTGAAGGAAATCGAGGCTGTAGAGCCTTCGCAAATACTCGCCGGTAGACTAAAACTCGCTACCGGAGCAGCATTCACAGTAATGTTTTGTGTTGCCGAAGCAGAGCACGATCCGGAGTTCACCGTTAATGAAATGGTTTTTGTTCCGGCCGTTCCCCAGGTTACAGTATGTGGCCCAACACCGGTCGCAGTGAGCGGAGAAGCACCCGCCCCGAAGTTCCAGGCGTAAGTCGATCCCACTGCAGCGCTGCCTGTAAATGTAGCAGTGCCATTCGCACCCACGCATACACTTGCTGGATTCATCGAGAATGTAGCCACAGGTGCCGCATTTACGGTAATGTTTTGTGTTGTGGTAGAGCTACAGGTGCCTGATGTTACCGTAAGCGTAATGGTCTTAGCCCCGGCTGTTGACCAGCTCACAGTATGCGGCCCTGCCGTTGAAGCTGTGGCCGGAGTGGCGCCCGCTCCAAAATTCCAACTGTAAGTAGCACCCACCGGGGCACTTCCCGTGTAAGTCAGTGTGGAATTGGTACCCACGCAAGGTGTCGCAGGAACGGTAAATGTTGAGGTCGGTGGAGCGGTTACAACCACGTTTTGAGTAAGGGTTCCCGGCGAGCAGCCTACGGCGGATGGCGTTACGGTAAGCGTTACCGGATACGTTCCTGGTGCTGCCCAGGTAGCGCTTTGGGTGCCCAAGCCCGTAACCGAAGATGGCGTACCGGAGCCAAATGTCCAGCTGCCTGTTCCCGCCGCACCACCTGTATAGGTAAAGCTGGCCGGTTGGCCTGCACATACCGGTGAAGGCACCGAGAAAGCAGCGCTCACCGCACCGCCCAGCGATACATCCAGCGTATCATATAAAATGAGGTTGCTGCATTGAAAGTTGGCCCGCCCAATAATTCGGGTGTTCCCCGGACCATTGATGGTGGTAGTTGTAGAATTTCCAGTTCCAATCGGAACGCCGTTGGCAGTCCAATTTATGGTAAAGCTCGGCGGACCGTTAGGCGTAAACCTTTTCCCGTCGTTGGTGGCTGTCCATACGGCTGCATTGCGCCCCGGCACTGCTACGGCTGCATTTCCGGCCAAATTGTGCAGGCCCTGTGTAGCTGTTCCGCCTGCCCAAGCCATACAAGTAGGCTTGTTTGTAATGTAATGCTCAATAACATTGGTACTTTCAAATATCACAATTTGGAAATTTGCCCTTAAAGCAATACACTGGTAAAGGGGCACATTCGTCCACTGAACAACCAGCCTGCGAAAAGGGGCAATGCCCTGAGTTTGATAGCGAATGTAAGGCCCTCCTGCAATTCCTGGATTGAAATCCATCCATGGACCCATAATACAGTTGCGCGGAACGAACATGTTTGTGGAAGGAATAGAGTTGGCCGTGAATGCGCGTGTCATCCCCGGTGAAAAACCTATCCAGCCATTCGAACCTACATAAAACTGAGTGTAGGTGTTTCCGAAGAAGCAAAATTGAAATCCGATCGGAAAAGGCCCCAAAACCGTGTCATCGGGCATGGTTAATTGTGTGCCGGCCAAAAGAGTGTACGGAGAAAACGGAATATCGCCTACCGTGTAGGAAGTTGTTCCGGCAAAGGCATTGGCTAAACTTGCATTCACAGTAACCTGCGATCCCGGGCAAACCGACATATTTCCCGATGGGTTGATGGTTAATGTAGGCGTTTGAGCCTGCAAACCATACCCTCCAAAAATCAGGGCAAACATCAATAAAATTAGCCTGTTCAACGTCTTTTCCTTTAGTAGTCGTGTTAGCATACGCTTTCCTCCTATCTCCTTACGCAAGCCGGAATGGCAAGTGACTACAGGGAAGCCCCACGGTATTACATCTGTAAGATTTTCAGGGAAGCGAGAAATCCAAAGTACATATAATCCTCATTTACTGATAGATAAATAAATTCCGCACAGAATTTAAATGCACAGAAACACGGGAATTCTGCAAATTGGCAATTGCCTCACTTGATCTATACCAGTCCGAGTGACACCGCAATCTTTGATATGTACAGCTCGAAACAAATGCGCTGAATGAAGTGCTCAAGGAGCCGGGGAAATCGATTTGCCGGAGAAGGATAAAACTGAGTGGATCTGACTTAAACAGGCGAGCTTCAGGCCAAAGGAAGCCATCGACCACAATTTATGCTGAGCACATGAAACTTGAAAGGTAAAAACAATAAGAGCGGACGAATCCGCTCTTATTGGTCAACATAAAACCACAATAAACATGAAAAGGTGGTTCGGGGCTCTCAGTTCCGAACCAAACAAGTATACTACAAAATGAGGCATGATGTTTCGAATTTGAAAAATTTTCATGTCGGCAAACTCGACAAAAATCGAAAACAAAAGATAATCAGCTTATTGCAACGTACTGTCTTTTTCTGCTGCGACGTGCTTGTACATCTGACGGTCAACCCATCCGGAAAAGAACTTATTCAGCCAAAAAACCAGTTTTGCCGTTCTCGACATGAGCAAATAGGCTTTTCTCTGTTGGATGGCCTTAAAAATCCCTTCAGCAACTTCGGTCGGTGTGAGCGACTTCTGCTCATCCTTATGCGAGGTGCCTTGCGACTCACCTTTAGCATCCATCATGGTGTTACGGATGTTTGTAGCCGTAAAGCCGGGGCGTGCGATCAGAACATGAACACCAGTTTTGAGATTCTCGATGCGAAGCGTTTCCATAAAACCTTCCAAAGCAAATTTCGAAGCTGAATAACCCGAACGTGTAGGCAAGCCTTTATAACCTGCTACTGAAGAAATGCCCACAACCGAGCCTTGGGTTTTGAGCAAGGTCGGCATGGCGTAATGAGTACAGTACACTGCTCCCCAAAAGTTTACGTCCATAATATGTTTGAGCACCTTCAACTCTACGTCTTTGAACAAAGCACGCATGGTAACTCCGGCATTGTTAACCAGCACATCAATTCGCCCGAAAGCCTCAAGTGCACGTTCAATCAGTAATCGGCAATCTTGTTCGATACTCACATCTGTCACGCGAACAATAACTCTTTGCCCTGTTGGATCAAGATCATGCTGTATAGCCTGCAGCTTTTCCGACGAACGAGCCGCTAAACAAAGCCTGTAGCCTGCGCGGAAAAACACCTTGGCCAACTCGAGTCCGATACCCGAAGATGCTCCCGTAATCACGACTACATCGTCCGGCTTCATCGTTTCTGTATTTTTGGCAAAAATAGCCTTTGATATGGTGTTACGGGAAGTAAACGATAAAAAAACGGAAAATGACTTTTTTGAGCTCCCGAAAGTGATTTACCAGAACGACAATAATTACATCCCGGCAATCCGGCAAGACGTTGAAAAAGTGTTCGATACAAAGCGAAACAAACTTTATCGTCTCGGCGCTGAAGCCATCCGTTGGGTGCTTTATGAAAACGAAAAACCCATTGGTCGGGTGGCCGCCTTCATCAACCCCAAAACTGTGCAATCGGGGAAACACAAGGTTGGCGGAATGGGCTTCTTTGAATGCATCAACAACCAAGTGGCCGCCCACAAATTGATGAATGCTTCCAAAGACTGGCTCTTGGCCAAAGGCATGGATGGCATGGATGGCCCCATTAACTTTGGCGAACGTGACCAGTTCTGGGGATTGCTCGTTGAAAACTTCACCGCAATGCCCAGTTATGGGATGAACTATAACCCGGCATATTACCAGCCGTTTTTCGATAGCTTCGGGTTCAGAAATTACTTTGACCAGCTCGTGTTTTGGAGAGATCTTCACATACCGGCTCAGGAAATTTTCGTGAAAAAATCAAACATCATTTCACTCGACCCCGGTTTTAGCGTCCGCGGAATGCGCGGAGTGTCGCATGAAACCATTGCTCAGTATTTTCTAGAAGTCTACAACTCCGCCTGGGGAGGCTTCGCCGGATTCAAAGCCATGCGTATTGAGCAGGCCAGAAACATCATCAAATCCATGAAAGTTATCATGGACCCCGATATTCTCATCTTCGCCTTTATGAACGAGAAACCTATCGGGTTCTACCTTTCAATACCAGAACTCAACGAATTTTTCCGTCATGTAAACGGAAACATGAACTGGTGGGGAAAACTCAAGTTCTTTTGGAAATTAAAAACCGCCAAACGCCACACCATGTTAGGCATTGTGTTCGGCGTTTCCCGCGAATTCCAAGGCCGAGGTGTGGAAGGGGCAATGATCAAATACTGTGGCGAAGTGGTCGTACCCATGGGGCGCTATCACGATACCATTCTCACCTGGATTGGCGACTTTAACCCCAGAATGCTAAAGGTTATCGAAAATTTAGGTACCCAACTTCATCGGAAACTAACAACCTACCGACTCTTTTTCCGCGATGACATTCCGTTTGAACGACATCCAATCGTTGGAGGCAAAAAACAATCTACTGATAATCAGAATACAGAAGAGGGCGGCATAAATTAATTCACTTTTTTTCATTCATTTTTTCGGAGAAATAGAAATCAGGCTATATTTGCACCCGCTTTCACAAAAAGCACGATTCCGTAGCTCAGCTGGTAGAGCATTACACTTTTAATGTAGTGGCCCTGGGTTCGAATCCCAGCGGAATCACAAACCCTGAAGATCCCACTTCAGGGTTTTTTGTTTTCATGCTCTAGCCACTTTTAATCATACCTTAATGCTAAGTCATAAGGTGAATTAGATTAAACCCTATCTTCGGTGTCAATTTTACACCAAGACATTCTATTTGCCTGATGATGAAAACAATTCACCTCTTCCTCGCCATTTTACTGAGTAGCTTAGGCCTGCAAGCCCAAATGGTCGCGCTTTCTCCGGCGGTGGTTAGCCCCAATATGCCCGCCACCCTCATCTTCGACGCCAGCGAGGGAAGCGGTCAGCTTGAAGGTGCTGATCAGGTTTATCTTCACCACGGCATCGTTACCAACAGCCCCACAGGAACCACATGGTCGAACGTAATCGGAAACTGGGGCCAAGACGATGGTGTTGGAGCCATGACGCCCGTTCCCGGCCAACCCAACAAATGGCAAATCACCTTCAGTCCATCTATCAGAGAATACTTCAACGCCGACCAGGGCACCAACGTCTTTAGAATTGCAGCTGTATTTCGCAATGCCGATGGCACCGCTAAAGCCACCATGCCCTCAGGTGCATACCCATGGGGAAATGTAACCGCAAACGGCGATATCTACCTGAACCTCAACGTCCCCAATTACCTCGTATTTATCGCGCCAACGGCCCCTGAAACCTTCGTCGGTCCCGGCCAAACCATCAACATTCAGGCAAATGCCTCTTCAGTGGCCAGCAACCTCAAAATCTGGCTTAACCAGGGCTCCGGCTTCACCGAGGTAAATAGCGTAAACAATGCCTCAACCATTTCGCACACCTTCAGCCCCACACAAACGGTCAACCTCGGCATTCGAATTACTGCCGTAATCAATGGCGAAAATGTGGTTTTGGAAAAAAATCATAACATTCTGCTTACCTCCAATACGGCTGTTGCCCCGCTGCCCGCGGGGATGAGAAAAGGCATCAACTACCATCCAAACGACCAAACCAAAGCTACACTCGTGCTTGAAGCTCCGGGAAAGAACTTCGTTTATGTGATTGGCGATTTCAACAATTGGACTCCCGACGCCAACTACCAAATGAAGAAAACTCCCGATGGAGAATTGTTTTGGCTCGAACTCAATAACCTCACGCCTCAGCAGCAATACGTTTTCCAATATTGGGTCGATGGAACAGTGAAAATCGGCGACCCTTATGCCGAACAAATCGCCGACCCTTGGAATGACTCCTTCATCGAAGAATCGGTATTTCCCAATCTGCCTCCCTACAGCAACCAGGCTAATGGCATCGCAGCCGTGCTGCAAACCGCACAAACACCATATCAATGGTCGGCCAATGAAGCCAACTGGCAACGGCCTTCGCTCGAGCACCTTGTGATTTACGAACTACACATCCGCGACTTTATCGCCTCACACCGTTATGCCGAACTGATCGATACGTTGGATTACCTCAAAAAACTAGGTGTAGATGCCATCGAACTGATGCCTATCAATGAATTCGACGGCAATGATTCATGGGGTTACAATCCCACCTATTTCTTCGCGCCCGATAAATACTACGGCACTAAAAATGAGCTCAAACGGTTCATCGACAGCTGCCATGCCAAGGGCTTCCCGGTGATTCTCGACATTGTTCTCAACCACGCCTGGGGCCCAAACCCAATGTTGAGAATGTACTTCAACAATGCCACCAACAAACCTGCAGCAAACAATCCTTGGTTTAACGTTGATCATGTTGGGCCTTATTCGTGGGGTTACGATTTCAACCACGAAAGCACCCACACCCAGAACTTTGTCGATAGTGTAAACCGCTACTGGATGAGCGAATATCACTTCGATGGCTATCGTTTCGACTTCACCAAAGGCTTCACCAACAATGCGCCGGGCGGAAGCATCGACGGGTTCGATCAATCGAGAATTAACATCATTAACCGCATGGTGAATCAGCTTCGCGTCGTGCATCCGGATGCCTACATCATTCTTGAGCATTGGGGAACCGCCAGCGAAGAGTCGGCCCTCGCTGCCAATGGAATGAAGATGTGGAGAAACCGCAGTTATGAATATGTCCCGGCCGCAAATGGTTACGGCACCGGAACATTCTCAGGCATGAGCGCCACTACACATGTTTCGTATTTTAATTCGCACGACGAACAGCGCCTGCCCTACCATACCCTCAACGAAGGCTTAAACAACGGCACCTACAACGTGCGAAACCCTCTTATTACTAAGGAAAGAATGAAGATGGCCGCCGCGTTCACCTTTCTTTTCCCGGGACCCAAAATGCTTTGGCAGTTCGACGAACTCGGCTACGACATCGACATCAATTTCAATGGCCGAACCGGGCGTAAGCCTTATCCATGGGGCGAAAACTCGCTGCAGTACTACAACGACTCCCTGCGTCAGCACATTTATTCGGCGTACCAAGGTATCTTCGATGTGAGAAACACCATTGGCCCCGGCAATCTCAATGCCGCCACAACAAACCATAAAATCACCGGAAATACTCGCCGCCTTTCCTTCAACACCACGGGCATCGACCTCGTCGTTGTCGGGAATTTTGGCATGAACCCCGAAAACCTCGATCCGGCATTTCCACAATCGGGCACTTGGTACAACTACTTTTCGGGCGATTCGATCGCGGTAAGCAATCCCACCCAAGCCATCAGCTTGCTGCCCGGCGAATGGCATATTTTCACCAGCATCCGCATCTCTGAGGGAATGCCATTTGTGGTCGAAACCTTCGAGAATCCAGTAACAATTACACCATACCCATTCACGCAATTCGACGAAATTACCGTTCGATTTGATGCCACAAAAGCCTGGAAAAACGGGAGCAATGGATTGGTTGGTGCCGACTCGGTTTACTTCCACTCTGGCGCCATTACCGATTCTTTCAATTCTACCGCATGGGATGTTACAGTTGGTACGCTAAGCGCGGATGACATCGGGCTGATGACCGAGGTTTCTGAAGACATTTGGGAAATTACACTTACTCCTGATCAGTACTACAACCTCAACGAAACCCTCGAAGCCTACAAGCTGGGCATGTATTTCCGTGATGCCTCCAACAGCAACTTTGGCCATGGATTCAGAAACAGCATCATTGAGTTTAAGGTCGAATCTGCATTGCCATTTGTAACCATCGTTCCTCCGGCGTTTAACGCCGACGATGAAATCACCATTACCTTTAATGCCAAACGAGGCAACGGAGAACTACTGGGCGTAAACTCGGTTTATATGCACAGCAGTGCAGGCGTGGTAGACACACCCAACCCCCAAACCACCGGTTGGCAAAACACCACAGGTAACTGGGGGCAAGACGACGGTATTGGGCGCATGACAGCCGTTCAGGGCGAAACCGGACTGTGGCAAATAACCCTCACTCCAGCCACCTATTACAACCTCACTCCCGAAGAGCATCCCTTCTGGATTGCTGCTGTATTCAGAAATGCAAACGGATCGGTAAAAGGAACCGGCACTCCCGGACTCCTCGAAAACGGTTTCATTGCTTCGAATCAAGACTTTTTCCTTCGGAACCAGTTGGCCATCACCATACAAAATCCTAAGCAAAAGCCGGCGATTGTGCTGTTTCCAAACCCTTCAAAAGACATTCTTCAGGTAGTTGGGCTCACAGAAACCGCTCATTTACGCTTGTTTAACTTGCAGGGCGCTTGTGTATTGGAAACTACAATTGAGACTCAGCAAGTCATCCCGATAGGGCAATTGGCCCCAGGCCTTTACACCTATTCGTTCATTACAAAAGACGGAACACACAACGGGAAGTGGATAAAACAATAAGGCCTCAATACTCATAAAATGTCCACAATGTTGGTTCAATGCTCAGTCAAACTGCGGCGTTGAAGGCTTGACTCATTACACTATCTTTGCAGCATTCCAGCAGGAAACATCAGAATGAACGATTCGCGCAGGCTTTCAGCCAAAGAAAAAGCCCTTAAAATAAATCTCGACACCCAACTTTATGGCTCCTTTGCGGAAATCGGAGCCGGCCAGGAAACAGCGGCCCATTTCTTTAAAGCCGGAGGAGCTTCAGGTACAGTAGCCAAAACAATGTCGGCCTACGACATGTCGTTTTCCGACGCCATTTACGGCGAAACGAGCCGCTACGTCTGCGAAGAGCGCCTGGTACGCATGCTCGAAAAGGAGTACGGACTGCTAGGCAAGCGGCTCTCATTCAGAGAGGAGAAAACCTGCTTTTTCGCATTCTCGAACACCGTTGAAACCACCAATTTCCATAAAACCAATCAAGCCCACGGCTGGTTAGGCGTTCGCTTCCAACGAAGCCCAAAATCGGAGCCGATCGAATGTGTCATCCACATTGTAATGCACGATACGGAAGCCTCCTGGCAACAGCGAGCCATCGGAATTATTGGGGTAAACCTGCTGTACGCCTGCTTTTACTTCTTCGATAAGCCTGAAACGCTCATTTCCTCGCTGCTCGACTCTATTGTTCCCGGAACAGTAGAAATCGACCTGATTCGCTTCAAAGGCGAGGGCATCAGCGATGACCAAAACCTGCTCTACGCCCTTAAACTGGTAAAAAATGGGCTCACAAAGGCCGCCATGTTCGGTCCCGACGGCTCAGTTTTACAACCCTCCGAAGCCCTGTACAAGAAAAACGCATTGGTGGTCTCGGGTCGATTCAGGCCTTTCACCAGGGTTCATGAAGACATGCTGCTCAAGGCTACCGATGATTTCAGGGAAGAATTGGGCGATAAAGCCGAAAACCTCCTGAGTATAGCTGAGTTATCGCTCAATGCCTTGATTGACCTGAACGGGAACATCAACGACGAAGATTTTCTCGATCGCGCACGCGTGCTGATGGCCTTGGGGCACACAGTGATGATTACCAATTTCTTAGACTACTGGTATCTCGTTCCTTACCTCTCGAAAGCTACACGAAATCAAAAAATTGGCTTTGTGCTTTCGGTGCGAAACATTGAGCGACTTTTCGACAGTTCGGAGTTTACCAGCCTTCGTGGAGGCTTACTCGAAGGCTTTAGTATGCTTTTCGGAACCAATGCCAAAGCCTACGCTTACCCGGCATTGCGCCGCGATTCCGGCAATACCATCACTTTAGAAACAATCGATATTCCTGCTCAGTACCGCGGTTTGTTTCAGTATCTCAAAGACAACGACAAAGTAGAAGACATTCGCAACGCCCGCCTCGAATTGCTCCACATCAATATGGATGAGCTTCAGCAGCAAATTCAGCTGGGCGAAAAAGACTGGGAACAATGGGTGCCTGAACGGGTTTCGGAATTGATAAAATCGAACTGCCTCTTTGGATACCCTTGCTTGCCGGAAGTGCGCGACAACCTGACCAAAAACTTCAATCATGGGATTTGAACAATTCGGCTTTTCCGACGACCTGATGGCCGGACTCGAAGCCATGAACTTTAGGGAGCCTACTCCCATTCAACAAATGGCCATTCCGGAAATTCTTGCCGGAAAAGACATTATAGCCTCCGCCCAAACCGGTACCGGAAAAACTGCGGCCTTCTTACTCCCTATTCTTGAAAAATGTCTGCGCGACAAGCCCAGTCATATCGATACGCTGATTATTGTGCCTACCCGTGAACTGGGGCTGCAAATTGATCAACAACTTGAAGGCTTTTCTTATTTTCTTCCCTTCAGCAACATTGCGGTGTATGGCGGTGGCGACGGAAAAGAGTTTGAGGTGCAGAAGAAAGCCCTCCAGCAAGGCACCGAAATCGTTGTGGCTACGCCCGGTAAGTTGCTCAGCCTGCTTAACATGGGCTTTGCCAACATGAAGCACCTGCGACATTTGGTTTTGGATGAGGTTGACCGCATGCTCGACATGGGTTTTATTGATGACATCCAGCGTATTCTTACCTTTTTACCCGAAAGTCGACAAACACTGTTCTTCTCAGCCACCATGCCGCCTAAAATCCGGCAACTGGCCTTGAAGCTCCTGAAGGAGCCTGTTCAGCTGAATATTTCCATTTCAAAACCTGCTGAGGGCATTCAACAGTCGGCCTACATGGTGCACGACCCTCAAAAGCTCAGCCTGCTCAAGACTATTTTCAGCAAGCCCGACCTCAAAAGTGCCATACTCTTTGCCGGTACCAAGCAAAAGGTGAAGGAAGTTGAACGCGAACTGAGGCGCATGAAGCTAAATGTTGGAGCCATTCACTCAGACATTGAACAACAACAGCGCGAAGAGGTGCTGCTCAACTTTAGAAATAGAAAAACCACCATTCTTGTGGCTACCGACGTGGTTTCAAGAGGAATTGATGTACAAGGCATTGAACTGGTGGTAAACTACGATGTTCCCGGCGACCCCGAAGACTATGTGCACCGCATCGGACGTACAGCACGCGCCGAAACCACCGGCGAAGCCGTTACCCTAATCAATGCCAACGATATTCGGCGTTTTCAGCGAATCGAAAAGCTCATCGAAAAGGAGATACCCAAACTTGAGCTACCTGAAGGATTGCCAACAGGCCCCAGTTATGTAAGTACCGACCGACGCGCTGAAGGAAGTCATCAAGGCGCTAGCCGTAATGATAAAAGCCATAACCGCCAAGGAAAACGAAAGACCTGGAGAAATAAGAGCAGAAAGCCTGATACCTCCGGCTCATCAGAAAAAAAGGCGCAATCGTGATTAATCCGGCGCACTTTAAGGTTTTCGATACAACTTGGCCACAGGCGCTACAACAGTCTTAGATTTTCGGGAATTGCCAGAAAGTATGATTAGTATTCCATTCAACATTATTCAAATCGACGATGAAGGCGTACATATTATGGTTGAGGCATTTCTGTACCGTAAAAAACTGCGATTAATCCTCGATACCGGAGCCTCGCGAACCGTGTTGGATTACACCTTACTGCGTGAGCGCTTTCCATCGTTGCACCCGAAGCCCATGGAGGCTAAGACAACCGGACTCGGAACCAGCGATTATCCCGGGTTTAGCCTCACCTTGCCTTCGATACAGCTGGGTGGATACCGATTTATGAAGCCCGAAGTGGTGGTACTTGACCTAAGTCATGTAAATGCAACCTACAACAAGCTGGGGCACAAAGCCATACATGGAGTTTTAGGAAGCGACTTATTAATGAAGGCCGGAGCCCTGATAGATTATCGAAATGCCGTACTTTACCTGCTGGAAGATACTGTATGAAAATTGGAATTGTTTGTTATCCAACCTTTGGAGGAAGCGGTGTAGTGGCAACAGAACTTGGCATTGCCCTGTCTGAAAAAGGCCACCAGGTTCACTTTATTTCATACAGCCAACCTTTTCGGTTGGAAGGCTTTTCCGGAAACCTATTCTATCATGAGGTGCCGGTAGCCAATTACCCGCTTTTCGAATACCTTCCGTATGAAATTTCGCTAACCTCCAAACTGGTTGATGTAGCCATGCATCAGCAACTCGACTTGTTGCATGTGCATTATGCCATTCCTCATGCTTCGGCTGCATTTATGGCCCGAGAGATTCTAAAGGCCAGAGGACGTAATGTACCGTATATCACCACACTACACGGAACCGATATTACGCTGGTAGGGCGCGATCCATCATACAAACCGGTAATTGAGTTTGCAATTAACGAAAGCGATGGAGTAACCGCCGTTTCGAACAGTTTGAGGGAAGACACCTTGCGTTATTTTGATGTCAATCGCGATATTCACGTCATTCCCAACTTTATCGACCTGGAGAATTACCAAAGGCCTTCCGACAAATGTTACAAAAACATGTATTCTCCGAACGGAGAGAAGGTAATCACGCACATTTCAAACTTTCGTCCCGTTAAACGAATTGCCGATGTTGTTCGCGTTTTTGAAAAGGTGAGAAAAAGTATTCCTAGCAAATTGCTTCTTGCCGGTGATGGCCCAGACCGTACGATGGTAGAAAATCTAGCGCGCGAACTGGGTGTAATTCAAGATGTGATTTTCGTAGGAAAAACCAAGGCTATAGAGCGTATCCTGTGCATGAGCGATTTGTTTCTGCTCACCTCCGAGTCGGAGAGCTTCGGCCTTTCAGCGCTGGAGGCGATGGCCAGTGGAGTACCCGTAATTTCGACCGACACCGGTGGCATTCCCGAAGTAAACCAACAAGGCTATTCGGGGTATTTAAGTCATGTGGGCGATATCGACAATATGGCCGCCAATGCCATCCATCTGCTCAGCGATGAATCGCGACTCGCTCAGTTTTCGGCTCAAGCCAGAAAAAGAGCCGAACAATTCCACTTCGCCAACGTGCTTCCACAATACGAAGCCCTGTATTCCAAAGTCACAGGTATTGCATTAAACTAAAGTGAGCCTGGGAAGCTCAGCCAATCGGGCTAAATTCAAAACTCCAAGAAAGAGTAAAGAATAAAAGCGATCCACACCGTTGATCATTACTCGTTCGGCAGGAATTGTATTTCCGCCTCCCTCCATTGAAACACTCCGTTCTATTTTGAAAGTGGCATCACAAATGCCCTTCAATTCGTTCTTTGTGACAAATGCTCAAACGATTTCTGTGTGACACACAAAATTTAATTTCTGCAAATTGCCACAAAGGAAGCCACCAACACACCTGAGGCTGAAATTGAAATTGCGCCTTTTTCACCCAAACTACGTTTTACAGTTCAGCCCCTTCTCTCTCCCGCTGAAGGTCAGATTGAGAGTGCAGTGTGAGAGCGATTCTCAGTTATTGATGATATCTTCCTTTTATTAAAAAACCCCGTCTGACCGTAAAGTGTCGTCTCTCCCGCTGAAGGTCAGAGCGAGAGTGCAGTGTGAGAGCGATTCTCAGTTATTGATGATATCTTCCTTTTATTTAAAAACCACGTTGTACCGTGAAGTATCATCTCTCTCCCGCGGAGAGAGACAGGAGAGAGAGGTAAATTCAGAGCGAGAGTGTAGTGTGAGAGCGATTCTCAGTTATTGATGATATCTTCCTTTTATTTAAAAACCACGTTGTACCGTGAAGTGTCGTCTCTCTCCCGCGGAAAGAGACAGGAGAGAGAGGTCTCCCGCGGAGAGAGATAAGAGAGAGAGGTCTCAACCCCCTACCCGCTTCGCCCCATATCCGTTCTTCTGCAGCCATAACAATACCTTTTCGCGATGGTCGCCCTGAATGAGGATTTCGCCATCCTTCACACTACCACCTGAGCCACACAAATTTTTGAGCTGTTTGCCCAAAGCCTCTAAATCCGACGAAGACCCAATGAATCCGGTAACCAGCGTAACCTGCTTGCCGGCTCTGGCCTTCTTATCGAGCATCACTTTTAATGACTGTAACTTGGTCGGAAGGGTTTCAGGCTCTTCGTTGCTTTCCGTTTCGAATTGAAAGTCAGGATTCGTTGAATACACCACATTAATGCGGTTTTTGGCTTTGCTCATGGACCAAAATTACCGAATCATTGCGCTTATTCGACGGCCCAAGCCTTTCCTTTTGCTACTTTTGCGGCCTGAATCCTTTCCCATGAAATTCTTCATCGATACTGCCAACCTCGACCAAATCCGCGAAGCACAAGACCTCGGCGTGCTCGACGGCGTAACCACCAACCCTAGCCTTATGGCCAAAGAGGGCATTAGTGGAACCGATCGTATCATGCAGCACTACATCGACATCTGCAATATTGTAGAAGGTGATGTGAGTGCAGAAGTAATCGCAACCGATTTGGAAGGCATCATCCGTGAAGGCGAAAATTTGGCCTCATTGCACTCTCAAATTGTGGTGAAAGTGCCCATGATACGCGATGGAATCAAAGCCATTAAATACTTCAGCAACAAGGGAATCCGCACCAACTGCACCTTGGTATTTTCGGCTGGACAAGCATTATTGGCCGCAAAAGCAGGTGCCACATACGTTTCGCCGTTCCTCGGACGACTCGACGATGTAAGCTCATACGGCGTAGAGCTAATTGGAAAAATTAGAACGATCTACGACAACTACGGCTACGAAACTGAAATCCTCGCAGCTTCCATTCGACACACCATGCACTTGATGGAATGCGCTGAAATCGGGGCCGACGTTGCTACCTGTCCGCTCAACGTAATTACCGACTTGCTCAAACATCCACTCACCGATATTGGCCTGGAGAAATTCCTCTCCGATTACCGGAAATTAAACGGCTAATGGTCATTCGAATCCATCCCGAAACACCCGATCCAAGGCAAATTCGTAAGGTAGTTGACCTGCTTCGGGATGGCGCCGTGATTATTTATCCAACCGACGGGGTGTATGCTTTTGGCTGCGACATCACTAAAAGCAAAGCAGTCGAACGTGTTGCACAACTCAAAGGCATCAAGCCCGAAAAGGCCGACTTCTCATTTGTATTCGACGAACTCGCGAGTACTACTGCCTATTGCAGACCTGTAGACACGCGCGTGTTTAAACTCATGAAAAGCTGCCTGCCCGGACCGTACACCTTCATTCTGAACGCCAATAACAGCGTACCCAAACTGTTTAAAAACAACAAAAGAACAGTCGGAGTGCGCATTCCCGACAATAACATTTGCCGCGCAATTGTCAGAGAACTGGGCCAGCCAATAATTAGCTCCTCGGTACACGACGAAGATGAGGTAATGGAATATACCACAGACCCAGAGCTTATTCACGAACGATACCGCGATTTGGTCGATGCTGTAGTTGATGGTGGGTATGGAGCATTAGTGCCCTCGACAGTGATCGACTGCAGCGGCGATTTCCCGGAACTCATCCGCCAAGGTGCAGGAGAAATCGATTTGGAAGATTAAAAGTGCGAAGATTATTTTCGCCCATCCAATAAATCCGAGCCCAATACCATAAATTCACTTTCCGACTGGGCTATTCAAACCCCAAAATTGCTAAAACGACCAAGAGCGGGTGAAGCTATTGTAAAAGTTAAAGCCGATTTTCCAGGTAAAAATTGCTTTGTTGAGCGAACTGTCGGCTGTAACAGCATAAAGTCCTATCCGAAAAAGCTGCTTGCGAATGCGAATAGCCTTCTGCAATCCAAAGAAAACCTCGGCATGACGAAAATTCTTCTCCGGAACAATCAAGGTGCCCATGCCGGCGGCTTCGGTCAACTTTAAATGTCGAATTAATGGTATTTTACTGAGGAACAAACCGTTAAACTGATGAATGTAGTTCGCCCTCAAAAAGGCATTGGAGGTTGAAAGTGTTGGCCCCAGCAATTGAAACGATCTCAGTGGATCGGAGAAGAAAAACCGATCGGAACCCCTGAAAAAACGGTGTTCCAATACACGTAGGCTTTTTTGATTAAAAAACGTTCCGGCAAGTACCGACCAATTCATCTCGCCCCAACGACCAATCTCCCGACGCTGCGTGGCGCCCAACTCGATATAATCGAAATTCACTTCACTGCCCAATAAACCGGGAACACCCTTGCGATACACCAAATTAAACTCAGGATACTTGGAACCCAAAATAATCTTTCGGTTTCGCTTAATGATGTACTTCTGCTTCGGACGATACTTGAGGTCAATACGAAACTCACTCTTGGTATACCGCTGAAAATCTATAGGCTCATTTACATCACCAAACAAGGCAGCACTCCAGGTATCTTGCTTCAAATCATTGATCGGATGCTGATCGGAGAACTCATAGCTTAGCTCTGCAAACAAGCCATTCACAATCTCCATCCGCTGCGCGATACTAAATGTTTGAGCCCTCACAAAATTACTGCGGCTGAATAAAGATCCCAGTGAGGCATAAGTGTTTATCATGTCGTAGAAATCGCCAAACCGCACAAAGGTTCGAACAAACTTCTTGGGAATGTAAGTGTACCCAACACCCATTTTTCCCCGCACATCGCGGTTGGCAAAACCATAGTCAATATCTCCTTCAAGTTCTAGGCTTTGACCATTACCGAATCCTTTATTAAATGTGCCACCCAGCCGATGTCGGTAACCTCCGATTCCATAAAACACCATTTGGGCAATCAATGGATTGATAAACAAGGTATAATCTTTCTTGCGATTTCTAAAGGCCATACCACTCAGGGTAACATCCCAAAAAGTAATGCGGTTAAAGGCCGAGTCCTTTTCGGCCAGGTACTCCGGGTCGGAATATCGGCGACGCAACGAGTCGGTTTTGTGAATGAAAGCCAGTTCATTGTCTTTCATCTTAAAGGTTCTAAATGCTTCCCAATAGCTCGAATCGCGGTCAAAAGCCTCATCATCGTAGGTTTGTACTTCATCTTTCGAAACCCCTTGCAATTGCATTGGATTTAACTCAAAACCGGAAAGACTCACAGCGGTGTTGCCGTGAATCAGCTCCTTCCCATCCTTAATTGTGTAAATAAACTCTCTGCGATAAGGCAGATAAACACCAGGCTCATGCTCACGGTAGTTCTGTTGAATTCGAAAATCGCGGTGAAAGAAAAGTACCGAAGGATTGATTTCTAAATCAACTGCTGTAAGTGCAAAGCTGCTGTCTTCAATAAACAAAGTACCCCGAAAAAGAGCCTCTCCCGGAAACACAGGCTCAACGCGAATCTGATAGACCTTTCGATTGTTTTCATAAAAGGTCGACTCCCATTCATATCGGTAATTCAAAGCCGAACCAACACCCAATGGCGAAAGCAAAGGCTTTTCGCAAAGCTGAGGCAAATCAAGTGTGCTGGCATAAAAGTCGAATTCTGTAAAACCCTTGGTGCTACTCAACAGGTAAGGATTTACATCCACATACTGCTTGGGGGCAATATCATACTCGCCAAACTGCTCATTACGCACAATCGCCACTTCACTTACCGGTCGTGTATCGGCATAATCGCGAAAAGCCTGAATATACTCATTTACCTGATTACCATCAATATAGAGATTCGATACCGACTCAATCAAATTCATACTCTCGCGCCGAAGATGATCGTTAAGCTCATCTTTCACACTCAAGCTGTCTGAAAGTCTGCTACTGTCGGGTTTAGCATCCTTCTCCAACGACGATTTGCTGTACGAAGTAAAACGCAATCTCGACATCCGTTCCTGGTACTTTCGCCGCTGCTCTCTGGCTTGTTGAACAACCTCACGGGCAATGTCGCGCTTGTCGGAATAAATCTCCAAAGCCCGCAGCTCGGTCGACTCCGACATGCTCACCGACAAGTCGATCGTTTGTCCCGACCTGACAGTAATCGGAAACTCCTTTTTTTGAAAACCAACCATGCTAAAGCTCAACGTATACGAACCGGGCTTGAGCTGAAGCCGATAAAATCCCTTTTGGTTCGAGGTTGTGCCGAATGTCGTACTCTTCAAATACACACTCACAAAAGGAAGCGGTTGCTGACCAGCATCGGTAATAAATCCCTGCACAACCTGAGCCCGCCCCGCAACGGTGAGGAAAAAGAGAAAAAGAAAAACGATTTTTTGCATCCGGACCCTGGGAAGCAAAAGTAGCCCGATTTGTTACACTATGCCCGAAACTTCATTCGGTGATTTGCACATCGTCATCGAAACTAATGAGATTCTGCAACTTACGCGCCTTGGGGTTGGGGTTGGGAAAATAATGCGCCGCATTTAACTTCTTTTTACCGTTCACTTCGAGATGATAATAATTGGCTTTCCCATTAATCGGACAAACACTGTGCGCATCGCTTTCGTGAAAAAAGGAAGACCGTACCGAAGGGTGGGGAAAGTACGTCTTGCCGCCTAGCTGCAGTACCTGATTGCTTTCCGCGATCACAGTACCGTTCCAGATTGCTTTTGCCATGGGGATTTAATTTCCTCTAAAATTATAGGAAAAAATTCTGATAATCAACCATCCATACCGATATTTTTCACGCTCAAACAAACCGTCCCGCGACCTTCACCCTTCCGCAACAGTTGATTGATTTTTTCTGGGGCGCCTGCCCTGTTTGCCTCTTCCTCAGACCAAACTCCGCGTTCAGGGCACCGCGTGTTTCGCTCATACTCCTCAAAACAGAGCCGCCTTCGCCCACTTTTCCGTTCACGCTTACTTAAGCTCTTCCCTCTCGTTCTCGTTCTCACTCCCACACTCACTCTGTTTTGCGGGGTATCCGCTGCACCCGCTGGCGCAAAAACCATCAAGCCCCAAACTAAGTCTCAGCCTATGAAAACTCATCAACACCAAGCAACAAAAAAGGGGACTCTTCGCCCCCTTATTCAAAATTATCTTCGCGTATCGCTTACACAGCGGCCGATTTTACCATGTTGTCGTAAACATCCATCACTTCTTTTACCGCAGCGGCACTGTCTTTAACCAGTTGCATCTCATCTTCATTCAGCTTAAGCTCAATAATTTCCTCAATGCCATCCTTACCCAGTTTAGCAGGCACGCCCAGATAAATGTTATGCAAGCCATACTCCCCGTTAAGCAAAGCGCAACAAGGGAAAATACGTTTCTGATCGCGTACAATGGCTTCTACCATTTGGGCTGCAGCAGCACCCGGAGCGTACCATGCCGAGGTACCCATAAGGTTCACCAGCTCTCCACCGCCCTTCTTGGTGCGCTCAATGATGGCATCAAGTTTATCCGCATCAATAAGCTCGGTAACCGGAATACCTGAAACAGTAGTGTAACGCGGTAGTGGAACCATGGTATCGCCGTGGCCGCCCAACAGCATAGCCTGAATGTCTTTGGGAGAAACATTTAATGCCTCAGCCAGGAAAGCACGGTAACGCGCAGTATCGAGAATACCGGCCATACCAAACACCTTGCGCGAATCAACCTTCGCAGTCAGATAAGCCACGTAAGTCATCACGTCTAGTGGATTCGAAACCACGATAATTTTAGCATCCGGAGAGTACTTAACTACGTTTTCCGTAACCGATTTAACAATCCCGGCATTTGTCGCAATTAAGTCATCACGGCTCATTCCGGGTTTACGTGGCAAGCCCGAAGTAATTACCACCACATCCGAACCGGCTGTATGTGAGTAGTCGTTGGTGTACCCAACAATTCTTGAATCATAAAGGTTTATGGGCGCTGTTTGCCACATATCGAGCGACTTTCCTTCTGAAAGCCCCTCTTTAATGTCGATTAAAACAACCTGATTGGCCAATTCTTTTTCTGCGATAACATTGGCGCAGGTAGCCCCAACGTTGCCGGCTCCGATTACTGTGATTTTCATGGTTTTCCCGTTTGAATTTACGCTTAAAGCGCCGCTAAATTATTAGAAAAAAGAGTCCATTCTCTTGATGTCGAACAATTACTTTTGCAACGATGGCCTTAAGCAAACGACTTTACCGAAGAATCTTCCTGCTTTCCGCAATTTTAATTGTGGTTGAACTGATTTACCTCGGCATTCGCAAGCAGATTCTACCCATCGATCCGGTGATACTGCGCTCAATAGAAATCCTCCTCACTTTTGTGATTTCACTGCTGATCACAACCGTTATTCTAAGGCTCACCGGCGACAAGGTTTGGTCGATGTTCGAAAAAGAAATGGAGGTCGAGCAACGAATTATCATTTCCAAGCTTTACGCGGTTTCGCTTTACACCATCGCCTTTATCATCACCTTTTGGAGAGCCGGTTTGTCTCTTGGCAATATCACCCTATTCGTCGGTTTGATAACCACTGGCCTGGCCTTCGCCATCCGCGACCTGCTGCTTTCGTTTTTGGCCTGGTTTGTCATCCTCAATAAAAAACCCTTTCAAATGGGCGATTTTATTCGCATCGGCGACGATATGGGTTTGGTTACCCGAATTGGGACTTTCTTTTTCACACTCGAGCTGCCACGCAAAGACGAATTTATCAAAGTACCCAACAGTAGCGTGCTTCAGAAAAGTATTCGCAACCTGGGTGAAGGGGAATACGTTCAGGAACTACAGTTTATGCTAAAGACGATTCCCGAAAATCCGTCAAATCTATTGAGCGAACTACAGCAATTCATCAAGCTCCGGAGCCGGTTTAATAAAGTATTAAAGTGCAACTTGGGTGCTGATGCGAATAATTGGTTCATTAAAATTGAATACACAACACATTTTGACCAGGATCACCTCAGGGCTTTGATTGCAGCCGAAGTTGCCAGGCTTTTCCACGATCACTTGAAAACAGGTGGAGCCCAGTAAAATTGAGTAATGAGAACATTTGCTTCAACATCAAAACACATCCGATGTAAGAAAAAGTTTAAATTCGATGCGAAGCCACCCTCTATTCAACTGATTTAGAGAACTCATAATGAATAGTTTAGTATACAATAAATTAAACCCTAAAGTCGAACGAATCAGCCTGAAATTTCAAGGCTTATGGTTTGTCGGACGAGAAAAACTTCCTGTATTTTACAGAAACTATAATCTACCCAAAACCGTATTCAAAAAGTCCCGATAAAACAATTGCCAATCAGCATCATAAGCAACCTAACCCTATGAAAAAGCGCTCCGATACCCAGATTTTTATTGTTGAGGATGAGCCCTTCTTTGCCAATCTGATTAACTACGACCTTGAATCCAACTATTACGATGGCATCAAGGTTTTCTTCTCCGGCGAAACAGCCATTGAAGCCCTCAAAGAGCACAAGCCTCGTGTGGTAATTTTAGACCACCAGCTTCCGGGCATGTCGGGCCTTGAAGTGCTTCAACACATCAAGGCTTTAGACCCTGACATTCACGTAATTTTCCTCTCCGGTATGGGTCCTAATGTGGCAATATCGGCTTTTAAAATGGGAGCTACCGACTTTATTGTTAAAGACGGTACGGCTTTCGACGAAGTGAGAGGCCTTCTAAAAAAGATTTTTGGCGATAGCCATACAGAGAAAGTTCCCGCAAAAGGGGCCAAGAAAGAGAAAGATTTTAAAGTGAAAAACTTCCCCAGCCAGTCTTAGAGATTTGGTTGTGAAACAGAATACAAAAGCCCGCAGATAGATAGATCTCGCGGGCTTTTTCCATTAAAAAAGCCGGTGCAAGTGCAACCGGCTTTCCCATCACAAATTGAGCAATCTTTAATTCTTGATCAACTTATCAACTTGCTTGTAACCATTGGCATCAACAGAAAGCGTGTAAACGCCTGCTGGAAGGTGAGCCACTGAAATTACAGTGTTAATGCTATTGTTTGCTGCACCAAACACATTTTCCTGGTGTACAACGCGACCGGTAATGTCGAACAAACGCACAAAGTAAGTCTGGTCGATTGTTGAGGTCTCAATGTTCAAATTGATTACATCGTTAGTTGGGTTAGGGAACATACCCATCATGAATACAGAAGGATCTTCGTCAGGATAATTGTTCTGATCTACAAAGGCGTATTTCCCGCCATTGCTCTCAGCATCACAACCATATCCGAAAACAGCATCCACATCATAACCATCGGCAGAGCCAGGGAAACGATTTGAGGTACGAATTGATTTATCGATGATGCGAAGGAAACGTAAAGTTCCACCGGGCATTCCGCTGATATCCAGCTTACCATCGCGGCACAAACGACCTGAACCGCCCAAAGACGCATCATCAGGCTCATTTGAAGAAGGATCGGCCGCCAACAAAGTGAAGTTTACCCCGTCGTTAGAGCCCCAAAACTCTGCAATCTCAGGGTAGTTGGTGCACGGACGAGTAGAGTTATCGCCAAAAGTGGTTTCAAACACTTCAAGATCAGCACCTGTGCGATCTACGATTGTGTAGGTAAACTCAAGAGTAATTTGGCCTTCCGTAACATCGGTTGTAGAAGCACGGTCAAAGCCCAACGAAACGAACAAGGGCGACTGAGCAGCATCACTTCCTGAAGTAGACCCAACAGCTTTGTCTGGATTGCGGCGGTTCAAAGCTGGCAGATTGTTGTTGCCTTTAATGGAACCTTGAATGAAATTGCTCCATCCGTTAGCCCAACGTGGTGCAGTTAGATCAGTGATTAGGGCTACATTAGAAATGTAATTGGCGCGTACACCATCCACGTCGTATCCATCAGCATTCGGAGAAAACGCATCGGCAGGAGAAGCGTCAACGATGCGTACAAACAAAGCCCAAGGCATTGCATCAGGAAGCTCAACGCCAAAGTTTTGACACTGATTGTCGGCAACCTGAATCCAAGAACAACCATCTTGTGAAATGTAAACATCGGCAAACTCTTGCCATGATTCACAAGAAGGCGTGTTGTAGGAAGTCTCGATAATTTCTAAGTCAGTGCCTTCTCCGCGACCAAAAGGCTGGTCAAACATTAAGGTGATGCTACCACCAAACCCCAATGAGGTGAAATTTACAGAAAGGCTGTTTCCATTCTGCTCGCCGCTATCGATGTCGCTATCGGCAGGAACACCAATGGCGTTGGTTTCATCGTCGCGCTGATCTGGAATACTTCCCAAAAAATCGGCTGTAGGGCCTGGGCTGTAATTTACCACCGTTTGTGGGTAGATTGGTTGTGCTATGGTCTCCGATGCACTCAGGGTGAGACATGCAGCCGCCAAAGCAATTGGCAGGTAATGAGTCAAGGTTTTCATGTAAGAATTATTAGGTTAAATCATGGTAAACGTATAAAACCCATTTGAATCTTACAAGGGGTTAGACCCTGTTTTTTATACACATGTAGTGAATAATCCCCAAAATACACATCAATAATTTAATTATTATATTTATTATTCATTTTGCATCTACATATTATTTTTAACATCTAAATTTAATAGAGCACAAAAGAATTCAACCTAATTTAAATAAAATGGGGCCGCCCTCCAGAAGAAGACGACCCCAAAAAGCAGATTTGATTTCCGATTACTGATTGATCAGCTTTAGCGTTTCAACTCCGTAAGTGCCTCTCAATTCAAGTATGTAAATTCCTTTTGTAAAAGCACTCAAATCAATGGAACGTTGAAGACTCTCTCCGGCAGCAATAGATACACGCTCAGAAGAAATACGCTGTCCGGTAATGCTGTTAAGGTTCAATTCAAATACCTCATCGGCAGAACCAGCGGTTAGTTGCAGTTGTGTTAATCCATGGAAAGGGTTTGGAAACACTTCCACTCTACCCGCTTCATCAGGCACCTGGCTAAGACCATCATCAAGGCGGGCAGCGCTGATCGAAGTTCCAGGAGTGCATTGGCTTCCATTAATCACCGTTACTCCGTCAACATCGTATCCATCGGCTGCACCGGTAAACTGACTGCGACGACTGCGATCGATAATGCGGAGGTATTTCAAGGCATAAATGGAACCAGAGAAATCAACCCAGCCGTCTTGAGTTAATACATTTCCATCTTCAGTGTTATTCAACAACACCCAGTTCGACCCACACGTTGAACCATACAACTCAGCTCTTTCAGGGTAATTGGTAGAACCGGAAGTTTCTGTTACAAACAAATCTGGACCTTCTTTATCGAACACCACATAATCGAATACTAAGGTAATTTCTCCGTTAAAGCCCAATGAAACAAAGGTGATTGGCGTTCCATTGTTGTTCTGAGGAGCTCCGGTTGCATTCACCGGATTTCTCCGTGAAAGAGGAATAGTAGTAGGATTGGCAGGCATGTAATCCATAAAATTCCGGGGATAGCCGGCCAAGAATGTAGTATTCGGAGTTGGATTTTGAGCAGCCCCCGACAAGCAGGTAATTCCGTCTAAATCGTATCCATTGGCCTCTGTATCATTATTGAAAGGGTTCAGAACAGGGCTTACATCGTGAAGCTTTACATACTCAATCCACTCTAGGCCGCTGCCAGCAAGATCGATATTCGCATCTTGACAGATAATCCCGAGACAAACGAAGTTACATCCATCCTGTGAGCCAAAAACCTCAACACGCTCAGGGTAACGGTTGCAGGTATTTATAATTGGATTGGTGGTTGTTTCAACGAGACGAAAATCAGCGCCTTCACCGTTAGAAATTTTACCGCTTAGTTTAACGGTAATCTCACCGTTAAATCCCAAAGACACATAATTCAAAGCTCCGGCATCAGAATTCTGAGGAGCGCCAATAACATTCTGAGTATTCAAAAATTGTCCGGGAATCAAAGACCCATCGCGGCGTTTCCCAGGCAGAAAGCTCTCTACGGACGCAATGGTAATTCCACAATTATTGCTTTGCGCCTCTGTCTTAAGTGGCTGAAAAACAAGACATCCCAGCATCAAAGCGACTACGCTGGAACCAAAGTAAGTTTGTTTCATGTTTGTGATGTGATTAGGGTTAGGGTTAAAACCCAAAAGTATTGCAAACTGAAAGAATTTCAAGCCAAAAAAAAAGCCCGGAGTGACCGGGCTATAAAGTGAGACGTAAGATATATTAGTTTTTTATCACTTTCAGACTTTGCGTTAAACCAGCCGACTCAAGGTTGACAACATAAACGCCTTTCGGCAATCGATCGGCGGCAATTGGATGAGCCACTTTTGAAGCTGCCGGAACACTAAACTGATCGCGCTGAACGAGTTGACCTACATAGTTGTACACCGAAACATTGACTTTTTCGGCCACAGATCCACTCTCATATTGAATTTGAAACTGATCTTTAAATGGGTTGGGTGAAATGATGGCCTCTGCTACCTCATCAGGCACATCATTTCTGTCGAATGGCATGATGCGACTCTCCTGCGGGCATCCATAACCGAGTACTGTAACTCCGTCGACATCGTAACCATCGGCCGAATTTGGGAACAACGTTGCTGCCGACCTGTCTGTGATTCTTAAGTAATGAATGGCATAGATTTCATCGCCCAAATCAAGCGATCCATCTAAACAAATCTCGTTAATATGAAACCAGGTATTGCCATCCAGAGAACCCTCAAAATAAGCCGTTTCTGGATAACCTTGACAGGTTTGCTGGCCAAAAGATGTTTCAATTACTTGAAGATCATTACCCGGTCTGTTGAACACTGCATAATCGAACTTCAGCACCATAGAACCCATAAAGCCTAGCGTAGTAAAGTTAATTCCCATGTCGTCGTTTTGCGGCACACCCAAGGCGTTTTCAGGATTGGTACGCGACGAATGAATAGGAGAACCATTTTTCCGAGTGCCCTGTGTGTAGGATACCACCTCTTGCGCACTGCCGGCCACAAGCCCATCATCACCCGGATTTTGAGCCAAACCATTCAGGCAAACAATGCCATCGACATCGTATCCATCGGCCACTGCGTTTCCAAAGGGATGAGTAAAAGGACTCACATCTCTGAGCTTGATGAACTGAGCCCAACTCAAGGAACCGAGATCAAACTGAGCGTCCTGACAACGTTCACCTAAATACACGAAATGGCAGCCATCCTGCGAAGCATACGCTTGAACCTTTTCAGGATAACGACTGCAATTCAGGTTAGAAAAGGTACTCTCTACCACTTTAAAGTCATCACCCTGACCATTTGCAATTGGCTGAGCAAATTTCACAACAAGCTCACCACCAAACCCAAGCGACACGAAATTAGATGATTCGTCGTTCTCAGGTGCTCCAATCGCTTTGCTGGCATTTCTGCGTTCTTCAGGAATGTTCGATCCATCGTTTCGCTTTGTGGGCGTGTAACTAATTACCTGAGCGGCAAAGCAACCTCCACCATTTCCGCAAGACTGACCCGAAGAAGCTTTAACTTGTTGTTGCCAGTCTTGATTCTCATCTTGCCAACGAATCCGTGTCGTATTTGCTCCATTGATGGCATTGGTGTAGAAAAAATTATCACCAGGATGCGCAATCAGCAAACCGGTTTGAATAAAGGGGTACAAATCCCACTCCACTGGAACATCAAATTCATTGGGATTTCTGATTCTCCAACGTCGACTTACCTGAGGGTTTTCAGAACAAACACTGGTGAGAAGCAGGTCTTGGACAATCACTCCGTCTTCATATTGACTGGCCCGTGAATCGCCGGCAGTGAAAAAGTTGAAATAGACCATTCCAGCTACTACTGCGATGAGAAGTAACCCAGCCGATCCAATAAGGAGACGTTGGCGAAGTGCTGTTTTTAGGGATGTCCTAACGTTTAAGGAAAGTTTCTTTTTCATGCCTGATTTGATCCGTTACACTGCAATTCGCAGCATATCCTCAGACGAAAAGAAAAGAACTTGGTTTCGCCGCATCAGGGCAATGCGGTGTAAGAATAAGTCAGAATAACCCGATTTTAAAATGTCGAAATACATGCAGATGAGCCTTAAGAGACCCACTAAGCGGCAATCAGTAATGTAAGTTTAGGCAAAAAAAAAGCGGACTCTCCATTGAGAGTCCGCTTGATACTGAAACGTATTGGATTAGTTCTTCACCACTTTAACCACTTCGCGAGTAGAATTGGTTTCTACCGCAATAAAGTAGATACCGCTTTTCACTGCATCGAGGTTTAAGGTGTGTGTAATTACTGATGAGGCAGCAACATTAACGCGCTCTGCGCTGATGGCTTGACCAAGATAGTTGCTTACAGTGATTACTGCGAAGTTGTCTTGATCGCCTGTAGAAATTACTACGTTAGTAATTGCATCGAAAGGATTAGGATACACTTCAATGCCGGCCACTTCGTTAGCCGTTGTGATGTTATCGCCAATGCGACGCTCAACTTCGCCTGTGCCACATTCTTTGTTAATCACTACTACACCGTCAACATCGAAACCATCGGCAGAACCTCCGAATGAGCTTGCAGCTGAACGATCTGTAATGCGGATGTATTGGATCACACCAGCAGAAGTGATGTCAACTTCCTCATCGAGACAAATGTCGGCAAGGTAGATCCAGTTCTCTCCATCCAATGAGCCTTCTACAAGGGCTCTTTCAGGGTAAGCGTCACATGATGGGTTTCCGAAAGAGGTCTCAACGATATCGAGATCTGTGGCGTTAGGATTGTCGAAAATCACGTAAGGGAACTTCAATACAATAGATCCACCAAAACCGAGAGATACGAAATTAACAACGTCAGTTCCCTGTGGTACACCAAGTGCATTTGTTGGTTGGGTTCGTGAATCCGCAATCTCAGTTCCATTTCTACGAGGACCTTCAGTGTAGCCGATTACTTCAGAAGCACCTTCAGTTACTTCTGCAGGCACTGGGTTTTCTTCGTAACCATTGAGGCACATTACAGCATCAACGTCGT
The DNA here is from genome assembly GCA_027483445.1 of Bacteroidota bacterium. Classification (GTDB taxonomy): domain Bacteria; phylum Bacteroidota; class Bacteroidia; order M30B66; family M30B66; genus CAMCXT01. The sequence continues at coordinate 12,123 of JAIXUS010000014.1, read as the reverse complement.
AAGCGTCTGCAATTGGCGTTCCTTGGTAAGGAGCTCCTACATCAGAAGCATCAACCAGTTTCACAAACTGAGCCCAAGCTAATGAACCGAGGTCAAAATCTGCATCCTGACAATCTTCTCCAAGGTAAACCCAGTTACATCCATCTTGAGAAGCGAATGCACGGATGGTTTCAGGGTAACGGTTGCAATTGTTGCTCATTGAGCCAAAGGTTGTTTCAATAACACGGAGGTCAGCACCTTCGCCATTCTTAATTGGGCTGCCGAATTTCAAGGTAATATCGCCACCAAAACCAAGCGAAACAAAGTTTTCAGTGTCGTTGTCTTGCGGTTCGCCTATGGCTTTAGAAGGGTCGCTACGCTCAGTTGAAATGGTTGATCCGTCATTCTGCTTCTTCTGGTTGAAATCGACAACAATTTCCGCATAACAAGTATTAGGAAGCTGAGGGCAAATCTCACTGAAAGAAATGTCATCAATTCCGAAGTCATTCCCAATTTTGGTAAGGTTTGAATTAACAATGGTAAAGTCTACCGGACCATTGGTAGTAGCCAGAAAAGTAGCAGAAAATTCCTGCCATGCAGCAACTCCGGTGGCGCTGAAAGTTCCAATTTGATTTCCCGCTACATTGAATCGTAGAACAGCTGGTGCGGAAGGGAAAAGGTTTTGAACCCAGGCAGAAACTTGGTATTGTTTCCCTGCGATAACATTCACACTTTGAGACCAAACTGTTTTTAAAGATTGTGTATTTCCGTTTACCATGAGGAAGTTACCTGAACGGCCGGTTCCTGACATAGAAGGATGGTAGGTGTTGATGTTGTCATCTACTCCATAAGTGTTTTCAGGAATCATTTCATTGTTCACGTTTGGAAGGTCAACTTTGAAAGTATATCCTGAGGTAAAGCCTGAGTTTCCGGCTTCAAATCCACCATTCACAATGAGGTTGGTGCCACATGGAGGAATAACAGGAGTATCCTGACACTGAGCTCCACCAGAAGCTTTCACTTTTGAATAAGTAGCAGTACCAACAACCCAAAAGATGCGGGTTGTGTTTGGACTTCCTGGAACGGTGATGGTTTCAAAAAAACTATCGCCTGGCTGAGCCACACCAGAGCCGCTCTGGTTGGTTCCGTAAACGTCCCAAGTGTAGTTAATCGGCGCTGAGGTTTGATTGCGAACTCTCCAGCGACGTGTCTCAGCGGGATTGTTCGAGCACATTGATGTCAGATTTAGGTAGTTTGCAGGAGCTACCTCATCTTGGGTACTCAGTACAGAAACTGAGCCTGATGCATGCACATTAGCGTTAGCCAAATTCAGCGCTGCAAAGAGCGCTAAGGAGGCTAATTTGAAAGGGTTGGTTTTTTTCATATTCGATGCATTGGTTAGGTTTTCGGTATTACGCGTTTTTTTGATCGAGGTTACAAATGTAAGATTTTATTTAAAAAAACAAGATAAATTTATGTTATTCATTAGTAATGAGTTTATTACATTATTACCATGAAAAGTGAAGCAAAGAAAACAACTTCGTTCCCGTCATTAATAAGCACATTTTTAAGCAATGACTCATGAATTGAATTTAAAATGCCACAATCAGAGGCTATCTGGCAAAACTGCGTTGCTTTTCAAAGCAGGTATACATCAAGGCGCATGAACACAAAAATGAAAGAACATCTAGGTTCTATAAAATCAGAAAAGAGGGCTTTATGGCGTGATGGCCAATGCTTTCAAATAAACCGGTAAAAAGCAAAGGGGGCCGGTCAGTTGACCAGCCCCCTTTTTCAAGAGGTATTAGGAACGTTTTAGTTCTTTACCAATTTAATGATTTCGCGAGTTGAGTTCGACTCCACTGTTACGAAATAGATACCTGGCTTCAGGCCGTCCAAGCTCAACGTGTGGTTGATTACTGAAGATGATGTCACATTGAGTCTGTCGGTCATCACAGACTGACCCAAATAGTTGTTTACGGTAATCATGATGTTGCTATCGTCGCTGCCTGTGGTTAACACCAAAGTAGCAGATTCTTTAGCAGGGTTAGGGAAAAGCTCCATGCTGATTACCTCATCAGGAGTATTGGTGTTATCGCCAACACGGGCAGGAGTAGCTCCACCACACTCTTGATTGATCACTACCACACCGTCAACATCGTATCCATCAGCAGAACCATTGAAAGATGTTGCGGGAGTACGGTCAGTAATTCGAATGTATTGAATTACTCCGGCAGAAGTAATATCAATCACGTCATCTAAGCAGATAGTGCCCAAGTAAACCCAGTTTTCACCATCTAAAGAGCCTTCGATATCGGCAGTTTCAGGGTACTGCGTGCAGGTAAGGCCTCCGAATGTTGTTTCAACCACTTGAAGATCTGGAGTGAGTGGATTGTCGAAAATTACATAAGGGAACTTCAAAATCAGCTGACCACCGAAACCTAATGATACAAAGTTCACTACGTCAGTACCTTGAGGTACACCAAGAGCATTTGTTGGATGGGTGCGTGAATCCGCAATCTCGGTTCCATTTCTACGAGGACCTTCAGTATAGCCGATTACTTCAGAAGCACCTTCAGTAATCACTGCTGGTACTGGGTTTTCTTCGAATCCATTCAAACACATTACAGCGTCTACGTCGTATGCATCGGCAATCGGTGTTCCCTGATATGGCGCATTTACATTTGAAATGTCTACCAATTTAATGTACTGCGCCCAGCCCAATGAACCGAGGTCAAAGTCAGCATCCTGACAATCGTCGCCTAACCAAACCCAGTTGCAATTGTCTTGTGAGGCAAATACACGAATGGTTTCAGGGTAACGGTTGCAGTTGTTGCTCATTGAGCCAAAGGTGGTTTCGATTACGCGAACATCGGCGCCTTCTCCATTTTTGATTGGTGAAGCAAAGCGAAGAGTAATGTCACCACCAAATCCAAGCGACACGAAGTTTTCTGTGTCATTGTCTTGTGGAGCTCCGAGTGCTTTATCCGGATTGCTGCGCGCTTCGCTGATGATTGAACCATCGTTTTGCTTGCGCTGATTGAAAGAAACCACTGAATCAGCGTAGCAGGCATTTGGATTAGGAATCAGGAAAGCACCATGTAAACACTCCACAGCGTCGACATCGTAACCGTCTGAAATTTGACTGTTACCAAAGCTGTTTGGGTTAGAGCTATCCTGAATTTTCACGAAGTTGATGTAATCGCTAAATACATCACCGAAATCAACCTCTCCGGTTTGCTGAATTTGACCTACCTCGATAAAGTTGATACCATTTTGAGAAACAAGAACGGTAGCTTTCTCTTGATTTGAACTGGCAGAAGACTCCCAAATACGGATGTCAGCTCCTTCGCCATTGGCGATTGGCTGTTCAAACTGAATTACAATTGAACCACCAAAACCGAGTGAAAAGAAAAACTGTTCGCTCGCGAAAATTGGAGGATTCTGACCGTTGGGAGCACCTAAGGCATTTTCTGGATTCGAACGTTCAGTGTTAACAGGCGTGTTGATTTTGGTCAAACCCTGACTAACCTGAAATACACTTGCACCATAGCAACCTTCCGATTGAGCAGAAGCGCTATTCACACCAAGCGCCACTAATGCTGTGATAGCGGCGCATTTAATTGAGTTGATATTCATCATGTAAATGAGTTTCACTGTTTGTTAGATGTGTTCTGATACCACAAATTTCGAATAAAGTTTCACATGTAAGAAGTTATTCACAAAAGAAAAACCAAGTAGATGATTGTGAGAATTTTAAAATTCACAATCGCACAAGTATTTCGAAACATAAGTTGGAAAAGAACCTTAATCCGAGTCAAAAGTAACAATTAAATTACAATACAAGCGGGTTTCTTACATAAGATTCACTGAAAAACAGTCAATAGGTTTACTCAATACACATTAAGCCCAGATTCATTCGTACTTGGTGCGAGGTTTTTAGTTTGGCTTTAAAAATTCCATGCACTTTTGAATGTGCAAAGCTCAACACTTCGTTAGCCAGAAATGCAGCATCTACTTCTTTTCCCACGGCTAGCATCTTCTGGATTTCTGAATTTCTCTGCAGGCCCCCGATAAAACTTCGATGCGGTTAAACCAAAATTGCCCTTGCCGACAGGTTTGTCAACAAGGGCAATCATGCCTTCCAATTATGCTCTTTACTTCTTGGCTTCGAAGTCGGAAGCGTGAGGCAGAATATCTGAAGGATTTCGAAGCTTACTGTGCTTACGGCTGTACAGGAAGTAAACTACGAGACCAATAACCATCCAAAGGGCAGCAAATTTTAGTGTTCGGGTATCTATCGCTACAATCATACCGGTGCAAATAATGGCACCTAAAATGGGAATGATGGGCACCAATGGCGTTTTGAAAGGGCGTTTAATCTCAGGGCTTCTCATGCGCAAGATCCAAACCCCAAGAGAAACCAGCACGAACGCGAAGAGCGTTCCAAAACTGGTTAAGTCGCCGGCCACATGCCCGGGTACAAATGCCGCAAAAAGTCCAACAAACACAAACAAAATCCAGTTGGCTTTGTATGGCGTTTTAAACTTCGGGTGTAACTCTCCGAATGCCTTTGGAATGAGTCCATCGTTGCTCATGGTGTAAAAAATCCGGCTTTGCCCCATTAACATTACCAATATCACCGAAGAAAAGCCGGCCAAAATGGCCACTGTTACAGCAGTAGCAAGCCAACCGTAACCTACCATGTATTGCGAGATAGCGTAGGCTACAGAAGCCTCGCGACCCTTTTCGGGATCTGCAAATTCTTGCCAGTTTGCCACGCCTGTTAATACGTGACCAAACAGAATGTATAATACCGTACAAATGAGCAGAGAGCCCAAAATACCGATGGGCATATCGCGCTTCGGATTTTTCGCTTCCTGCGCGGCCGTACTCACCGCATCAAAACCAATGAAAGCGAAGAATACAATTGCAGCGCCTCCTAGAACTCCTCCCCAGCCATACTTAAACACACCATCGTAGCTCACCAATGTTTTGCCAGAGCCATCCAAAACCGGAGCTGTACCCTCAGGAATCAAGTATGGTGTGTGATTCGCATCGTTAATAAACTGCCATCCAAACCCAATGAACAAAAGCACAATACCAACCTTGATAAATACGATAATCGCATTAACGATTGCACTTTCCTGTGTACCACGAATGAGCAAAAGGGTAATCAGAAAGAGAATGACAAGTGCCGGTGCGTTGATTATTCCCTGATGCACTACACCCATAGAGTCGCGGAAACTCTCGAAGGGCGAATGGCACCATTCATAGGGTATACCTCCATCGAGTAGTTTGTTGAGGTATTCGCTCCAGGCGATACCAACGGTTGCCGCACCTAAGGCATACTCCATAATAAGGGCCCATCCAATAATCCATGCGATTACCTCACCCATCGTTACATAACTGTAGGCATAGGCACTTCCTGCAATCGGAATCATGGCGGCAAACTCGGCATAGCATAAACCGGCGAAGGCGCAGCCAATGGCCGCAATGATAAAGGAAATGGTAACAGCCGGTCCTGCTGCTTGTCCAGCCGCAGCGGCCGTCCTAACAAACAAGCCCGCACCAATAATAGCCCCAATACCAAGGGCTACAAGGTTGCCGGCACCGAGCGTTCGCTTTAAACCCTTCTCTGATTCGGCGGCCTGCGCGAGTACATCTTGCAGAGGTTTCTTCGTAAATAGTTTCATAGGCAGTTTTCTTTGGAGTAGCGTTTCTCCGCGTATCGTTTAAACCGCCAAAATAAGTATTCCCGACAAAGATTAATGTCGATTCAAAAAAAATCAGGACTTATTCAGTATTTCCGTTTGGATTCGAATAGATTCCTCATGGATGAGCGTGTATAGTTTTCGCACAAATTCGGCATCAATACCGGCTTCAACCGATGCCCGCTGTTGCCGTTGCAGAATTTCTTCCCAACGCTTGAGTTGTAAAATGGTAACATCATGCGCTTTTTTGTAGGAGCCGATTTCCTGAATGAGCTTTATTCGAGTAGCCAATGCCTGCAGCAGTGCGTCGTCGGTTGAATCAACGCGCGAACGCAGTTCAAGAAGCTTGCGGTGAAAGTCATGGTCTTCGCTATCGACTTGCCTGACAACCAATGTGGATATCAGTTTTTGTAAGGCATCGGGGGTAATTTGTTGGCGGGCGTCGCTCAAGGCTTCCGGCGGATTGGGATGGGTCTCAATCATGAGCCCGTGCATATCCAAATCGAGGGCCTTCTGAGCCACCTTAGGAATCAGAACCGGATCGCCACTGATATGGCTGGCATCGCATACCACAGCGATTCCAGGCATGGTCGACATAAAATCGATGACCAACTCCCAACGTGGAGAGTTTCGGTAAACGCTCGACTCGTGAGAATGGAAGCCGCGGTGGATGGCTGCAACCGGCGATTTGGAGGTGCGCAGTATGCGTTCAACCGCTCCAATCCAAAGGGGTAAATCAGGGTTGATGGGATTTTTAACCAAAACTGGTAATCCGGTGCCCGACAGAGCCTCTGCAATTTCCTGCACGGCAAACGGATTGACCGTAGTACGAGCACCGATCCACACTACGTCAATTCCGGCCTTTAGGCACTTTTCTACATGGATGGGATTGGCCACCTCGGTAGCAACCGGCATACCGTATTGCTTTTGCACTTGCTGGAGCCATCCTAAGGCAGCATCGCCGGCGCCTTCGAAATGTCCCGGACGAGACCTGGGTTTCCACACACCGGCTCTGAAGATGTTATTGGGGAAATTTAGGGCTAAAGCCTGAGCTGTTGAAAGCACCTGTACCTCACTTTCGGCGCTGCATGGCCCAAAAATAGTGGCTGGCCGTAACGAGGTCGGCCTGCCCTGAGTTGTTTCAAAGAGCGTTCGCCAGATTGCTGAAGTTTGCGTTGACACACCCATGAAACAAGCGGCCGGCTTGGATGTTTACCAGCCTAAAATCCAGGCAAAGATAAGAGGGGCGACAATTGTGGCATCTGACTCAACGATGAACTTAGGCGTTTCTTTATCCAGTTTTCCCCACGTAATTTTTTCGTTCGGAACAGCGCCTGAATATGAGCCGTAACTGGTGGTAGAATCGGAAATTTGACAGAAATAAGCCCAGAAAGGAACATCATGCCATTCCAAATCCTGATACATCATGGGTACAACGCAAATAGGGAAATCTCCTGCGATGCCTCCACCGATTTGGAAAAAGCCGACGCCTTTACCGGCTGAGTTTGCCCGGTACCATTCGGAGAGCCACACCATGTATTCGATGCCCGATTTCATGGTGGAAGCATTAAGTTCGCCTTTAATAACGTATGAAGCAAATATGTTACCCATGGTAGAATCTTCCCAGCCTGGAACTACGATTGGCAAGTTGCGTTCTGCGGCGGCAATCATCCATGAATTGCGGGGGTCGATTTCATAGTACTGCTCCATTTCGCCCGAAAGCAGCATTTTGTACATGTATTCATGAGGGAAATAACGCTCGCCATTGTCTTGGGCGGTTTTCCACTGTTTGTGGATGTGCTTTTGAATGCGACGAAAGGCTTCCTCTTCAGGAATGCAGGTATCGGTAACCCGATTGAAGCCATCCTCCAGCAAGTCCCATTCATCTTGTGGGCTTAAGTCGCGGTAATTGGGAACACGCTTGTAATGGCTGTGTGCCACAAGGTTCATGATGTCTTCTTCGAGGTTGGCACCTGTGCAGGAGATGATATCGACTTTGCCTTGGCGAATCATTTCGGCCAGAGATTTCCCCAACTCTGCGGTACTCATTGCCCCGGCGAGGGTGATCATCATTTTCCCTCCTTCGAGCAGGTGTTGTTCATAGCCTTTAGCGGCATCAACCATAGCAGCTGCGTTGAAATGGAGGTAATGTGTCTCCATAAATTGAGAAATCGGGCCCTTGTTCATGCGGTTTCGTTTAGCGGCGGCAAATATAGGAAGGAAAACCAAGCCTCAAATGCAACCTAAGTTAATACTGAACTTAACGCAAGGTTAAAGCTAGGGTCAAAGAAGAAAACAGTAATTTTGCGGCTGTTAAAAAACGACTATGAAGAATTTTTTACTGTTGACTGCCGCTACGTTGGCATTTGCATTACAAGCGAACGCGCAGTGCAATGATCTTTTTATTTCGGAATACGTTGAGGGTTCAGGGAATAACAAAGGTTTGGAAATTTACAATGCGAGTAACAACCCAATCAACCTTGGAGGATACAGGCTTGTTCGATACGACAATGGAAGCATTATCGTAGACCCTGTGCAAACACAACCCTTGCCAGGAAATGTTACCCTTGCTCCTAAGGATGCCTACGTAATTGTTGTTAACCTTACTGATCCTAACGGGACGGGACAAGCAGCTCCTGCAGACCCGCTATTGCTCGCTAAAGCCGATACGCTTTTTTCGAACGGTTGTGGACAGGAACCAGGGAACATTAGAACTATGTGCTTTAATGGTGATGATGCACTTGCCCTTGAAAAACTGGTGGATGGCGCATGGGTAAGAATTGACATTTTCGGTTGTATTGGTGAAAGACCCGTGAATAGCCAAGGGACAAATAGTCCAACTGGAGCGTGGACAGCCATTCCGCCTTTTTCATCGATGCCGGCCGGTTACGACAGCAGCGTTCAGGGTCCTTATTTTATGCAGTATTGGACTCAGGACCAAACTTTGGTTCGCAAGCCGAATGTGGAAGTTGGGGTAATCACCAATCCAGCCCCGGAATCATTTAATCCTTCAGTTCAGTGGGATTCACTCCCAGAAAACACGTTTGATTCTCTTGGCTTTCACTCATGTGTTTGTAATATCGTTGGAATTAACGACGTGGAAAGTGCCGAGAAATCGCAAGTATTCCCGAATCCTTCCAATGATTACGTACAAGTGCGTTCGGCGCTACGAATGGAGTCTGTAGCCATCTACTCAGTTACAGGACAACTCATGATGGAATCAAAGCCATCCACGCCAGTGCAAGAAGTAAAAATTGAAACTGCCCTTTTACCCGCCGGAACCTATCTGGTGCACCTGAAGTTTGAATCCGGACTTCAGACCATCAAGAAGGCCATCGTTCAGCATTAAATTTCTGGGCAGATACAAACGATGCTTAACCAAAGACCCCGCTTCTGCCCGGAAGTGGGGCTCTTTGTCTAAAGGACATAGAGTTTACCTATGAAAATCAAACTGACGCATATCCTCAGTATTCTTCTATTGAGCGTATCAACCTTACTGACGGCCCAGCAGACAGTTAAAGGTAAAATTACCGATAAGCAATCGGGTGAAGGCCTTGTTGGAGCCACCGTAATTTATGCCCCCGGGAAAGGGGCTACCACCGATCTTGATGGAAATTACAGCATTAGTTTAAAGGAAGGGAAATATACACTTGCGGCTTCGGCGGTTGGCTATAAAACCGTGTCGAAAAACATAGAAGTAAAAGGAGGTGCTTTATCCATCGACTTCAGCCTCGAAAGCAATGTTTTGAATGAGGTTGAAGTAGTTTCAGACATTGCCATCGCCCGGGAAACTCCTGTTGCCTTTAGCAATATTGAACCGATCAAGATTCAGGAGCAATTGGGGTCGCAAGACCTTCCCATGATTTTGAACACCACACCCGGAGTTTATGCTACTCAGCAAGGTGGTGGTGATGGTGATGCCCGTGTAAGCATCCGCGGCTTTAATTCGCAAAATGTTCAGGTGCTGATTGATGGCATTCCGATGAACGACATGTTTAACGGAAGGGTTTTTTGGACCAACTGGTTTGGTTTGGATAATCTTACCTCCGGTGTTCAGGTTCAGCGTGGGCTTGGGGCTTCAAAGCTCGCCATTCCGTCGATTGGTGGTACGATGAACATCCTCACCACTGGCATGGAGCAAAAAAGGCAAATCACCTTAAAGCAGGAATTGGGTAACAACATGAATTTGAGGACGATATTGTCGTTCAACTCAGGCCGACTCAAAAAAGGCTGGGGTTTCAGTGGCGCGATTTCTTACCGTAACAATCAGGGTTGGGTCGATCAGCTTAATTCGGAGATGTTTTTTTACTATGCCAAGGTTGAGAAAAGCGTGGGCAAGCATCTTTTCACGCTTTCTGCTTTTGGTGCTCCGCAAACCAGCGCTCAACGCGACTTTCGTATAGACTTGCCAGTGTACTCATACAGTAAACGTTATGCAGCTTCGTTAGGCATCGACACAGCCGGGAAAATAGAATACGGCCGCCGGTACAATCCGAGTTGGAACTTTTTACGCCGTACACGAAACAATCCTGAGGCTCCAATCGAAATCTTTAACTCAAACATCAACCAGTTTCATAAGCCTGTTGTGTCGTTGAGGCATTTCGTGAATATCAATCCTAAGTTCTATTTGTCGAACATCTTGTATGCATCGTATGGAATTGGAGGTGGAACTCAGCCCAATACAACAATTTCGCTTGATTCGACCGGCAGACAGTCGTTACAGTCGATTTACGATGGTAACGCATCCGGAGAATTCAACACCTATCAGGGGTTTGGGCCGGATAGTTTATACAAAGGACAACTAAGAGCTGCGAACTTTATCCGCAAAAACTACAACATGCACCAGTGGTATGGGGGCTTGAGTACCTTTCGGTATGAACCAAACTCCAGTTGGGATTTTTCAGGAGGTATTGATTTACGGACCTACAACGGACAGGTGTTTAGCCGAGTACACGATTTGATGGGGGCCGATTTGTGGGTTAGCTCTGCCAATCAGAATATTATCGGAAATACTCCTGTTTTCGAAGGTGATACAATCATTCAAAACATAGAACGGAAAATTCGCTGGGCTGGTGCTTTTGCCTTAGCCGAGTATAAAGGTGGAAACTGGAGTGCCTTCTTGAATGTGAGTACATCTACCAGTTTTTATAAGCAATACAACCATTTTGCAAAACGCGAACTTGAAGTTGGTGACACCACTTTGCTGATTGGTTATTCGGATGTGATAAATTACCAAGGCACCACATACGACCGAAACTCAGCAGGTTTGCAGACCAACCAAAGCGATTGGAAGTCGCTCACAGGATTTACAGTGAAAGGAGGGGTAAACTATAACCTCACTGAGAAGATGAACATTTTTGCAAACGTTGGTTACCTCAACCGCGCGCCATTGATGCAATTCGTTTTCAGAAACGACAATCAGCCCTTTCAAAGGGTCGACAACGAGTTGATTCGCTCGGGTGAATTGGGCTACTCTTATCGCAGCAAAAAGTTTGCGGGTAACATTAACGGTTACTACACCAACTGGAAGAACCGCCCAACTTCGGTATCGTTCACGCTCAACGGTGAGCCGGTTAGCTCAAACGCCACCGGAATGGGTGCATTGCACATGGGTATTGAGTTCGACTTCATTTACAAAGTAAGCAAGCAGTTTGAATTCGAAGGGATGGTTTCGATTGGCGACTGGCGCTGGAATTCAGTGGCAACTGCAACGGCCATCGACGACAATGGAAATCCGCTCGACACCGTTCGATTCGACCCTCGTGGAGTACGCGTTGGTGATGCTGCTCAACAGAGCTACGCAGCCAGCTTCCGCTACATGCCATTCAAAGGGTTCTATTTCAAACCACAGTTTACTTGGTTTGCCCAGAATTACGCCAACTATACACCCGATGGTTTGATCGTCACCGACCTGGTCAACAATTTGGGTCCTAACATCGGGCGCCAGTCGTGGAGAATGCCAGATTATGGAATCCTCGATGTGAACATGGGCTATCGACTCGAGCTTAAAAAGTATCGAATCGATTTCCGCCTCAGTGTGTTGAATATTCTGGATTCCTTTGCCATCACCGATGCACAGAGCAACCAATTCGGAAACTCTGCTACCTTTAATGCAGCGTCTTCAAGCATCAACTTTTTAATGGGTCGCCGTTGGGTGAGCTCAATTACCTTTACACTTTAATGCCATGAAAGGAATAGTAACTCTTCTTTGCAGCCTCGCGCTTCTGAGTTCGTGTTATAAGGAGCAGAAAAGTGCCGACACGTTGAAAGGCACATGGGCCATCAACCGCATCCAATGGGCGAACGGAAATGATATTGCCATTGATGGTGATTCACACAGGATTGAGTTTTTGCCCTGTGAACAAGCCTACACAGCTACCTGTACCGGCGTGTACTTTCTGGATTATGCCGACACTCTTCGTCCCGACCT
>JAIXUS010000063.1 GCA_027483445.1 Bacteroidota bacterium | reverse complement strand
CCGCCCGCATCGAAAATGGTTACCTGCACTTCCTGGTTTGCCGGATTGGTGCATTGAATCTGTAAGGCACCAATGTTCGGATCGGGGTAAACATTCGTAATGTCGATTGGCGCTTCGTTACTGAAGTTTACCACGGCCCACTCGCTGTATGAAAACTCGCCGTTGTAATCGGTTTGTTTCAAGCGGTAATAGCTCACTCCAAGGTATGGCTTAGGATCTACGGCACTGTAATTCAACACCACGTTGCTATTGCCTGCACCCGGAAGCTCTGCTACTTTTTCAAAGTGTTGGCCGTCGTTGCTTCGCTCTACGGTAAAGTGACTGTTATTGGTCTCCGTGGCGGTTATCCAAGTGAGGTGCACCTCCGACCCTACAGGTTCGGCAGTAAAGCTCAGCAGTTCAATCGGAAGTGGAACTCCATTTCCAATGGCTGTAAACTCGCTGAAGCTGTTCAAGCCGGTCCATGTAAGGATGTTCGTTCCCGCCTGAACACTACCATTTCCAATCATGGCATTTGAGCCGCTTTCCATGCAGCTTTGCCATCCGCCTGTACTGGCCGAATACTTAGCCGGTAGCAGGAAGGCTTCACTACCAAAGATATCGGCAGCAGCATAACCATACTCAACGCTATAATTGGGATTGCTGATGCCACTCGGCTCAATGCTCCAATAGCGTCCAATGTAATTTGTACTCGAAACAATGTTAGGATGTGCCATTGCGTAAAGCTTGGCGGTAATCGTCGCATTGCTTAAGCTTGCGGAGTTCAGATTAACCGTAAATGGGGTGTACTCCATCAAATCGCCCACAGGGAAGATATAAGAAGCACTGCCGCTGTTAACATGATGGACAACAGTACCGTTATCGGCGCCGTCCCAAGCTAAAATATAACTGTTGTTTCCGCTTCCGGTAATTGTGGCATTGTTTGAAGCAGATCCAAGGGTAAGCACATGTTGGTTAAGGTCAATCACCCCGTTTACAAAGTCGATTCCATCCTGAATTCGAATACTATTGTTCAAACGCACTCCACCCGTGGAACTATTGTCCATCACAACTTTACCAAACATTTGGTTGGCAGGGCTGGTAATGGTTTGAAGGCTGTTTCCATTGAAAACAATAGTAGTGTTTCCTGAATTGCAATCGGAAGACTGTGCATTGTTCACGAAGTCTCCTTTTAGATTCAGCATGCCATCCTGCGTAGCGTTGTTATTATCGCTCATATCGAGCAAGGCCCCCGGGTCCAAACTTAGACTTCCGTTAACTATGATACTCGAGTTGACAGCTTCTTTTTCAACGATGGCGTTTGCGGCACCAGGCCCACTGCCCGCTATCGAAAGGTTGTTGCAGGATAATGTGGCGTTGTTCATCACCCGCAGGCGTATGCTTCCGGTACCACCAGATTTGCTCAATCCGACATTTCCGATAACTGTAAGTGTGCTATTGGCAATGAGTGTGACGGTTCTCGATCCATTGCCGGTCGATTGGAAGAACAAACTGTTGCAGGTTTGATTTCCGGTAATCATCAAATCATTGGTCGCATTCCCATCAATAGTTACGTTTGTTAAGGCGTCCGGAACTTTCCCATCAGCCCAGTTTCGGCAGTCGTCCCAATTGCTGTTCTGAGTTCCCTGCCAAAGCCCGGCAGTGCCTCCAAAGCCAAAATTACTGATCGTAACTGCATTGCTGGTGCCCACGCAACCGTTGCTGGCCGTTACCGAAACAGAGTACGATTGACTGGCCGTGCTGAGCGTTGCTGTTGGGTCGCCAATGAGCGTATTGTTGAGTCCTGTAGCCGGCGTCCAGTTGTAACTGCTTACATTTAAGCCGTTTACTACTGTTGTGCTCAGCTGTACCGGCGATCCGTTGCAGGCCACAAGATTACTTCCGATATCAATCACCGGAACAGGCTTGATGCCCACTGTTACAGGTACAATTTGCGAACAACCGTTGTTATTCAAGGTGAAGTTATACACCACATTTTGGTCGGTACCCGTAATGTTCTCAAGCGTTTCTGAAACAATTCCTGCTTGTTGTGTGGTGATGGCCGGATTGGTAATGCCTGTAGCTACCGGACGTGTCCAGCTAACCGTAGCCCCTGCTGGGGTTGCAGTGGGAGTATAATTAAACAGCTCGTTACCACAAACTGCCGGAGGTGTTAGCGGACTGGTTAAGACCGGCAAATCGTTCACGGTTACCGGTAGTGGCGAGGCGGGATTGCTACAACCGAATGTATTGGTCGCGTTTACCACGTAGAATGAGTTTTGCGGAGGTGCCACTCCAACCGGATCGGCCTGTGTAGAGGTAAACCCTGCCGGAGCCGATACCCAATTGTAATTGTACCTGATACAGTTTCCGGTAAGCGACACATTGTCGATCGCCCACAAGCGGTCGTTGGTGGCCCGGTAACGGAAACGAACGTAAAAGATTGGCTGACCAATATAGGCATCAAGGTTGATGACCTGGTTCGTAAATGAAGTGGCTCCGCCTCGATTGGTAGTGTAAGTGGCTACAGTTGTCCAGGTACTGTTGTTTAACGAAACCTGCACCTGAGCGGAGTCGGTTGTATTGGTTGTATTGAAGAAATGGAAAAAATCCATGCTCAGTGAGGTGTAGCCCACGGTATTCATCACAGGCGAACGAAGCGTGGTGATGGTAGTTGTGCCGGCTTGAGCTTCACTATTCGACATGTAAAACTGTGTATCGTCGTTGGAGCGGTGGTTTCCTCCGTAATTATAATTGTTTGGTCTTAGGGTCCATGCCGCATTGGCTACTGTGCCTCCTGAAGATGAGTTGGCGCGAACCCAGTTGTTGATGGTACCATTAAAACGCTCACGAAGCAGTACACTGTTATACGCCGAGGTTTGTGAGAATAAATCGACAGTTTCGCCAAGGCAGATCAAATCGTCGGATACCGATGAGCTTACCGTTCCCGCAAAAACGTATGGGTTGATATCAATAAACACCGTATCGCTCTGAGCCGCACAGCCTCCAATGGCAGGTCTGCTGTTCCAAATGGCATAGTTACCCGGTGTTGAGGCGGCAAGGTTCACCACACCGGTACTGGTACTTACGAAGCTTAATCCAAAGGTCGATTGGAATGTTCCGGCTGCTGCACCCGGATCGAAGATAGGGGCCGGATTGGTGGCATTATAAATCTGGCAGAAATCGTTACCCTCAGGATAGCTAAACCCGGTGAGTGGAGCCTGGGTAATTCCGACAGTGGCATTGGCCGACACGGTTGGACATCCGCCCGTAGGGCTAACCGTATTTACAATCGTATAGGTTCCGGGTGTACTGGCCGAAAGGTCAATGGCACCTGTGGCAGGATTAGAGAAAACAAGGCCGGCGTTGGCACACGAGAAGGTTCCGGCTACGGCCCCGGAGTTAAGCACAGCCGTAGGATCGCTGCCAATGCTACAATACGGCGAACCCGGATAGCTGAAGCCTACTAGTGGGCTGGTCGAAATTGATACAGAAACCGGTTCAATGTCGCTGCAGGAGCCAACCGTACTTCTGATGTAATAGGTTCCTGAGGCACTCACTGTGGATGGATTGCTCAAGGCAACGGTGCCCGCGGCATTTGTCCAATAGCTTAAGGTTCCACCACCGGTACTTCCTGCCGTAACCGCAGGCGCTGTGAGGTTCACAGTTCCCGAACAGATGGCCTGGTTCGTAATCGACAGAACAGGAGTGGTAGCTACGGTAATAGTGGCCAAGTTGGTCATCTCTACAGAACACTGGCTAAGATTTCCGGTAGCCAAAACGTTGTATGTAGTTGTTTGGTTGAGATTTTCAACCGGGAAGGAAATCGTTCCACCCGTTCCCGCAATAGGGTCTCCAACAGGAGCATCATTAGCCTCGTTGCGCAACTGATAACTAACTCCGGTTTGCGAAAGCGGCAGGTTGATGGCCGAATTGCCATCCACACAAACTGAAGGCACAGTAGCCACCGGCATGCGATTGGCCGGTAATGGACTCACGCTGAGGTTGAAGTCAGAACTTACCGAGCATCCGAAACCATCGGTTACGGTTACGGTGTAAATGCCGGCTACGGCTGCAGTGGCATTGGTGGTTACTACCGGGTTCATGTCAGACGAACTAAAGCCGTTTGGACCAGTCCAGCTGTAAGTAAACGGACTCGCACCGCCAACAGCATTGGCGTTCAAAACGAGTTGGCTGCCTTGACAAACATTGGTTCCATTGGAGGTGCCAGGTACTGCGGTTAAAGGGATTGGCGAAAGTGTACCAAACGAAATGTCATCCAAACCAAAATCGTTACCCCCCAGAATTGTATTTAGGTTAATGATTGAAAGGTCGGCTTCTGTTTCAAATCCGGAGTTCCATGATCCATAAAAGCGCACCCAGTTAAATGGGCCGGCGGTACTGCTGTAACCGTTTGGCAAGTTGGCGATTGTTCCCACCTGATTGCCGTTGATGGTAAAGCGCAATGCCGCATTGTTGCCGTTTACCACACTTAAGCCCCAAGCCGAAAAGTAATATGTGGTATTGGGTTGCACTGGAATATTGTTTTGCGACCAAACAGCCTGGCCCAATGCCGGGTGACCATTGACCACCATGAAGGGTCCTCCGCTAGGTGTTCTTCCGGTTCCCCAGAATTGGTCGTGTACAGAATTGGCATTTGGAACAACAGCGTAAGTACCTTCAGGATACATTTCAGTTTGACCTGCTATATTCGCTACAAAATTGTAGTTGGTCGAAAAGCCGGTATTGCCCAAATCAAACTTCCCGTTAGTAACCAATTCGGTGGCTACCCCTACCGAGGCTGAAGCCATACAACCGAAGGCATTCGCCACTGTTACGGTGTACTGGCCGGCAATGTCGGCGTTGATGAATGAGGTTGTTGCACCGGTGCTCCATACGTAGTTTGTGAATCCTGAACTGGCTGTTAAGATGACAAAACCCGGGTTTCCGCAATAGTTGCTCGAAATCGAAACTACAGGGGCCTCAATAACAGTTACTGGAAAATCAGCACTAAATGGCCCATTCAAACAAGCACTAACACCACGAACCCTCAATACACCTGATGTTGCTGTATTGCTAATTATCGCTGTTACTGTTGAGGTATTGCCAGAAAATGTGATCCCTGTTCCAGTGTAAACCCAGCTGTAACTTGTAGCATTGGCAATGGCCGGAATGGTGAAGGTGAAACCAACTTGTCCGCGGCAAACTGTAGAAGGACCCAAAATGGTTCCGGGGGTTCCGGGCAATTGAGCCAGTGAAATGGGGAAATTCGCCGATGCCACCCCGTTTCCGCAACTGTTTACTCCTCGTACTGTAAGGTTGCCCGCCGTGGCGGTTGGAGAAAAGTTCGCGGTAATTGTAGCTGTGCTACCTGAAGCTGTAAAGCCGGTGCCTGAATAAGTCCACTGATAGCTGGTTGCCCCGGGAATTGGAGGAACAGAAAATGAAACTCCTGTTTGGCCTTGACACAAAGAAGGACTACCTGTAATAACACCTGCCGCTGACGGTACTGAATTTACCGTAATGGCGAAGTTGGCTGATACAGGCCCGTTTCCGCAAGAGTTAACTCCTCTAACAGTTAAAATACCCGAAGTTGCCGAAGCTGAGAATGATCCAAAAATAGAGGCAGTACTTCCAGAAGCTGTAAAGCCTGTTCCTGAGTATGACCAAGTATAACTTGTCGCATTAGCAATTGCTGGAATTGAATAAACTACGCTTGTTTGATTTTGACACACAGTCGCGGTGCCTGTGATCGTTCCAGCATTTGCTGGCAATGGATTTACTGTGATATTTTTTGATCCCGTCGCAATTCCACAGCTACCTCCAAATGATGTAAGAGTGAGTGTGGCAGTACCTACAAATCCAGCCGGCGGTGTCCATGTCGCATTTAATGCTGTTGCACTTGGTGAGAATGTTCCTCCAGAAGTTGTCGACCAGGTTCCACCAGAAGCAGGACTGGTGACACTTCCTCCAAGGTTCGCAGAAACGCCCCCTTGACAAATCGCTGCTAAACCAGGGCCCACATTCACTGTGGGATTTGGTGTAACTGTAATCGTTCCTGTTGCACTCACTGCTCCACAACCCGTTAAAGGAATGCTGTAGTTAAATGTTCCAGAAGCAGTAGGCGTGCCGCTTATGGTAATTGTATTGGATGCAAAAGCAGCTGTAACACCCGATGGAAGTCCTGTTGCTGTTCCGATACTAGTTGCTCCGGTTGTTGTGTGTGTTATTGCAGTTAGAGCAGTGTTGTTACAAAGTGTAGGAGTAGAAGATGCTGCTCCTACTGTGTTGTTTGGATTAGCAGTGATTGAAACAGAACTTGAATTCGAACACCCTGTAGTTGGGTTGGTTACAGTAAGCGTATAAGTTGTATTGCCAGAAACCACAACTCCGGTAGGATTTTGTAATGATGAAGTAAAGCCTGCAGGAGCTGAGGTCCAAGAATAAGTTGGGCCACTAGAAACGATAATGTCATCAATCACCCATGATTCACTATTACTGCTATTACTCATTGTCACTCGAACTCTTACTTGAGTTGCACTCGTTGGCAAACTAATCTGCAATGTGCTAAAACCATCGGTAGTTCTTGCGCCACCGCCAGCTGGAGCAAAAACGGTAGCTGTATTATCTCCATCATATGTTGTAGCTGCCACACCTGTACCTGACGTAAAACCCCAATGACAATTACTATTCCCATTCACTTCAATTTCTCGTGAATAGGTAGAGCCTCCGTTCAAAGAAATCTCAACCGTAACGTCGTCGCCTGAATCTAATCCACCGCTTGAAGACCCTATAGAAAAGGCGGCCAGTCGCATCGTAACGAATTTTGCTGCTCCAGGCGTGAGTCCGGTAAAGTTTTGTGTTGTAATTGTTGCAGTTTCGTCATTAGCCGAGTAAGAGGTTGTTGGAGAAGTTACAAAAGACACATTTGCAGGACGATCGCTTGAAGCTGAAGTCCCTGTTCTGGTTTGACCATTAACTGCTGTGTAAGTCGATGTATTCTCAAAATTTTCTTGACCTACAACAATATTGCTGACATTGCTTGTACCAGTAAGATTTATTGTTCCGCCAGAGCAAATTGTAGTGAAATTTGCGGTCGCTCCAACTGTCGGAGCTGCAGTAACGGTAATCGTTCCAGTTGCATTTACAGATCCGCAGCCGCCGGTTAATGGAATGCTATAGTTAAATGTTCCAGCAGCTGTTGGCGTACCACTGATTGTAAGCACATTCGAAGCCCAAGTAGCTGTAACACCTGCCGGAAGTCCAGTAGCTGTTCCGATACCGGTTGCACCTGTTGTTGTACGGGTGATTGCTGTAAGCGCTGTATTGATACAAAGCGTTGGATTCGAAGAAGCTGTTCCAGCAGTATTTGCAGGAGTAACCGTGATTGTTCCAGTAGCATTCACCGCTCCACAACCCCCTGTTAAAGTAACCGTGTAATTAAAAGTTCCAGCAGCTGTTGGCGTTCCGCTGATGGTAGCAACGTTCGATGCCCATACACCATTAACACCTGCAGGTAAGCCGCTGAATGTAGCGCCTGTTGCAGTTGTTGTAGCATACGTGATATTCGTAATGGCTGTGTTAATGCAACGTGTTTGTGCATTTGTACCAGCTGCAGATGAAAGTGTCACAGTATTCGCCGGAGTAACAGTGATTGTTCCTGTGGCACTCACTGCTCCACATCCACCTGTTAAAGGAATACTGTAGTTAAATGTTCCAACTGCTGTTGGTGTACCACTGACAGTAATCGTATTCGCAGCCCAAGCAGCAGTAACGCCAGCAGGAAGTCCAGTTGGAGCTCCGATGCCGGTTGCGCCAGTTGTTGTTCTGGTGATGTTGGTTAAAGCCGTGTTGATACAAAGCGTTGGATTCGAAGAAGCAGTTCCTGCAGTGTTTGCCGGAGTAACCGTGATCGTACCAGTAGCATTCACCGCTCCACAACCACCTGTTAAAGGAATGCTGTAGTTAAATGTTCCAGAAGCAGTTGGTGTACCGCTGATGGTAAGCACGTTAGAAGCCCAAGTAGCTGTAACACCTGCCGGAAGGCCAGTAGCTGTTCCAATACCGGTTGCACCTGTTGTTGTACGGGTGATTGCTGTAAGCGCTGTATTTATACAAAGTGTTGGATTCGAAGAAACCGTTCCAGCAGTATTATTCGGCGCTACCGTAACGGTTCTAGTGGCGGTGGCATTAGCACACCCACCAGTTCCAGCTACCGTGTAGGTAATAGTCGCAGTTCCAGCAGCAACACCTGTAATAGCACCTGTGCTGCTGTTAACTGTGGCTATACCTGTAGCGTTCGATGACCAAGTTCCACCGGCGTTTCCGTTGGTCCAGAAAGAAGTTGTTCCTGCAATACAAATATTTTGGGTTCCGCTCAGCGTTCCTGCATTAGGTGCTGCAGTAACTGTAACGGTTCTAGTGGCGGTAGCATTAGCACACCCGCCCGTTCCGGTTACGGTGTAAGTAATGTTGGCTGTTCCAGCAGCAACACCCGTTATAACACCTGTGCTGACGTTAACAGTGGCTATGCCCGTCGCATCTGATGTCCAAGCACCTCCAGCATTTCCGCTAGAAGTAAATGTTGTAGTTCCGGCTGCGCAAATGTTCTGCGTTCCGCTCAGCGTTCCGGCATTTGGAGCAGCGGTAACTGTAACGGTTCTGGTGGCTGTAGCGTTGGCACATCCGCCAGTTCCAGTTACGGTGTAGGTGATTGTCGCAGTTCCAGCAGCAACACCCGTAATAGCACCCGTGCTGTTGTTAACTGTGGCTATACCTGTAGCGTTTGATGTCCAAGTACCGCCAGCATTTCCGCTAGTCGTAAATGTTGTAGTTCCGGCTGCACAAATATTTTGCGTACCGCTTAGCGTACCAGCATTGGGAGCTGGAGTCACAGTTACAACTCCGCTCACATTCGTTGTTCCGTTCCAAAATCCGCCACCGGTTGCACTGTATCCGCCATACTGCCAAGAACAACCATTGATGGAATAACGAAAGGTGTAATACCAGGTACCGGCACCCAAGGCAACACCGGTTGCAGTGTACTCATCATTGTTGCCTGCCTGCAAATTGTAGCTTGCAGCAGACCAGTTACCTGCAGGCCAGGTAGATGGATCAGTATTGCTGTTGTTATAACCATACTGGACTGAGATGTTCGCGTTTGCGCCGGCTGCCTCGGTAATACCTAGCTCATAGACTTGTCCAAAGGCTGTAAATGTATTTCCCACACAAATGCTTGCACTCGCCGGAAACTGTAGGTTTGCATAATCAAGTCCGTTTACATTTATAGAACCGGTTGCTGTTACGCTACCGCATCCACCTGTTAACGTAACGGTGTAATTGTAAAAACCATAAGCTGTTGGTGTTCCGCTTATCGTTGCAACGCCAGCAGCCCACGCACCACTAACACCAGGAGGTAATCCACTGAATGTAGCACCGGTAGCACCGCTTGTTGCGTAGGTTATAGTGGTAATGGCTGTATTGATACAACGAAGCTGACTATTTGATCCAACAGCGGATGTAAGAGAAATGGTGTTTGCCGGAGTAACTGTAATAGTTCCTGTTGCATTTGCAGTTCCACAACCACCAGTTAATGGAATGCTGTAGTTAAATGTTCCAGAAGCCGTTGGAGTGCCGCTGATGGTGATGGTATTGGAAGCAAAAGCTGCCGTTACACCGGCAGGTAGACCTGTTGCAGCTCCGATGCCAGTTGCGCCAGTGGTTGTTCGCGTAATATTGGTTAATGGAGTATTGATACAAAGTGTTGGGTTACTCGAAGCAGTTCCAGGCGTGTTGTTCGGACTTATCGTTAACACACCATTGTTGTTGGTCGATCCATTATAAAAACCGCCACCAGTTCCGTTGAAACCGCCATACTGCCAAGCGCAGCCATTCATCCTGTAGCGAAATGCATAATAATAGGTTCCGGCAACAAGCGCAGAGCCAAACGAACCGACATACTCATCGTCGTTGCCGACTTGCACATTGTAGGTAGCATTTGTCCAGTTACCGGCCGCCCATGTATTGGGATTTGTATTCGTAGCGTTATATCCGATCTGCGCTTCAACAATTGGGTTGGCGCCTGCAGCTTCGGTAACTCCCGCCTTATAAATTCGGCCAAAGGCTGTTAGGTTATTCCCAATACAAATCGTCGGGCTACCCGGGAATTGTAGATTCGCATAATCTATCGTACCGTTTAAAACGGTGATGGTTCCAGTTGCATTAACCGATCCGCATCCACCAGTCAAAGGAATGCTGTAGTTAAATGTTCCAAAAGCCGTTGGAGTACCGCTGATGGTGATTGTATTGGATGCAAAAGCAGCCGTAACGCCGGCTGGAAGTCCAGTAGCTGTTCCGATTCCTGTAGCCCCTGTGGTTGTATGTGTAATGTTTGTAAGTGGTGTGTTTGTACAAAGTGTTGGAGTGGAAGAAGCTGATCCAACAGTCTTTATTGGAGTTACAGTAATTGTCCCAGTTGCATTAACCGATCCGCATCCACCAGTCAAAGGAATGCTGTAGTTAAATGTTCCAGAAGCAGTTGGAGTGCCGCTGATGGTGATGGTGTTGGCTGACCAAGTTGCTGTTACACCAGATGGTAGTCCTGTTGCAGTTCCAATTCCTGTTGCTCCCGTTGTAGTGTGGGTAATGTTTGTTAATGGAGTATTCACACAGAGTGTTGGAGCAGAAGATCCTGCAGTAGTAGTATTCGTCCATGCCGCTACGGCCCCATTAAATGTGAAGCTGTTGATAGAAAACTGTGTTCCAGATCCACTCGCCCCCCATACATACAGCCTAAATGTAATATTTGTTCGGATGTTCTGAAATGCTGCAGCGCCTAGTGATATTGTTGTGCCGGTGGTTGCGGTTGATGTAGCAATATTTGATGCATATGAATCTCGATTGGATCGCAAAGCGAGGTTTATTCCCCCACCAGAGATTTGTGAGATGTAGGTTAAACTAATGAAGTTGATTTCAAAACATGAGTTTGGTGTAATTGAAAATTCAAAAAAGTCATTTCCACTCAAGGCGTTGGAAAGCGAACTTGCATTAGCACTGGTAACATTGTATCGATCATTAACAGCTGATGCTGAAAGTCCCGAACCTCTTCCAATACCTGTGGATGTTATATTGGCATTCAGTACCTGTCCAGTTGAGTATGGATTGGCTGAAATTGAAGAGCCGGTAATTGGGTTGGTGAAAATCGATTGCGCTAAACTGATTCCACTTGAAAAAAGTAGAACAGAGAGCAATAAATAGGTCCTCAGCCGCTGTTTAATTAACAGCGTTTCTAAATCAATTATGCACCTCTTTAAAGGTGATTTTACAATTAAGATTGAGCTTGAAGCAAGTATATGTCTGCTCATATTTTATATTTGTTTTGCCTTCATTACGACTAACCTAAATGTGAGTTACATTATAGCTTTAATTGAGTGATAGCACCCATGGTGAATTCAACGTAAGGAAAATGCATATTTCTTCCTGCCGACGATTTGCCAGAGACTAGCTTTCTTTAGAAGTATAATGAAAAAAGGTTAGGCCAAATTTTCGCTGCAAAATTACATAATTTACCTCTTTAGTCGGATTGGGTGTTGGTACTCATTTTTTAGTCCGATGCTATTCTTATGTTTTTGATGTAATATAAAGAACGTCAATTAATTGCATGATTTAAGTCTGAGCCTTCGAGCGTTTTTCTTTGCGGTTTCTTGTTCAAGGTTCTGGCGCAAAACATGGGATTAAAAAAATAGTAGATTTGTTTGTACCGAAATATCAGCCTACTACATGAAGAAATTTCTTTGGTTTCTACCATTCGCCTTGTTTATTCAGCTTCTCAATTGTTTCAATACGGTTGATGTTCATTCCAATAATTCTGGAGCCCCAGCGGGTTACACCGGTTCGCCCAATGAAAATAACGCCCGAACCTGCGCCAGCCAAAACGGAGGCTGCCATTCCGGCACTGGAACAACCTTTCAGCAAGGCATGATAACCAGCAATGTGCCCGCTTGCGGCTACACGCCCGGACAAACCTACACGATCACCCTGAGCATCTCTGTGGCCGGTCGCAACGAGTTCGGGTTTAGCATCTCGCCGCAATTGGCCTCGGGAGCCACCGCCGGAACCATGATCGCCTCCACCGGAACACAACTCAACGGTAACGGCCGATATCTAACCCATACCGGAGCCGGAACCGCCGAAAGCGCACCCAATACCCGAGTTTGGTCGTTCGATTGGATCGCCCCACCCGCCGGATCCGGTCAGGTTACCTTCTATGCCGCCCTCAATGCCAGCAATAGCAACAACGCCAGTTCGGGAGACTTGATTTTCAACTCAAACCTCAACATTTTCGAAGGCCAAAACCCTGAACCGCCAATCATCTTCGGCGAAACCATAGCTTGCGAAGGAACCTCCATCACCCTGTCGACCAATTACACCGAAGGCATCGTGTGGGCACCCGGCAATGCAAGCACGCAAGAAATTTCTGTCAGCCAGCCCGGAACCTACCAGGTAACCGTAACTAACCCTTGCGGCACCTCCACCTCTGCACCCATCAATGTTTCATTTGAAACCCCTCCTCCAACACCCGAAATTCTCTTCAGCGCCTCCGAAACCGGTCTGGAAAGCTCCATTACCGGCCCATACCTTTATACCTGGTATCAAAACGGAGTGCCAATTCCCGGCGCCACATCGTCTCTATTCGTTCCAACAGACACGGGCTCATACACCTTAAGCCTCACCTCTTTTAATGGTTGTAGCAGCGGAATTTCGGAGCCGATTGTTTTGCAAACCGTTGGTTTAAAAGGTGTTATAAGCAAGTCTCAGCTTTCGGTTTTCCCCAATCCATCACCCTCGTTTTCAACAATAACGCTGGTTTCAGCCCGCAAAGGCACCATGCAGGTGCGCGATGCTACCGGAAGAAAGGTGCTGGAACTTCAGGTAGAAAAAGGAAAAACAACATGGAACACCACTTTAATTCCGGGCGTGTATTATCTATCGATGGCCGGCTCAGCACAGAAAATCGTAATCGCTCATTAAAGCCCGCTTTGCTTGTCCAGGTTTTGGGGGCCTGAACCGGGCTTTCCGCGCTGCACGGCAGCCAGCTCCAATCCCTGGCCCACTCGTGTTTTACCCGAAAGTACAGGGTAAAATGTGTGCTCATTGCTCTATCAAACTCTGCATTAAATCAACGACCATTTGTGGTTGTTCATTCAAATTTCTTCCAACAAAAAAGCCCGCTACCATTGCTGATAGCGGGCTTTTTCAATTTAAACTGTTGTGATTATTTCTTCACCAGTTTGATGGTTTCTACAGCATTGCTGGTTTCAACATTGAGCATGTAGATACCGCTGCGCAAACCTTGTAAGCTGAGTGTTTCAACAATTTCGCTCGAAGGCGCAACATTGAGACGCTTAGTCATAACTACCTGTCCGAGGTTGTTCATCACGCGGATTACCACAACATCATCCTGATCGCCGGTGTTGATGCTCACCTGAACGTCAGCATCGAATGGGTTAGGATAGGCAGTGCTTGAAATTACCTCATCAGCTACGCTTACGTTGTCAGCATTTGGATCGGCAAGACGAGCAGGAGCGCTTGCACAAGAGTGCAGAACCACAAATCCATCTACATCATAACCATCGGCTGAGCCACCAAAATCAGTTGCTTTTGAACGGTCAGTTACGCGGATGTACTGGATTGCACCGGCAGCTGCTACATCAATAGAACCATCCAAACAGATTTCCTCATCCAATACTACCCAGTTTTCGCCATCCAAAGAACCTTCTACCATGGCACGCTCAGGGTAAGAAGTACAGGTAGCGCTACCGAAAGTAGTTTCTACCATGTGAATATCAGCACCTGGAGCATCGAAGATTACATAGTCAAACTTCACAGTCAATGAACCATTGAAACCAAGGGCAACAAAGTTTACTACGTCGGTGTTTTGTGGCATGCCAAGCGAATGGCCTGGTTGACGGCGATTTTCTACGATATCAGTACCGTTTGCACGATCGCCAGGATTGTAATCAATAACTTCTTGTGCCGAACCAAATACAAGTTCAGTAGGTGTTGGGTTGGTTTCTTCACCATGCAGACAAAGAACACCGTCGAGGTCGTAACCGTCTACCAAACCGTTGAAGGCTGTTGGATCAGATACGTCAACCAATTTTACATACTGTGCCCAGTTCAAACCTTTGAGGTCGAAGTAAGTGTCCTGGCAGTTTTCGCCAAGGTATACCCAGTTGCAGTTGTCTTGTGAAGCAAATACGCGGATACGCTCAGGGTAACGGCTGCAACGGTTTGCACCAGCGCTGTTAAAGGTTGTTTCAACCACGAAGATGTCGTCGCCAGGACCGTTTTTAATCGGGTAACCAAACTTCAACACGATTGAACCACCGAAGCCAAGGCTTACGAAGTTGTTGTTTTCAGGAGAAGTTACAGCATCGCTGTTTTCTGGTGTACCTAATGCTTCATAAGGGTTAGAGCGGGCATCAGCAACAGGGGTCAGCAAGTCGTTTGAAGGTCCTTGGAAGAAATCCATGTACTCTACCGGAGCGCAAGTTTGAGGAGTAGGAATTTGATAAGCACCGTGCAAGCATTCTACTGCATCAACATCGAAACCATCCGCTACATCGCTGTTACCCCAAGTTGCTGGGTTGGTAATGTCGGTGATTTTTACATACTGAATGTAGTCAGAGAAAGCAGAGGCAAAGTCAACCTCACCATCCATGGTGATTGTACCTACAGGGAAGTATCCTAAACCATCCTGAGAAACTGATATTGTTGCAGTTTCGTTGTTAGAGCCTGCTGAAGATTCCCAAATCTTAATGTCGGCGCCTGGACCATTGGCAATTGGATTTTCAAAACGAATCTCGATTGAACCACCGAAACCAAGTGCTACGAATTCCTGATAAGGAGCGTAAATAGCAGGAGTTTGTCCGTTAGGTGCACCCAAAGCTCTGATTGCAAATGAACGCTCAGGACGAACATCTCCACCTGATTTAGTATTACCTTGTGAGAAGGCCCATACTTCTGCACCATAGCATCCTTCAGTTGGAGGATTTCCGGTTACGTCCCACTGGCAGCTTACTTCGTTGAAAGTCGCTGTTTGGTAAGACTCAATTTCTGGCATTGGAGGCATAGAGCCTGTTACATCATACGAGCAAGTGCTTGGGTTGAAGGTAGCTGTTTGGTAGCAAGCTACTTCAGGAGCTACTGGTTCAGAACCTGTTACGTCGTAAGAACAAGTTGTTGGGTTAAAGGTAGCAGTTTGGTAGCAAGCTACTTCAGGTGCTTGTGGCTGTGTTCCGGTAATATCCCAAGAGCAAGTTGAAGCATTGAAGGTTGCAGTTTGCCAGCAAGCAGTTTGTGGTTGTGCAGGCTGTGGAGTAATGGTCAGGTTTAGAATTTCTTTTTGTGGACAACCATTCGCATTGTTGAATGTACGCTCATAAGAACCAGAAGAGGTGTAGGTTGTACCAAACCAGGTGTAGCTGATACAAGCGGTTTCGTTTACGGTAGTTACGGCGTAGTCTGGAGTAAATGGTGCATCATCAGAAACAAGGTTTGCATTGTTCGCATCAGCAGTAGCCACGTTGTTAAAAGAGGCAGGAGGAACCATCACAGTAGCTGTAAAGCTGATGCTACGTGTTTGACCGGCAGCAAGATCTCCAATGTTGTAGTTTAAGGTGTTTCCTGAGAATGAAGCGCCTACAGGAACTGGAGCCACAATTTGTGGGTTGCTAAAGCCAGATGGCACTACATCCTGAATGCGGGTGTTTACGGCAGTAAAGTTGAAATCTCCACCTGTGTTGGTTACCGAAATGGTAAAGGTTACCTGTGAACCCACGCAAGTTGAAGGAGTGCTCACCGTTTTTGAAATCGAAAGTTCGGTTCCGCATACATTGTTTGCAGCAGCTTCAAGTTGGAAAGCCAGAGTTTCGAATTGTCCTACTACATAATCAGCAGTAAATACGTTGTTGCTTACGGCGAAATTATCGTTACCGGAAATTTTCTGACAGTTGCTCAGGTTTAAGTCATCGCCAACAGCAGCTACAAACATGTGCTTTCCTTGTGCCTTAACAGCGTTCGCCTGAACAATCGCGTTGTTCAATGCGGTAGTATTGCTAAAGCCTGGGAAAACAGGAACACCGCCTGTGTTACCTATAGCCACAGTTCCACCGGCACAATTGCCATTGGTTACATTGTAAGCTGTTGGGTTACCGTCGGTGAAGAAAATCACCAGGTCGGCAGCAATGCCCTGGGCTGCAATTAAACCGGCTTCCCAGTTGGTACGGCCGTCGCAACCGGCTGCAAAGGTGCGGTAACGCTGACCATTGAAACCAGGGTTGCCTGAATTGTTATTGTTGTTGCCAAGGTAAAGGTTCAGGTTATTAATAAATGTAGGGGTTACTAAAGAACCTCCCAGATTAATCACAGAAGCCTCAGTGGCAAACTCAATTACATGCAAGTCGGCACCCGAATTTAACAAGGCCAAAGCCAACGAACGAACGCCCTGACGAACAAGCTGCGATTCGGTGTTGTCGATTGATCCTGATTCATCCAATACAAAGATTACACGAAAATCCTGACACAACAACGAAGACGGCATGTCTGGATTCGGAGCAACTTGTGGTGCAGCACTCATCGCTTGCGGACTATTGTACAAGCTGTGAATGTATGCCATACGGTTCACTCCCGGAGGAACTACAATGTCATCCTCCGAAGGAGTCTGACTTCCGGCAGACTGACGGGTAGACTGCTGCTGCAGCGGTGTACCCAAAAGCTGTTGGTTCTGTGCATTTACTGTTGTACTTAAACCGGCCCATAAGAGTCCGGCAAGCGCTGCAGTAAGGCAGGTTAGATTTCTGAACTTGTTTTTCATAAGAAAAGGTTAAGGTTAGTATGCCCTCTGTTACGCCGGATGTTATGTAAGGTTTCGGTGATTCATGTTAAATTTTAGGTATTTATACCCATTTTGGCCCTAAAAACAAGTTAGACAGTAGTTTTAAAGTATTGATATTCAAAGCAATAGGTATTAAAATGCACGAGCCCGAAAAAAAATTACAGATGTCGATTTTTTTCTAAACCTGTCGCAATTCGCCGCTCATGGTTTGAGCTTGAATAACCAACCACTGACCACCTAAGTAGGGCTTACTGAAAACACTCAATAGTTTTATTTACAGAAGCTTAGCCCCAATTGTGGCTTTAGTTTTTCCATCCGCTGCACATAAAATATCATACACAAGACTGCTCTAGCATCTTGATTCTTCAGCATTATTGATTTTTCTGCAAGCTTTGGTCAGGAATGCGATTGAGAGACAATTCGCCAAACACGCCAATCAGCAACCGAGCGCTAATGTCATCCCCGCGTAAAGCGGGAAAGCCCCTAAACCTAAAAATGTGGTTACTTAACCTTTTGCAAGGTGAAGCCAAAGGTGGTGCCCAAACCAACGGTGCTGCGCACATTGATGGTCTGATTGTGGGCTTCGATGATGTGTTTTACAATCGACAAACCGAGTCCGGTGCCGCCAATATCGCGCGAACGGCTACGGTCGACGCGGTAGAAGCGCTCAAATAGCCGCGGAATATGCTCCTGCGCGATGCCAATGCCATTGTCGGAAACCTCTACGAGGATGTTCTCATCCATATCGTAAAACGAAATTTTGGTTTCGCCAATTCCGCTTGGTTTGCAGTATTTAATCGAATTGACCAGCAGATTGGAAATCACCTTTTGTATGGCTTCCCGGTCGGCCTTCACGTAAATGGGCTTCTCGTAATGGTCTTTGAATACAAGGCGAACATTGTTCTTCTCGGCCGAGTACTGAATGCTGCTCATCGTATCGCGCGCCAGCTCTACAATATCGAATTTCTCTTTGTGAAGAATAAGCTGGCCGCTTTCAAACTGGGTGATGATCTCGAGGTCCTCCACAATATTCACCATCCGCTCAACACTCTTCTCAGCGCGCTCAAGGTAAGTTCGGTTTATCTTGTCGTCTTCTAAACCGCCCTCCAGCAAGGTCATGATGTAGCCCTGAATATTGAAAATCGGGGTTTTTAACTCATGACTCACATTGCCCAAAAACTCACGTCGATAGTTTTCAAGGTTTTTCAGGTACTCGATCTCTTCCTTCTGATCTTTCGCCCAAGCCTCCACATCTTTATTTACGGCGGCGATAATGTCTGTATTTAAATCGACCGACTTGGGTTTTTGGCCTTTCTTGAGCTTCAGCTGGTGGATGTTCTTGTAGATGACCTTAATTTTTCGGTAAATAAATCGCTCTACCGTGTACTGAAAAAGAAAAAACGAAAGCACGAAGGTGAACACCGTTACCACAGCGGGCACCCAAATCGTGTATTGCTTGTGAAAGAGGTATTCGGTTAAACCCACGAAAACACCAACGCACGCAGCAAACCATACGCTGAGAAACAGCGCCAGGCTCCGGGGCGTGGAGGTATTAGCCTTTTGGAAAAATGGAACTTTAGAACTCAAATTTGTAACCTACACCTTTAATGGTGCGAATGTAGTTATCTCCCAGCTTTTCTCGAAGTTTTCTGATATGAACATCGATGGTTCGGTCGCCAACCACCACGTCATCACCCCAAACACTTTTCAGAATATCCTCACGAGTAAAGACTTTCCCGGGTTTAGAAGCCAATAAAGCGATGAGCTCAAATTCTTTTTTGGGTAGGTTATACTGCCGGTTGTCTTTGATGATGAGGTATTTCTCCCGATCAATCATAAAACCATTGATGTCGAGCACTTCATCACCACCACTTATTTTTCCGGCACGGCGCATCAACGCTTTAACTCTACTTACAAGTACCCTGGGCTTAATGGGCTTGTTGATGTAGTCGTCGGCACCGGCGTCAAAGCCGGCAATCTGACTGTAATCTTCGTTTCTGGCGGTGAGAAAGGCGATGAGTACTTCTTTCAGTTCTGGTGTTTCGCGAATGACTCTACAGGTTTCAATACCATCCAAATCAGGCATCATCACATCTAAAATGATGAGCGAAGGCTTTTCCTGTCTGGCAATTTTAATGGCATCCTTTCCGTTGTTGCTGGTGTAAACCTCAAACCCTTCTTTGTTGAGGTTGTAGCTGATAAACTCAAGAATATCCGGTTCGTCATCCACCAACAGTATCTTCGGCTTTTCTATGCTCATACACTTTCTAGGTTTCCGTTGCGAAAATATCCATAGTAATTCAGTGGAAAGTTAATCAGATGTTATCAAATTGAATCCACAAACTGTCCACAAATCAAGGTTAAGGACTTAAATCTGTTTTCCTTTCCAGCGACCACTGCGAATATACAGATACGACACAAAACCCAGCACCAGAAAGTAAAACGGCTCGGTAAGCCAAATGATGTGAACATCGGCCTCCACAATCATTCCTAATATATAGGCCATAATCAGGTAAACCAAGATTGCGCCGGTTTCAATCCACAATGCTGTTCGGGTGTTGCCGCTTCCGCTTACGCCGCTGAACCAGGTCATCGCTAAGGCGAAGAAAATGAGCGCCGACGAAATCACATACAATGTTGGGATGGCATCTTGTATCAACTCACCGTGCATCGGATCTACCGCAAGCCCAAGCACCCATTCCGGCGCAATGAGGTTGAGCGCTACGAGCGGTAAGCATGAAACTAAGGCATACACTGTAATCTTTTTCAGTATCGGCATTACTTGATCATTGCGGCCCTCGCCGATCACAAACGATACAAGCGTGTTCGTAGCCGCACTGAAGCCCCAAAATGGAACCATCTGGAACATATATATCATCCTGATTAGGACCGAAATCGCCAGTGCTCGTTCACCATTGTGCTCAATTACAATGAAGAACAAAAACCAACCGGCGTGCGAAATGAAATATTGAAACATCACCGGCATGGCTGTATTCAAAATCAAGCGCATGGCCGGCCAATCCCATTTCCAGCTTTCAAACAACGAAAATGCTTTATGTAGCCTTTTCCCCAGTGTGTAGCTAAGGAAAATGCACAAACCAACAATCTCCGACAACGAAGAGGCAATTGCAGAACCGGCGATTCCGAGCTGCGGCATTCCCCAGTTCCCGAAAATAAGTCCGTAGTTTAAAAGCCCATTGCTTACGGCGATACCAATTGTACTCCAGATGATAATTGCCGAGGAGGAAACCCCGATAAAAAAGGCACGAAATGCCAGATTAACCATCGCAAAGGTAATCCCCCAGGCACGTTGATCCAGGTAAACTACGGCCGATTGGTATACGGCATCAGAGCTAATCAACGACTTCAAAATGGGCGGCCCCAGCACTTCCATGCCTAACCAAAGCACTATTGAAGTGAGGAATAAAAACAACAGGCTGTTGTCGAACAGATTACCAATGGCTTTGTGCTGCTTTTCGCCGTGTCGGCGGGCAATGATGATCTGAACCCCGGTCGAAAAACCGAGTCCGATGATATACACTGTACTGAAAAACAAGCCGGCAATGCCCACGGCATCCAGGGCGACTTCATCTACGCGCGACATGAAAATCACGTCGGTGGCCAAAATCACATTCTGTGCAATTCCGCCCAAAATAATGGGCAGGGCAAGCTGAAGGATGCGCCGGCTACTCACCGTGCTTTGTATGGTGTTCGACATGATTGAAATCGTTAATCTACCTGTAAAACAAGGCCTTTCAGGTATTCCCCTTCAGGATGGTAAATGCTCACCGGGTGATCGGCCGGCTGGGTAAGCTGGTGGAGAATAGCTGTTTTACGACCCGATTCAATGGCTGCAGCAGTAAGGGTATGCCTGAACAATTCCCGGTCTACTACCTGGCTGCACGAAAAGGTAAACAATAAGCCACCCGGGCGAATCTGCTCCAGGGCCAGTAAATTCAACCTCTTGTATGCCTGTACTGCTTTGTGGCGGGCATCGAGGTGCTTGGCAAAGGCGGGTGGGTCGAGAATAATAATGTCGTAAGCCTCACGGTGTGTCTTGAGCCACTCCGGTACATCAGCTACCAATGCCGAATGTCGGCTTTCGTCGAAGCCATTCAATTCTACGTTTTGGCGCGTAAGCGCGATGGCCTTTTTTGAACTGTCAACCGAATCAACAAACGAGGCTCCTCCTGCAAGGGCAAACACCGAAAAACCGCCGGTATAGCAAAATGTATTTAACACCTTTTTGCCTTCCGAATACTGATGCAAAAGCTGTCGGTTCTCCCGTTGGTCGATGAAAAACCCCGTTTTTTGTCCGCTCACAAAATCAACATTGAACAAGTGTCCGTGCTCATTGTAAACGGTTTCTGCCGGCATTTCACCATACAGCAAGCCGTTGCCTTCGCGTTTTCCGAGAGCCTCGGCCGATTTGTCGTACACCACTGAAATAAGGCCGTTCGACGCTTCTACAATACCATGGGCGATGGCTTCCCGCTCGGCAAGCATGCCCAGCGAATGGCATTGCACCACAGCCACTTCTCCATACACATCAACCACCAGTCCGGGAAGCTGGTCGCCTTCGCCATGCACCAATCGAAAGATTCGGGTGTTTTTGTTGGGCAAGCCTACGCGGCGGCGGTGCTCAAAGCAACGGTCCATGGCATGATTCCAAAATCTCCCTTCAGGCAAATGTTCGCCAAAGCCCAGCATTCTCACGGTAATTGAGCCCCGCTGGTAATGCCCCCAGCCGAGCATTGCGCCTTTGCCATCAAAAACGCTCACCCGCGCTCCATCGGCCGGGTCGCCTTCGATGCGGTGAATGGCTCCAGAGAAAACCCAGGGGTGAAAACGTTGTAATGACCGTTCCTTGCCAAATTTCAAATGTACGGCTCCGGCTGTTTGCATGGCGCAAAGATAGGGTTTCGGAGTCGCCTAGGGCTGATGAATTAATCAAAGGCGCTGAGCTTTTCGAGCCGACCCTTATGTTTTACAAGGTTTTTATAGTCCCATTGTATTGCTTGCGCCTTGATTAACCAGCGAATCAGATCTGTTTCTTGGGGCAAAATTGGCGGTATTCCCAGTCTGAATTCGGCGGCTTTAAACCGACCTTCAGCCACAAGCAAAGGCTCTTCAAACGACTGTCCGCTCCAGAACAGCAGGCGCAGGCCATCTTTCAAGCGGCTAAATCCAACAATCGGATTGCCCTCCATAAACCAAACCGGATGCCCGTGCCAAATTTTCGCTTCCGAATTTTGCAAAACACGGTCAATGGTGCTGTTTAGCCACGTTCCGGCCGCGGTGTCATCCGCCGACAGGCTAATCAAATAATTCTCGATGCTTGTGCTCATCGTTTAAGCCTTCAGGAAGCGCTCATGCATGGCCTTTTCGAGCTGCTCGCGGTGGTCGGGATGCGCCAGTACGATTAGTGCCTTGGCCCTTTGCTCCAGGTTCATTCCGAATAAATTTACCGCTCCGAATTCGGTTACCACCCAGTGAATGTGCCCACGCGTGGTTACAACGCCGGCGCCCGATTTTAGCTCAGGAACAATGCGCGAAATGCCTTTTGACGTGGTGGAGGGAAGGGCAATGATTGGTTTTCCGCCTTCTGAGAGTGCCGCTCCGCGGATGAAATCCATCTGCCCGCCAATGCCTGAGTATTGAAAGGTGCCAATGGAATCGGAGCAAACCTGGCCGGTAAGGTCGATTTCGATCGCCGAATTGATGGCCGTTACCTTTGGATTTTGGCTAATGATGCGAGGGTCGTTCACGTAGGCAATATCCATCGCTTTTACAATGGGATTGTCGTTCACAAAGTCGTAAAGGCGGCGGCTTCCCAGCATGAAACCGGTAACACAGTAGCCGTTTACAATTTTTTTCTGGCTATTGTTGATGACACCCCCTTCGATGAGATCGATTACGCCATCGGAGAACATTTCGGTGTGCAGGCCAAGGTTTTTGTGGTGCTTCAACTCCTTGAGCACTCCGTCGGGAATCGCGCCAATGCCCATTTGCAAGGTTGCGCCATCTTCAACAAGTTCCGCCACGCGCTTACCGATGGCTACAGTGTCGTTGTTTGCTTTAGAGGCATAATTAACCTCAGGCAAGGGCTCATCAACCCAAACCGCGCAATTGAAACGGTCAAAAGGTACAAAGGCATCGCCGTGCACGCGGGGCATGTTGGGGTTTACTTGCGCAATTACGATGCGTGCGCATTCAAGGGCTGATCGGGCCACATCAACTGAGGTGCCCAACGAGCAGTACCCATGCGCGTCGGGCGGCGACACTTGCACAATAGCCACATCGATGGGTAAAATACCCCGTTTAAAAAGCAATGGAATTTCACTCAGAAATACCGGCACATAATCGCCTCGGCTGCTGTTTACCGCGCCTCTGGTGCTCTCAGAAACAAACAAGGAGTTGATGTAAAAGTGGCCTTCCAGCGAAGGGTCGTTGAGGCTAAGCCCTTGTAAGGTAATGCTCACCAATTCAACCTGTTCGAGACGGTCTTTCTGCCGAATCAACTCCCGAATCAAGTGGATGGGCGTAGCTGCACTACCATGGACAAAAACCCGAAATCCCGATTGAATTTTCGATATCGCCTCTTCGGCATTGGTATACAATTCGGATTTGAGGGCCATACGATTTTTTATTTTCGGAGTGCAATTACATAATCGGCCAGGGCCGAAATTTCTTCCGGGCTCAATTGGCTTTCAAAGGCTGGCATTGCGCCTTTTCCGTTGCTGATTTGTAGCTGTACTGCCGACTTGTCGAGGGTCGATTCACTCAGCTTTCTTGCTCCACCGGCTCCCATGTTCCCGTCTTTCCCATGGCAAATTCCACATTTTGTTTCATACAAGAGCGCAATCGTGTTTTCGGGCGTTTGCGCATCGTTTTCGGGTTGTTTTAACGTATTTCCGCCGCAGGCCGAAAACACCGCGAGTAAAATTCCAAACATCCATTTTTGCATAGTTTTTCGGGCAATAGTTTCGAGCCGAAAGGTAGGCAATTGTTGACGGGAGCACTAATTCACGGGTGGCTTTTGAAGCGTTTTTTCGTTAAAACATGAAATTGAGTAACGTGACATTTGTCATAGTATACCCATTTTACCTTGCATTTCTTTGCACCATGATTCGGTATTCGGGTATTGTATTGTTGTTGTTTGGTGTGTTAGGATGGCTTCAGGCACAAACACTAAATATTCAGCTCAAACCAAAGGCCTCGTTTGGTCAGCCGGCCCTTCAAAGTTTTGCCTGGGCCAAATCCGGAAATGCCATCCTATTGTTGGGTGGTCGAATAGATGGGTTGCATCGCCGACAACCGTTTGCTTCTTTTGATGCCGGCGGTCGCCCCGCATCCATTTGGGCGATAGATCCAGTTGCCCAACAGAGTTGGTCGACCTCCCTAAGTGTATTGCCCGCAAGGCTTCGGGAGCAACTGCAATCAACCAATATGCAGTTTATTCAGCGTAACAATACCCTTTGGCTTATGGGCGGTTATGGTTTTAGCGAAACGGCCCAAGATCACATTACCTTTCCGTTGCTCACAGAAATTAATGATGTTGCCGGTTTAATTGCTGCAATTCAACAAGGAGGCGATATTTCTACATTTTTTCGTTTCAGCGAAGATGAACGATTGGCCATTACCGGAGGACATGCTGCTTTTTTA
Source organism: Bacteroidota bacterium (assembly GCA_027483445.1). Taxonomy (GTDB): domain Bacteria; phylum Bacteroidota; class Bacteroidia; order M30B66; family M30B66; genus CAMCXT01. The sequence continues at coordinate 38,147 of JAIXUS010000063.1, read as the reverse complement.
TCAAATCAATTTATGATTGTAGGTGGTCATCGATTCGAAGGGCGCTACAACCCAATGAACGGTCCGAGTTTTACGCAAACATATACCAATGCTCTTCGACAATTTACCATTGATTATGCCGATGATTTACCCATCGTTTCGAATTATTCGGAATGGATAGATACTGCGAAATTTCACCGGAGAGACTATAATTTGGTTGGTCAAATTCTGCCCGGTGGTGCTCCGGCCTATACCATTTATTCGGGCGTATTTCGAACCGATTTAGATTTACCGTATTTAAATGCCATCACAATTACAGAAGAGGAATCATTTGAAGAGCCTGATTTTCTTCAGTATTTAAATCATTACCATTGTGCAGTAATGCCGGTTTACGTGCAATCGGAGCAACAAATGCATACTGTATTTTTTGGTGGGATGGCCCAGTATTCGCGCGACGCAAGTGGTTTATTGGTACAAGATAACAATGTGCCATTTGTAAATGCCATTACCGATGTACAACGCAGTAATAACGGTCAATTAAGTGAAATTCCGCTTCCAATAAATATGTCGCGACTAAAAGGGGCAGGAGCAGAGTTCATACCTGCATCAGGATTAACTATTCAACACGATGAGGTGATTGTGTTGAGCGGCAATGAAACCGATTCTTTATTGTTAGGGTTTATTGTTGGAGGGATTGACTCAGACGCACCCAATATATTTTGGGTCAACGATGGAAGCCAAAGCCGGGCCGACGACGGAATTATCGAAGTCTGGTATTACCCGGAGAATCCGCTTAACGCCGTTACCTTTTCTCCTGTGTTTCAATTACGGGCCTATCCATGTCCGGTAAATGACCACCTTTTTGTGGAGTTTAATCTTGAAACCTCAGGTGATGTGGAGCTTTTCTTGTATTCATCTACCGGGAAAGAAGTTGCAAAAAAGAAATTACGGAATCAATTTTCCGGTAATTTAAAAACCGAATTTGAATTTCGGAAAGGCTTAAATCCTGGATTATATCTGCTTAAAGTTGAAAGTGCAGGTGTTAAAAGCACAATGCGCATTTTAGTCTCAGAATAATTAAAGATTCTCGTAATTTGCGGTATGGTTGAAGAGCAGTTGATTCGTACAAATTATCCGGAGTTTGAGCCTGAATTGGTGAAAAATATCGCTGATGTAGCGGTTGTTAAAATGTTTGAGCCCGGCGATTATCTCATGAAAACGGGTCAGCATTTTCGAAATGTGATTCTCATTACACAAGGAATTGTTAAGGTGTATCGGGAAGATGACGAAGGCAATGAGTTTTTGATGTATTACCTTGAATCAGGTCAGGCTTGCGCGCTCTCCATGATTTGTGCAGCCCGTTTTGAAGCCAGTCAGCTCATGGCTAAAGCCGAAACGAAGGTTGAGGTACTAACTGTTCCCTTGGCCAAAATGGATGAATGGATGGCTAAGTACAAGTCGTGGTATTATTTTGTATTGCAAAATTACCGCGCACGATTCGATGAAGTGCTAAATACACTTGATCATGTGGCCTTTCGCAATATGGATGAGCGTTTGGTTTTTTTTCTCAAACGGTATTCCGACACCCATAAAACAAAAAATATTAAGCAATCTATTACGGATATCGCTTCAGAGCTTAATTCTTCCCGAGAAGTTATTTCCCGTTTGTTAAAAAAATTATCAGAGAATGGAGTGGTAAAGTTATCAAAAGACCATATCGAATTGCTCGATTTATCGGCCTACTTGCGTTAATCTGTCCTGCTTGTGATGTTTGTCACGAAGCGTCACAGTAAAGCACAGGAATTTTGTCTCAAAATACACTATGGAAATTTTGGGTTACATCGCTTCGCTTATTATCGGAATTTCGCTAGGATTAATTGGAGGTGGTGGTTCAATACTTACCGTTCCGGTTTTGGTGTACCTGTTTAATGTAGATCCAATAGTTGCCATGGCGTATTCTTTATTCATTGTTGGAGCTACTGCATTGGTAGGCGCGATTCCTAAATTTAAAGAAGGCTTGGTAAATCTGAGAACAGCCATTATTTTTGGTATTCCATCCATTGCCGCGGTATACGCAACGAGAAAGTTTATTGTGCCGGCCATTCCGGATTCGGTTTTCTTTATTGGCAGTTTTGAAGTTACTCGCCCTGTTTTATTGATGGGTTTATTTGCTGTTTTAATGGTCGCCGCATCGATTTCAATGATTCGCAAACCCAAGAATAAAATCCAAGAAACTGATAAACCGCAAGAATTTAATTACCCGATAATTTTCTTAGAAGGTTCTGTAGATGGGGTTCTCACCGGTTTGGTGGGCGCTGGAGGTGGGTTTTTAATTATCCCTGCACTGGTTGTATTGAGCAAATTGCCAATGAAGCAGGCGGTCGGCACATCTTTATTGATTATTGCCGCGAAATCATTGATTGGTTTCACCGGCGACCTCGGGAAGTATCCATTCGATTGGGTTTTGCTCCTCAGCGTTTCAGCATTGGCCATCGTTGGAATTTTTATCGGTAACGCACTCGCCCGAAAGGTAGACGGCAATAAGCTGAAGGTCGGTTTTGGCTGGTTTGTTTTGGTAATGGGTGTCTATATTTTGATTTCTCAACTGCTAAAATAGCCTATTTGGGTTCTTAATCAATTGGATTAGCTGCTCAACGCACAGTCACATCAAGGTATAAATTGATGGCCAAACTAACTCAATGATATTCATAAAGCTCAAGCTTTTCTTTGCGTTATTGTAATGTTTGGAATTTAGGTGGAGTGCAGCTTTCCGGGTTTCAATTGATAAAATACACCCCAAAAAGTGTTTCATGTGATGGATGTCACGACATAGTATTTTAAAGCGAAGGAATTTTGCCCAATCAAATTGAAATCGTTGGTCATGAAAATAGAACAAATCTATACCGGGTGCCTTGCCCAGGGTGCTTATTTCATCGAAAGCAATGGCGAAGCGGCCGTAATTGACCCTTTGCGTGAAGTGGCTCCTTACATTGAAAAAGCTGAAAAGGCCGGTGTGAAAATTAAATATGTTTTTGAAACCCACTTTCATGCGGATTTTGTTTCCGGTCACCTTGATCTTGCTTCAAAAACAGGTGGAAAGATTATTTACGGACCCAATGCAAATCCTGATTTTGATGCCTATATCGCTCGTGATGATGAGGAATTTAAATTGGGAAATGTGAGTATTAAGGTTCTTCATACACCAGGCCATACGATGGAAAGTACATGTTATCTGCTGCGTGATGAGAACGGAAAAGATATTGCGCTATTCAGCGGCGATACACTGTTTATAGGCGATGTTGGTCGCCCGGATTTAGCCCAAAAGGCGGCTCACCTGACTCAGGAACAATTGGCCGAAACTTTATTCGATTCATTGAGGAATAAAATAATGCCGCTTAACGATGAAATCATCGTTTACCCGGCACACGGAGCAGGTTCGGCATGTGGTAAGAACATGAGTAAGGAGACTTCAGATACGCTCGGGAATCAGAAGAGAACCAATTATGCCTTGCGCGCTGATATGACAATGGCTGAATTTGTGAAAGAAGTAACAACCGGATTGATGCCTCCACCCGCATATTTCCCGCTGAATGTTGCCATGAACAAAAAAGGATATTCGAGCATTGATGAGGTGCTGCGTCAAGGAACTACTGCCTTGAGTCCGGCCGCTTTTGAAGCCGCTGCCAATGAAACTTCAGCAATTATTCTCGACACACGTGATGCTCAGGTATTTGCTAAGGCATTTATTCCGAATTCAATCAATATTGGAATTGATGGAGGTTTCGCCCCTTGGGTTGGTGCACTTATTCCTGACATTCAACATCCAATTTTACTGGTTACTGAACCGGGCCGCGAAGAAGAAGTGGTTACCCGTTTAGCCCGTGTTGGATATGATAACACCCTTGGTTTTTTACAGGGAGGTATTCAAACTTGGGAGGACGATGGCCGTGAGTTGGATAAAATTCAATCAGTAAGTGCCGAAGAAATGGCTGAATCTTCCTCCAAAGGAAGCTTTGAAATACTCGATGTACGCAAAAACAGTGAATACTTAAGCGAACATCTACTTGAAGCCACCAATGCACCTCTAGATTACATCAACGAAAGCATGCTGAAGGTGGATAAAAACAAGACCTATTTTGTGCATTGTGCCGGCGGTTATCGCTCTATGATTTTTGCCTCAATTCTTAAGGCAAGAGGTTACGATAATCTGATTGATGTAAAAGGTGGATTTAAAGCCATCAAGGAAAACGGCCGAATGAAGGTTTCAGAATACGTTTGCCCGACAACACTGCTTTAACTGATTTTCCAATAAAAACAACTTACACATGAACACTCCAGAAGCAATATTGAAAAACCCATCAGCTACGCTCATTGATGTCCGTAGTCCTTTGGAATTTAAAATGGAACCCTTGTCAGGTGCAATCAATATTCCGGTTGAGCAAATCCAAATGCGAGCCAAGGAAATTCAAAAAATGAGTAAACCCATAATGGTATTTTGTCGAAGTGGAGCCCGCAGCGGAATGGCACTGGCAGTGCTCAAACAAGCCGGCGTTACTGAAGTCTACAACGGTGGAAGCATTTATGATTTAATGTCGTTAATACAAGCTTAATTATGTTCGGGATTTTTAAGAAATTGTTTGGGGCTCCAACAGATTTTAAACAGCTGGTTCAAAATGGCGCTATAATCATTGATGTGAGATCCGCCACTGAATATAAGGCAGGTCACATTCCAGGGTCTCTGAATATTCCTGTGGATTCTATCAAGAACAAGGTAGAAGAAATTCGCAAGAAAAACAAGCCGGTTATTACCTGTTGCCGAAGTGGAGCGCGAAGTGGAATGGCAAGATCTATTCTTGCCAACGCCGGAATCGAGTGCTACAATGGCGGGCCATGGAATATTTTGTTTTCAAAGATTCGGTGATTACATGAAATTCCTTCTTTACAATTGGAATTTCATGCGAGTATTAAGACTCCTTTTGGGGGTTTCGTTTTTGTTTGAAGCATGGAATCAACACTCATGGAGCATTGCTCTCGCTGCTGGAATTTTAATTGCAATGGCTATTTTAAATACAGGATGTGGAAGCTCTTGTTCGAATCCTCAACAATAAATTGTTACAATGCGTAAATGGATAATCAGCCGTCGTTGGACTTTTCTTAGTGCATTACTAGGTGCAATTGTCGGGTATACATACTGGTATTTTTACGGGTGTGTAAACGGTTGTTCAATCACAGGCAGTGCCCTGAATAGCACCATTTACTGTATGGTTCTTGGGGCGATGCTGCCAGGTTTGTTTTTATCTGAAAAAAACAAACCAAAAAATACGGAGGTAGATAAACCATAGTAAAATCAAATTTATATTCTAATTTTATTTACAAAAAAAGGAACGCCTTTGTTCTTATTCATTTATGGTTTTTCAATTTTTAAAATGAGTCATATATAGTCTTCAAAGAGGTTAAAATTCTATTAAAATTATTAGTCTTCGATTACAATGAATTTAATGCCGTTAAGTTTGTTAAATGAAACTTATTTTACTGCTAACGGCATATCTATCTATTCTTCCTCTCTTCCTGAAAAGTCAAACACCAAGGAGGCATACTTATCTTTTCATTGCAGAAACCGACAGCTTCATCAGGGCAGGATGCAATTTACGATCGGAGATAATAAGTGCTATCACGTTAAAGGATACAGCATTTTTAAGGAAATACAACAAAGTTCACCTCACCCATGAAACCGTTGATCGCATTTATCTTCAAAGACCTTTATTGACTGAAGGAGAATCGCATATTCTCTCTTTCTGGTTAGGCGAGTACAGTCAGATTATGTCCGATCTGCGAGAAGGCACAGATTACTTCACCGAGTTAAGGGCGGAGGGAGCGCTCTTCCCCAATTTTTCTTGTGGAAATTTTGGTAAAGATTTGCTCCCTTATTGGATTGAGAAATCTCAAGAAATCAAAGAGAAAATAAACAAAGCTCTGATTACACAACCGGAAAAAGAAGCGTTATCATTTTATTGGGATATGATTCTATTGTCTCTTGGAGAAAAGCACGAATTATTTAATAGTGAAACCAACCGAGCATCTAAGTTAATTCAGTTATATCCCGACTGCGGGTGCCACGCATTTCTAGAAAGGATGTTACGCACAAAAAGGCGGACAATCGATCGTTCAATTTGGAGTGGACTGGGATATGCTCAGGGTGTAATGGTCGGTCCTATTCAAGATTATATCAATAATAGGTATTCGTTAACGTTTAATCTTGGAATAGAATTTAAACAAAGATGGAATATTCAAATTCTGGGATTACTTAGTTCAAGGTTAACCAATGGGGAGTTCTCTATCCCGGCGATCGACGGACAAACTATCGTGGAAAGTTCGGGAGTTCGAATGAGTGTAATTAGCTTAATGTTGGGTGCCAGAATTTTAAGTACCAAGTATTTTAATGTGAAGGCTTTTGGTTCTGCGACCTCGGGTTCAATTTCAAACCTTCTCGATGTGGCAGACTCTACAATAACCACAAAACGCTCCGCGAACTTCTATACCGCTGGATTTGGTCTAGACATTAATATTCCTCTTTACAAACAAAAACCTAAACGCACTGTCAAGTCTAAACCTTTTTTTCGCCAATCTTACCGTCTTGATGGATCTTTTACAAGGAATGGTTTGGAGCTTAATCTGAATGCCGGTTATATTCCTACTTACTTTAATCAACCCACAGACATAAATGGTGGCATAGCCTTCTTTGCTGCGTCATTGAAGTTAGTTATATACAGTAACTACGCTAAAACCACTTATCATAAATGGGGTAGAATTTCAAACGGTAGATTTTAATTACCAAGGGTTTGTCTTGTTTTTTATAGATGATAGTTGTTTTTTACGGCATGATTATGAAAGTCTTTAGTGTAACAAATCAGAAATATAGATTCCCAAAGTTCATCAACACAAAGGTTTGAGAAGGAATATTTCTGACGTCGGTGAGTCGCAGTTGAAAGTGTTTCAAGTTTTTTGCAAAATTTTTAAATCAAATTTTGTGATGAATGAATTTGCCAAAAGACGAAATTGCGTGCGCTAGAGCTTGAATCCGTCAGCAACCGTGAACGGGGTGAGTAGGGCCTAAAGGCGAAAAGCGCGGTGCCTATTGATTAAGCCGAATGCACGAAAAAGCAGAAAAAGGCATGCGCCCACATTGCGCTCAACACATACGTTTCTAACAATTAATTCAACGAATTGAATTATCTTTCAAAGCGCTTTTCAGGAAGAAATAACTCAATTTAAAGCATGGTTTTGGGGGATTTAAACTGTGTTCTCTCTAATGGTGTTTCCTTAAGCGACTTAAATCCTCCTAAAATATTCACCACGTTCAGAAAACCTTTCGACTTTAGAACAGAACAAGCAATAACCGAACGATAGCCCCCAGCGCAATGAACATAATAGGTTTCAGATGCATTAATTTTTGTGATTTCGCTGTGAATAAAGTCGAGCGGTAGGTTTTCAGCGCCAATAATGTGCTTAGATTCAAACTCGCTTCTGCGCCGAACATCCAGCAGATTCAAATGTTTTGTTGCATATTTTCTCGCAAATTCAAATGCTGAGATTTCTTCCAGTTTTTGCACAATTTCCCCCGCTTTCACCCAAGCCTCAATGCCCCCTTGTAAATACCCTAATGCATTGTCGTATCCCACACGGGAGAGCCTTGTTACAACCTCACATTCAGAATCCTTATCGGACAAAAATAAAATGGGCTTTTTCAAATCTTCAACTAAAATACCAACCCATGGAGCAAAGCTATCTTCAATTCCAATAAACCACGAGCCGGGAATATGGGCTTTTGCATAATCCTCTTTTTTACGGGTATCAATTACTAAAGCATTTAAGCTCTCACGTATGGTTATAAACTCACCCACGCTCAATGGAGTGAGGCCTTTTTTTAGCACGTTATCAAAAGCTTCATAACCCGATTTATTCATCACTGCATTTTTAGGAAAATACTGCGGTGGCGCAACTAAACCATCAGTAACTGCCGCAATAAATGCAGATTTACTCATCGGTTGTAAGGCGTAATTCGTCTTTTTTTGATTGCCCAGTGTATCGAAAGTTTCCTTGCTCATGTTTTTCCCACACGCTGAACCTGCTCCATGATTGGGATAAACAATAACGGAGTCTGGCAATGACATTATTTTTTGATTTATCGAGTCATATAAATAACCTGCAAGGTCTTCACGGCTTAAATCAGATTTTACAGCTAAATCAGGTCGACCAACATCTCCAATAAATAGAGTATCGCCTGTAAAAATTGCTACTTCCCGACCTTGTTCGTCTAACAATAAATAAGTACTCGATTCCATGGTATGCCCGGGAGTATGCAACACTTTAATTTCGACATTTCCCAATTTCAGTATTTCGTTGTCAGTAGCCACATGTGCAGTAAATTCGGGGTTTGCAGTGGGACCATACACAATGGTTGCTCCAGTTTTTTCCGCCAAATCAAGGTGGCCTGAAACAAAGTCTGCATGGAAATGGGTTTCCAGCACAAACTTAATTTGAGCTCCGTTTTGTTTCGCTTTTTCGATATATGGCGCTGCATCGCGCAAGGGATCAATAATGGCCACTTCACCGTTACTTTCTATGTAGTAGGCTGCCTCGGCCAAACAGCCGGTATACATTTGTTCGATTTTCATAGTGTTATTTGATTTGGCACAACAAAATTGAGCGTTTTAATTCGTACCAAAAATGATTTTTATCAGGTTTGATCGAGTAGAGTAGACTAGAAGTGTTACACATGCAGTGTACGCAGCCGTTTACCATGAAATAACTACTGCACCTCAGGTCAACGAAGTAATGGGCTAAACAAATTCAGGAGTGAATGACGAATTGAGACAGTACCGAGAATTCTTTGAACTAAGGTTTTATATACACAAATCTCGATTTTTGTGAATTCATCCATTGAGTGTATTTCAGCAGTTTCCTATCAGTCATTGGCTTTATACGCAGGTAATTATTTGTGATCGGCATCACGCCCTTCCTATGCTCCGATTTTCCTTTCTTTGTTCCCGAATTGTTCACTATGAAACTCGCCACTCGACTCATTCACGCCGGACAAGCGCCCGATCCTTCAACCGGTGCGATTATGACGCCAATATTCCAAACTTCTACCTATGTTCAGGAGGCTCCGGCAACACACAAGGGTTACGAATATGCCCGTTCTCAAAATCCAACCCGGAAGGCCTTGGAAGATTGTTTAGCTTCGATCGAAAACGCCCGTCATGGCCTGAGCTTTGGCTCGGGGGTAGCCGCCACCGACGCCATCATGAAACTTCTACGCCCTGGAGATGAGGTGATTGCAGCCCACGACATGTATGGAGGAACATACCGCATCTTCACCAAGATTTTTGAGCCCATGGGAATTCGTTTTCACTTTGTGGATATGGAAAATCCCGAAAATATTGCAGCACTCATCAATGCCAATACAAAAATGGTGTGGACCGAAACGCCCACCAATCCATTGATGAGTATCAGCGATATTTCGGCCATTTCGGCCATTTGTAAAGCAAATCGCCTGTTGTTGGTGGTCGACAACACTTTTGCCACACCGTGGCTGCAAAACCCTCTGGATTTAGGGGCCGACATTGTAATGCATTCAGCAACAAAATATTTGGGCGGGCATTCTGATGTAATTCATGGATGCATCATGCTTAACAGTGACGAATTGCGTGAAAAACTCTATTTCATCCAAAAAAGCTGTGGCGCAGTTCCCGGTCCGATGGATTGCTTTCTCGTCCTTCGAGGCTTGAAAACACTGCATGTTCGCATGAAAGCCCATTGCGAAAACGGAAAAAAGATAGCCCATTTTCTCCGAAATCATCCAAAAGTTGGGAAAGTGTATTGGCCAGGTTTTGAGGATCATCCAGGACACGAAATTGCGAAACGTCAAATGCGCGATTTTGGTGGAATGATGAGCATTTTACTCAAAGACGAAAGCCTCGACGCCGCGAAGCGGATGCTTACTCATACGCATTTGTTCTCACTTGCCGAAAGTTTAGGCGGCGTAGAGTCGCTCATCAACCATCCGGCTTCTATGACCCATGCTTCAATTCCGAAATTGGAACGAGAAAAAGTAGGCGTTGTTGATGGCTTGATTCGCCTCAGCGTAGGAATCGAAGATGCAGATGACTTAATCGCCGACCTGAGTGCTGCACTTGACCGCGTTTAGAATGAAAACTGTTTATATTACTGGAGTTTCAAGAGGCTTGGGTTATGCACTTGCATTGCATTATTTGTCGAACGGCTGGAAGGTGGTAGGACTCGGACGAACGCATGCTATTGTCCATCCTTACTATACGGCCATTGAGCTCAATCTGCTTCATCGGCCTCTGCCGAAGATAGCGGTGGATACGGACGCCGAAGAATTAGTATGGATCAACAATGCTGCATTGGTGGGTCCCATAGGCTATCTCGGCTCTGAGGCAGTTGGTTTAAATGCCATTAACGACGCCCTTCAGGTGAATTTAAATTCCGCGATTGAATTGAGTCATCAGGTTATTACACAAATTGATAATTATCGCGGCCAATTTACCTTGTGCAACATCAGCTCCGGAGCCGGTCGAAATGCCTATCCCTGCTGGGCTGTTTACTGTGCTTCCAAAGCAGGATTAGATATGTTTAGCCGCGTATTGGATATGGAATGGAAAACTGTCGGTAAAAGTAATTTCCGCGTCTTTTCTGTAGCTCCGGGAATTATTGATACCCGAATGCAGCAACAAATCAGGCAAACAAACCCGAATGATTTTCCTTTATTGGAGCGATTTAAGAACTATCATGCCGATGGAGCCTTGGATTCACCCGAATCCGTCGCCGAAAAACTCTTCCGATTTATTCAACGTAGAGATGAATTTTCCGAAGTAACCGCCGACCTTCGCTTAGTGGGAAATTAGCCACAGGTTTTCAAGTCTAATGTTAACAAATTGCCTCCTTTAAATCCCCACAAGCTCCACTTTTACCTTTCAACTTAAGACCTTTAACGGATACCAAACATTTCCTTACCTTCGCGACCTTAAAATTTGTTTATGGCTACTACCCAAGACGTTTCTGTAGGAACCTTCATCCGCTATAACGGCGAACTCTGTGTCATCACTGAATGGCAACACCGCACTCCTGGCAACCTCCGCGCCTTCTATCAAGCCAAGATGCGCAACATAAAAAATGGCAAATCGGCCGAAAACCGTTTCCGCTCCGGCGAAGAAATTGAAGTCGTTCGCGTTGAGATGCGCCCACTTTTGTTCAGCTACAAAGAAGGCAACAACCTCGTGTGCATGGACAATGAAACCTACGAGCAAACATACATCGATGAAGTGCTGTTTGGCGATGGCGTAAAATTCATGAAAGAAGGCATGGAAATCTACGCAGCCTTCGAAGGCGACAACGTAATCTATGCCGAGCCACCCAAGCAAGTCGAGCTCGAAATTACCTACACCGAACCCGGCGTAAAAGGCGACACAGCCACCAAAACACTCAAGCCTGCAACCGTCGAAACTGGCGCCAGCGTTTCAATTCCACTGTTCATCAACATTGGCGAGCGCATCAAAATCGACACCCGCACCGGCGAATACCTCGAACGCGTAAAATAATTTGTCTGATTGTTCAGCAATCCCCGATGGCCAGTGCTTTCGGGGATTTTTTGTTTTATTTTCAGGGGCCCTGCTTGCCCTCCCGCAACACCCGCACACAGCACCGGGCTCTTCGTTTCAAGGGCGCCTAATTCAGCAACACAATAGGCTTCGCCGCTGAGCCTCTTCATTCAGGCGCCGCTTTCCACTGCGATCCCTGGTCCACATTGCGTCTTTAATTCTCAGTTCGTTGAGCAAGCTGCAAGCCCTTCCCAATACCCTATTGAGCCTTGGTTTCTAATTGTTTTTTCCCGGCCTCTAACATGTAGTCGAGCAAAACCATCCCTCCAGCCTGCGATTTGCCCTTTACCGGTATTGCAAGAAATGGAACTTGGCCTAAAGTGTCCGCTTCACAAATCACACAGGGAACAGCAAAACCCGAGCTTGTCACACCGTCCGAAATCCGCCACGATTCCTTGTCGGTTGGATATTTCTTCGAAGCCGGTATCAGCCTGTCAAAAGGCCCCATCAGCCAGCCCGAGCTAACCCCAAGTTCCAATTCCTTGCCTCTGATTTCAACCAACGAAGCCCGCGTTTCTGCGGCTAAAGTGTCGCGCAACGAACCCGGAGTATATCCAATCCACCGAATCTCAATCAAATGCTTCTTTTTTAAGCTATCGGCCAACAGGGAGAATGCTTCCTTGCGACGCTCAAGCTCCGAAGCCGGAACCCTAAAATCAACCACCGAGTTTCGCGCATCTGCATGGGTCTCAAACCACGAGAGTTTACGAACATCACGCTGCTTTCGGTCGCCACGACAAGCCATCACCAATAAAACCAAACATAAAATGCCCCAGTTCTTCATGCTGCAAATGTACCACCTCAGCCTTACTTTTGCGCTGTGACTGGCAGTATTAACATTCAACTTTCGGGGGCCACAGAATCGCTTACATTGCTGCCTCAACGTGCTGCATGGATTGAGTCGAGCCGAAGCCTGCTGATTGCCGACGCCCACTTCGGAAAAACCGCCCACTTCCGAAAAGCAGGTATTCCGGTTCCACACGCTATGTTTAGCAAAGACCTCGATCGACTTAGCGCTCTGATTGTTCAACACAAGCCCAGTGAAGTCCTCTTCCTCGGCGATTTTTTCCACGATCAGGCCAACAACGAATGGGGTCACCTTATCGATTTTCGTCGGCAGTATGCACATTGCCAATGGATTGTGATTCCAGGAAACCACGATAAGCCCATGCTTCGACACCTGCATGCACAAGGTTGGTTACACCACAGCAGCGAGCTTCAACGTAGCGGCATGATCCTCAGTCACGACGAATTGCCCCATGCTGGAGCTGGCATTTCCGGCCACCTGCACCCCGGCACTGTGCTTAGAGGCAAAGGCCGGCAGTCTCTCAGGCTCCCTTGCTTTGTCGTGAAGCGAAACGAGTGGTGCATTCTGCCTGCTTTTGGCTCGTTTACCGGGCTCGATGTTGTAGAAATAAATGCCGGTACGCAGGTTTATCCACTTACCGAACAGGAGGTTTTATCATTTTTGAACTGAATCCACTCAATAAGCGTTACTTAGCAAATCCAAACCCTCAACCATGAAGAAAAATTTACTCATTGCCTTCTCTATCTTTATTTGCGTGGGCATTGCCTTGTGGCCCGATACCCATGCCCATTCCAACACAGGTGCAGCTCCTGTAGGCTATACCGGCTCTCCATTTGAGTTTAGTGGACGCACGTGTGGAACCGGTTCTGGCTGTCACGGTGGAGGTTCAACACTCCAAAACAATTGGATTACTACAGATATTCCGGCCTGTGGCTACACACCCGGACAAACCTACACCATCAACGTATTTGTAACCTCTCCCGGTAGAACTAAGTTTGGGTTTAGCCTCTCCCCACAATTCGATGGAGGCGCTACTGCAGGTACTTTAATTGCAGGCAGCCAAACCCAGCTTCAGAGTTCGGGCCGCTACATTACCCATACTTCGGCAGGCACCGCGCAGTCATCCGCGAACAGCCGCACCTGGACATTCCAGTGGACCGCTCCTGCTTCAGGCACTGTGAATTTCTACGCGGCCATGAATGCGACCAACAGTGGTGGAAACACTACCGGCGACTTGATTTTTAACGGAAGCCTTACGGTAAACCCTGCAACGGCACTTAGTCTCACCAATTCAGGAAACAATGTTTTTTGCGCCGACAATCCAGTTACCCTCAGTTCGAATTTTGCCACCGGTAATCAATGGACAATCAATGGTCTGTCTGCCGGCAGCGGACAAACCATTCAGGCCAATGCCGGAGGCATCTACGAATTAATCAATACCCAAGGATCTTGTATTCAAAACCAAAGCATTACGCTAACAGCCATTGCCGGACCACCTGTTTTAGGCGACATTCAGGTCGGGGCCGAAGGTACTGAGCTTTGCGAAGGCGAAACAGTTACCTTAAGCCTTGGAGGCTCCAATTTAGTGTGGCAACCTGGTGGCGAAACCTCAAACTCTATCGTGGTTTCAGGTTCAGGCTCTTATTCTGTGAGCAGTACCAACATTTGTGGCACCGCTCAAACAGAACCTGTGGTTGTGAACGTAACAGATATACCTGAAACACCCTCTATTTTCATTAACGACAACGGACAACTGCAAGCCAGTGTTGACGCCGATTTTTATACATGGTTTGTGGATGGCCTTGAAATCGAGGAGCAAACAGACTCTGTTATTTTCGCCACTCAAGCCGGCCAGTATGAAGTGGTGGCCATCAATGGTTTGTTTTGTCAAAGCCCGGTTTCAGCACCTTTCGACTTTGAACCCACACGCGTTAATCTTGTTGAAGAAAGCTGGAAGGTCTTTCCGCAACCGGCAGCCGATTGGGTTTGTCTTGCATCTAACAAACTTCCTCAATATGAGTTCGTCGAAATCAGCGACCTTCAAGGGCGGGTGCTGGAACGAATTGCCATCCAGCAGCAAACACAAATAGTGTGGAATGCTGTGGTTCCAAGTGGAATGTACCTTTTCCGCGTTGGGCCGCATACTTTAAAGGTGCTGCGCTAAACTGCCGCCAACGTTGTTTGAGTCCGGGTTGCTTATGCTGCCCGGACTTTTTTGTAGCCACCAAATTGTTAAAAATACAAGAAATCACATCTGTATATGCGGATGGATTCGCATTGAAATCGCTAAAACATTATCAAATACATAAAAATTAAAAATAATCATTGAATTATTTGCATCATAATTATCGATTTTCCTACATTTGTCGCAGTTGAATTGTAGGGTGTTGAAACTGGCAGACAATCCCTCTTGTCTCGGGGGTGAGGATCCAGGGATAAACGGTGTTTAAAGGGTTGACCACTCCCCTCAGCAATGAGGTTTGAACACTGGCTAACCTCCTCGTGAAGGTTCGAATCCTTCCTCTACAGCCAAATTACCCCCAATACCCCTAATCCCCGCTGTTTGTGATGGTTCAGCGGGGATTTACTTTTTCAGGGTGTGTATTGATCGAGTAGATAGATAAGTGCGGCAATGGATGCAGCCCCCAGTTCGAGCTCACGTTTATTGATGTGTTCAAAGGTGTCGTATTCGGCATGGTGATGGTCGAAATACCGCTGAGAATCAGGCACAAATCCAATGCAAATGGTACCTTGAGGCTTAAGTGGATTGATGTCGGCACCGCCACCGCCCTTCTTAAAATCGTGAAGGCCGTAAGGTTCGAGCAAGGGCTTAAAGCGCTTAACTTTTCCGACCTCTTCCGGATTGTTGTGGTCGACATAAAAGCCACGTGGTGTAAATCCGCCACGGTCCGACTCAATTGCATAAACGTGCTTTTCTTGTAATGAATCGGCCAAAAAAGCGTAGCGTTTTCCGCCACGAAGCCCGTTTTCTTCATTCATGAACATTACAGCCCTAAGGCTTCTTCTGGGAGTGTACCCCAGATTTTTCAAGATGCGGAGGGCCTCAATACTGTGCACGCATCCGGCGCCATCGTCATGTGCACCTTCTCCATTGTCCCAGGCATCTAAATGTCCGCCAACCACAATAAACTCGTTTGCTTTTTCAGTTCCACGGAGTTCGCCCACCACATTGTGCGAAAGGGTGTCGGGTAGGGTGCGGCTGTTGTCTTCAATACGAATGACCACTTTTTTACGATTGGCCATTTGACGGCTGAGCCATGTTGCATCTTCGGTGGAGATGGCCAAGGCCGGAATTTTTGGGTATAAGCTGTCATAGGTCATGCTTCCGGTATGAGGGAAACCGTCTTCTCGCAAGTTCATTGACCTTACAAGTGTGGCCAGTGCTCCGTACTTTGACGCTTTTGCAGGCCCGGCCCAGCGTTGATCCACGCATCCGCCATAGGCTTCGAAGGTGTGTATGTGCCGGGGTTCCATTGGACGGCTGAAGTACACAATCTTTCCTTTGATGGCTTTTTCGCCCAGGCTGTCGAGTTGCTCAAGTCGCTGAACCTCCAAAACCTCAGCCTCGGCCTGGCCTCCTTCGCTTCCACCCAGAGCGCAGGCTTTGATATTTCGGCCGCTTTCCAGCTCTTTGACTGTGCAAACCGAACCTCTCACCCAATGCGGTACCATGGTTTCTTGTCGAAACACAGTGTCGAAGCGCTCACGTTTCATCACTGTTTCCATAAAGTCGACAGCCTGCGCGGCACCCGGCGAACCGCTTAATCGAGGGCCTATAGATTTACAGAGGTACCTTAAATCTTCGTAGCATCGGCTCTGGGTAAGGGCCGAATCAAAAATTTTTCGGATGAACAGCGAATCGGCCTTGTTCTGCCCAAGTCCTGTTTGGCCAATTAGCAAAAAAGCCCAACCAATGTGTTTAAAACGAAACATGCCGCCAAGTTAGGGCAGCATGTTCAATAAAGCGAAGTCTAATCTTAACCTTATTCAAAAGAGCGCTGAAAGTCGCCATTTTCGGCAAGCTTAGCTACTGGTGTTGCTGATTTCCCTCCAAGCAACGATTTTCTCATATCGGAGAGCTTTTGCATGTGTTCCGCATCTGGACTTACAAGAGGAAACTCTTCCAGCATGAATTGATGAACCAACTGCTCCGGGTCATCAGAGGTCAGTTCGGCCTGCACTTCGAAACGGCGAAATACCTTATTCAACTGCTGCAGTGCTTTTTCTTGTTCCTGTGTTAACGACATGATAACAGTAGTTTTTAATGAAGTTGTTTGTCAAATTTACCAATTCGTCAGGCGGTATGCCCTGTGCTTACGATTAGTTATGAACAGGTTAACGGCTGTAAGGAGGGATTATTTCCTCATCAACAAATTCAAAGGTGAAGGATTTGCCGGTTTCGCCTAAATTCGCCGCATACCATTGACTATGCAAACCATCAGCACCATCATCGAGGGTGATATCGCCACTATTCGTCTTCAACGCGGAAAGGCCAATGCCATTAACCAATTGTTGATTTCTGAGCTCACCCAGGCAATCCTCGAGCTCAAGGCCAATGAGCATGTGCGTGGGGTTTTACTTACCGGCCGGGGTGAGTTTTTCTCTGCCGGGCTCGATTTGATTGAGATATATGAGTATAACGAAATTAAGGTGCTCGACTTTTGGCGCGATTTCGACCGTTTGCTTCGCTTAATGGTGGCTTTCCCCAAACCGCTGGTTAA
Source organism: Bacteroidota bacterium (assembly GCA_027483445.1). Taxonomy (GTDB): domain Bacteria; phylum Bacteroidota; class Bacteroidia; order M30B66; family M30B66; genus CAMCXT01. Next base: position 20,937 of record JAIXUS010000063.1, on the reverse strand, counting down.
TGCCATTACCGGCCATTGTGAGGCCGGAGGTACACTGTTTTCGCTGTGTGCCGATTACCGCGTGATGGCCGAAGGACCTTACCGTATTGGTCTCAATGAAGTAGAAATTGGAATCGTTATTCCCGAAACCATTTATCACCTCTATAGCTTTGTACTTGGTCGGAATAAAGCCTATCAGTATTTGTTGGATGGCAAGATGCATTCCCCTCAGGAAGCCCTTTCCAATGGGCTTGTTCAGGCCGTTGTTCCTTTGGCTGAGGTAGAGCAGGTAGCGCTGGATAAATTGAAGGCGTATCTTAAATTCAGCACACGGGTTTGGGCGCAAAGCAAACTGAACTTCCGCAACGCGCTTTTGATGCGGATTCGAACAGACTTTCAAACCAGCTTTGAGCCTACCTTTAAGCAATGGTGGACCGAGGAGTCGAGGACACACTTTCGTCATCTTGCCGAACGGCTAAAAGGCGGTAAGCAAGGGTAATTTGAACTAAAATGCAGATGCCGCTCTGGATTTAAGCTGTTGGAATAGGGTAGGGTTGAGGGTATCGCTCCGGACCGCACCGGCATTTGAAATGGCTTCTTTTAGATTTTCAATCCGGCTTTCAGGCAGGGGATGTGTACTTAAAAATTCCGGTGGATGAGCGCCTCCGCCGGCCTCGTTGAGTTGAAGCAATAAATCGGTCATCCCTTTAGGGTCTATCGAATTGTTTCTCAGTATTTCCAGGCCTTTCAGGTCGGCTTCCGTTTCCAAACTGCGTGAATAGGAAAGGCTTCTAAAACCCTCGGCCTGCGAAGCGAGCGTGCCCGACACCGCGCCGGCATCACCCAAAACCAAATTGAGTACTATGCTTCCGGCCAATTCGCGCATCATCGATTTTATAGAGTGGCGCTGAACAACATGAGAAGCTTCGTGGGCCAATAAGGCTGCAAGTTGACCTTCGTGCTTCATGCCTTTAAGAATGCCAGAATACACCACAATATGTTCGCCCGGTAAGGCAAAAGCATTCACCGTTTCCGCCTGAACGAGGGTGAAATGCAAGGGGTAGTCGCCGGGAAACTGCATTTGCCGCGCATACTCGTTGAGCAAGGCTGAACCCGCCGAATCGACCTTTTCCGTAACCATATACTGAGCGTAAAGGGCCTTCCCCAATTCGATTTCCTGCGATTTGGGGAAGGCATCAGCGGCTTTGAAGGCAATAAAGGGTAAAAGCCAAAACCAAATGCTCAGTAAAATGAGCAAGGTCATCACCAAAAATATTGCGATTGGCCAAATACCTCTGCCCATTGCCCTTTCGAAGAAGGAAATTCGCTCGTTAAAACTGCCAAGCTCAGCCTGCAGCAAACCACGAATATTGGGGTATTGGATTTCTACCGTTTCGCCGCTCCTTAGCTCAAGAAAAGCGAAGTTCTTTTTGGGGTAGCGAACCTCCTTCAGGTCGCTGGCCTGTATGGCGAAACGCCCTTGCTCAAGAAGCAGTTGAGCATTGCTAAATTGAAAATCGGTGGGGCGGGCCGGACTTCCCGGCTTCTGCAAAAGCGCTGTTCCCATAATTAAAACCAACGGCGGCGAAGGAAGATAAATAAAATCGACGCACTCAAAGCCAGTGAAATACTCAAGATGATACCGAAGGCATTGGGGCTGTGTTGCCCGGGAAGCTCAACGTTCATTCCGAAAAAGCTCGCAATAAGCGTTGGTACATACAGTACAATGGTTATCAAGGTGAGGGTTTTGATGATTTTATTCATGTTGTTGTTGATGATCGAGGCATACGCGGTGGTCATCTGCACAACAATATTGCTTGAGATATTGGTCATCTCAATTGCCTGCTGGAATTCGGTTACAACATCCTGAAAAAGCTCTTCATCTTCTTCGTAAGTTCTTAGCAATTGAAGGCGATTCAACCTTGCCATCATCAATTCGTTCGACTTCAAGGCTGTGGTGTAAAAAATCAAAGCCTTTTGATACTTGAGCAAATCGAAGATGTCCTGATTTCGCATGCTGTCTTGCAAGGCATCCTCGATTTTGTCGACGGTCTTGTTGATTTCCCGCAGGTGCATCAAGTACTTGGCTGCGGTTTTTAGAAGGATGAGCAACAAAAAACGGTAGTGCTTTGCCGTATTGAGGTTCTTCACGCGGTTATTCTCAAACTCCTGAATAATCACGTTTTCTTCTTTGGCAATGGTTACTATATAGTCGTTGTTCATCACCACACCCAAGGGGATTGTAATGAAGGGCGTTTCGTCTTTTTTCCCTTGAAAATGCGGGATTCGAATCAGGGTAAACAATACATCCTCATCTCGCTCTGCGCGGGCTTTTTCGTCGATGTCGAGAGGGTCTTGCAGGTATTCTTCCGTAAACGGAAGTTCTCTAAGGAGCCAGGCAAGCTCCTCTTCACTGGGATCTACAACATTAATCCAGCAGCCAGGCTCCGGCTTCTGAATTTGTTCCAGTCTGCGGTTGGTTGATTTGTACAGGGTGATCATCGTCCATAGCTGCAGAAATAGGTTAATACCGGTTGCCCGAAGGCCCCGCAAAAGTAGTATTTTACGTGAACAAAACTCCGGTGTTTCGGGAAAATCGAGGCTTATTTTCCGGCAAACCATGGTTACTCGCCGGCCAACAGCTTTTAGTACCGTTTTAGCAGGAGTTTCAGGTAATCGAGCGCGACCGGAACAATGCTCATCTTTGATTTACCCTTTCTGCGTTTGGAATGAAGTTGCATGGGAACTTCGGTGATGATGGCCTTACACCGGCCGGCCTTAATTAACAGCTCAATCATTGAGGTATAGCCCTTTTCGGTAATCAATGGATTAAAGCGCGCCATCATTTGCAAAACCAGCTCGCCCTTCAGGGCACGATAAAAACTGGAGACCGTTTTGGCTTTTAATCCAAACCGCCAGCGCATCAGTATATTGGCGCAAGCTGAGATGCTTTTTCTGAGCCAGGTTGTTTGGTCAAATCCTCCTCCCTTGGCGTACACCGAAGCAAGGGCAACATCAGATCCGTTGTGAAGGGCTTCGAGCAATTGTGCCAAAATGCTCAGATCTGAAGTGCCATCTCCTTCCATCATCACCACGACATCCTGCGAACGCAGCCGATTTTGTAAGAACAAAAAGCCATTGTTGAACGAATCTCCGGCCCCGGCTCTTTGCGCTTTCTTCACTATTTGACAGCGTTCTGAGGGGAAAAGCCTGGATATTTCGGCGCAGGTGCGATCTGTTGATGCATCGTCGATGAAAACAATGAAAGGTGAAAGGTCATCCGCGAAGCGACTCAGGTCATCGGCCAACAGCGCTATGTTCGCTTCTTCATTGTAGACCGGAATCAGAAAGTAATACCGAATGTCCTCCTTCATCGTGTGGAGAGGTAAAAATCGCGGAGTCGCATCAAGCCTTCGTGCAAGCGAACCTGAGGAATGAAGCCCAAAGCGTTGATTTTCTGCAAATCAGGAACGCGACGTTGTACGTCTTCATAGCGACCAAAGTGACTGTAAGGCACCAGTTCAATTTTGGGCTCTTCGTTGGGTCGGAGGCTCATCCACAGCCATTTGGCGAGATTGAGCATGCTTATTTCTTCATCCGGGAAGGCGCCTACGTTTATAATTTGTCCTTTTGCCTCCGAGTGCTCAAGTAAGAGCTGTAACGCTCTCACAGTGTCGCTGATAAAAATAAAGCAACGGGTTTGCTGTCCGTCGCCATGCACTTCAAGGGTTTGTCCGGCCTCGGCCAGTCGGAGAAACACCCCTTGTGGTCCGCCCCACCAATCGTAGCGTTGCCCCGGTCCGTATGTACCGAATAGACGTGCTATGGTGAATCGAAGTCCCTTAGCCTCAGCCAGTGCATGAATAAGGTGTTCGCCATACAGTTTCGAAAGGGCGTACGACCAGCGGGGAACAGCTGGATTCCCAATGGCTGTAGGCGATTCTTCATGAAATGGGATGGCCGTGCTCAAGCCATATACATCAGAAGTGGAGGCGAAGAGCAAATGCGCTTGATGTTCGAGGCACCATTGACACACCCTTTCGACTCCAAGTGTGTTGTGTTGCAAGGTATTCAGGGCATTTCCATACCTCGGGATTTTCAGGGAAGCCAGATGCACAATGGCGTCGGGCTTGCAGCCGGGCGGAAACGTAAATGCTTCAAGGTTGGCTTCAAAAAACTGGAATTCAGGATGTTTGAGCAGAATCTGCACTTGCTCGCGACTTCCATAGCTAAAATTATCAAGACCACTTACTGTATAACCGGCCTCAAGCAAGCGTTGAGCAAGTGCAGCGCCAATAAATCCGGCCACTCCGGTAATGAAAACATGGGGAGTGCCGCGATTCGGAAGCATGAGTAGATTGCAGCTGGGGCTTAGTATTGATGCAGCTCAAGGAGCTGCTTTTCAAAGCGCTGTTTGGGTAAAAAGTTCCATTCCAGCTCGGCCGAAAATGGCACGGGTGTATCGAGACTTGCCGAGCGTACAACCGGTGCATCGAGGGCCTCAAAACAATGTTCGCTGATGCGTGCGGCAATCTCGGCGCCCCAGCCACCACTTAAGCAATCTTCGTGAAGAATAATTACTTTTCCGGTTTTGCGAACGCTGTTAAAGATGGCTTCCTCATCGAGCGGAAGTAAGCTGCGGAGGTCGATGAGGTCGGCTTCAATTTCGGGATGTCTGGCCATGGTTTCCAAGGCCCAATGCACGCCAAAGCCATAAGTTACAATGGTTAGATCGCTACCTTCTTTGAGCAATGCCGCTTTGCCGAGTGGAAGCGTGAAGTAATCGTCGTACACTTCACCGCTAATGCTTCGGTAAAGGGCTTTGTGTTCAAAAAACAGCACCGGATTCGGGTCTTCAAAAGCGGCGAGTAACAATCCTTTGGCATCATTTGGAAAAGCCGGATAAACCACTTTCAGTCCCGGAGTATGGGTGAACCAGGCCTCATTACTTTGGCTGTGAAAGGGGCCGGCAGCAACGCCTGCGCCAGTAGGCATACGCACTACAACATCGGCATTTTGCCCCCATCGATAGTGGATTTTTGCTAGGTTGTTCACGATTTGATTGAAACCTTCGGTCACAAAATCAGCAAATTGCATTTCCACCATGGCCTTCATGCCCTTAATAGAAAGCCCTAAACCAGCCCCAACGATGGCTGCTTCGCAAAGCGGTGTATTTCTCACCCGATCTTTACCGAAGCGTTCAACGAAGCCTTCAGTAATTTTAAATACCCCGCCATATTCGGCAATGTCCTGTCCCATCAGCACCAATTCAGGGTGCTTTTCCATGGCTTGAGCGAGTCCGTCGGAAATGGCATCAACCAGTCGTTTGGTACTTGTATTTGAGGAGGCTGGCGGAGTTACGGCATTTGAAAACGGTGCGTAAACATCGGCGATTTCTTCAGCGGTATCAGGAACAATCTCCGGTTCGGCAAAGGTTTTTTGCACACCCTCTTCGATGTAGGCTTTAAATTCCGACCGTATGTCTTGTATTTGCTTGTCGCTGAGTACTCCTTGCTGGAGCAGCCAGGCCTCATAGTTTTGAACCGGGTCTTTTTTGCCCCAGAGATCGAAGAGTTCTTGTGGTACATACTTCGTTCCGGAGGCTTCTTCGTGGCCGCGCATGCGGAAGGTCATGCATTCTAAGAGCCAGGGCTTTGGTTCGTGTTGAATGCTTTGTCGGATTTCGCTTACCGCATCGTACACATCAAGCACATTGTTTCCATCTACTTGCCGTGTTGGAATGCCGTAGCCCGGGCCCTTTTCGGTGAATGATTTAAAGCGAAACTGTTCTGAAGAAGGGGTAGAGAGGCCATAGCCGTTATTTTCGATGATGAAGATAACGGGCAAGTCCCAAACTGCGGCCACGTTGATGGATTCGTGGAAGTCTCCTTCCGAGCTTCCGCCATCGCCGGTGAATACAGCGGTAACCAGGTTTTCTTTTTTGAGTTTGTGGGCCAGCGCAATACCGTCGGCGATGCCCATTTGAGGGCCGAGGTGAGAAATCATACCCACCACTTTATGGGCCTGAGAGCCAAAGTGGAAGGAGCGTTCGCGGCCTTTGGAGTAGCCGTTTTTCTTGCCTTGCCACTGGGTGAAGAGTTGATGAAAAGGCATTCCACGACCGGTGAAAATGCCCAAATTCCGGTGCATGGGCAGAATGTATTCCTCTGGGTCCATGGCCATCACGGTTCCTACGGAGATGGCTTCTTGTCCGATCCCGGAGAACCACTTCGAGATTTTGCCTTGCCTGAGTAGGTTGAGCATTTTCTCTTCAATCATACGGGGGAGTAATAGTTCCCGGTAGATTTTGATGAGTTGATCGTCGGATTTGCCTTTACGTTGGAAAGTGAGCTGCATTCAGCGGAGGATTTGGCGGCAAAATTAGCCGAAAAACCTAATTTTGCAGCATGCAGGAAATCTTGGTTTTCGGGGTGTTTTTGGGCGCAGTGGTATGGCTCTGGTACCGATTGTACCGAAAGCCATCGAAAAGCAAAGGCAGCTGCGATTCCTGCGGTTCATAAAGATAAGAAAACAAAAAAGCCCGGTACTTTCAAAGTGCCGGGCTTTTTGCAGTGTTAAAAGATTACTTTGCAGGAGCAGCAGGAGCGGCAGCAGCAGCAGAATCTTTCTTAGTAGTGTCGGCAGCAGCAGCAGCGGCAGCAGCAGAATCAGCAGCAGCCTGAGCTTGTACAGCAGCGATTGAATCAGCGATGCGTGCAGAATCAGCAGCAGCTTTAGCTTTGTCTTCAGCGTTTCCACCGCAAGAAGCGAGTGCTACCACACCAGCGGTAACAACTGCGAAAAATACGTTTTTCATTGTGTGTGTTTGTTTTTGAATTGTTTCAGCGGGACAAAAATAAAAAAAACCTAAAAGCTCCCAACAAAATCGTTAAATTTTGTTAAAAGCTTTTAGGTTTTAAGTCTAAGTAGCTGATTGGCAGCTAATTAGTTTTGTTTTGGGTTCATTCCACCACGCTTACCAGCAGGTGTTCCTGTTCCGCTTTTCGAATCTCCAGAGCCCGCGCCTGAAGCACCGCCGCGGCTTCCGGCAGGTGTAGGTTCGGTTTTCTTAGGTTCTTCAGCAGGCTTTGTGGTTGAGCTTCCACCTGATGGTCTGCTAGATTTTGAACCCCCTTTGCTTGCAGCAGCTTGTGCTTCAGCGTTTGCAATAGAATCTAAACGTGCTTGTTCTGCAGCAGCTTTTGCGGCAGAATCAGCAGCAGCGGCTTCTTTTGCGGCAATTGCAGCTAAAGAGTCTGCAACACGAGCAGAATCGGCAGCAGCTTTAGCTTTGTCAGCGTCAGCATTACCTCCACATGAGGCAAATACAAGCAGGGAACCTGCGATAACAGTTAAAAAAAGACCTTTTTTCATTTTTAGTGTGTTGTTTTAAAACGGAGCAAATTTATACATTAGTCAATTAAGGTATTGACATGTTTTAACTTTTTTTATGTTTGCAAAAAAAAAACACAAATGAAAAAGGCACTCAAAATTACCGGTACAGCTATCCTCTCGCTGTCGATGTTCATGTTTGTTTCTACTTTTACAAGCTGTAGCACAGAAGGTTGTACCGACGAAACTGCAACCAACTACGATGAGAAGGCAGACGAAGATGATGGATCATGTACTTATGAGCGTGATGCTTTCATCGGAAAATACAACAACGCAACAGATGGTTGCATTCCAGGTGAATCATTCAACATGGAGATTTCTGCTGGAGTAGGTGCAACTAACCTGATCACTATTAAAAACTTCGCTGGTTTTGGTGACGCTATCGTTATCAATGCCACTGTAACTGGTTCTTCATTCACCGTACAACCAGGCTCATTGGGCAATGGTCAGTCATTGTTAAGCGGTAATGGATCACTGAGTGGAAACTCACTTACACTTACTTACACTTTCGAAGTGGACGGCTCAACCTTCACTTGCACAGTGAACGGTACACGTAGCTAATTCAAAAAATAATTCAATAAAAAAGGGGAGCTCGCGTTCCCCTTTTTTTGTTGCCTTTTATTTTTGTGTGACTTTCATGAATAGACGTATGCGTTTTCTAATTCCTTCTTTATTCACCTTAATTGCACTGGGTTTTTCGCTTTCCTCCTGCGACACCGAAGGCTGTACCGATCCTAAAGCGGGAAATTATGATGCCAAAGCCGATAGCGACGATGGAAATTGCCGGTACGATGCTGACCCTTTCCGCGGCAAATGGGATTGGTACGATTCTATTCAAGCCGGTCCCGGGCAAAACACCTTTTTATATAATGATCTCCGATTGATGGATATTCGGGTGTTTGAAAACGACCGTTCGAGGGTACAGCTCTTTTGGAAAAACAGCGATGGTACCCTGTCTGATACCATTTTTGCTACAGCCCAACCTTTTACCCTATCTATTCCTGAACAGCCTTTCGAGGATTCGCTGATTATTCAGGGAAACTTCATTCTTAATCCCTTAGATACCCTTATTGAAACTGAATATCGCCTCACAAGGGCCAATGGTATTGTTCGATATCGTGGGGCCGCACTTTTTCGCGACTAATCATCAATACCCAATAAAATACGGCGCAGGTAGTTGAGGGCCGACAACGATGCCATCTGAATATTTCGACCTCGGTCGGTGCTAAAACGAAACTGTTTGGCAAAGGTGCCATGGGGTGTTCCAATGCCAATCCAAACAGTACCAACAGGCTTTTCCTCTGTGCCCCCGTCAGGGCCTGCAATGCCAGATACTGAGATGCTGTAGTCGATATTGTAAAGCGCTCTCAGTCCTTCGGCCATCTCTCGTACCACAGCTTCACTCACAGCTCCAAAGGCTTGGAGGCTTTGCTCACGAACGCCGAGAATTTTTGTCTTCAAGGCATTGCTGTAAGTTATGGTGCTTCCCTGGAAATAGGCTGAAGCACCCGGAACGGCTGTAAGCATAGCCGCAATGGCTCCCCCGGTGCAACTCTCGGCGGTACCCAGAGTACTCTTTCGGGCGATCAGCATCTCTTGAATCACTTCCGGCAAGGTCTTCTCGCCCTCGGCATAAATATGTTTCCCGATTTGCGCATACAATGCGTCGCCCAGTCCTTCTAATTCTAGCCTGAGCTGGTTTTCGTCGGTTCCGCGAGCGCTAAGTCGAAGCCTTACCATGCCTGTTGATGGCAAATAGGCTAATTTGATGTGCTTTGGCAGCTTGTTTTCCCAGTCTTCTATCCAGCTGGCCAGTAAGCTTTCTCCAACACCCTGTGTGCAAAAGGTACGGTGCAGGATAACCGGCATGGTAAATCGCTCACGGATTCGAGGCAATACTTGGCTCTGCATGAGGTGCTTCATTTCGTAAGGAACACCAGGCATTGAAACATAAACGGTGTTGTTTTTTTCGAACCACATTCCAGGTGCCGTTCCCTGCGAATTTACCAGGCATATTGAAGCTTCAGGAACCTCGGCCTGCTTTCGGTTGATCTCGCTTACGGTTCTTCCATACGATTTGAAAATGCGCTCTACAACAGCAAACTGCTCCTCGTTAAACACCAGCTTGCAGTCTAAAAATTCGCAAAGGCAAACTTTGGTTACATCGTCTTTTGTCGGACCAAGTCCGCCGGTAATTAAAACAAGCTCTGCCCGCGTTGAGGCATCTGTCAGCGCCTTTAGAATGTGCGCCTTCTGGTCTGAAATGGAGGTAATCTGCACCACATCAACCCCAACTTTATTCAATTCTACCGCCATCCAGGCCGAATTGGTGTCGACAATCTGGCCAATCAGAATCTCATCACCAATGGTAATTATCTCACAACGCATAATCTGAATTTGGGCAAAAGTAATGTGTTTGCCTTGTGCATAGTCGTTTGGAGACTTAGGTTGAGGAGTGAAAAACAAAACCCCGCTGTTGGGCGGGGTTTTGTGATTCGAAAAACGAAATATTAATAGCGGTAGTACTCCGGCTTGAACGGCCCTTTTACATCCACACCGATGTATTCGGCTTGTTCTGAATCGAGCACATCCAGTTCGGCACCCAATTTACCCAGGTGAAGGAATGCTACTTTTTCATCCAAATGCTTTGGCAAGGTGTAAACCTTTTTCTCGTAGGCAGAGGTATTGGTCCATAGCTCGAGTTGAGCAAGGGTTTGGTTGGTGAAGGAGTTCGACATCACAAACGATGGGTGGCCGGTAGCGCAACCAAGATTTACAAGTCGACCTTCGGCCAGCACGATGAGGTCTTTTCCATCTACCGTGTACTTATCAACCTGAGGCTTGATTTCATCTTTGGAATTGCCATAGTTTGCATTCAACCAGGCCATGTCGATTTCGGTATCGAAGTGACCAATGTTACACACGATGGCGTTGTGCTTCATGGCACGGAAGTGACGCTCGGTAACAATGTCCTTATTTCCGGTCGCTGTTACAATAATGTCTGCCTGCTTAACGGCATTGTCCATTTTCATAACCTGATAGCCATCCATGCAAGCCTGAAGGGCGCAGATTGGGTCGATTTCGGTAACGATTACACGCACGCCTTGCGAAGAAAGCGATTGTGCAGAACCTTTTCCTACGTCGCCATAACCGGCAACAACGGCTACCTTTCCGGCGAGCATAACATCGGTCGCGCGGCGGATGGCATCAACGAGTGATTCGCGGCATCCGTATTTGTTGTCGAATTTCGATTTGGTTACAGAGTCGTTAATATTGATGGCAGGAACGAGGAGTGTACCTTTTTTCATGCGCTCATACAAGCGGTGAACACCGGTGGTTGTTTCTTCAGAAAGCCCACGGATTCCGGCTGCCAGTTCAGGGTATTTGTCGAACACCATGTTTGTAAGGTCGCCACCATCATCGAGAATCATGTTCAAGGGCTGACGGTCTTTTCCGAAAAACAGGGTTTGTTCGATACACCAATCAAATTCTTCTGCGGTCATTCCTTTCCAGGCATACACAGAAATACCGGCAGCTGCTATAGCCGCGGCGGCATGGTCTTGTGTGGAGAAAATGTTGCAAGATGACCAGGTTACTTCAGCACCCAGCTCAACGAGCGTTTCGATGAGCACAGCTGTTTGGATAGTCATGTGAAGACAGCCAGCGATACGGGCGCCACTGAGCGGCTTTGTTGGTCCGTATTCCTGACGAAGAGCCATCAATCCGGGCATTTCTGCCTCAGCAAGTTTAATTTCCTTGCGCCCCCACTCTGCCAGAGAGATATCTTTCACTTTGTACGGAATGTAGGTGTCTACCGCTACGTTGTTGTCCATGTGTTTGTAATTGAATTCGTGTTAAAAGATGGGCAAAAGTAGTAAATTATTCGTATCGAAAGGCGTTTGATGTTAACATTGTCCCAAAGCTACCGGCATGTCATCCCCCCGAACGGGGAAACAAACCGGCCCGAACTCGAACAAAGCATCGATAATTTCGGTTTGCTGTTGAAATCTTCCTGCACATGCCTCGTTCTTGTGAACTCAATTTGCAGAAATTTCGCCTGTCAGACAAAGCGTCAATTTGGCGCATCCATTTGTCGGGCATAATTCATGACTAGCTTCCACCAAACCTACAACCCATGTTTAGACCAGATGAGTTTCAAAAATTTGCGGTAAAGCACCGCGGAATCAGTTCAGCCACATTACACAATTACACTTCGATTGCTGCCGATTACATTTCGCCGACCATCATTGAAGAGCGCCAATTAAACATTGCTCAAATGGATGTTTTTTCGCGGTTGATGATGGATCGCATCATCTTTCTAGGTGTTGGCATCAACGATTACGTAGCCAATATCGTTCAGGCGCAGCTTCTGTTCCTCGAAAGTGTGGATGCCAAGAAAGACATTCAGATTTATATGAATAGTCCGGGTGGCTCAGTTTACGCAGGCTTAGGGATTTACGATACGATGCAATACATCGCACCTGATGTGGCTACCATTTGTACAGGTATGGCCGCTTCGATGGGAGCTGTATTGCTTTGTGCCGGAGCCCCTAAAAAACGTACAGCCTTGAAGCATGCGCGGATTATGATTCACCAGCCAATGGGTGGAGCGCAAGGACAAGCATCTGATATCGAAATTACGGCGCGCGAAATTCAAAAGTTGAAAAAGGAACTGTATGATATTATAGCTTTGCACTCGAATCAGCCTTACGACAAAGTAGAAAAAGATTCCGATCGTGATTACTGGATGACAGCAGGCGAAGCCCGCGAGTACGGTATGATTGACGAAATTTTGGTTCGCAACAAATAAGCGTTTGTCGCGTATCTGATTACGCCCTTTATGGAAAAAATCAAAGAAAAATGCTCCTTCTGCGGGCGTAGTAAAAAGGAAACCGCCATACTGATTGCCGGATTGGACGCATTTATTTGCGACATGTGCGTGAACCAGGCGCATGCAATAATTTCCGAAGAACTCAGCGAACGGGCCGGTAGTACTCTGCGTCAGGACATTAAGCTGATAAAGCCTCAGGAGATTAAGGAGCATTTGGATGCTTACGTAATTGGTCAAGAAGATGCCAAAAAGGTATTGTCTGTTGCGGTTTACAACCACTATAAGCGCCTTACTCAAAAGCCTTCCAAGAAAGAAGACGATACTGAGATCGAAAAATCAAATATCATCTTGATTGGGGAAACCGGTACAGGTAAAACCTTACTGGCGCGCACCATTTCGAAAATTCTCAATGTGCCTTTCTGCATAGCCGATGCAACGGTACTTACCGAGGCCGGCTATGTGGGTGAGGACGTTGAGAGTATCCTGGCACGTTTGCTACAGGCTGCCGACTATAACGTGGAAGCGGCTCAACGCGGAATTGTCTTCATTGATGAAATCGATAAGATTGCCCGAAAAAGCGACAATCCATCCATTACCCGCGATGTTTCAGGCGAAGGCGTCCAGCAAGGGTTGCTCAAGCTCCTGGAAGGATCGGTGGTGAATGTTCCGCCACAAGGCGGTCGAAAGCATCCAGAGCAAAAAATGGTTCCTGTTGATACCCGTAATATCCTCTTTATTTGCGGCGGAGCCTTCGATGGCATCGATAAAAAGATTGCCCGCCGAATGCAAACCCAAACCATAGGTTATTCCAGCGGAAAGGAGCACGAATGGGTCGATAAGGACAATTTGCTGCAGTATGTGAACTCTCAGGATTTGAAAAGCTTTGGTTTGATTCCCGAATTAATTGGCCGTTTGCCAGTGGTTTCATACCTAAATCCGCTTGATGCTGAGACTCTGAAACGGATTCTCACGGAACCCAAAAATGCGCTGGTGAAGCAATATCAGAAGCTCTTCGCAATGGATGGTGTGGCCCTGCAATTTGGCGAAGGTGTAATCGATTTTATTGTCAGCAAGGCCATCGAGTACAAACTCGGAGCACGTGGATTGCGCTCGATTTGCGAAGGCTTGCTCACCGACCTGATGTTTGAGTTACCCTCTCAGGCTGGGAAAAAGGAGTTCGTGCTCACGGAAGACTACGCCAAAGAGAAATTCGATAAGCTAAAACTGTCTCGGCTTAAGGCCGCGTAGGCTGCTATTCAATTGAAATACTGTATGAAGGGCGACTTTTGGGTCGTCCTTTATTATTTCCCACAATTGCAGTCGGGAGAAAGCAAAACTTCCGTTTTTGAGCTCAATAAATCGCTAATGTTGGCGCGTTCAGAAGGTGTAAGGATGATGGCTCTCATGTCGAGCCAACGCAAATTCTCAAGTTTTGAAACGCTTTGGGGCAGCATTGTAATTTCATTTCCCCAGATCTGCAGAAATTCAAGGTTGATTAGTTTTCCAACCTCATTCGGCAATACTTCAATTTGATTCAGCCCAAGGTCGAGATAACGAAGTCGCCGTAGCTGCCCAATTTCTTTTCCCACAACCTTAATCTTGTTACGCTCCAAATTGAGTATTTCCAGTTTTTCGAGAACTCCGATGTTTTCCGGTAAATCCGTAATGCGGTTATTTCCCAGGTCCAGCTCTCTTAAGTTCTTGAATTGCAGGATTTCGGGCGGGAAGCTGTCTAGTTTTTTTCTGCGTAACCGCAGGATGACTACCGAGTCGGGCTCCAGCAACGCGGCTTTGAGGCTTGTGTAAGCCTTGCCTTCAAGCGCGTAGCGCGGCTGTGCTTCCAGCCATAAGGAGGCTGCCATCAACAGTAAAAACAGCAGCTTAAATTTCATCGTTGAAAAATCGCTCTAACCTGATGTTCATCTCGGTGTAATTGCTCCACCAAGGCCTCAAGGCTTTCAAATTTTTGCTCATTTCTGATGCGTTCAACGAATTCAACCTGAAGCACTTGTCCGTATAAGTTTCCATTGAAATTTAATAGATGCACTTCAGCAACCCTTTGTTGCATGTTGGAAACGGTTGGTCGAAAGCCGATGTTGAGCATGCCGGCGTATACGTTTTTTTGGTGGCGAACGGTTACAGCATAAACGCCATTGGCCGGAATTAATTTTCGGTCTCCGGGAATTTCAAGGTTTGCCGTTGGGAAGCCAATGGTTCTTCCAAGCTGATTACCTTCTACTACATTGGTAGTTAGGTTGTAAGGGTATCCAAGATAGGCTGCGGCATGGCTTACCTCACCGCTTAGTAATGCATTTCGAATACGGGTAGAACTAATCGTAACCTCGTCGATTTCATGGGCTGGAATTTCTTCCACATTGAAATTGAACAGTTGTCCGAGCTGACGAAGATTGGCAAATGATCCTTCTCGGTTTCTTCCAAATTGATGGTCGTAGCCTACAATGAGATGTCGTGTTCCTACGGTTTGTACCAATACCTGTTCTACAAATTCATTGTAGCTCAGGGCGGCGAATTCTTTGGTAAATTGGAGAATGAGCAGATGATCGATGCCTAAAGCCTCCAATCTTTCGGCTTTTTCCGGAACAGTTTGCAAGATATGCAGAGAATCATCATCGGGTCGTAAAACGGCTCTGGGGTGAGGGTCGAAGGTGATTACCACTGTTTCGCCCTTTAAGCGTTGGGCCGTTTCGCGAAGTCGGGCGAGTATGGTTTGGTGGCCAAGATGAACTCCGTCGAATGTTCCGACAGTAACTACCGGATTTACCGGAAACGGTTCCTGCAAGTGTTGATAGTGAATGCGCACAGCGCTGCAAACGTACAAAAAGGAAAGGGCAATTCAGATTCTGTAAAGATGACTGTAGATGAAGGCATGAAGCAATCGGCTCGGCTGCGCTTTATTGGCGCTTGTTGTATTAACCCGGCGTTGTATTGAGAGCTCAGCCCACTGCGTTTCGATACTTTATGGATTGAAATGCTTATAGTGCAGAATTCAATTATATATATGTAGTGTTCCAGGGCTACTAATTTGGGCCCTGTATGGCAGTAAGGCATTGATGGCCGGACCGTTAATTACTGCTCCATCTACGATTGAAAATCTGGAGGTACAACATGGGCAGTTTAGCAGAACCGTGGTGGCAGTATCGGGTTGAATCTGACAGGCTTGTTCGGTTTGCCAGGTGCAATGTCGGTCGAAAGCCACAAATTCATCGAAGCTCCGGCGATAGACTACGATTCCTCTTGAGCCACCATCAATAAAGGCAAAGCCACCAATGGGGTTTAAACTTGTGTACAGAGGGTCGTTCAGGAAAATGTATCGTGAGACATTTACGAATGGAATTCCAAGCTGCTCGTTAATATTCTCCTTCTTACAGGCCCAGAAAAGAGGCAAGCCTAAAAGTGCGAGTAAGCGTAAATTTTTCCAGAACATACTTTCGAAACGTCGATTGACAAATTTATCGTATATCTGCTCTGCTTAAACAGTAAATTCGAGATATGTATAGATTCAGAATCTGGACCTTTATAATGCTAATCCTTATGGTTGTTGGCACCGCCGAAGCGCAGGTAAAGCCCAAATCGAGCGAAAAGCAAAAGAAGGAGTTACGCAAGAAGAAGGAAAAACAGATTGAGAAACAGCGTAAGGCGGAAGAGCGCCTGAAGAAGCGACACCTTGATATTCAAGACAAGGCTACGAAAAAGCGTATGAAAAAAGCGAAGAAGCAATCTGACAAATTGAACCGAAAGAAGAAGCGAAAACGCTTTTAGTGTTATGCGAATATTACTTGTTAAGTATCAGTAAATCAATCAAAAACGCTAATTCCTGCCTTCTGAGGCGCAAAAGTAAGCTCGAAATGAAGCGATAAACGCATCATCTTGTCTTTGCTTGGCGACGAAATACGCAGCACTTTTGTTACAGGAAATTTCGGAAGGCGGTTCAATTTGTAGTTAAAGGTTTGAAAGTGAGTATGCTAAATTTAAAAGTGCGAGAGAATAAGGGCCAAAACAGCATTACGAATTTCTCAATGATTTAATAGTCAATGATTTGAATCCGATTTAAGCTGGTTTTTACTGGTTGCAATCAGTAGTAATTGGAGGAGAGTAACGAGTTTAATGATTTGGTTAACAGATAGATATCTATTTTTTACCAAATTTTTAAGCACGACACATTCAATTTCTATCTTAGCAACCTTGAAAAAACGTGGATCTTTTAACCTACAGAGTATGGTAAGAAACTTTTACCTGACACTAGTTGGCATCCTTTCTCTCTCTGTTGCGGCTCTAGCTCAAACAGGCGCCGGAACATTGAAGGGAACCATCACTGATGCCAAAACCGGAGAGCCCATTCCGTTCGCCAACGTAGTCGTTGAGAACGGAGGGATTCAGGCTGGAGCCGGACAATCTAACATCAACGGGGAATTCCTCATCAAGCCCATCAACCCGGGCTCGTATGAAGTGAAGACCACCTACGTTGGTTACAAACCCATCAAAACTACAGGAGTGGTAATCTCCGGGGGTAAAATCACAACACTCGATGTAAAGTTAGAGTCGTCGGTTGTAGAAATTACCACCTTCGAAGTAGTGGAGTACGATGTACCTCTGATTGATGACTACACCGGTAAAACGGTAACGAAGGAGGAGATTTATGCGCTTCCTACCCGAAGTGTTCAGTCGGTAGCTGCTACTACAGCCGGGGTAACCCAAGCCGATGAGGGCGACGCGATTAACGTACGCGGTTCGCGGGATGACGCCACGTTTTACTTTGTAGACGGTATCAAGGTGAGGGGGTCAACAAACATTCCTCAACAAGGTATCGAGCAAATTCAGATTATTACCGGAGGTGTTCCGGCCATGTTCGGTGATGCTACCGGTGGGGTTATTTCTATCACCACACGGGGGCCATCTCCTCAGTTTAATGGAGGTCTCGAATTGGTGCGCTCTGTCGACGGATATGGCTACAACCTCCTTGGTTTTAACCTTACCGGCCCCATTGCCTCTAAGAAAATGGCTGATGGAACCAAGAAGCCATTCATCGGTTTCTTCTTCTCTTCTGAGTTGAGCCGCGAAGCTGACCGTGATCCATCTGCTGTTGGGATTACCCGTCTCCGCCAAGATCGTCTCGACGAAATCTCGGCCAATCCGCTTCGCCCCGCACCACTCGGTATCGGTAACGTATTGAATGCACAATACGTGCGTGCCAACGACTTCGAAGTGGTGAAGCGTCGTCCAAACTTTAGTGCTGATCGCGTTAGTATGGCTGGAAAAATCGACTTCCGCCTCAGCGATAACATCAACTTTACCTTGGGTGGTACCTGGGATTATTTCGATCGCTTTGAGTCGATTTACACATTTACCATGTTTAACTTCGACAACAATCCACGTCGAATCGACAATACTTACCGAGTATATGGTAAGTTCACGCAGCGTTTCGGAGGAAGCTCAACTGAACAAGAGAAATCGGCTTCAAACTTTAAGAACTTCTTTTACACTGTTCAGGCCGACTACACCTCAAACAACATTGAGCGCTTCAATAACCGCCACCGTGATAATTTCTTTCACTACGGTCACGTAGGACAGTTTACTACCACCAAAGTCCCTTTCTACCAGTTTGGCTTCGATACAGTAGGTACTGCCATTTTGGGTGGATTTGTTCAAAATGGTTTCCGCGATACACGTTTCGCGTATGAGCCATCTCCTCTTAATCCGCTTACTTCAAATTACACCACCCAATACTACAATCAAAGTAATGGAATCGTTGATGGGTTTTCTGAAAACCTCTTCCAGGTTATTCAAGGCGGTGGTTTGTTGAACGGAGATAATCCAGACGCAGTTTATTCCCTCTATCAGAATACCGGGTTTAATTGGGATGGATGGCAGAAAGCAAACAATGAGCAGTTCCGCTTGACCGGTAATGCTTCCGTGGATATCAAAGGTCACGAAATTGCTTTCGGTTTTGAAATTGAGCAACGTACCGACCGTAATTACTTTATTGGGCCTCAGCGACTTTGGACAATCATGCGTCAGTTAACCAATCGTCACATTGAGCAACTTGATTTGGCCAACCCAATTGCGGTATTTAACAGTGAGGGAGCATTCAATGATACCATAAACTACAGCCGTTTCTACAACGCATCTTCACAGTCAACCTTTGATCGCTCATTGCGTGAGAAATTAGGACTTGCCGTGAATGGTACTGATTGGATTGATATCGATAACCTTAATCCCTCGAATTTCTCTATCGACATGTTTAGCGCCGATGAGTTGTTCAACGGTGGTGGTGGAGCTTCTTTGGTTTCATACTTTGGTTACGATGCATACGGAAACAAGGTACGTGGTCGTCAATCGCTCGACGGATTCTTCAACGATCGCGACGGTCGCGGAGATTTCTCGCGTCAGGTGGGAGCCTTCACGCCGCTTTATTACGCCGGTTACATTCAAGATAAGTTTGCCTTCCGCGACCTGATTTTCAACGTGGGTGTTCGCGTCGACCGTTTCGATGCCAATCAGCCGGTTCCTATCGATCCATTTGTATTGTACGAGACCCGCAAAGCCGGTGAGTTTACCTATGGTGCTAACGATTACGAGCGTCCGGCAAATATTGGTGATGATTATGTAGTATACGTTCGCGACATCAACAATACCAATTTACAAGATGTAGATAATATCGTAGGTTACCGTACCGGAAACCGTTGGTTTAACCGCGATGGTCAAGAGGTTGCCGACCCTATCGTGATTGCTCAGTCGTCTTCAACCGGTCGTGCCACCCCAGCCTTATTGGATCCCGACAATCAAGTATTGCGTTCCTCGGCTTTCCGCGACTACAGACCACAGTGGAACGTTATGCCACGTGTAGCATTCCAGTTCCCGATCTCCGACGTAGCTCAGTTTTTTGCACACTACGATGTGCTTACTCAGCGTCCAACGGATGGTGTTCGCTTCGACCCATTAGACTATTTGTTTATCGCTAACAACATTGGTGCGGTAATCAATAATCCTGATTTGCAGCCTCAGCGCACCATCGATTACGAAGTGGGCTTTAAGCAGGCATTGAATTCGAGTTCAGCCCTCACCATTTCAGCTTTCTATCGTGAATTGCGTAATCTGATCCAGGTGATACCGGTGAACTATGCTTTCCCTGTAAACTATACCACTTTTGGAAACATCGACTTTGGTACAGTTAAAGGGATGTCGCTTGCCTACGATCTTCGTCGTACTGGAAATGTGCGCCTTACTGCAAACTACACGCTTCAATTCGCCGATGGAACGGGGTCAAGCTCATCAACAGGTCTGAACCTGATTCAATCAGGTCAACCTAACTTGAGAACAACCATTCCCTTGAGCTTCGACGTTCGTCACCAGTTCCAGACCACCTTTGACTTCCGTTTCGATGAAGGCAAATTGTACAACGGTCCAAGAATGTTTGGCAAGGACATTTTCTCGAATTCAGGTGTGAACTTCGTGGTTTTGGCCAATTCAGGAACTCCATACAGCCGTTCTGCAGTATTTACTCAGGATGGAGCCTTTGGTATCGCTAACCGTCCACAGCTTAAAGGCTCATTGAACGGATCACGTTTGCCTTTCCAGTTCCGTATTAACATGCGTGTAGACAAGACCTTCACCCTGAAGTATGGTAAGAAAGAGGGAGATGAGCGTAAGACTGCCGACTTGCAGATCTATTGCTTCGTTCAGAACTTACTCGATGCCCGCAACGTGGTTGGTGTTTACCGTGCAACAGGTAATCCTAATGATGATGGATTCTTGAATGCAGCGACTTCTCAACCAATTATTGCCGGTCAAGTTGATCCAATTTCATTTGCTGACTTGTACACTGCAAAAATCAATGATCCCAACAATTTCGCCCGTCCACGAATCATTCGTATCGGAGCCATTCTTAATTTCTGATTTTTAAAAAACTGAGTACCATGAAACTTAGCCTCTATATTTCTGCTTTTGCAGTTCTGCTTGGAGTTCAAGCGTCGGCAAGAGAGAATGTCGGACTCAACGGCGGCAAGGTTGCTGCGCCAACCAGCACCAACTCTGGTGCTGCGGCTTGCGCTCCGGGTGCTGGTCGTACCGACTTGGACTTGAACAACGTACGCGCCCTGATTTTTACATCGGGCGACATGTGGTGGGATTTGAACAACGCCCCTCGTTATGAGGTGCCCAAGGGCTCCAACAAGCACTCAGCTTTTGCTTCAGCCTTGTGGATTGGTGGCGTTGACAATGGCGGAAACTTGAAGGTCGCCGCGATGACTTACCGCCAAACCGGTAATGACTTTTGGCCTGGTCCTTTGAAGCTTCAAGACGCTTCTGTTACTTCTGATGTATGTTTGGCTTACGACAGGCATTGGAAGATTACCCGTCAGGAAGTAGAAGAGTATGTGTTGGGCTTAACGCCTTCGCCCAGCGAAGCGATAGAAACTTGGCCAGGTAACGGCGATGCTGCATCAGGTTTTGCCCTGCAATTAGCCCCGTTTATCGACTTAAACAACGACGGATTGTATGATCCTTCGTTCCGCGATACAGCAGGTATTCCGGAGCACCCAGCCTATGATATTTCCGGAAACCTCGGCTGTCAGGCCCGCCTTTTCGGCGACCAAACACTTTGGTGGGTGTTTAACGATAAAGGTAACATCCACTCCGAAACAGGTGGCTTCCCAATAGGACTTGAAATTCGTGCTCAGGCATTCGCATTTGCGACCAACAATGCCTTGAACAACATG
>JAIXUS010000019.1 GCA_027483445.1 Bacteroidota bacterium | reverse complement strand
GCGGCCAGTCCGCGTTCCAGACACCGCTCGGCACCAACCACCTGTTCCAGGGCTGGGTCGACAAGTTCCTCGTCACGCCTAGGGAGGGCCTGCGCGATACCTTTGTCACGGCGGGCGCCAGGCTCGGCAAGTTCACGCTGGCGACCGAGTACCACTGGCTGGATTCGGATCTGCCCTTCGCCTCCGGCGCAGGCAGCGTGACGCGCTACGGCACCGAGTGGAACGTGTCGGCGAGCTATCCGTTCAGCAAGCAGCTGTCCGGC
The DNA here is from genome assembly GCA_027483445.1 of Bacteroidota bacterium. Taxonomy (GTDB): domain Bacteria; phylum Bacteroidota; class Bacteroidia; order M30B66; family M30B66; genus CAMCXT01. The sequence continues at coordinate 2,664 of JAIXUS010000019.1, read as the reverse complement.
AGGATCGAGGCCGGCAGCTTCCGCGAGGGCGCGCCCTACACGGCCACGGCCACGTCGCGCGTGCGCGATACCGACAAGCTGTGGGTGACGCTGCTGTACAGCTTCTGATGCTTTTCCAATGCCCTCTGCACCCCCGCCTCTATGCTGCTGGACGCGTCACGGGCATTGCAGAAGGTGGCCTCGGTGCGTGCATTTGTGACAGGGCTGAAGTGGAAACATCAACGTGACTGCAATTCATAAAATTTCATCGTCGCCTTTGGAATCCAGCCTGAAAAGCCCGCATCAGTATCGATACGGGCTGAAGCAGGTATTTTATGGGAAACGTCATCCAGTGGAATTTCAACCAGATTTCTAAAGTCGTTAATATTTTCGATGTGGGGAATGATAATGAACGGGGAGTTGATCATTGCCGGGATGATTCTGTACTTTTTCTTTTCCCCGCTATTGAGCGTGATCTCGAATGAAACGTGATTGTTCTTGTAGAAAATTCCAAGAATTTTTCCAACTAGCGAGGGCGATACCTCGATTGTCATGAACAGGGGGCGAGTGGCTGCGGGGAGCGGGAAATCCTTGCCGAACTCGGCTTGCGTTTCCGTCGATTTCACCATTTCGACACTTCTTTTTTTGGACGCTCTCCTGAGGAGAAGTGCATCTCCTTGAACGGAATCAATACGGTATCCGCGATACAGTTCAAATTGGGCAAGGGTATCTTCGGCATTTGGCAACCGACCGTCTATCGTATTCATCTGGAAAACAACGCTGTCTGGCGCACTGGGCGACAGGTAATGCTTCTGATTTGATTTCAGCAATGTTCCGGAATATGCCGAGTAGCTCTGGAAGATTGGCCGAGGATTCCATGTCCAATCATTTGCCAATGCACATTCCTGATGGACAGTAAATATGTCGACGCTTCCCTCGGGCGCGAAATCAAACCCACACTTTTCGATAATCCGCCGTTTACTCTCCTCGAATTTGTACACATTGTCGTGCGAGGAAAAAACATCCCTGATCCAAAAATTCTTCAGATAAAACGAGGATCCTGCAATTCTGAATATTTCTTCCATGGAGAAAGCTTCGGTTATTATCCTCACCTTGTGCACAAGTGGTGAATTTTTTGTGGCCTTGTCAAGCACACCTTTTTCAGCGGCTATATTTTTGAAATTTCTGTCGTCGAAGCCGTATTTGAAGTACATCACGAGGAAGAGGCTCAGGGCTGCGGATGTAATGACCTTGAATTTTTTATCGTTGATATTGGTCGTTATCGGAAACAAGATAACAAGAAGAAACACCAAAGCAAACGTTGCGATATAACCATGCCCGTCATGCCGGGTATATCCTGCTTTGAAGCAAAAAAATCCGTACAAAAATACGGAAAAAACTAGATAGAATTTTTCATTGGCGTGAAGCTTCAGACATCTGAAAAGCGTGAAGCAAATAGAAAGTAAAATGACGACATAAACAGCTTCTTCAAATTTGCTGCCTGACTTCCCCATCGCATCGCTGTAGCCAAATATGATCGGCACGAGAGATTCAAAATAGTTGCCGATATCGGTAAAATCTTGCCCGCTCAAATGCCAGAAAAATATCGTCGAAAAAGCTGGCAAAAAAGCGGTGGCTGCAGCGAGTTGGAATGATTTCCTCGAAATGAGAACGCCGGCTGTCACGAAAATTGTGACAAGTACATACGGGGCCAAGCTGCCCTTGATCAGGGGAAGAAGCCCAAGGCTGATTGATCCGAAGAAAATGGCGAACCGATAATATGTTCTAGGAAACCATCTTCCTTTTGGTGGTGCATTGTGATGACTAAAAACTGCCACAGAGAACATCAGTGGAATTGCGAACAACATGACATCTCGACTGATGAAGAACGATGCCGCAAAAAGCGAAGTCAGAAACAGGCTGGACTTCGAATCATGGAGGTTGGGTAAAAAGAGCAGAAACGCAATTGCAATCAGATAAATAGAACCCAAAGTCATCAGGTGTTCGGTTCCGGGATGGAACATATGCGTGTAGACCGAGGCCCACGGTCCAAAGGTAAATATTATTTCCGTCCCTATTCTCTTTCCTGAGGCAACCGCCTCGTTCATTGCATAGGCCCAGCCTGCATCCAGACCGTAAGCGGGCATGACCGGAGAAAGCGGATAATACATTCCGATTAATATGGAAATCAGGATAATCGCATGAAAAATACTGTAATAAATAATCTTCTTTTTTGGTTTCATAATGCGATATTTTGTTTTTCCTGTGTGGCTCAGATTATTCAGTCAACAAATCTGCAGACGGCCAAAATTCGTGGCAAGCTCTACAGGCCTCGAAGCCATATGGTAGCTGTCATGCCTGATTAAGCCGGGATTTTAGCCTGCAATTATTTTTTGCTCCGGAAGGAATGCGAATAAATTTTCTTGGAACGGGTTGGCGGTGCGTAACCGTGCAATATGTCCGAGGCGAGTGGTAGCAGATACGGATGCATGCCAGCCACTGCAAGCCGGTCATCACACCAGACTTTTGCGGGCCAAGGTGCCGCATTGTGTTCAATCAGAAGCGATGCTGGATGCCGATGTTCAGCGCCGTCTGGTCGGTCGCGCTCTCCGACGGCGTGCGGCCATCCGAGCGGTAGCGGTCGAACAGCGTGAAAGGCGCGGTCGCGCCGGCGCTGCGCCGGGC
>JAIXUS010000002.1 GCA_027483445.1 Bacteroidota bacterium | reverse complement strand
AGTCTAAAGACTCAAGACTTCAGACTTTTCCATGTATTACGTATTTCGTAGGATAACATTTGGGTGCTCACATAAACCCGAAGCTTAGGTTTATTAATGACTTTAGCTATAAGTATTAATAGGCCATTACGTTAATCAGTCATTCCCCTTACCCCAATGTTACCATGAATACAGTCTAAAGACTAAGGACTAAAGACTACCAAAAACCCACGCCATTGATGGTAACTCCCTTTCACCCCCAAACCCCGTTTTACCGTGAAGTATCATCTCTCTCCCGCGGAGAGAGATAAGAGAGAGAGGTCAAATTCTAAAGACCAAAAACATTCGACGCACCTCACTCGAACCACAAGCGAATGTCATCTATGCTTAACGCTTGCTTTTGTGGGCCTTGAACATCGTGCAGCAACTCTCCGTTGCGGAGGAACAAGACCCGATCGCCGGCGAGCAGTGCATGTCGCAAATCGTGGGTTACCAGCAAAGCGGTAATCTGGTGGCGGGCAATAAGCATACAGGCCAGTTCGAAAACCTTGGTTGCCGAACGTGGGTCGAGGGCCGCTGTAGGCTCATCGAGGAGCAGTAAGTCGGGCTTATTCCAAGTGGCCATCAACAACGAAAAGGCCTGTCGTTGGCCACCCGAAAAACTTCCGGCGGGCTGATGAATTCTATCTTCCAGTCCCATATCGAGTTGTTGGAGGCGCTCCTTCACTTCTTCCTGAAATGCGCGCCCAGTGCCAATGAAAAGCTTGTGCGATTTTCCACGGAGTGCCGCAAGTCGCATGTTTTCGAGCAGACTTAAACCCGGGGCGACACCTTTTAAAGGGTCTTGAAAAATTCGTGCAATGTGGGCCGCCCGTCGATGCACAGGCCAGCTGCCAATGTTTTGTCCGTTAAGCAGAATGCGCCCCTCACTGGCCCGCTCGGTTCCGGCGAGTAGATTTAACAGGGTAGATTTACCCGAACCATTGGCGCCCAACAAAACAGTAAAGCTTCCGGTCTGGAGCGTGAGATTGAGATTTTCGAGCACACGCACCTCATCAGGTCCGGTCGACTGAAATCGTTTGCCGATTTGTTGCAGTTCGATCATGCCGAAGCCCCCTTTCGCTTCCATTGCGGCAAGGCCACAAACGCCAGTACCACTAAGGCGTTGAGCAGTTTCATTAAATTGGGATCGGCCCCCGAAGCCAGCGTAAAGGCCATGATCAGCCTAAACAACACGCAACCGAGCATAACACCCAACAATTGTCCTGATATGCTATTCCACCGGAGTGCTTTGCTAATGGCATCACCCATCATCACAGAACCAAGGCCGGTAATCACCATGCCAATGCCCATGTTTATATCGGCAAACTGCTGATACTGACATACCAGGCTACCACTCAATCCGGTTAAGGCATTGGCCAGCCCTAAGCCGGCAAACTTCATGGCATTTACGCTAACCCCCATCGAGGAGAGCATGGCCTCTGACTGTCCGGTGGCCCGAAGTGCTAAACCATAGTCGGTGCGGAGGAAACGTTGGAGAAGTATGAAGAGCGCTGCGCTGATGAGTATCATGGCAAGAAGCTGAAACGACGGCCCATGCCATCCCCGCGCAGCGGAAAGCCCACCAAGGCCAAATAGGGTGTTTTCTGCGTCGGGTAAAGGGATATTTGAGCGCCCCATCACCATGAGATTGATAGAGTAAAGGCCTGTCATAACGAGTATTCCACTCAACAAGGGGTTTACCTGAAGGCGGGTGTGAATGAGCGCAGTGGCCCAACCGGCAAGCAGTCCTGCCAATACGGCCAAGGGCATGGCCGCATACCAAGGCAGGCCCCCACTTAGCGCTACAGCGGTAACGGCCGCCGAAAGCGTGTAGGAGCCATCGGTGGTGATGTCGGGTAAACTAAAGATTCTTACCGACAGGAAGATGCCCCAGCTGAGGGCCAGTGTGGCCAGGGCCAGGGCGATAGCACTGAGGTAAAAGACCATTTATCGAATTTGACGGGTTGTGTCGCGAACCACTAAACTGCGCTTACGAAGCTTTACCGGCGCGGGAATTTGCCGGGTTCGAAAGAACCGGATGGCTTCCAATCCTGCGGCGTAGCCCCACTGATATATGTCGGCTCCGAAAGCCACATCGGCTCCGCGTGCAACGAGTCCGGATTCGGAGGTTACCACCGGAATTCCGGCCTTATGGCAGGCTTTGGCAATGGTCTCGAAGGAGGCGAAAATGGTGTTGTCGGGCAGTGCGAAAAACACTTGGATGCCTTGTGAAATAAGCTGTTGAGTAACGAGCTGTGTTTCGGCTGAACTGTTGGCCGGCAGCATCACAATTTGCAAGCCCAGCCGTGCGGCCTCTTTTTCGATGCGGGCCAGGGCGTCGCGGCTTTGAGGCTCACTTTGATTGATGAGTGTTCCTACCTTGGTTTTACCGGGGAAGCGTTGTGGAATAAGGGCTAAAGCCGTATCGATGTATTCCAGAGTTTCGTAAACACCCATTAGGTTTGCCGGGTCTTTACCGTCGGAGCCCCGTAAGCCGGCCAGTTCGGGACTAGGACTCACCATCATGCAGATGGGCGTGGTGGTATTGCGTTTGGCAGCCGCAATGGTCGACAGGGTGGTGTTGGTTACAATAAGATCGACGTTGTTTGCAGTAAAGAAGTCGATACTCTGACTCAACGCGGGAATATCGCCCTGGGCATTGCGGTAAAGCACCTTGAGGTTGCTGTCGGGCGAATAACCGGAGTCATTTAACGCCACGAAGAAACCCTTTTTGGCCTGGGCAATTGTTTCGTCTTCGAAGGCATCTAAAAATCCGATGCTTAAGGTGTTGGAGTTGCTCGTTTGGCACGATTGGAACACAGCCAGCAAAAAGCAAAGCAGAAGGTAACGCATGGAACAGGGAAAGCTATAAGGCGTATAACAACGCCCAAGGTAGCTTGTTTTGCCCAAGCACGAAAACTCTTACGAGACTTTGCGCCGCTGTAGAGGAACTTCGAGCAAGCGTCGTATGGTATTGATGTCGATAGGCTTGCTCAGAAATTCCATCACCATGGGGTAAGCCCTTGCTCTTTTCACGTCTTCGGGGTCGATGGACGAAGAATACATGTAAACCCTCAAATCGAGGCCGGTGGCATTGAGTTCATCGAGGAACTCCCATCCCGAAATTCCGGGCATGTTGATGTCGAGGAGCAACATATCGGGTGCGGCATGCTCGAGGCGGAGCTTTTCCAGGGCCATCTTTCCGCTCAAAAAGCCCTGAATATCGAGGGTTGGGTCGGCGTTGAGCAACAACCGTTGGGTGATGTAGGTAATCACCTGATCGTCGTCTACAATCCATACCGAATGCACGCCCTGCACCTCCGGCTCGTTCAGGTAAAGGCTTTTTTCAGCCTCCATATCGAGCTCTGTGAGTGCATCGGTCATTTCGTGCACTACATGGTCGAGTTGACTGGTAAGCATCCGAAGGGTTTCAACGTTGATGGAAACGTTGCTGTTGCTGGCCGACTCGCTTTTAACGAGTTCGATCAAACCGATGATGTTGGCCAGTGGCTGCCTAAGCTTGTGCGAGGTAAGGAAGGCGAACTCTTTCAGCTTCTCGTTTTGCTGGAGCAGCCGGGTTTCAAATTCATGTTTTTCGGTTTTATCGGTGAGGTAAACCGAAATGAGATGCCTGTCGGCGATGCGTACATTTTTCATCACCAGCTCCACCATGCGATGATTGTTCTTTCTGGTGGTAATCTTAAACTCTTTGCGGTACACCTTGTTGGAGCGCATGAAATCGGCGGCTTCCAGCCTGATGGCCCTTCGTTCGGCTTCTGTACTGTGGGCAAACTGAAGGTCGAGGTAATCGCGCCCAATGAGTTCATCGGCCTGGCATTCGAAAAGCTCGCAAAAGGCCTTGTTTACCTTCACAAAGGTGCCTGATGGCGTGTTATAACACATCGGAACTACCGAATTTTCAAACATTTCGGAGAGCTCTCGCCGATTCTCACGAATTTCGGCCTCCTGCTGTTTGGCCAGTGTTAAGTCTTCAATTTGTAGCACATACCCAATCAATCCATAATTGCTCACTTCGGCATCGCTGATTGCTGTACGAAGCACAAGGTATTCGCCCGATGCACTGGTAGCCTGAATCTCAACATGGCTTTCTTGTCGTTTGAGTAAGCGACCTAAGGCATGGTGAATTTCAGCGCAATGCGCATCACCACCGCTCAAAATATCGGTGAAAGGCTTCTTCACACAGGACCTGTCGTCGTAGCCGGTAATCTGGTAAAATGCAGGACTGGCCCATACGAGGTTCAGATTTAAATCGAGAATACATACAGGGTATTGGCAGTTTCGGGCGGCCAGAGCCTGGATTTCAGTTTCGGAGAGACGATGCATACACGCTTATCATACAGTGAGTGGTTCTACTCATTGCACCGGTGTATGTTGCAGAGAATTCGGTATTGGTCTTACATCCGATTTGTCATCCCCGCGAGGGGCGCCCTATGTCTGAAAAACAAGACAAAAACCCAATAAGCACAACACTTCCCGCAGATTTTCAGTTAGGCCAGTAAAAGGACTAAAAGTCATCAGCCCTTATCATTCCTTGCACCACGGTGTAGTTCTCATCCATCATTGGCTTTCGTATTTTGTTCCAGGAAGACATTGCGACAATTCCAATGAAACACAACATTTTCCATATCGGGTTGTTAACAACTGGTCAACCACATTATTCGTACCTTGGTCCCCCTCGTGCAGCCTATGAACATCATACCCGGAGAACTGCTCTCCCAAATCGACAGTCCGGCCGATCTACGGCGCTTCAAAGAAGACGATCTCATTCAGATTTGCAATGAGTTGCGTCAGTACATCATCGATATTGTATCGGTAAAAGGAGGGCACTTTGGAGCCAGTTTAGGCACGGTGGAGTTGACAGTTGCCCTTCACTACATATTCAATACTCCCTACGACCAGCTGGTTTGGGACGTTGGTCATCAGGCCTATGGCCATAAAATGCTAACCGGCCGACGCGATGTTTTTCACACCAACCGCATTTACGGCGGCATTAGCGGTTTTCCGAAGCGCAAAGAGAGCGAATACGACACTTTTGGTGTGGGACACAGTTCTACTTCCATTTCTGCGGCATTGGGTATGGCTGTAGCCTCACGGCTAAAAGGCGAGCTCGACAAACAGCATGTGGCCGTGATTGGCGATGGCGCCCTCACGGGCGGGATGGCTTTCGAGGGATTGAATAATGCCGGTACTGAGAAAAACAACATGATTGTGGTACTCAACGACAATTGCATGTCGATTGACCCTAATGTTGGAGCGCTCAAAGAATACCTTACCGACATTACCACTTCGCACACTTACAACCGCATGAAGGATGAGGTGTGGAACTTATTGGGTAAGATTTCGCGTTTTGGCCCCAATGCTCAGGCCATCGTTCAAAAGGTTGAAAACGCTGTAAAAAGCGCCCTGCTTCAGCAAAGCAATCTTTTCGAATCGCTCAAGTTCCGGTATTTTGGCCCCGTTGATGGTCACGATGTAAACCGACTTGTGCAGGTGTTCCGCGATTTAAAAGACATTCCCGGTCCCAAGATTCTACATATTCTTACCGTAAAAGGTAAGGGTTACAAGTTGGCTGAGGAAGACCAAACCCTTTGGCACGCTCCCGGACTGTTCAACAAGGACACCGGCGAGATCATCAAATCGCCCAAGAAAGGTCCTGAGCCGCCCAAATACCAAGATGTTTTCGGACACACACTTGTTGAACTGGCCAAGGACAATGAGAAGATTGTGGGGATTACGCCGGCTATGCCCTCGGGCTGTAGCCTGAACATTATGATGAAGGAGATTCCCGACAGGGCCTTCGATGTGGGTATTTGCGAACAACATGCGGTAACGTTCAGTGCGGGACTTGCCACACAGGGCATGATACCGTTTTGTAACATTTACAGCTCATTCATGCAGAGGGCTTACGATCAGGTGATTCACGACGTGGCCTTGCAAAATCTTCATGTTGTGTTTTGCCTCGATCGCGGCGGTTTAGTTGGGGCTGATGGCCCTACACACCACGGGGCTTACGATATTGCCTACATGCGCTGTATTCCGGGCATGGTGGTAAGTGCGCCGATGAACGAGCAGGAGTTGCGCAATCTGATGCATACTGCGGTACTCAATCCGGGGCCATTCTCCATTCGTTATCCGCGCGGTAACGGCGTGATGACCGAGTGGCGCACACCTTTAGAAGCGCTAACCATTGGAAAAGGGCGCAAGTTGCGCGATGGCAGTGATCTCGCCATTCTGAGCCTTGGACACATTGGCAACTTAGCCGTTACGGCCATCAACAAACTAGAAGCAGAAGGATTGTCGGTTGCACATTACGACATGCGTTTTGTGAAACCCATTGATGAAGAGTTGCTCCATGAGGTGTTTTCGAAGCACAACAAGGTTATTACCATCGAAGACGGATGCATTCAAGGCGGTTGTGGGTCGGCAGTACTCGAATTCATGGCTGATCATGGCTACACCTCCCGGTTACAACGCCTCGGCATTCCCGACAGCTACGTAGAACACGGCACCCAGCAAGAACTCTGGGCCGAATGTGGATACGACGAAGCCGGCATTATGAAGGCTGTTCGTGCAATGGTTGGCAAGGGGGTTTTGAGTCTTTAGCGGGTTTACCTCTCTCTCCTGTCTCTCTCCGCGGGAGACCTCTCTCTCCTGTCTCATATCTTTGATATAAACTTAATTACCTAAGCAGGATTGGAATCAGGCTTTTGTCTAGACAAGCATTATGGCTATGTTGGGAGAGAGGAAGCCCGGTCCTGT
>JAIXUS010000068.1 GCA_027483445.1 Bacteroidota bacterium | reverse complement strand
TAGGGACTCGAGACTTCAAACCTTATAGCGAATCTCCCCAATAAAACCGGGCTTAGCGCTTACGTGAGTACCCAAATGTTATCCTACGTGATACGAAATACGCAATACGTTATACCTTAACGCAGCCCCCAAATGGTATCCAAAACCCGACTTCAGACTCAGGACTGTGGACTTAAGACTGATGTATTGCGTAATCCGTACCGCGTTTTTACGCGTGAAGCTTGGGGCTGTGGTTTCCAGAGTGCCGTCGAGTATGGTTCGCCAAGCGCATCTGCACTTTTTCTTTTGGGCGCCTTAACGGGCTTTCCGCGCTGCACGGCAGCTTGCTCCAATCCCGGGCGCGGCCCTCGGTCTAAATTTAGCCTGTATGAAAGGCGTAGGATGCGTTTTCCAATGGCCGAAAGAATTTAAAAAAGTGCTAAACTGGGTGCATGGTACTTGACACACTCAAGGCAAACCGATTCAGCCAAAATGCACGCCCACTAAGTACTAAGGACCAAAGACTTAAGACTCCCCGAACCCCAACCGATTCAGCCAAAATGCACGCCCACTAAGTACTAAAGACTTAAGACTTAAGACTCCTTTTCAATTACAAATTCGCTGTTGTTCCAAACGGAAACACAATTTCCGCTTAACAGAGTGTTTTCCATTAAACCCTGTTTATTTCTTCTTTAGCGTGTAGCTTTCTTTGTAGGTAATTGATGCACCATTGGAAGTGTAATTCTCAGTGATTGCGAGATCAATTTCATTTTTCTCCCATACTAAATCGAAAACTCTAGCCTCATTATCAATAATTAGTGTGAGTTTATCTTCTGTGTTTGAATAGTTAAAGGCTGCTGTTTCAATATCGCCATCAACGGTGAATGTCACAAAGCCACTTCCATCTTCCTTGAACAAAAATGTTCCTGCATTGAGATAGGACTCTGAATAGTTGTCGATTGAATTAGTGCTGGTTTGGTTAACCGTTAGGCTTTCCATATTCCATTCTCCACCCTTGTTCCAAAGATTCTTCTCGATTCTATCTTCTTTTTTACAGCTTGAGATAAATACAATGCTAAGTATTGTAATTGTTGCGATGGCGAAATTTCTGAGTTTCATTCTGTGGGTTTGCATTTAATTCCTACTCATTTGGCTTTTCGGTTCGGCCCCGTTTTTAAAATGGTTTCTTGACTCCATTATACCATGACAAAATAAAGAAAATTAAGTCTTTAGTCAGCAGGCGCGAGACTTAATGAACGGCAAAATCAGCGTTTGTAAAATCATTGGAAAGTTTACGCGCCAAGGAGCAGCACCCCGACATACCCATAGAAAAAACGAATTCCTTGTCAAACCAACCCCAGGAGGAGTAACATAATCACAACCCTAAACCTGCGGCGAAACACTCATCAAAAACCTACAACTCTCAAGCTACCGAAAGGCGCCCGCGATTGGAGCAAGCTACCGTGTAGCGCGGAAAGCGCGAATTTGGCGCCCAAAATAAACGCGCTACACAGCCTGGTTTTAAACGATTGCATTGGGCTCTGAGTTGCTTAGCTGCCCCGGCCTGTTTATATTTGAGCACCCTCCGATTGGCGTACGTGAAACCAAGGCTCACAACGGCCTCATAATGTGAATGATGGATGATGTTTATCTCGGTAAAAAGTTAGGCCCTATGCGCGATGGCTCGGTGAGTGTTCAGCTTACGGCACTGCTTTTTTTTAGCATAGTTGGCGGGAGTTTAGCGCTGGGAATGAGCGTTTTTCTGGGACGATTGCTGTGGGGCCTGCCCATGGAGGCCATTGAACAGGTGGGAAAATATGGCGGTGAGGGCATTCGCTTTCTGAAGCTGACGCAGGTGCTCACTTCGCTGGGGCTCTTTGCCATTCCGGCATGGCTGATGGCTAAACTCTACAGCGGTAACACCTCGAAAATACTGGGTTACAACAGTTCCCCTCAGGTGTTTTTTCTGCTCGTAATGGGTGTGTTGATGGTTTTACAGATGCCCTGGATTAATCTCACGGCAGAGTGGAACCGCAGCATGGTTTTCCCGGAAGCGATGAAGGAGCTCTATGAGTCGATGCTGGCCCGGGAAAATGAGGCCAATGCGCTGATAGAAAAGTTGTTGTACATGCCCGGTTTGCCTTCGCTGTTGAGTACTTTGTTCGTAGTAGCGGTGGTACCTGCGGTGGCCGAGGAGCTGATGTTTCGGGGAGGGCTGCAAACCTTGTTTGTGAAGGCTTTCCGCAACCCGCACCTGGCCATTTGGTGCGCCGGTTTTGTATTCAGCTTTATTCACTTTCAGTTTTTCGGCTTTCTGCCACGCATGCTCATTGGAGTTTTGTTTGGCTACCTGTACCTGTGGTCGGGAAACCTCTGGTACCCGATTGCCGCCCATTTTGTGAACAACGCCCTGGCTGTACTTCAGCAGTTTGCCCTTTCGCAGGGCATGCTGGAAATAAGCACCGATGCGCTCGGGAGCGGCGATTGGGCTTACCTCGAAACCGCGATTTCGCTGGCTTTGAGCATTCCGCTGCTTGTTTGGATTCGGTCGAAATTTTTAAGCATTAAACACCATAAATCGAGCGAACGATGAACGTCGACTATATTGCGCTCTCGGTCCCCGTATTCTTCCTGCTCATTGCGTTGGAGCTGGCCTGGGCCCTCTGGAAAAAGCAAGATTTGTACAGCTTGCCCGATGCCATTTCGAACATCTCCTGTGGCATTGGACAACAACTTACAGGGCTGTTTTTCAAGTCGTTTCTCTTCTGGGGCTATTACCAGCTGTACACGCATTTCCGGCTTTGGAGCATTGAGCCCTCGGTGCTGAGCTGGGTGGCATTGTTTGTGGGCGTTGACTTTTGTTATTACTGGTTTCACCGGTTTAGTCACGAAATCAATGCGATATGGGCCACCCACATTGTGCACCACCAAAGCGAGGAGTACAACCTAACGGTAGCCTTGCGACAGTCGTGGTTTCAGTCGTTTTTCTCGAACTTGTTTTATCTGCCGCTTGCGCTGGTGGGTTTCGACCCCACCACTACTCTTACGGTGATTGCCTTTAACACGCTGTATCAGTTTTGGATACACACCGAGCTGATTCGAAAGATGCCGCGCTGGTTCGAGTGGTTGTTCAACACGCCCTCGCATCACCGGGTGCACCATGGCAGTAATCCAGAGTACATCGACAAAAATCATGGCGGAACGCTCATCGTTTGGGACCGCCTCTTTGGCACTTTTGCCGCAGAACGCGAGCCTGTGGTGTATGGCATAACCACGCCGCTCAGAAGCTGGAATCCGCTTTGGGCCAATGTGCATTACTGGCGCGATTTGTTTAGGCTGGCCATGTTGGCGCCCAGTTTCGGCGAAGGTTTTAAGGTGTTTTGGGCTCCGCCCGGATGGCGACCACAATCGCTCGGTGGGCCTGAGTACCCTAGGCCTGTGAGCCGCGGTGCCTTTCACAAGTTCAGGTTGCCGATTCAGCCGGCCCTTGCCGTATATCTTGCGCTGCAATTTGCGTTGGTGTTGGCACTTGCATCGTTCATTTTATTTCAGGCACCATTCATTCCTTTAGCGCGCCTCCTTGTTCCGGCGCTGTGGATTCTGCTTTCAATTACCACCATTGGCCTACTGGCCGGTTACCGCAAAGGCCGGTTTATTGCCGAAATTATTCGGTTGCTGTTGGGTGCCGTGCTTTGTGTTGTGCTGGTTCCACAGCCGGTGTTCATGTTGGGTGGCCTTGCGGCGATGGCTGTATCGATTCTGGTCCTTCTACGTTTACATCAAAGAGCGTTGTTGCGGATCGAAAAACCAGAAAATACTCCATTTCAGGGCACGTAGGATTTGTCGATAAATCGTTACAACAAAATGCAGGGCTTACCCGTATTTTGTGTGTTGAATTTGGGCATCATGGAGTTTCCTGAAAAACCGGACAATGAAGAAGCGCGGCTGCATAAGCTGAAAGGCTACCATGTGCTCGACACTTTGCCGGAGGCGCAGTTTGATGCCATCACGCGGTTAGCGGCCTACATCTGCAACACGCCCATTTCGCTGATTTCGTTGATCGATGAAAACCGACAGTGGTTTAAGTCGCGGCAAGGACTCGACGCGCCGGAAACCTCGCGCGATGTGGCATTTTGTGCCCATGCCATAAACCGGCCCGATGCCGTTTTTGTGGTTGAAAATCCGGCCGAAGATCCTCGTTTTAGCGACAATCCACTGGTAACAGGTTACCCTGAGGTTCGGTTTTATGCCGGAGCTCCGCTTGTAACCCACGACGGTTATGCCCTGGGTACTTTATGTGTAATCGACCACAAGCCCAGAAATTTAAACGAGGCTCAATTGGATGCCTTGCGAAGTTTGGCGTCGGAGGTCATAACCCAGCTTGAGCTACGCCAAAAAGTGGAGGAGTTGGAGTTGCTTCAGGTAAAACTCGAGCACCAGAAGCAGGAGGCAGAGCGTTTCGCCCACTTGGTGTCGCACGATTTAAAATCGCCCCTGCGGGCCATGGTAAGTTTGGTTGATTTAATTCGTGAGGAGTCGCAAAACAGCCTGAATACCTACGCTCAGGAGGCCTTGGTTCATCTGGAAAAGAAGGCTACGCAGGCTTACAGCCTGGTGGATGGCATTTTGAAATACACGCTCGCCTCCTCGCGAGGGCCCGATTACCAGTTGCTGGAGCTAGAGCCCTTTATTGATGGGGTTGTGGCCTTTTGCTCAGCGCCCAAAGATGTATTTGTGAATACCGAAATACACGTGCCGGCGTGGCGAACCGATGCGATAATGCTTCAGCAAATCCTCCAAAACCTCATCAACAACGCCATCAAGTACAACGATAAGGATCAGGCTGTAATTACCATTCGAGCCCGCGAATCGGCATTGAATGAGCTCTGTATCGAAGTCGAAGACAATGGTCCGGGAATTCCCGAGAAGTATCGAGAACGGGTTTTTCTCCTGTTCCAAACCCTTTCAAACAGCGACCGCTTCGGGCAGAAGGGCACAGGTATCGGATTAAACACCGTTAAAACCCTTTGTGAGCGCCTCAATGGCCGTGTTGAGTTACATTCTGCCACTGGCGAAGGTTCGTTGTTTCGGGTTTATCTCGGCCAAGGCCTCTGATAGCGTTGAGCCCCCAAGCATAAGCCCAAGCGCACGTTTGATGGCAAAGTAACTCCAAATCCAATCTACAAAAACTACAAGGTGCTTGCGACTTTTTCAACAGGCCCTTAATAAATATTGCTAAATTTGCTTTAAAGGAAAACAACTCGCCTACAATATTCTTCATGAACGGCTTGATGTTATTCTTCTATTCAAACGAGGAGTTCAGACCCGATTCCTGGTTACGTTCAGAAAACAGGTATGGGAAGATAATATTGGATTGTTTAAGCTGAAGTTGAGATCATGGAAGCATTTGCATTTAACTTAACACCTGCCGCAAAAAGAGAAATTGAGAAAATCGTCGGGCAAGATTTCGACTTCAATGTAGAGTCGAGGAAAATTTATTTTAAAATCAAGTTAAATTGATCGAAATGCATAATTTAGAATCGTTGACTTTTGATAGAAACACCCTGTTTTTAAAGGTAGATGGCCAAACATTGACAATCCCGCTACATGAAGCCTTTAAGAAGTTGGCGATGGCAGAGGGAATTAAAAATAGTTTAGCAATTGACCACTTGATAAAACTTTCCCAATGAGAACAAATGGCCCGTATAGCGGTAGCCCGAATACGGGCCTTAAGTTCATGGCATTTTACGATGACTCGCTTTGTGCAGCTCAAGGCTATGCATATCGCTTAGCTCAATACCAAACTGATTCTACACAGGGAATTTCACAAATTATCGTTTACCCTAACCCATCGCAAGCTATGTTTACCGTGTACACCGGTACTCAGCATATTGAAGCACTGAAGATACTGCATGTGTACAACGCCCTTGGACAAGTAGTGCTTACCAAAAAAGCAAGCGGCAGCCAAGTGGTGCTCGATTTTGCTGCCGAAGGCTTAGCCAAAGGGGTGTACACTTTGCATATTTCCATACCTTCAGCAGGTATCACCGAATACAAAAAACTCATTTATGCGCGCTAAATTTATTCTTGGGTGCTTTTTGCTGTGCAATTGGGGCTTCGCCCAAAGGCAGGCCGATAATTTGATTAATGGCCGTTGCAACCAATATGAAGGCAGTAGCAACTGCCAGCCACCTTATGCAAGTGTCGTGTTTAAGTTTAATGACGAAGGCTTAGAAGAGATTATTGAACCTTTAAATTTGAACTTAGCTAATAATTACAGCCGTGCGGCCTATTCTGATGCCGAGGGCAATTTAGCCTTTGCCTCCAATGGTTGGCGCTTGGTCGATCATCAAGGCAATGTGCTCTCAAACCGTTTGTATTTCGATTGGGTGCCCTGGCCAGCCGATAATCCCGACCCAACCATGGTGCTTAATTCTTTAGGTCCTTTGTTTTTAAATGATCCGGGTAATCCCAACAGGGCGTACTTATTTTACGGGCAATATAAGGGAGGGAATTTTGGTCCGGAAGTGTTGAAGGCCGATGTGGTGTTTACTTACGCCTATTTAGATGTGCCCAATCGTGCACTGATTAGCCAAAACAATATTGTGATGCACGACACCTCGGCCTCGGGCGATATGCAGGCCTGTAGGCATGCCAATGGGCGCGACTGGTGGTTAATTAAACCGGGGATTTATGAGGATGAATACTTTGTTGGCTTATTGAGCCCTACAGGCATTTCTGAAATGCAAAAAATCACCATTCCCGGCATTATTCACCGGGGGCAATTTGAAACGCTTTCGTATTTCTCGTTCGATGGCTTAAAATTTCTGCATTTTACCGGTAAACGCTACAAATACCTGCATGAATACGATTTTGACCGATGTACCGGTACCTTAAGTAATCCGGTGGTACACGATTTAACGGATTCCATTCCCT
Organism: Bacteroidota bacterium; assembly: GCA_027483445.1. Classification (GTDB taxonomy): domain Bacteria; phylum Bacteroidota; class Bacteroidia; order M30B66; family M30B66; genus CAMCXT01. The sequence goes on along the minus strand of JAIXUS010000068.1, from coordinate 74,991 downwards.
GGGGCGATGGCAATGCATGCACCATCAGCCCCAACGGCACAAAACTTTACATACGAAGATCAAATTGGCAGGATTTGAACTTAGCGATAGCGTTGCTTCAATATGACTTAACCAACGCCCAATGGACGCATATTTCATCAACACACACGGCCTCTCCTCAGATTACTCCAAATGGCAAAGAAATACTACTTTCTGATCGAATTATAGTCAATGACACCTCTTATCGAACGCTCAGTAGAATTCTCCAACCTGATTTACCCGGGCTGCTTTGCAACCTGGTTTCGCACACAGACACGTTGCAAAATACCCCATCCTTTGTCTACCCCTCCAACTTCGCCAATTTTCGTTTAGGTCCAATTGATGGAAGTGCGTGTGATACCTTGGGCATTAACAGTATTGAGGGTTTTGAAAAACCGAACGCCGATGTTTCGGTGTATCCCAATCCTGCCACGGCGGTGTTGAATATTCGCTTATTAAACACCCAGGCCCAAAAACCCGAGGTGTATATTTTTAATGCGCTTGGTGCCGTAATCTACCAAGGGCCGTTTACGTACCCCATCCACACCCTTCCATTGCGCGATTTAAACATATCAAAGGGTCTGTATTGGATGAGAATCCGCAATGGAAACGAGCATTTTGTGAAACGATTTGTAGTGGAATAGTTGATTGATTAAGCGTAAAAAGCCACTATTTAGGGCTTACTGAAAAACCAAGGTTTTATTGAATCCATTAAACCTTTTTTAGGGAAAAACAAACAGACAAATTTCAGAATATCCGATACGCTTGAGAAGCGAGCGTTAGAAGAAGCTGGCGAAATATAACCGAGTAACCAAACACAAGCAACCAGAGATAATCAAAAAAGCATATACAATGTGCCAACTCGGTTTAAAGGAGAGAGCAGTTCGATATTGTATTGCCTTGGCTTCATTGGTTCGGATTTACCCCGGCCGGGGCATTTGAAGAATTGTAACGCCTCACAATGAGCCGAAGTGCTCGTTCGTAGGTGAAGTAGCTCCACATCCAATCTACAAAAACCACAACGCGGTTGCGAAAACCTACGAGCAACATCAGGTGGAGGAACATCCATACCAACCAGGCGAAAAATCCACCAAAGCTAAATCCCGGAAGGTCAACCACCGCCTTGTTACGGCCAACCGTAGCCATCGAGCCTTTGTCGCGATAAACAAAGGCTTTGCCCGAATGACCTTTGAGCCCGGCAATAAAGTTTCGGGCAAGGTTTCGTCCTTGCTGAACTGCCACCGGAGCAACCATCGGATGTCCCTTGGGGGCATCAGGAAGGTTCATGCCTGCCGCATCGCCAATGGCATACACGTGCTCAAGCCCTAAAACGCGGTGAAAAGAATCAACCTGAAACCGGCTTCCTTTGGTGGCCTCCTCGGGCAAACCCTCAATTAACTCGCCCTTTACGCCGGCTGCCCAAATGAGGGTTTGGGTGAACAACTGTAGGTGGTTCGACAACTGCAGCATCGGCTTCTGATAGGTATTCACCGCTGTATTGAGCATCACCTCAACACCCATCTTCTGTAGATATGCCAAGGCATTTGCTGAGGCTTTCGCCGACATTCCGTTCAGTAGCCGACCGGAGGCCTCAACCAAAACCACCCGCATTTCATGCTTGTTTAGCTCAGGGTAATCGTGCGGTAACACATTGCTTCTAAATTCTGCGAGGGCTCCGGCTGTTTCTACGCCGGTGGGCCCTCCGCCAACCACAACAAAGCAGAGGTGACTGCGCCGCTTCTTTTCATCGCTGCAACGGCTGGCTTGTTCCATTTCTTCAAGCAAATCAGACCTCAGATTAAGTGCCTGAGGGATGCTTTTCAGCGGCATGGCCTTTTGCTCAATGGCAACATTGCCAAAGTAATTGGTTGTAGAGCCTGTGGCCAGCACCAATTCGTCGTAAGGCAAGAGACCTTCGCTGGTATGAATAACGCGCCTCCCGGGCTCGATACGTTCGACAGAAGCGTTGAGGAAGCGGAAGTTCGACTGATTGCGAAAGATCAACCGGAACGGATAGCCTATGGCGTCGGCGCCAAGGCCTCCCGAAGCCACTTGGTACAGCAGGGGCTGAAAGGTGTGATAATTGTTCCGGTCGATAAGCGTGATGCGGAATGGTGCCTTGCGCAGCGCCTTGATGAGTTCGATACCTCCGAAACCGCCTCCAACTACCACCAGATGGGGCAGCGAATGGGTTTCAGAAGGGTGGAGCTGCATCACGATAAAGAAACCGTTTCCTTGCTCTTTTGTTGCGTTTTGGGAACCTCGAGCTTAATGGCCTGCTTTACCTTTTCGCCGGTCAGGGCCAGTTTCAGTACCTCATGCATGTGCTGTACATAGTGAAAACGCATGCCTTTGAGGTAATCCTGATTAATCTCCTCAACGTCTTTGCGATTCTCATGACAAAGAATCACATCGGTTATGTTCGCCCGCCTTGCTGCAAGTATCTTTTCTTTAATGCCTCCCACGGGAAGCACCACACCCCGAAGCGTGATTTCGCCGGTCATGGCCAGCTTCGATTTCACCTTTTGCTGCGTAAAGAGCGAAGCTAGAGCCGTTAGCATGGCAATTCCGGCCGATGGACCGTCTTTGGGGGTTGCGCCTTCAGGCACGTGCACGTGAACATTGTAATGGGAAAACAAGGTTGGATCGATACCCAACAGCTGTTCGGCGTGCGCCTTGAGGTATTCAAGGGCAATAACCGCGCTTTCTTTCATCACTTCGCCCAGGTTGCCGGTAAGGGTAAGTTTACCATTCCCTTTGCTAATGAGGGTTTCGATGAACAGAATCTCGCCCCCGACTGAAGTCCAGGCCAAACCGGTTACCACGCCGGCCGTTTCGTTGTTCTCGTATTTATCGCTGTGGTATCTTTCCGGGCCCATGATGCGCAGTACGTCTTTCTCATCGATCTTCCCGACCGGATTTTCACCCATCGCGATAGACTTAGCCATAGAGCGGATTACCTTGGCAATTCGCTTCTCCAAAGTGCGCACTCCCGACTCGCGGGTGTAGGCTTCGATGAGTTTTTCGATGGCCTTTTTGGTGAATTTGAGCTGGGCGTCGCTAAGTCCGTGCTCTTTAAGCTGTTTGGGAATAAGGTGCTGCTTGGCGATTTCAACCTTTTCTTCACGGGTGTACCCTGAAACCTCGATAAGTTCCATTCGGTCGAGCAAAGCCGGCTGAATGGAGCTCAGGTTATTGGCCGTAGCAACAAACATGGCGCGACTCAGGTCGAAGTCCTGCTCCACGTAATTGTCGTAGAAATGAGTATTCTGCTCAGGGTCGAGCACTTCGAGTAAGGCGCTGGATGGATCACCGTGTGAATCGCGGCCTACTTTGTCGATTTCGTCGAGTACAAACACCGGGTTTGCCGACTTTGCCTTACGCAGATTTTGGATGATGCGGCCGGGCATAGCGCCGATATAGGTTTTCCGATGACCTCTGATTTCGGCTTCGTCGCGCACGCCTCCAAGCGACATTCTCACGTATTCGCGGCCCAAAGCCTTGGCAATCGATTTCCCCAGCGATGTTTTCCCAACACCGGGAGGGCCGTAAAAACAAAGAATCGGAGAGCGCATGTCGCCCTTTAATTTAAGTACCGCCAGATACTCCAAAATGCGCTCTTTCACCTTCTCCATTCCGTAATGGTCCTGATCGAGAATTTTTTGAGCACCTTTGAGGTCGAACACGTCCTCGCTGTACTCGTTCCAGGGCAGCTCCAGAAGCAAATCGAGGTAATTGCGCTGCACAGAGAATTCGGCTGAGTTGGGATTGATCCGCTGCAGTTTGTCGAGCTCCTTGAAAAAATGTTTCGCTACCGGTTCCGACCACTTTTTGGTAGCAGCCTGAGCCCGCATTTCCTCAATCTCTTCCTCAAACACATTGCCGCCGAGCTCCTCCTGAATGGTTTTCAGCTGTTGATGGAGGAAGTACTCGCGCTGCTGCTGGTCCATGTCGATTTTCACCTTCGACTGAATCTGGTTCTTCAGCTCGATCATCTGCAAATCGCGGGTGATGTGCTGAAGCACCATTTCTCCCCTTTGACGCAGGTCGGCCACCTCAAGCATCAGCTGCTTGGCCGGCACATCGGCGTTCATGTTGGAGGAGATGAAATTTATCAGGAACGATGGGCTTTCGATATTTCGAATGGCAAAGCCCGCTTCGGAAGGTATGTTTGGCGATTGGCGGATGATTTCCAAAGAAATGTCTTTCAGTGAACTCACCAGGGCATCGAATTCTTTGTCGCCCTTAGCCGGCCGTGTTTCTTCAAATGCAGAGATGCGGGCCTTGAAATAGGGTTCTTCGGCCGTTATTTCGTCGAGCTGGAAACGCTTTTTACCCTGAATGATGACCGTTGTATTGCCATCGGGCATCCGCAACATCTTCAGAATGTAAGCAATGGTGCCAACCTTATTCAGGTCGGAGGATGTTGGGTCTTCAATGCTTTGGTCTTTTTGCGACACAACCCCGATGATTCGGTCAGCCTTATTGGCGTCTTTAATCAAGCGGATGGATTTGTCGCGCCCAACAGTAATGGGAATCACCACACCGGGGAAAAGCACAGTATTGCGCAGGGGTAATATGGAAAGCTCCTCCGGAATATTTTCCGTATTCATTTGCTCTTCGTCTTCGGAGGTCATCAAGGGAATAAACTCCGAATCCTCGTCGGGCATATTGTTGAATAAAGGAGCGATAAAGTTGTTTTCGTTCATAAGAATAAATGACAATACGTCAGGCGCAACCTTGGTTTATGCAGTTTTGCGCTGAGCGCCCGGATGGGTCAAGCGCTATGCCAGCCAAGAAAAGTGGCAATTCCGTCAGTTTCGCTCGGTGGCTGTTTCGTTGAAGATCTGCTGAAGCAATCGCCGCTCGGTATCGTTAAAGTGCACATTGCGACGGGCCATCATCCGCTCGGCGGTCTCAGCCGCTTTATCGAACTGATACTCGGTAAGTCCATTCTTCCCGCCCCAGGTAAAGGAGGGAATGAAATTCGGCGGGAAGCCTTCCCCGAAAATGTTGGCACTTACGCCTACCACTGTGCCGGTGTTAAACATGGTATTAATTCCACATTTGCTATGGTCGCCCATGATGAGGCCGCAAAACTGCAAGCCGGTGGCCTCCATACTCCGGCTGGAGTAATTGTACAATTTCACCGGAGCGTAATTATTCTTCAGGTTGGAATTGTTGGTGTCGGCCCCGAGGTTACACCATTCGCCCAACACCGAATTGCCCAAAAAGCCATCGTGGCCTTTGTTGGAGTAGCCCTGAATCAACACATTGGAAATCTCGCCTCCAACACGAGAGTGTGGACCAACGGTTGTGGCGCCGTAAATCTTGGCACCCATCTTTACCGAGGCATGGTCGAGCAAGGCAAATGGGCCCCGAATGGCCGAACCTTCCCAAATTTCGCTGTGGTGCCCCAGGTAAACCGGACCTTGAGCCGCATTGATGATGGAGCAGCTTACCTGCGCACTTTCTTCCATGAAAAACTGCTCGCCTAAAACCGTATTGGTGCCATCGGGGCGCGCCGACTTTCTTCCGCGGGTAAGGCGCTCAAAATCCCAGGCCAAGGCCTTTGCATTGAGGCTAAACAAGTCCCAGGTATGCCGTACTTGCACAATTTCGCCATGGAATTCGAAGTTATCGCCACCCGGAGTGGGCAGTATTTGTCCGCCTGAGGTATCGCGGATGGCCAGCAGCTGATTGTTTTTTACCAGGCTTTGGTTTGGGCGCAATGCGCGGATGGCCTCAAACAAGGCCTCATCGGCATGTAAACTTCCGGCCACATAGGTATTGTCGTGCTCGAAATGGGTCGGGAACTTCTCACGAAGCGGCTCCACGGCAAGAAATGAGGCTTGGTCGGCCCCGAGTTGAAGCCATTTCTCACGCAGTGTAAGAATGCCAAGCCGGAGGTCGGCCACCGGGCGTGTATAGGTAAGCGGTAGCAGGTGACTGCGGCGCTCGTCGTCGAAAAGTATGATGTTCATGGTAGCGACAAAAATAAAAAAGCCCTCCGAAGGGGAGGGCTTTGTACGATAAAGCGTAAAGGCTTATTGAATTTTGCTTTGGTGGTTCTTGTAGCGGGTGCGGAATTTATCAACGCGACCGGCGGTATCAACCAGCTTAATTTTGCCGGTGTAAAACGGATGTGAAGAAGAGGAAATCTCCAGTTTAGCCACCGGATATTCGTTTCCGTCTTCCCATACAATCGTTTCTTTGGTTTCGATGCAAGAACGGGTAAGGAAAGATGATTCGTCTGACATGTCTTTAAACACTACAAAACGATAGTTGGCGGGATGAAGATCTTTTTTCATGAATCCTAAAAATGGACGGCAAAAATAGTGATACAGTATTACCTGTGCAACAGGAAAATAAATTTTTTTGAACGGGCTTTGTGAATTTCCGGGCCGGCCTCTGAGCAAACACTACTGTGCCGTTGCGGGCAAAAAGCGCTGCACCCATGTTTGGGCGGCAGGCACCAGCCAGCGATGTTGTAAATCGGCTCCGCTCGAAAGACTTAGGTCGAACACCAATGAAAACGGACTAAAGTTTCCGTTGGCAATTTCAGGTTCAAGGGCATTCACCGAAGCCGCGCTGATGGTTCCTTCGGGGTTTATCCAGGCGATTCTAAGACGGTTGAAAAAGTCGATTTGCATGGCCTCACCTGTTTTTTGCAGCCAGTGTACGGCGCTGTCTATAGAGCAGCCCGATGCGTTGTGGTGTCGCTCATCAGCGTAGAGCAAAAAAATCTGGTTACCCAAAATGGCATGACCGGCTTTCAGGCGTGTTCCATGGGCAGCCCATTGTTCGGCAAAGGTTTGTGCGTCGGCCGAAAGCCTTGCGGCTTCCTGATCGGTTAAAGGCCTTGATGCGAGGTACATCCAAACCTTACAGCCATCCACAACAGTGGCCAATACTGCATCTAGTTGATTTTGTATTTCAGAGGTCGGCTGCATGGGCAATCATTTCGGCAATATCAAGAACACTCACTTCGGCTTCTTTTTCGGCATGTTTCACACCATCGGTCATCATGGTGCTGCAAAACGGACAGCCCACGGCAATAATGCTGGCAGAGGTAGCCAAGGCCTCTTCGGAGCGCTCAATGTTTACATCCTTATTTCCGGGTTCGGCCTCTTTGAACATCTGGGCACCGCCCGCACCACAACACAAGCCTTTGGTGCGGCATCGTTTCATCTCCACCAACTCCGCATCAAGCTTGGCAAGCACCTCACGGGGAGCTTCGTACACATCGTTGGCCCTACCGAGGTAACAAGGGTCATGAAAAGTGATTTTCTTTCCCTTGAAACTGCCTCCATTTACAGTAAGTCGGCCTTCTTTCAAAAGGCTTTCAATCAACTGAGAATGGTGCACCACCTCGTAATTGCCACCCAGCTGCGGGTATTCATTTTTGAGTGTGTTAAAGCAATGCGGGCAGGCCGTTACGATTTTCTTCACCTCATAACCATTGAGCACCATGATGTTTTGCATGGCCTGCATTTGAAAGAGAAATTCGTTTCCGGCGCGTTTGGCGGGGTCGCCGGTACAGCTTTCTTCGGTTCCCAACACGGCAAACTTGACATTGGCAGCCTGCAAAATCTTGGCGACCGCCTTGGTCACCTTCTTGGCCCGGTCGTCGAAGCTTCCGGCGCAGCCTACCCAAAACAAAATCTCTGGCACCTCGCCCTGGGCCATGTATTCGGAATATGTTTTAACCTTCAGTTCCATAGTATTCGGCCGGATTTATTCGTCTTTCCAGTTGAGGCGGTCGGCAGGAGAGAACTGCCACGGCGCGCCGTTGTTTTCGATGTTGCCAAACATGGTAGCCAAAGAGGCCGGCGGGGCACTCTCTTCCATAACCAGTTGTTGACGAAGATTCACAATGATGTCGAGCGGGTCGATGTTTACCGGGCAAGCCTGAACACACGCGTTACAGGTGGTACAGGCCCAGAGCTCTTCAGCGCTGATGTAGTTGTGGAGCAGCGACTTACCGTCATCCACGAACGTGCCTTTGTTCGCATCAATATTTTTACCTACTTCTTCAAGCCTGTCGCGGGTTTTCATCATGATGCTCCGTGGGCTGAGTAACTTCCCCGTCATGTTGGCCGGACACTCCGAACTGCATCTGCCACACTCGGTGCAGGTGTAGGCATCCATGAGGTTTTTCCAGGTTAAATCCTGCACGTCTTTGGCGCCAAATTTTACCGGCCCATCGGCCTCAGGCACGGGTGCTGAAGGGTCGAGCATGAGCGTTACTTCGCGGGTAACGGCATCCATATTTTTAAACTGACCTTTGGGGTTAAGGTTAGAGTACCAAACATTGGGGAAGGCCATGAGAATATGGAAGTGCTTCGAATAGGGCAGGTAATTCAAAAAGGCCAGAATGCCAATGATGTGAAACCACCACATGAAGCGTTCATAGAATATCAGCGAGCCGTCAGACCATCCGCTGAAAAGCCCGGTTAGCATGGCACTTACAGGATAGCTTCCGTAGCCCACGTAATGTTCTGCCCCGCGAGAACTCAAAACCTGATCGGCCGCATTCATGGTGAGAAAGGCCGACATCAACAGAACCTCAACAAAGAGAATGAGATTGGCATCGAAGCGGGGGAAGCCATCCAGATCTTTCTGGACAAATCGCTTGATTTTCAATATGTTTCTTCGCACGTAAAAGGCGAAAACTCCAATCAGCACGAGCGCTGCGAAAACCTCAAAGGTGGCAATGAGCACTTTGTAAAAACTGCCAAGAAAAGGGGCGAACACCCGATGTGTTCCGAAAACGCCGTCGATGATGATTTCAAGCACTTCGATGTTGATCACCACGAAGCCAACGTACACGAAAATGTGAAGGATTCCGGCGATGGGTCGAACCATCATCTTGGTCTGCCCGAGGGCCACCAATGTCATTATTTTCCAGCGTTCACCCGGATTGTCGCTTCGGTTTAGGTCGCGGCCAAGCCTGATGTTTCGGATAATTTTCCGCAGGTTAAAGGCAAAAAGCCCGATTCCTGCAAGGAGCAACAGGGTAAAAACCACGTTGGGAAGAATGGAAAGCAGTAGTCCGGTTGAATTCATACACGGCTTTTGAAGCAGAACAAATATACAGGCCGCAGGGTTCGCTGCGATGCGACCTTAATTTTTTGTGCTTTTGTCTTTGCGGCCAAACACCGAGAACTGCACATAACGTTTTGGGTGAAGGCGAAGGTCTTCGAGCAGCAGGCTGAGGTTTTTAGAGCTCGACTCGAGGTTGTTGTAGAGCGAATCGTTTTTCGCCAATTGCCCCAGCGAACCTTCTCCACGTTCGATACCGGCAAGCACTGCATTAAGCTGACCAATGGCTTGCTGGAGATCGCTAAAGGTTTTGTTCACGTTGCTTTTGGCCACATCGTCGGTAATCTTGTCGAGGTTGGTAAATACGTTGGTGAGCTTATCGTTGTTTTTCTCAAAGTTTTCGGTGATGGAGCGCAGGTTGGTGAAGATTTGCGAGAGTTTCCGGCGTTCTTCGGTAACGAGTACATCCACTTCTCCGATGGCATGCTCGAGGCGAAGAATCGAATTATTGATGGATGCGAAACTGGAACTAAGGCCATCCTGGGTTTTGCGGTTAAACACATTGTTGAAGCCTTTTAGCACGGTGTCGATAGAGCCGGCCAGGCTTTCCACCTGCTTTTTAATGGGCATGATGGCATTTTTTATTTCATCGGTGATGCCTAAATCTCTAACCGAAATGAGCGTATCGCCGGGGTCGGCCAGCTTTTGTGCATTGCCCATGGTAAGTTGAAGCGTTCGCGTTCCGAGCAAATCGCTTACGATATGTGCTTCGGAGTTTTCGGGCAGTTTTACATGATCTTCGGTGATGACCAATCGAACCACCACTTTGTAAGAGTTTGGGGCAAACTGAATGCGGTCGACCACTCCAACGCGAAACCCGTTGAGTTGCACGGCTGCAGAGGGCAGAAGCTGGTCAACATTGTCGAAAACCGCATAGTACGTGCGCGATGTGGAGAAAATGTTTTTGCCCTTGAGGAAGTTGTACCCAAAGTAAAACATGACTAATCCGGCCGTAACAATTAATCCTACGCGGGCTTCTTTCGATATATTTAATTTTCCTGAGCTCAATGGGGGTGTGCGTTATCGGTATGTTGTGCTTCTTGGAGGGTAATACGTTGATTGTTTCGAAAGGCTACAACAAATGCATCGTTAAAGCCCTCTTTTTTTAACTCCGCCTGCAATTTAATGGCATCTTCGGGTTTCTCCAATTTGCCGGCGGTATATTTCCACGTTCCGTTTTGTTCGTATGCCCAAATGTCGGTTCGGCCTTTAAACACCGACGCATTTAGCGGAAGTTTCTTGGGTGAACTGTGAATCTGAACCCTGTAAACCACGGTTGATTGGCGGGACTCTTCATTGTTGCCGGCTTTTTCTGCTGAATCCGGCTGCTCATTTTTCCGTTCGGTTGTGGGCTCTTGCTCTAAGCGGCGTGAATCGCTACTGCCATCAATCCAGCTTTTGTATTGTTGAAAGGCACTCAGAATCGAGAAGGCCATCTTGTCCTGGCCATCGCCCGACTTCAAGAAGCGCTCTTCTTCGTAGTTGGTCAGGAAGCCGGTTTCGATCAACACCGAAGGCATGGTGGTGCGGTAAAGCACGAGAAATCCGGCTTGCTTAACCCCACGGTCGTGACGGCGGGCGGTTTTCTTAAACTCTTGTTGCACCTTTTCGGCGAAATACAAACTTTGGATGAGGTAGGCGTTTTGGTAAAGCGAGAAAATGATGTGGGCTTCGGGCGAATTGGGGTCGAAGCCATCGTATTGCTTTTGGTAATTGTCTTCCTGAAGGATTACCGCGTTCTCACGGCGCGCCACACCAAGGTTGTCGTCGGTTTTATGTAAGCCCATTACGAAGGTTTCTGCTCCGTAGGCGGTTTTGGGTCCGCTGTTGCAATGAATGCAGATAAACAGGTCGGCCTTGTTCTCATTGGCAATCTGCGCCCTTCGGTAAAGCTCAACAAACACGTCGGTTTTTCGGGTGTAGATGACTTTGACATCCGGAAAATGTTTCTCGATTAAGGCTCCTAATTTGAGCGAAATGGCCAGGGCAACATGTTTTTCATAGGCTGATGACCCATGGCATCCACTGTCGTGCCCTCCATGCCCGGGGTCGATCACTACGGTACGGAGCTTTTTTTCCCGCGCATTTTCGCTGCTGAAGGCATTGGGCAACATCCAAATCAGGAGCATGGCCAGCAGCCCAAGGCCGAGGGCAAGCTTCAACAGGTGCCTGATATTGAGTGTTTTGTACATAAAAATCTTTCGTTCTGCGTGTATGGCTCTGAAAACGATTAGTTTTGTGCCCTATTCTATTTCGGGTTTACAAAACTAAATCCTTCACACATCGCGTTTCGGGGAGGTGTTCAGGCACTTAACAACAGGTTTATTCACAGTTCTTGTGTTCATCGGCACGGCTACGGCACAGCAGAGAAACGCGGCTGTGGCTGATACATTGCCTCCCAAAACCGCCGATTCGCTTGAAGTACAGCTTCCGGCTTCGCCCGATGCCCTGGAAGACGAGGTGAAATACAATGCCCGCGATTCAATGCGATTCGATTTGGGCAACCGCAAGATTTATCTCTACGGCGAAGCGGATGTGCAATACCAGAAAATCAGGTTAAAGGCAGAGTACATTGAGATTAATTGGGAAACCAATGTGGTACATGCAGAAGGCCGACCCGATTCAAGTGGTAAAATGGTGGGAGAGCCTTCGTTTACGGAAGGCAGTCAGGATTTTGATGCCGAAAAAATGGACTACAACTTCAAAACGAAGAAAGGTCGTATTTCGGGCGTGTTTACCAAGCAGGGAGAGGGTTTTTTGCATGGAGAGCAGGTGAAGAAAAATGAGAACGATGAGTTTTTCGTGAAAAACGGAAAATTCACCACCTGCAATCTGCCCGACCATCCGCATTTTTACATTAATGCTTCAAAAATTAAGGTTATTCCGGATGACAAAATTGTAACCGGTCCGGCTAATTTGGTGATTGAAGACATCCCAACACCCTTGTTGGTGCCTTTCGGACTTTTCCCCAACACGACCACCCGAAAGTCGGGGATATTATTTCCCACCTATGGAGAATCGCCCGGGCTGGGCTTTTTCCTGATGGATGGGGGCTATTACTTTGGCATCAGCGACCATTTCGATGCTTCGATTCGGGGCGATATTTATTCGCGCGGGAGCTGGGGCTTGAAGGCCGGAACGAATTACAATTACCGTTACCGGTTCAACGGTGCACTCGACATGCGTTATGCGACCATTTTGCAAGGCGATCCGGAGTTGCTGGGCTCGTCGGTAAACCGCAGCTTTTTCGTTACGTGGCGCCACAACCAGGACCCAAAGTCGAGGCCCAATTCGCGCTTTTCGGCCAGTGTGAATGCCGGCTCGAACGACTACAATCAGCTCAACTCGCTCAACACGGCAAACATTGTGGCCAACACCTTTCAAAGTGCGATTACGTACACGAAAACCTTTAATCGCCTGCCGGTGAATTTTAACATCGCCGCGGGCCACAGTCAGAATACCCAAACACGCATTATTACTATTAATGCACCTGAGGTTCAGGTGAACGTAAACCGGATTTTTCCATTCAAACGGCGCAATCCGGTGGGCGCACAACGGTTTTATGAGAAAATCGGCATTACCGGCACTTTGCAAAGCCGAAATACCATTTCCCAGCCCGATTCAGTATTTCGCCAGCCCGGACTTGCCCGTCGTTTCAACAACGGCATCCAGTTCCAAATGCCCATTGCGACCTCCTTTCAAATGCTGAAGTATTTCAATGTTTCGCCCTCATTGAACTTTACGGGCCGGGGTTATTTTTCACAAATTGAAAAGTCGATTGATCCACTCACACAGCAAGTTGTAACCGACACCATTCGCCGCTTTAGTCAGTTGTGGGAGTACAATGCCTCGGTAAACGTATCAACGCGGGTGTATAGCTTCCTGAAGCTGGGAAAAAACACAATTCGGCATGTGATGACGCCCCAGTTCGGTTTTCGGTATCAGCCCGATTTTAGCACGCGTGTTTTTGGCTATTTCGGACCCGACGGAGCTCTCGGATTTTATTCGCCCTACGACATTGGAATTTACGGCCAGCCGGCTGTAGGTCGCCAAGGAACGATGAGCCTGGCCCTGAACAACAATTTTGAAGGGAAATTTCGGTCGAAACGCGACACTACCGGAACCGGGCTTCGGAAAGTGAGCTTGTTGGATGTGTTAAACGTGAATACCGGTTACAATTTAGCCGCCGATTCGCTGCAATGGCAAAATGTGGTGATTAGTGCTCGAACGCGGCTATTTCAGAAGGTCGACGTGGTGTATTCTTCGGTTTACGATTGGTATGCAACCGACTCTTTGGGCATTCGGATTAACACCTTAAACATTAACCAAAATGGGCGATTGTTGAGGCTTTTAAATACCAATCTCGCCTTAAACACGACGCTGGCATCCGGAAACCGAAAAAACAACCGCAACCCTCAAAACGAACGCGAAAAAAATGAACAGCGCGAAATCAACCAAAACCCATCGGCCTACGTCGATTTCAGCATTCCCTGGAATATCACCGCTGGGTTGATATTCAGCCAAAGCTTTGTCGGTCAAAGTCCGGTGCGCAGTACCATTTTGAATTTCAATGGCGACATTTCCATTACCGAGAAATGGAAAATTGCCATCAATACGGGTTACGACTTTGTAAGAAAGGACTTCAGCTTTACCTCGGTAGACATTTTCCGCGATTTGCACTGTTGGGAAATGCGATTTAATTGGATTCCTTTTGGTTTTCGGCAGAGCTATAACTTCTCAATTAATGTGAAGTCGTCGATGCTGCAAGACCTTCGACTTAACCGACGCAGGCAGTGGTTCGACCTCACCAATGAATAGTAAACAATTAGGCTTCGGGCGACTTTTGGAGGGATTTCCACAAGGGTAAGAAATAGCGCCATAGCCAGTAAATTATCATCAAGCCACCCAGCCCAAAGAAAAAAAGGCTTACGTAGCGAATATTGAGCGAGTAAAACTCGTCGGCCATCCAAATTGAGTTCGCGGTAATCCAACAGCTTACCGAGGCGTTCGGCCAAAATTCTACCGGCGACTTCCGGCTTCGCCAAGAGAGGTGTAACGCCAGAGAGAATGTTGGAACAATCATCACCATTCCGAGGCTTCGCCACGACATGGCCCAACAGGTGTCTTTAATGAGCCAAAGAGGAATGTGCAGGTTTTCGAGCAGACGAAGCTTCATTGTTTACGGGGCTTTACGTGCAAAAATACCTTTGTATGGTTATCAACATTGGAGTATTGACAAAAAGACGGAATAACTCCCTTTGTATCAAACCCGAGGGTGGAACTTTAACCTTGCGAATAGTGCATGCTTACACGCCTTCAAGCGTCCAGTTATATGACGAAAAAATATCTACCTAAAAACAACCTGAAACGACTGTTGATGCTGGCTTTCCTGATGCTTTTCGGGATGACCACATTTGCGCAGGAAATCTGCGACAATGGTATTGATGACGATGGCGATCAACTGGTTGATGTGTTTGATCCGGATTGCCCATGCGACGACCAAACGTTACTTTGTACACCCAGCTGTGAGTTTTCAACTCCAGGTGGAGCCCTCAATTTTCAATCGCAATGGGTTAGTCAGGATGCCGTGCCCATTTATCAAACCCCGTTGGTGGCCGACATCGACAATGACGGGGTGCCCAATGTGATTATCATGTCGGGCAGCGGGCTTGTCGCCTCAGACCCAAGGCGGGCTCGAGATCTGGTAATCATGAATGGAGCAACCGGCGACACGGAAGGCGCCATTAACACCCCATTTATGGCTTGGGTGGGACCAAACCCCGTAGCGATTGCCGATGTGGATGACGATGGATTTGGTGAAATCATTATTGCCACCATCGATCACCCCAATAATGGCGTTGGCCAACGGCGATACCTATTTTGTTACGAGCATACCGGAGTTCTTAAATGGCAATCCGATTTACAATACGGCTACCCCGGAACGGCCAGGTTTGGAAGTTCGCTGGGGATTGCCGACTTCAACAACGACGGCATTCCGGAGGTATATGTATACAACCAGATTTTCAATGCCCTTAACGGGCGGAAGCTCGCAGAAGGAGGCTCCGGGGCCTCTATGGCGGTGATGACCCGCCAGGCCTTTGGCGACCTTGCCAACCCAATTGCCGCCGACTTAACCAACGACCCTGGGCTTGAGCTGGCCTGCGGAAACACCGTATTTCAGGTAAATATTACAAACCCCAACGGCACCGCAGGAAACAGCATGACGCCTATCGTGCTTCCCGGTTTTGGCGATGGTTACACCTCCTTAGCCGACATTGACCTCGATGGAAGTCTCGATGTTGTAGTAGCCTCACAAGGCAGTACTGGGCAGCTCTATGTTTGGAATCCCGGCAATGGCAGCCCTTCATTGGTGGCCTCCATCAATCTGCCCAACACCGGGGGCAACTGGATTGGGGTACCCTTTGTGGGCGACATGGACAAAGACTGCCAGCCGGAAATTGGGGTTACCCGGTCGCAACGGGTATACGCTCTGGAATACAACGGAACCTCAACATTACAGAACAAGTGGACGCTTACCACCACCGATGCTTCGGGATTTACGGGCATTACCATGTTCGACTTTAATCAGGATGGAACACAGGAATTGGTCTACCGCGACGAGTCAACCCTACGCATCATCGATGGTAGCGGAACAGCACCGGTAACGATTGGTAGCAACCCTTGCTCGTCGGGCACCGGAGCCGAAATGCCCGTTGTGGCCGATATTGATGGTGATGGGCAAGCCGAAATTTGCGTTACTTGCGAAACCGCCAATATCTCGCTTGGAACCGTAAATGTTTTTGGTGCCACCGGACAAGCCTGGGCTCCTTGCCGATCGGTCTGGAATCAATACAGTTACTTTAATGTAAATATTAACACGAATCTTTCGGTACCGATTCAGCAGCAGGGGCATCAAATTTTACTCAGTACAGTTACCTGCCCGTTCGCTACCTGCAGCGAAAACCGCCCGTTTAACTCCTTCTTAGCGCAATCTACCTTCCTTACACAGGATGGCTGTCCGGTGTATCCGGCCATAAACCTCGATTTGAGCGTTGTGTCATCCGCCTGCGACGGCTCCGACGTCTACAACCTTGGCTTAAATGTGAGCTCTACCGGTGGGCCGGCAGACCCCGGCTACCCCATTCGCTTTTATGCCGGAAACCCGTTTACAGGAGCGGCTATTCCCATCTCGCCGATAGGCGGCCCGGTGCAAACCAACACCCAAATTTTGCCCGGAGGCAGTGAGTTGATTCCTGTTCAGCTCGACATTGCTCCGCTTCCTAAACCGTTCACGCTCTTTATTGTACTCAACGATGATGGAAGCCAAAGTACACCCTTAACCTTCCCGATTAGTACCCTGCCGGAATGCGACTTTACCGACAACTTTGTAAGCATTGCCTCGATCAATTGCTGCTCGTTTGGCGATTTGGCTGTTTCTGGATTTACACCTCCCGACCCTACTTTTTGTGCCGGCTCATCTACCCCGGTTACCGTGAATGCAACCAGTAGCGCCGGACTGAACAATGCCGTATACACCTGGACAGCTCCAGACAACAGTACCCAAACCGGAAATCCCGCCACACTCAACCAAGGCGGCACCTACAGTGTATTGGTCCGCGATAATGCACAATGCACCGTTACCGCAAATGTGGCTGCAATTGCTATCCCCTTACCTACAACAGCCGCCGCTGGTGCAAACCAAAGTATATGCGAAGAAAACACCAACCTGGCCGGGAATAACCCGAATGTCGGAACCGGTGTTTGGTCCTTGGTTAGCGGAACAGGTGTAATTGCGAATCCTACACAAGCCAACACTGCTGTAAGTGGCATCGCGGTAGGCACCAGTCGGTTTGCATGGACCATCACCAACGGTGGGCAGTGCGTTTCTTCCGATACTGTAGAAGTAACCCGAATTCCACCGCCCGATGCAGCCAATGCCGGCCCCGATCAGCAAGTTTGCCTTGCAACGGCTACACTCGCGGCCAACAGCCCTGTAATTGGAACCGGAGCGTGGACCGTTGTTTCCGGCTCAGGGGTGTTTAGCAACAACACGCTCCCCGGAGCCACTGTTACCGGTCTCTCGGTGGGCGCAAATGTGTTTCAATGGACCATTAGCAACGGCGTTTGTCCGCCAAGCACCGACCAAGTAACCATCACCCGGTTTGCCCCGCCTGCAGCCGCAAACGCAGGCCCTGATCAGTCGCTCTGCGCAACAACGGCCACACTAAATGCTACGGCCCCAACGGCTGGGAGCGGAGTTTGGACATTGACCAGCGGAAGCGGAACCATTACCAACCCAACCCAAAGCAATAGCGGCGTAACCGGCCTTGGAATCGGCGCCAACGTATTTACTTGGACGGTAACCAACGGTACTTGTCCGCCCGTGAGCGACCAGGTAACCATTACCCGTTTTGCGCTGCCTGATGTTTCTGTAGCCGGAAACCCACAGTCGGTCTGTGCCAGCTCAGCCACACTTTCGGCCAATGTACCGAGTGTTGGAACAGGAGCCTGGAGCCTTATTTCCGGCAGTGGAACCTTTAGTGCACCCAATACAGCCAACACCACCGTGAGTAACCTGGCCATTGGGGCCAATGTGTTTCAATGGACGATTACCAACGGCACTTGTCCGCCGTCAACATCTCAGGTTACCATTACCCGCGATGCCGTGCCCAGCACTTCGGTTGTAGGGCCAAACCAACAGATTTGCGCAAATACCACATCCATTTCTGCCAATACGCCTCTTGCAGGTGTCGGTAGCTGGTCAACTGGCCTTGGTGCCGGAAGCCCGGCAAACGCCTCGAATGCAACAACCACAGTGAGCGGACTAAGCGTTGGGCAAAACACCTTTATTTGGACAATCAGCAGCGGCTCATGTCCTCCTAGCCGCGATACATTAACCATCGTTGTTGATGAGTCTGTAGGAACTCCCGATGCCGGTGTCGACCAAAGCATCTGCGCAACATCGACGAGTTTATCGGCCCTATCGCCTGCCGTGGGAACTGGAACATGGACGGTTGTGAGTGGTAGCGGGGTTTTCGCTAACGCGGGAAGTCCTAACACCGCTGTAAGTAACATTGGCGTAGGCTTGAATGAGTACCGTTGGACCGTTACCAATGGAACCTGCACCGCAAGCGATGAGGTAAGCGTATTGAGGAGCGAACCGCCATCCGCAGCTGCGGCCGGTCCCAACCAAACCATCTGTTCCGCAACAGCCTTGCTTGATGCCAATACACCGCTAATTGGAACCGGCGCCTGGTCGGTAGCACAAGGCACCGCAGTGTTTGGCGACCCATCAAACCCCGACGATCAGGTGGCGGGCCTACAAACCGGGCAAAACCTGCTGGTGTGGACCATCAGCAATGGTAGCTGCGCCCCGAGTAGCGACACGGTAGCCATCAACGTAAGCCCCAATCCAGTAACCCCCGACGCCGGACCCGACCAGGATGTGTGTGCCACTACGGCGAACCTTTCCGCCCAACCTGTTACTGTAGGAACCGGCGCCTGGAGTGTAATCAGCGGAAACGGAACATTTGCCGGCAGCAGCGACCCGAATACCGCAGTAAGTGGTCTTTCGCCGGGCGTAAATGTATTTAGATGGACGGTTACCAGTGGTGCCTGTGTGGCATTCGATCAGGTAAGCATTACCCGCAGCCTCCCTCCCGATGCAGCCAATGCCGGCCCCGACAGCGTGATATGTGCTGGGAACAGTATTGTGTTGCAAGCCAATACACCAACCATCGGAACGGGAAGCTGGAGCCTGATTTCCGGGACAGGAAGCCTTAGCAATACAGCCGACGCCAATGCTACGCTGAGCACCACAAGTGCCGGAACACTCGTGTTGGAGTGGACCATCAGTAGCGGCAGTTGCCCATCGAGCAGCGATCAATTGAGCATTACCGTGAGTGCAGCGCCAAGCCCGGCTGATGCGGGAAGCGACCAAAACCTCTGTGCCGACAACGCAAGCCTAAGTGCCGTAAACCCGGTTACAGGAACCGGCCAATGGGCCCTTGTGTCGGGTTCGGGTACAATAGCCGATGTTAATTCGCCCAATACAAGCATTACCGGACTAATCCCCGGACAAACGGTTCTCAGCTGGATTGTTTCTTCTCCGGGCTGCGATCCAGCAAGCGATCAGGTTGTGTTAACCATCAGTACGCCCCCAACCACAGCCGATGCGGGTGCAGATGCACAAATCTGCGGCGATACTTTGAGCCTTGCGGGCAACAACCCCTTGTTTGGTGTTGGCCAATGGACTATTGTTACCGGTAGTGGTGTATTTGCCAATGCTTCCCAGCCCAATACCCTTGTGAGCAATGTGGGCTTTGGCGTAAACGTGTTCCAGTGGAACATTACCAGTGGAGTTTGTCCTCCGTCAACCGATCAGGTGGTGGTGCTCCGCGACTCAGCCACAGTGGTGGCCAATGCCGGCCCCGATCTTTCATTTTGCGTTGGTGCGGCTGTAGCCTTGCAGGCTGATGACCCATTCCCCGGAAACGGCCAATGGAGCTTACTCTCGGGCAGCGGCAACTTTAGCGATGCCTCCGACCCTCAAACCGGAGTAACAGGAATAGGACTGGGCACGAATAGCTTTGTGTGGACCGTGAATACCGGATCATGCCCGCAAACCAGCGATACTGTTACGGTTACCATTACCGCAGCTCCTTCAATAGCCGTTGCCGGAATAGATACTGCAATTTGTGGTACTTCGGTTGGCCTAGAAGCCGCTCTTCCAACTGTTGGAACCGGCGCTTGGTCGGTGGCTACCGGCTCTGGCAGCTTTAGCAGCACATCCGACCCCAATGCGGTGGCTTCGGCTTTGAGCCCTGGTGAAAACATCCTGGTGTGGACTGTGAGCAATGGCGCCTGCCCTCCAAGCACCGATTCGGTAAGCATCAATGTAAGCAAGAACCCTATCGCTCCCAATGCAGGAGCCGACCAAAGCATCTGCGCCGACAGCACTACACTTTCAGCATCTACGCCAAACATTGGCACTGGGCTGTGGACGATTGTAAGCGGTACTGCAACCTTGAGCGACAGCACCTCAACAAACTCCGGCTTGAGTAATGTTGGACCAGGAATTACCGTCTTACAATGGACAATCACCAATGGCTCATGCGTGGTCTTTGATCAAGTTAGCATCACACGCGACGAAGAACCAAGCACCGCTCTGGCGGGTGTAGACCAAAGCCTTTGCGACTCTACAGCCACACTGGCGGGTAATTTACCTGTAGTGGGAACAGGCATCTGGACCATTTTCAATGGTGGAGGGGTTTTGGACGATGCCGCAAATCCAGGCACCACAATCAGCAATCTGCCGGCAGGCATAACAACACTGCGGTGGACGATTAGCAATGGCTCATGTACTGCCAGTTTTGACGATGTAGTACTCACCCGCGACACCCTTCCTGAGGTGGCGAACGCCGGTGCCGACCAACAGATTTGTGCTGATACCGCAAGCCTTTTGGCTGCATCTTTAGTAAATGCCTCCGGTGTATGGAGTGTGGTTTCGGGCTCTGGCCTCATTACCAATCCCGATAGTGCAGGAACCCAAGTAAGCGGGCTGGCTTTTGGCTTGAATGTATTCCAATGGACCGTTTCGCCCAACGGAAGCTGCCCTCAGACCAGCGATACGGTTACCATCTTCAGAACTACACCGCCAGACACCGCCTTTGCCGGTAGCGACTTTTTCACCTGCGACAATAGTGTTAACCTCAGCGCCAACACGCCTTCGGTAGGAACCGGAACCTGGGTGCTCATTGGTGGAAACGCCAGCATTGCCGATCCGTCATCCGCCACAACCACAGTAAGCAACCTCGATGTTGGAAACAACGTGTTTGAATGGAGAGTGACCAACGGCGTTTGTCCGGCCGAAAGCGACCAGATTACCATTAGCCGGGGCGACACCGCATTTGCTGGTAACGACCTCATTGTTTGCGGAACAGACACCTCACTGAGCGCCTTGGCTCCTACAACCGGAACCGGTTTCTGGACCGTAATTTCAGGTGGGGCTACGCTGGCCGACAGCTCCGATGCGAACACTGCAATTAGCGGACTGAGCGAAGGGGAAAACGTATTCCAGTGGACCGTTCTTGGTGGTCAGTGCCCCGACTCGACCGACCTGGTGACGATTACTTTCGCATGTAACCAGCCACCGGTGTTGGTCAACGACAGCCTCAGCACGCCCGAAGATTCTGTATTAACCGGTAACTTCATCAATGGCGATGTAGACCCCGACAGCACAGTGCTGGTTGTTGATACCATACCACAACAAGGCCCGCAGAACGGAAGCATCGTTATTCAACCGGACGGAAGCTTCACCTACACGCCCAATGAGCACTTCTACGGAACCGATACCGTGGTCGTAGAAATTTGCGACCAGGGGATTCCGCTTCCACCGCTTTGCGGACTCGACACCTTGGTCATCACCATAACACCCGTAAACGACCCGCCGGTTGCCAACAGCCAGTCGTACAACGCATCGCCCGGTGATACCCTTAGCGGAAATTTACTCGACAACGATTTCGACATTGATAGTACCGCCATTACCGCCGATAGCGTAGTGGTAGAGCCTAACGGCGGAAGCTTTACCCTAAACCCCGACGGAAGCTTTAACTACGTGCCCAATCCCGGCTTTAGTGGGCTAGACACCATTGTGGTACTCATTTGCGACTCTGGTTTCCCGCTGCCCCCCGAATGTTCCCTCGACACTTTGTTCATTACCGTAAACGATACAGTAAACGACCCGCCTGTAATCAGCAACGACACGTTGAGCACACTCGAAGACATACCGGTAAGCGGCAATGTCATCACCGACGATTCTGACCCCGATGGAACCACTCTTGTTGCAGATACCATTGCGGCTGCTGGTCCACAAAACGGAAGCATCACCATTAACCCCGACGGAAGCTTTGTTTACACGCCAAACGAGAACTTCAATGGCGTTGACACTGTGGTCATCAACATTTGTGATCAAGACATTCCCCTGCCTCCACTTTGCGGCTTAGATACCCTTGTGATCACAGTGAGCCCGGTGAACGACCCACCAATTACCGAAAGCCAAACATACGCCCTTACGGAGTTAGATACCCTTACCGGTAATTTGCTCGATAACGACTTCGACCCCGATAGCACTGCGCTAACGGTTGATTCGGTGCTCGTTGATGCAGCAAACGGAAGCTTCACACTGAATCCCGATGGCAGCTTTACCTACATTCCGAATTCCGGATTTATTGGTCTAGATACCGTGGTTGTTCTTGTTTGTGACTCCGGCCTGCCTCTGCCGCCCGAATGCGAAAGCGATACGCTCTTCTTTACCGTAAACGATTCCCTCAACGACCCGCCGGTGCTTCTCCTCGACTCGCTCTCTACCAACGAAGATGAACCACTCAGTGGAAATATCCTCAATGGTGGCGACAATGACCCGGAAGGAACCGAACTGAGCGCCGACACCACCCCGATTTCAGGCCCTCAAAATGGCAGCATTGTCATCAACCCCGATGGTAGCTTCGTTTATACACCCAATGAAAACTTCAACGGCACTGATACTGTGTTGATTAATGTTTGCGACAATGGCCTTCCTCTGCCACCCGAATGTGCAACCGACACCCTGATTATCGTTGTGCTTCCGGTGAATGACCCTCCGGTGATCCTCAACGACACGTTCAACATAGCGCCAGGATTAACCCTGGAAGGTAACTTCTTAACCAACGACTTCGACCCCGACTCCACCCAGCTTCTGGCCGATTCGGTGATTGTTCCTCCTTCGAACGGAACCTTTGTTTTGGGCGAGGATGGCAATTTCACCTACACACCGAACGACGGCTTCACAGGCACCGATACGGTGGTTGTACTGGTGTGCGATACCGGCGATCCGTTGCCGGAAATTTGCGCCCCCGACACCATAATCATCTTGGTTGAAATGCCTCAATTTGAGGTAGATGCCGGCGACGATCAAGTCCTTTGCGGTACTTCTGTGGTATTGCAGGGTAGCGCCGTACCGGCGGATGGCTCGGGCGTCTGGACGGTGATTGCCGGAAGCGGCGAACTGGCCGATTCCAGCGCGGCCAATACAGCAGTGAGCAACCTTAGTGCAGGCGAAAACACCTTTGTTTGGTCGATCACTGTTTCGGGAATAACCCGAAGCGATACCGTAACGGTTGATGTTACACTGCCCGGCACTCCGGCCTTTGCCGGCGAAGACCAATCGGTATGTGGCAGTAGCACCGAACTGCTGGGTAATTTACCTTCCGCCGGCGCAGGAGCCTGGAGCTTAGCCTTGGGAAGCGGAGAAATTGGAAACCCCAATCAGCCGTCGACCGCTGTAAATGGACTCTCACCGGGCAATAACACCTTTGTATGGACAATCACCGATGGCCCTTGCGTAAGCAGCGATACACTGGTTGTGTTAAGTTTTGAACCAATTGCCCTAACCATTCCGACCGACACCTCAATTTGTGAAGAAAATCTACCGGTTTCGGTGGCCATTGCCGGCATACCGGAGGGCAGTGAGGTAAGCTGGACGGTGTTGAGTGGCAACGGAACTGTAGAAAACCCCGAAGGTCCGCAGGTGGGCCTGAACAACCTAAGCATTGGGGCAAACACTTTTGTTGTGAATGTGCTCAATGGGGCCTGTGCCGCTACCGACACGCTCACACTCACCATTCTTCCATCCGACTCATCGGCTTGCGAGGAGCCCGAAATCTTCATTCCTGAAGGCTTCTCGCCAAACGGCGATGGCATTCACGATTTGTTTGTGATTTCGAACCCTGAAGGCAAACGCATTCGAATCGAAGTGTACAACCGTTGGGGTAACCTCGTTTATCAAAGCGAAAATTATCTCAATAACTGGGATGGTACCGCCTCGCAGGGAACCATTCTCGCCGGAGAGCAGCTGCCCGAAAGCACCTATTACTATCTCATCACCATCGAAGGGGAAAGCGAACCCCGTAAAGGATACCTCACACTATGGAGATAATCACCTCTTTTCATCGCACCATGCAGCGCGACGTGAAAACCCTCGTATTTCTGGCCCTTTTGGCACTCGCTTCGGCTGCCCGGGCACAGCAAGACCCCATGTACAGCATGTATATGTTTAACCCGCTGGCCCTCAACCCGGCCTATGCCGGTTCGTTAGACCAAATGCAGGCCGTGGGCTTGTTTCGCCGCCAGTGGGTTAATTTCCCCGGTGCGCCTCAAACAGGCACCTTCACATGCCACGCCCCACTCAGAAACGAACATGTAGGCGTCGGACTTAGCTTTGTGAACGACCGTATGGGCGAAATGCAAACCAATGGCTTCATGGCGATGTATGCCTACCACCTCAAGTTTAGCAAATCGCGCTTAGCCTTCGGCTTACAGGCTGGCGTGAGAAACTTTAGCGTAAACCTCACCGACATTCAACTTTCTCAAGACAACACATTCGATGCGGCCTTCGGAAACAACCTCTCGTTGTGGAACCTTAACTTCGGGGCAGGCGCATTTTGGTATTCCGACAAATGGTTCGTTGGCCTGGGTATTCCACACCTGAGAAACAACATCCTCAGCGAAGAGCAATTCAACACTGTGTATGTTGCTCGACTTCGCACGCATTTCAACCTCTCGGGAGGCTATGTGTTCAAACTCTCGCCTACATTCCGCTTAAAGCCATCGATAATGATTAAACACGTGAATGGCGCACCCTTGCAGGCCGACATTAACGCCAACGTTTACTGGCTCGACATTCTCGGCTTTGGCCTTTCGTACCGCACCGGCGACGCCTTAGTTGGCATGGTTGAAATTCAGCTCAACCGAAACTTCCGCGTGGGTTATGCTTACGACCAAACCGTAAGTGGACTGGCCGGTAATGTAGGCGGATCGCACGAAGTGATGCTCCGCTGCGACTTCGGATTCAATAAAAACAAAACCATTACTCCCCGTTATTTCTGATCCCATGCTAAACCGAACTGTTAGTCTCGCCGCACTGCTGCTGACGCTAATTCTGTGGAGTGCAGGATCGATCTTTGCCCAATCGCCTGCCGAACGTCGCGCCAACCGACTTTTTGAAAACTTTGCCTATGTTGAGGCGCTCGAACTTTACGAACATGTGCACCGAAAGGCTCCGGCCAATATGGCGGTGCTCCGACGCATGGCTGATGCCGCGGTGAAGCTAAACAACCACGCCAAAGCCGCTGAGTTCCTCCAAAAGCTGGTCGACTCCGGTCAGGCCAACAACGACGACTTCTTAAAATTAGCCCAAGCGCAGGAAAGCCTCGGTAAAAAAGAAGAAGCCCGCCAAAACTTCAAAAAGTACGACGAGAAGATGGCCACCGACAAGCGGGGCAGCCGGTTTATCAATAGCATCAACAATTACTCCGACCTGTTTGCCGAATCGTCGGGTTACCGACTCGAAAAGCTGGGGTTTAACTCAGCACATTCCGATTTCGCCCCCGCCTTCTACAACGAAGGCCCTCAGCAATACCTGCTGGTGGTATCGAACGGTTTCGACGAAGGCATGGCGCGCTCCAAAGCGCCCTGGAACAACAAACGTTGGCTCGACCTCTGGAAAATCCCTCTAACCAACGATTCAACGCCTACCAGTCCCATCAATTTGGGCAAGGAGATAAACACCAAACTGCACGAAGGCCCCGCTGCTATGAGCGCCGATGGTAAATTGATGGCATTCACCCGAAACGCCTACCACAAAGGCAAGGTGAAACGATCAAGCGACCATGTAAACCGACTGAATCTCTATCTGGCAAACGCCGAAAGTGGCAAGTTTACCGATGTTCGTCCGTTTGAACACAACAGCACCGAATATTCGAGTGGTCATCCGGCCTTTACGGCCGATGGCAATACGCTTTACTTTGTGAGCGACATGCCCGGAGGGCTTGGTGGTACCGACATTTACAAATCGACCCGCAACGGAAACACCTGGTCGAAACCCGAAAATCTCGGCCCTGCTGTAAATACCGAAGGCAACGAAATGTTCCCCTTCGTTTGGAAAGACAGCTTGCTTTATTTTGCGTCTAATGGCTGGGGCGGCCTTGGCGGCCTTGATATCTTCAAATTTACCCTGAGCGAACCCGGAGAAACACCAGTAAACATCGGTTCACCCATCAATAGCACCGGCGATGATTTTGGCCTGATTGTTCGAAACGATGGCCGCTCCGGATTCTTTGGCTCCAACCGCGACGGTGGGCTCGACCACGACGATATTTACCGATTTACCTATTCGCCCGCCCCATCGTATATAAAAGTGATGGATCGCGATGAAATCAAACCCATCGAAAACGCAAGAGTGGAAGTGCTACTCGATGGAAAAAGCATCCGAACCCTGCGTACCAACAACAGCGGGGTGTCTAGCCTTATTCTACAGCCCTGTAAAAAGTACACATTCCGCGTAAAAGCCGAAGGTTACCCTGAAAGCGAAGAAGAAGTGCAAATCAACTGCGACCCGAAAGCCTCGCGCGATGTTAGCCTTTATGCCAAAAAACCCAAGCTTTATGTGCGCTTCTTCGACCGCTTCGTGAACAAAGACCTCGAGGGTGCCGTGGTATCGCTCAACGACGTTACCGCCGGCGAACAACCGGTTGGACTCGAACAAACCGACGCTAAAGGTGGCGTTAAATTCCTGCTTCAACCGTGTCGCGAATACGAAGTAATTGCCGAAGCCAAAGGCTTGCCCGTTGCAAAGCGTAAATTCAAAGCGCCTTGTACCAATAAGGACGAAGATGTGTTCCTCAACCTTTCAACCGGAATTGCCCCTAAAAAAGGAACACCAATCGCCATTACCGTTACCGATCAACAAACAAACAGTCCCGTAAGCGAAGCCTTGCTCTCGATCGAAAACACAAAGACTAACTCAAAGTTTGAAGTCGTTACCGATGAAACCGGAAAGTATGAAACCGTGCTCAAAGAAGGCGACGTAGTAAACATTGCCGCCAGCCGGGTTGGGTATTTCTCCACCTCACAAAGCAAAACAACGCTTACAGCCGATGGTAAAATCTCCAACAAAAACCTTCGCCTGCTCAAACTCACCGAAGGTGGAGTTATCGCCCTTGAAGGCATCCTTTACGACCTGAACAAAACCGACATTCGCCCCGAAGCCAAGCTTGTGCTCGACTACGTTGTGCAGGTAATGAAGGAAAATCCCACCATGATCATCGAACTGGGCTCACATACCGATAGCCAAGGCTCCGACCAGGACAACCTGAAGCTTTCCGAAGGAAGAGCCATCGTGGCCGTTTCATACCTGATCAGTCAAGGCATCGAAAGCGAAAGGGTTAGCGGCAAAGGATACGGCGAAACCCAAATCCTCAACCGCTGCAAAAACGGCGTTAAATGCCCCGACAAAGAACATCAGGTGAATCGCCGTACCGAAATCAGGGTGGTGCAATACCGATAAACTAGTTTCTGAGATTAAATTAGCCTTGTTTGGCTATTTTTGATGGCAATCCTATTACGGTTGGCCTGTTCAAGCCTTATTATGCGCAAACTGTTGTTGTTTTTCCTTGCTCCATGGCTTTGGTGCAGCCCGCTGCTAACGGCGGCTTCGCTTGGCGAACCAGCCAATGCAGGAGAAGATAAACTCACCTGCGCCGATAGTATTCGCCTCTCCGGAAATACGCCTTTTGCCTTCGATGGACTTTGGACCCTCGTAAATGGAAGCGGAACACTGGTCAATCCCAGCCAGGCTGATGCCGACCTGATTGGCCTCCAGCCGGGAACTACTACACTGGTCTGGGAATTCTTCGATGGTCCTACCCTGGTTTCGTCAGACACCGTGCTTATTGTGGTGAACGAACCGCCATCGGCCGCTGAGGCCGGCCCAAACCAAACCCTCTGCAGCTCAACAGCCACCCTAAATGCCGATATACCATTGATTGGCTCGGGCAGCTGGACCGCCAACAACCCCAACATCAGTTTCGACGACGCCAATTCGGCAAACACCATTGCAAGCGGACTTCAAACCGGAACGAATGAGCTGGTGTGGACGGTTTCCGTACCGGGATGCGAACCCAGCCGCGACACCGTGCACATTGTGGTGAACGAACCGCCATCGGCCGCTGAGGCCGGCCCAAACCAAACCCTCTGCAGCACAAGCACAACACTGAATGCCTCAGCGCCACAGATAGGATCGGGAAGCTGGTCGGTGATTAGCGGTAGTGCCACGTTCGACCAGGCCAATCAGGCCGGCACTTCGGTAAGCGGTTTAAGCCCCGGACTAAACGTGCTCCGCTTTACCGTTAGCCATCCGCCCTGCGAACCCCGCTTCGACGAGGTAAACATCGTGGTGGAAAGCCCTCCACAAGCCCCGAATGCAGGACCAAACCAAACCCTATGCGCCACCTCAACAAGCCTCAATGCCAGTCCGGCAGGTGGCTTATGGTCTGTTGTACAGGGTGCCGCCTCCGTGCAAAACCCGAACGACCCCAATTCGGCGGTATTCTTACTTTCGCCGGGCGAAACCATACTTCGTTGGACGGTTGCCGGAGGCTCCTGCGGCGAACAAAGCGATGAACTGAGCCTGTTTGTTGACGAACTTCCAACAGCCGCCAATGCAGGCAACGATACCACGATTTGCAGCAGCACGTTTGTGTTGAATGCCAACCAGGCGCTCATTGGAAACGGGCAATGGAGTGTAGTGGCCGGAAATGCGGTTTTCGACAATCCGAATAACCCCAATTCAACGGTGACAGGCCTTTCTGAAGGGGAAAACACACTTCGGTGGACCATCAGCAACGGCGTATGTGATGCCAGCACCAGCGATGTAACCATTACTGTCGCAATCACCAATCTAACAGCAAATGCCGGTACCGACCAAAGCATCTGCACCTCCAGCACACAGCTTTCCGCGCTCCCTTCTCCGGGAGGGTTATGGTCGGTAATTAGCGGAAGCGCCAACCTGCAAAATCCCGCACTCGCCAATACCGAAGTAAGCGGCTTGCCTGAAGGAACAACCATTTTACGCTGGACCATTCCCAATGGCGTTTGTGGTGAAGTAAGCGATGATGTCATCATAAGCGTTCAAACACCGCCAACAACGGCCAATGCAGGCCCCGACCAAAACCTTTGCAGCACAGCAGCTCAACTGAACGCAAACCAGGCTACCAGCGGTAACGGACTTTGGAGCGTGATTTCCGGAACCGCCACCTTTGCCAATCCGGCCCTGTACAACACCACCGTGAGTGGATTGAGTGTTGGAAACAACATTCTTCGGTGGACGATCAGCAACGGCAATTGCACACCCTCATTCGATGAGCTCACCCTTTTTGTTAGTGGAAACCCGGTTAACCCGGAGGCCGGGCCCGACCAAACCATCTGCGGAAGCAGCACCCAACTCTCAGCAAACGCCTCAAATGGAGGCAGTTGGAGCGTGATTCAGGGCGGCGGCACTTTGGGTAATCCGGCCCAAGCCAACACTTCTGTCTCGGGACTTTTGCCGGGCGTAAACGTGTTCCGTTGGACCATCAACGCCGGCGCTTGTGGCGATGCCTTCGACGAAGTAACCATTGTTGTTGACCAAACACCATCGCCCGCCATTGCCGGAAACGATCAAACCATCTGCGGCGGAGTAACCACACTGGCCGCAACACCGCCAATCGTTGGCACAGGCACCTGGTCGGTGCAAAATGGTTCGGCGGTTTTCGCCAATCCAACACAAGCCAACAGCAGCGTTTCGGGCCTTTCGGTAGGTTCAAATACGCTCGTTTGGACGGTAAGCAATGGGGTTTGTCCGCCTTCGGCTGATGAAATCACCGTACTCGTTCAGGCCTCGTCTGCAAATGCCGTCGCCGGGCCCGACCAAACCATCTGCTCCTCACAAACTCAGCTTGCGGCAACACCGGCAACCAATGGAGTATGGAGCGTTCAAAGCGGAACGGCAGCCATCACCAATCCAACCCTCGCCAACACTACGGTTTCTGGCTTATCGGCGGGCAGCATAACCCTCCGCTGGACGGTTCCCGACGGGGCTTGCGGAAGCGTATTCGATGAGGTCGTAATTCAGGTACAAGATCAGCCTACAGCCGCCACTGCTGGACTCGACCAAAACATCTGCAGCACCACAACACAACTCGCCGCAAACACTCCGGCAATCGGCTCCGGCCAATGGACTGTAGTGAGCGGAACTGCCATCTTCGCCAACGCAAACCAGCCCAACAGCAGCGTTTCAGGCTTGAGCCCCGGACTCAACATTTTACGCTGGACCATTAGCAACGGGGTTTGTGCGCCTTCGGCTGATGACATTAGCATACAAGTAGCAAGCAATCCGCTTAGCCCATCGGCCGGTCCCGACCAGGAAGTGTGTTCGGTTAGTGCGGTGCTCTCTGCCAGCCCGGCCGGTGCCGGATTATGGACGGTTGTTGAAGGCTCCGGTACATTTGCCAATCCAACCAACGCTACTACCGCTGTCGCCGGCCTTAGTGCGGGTTCAAATGTTTTTCGATGGACCATCGACGCCGGAGCTTGCGGAACAGCCGCTGATGAAGTTGAAATCACCGTTTCACAAGCTCCCGGTCCGGCCAATGCCGGTAGCGACCAAACCATTTGTGCCACAAATGCAAGCCTAAACGCCCAAAGCAACTTTACAGGAACAGGCCTTTGGACTGTAATTTCAGGAACGGGCACTTTTGCGGCAGCCTCAAACCCCCAAAGTACGGTGAGTGGACTCAGCCCCGGGCTCAATCAATTCCAATGGACGGTTACAAGCGGCGTTTGTCCTTCGGTAAGCGATGTTGTTGAAATTACCGTTCAGGCTCCGCCAACCGCCGTGAATGCCGGGTCCGACCAACAAATTTGCGGCAACACCACAACCCTTAATGCAAGTCCACCCAACAATGGCACCTGGTCGGTGGTTTCTGGTTCGGCCACCTTGGCCAACCCCAATTCGGCTACAAGCAGTGTTTCCGGGTTGGCAAATGGACAAACCATACTTCGTTGGACGGTAAGTGCAGGCTCGTGCCCCGCAGTGAGCGATGAAGTGTCTATCAACGTAATTAACGCACCAACCACGGCACAGGCAGGCCCCGACCAAACCATCTGCAACAGCAACGCCTCCTTAAACGCCAATACACCCATTGTTGGGATTGGTCAGTGGTCGGTAATTGCGGGCTCTGCCACCTTCTCCAACTCAGGAAGCCCAAACAGCGCAGTAACCGGACTGAGTCAGGGGCAAAACATTCTTCGGTGGACCATTACCAATGGAAGTTGTGCTCCCTCACAAGACGAGCTCACGATTACCGTACAATCGCCGCCAACGCAAGCCAACGCCGGTCTCGACCAGCAAGTATGCGGAAACAGCGCAACTTTGCTTGCCAACACTCCACTGATAGGGAGCGGACAATGGACGGTGGTTTCGGGGAGCGGCACATTTGGAACCCCCGCACAACCGGGAACTACGGTGAGCAACCTGGCCGCCGGGCTCAACGTCTTCCGCTGGACCACCACCAACGGGTTTTGTCAGGCAAGCACCGATGAGGTAAGCATCATATCTTTTGCACCACCAAGCCAGGCGCAGGCCGGTCCCGATGCCAGCATTTGTGCCAACAGTTTTACGCTTAACGCCAATACCCCAATTGTGGGCTCAGGAACATGGAGTGTAATTACAGGGAGTGCAACCATCAGTAATCCGGCTCTGCCAAACACGAGTGTTTCTGGCCTCTCCGCCGGACTTGTAACCTTGCGCTGGACCATCAGCAATGGCGTTTGTTTGCCAAGTCAGGATGAGATCACGCTAACCATTCTGGCCACACCACAGGCCAATGCAGGGCCCGACCAGCAAGTATGCAGCCCATCAGCAACACTGTTGGCCAATGCACCGGGCAGTGGCAATGCCGGAACCTGGGTGCTTGTTTCGGGAAGCGGAACCCTGTCGAACCCCAATTCGCCCACAACGCAAGTAAGCAACCTGGGCATTGGTACTTCAGTTTTTCAATGGACGGTTTCCAATGCTCAATGTCCGCCCGCAAGCGACCAGATAAGCATTGTGCGCTTCGAACAGCCATCACCGGCGGTAGCCGGGCCCGACCAACAAACCTGTGCAACCTCAGCCTTGCTGAACGCCCAACCGCCGCCTGTAGGAACCGGGTTTTGGAGTGTGATTAGCGGATCGGGAACCCTGGCAAATCCCAACCTGGCAAGCACAAGTGTGAGTGCCCTAAGCAGCGGAATAAACCAGCTGCGTTGGACGGTGAGCAACGGCGTTTGTGCCAGCAGCTCCGATACGTTACTCATCGTTGTTGATGCAAACCCGACCAATGCCGCTGCAGGCCCGGATCAACAAATTTGCGCCGGAACGGCTACCTTGAGCGCTTCGGCGCCTTCGGCCGGAAGTGGATTGTGGACCATCCTCTCCGATAACGGAACCCTCTCTGCCCCTACTCTACCCAACTCCAGCATTAGTGGCCTCTCTGCCGGAATTACTGTTTTGCGCTGGACGGTAAGCAATGGATCGTGTGTGAGTTTCGACGATGTTCAGTTGGAACGCTTCTTAACTCCAAGCACAGCCTCAGCCGGCGTCGATCAGGTGGTATGCGCACCCGATGCTCAGCTAATTGGCAATGTGCCGCTAGTTGGAACAGGAGCATGGTCGGTAATTAGCGGAGCGGGCAGTTTCGGCAACGCTGGAGCCGCCTCAACAACAGTTTCTAATCTGGCCCCAGGTGCTAATGTGTTTCGATGGACCATCAGCAATGGGCCATGCCCGGTCTCTTCCGACCAGGTAAGCCTGATTCGAGAAATACCGCCATCACCGGCCAACGCCGGACTCGACACCGCAATATGCAGCGATGCCATTTCCCTTTATGCCACAGCGCCAACCAGCGGCAACGGTATTTGGTCGATTATCAGCGGTGGTGGAACGCTAAACTCTCCGCAAAGCCCAACCAGCCAACTGAACAACCTTGGCCCCGGAGAAAACCGACTTATTTGGACCACCCTCAATGGAAACTGCCCGGTTTCGACCGATACGCTTATTGTTGAGCGTTTTTTGCCCCCCTCGCCCGCCAATGCCGGAGCCGATGTCGTTACCTGCCTTTCCAGCATACAACTGAATGCCACCGCTCCAATCATTGGCTCGGGCAACTGGTCGCTATTGAGTGGCACCGGAACTTTAGTCAGCCCAAACGCAGCCCAAACCACCCTCAGCAACCTCCAAACCGGCCTTACTTTTTTGCTGTACACCGTATCGAATGGCCCTTGCCCCTCAACAGTAGACCAGTTGATTGTTGAACGGCTGGAGTCGCCCGGTCCGGCCAATGCCGGAAACGATCTCGAGTCCTGCGCATCGTCTATTCTTCTGCAAGGAAACACGACAGCTTCGGGCGAACCCACATGGGCACTGATAAGCGGGAACGGAAGCCTGAGCCAAACTCAAGGAAACAGCGCCACGCTTTCAGCACTGGAAAACGACACCTTGCTTGTGGCCTACACCTTGAGCAACGAGGCATGCAGTAGCACCGACACCGCACAGGTGGTGCTTTGGTTGCCTTTTGAAACTCCTTTTGCCGGCAACGATACCTCCATTTGCGGCAACGAGTTCCTGCTTTCGCCCATTGCCAGCACTTTTGCCAACCCGCTATGGACTGTTGTTTCCGGAAATGCCATCCTCAACAGCCCACAAAGTCTCAATAGCCTGCTCGAATTGCCATCCGCCGGACAGGCGCAAATACAACTAAGCCTGAGCAACGGCGTGTGTGCAACGCTGAGCGATACCATTTCGATTACACGGCTTATACAGAGTGACACTGCGCTCATTTTTAATGAAAATGGAGTGGTGTGCGACGACACCGTTTTACTGAGCTCGAGCCCCGAAAACGGGCAATGGGCTCTGCTGGCCGGAAATGCCGATTTAAGCAGCTTGCAGGCCTCAGAGATTACGCTGAGCAACATGGAAGAAGGCGAAATTGTACTTAGTTATTCGGTAATCAACAGCGAATGCCCCAGCGCGGATACGCTCATTTTACAAAAAGCCAACTTTCCACAAGTGGTGAATGCCGGGCCCGATAAGGTAATTTGCGGGATAGAAACCCAGCTGGAGGCCGAAACACCCATCGACGCAAACGGACAATGGTCGCTGCTTAGCGGCTCCGGAACCCTCTCCGACCCTTCCGACCCGGCATCAAACATCGTAAGAATTGAACCCGGAATTAGCCGCCTGATTTGGGAGGTTAGCAACGACTTTTGCTCTACCGCCGATACGCTAACGCTTAACTTCCTTGAGCAACCCAACGCCGAAGCTGGGCCCGACCTTATTGGCTGCTTAAATGATACCTTATTCCTTCAGGCCGAAATTCCTTTGGTTGGAAGTGGAACGTGGAGCAGCCTCAACGGTGGGATTTCCTTCCTTGTTCCTCAATTTCAAAACACTGGCGCACTGGCGCAGAGCACCGGAAATTATTTCCTCGAATGGACCGTTACCAACGGCCTGTGCTCCGACTCCGATTTGGTCGTGATCACATTTTTAAGTCCCGACGACCCCGATTGCAAGGCTAAAGAACCGGAAGTGTTCATTCCGGAGGGGTTCTCGCCCAATGAAGATGGCCTATTCGATCGCTTTGTAATTCAAAGCCCCGCCGGAAAGAGGATTTCGCTCCGCGTATTCGATCGCTGGGGAAATAAGGTCTACGACAGCATCAATTACCAAAACAACTGGGACGGAAAAGCCAATGCCGGCTTGGTAATCGGTGCCGATTTGCCCGAAAGCACGTACTACTACCTGATTGAAATAGAAGACGAAAGTCAACCCAGAAAAGGGTATTTCACCTTGTGGCGTTAAGGCCGAATTGTGCTAATGACCTCAAAGTATGTTCGTCCTTTTTGGGCCTCTATGCAAAGCGTATCAACATGTGGAGCCCTGCGGCCTGCCGATTCGGCCCGAAAAACCACCTTGTTTTCGCCCACCTTTAAAGGCACACGTGCATAGCCAATTTCGTAAGGTAACGTTTGCCAGTTGCGGGTATCTGCTTGCTCTGTAATGGCATTGGCTATACCAACAAGAGCTCCGGCGTCTTTATTCTCCTTTCGGATGGCGTATTCGGTGGCTTTCTTTACCGCAAAGCGGAGGATGGCATTACTCATCTCCCGGGCAAATCGGTCTTCCAGACTTTTAAAGGCGATTTGATCGATCGGTTGCACCGATTCTACACGCGTTTTGAAGGATCCCGTGCTCACCTCGGCCCTTTGAAAAACCGGCCGTCGGCTAACATACCGCGGGAAGGCCACCCGAAACACCCGTAAGGCCTGAAGATTATTCAGGTCGGAGCTACTCACCGACGAAACCGGGAAGGCGAAGCTCAAGCCCATTCCCGCATTGTTAAAAAAGAGCTGTCCCGCCTGTTGCACTATGGTGAAATCGATCGACCACTGTTCCTTTACCGGCCCGAGGCCATTTTGCCACAAAACAATCAGTTCGGCATCAGGCATGGCCGTGTTTCGTTCAGGAACAGGGACCCCTAAGGTGTCTGACCAGCGCCGGGCCTCATCGTTAAAGCCATTCCGCAAAGCGGTACGAACCAAATCGTGCTTGAGCTGCTGAGGCACAGGCAAGCCAAAAAACGATGAATAATCGCTTCGATAAACCTCAACCGCATTTCGGTAAGCGATGAAGGCATTGTTCACATCGCCGTATGCTTCATAGCACAGTCCCATAAGGAGATGGCCGAACGCATCGTTTTTGTAACGGGGCTTTTTGCTGTCGGCAAAGTGCATGTCCTGCAAACTCAGGTTCATTCTTCTGCACTCCACCAGTGCCGATTCAAAGTTGCGCTCTTTCAGGAAGGCCAGTGTTGTAAAGTAGTGCATCATCACCACTTCAAAATCTTCTGCTTTATATGGCTTTACACCGGGATTGACCAAAATCGAAAGCGCCTCGTAGCCCAATTGCTTGCGGTATTCTTCAACCATACGGTCGGCCTGCATAAACCAATACGCACTCTCTTTCCATTTTCCCTGCTGAAACGCTACATATCCGCGATTAAACAGGAACAATAAACGATGGCGCTCTTTCTTTTTTGCCCTTCGGGAGGATGACAACTCGGCCTCTGCTTCGGCATAACGCTCCTCCGAAACCAATCGCAAAAAGGTCTGCTGCCGAAGATAGTAAGGCCTGCAACTGCTGAGGAGCAAAAAAAGAAGCGCCGTCAAAACAACGGTGCTTCTCGCAATTTTCATGACCGACAGATCAGTTTACAATGTACTTTTTGCCTTTGTAATCGCCAATCCAAACGATCTCATTCGTTTCGAGATTGGTTAGCTCAAGGTCTACTTGCCAATAGGTGGTTTTCTCGCGACCGTAGCTGTCTACAATCGACTTAACCGCGCCCTGCATAATGAAATCCGCGCCCAATTCTCGCCCAAACTTTTTCATCGATTCGGGTGAGGCAAAGTCTTGTTGATCTGCGCGCTCACCGCGTAACTCATTGCGCTTGTCGCCCGCCTGAACCAAACGAATCATGGTGCTTTTCAAAAAGGCCTTTTCTACGTCTTTGATGAAAATTTCGGTATCGATATGTTCGTGCGACTTGTTCTTCACCAAGCCAACAACCACCACTGGTTTACGTTTATTGGCGTTGCTAAAATTGCCTAACCAATCGCCCGAAAGGGCCTGGCTAACGAGACTTTCGGCACATAAACGAGCATCCGTTTCGTTCCAACGACCACTCAGGTCGATAACTTTGTCGGGCGCAACACGGGTCACCGTGCGGCGCGCACAAGATGAGAGCAAAAGGCTGCCGGCAACAAAAAACAAGAGGTAGGCAGATGTTCGGAAGGTATTCATACGGTTGGGGATTTATCGTGAATAAGTGGCTTTTACTGATTCGGTTACAGAGCCATCGTTTGCGGTATAGTTGAGCACAAAACTATTGGCCAGAAAGCTGCCCGTTCCGGCAATCAAAATGCCTGAAACCGTTTGTGAGCCAATGCTTAGGCTGTTTTCCGAAACGGTTGCAGAAACCGAAACGGCATTGCCGAGATTGAAAATGTTCGAAATGCGTATCTGGGCGCTGTTCGCCGAATCGAGGCTAACGGTTGATGGATAAGTGCCCGAGGCTGTGCCGGCGACCTCTTCTGAAACGGTCCAGCTGCCAACAAACTTTTCACGGGGATCAACGTCCGGTTCAACAGCCTCTTCGTCGGCGCATGCAACCAGGCATACACCAAGTGCCATCAACACAAAAAACAAACGGAATTTACGGAGTGCAGAAATGTGCATACAGGTTCTGATTTAGCCGGCGGCCGCGAAGCAAGGAAAGTGCCAAAAATTTAGGCGCCCCAACTTTCGGTAATCATTCCACTCAACACATTGGCAATTTTTCGGTCGTTGCTCAACCGGGGCACCTTGTTTTGTCCACCCAGTTTACCCTCCGACTTCATGTAATGCACAAAAGCATCTTTTTGAACGCTTCGAATAACCAGCGGTTGAAGTACGTTGCCCTTGATCAGATCTTTGTAATAAATATTCCGCTCTTGAAGCGCCTTGTCAATTTTCAATCGAAACCGATCGGGGTTTGCCGGACGAGCGCTGAACTCCATAAACCACTCATGGTAAGGCAATCCGCTTTCCGGGGTGACTTGCGGAGCCACTGTAAATTCTACAATCTCCACATTTTCGCCTAAAGCGGCCTCACGCAGCGCTTGCTCTACCTCTTCGGCAATTACGTGCTCACCAAAAGCCGAAGTAAAGTGCTTAATGCGACCGCTTACAATAACGCGATACGGATTTTTGCTTACAAACTTAACCGTATCGCCGATGTTGTAAGCCCATAAACCGGCGTTGTTACTGAGCAATAGCACGTAGTTTACCCCAAGCTCAACTTCTTCAAGACTGAGACGGGGTGGGTTTTCAGTAAAAAAGGCATCGGCCGGCACAAATTCATAAAAGATGCCTGAGTTCAGCACCAGGAGCAATCCTTCTGATGGAAAGGCATCCTGATAAGCAAAAAACCCTTCGGAGGCCGGAAACAGTTCCAGCGAATCAACCTTGCGCCCGATGAGTTTCTCAAAGCGAGCCCGGTATGGTTCATAATTCACTCCACCATAAACAAACAGCGAAAAATCGGGGAAAAGGTCGCCTATTGGTCTTCCGCCCGACATTTCCTGCAACACCTCAAAATACATTTGCACCCACGAAGGAATACCGCTAATTAGCGTCATGGGCGACTTTATCGTTTCCTCAGCTATTTTTCTCACCTTCTTTTCCCAGTCGTCGATACAATTGGTCTTGTAGCTCGGCATCTGATTGGTGCGCAAATAGCCGGGAACGTGGTGGTTTACAATACCACTGAGCCGCCCGAGTGGAATGCCTCCAGCCTCTGTCAACACCGGACTTCCAGAAAGGAAAATCAGCTTTCCATCTAAAAAGCGTGCATTGCCGGTTTGGTGAATGTAATTGAGTAAGGCATCGCGCGTGGAACCAATATGGTTGTGGATGGATTGCTTGCTAATCGGAATATACTTTGTGCCTGAGGTTGTGCCCGAGGTTTTGCAGAAATAAATGGGTTTACCCGGCCACAGCACGTCGTTTTCTCCTTTGATAATCCGGTCGATGTATGGACGAAACGCCTCGTAATCGCGAATGGGAACGCGCTTTCGGAAATCGTCGTAATTTCTGATGGCCCCAAAATCATGTTCCCTTCCAAATACCGTGTTGCGCGCGGAGGAAATAAGCTTTTCGAACTCCCTTTGCTGCGTTTGGTGCGGGTTCAGGCTCCACTTTTTAATCTTAGATGCTGTGTAAGCGGCCAGCGGTCTAGCCAGCAATGATTTGATTCCCATAAACAGCCTCAAAATTAGGGTTTATTGACGCTTCCTGAGCACTTATTCAAAAATGCCCTATCCAGGCGAACAACCCTTAAAATACCATCAAATCTCTCGGGTCTACCGGGTCGCCATCAAACCACAACTCAAAATGCAGATGCGGCGCTGTACTCAACTCTCCCGAATTACCTGTGATGGCAATGGCTTCGCCCGCTTTGACCGCCTCGCCTTCTTTTTTTAAGAGCACAGCATTGTGCTCATACACCGATACCAAATTGTTGGCGTGCTGAATGTGAATCACATGCCCAAACTCCGACGTCCAGCCGGCAAAAACCACCGTGCCATCCAGCGTAGCTTTAACGGCCTCATTGCGAGGAGCCACAATGTCGATTCCAAAATGACGTTCGCCGGGATTGAACAACGTGGTTATTTTACCCTTCATCGGTGTGAAAAAATAATAATTCGAAATCTGGCTTAAACGCGAGTTGGAAAGCTGCGCATTGATGTCGTAACGGTCTTCCTTATCAATCTCTTGTCTGAACTCATTTTCGTTAGACGATGGACTCAGCGCTCCGGGACTTACCGGAGTTTTTGTGCCCGTTCTGGCCTCGGCTGGCTT
Source organism: Bacteroidota bacterium (assembly GCA_027483445.1). GTDB lineage: Bacteria > Bacteroidota > Bacteroidia > M30B66 > M30B66 > CAMCXT01. The sequence continues at coordinate 35,516 of JAIXUS010000068.1, read as the reverse complement.
TGCTTCAACACGGCCACTAATCACGTTGCGGATGTTTTGCAGCAAAGCCTCCTTGGCTGCTGCATTTTGCTCCAGCGAGTCGACCTTGGTAGCCAATGCCAGCACCTGCCGCCGCATATTTACGTCGCTCGAGTAACCCGGAATATATTCCCGAAGCGGTGTGAAGGCAATGATGACAGTGGTAATCAAAATGAGAAAAATCGAAAGCAGACCGAGCGCCGTGAATAAGTTTAACTGCGACAGTTTCAGAGAGTAGCGCTCTTCATAGGTTTCGTCGTTCATCACCACCAACCGGTACTTAAACCGGAGGTTTTCCATCATTCTGCGGAAGGCATTAGGCTTGGGCGTTTCCATAGGCGAACAGGAAGCGAATTTCGGAAAATATCTTCAGCGGCAAGCCTGCTCAATTTGTACCTTCGCCACATGCTGTTTAGCGATGTAGAAGGCCACGCGCAACTCAAACAAAAACTTCGCGAAAGCGTGAGTGAAAATCGTATTGCTCATGCCCAACTTTTTGCCGGACCGGAAGGCTCGGGAGCTCTGGCGCTGGCCATTGCTTATGCCCGCTTTATCGCCTGCGAAAACCGCAACCACAACGATGCCTGTGGCTCTTGTACTTCTTGTTTGAAGTTTAACAAACTTACGCACCCCGACCTGCACTTCTCGTTTCCGGTGGTGAAGCTCGAAAAGCAGAAAGGGCTGGCAGATGAGTATATCGTTCCTTTTCGCTCTGCTTTTCTAAACAATCCATATTTGGGCTTAGATGCCTGGATGGACGAGATTGATGGCGGAAACAAACAGCCTTCGATTTTTGCCGACGAGGCGCATGAGATCATTCGCAAGCTCACCATGGTTTCGGTGGAAGGTGGCTACAAGTTCATGATTATCTGGCTGCCCGAATTGTTAAATCCAACATCAGCCAATCGACTGCTCAAAACGCTGGAGGAGCCTACCAACAAAACCATATTGATGCTCATTTCGGAACAACCCGAAAACATACTTGGAACCATTCTTTCGCGTTGCCAGCTTCACAAAATAAAGCCCTACACCACCGAAGAGTGCGCAAATGTACTTAGTAGGCAAAACACCGAAAGCAACACCGATTACCACCAGCTTGCCGAAATTGCCGAAGGAAACGCAGCACTAGCCTTGTGGATGCTGCAAAACAGAGAAGCAAGCGGTGAGCAATTGGCCCTCTTTCGCGACTGGATGCTGGCTTGTTATCAGTTTCATGTGCAAAACCTGATGGCCATGTCGGAGCCCTTTCAGAAAAAAGGCCGAGAGTGGCAAAAAGGCTTCTTGTCGTATTGCCTGTTTATGATTCGTCAGACTCTGCTGCACAACCACCTGCCCGATTTGGTGAGATTAGGCAGCGAGGAAAAGGCATTTATTGAAAAATTCTCCCGCTTTTTTCATCCGGGAAATTACGCGGAAATATCCGGCTACATCAATCAGGCATTTCTGCACGTAAAAGGCAACGGACATGGCCGAATTATCTTTTTCGATACGAGCATGCAGATTTCTGATGTGTTCAGGAAGGAAAAGAATGCACCTGTGCGCGTGTAACATCGGCGCCCAACCCATCAAACCTGAAGTGTTTTTTGATAGCTTTGCCCTATCGCTGAAGTGCCGGCCACTGGCCTTAATGGCGCTTCTCGCTCATATATACCAAGAAATCAATGGCTTGTACCAGTTGCTCGTCCGGAAGAGGTGGTTTGCCCGCCGGATGTAATAATAACGGGGCCTGTGGAGTTGGAGGATGCACCAAATTGCCGGTGTTCGACTGGCTTGCCAACATGGAGCTTCCCGGAGGAGCCCCCGCCTTTAACGTGGTTGAAGTGCGCTTCAAAAACGCACGCAAAGAGTTTTACAAAATTGGAGAGGTAACCGGACTTGCCGTTGGTGATGCGGTTGCCGTTGAGGCCTCGCCGGGCCATGACCTCGGTATGGTTTCGATGACCGGTGAGCTGGTGCGCCTACAAATGAAAAAACTGGGCGTTGCCGTTGACTCTCAGCTCAAAACAATTTTCCGCAAAGCCCGCCCCAGCGACATTGAAAAATGGCAGCAGGCGGTTGATCGCGAAAACCCAACAATGATGCGCGCCCGGGCCATGGCCAACGAGCTTAAACTCAACATGAAAATCAGCGATGTTGAATACCAGGGCGATGGCACTAAAGCGATTTTTTACTACACATCCGATGAGCGTGTCGATTTCAGAGAGCTCATTCGTCATTTGGCTGAAGAGTTCAAAATTCGGGTGGAAATGCGCCAAATTGGAGCCCGTCAGGAAAGCGCCCGTTTGGGTGGCATCGGCTCATGCGGTCGAGAGCTCTGCTGCTCTACCTGGCTGCGCGATTTTCGCTCGGTAAACACCTCCGCCGCACGCTATCAGCAACTTAGCCTTAATCCGCAAAAGCTGGCCGGTCAATGCGGTAAACTTAAATGCTGCCTCAACTACGAGCTCGACAGTTACCTCGATGCCATTAAGGAATTTCCAGAATCCAATGTGAAACTGGAAACCCAACGCGGACTGGCCTATCACCAAAAAACCGACATTTTCAAGCGGCTCATGTTTTACACCTATGCCGACGATCCGGGCAATTTTATTGCTGTGCCTGTGCGCCGTGTGAAAGACATTATGGCCCTCAATAAAGCCGGAGAAAAGCCCGAAGCCTTGCTCGATGCCGACGATTTCGAAGAAGTAGAAAAGGAGCCCGATTACGAGAATGTGGTCGGACAAGACAGCCTCACGCGTTTCGACAACAGCCGGAACCGTAAAAAGAAGAAAAAGAAGAAGTCGGGGGGAGCCCCGGGAGAAAACCGACCCCAAAACAACGCGCCCAAAACAGCGGGAGGACAAAATCAAGGTGGCGCCCAACAACAGCGTCAGCCCCAAAACCGTCCACCTCAGCAACAACAGCAGCAACAGCAGCGCCAACAAGCTCCACAGCAGGCTAAAACGCCACGCAATGAGGGCTCAGCGCCTCCACAAAACCAACAGGGCAACAACATCAATCGGAATCGAGATAGAAATCGCCGAAACCGCCCTAACCGAGGTGGCGACAGACCGAATCAAGGCGAAAACAAACCAACACCGGAAGCATGAGAATCGCGCTAAGCTGTTTGTTTGCCTTATTGATGTTCGCCTCCTGCGACGAAAACAGGGTGTTCGAAGACAATACACCGGTCGATGGTGATGGCTGGTCTCAAAAGCAGGCCATTGCCTTTGAGGTGACGGTTGATGACACCCTGAGCGGAAACAATTTTTATGTCAACCTTCGGCATGGCGACAATTACCCTTATTCAAACCTGTATTTGTTCATGAAAACCGACTTTCCCAATGGAAAATCGGCACAAGATACCCTCGAACTTGTGCTTCAGGGCCCAGACGGAAAATGGACCGGCAAAGGCTTTGGAGATGTGTTCGACCATCAAATCATGTTCAAACGCAATTTGCGCTTTCCACTCAAAGGTAAATACCGTTTCAGCCTGCTTCAAGCCATGCAAATGCCTGTTCTCGCCGACGTGAAAGAGGTCGGCTTAAGAATTGAAAAGTATCAACAGAAATAGAGCGGAAGGTTCTCCCCTACTCCACCACCCAAGTGTTATTCCCACTCAGCAAGGCATCCAAATCGCCTTCGCCCTTTCGCGCTAACGCTTCAGTTAACTGATGTTGATAGGCCTCCTCATAGGTGAAACGGTCTTCCACATAAAAAATCCCGAATGGGCGCGGAAAATGGCCTTCCCGCGAAGGGTCATCAAACATCCGAACCAACATATCAGCCTTGGTTCGGTCGCGCTCATCGTGAATCCATAAATCGTTGGCCGAAACCTCCGACAATGAAACCACCTTGGGCTGGAAACCATCCAAAATCAGCCCCTTATCCTTGGCGGCACCGAAAACCAAAGGCTGACCATGCTCCGCAAAAAGCGTCTCATCGGCCTTGCTCGATTTCTCGGTGAACACCTCAAATGCCCCGTCATTAAACACGTTGCAGTTCTGATAAATCTCTATCAAAGATGTGCCTTTATGCTGATGTGCCCGCTTCAAAATGGTTCGTAAATGTATCGGGTCGCGGTCCATAGCCCGGGCTACGAAAGTGCCATCTGCCCCCATTACCACAGCAAGTGGATTAAACGGATGATCAACCGAACCCATTGGTGTCGACTTGGTAATCTTACCCTTTTCCGAAGTTGGCGAGTATTGGCCTTTGGTGAGGCCGTAAATCTCGTTGTTAAACAACAACACGTTCACATCGAAATTCCGGCGTAGCAAGTGAATGAAATGATTGCCTCCGATCGACAACGAATCGCCATCACCCGTAACAATCCAAACACTCAGCTCCGGCCTTGTGGCCTTAAGCCCTGATGCAATGGCCGTTGCCCGTCCGTGAATGGAGTGCATGCCGTAAGTTTCCATGTAATATGGGAAACGCGACGAACATCCAATGCCCGAAATAAACACGATTTCCTCGCGGTTAAGCCCCAATTCCGGAACCACCGTTTGCACCTGCTTCAAAATCGAATAATCGCCACAGCCAGGGCACCAACGCACCTCCTGGTCGGTAACCAGCTCTTTGGAGGTAAATGGAGTCACGGTTTTTTCTGCTGTTTCCATCTTAAGCAAGCGTTTTAATTTTTGTAAGCAACTCCTCGGCGGTGAACGGTATGCCCTTAATCTTCGAGAATCCTTCAGCCGGAATTAAAAAGCGGTCGCGAATGATGCGAACCAGCTGACCATTGTTCATCTCCGGAACCAATACATGGTCGTAGCTGCGGAGAATCGACTCCAGATTCTTGGGGAATGGATGAATGTAGCGTACATGCGCGTGTGCCACGCTGTAACCCTCGTCGAGCGCCGACTTCACCGCGGTTTTAATTGCGCCGTAGGTTGAGCCCCAGCCCAACACCAGCAACTTGCCTTTCTCCGGCCCTTGGTCGAGCGTTTGAGGACCAATATAATCGGCCACCTTCTCAATCCTTTCCGCGCGGAGCTTCACCATAAACTCGTGGTTCTCGGGGTCGTAACTGATGTTTCCGGTCTCATGCTCTTTTTCCAGTCCGCCAATTCGGTGTTCCAGGCCCTTTACGCCCGGAACGGCCCATGGGCGCGCCAATTTCTCATCGCGACCGTAGGGTAAAAACTTCTCTCCTTCGGCCGGAGCACTGTTCAAAATATTGGGTTTGATCTCCGGCAAATCGGCCGACGATGGGAAACGCCAAGGCTCGGCCCCATTGGCCAGGTAACCGTCGCTAAGGAAAAATACCGGTGTGCGATGCTCAATGGCAATTCTGCAGGCTTCAAAGGCGGCATAGAAACAATCGCCCGGACTTTTCGCCGCGATTACCGGTAGTGGCGCTTCTCCGTTTCGACCATACACGGCCTGCAGCAAATCGGCCTGCTCTGTTTTGGTCGGTAATCCGGTCGATGGGCCGCCCCGCTGCACATTAACAATCACCAGCGGCAGCTCCAACATGATGGCCAAACCAATGGCCTCTGTTTTCAGGGCTATGCCCGGACCCGATGAAGTGGTTACGGCCAATGAACCGCCAAATGAGGCGCCGATGGCCGCACAAATGGCCGCGATTTCATCTTCCGCCTGGAAGGTGCCCACACCAAAATGCTTATGCTTCGAAAGCTCATGCAAAATGTCTGATGCTGGAGTAATCGGGTATGAGCCCAAAAACAACTTTAGGCCGGCTTTTTTAGCCGCGGCAATCAGGCCCATGGCGGTAGCCGGATTTCCGTTGATGTTCCTGTAACGGCCGGGAGCAATCTGGGCCGGACGGATCTCCACGCGCTGCATGAAGGTTTCCGAGGTATCACCAAAATTGTAGCCCGCCTTCAGCGTCTTGATGTTGGCCTCTACAATCTCCGGCCGCTTTGCAAACTTTTGTTCAATAAAGCGAATGGTCGTGTCGAGCGAGCGGTTGTAAATCCAGTAAATGAAACCGAGCACAAACATGTTTTTCGTGCGGTCTATCTCCTTGGTTCCCAGCCCGCTGCCCCCAAGCGTCGCTTTGGTAAGGCGCGTAACATCAATTTTAAAAAGTTTATACGTTTCGAGGCTTCCATCTTCCAGCGGGTTCACCCCTTCGGCATAGCGCGCCAAACGCAGGTTTTTCCCATCAAAGCCTTCCGTATTGGCAATAATAATTCCGCCGGGCTTCAATTGCTTCAGGTTCGCCTTTAGCGCAGCGGCATTCATCACCACGAGCATGTCGCAGCGGTCGCCGGGCGTAAACACCTGCGTGCTGCCAAACTTTATCTGAAAGCCCGAAACTCCGGCCAGCGTACCTTGTGGGGCACGAATTTCAGCCGGGAAATTAGGGAACGTACTTAAATCATTGCCATACAGGGCGGTGGTGTTCGTAAACTGATCACCGGTAAGCTGTATCCCGTCGCCAGAGTCACCTGCGAAGAGAATCGTGGCCTCCGTCGCGAGGAGGGTATTGTTTTCCATTGCAAAAATCCAAACAGCCGAAGCCGTAAAAAGTTGGGCAAAGGTACACAGATTCCGCCCTTGTCTTAACGTTTTTTCTCATTAGGGCTTACCGGAAATGCGGCAGAACTAAAAAGTCATGCATTAAACACATCCAAACAGAGCCTAACAATTGAGTGTTTTCAGAAAGCTCTAATTAGGGCGCATGAACCGGGCTTTCCGCTGCTACTCCTCGCCCCTTCGCTGCGCTGCGGGCCTGCGGGGTATCCGCTGCAATCCCTTGCGCATTTTCGCCCCCCTGTAGAATGCCCACGAATTGTGTAATTTCGACCCACATTAATCCACACATGGAATACCGCCGCCTCGGCCGCTCCGGCCTTAAAGTATCAGCACTCTCACTGGGCTCATGGCTCACCTTCGGAAAGCAAATCAGCGACGAAACCGCCGAAGAGCTCATGGTTACCGCCTACGACTTGGGAATCAACTTTTTCGACAATGCCGAGATCTACGCCCGTGGACAAAGCGAAATCGTCATGGGCAACATCCTCAAAAAGCTCCAGTGGCGACGCGATACTTACCTCGTCTCCTCAAAGGTATTCTGGGGTGGCGATAAACCAAACCAAACCGGGCTTTCACGCAAACACGTGTTCGAGGCTTGCCATGCCGCCCTCAAGCGCTTCCAACTCGAGTATCTCGACCTCTACTTCTGCCATCGACCCGATCCTGAAACACCCATCGAAGAAACGGTTTGGGTGATGAACGACCTCATCCGCCAAGGGAAAATCCTCTACTGGGGAACCTCCGAATGGAGCGCACAGGAAATTACCGAAGCACATGCCATCGCCCGCCGCGAACACCTTATTCCGCCCACTATGGAACAGCCGCAATACAACCTGTTCCACCGTCGTCGCTTCGAACTCGAATACAGCCGCGTGTTCTCCGAACTGGGTTACGGTTCTACCATCTGGTCGCCTCTCGCATCCGGCATCCTCTCCGGAAAATACAACGAGGGCTTCCCCGACCACACCCGGCTGGGCATGCAAGGGCTCGATTGGCTCCGCGAAAAAGTGCATACCGAAGAAAACCTCAACAAAACCCGAGCACTCAGCTACCTGGCTAATGAACTCGACATCTCTTTGCCCTGCCTCGCCATTGCTTGGTGCCTGAAAAACCCCAATGTGAGCACCGTCATTCTCGGCGCATCCAAAAAAAGCCATCTCGAAGAGAACATTCGTTCCCTTGATGTACTTTCAAAACTAAGCCCCGAAGTGTTAAGCCGCATCGAAGAAATCGTAAACAACCAACCCAAACCCGACGGATTTTAACCGGCCTTTCACAAAACCCAACCACCCGGAAATTCAGCGTGAGAGTGAGAGTGGGAGCAATCCACTTCATTGATGACAGCTCCCTTTCGCCAATAAACCCCGTTCTTCCGTGAAGTATCATATCTCTCCCGCTGAAGGTCAGAGTGAGAGTGTAGAGTGAGAGCGACCCACGTCAAAAACGAAATTTCTCTTTCATCCCCAAAACCCCGCTTTACCGTGAAGTATCATCTCTCTCCCGCGGAGAGAGACAGGAGAGAGAGGTAAATTCAGAGTGAGAGTAAGAGCGACCCCCTTTATTGATGATAGTTACCTTTCGCCAATAAACCCCGTTCTACCGCGAAGTATCATCTCTCTCCCGCGGAGAGAGACAGGAGAGAGAGGTCCTTCTACTGCTTCTTCTTCTTACTCACAACCCTTCCATAAGACAGGAGAAACAACTGGCTCTGCGCCGGCTTAAATACCGTGCGTACTCCATTGTTACTAAATGATTGTTCCACGTTTGGATTCAAAAAGTCTGACAAGTAATACTTAAGTCGAATATAATTTCCGCGTCCGAAATTCATCTCCAAAAAAACGGATGGATTAAAATTCGTAAGGCGGTCGGAAAACCACTGGCTACTCTTCTCGCGCTTATCTCCCCTGCCCGATCCAATGAACGTTTTTTGTTTGTAATGAAAAAAATACTCGGCCTCAGCACCCAAAGCAAAATAGGTTTTTCTTCCCATGTTTCCCAGCTTTAAGGCAATAGGAACACCCACCGAATAGCCTCGTTGTTTTACGCGAATAGTGTCGCCAAAACGATTAATCATCCCCACATTCCGCAAACCCAATCCGGTGTAAAAGCCAATCGCATTGCTGAAATTAAAGTGAAACTGCGAGGCCGCATGAAAAAACACCGTGAAGCGAGGTACCGGGTTGGGTGTTGTCGTAGCAAAAACAGGTCCGCCGGGACTGCTAAGCGCAGTGTTTCCCGTATTTGCAAGACCAAAGATTACCTCTGAGGCTGAAGCGAAATAACTGCGTTTAAAGGGTGTAACCTCTTCGCCAACCTGGGCATTTAAGGCGGAAATAAGAAAAACAGTGGAAATGAGTAGAAGTCCTCGTTTCATAAGCGTTGGTTGTTGATTCAAAAGGGTGTGAGGCGAATGTAAACATTTTCAATATCCACAACCGCATGAACAACGCTAAATCAACCTCTCCTAACCATCAAACAGCCGCCATTTCGAGAAAAGCAAAGCAATTGAGCCAAACTAAAACGACTTAAAATAGGGCAAACTGAGCTGAATTGCACTGAGCTCAATGTGGGCAACATTATTGGTTTGTGGTCCACAACCCAAGGCATGAAGCCAAATGCCATCCGCAGAATGCGGAAAACCACCACTGCTTAAAATTCGCGTTTCTAATTTCTCCTGAGAATCGAACAGGGTGGCTTCGATGCCTTTGGGTGTTATATCGAAGATAATCTGCTGCTGATCCGGAAGATCCGGAAGTACAATTTGATAAGCCTTTCCTTGATGAACAACACTCAAGGTTGTTGTAGAGCTTACTGAGCGAGAACACTTACGCATTATGATGTAAAATCGTTGGTAGTGCAATTGGTTCTCAGGGTCTGTTCTTAAGGAAAACGGCCGAAAAGCATAGGCATCACCGCAGGAATGGATCTGCGTGGAGATGAGCCGAATTGCACCATTGGCATATTGCGCAATGGTTGAATACTGGTTTTGATTGGCGTCGGCCGACGTTTCCGTAAAGAACTGCCAACCCGATTGTAAGGGTATGTCTTCCTCAACTTTCCAGCGAATTTCAGGCAAACGCAGCTCGCTTTCTTCTTTACGACAACCATTAAGCAAGATAGCACCTAACGCGATAACAGAAATCAAAAAAGGCAACCAAGGCCGTCTCATTGGGAAAAATTATTTCCACAAAGAAAGCACAACTTACGCAATTACGCCAAGCTCACGACCCACCTTTTTAAATGCGGTAATGGCTTTGTCGAGGTGGTGACGCTCATGTGCCGCCGAAATCTGAACCCTGATGCGCGCCTGGTCTTTCGGTACAACCGGGTAATAAAATCCAATTACGTAAATCCCCTCGGCCAATAATTTCTCAGCAAAAACCTGGCTCAACCGGGCATCGTATAACATAATCGGGCAAATCGGGTGAATTCCTTCCTTAATGTCGAACCCGGCGTCCTTCATTTCGGCGCGGAAATAGGCCGTATTGTCCATTAACTTATCGCGAAGCGCTGTGGTGGAACTCAATAAATCCATCACGGCTATGCCGGCCCCAACAATGGAGGGCGCGAGTGAATTGGAAAACAAATAAGGACGTGAACGTTGACGAAGGAGGTCGATAATCTCCTTACGACCAGAAGTAAATCCTCCCATTGCACCACCCAAGGCCTTTCCCAACGTGCCGGTAATAATGTCGATTTTACCCATCACGCCGCAATGTTCATGGGTTCCCCGGCCGGTTTTTCCGATAAAACCGGAGGCATGGCACTCATCAACCATTACCATGGCGTCATATTTCTCGGCCAAAGCCACGATTTTATCCAGCTGCGCGATGTAGCCATCCATCGAAAAAACCCCATCGGTAACAATCAATCGAAAGCGCTGTGCCTGTGCTTCTTGAAGCCGGGCTTCGAGCTCCTCCATGTTGTTGTTCGAGTAGCGGTAACGTACAGCCTTACACAAACGCACGCCATCGATGATGGATGCATGGTTTAAGGAATCAGAAATAATGGCATCCTCAGCGCCCAGCAATGGCTCAAAAACGCCTCCATTGGCATCGAAGGCCGCCGCGTACAGAATGGTGTCTTCGGTTCCGAGAAAGGCTGAAATCTTTTCCTCCAGCGTTTTGTGGATGTCTTGTGTTCCACAAATAAAGCGAACCGAACTCATGCCAAAACCATGACTCTCTAAGGTTTTGTGGGCCGCCTCAATCACCGCCGGGTGCGACGATAAACCAAGATAGTTATTGGCACAAAAGTTAACAACCTCTTGTCCGGTACTTACACGGATATCGGCACCCTGAGGCCCGGTAATTATGCGTTCACGCTTGTAAAGACCTGCCTCTTCAATTGCGGCAAGTTCGTTTTGTAAAAACTGTTGAATGGCTCCGTACATGTGCTGAGAATTTCGCGCCTAAAGTAGCTGATTGAACATAAAATGTGTTGAGCAATTGCTTATTGACCAAGCCAGGCCGAATACATCCAAACCAGCTTCTCCTGCTCACGAATATAGTCGCTCATCAAAGCATTGGTGCCTTCGTCGTCGGCCACATCAGATAAATCAAGCAATACGCGCTGTTTGGTGATGACTACCCGGAATGCCTCCAAAATAGCCGTTACCGCCTTGCGCCCTTCGGTAATGTTTTGCGCCGGTTTTACCACCGCCGTAGCCAAATAGCCTTCGAAAGTGTGAACCGGTGTATGGCCTAACGTGAGTACACGCTCAGCAATCTCGTCGATTTTCAAAACCAAGTCATTGTACAACTCCTCGAACTTGAGGTGTAATTCGAAAAATTTCTCACCACGAATGTTCCAGTGAAAACCGCGCACATTCATGTAAAAAACCTGATAATTAGCCAAAAGGTCGTTGAGCTTGTCGGCCAATTCTACCGACTGGCTTTCATCAAGGCCTATTGCGGTTACCTTTCTGGTGATGGCTTTTCGTGCTGCCGCTTTGGGTTTGGCATTCGCCTTTTTTGCTGTCATAATCGCTCTGGATGGGCTTCAAAGGTAACAAAACAGCCGTGGAACGGTTTAATCATGCCCATTCGAATTGAACGAATTTTTCAGCACAGAAACAATCCCCCTATTGGGCTGTTCCATCTTGAAATTGGCTATTTTAGCCGCCCAAATTCAAACGTTTTTTATGAGCAAAGACAGGTTTCAGGGTCACGATTATTACTGGATGGATGAATTGCTGACCGATGAGCAAAAGCTTATCCGCGATACGGTTCGTGCCTGGGTGAAAAAAGAAGTTACACCCATCATTGAATCTTATGCGCAGCGTGCGGAGTTCCCGAAACACCTCATTAAAGGTCTCGCCGAAATTGGCGCCTTTGGACCATACATTCCAACCGAATACGGCGGACAGGGCCTCGACCAAATCACTTACGGATTAATCATGCAGGAAATTGAGCGTGGCGACAGCGGAATTCGTTCCACAGCCTCAGTTCAAAGCTCTCTGGTGATGTACCCCATCTACAAGTTCGGTTCGGAAGAACAACGCCGGAAATACCTACCAAAACTGGCTTCCGGCGACATGATGGGCTGCTTTGGCCTTACCGAACCAGATTCCGGATCCGACCCGGGAAGCATGATTACCAACATCCGCGATATGGGCGATCATTACCTGCTCAATGGCGCTAAAATGTGGATTTCTAACGCTCCTTTTGCCGACATCGCTGTGGTTTGGGCGAAAAACGACGCCGGAAAAATCCGTGGAATTATCGTGGAACGTGGAATGGAAGGCTTTACAACCCCCGAAACGCACGACAAATGGTCGCTCCGCGCCTCAGCAACGGGCGAACTTGTTTTCGACAACGTGAAAGTGCCCAAAGAAAATCTTCTGCCCAATATCGAAGGGTTGAAAGGCCCTTTGAGCTGCCTTAACTCGGCACGCTACGGCATCGCATGGGGCGCCATCGGAGCCGCAATGGATTGCTACGATTCAGCCCTCCGCTATTCGTTGGAAAGAAAGCAGTTTGGTCGTCCAATCGGCGGGTTCCAGCTTCAGCAAAAGAAACTGGCTGAAATGATCACCGAAATCACCAAGGCACAATTGCTTACCTGGCGATTGGGTGTGTTACGCAACGAAGACCGCGCAACACCGGCACAAATCTCCATGGCCAAGCGAAACAACGTGAATATGGCCCTCGAAATCGCCCGCGAAGCCCGTCAAATTCACGGAGGCATGGGCATCACCGGCGAATACCCCATCATGCGACACATGATGAACCTCGAAAGCGTGGTAACCTACGAAGGCACTCACGATATTCACTTGCTCATTACCGGTATGGACATTACCGGTGAAAACGCATTCAAATAAGTCTATCATTCAACCTTGTAACCCGGTTTGGTCGTTTGGCTAAACCGGGTTTTTTTATCTTTCGCCATGCTTACCATCTACGGAATTAAAAACTGCAACACCATGCAGAAAACCTTCGATTGGCTCAATGAGAAAGGAGTTCAGTATGTGTTCCACGACTACAAAAAACTGGGTATCGATGCCAAATCGCTACAACGGTGGTTCGACAAAGCCGGAAAAGAGGCCGTGATTAACCGACAAGGGCTTACCTGGAAAAAGCTCGACGATGCACAAAAGAAACAGGCCGAAAATTCCGCCTCTGCCATCGAATTGCTCCTAAAAAACACAAGCATGATCAAGCGCCCGGTTATTGAAGGCAACAATGTGTTTTTACTCGGTTTCGATCCCGACAAAATGAAGGCCCTTTTATGAATGAACGCATCATTTCTGCGGCCATTCAACTGGTGCCAATTGCCGAACGAAGTCAAGGCTTTCCCTTGATCGACGCCGCCATTGAGCGTATCGCTCAATCGGGACTTACCTATAAAGTGACCGCCTTCGAAACCCACATTGAAGGGCCCTTTGAACGAATTCAGCAGCTTATCGCCAACTTACACGACCTTCACGCACAATCGGCTGTTCACGAAGTATTGTTGTACGTAAAATACCACATGCACAACCACGAAAACCAGTATTTGAGCGATAAAACCAAACCATTTGAAAACCAGGAATGAGCCTTAATCCTCTTCGGTTTTTGCTGCAATTGCCTCCGCTCGAAAAAGCACTATTCCTGTTTTCGGCATTGTTCCACGTTGTGGCGCTGGTGTATTGCACCGGCTACCATCATGCCGATGAGCACTTTCAAATACTCGAGTTTGCGGCCTATAAACTGGGCCTCTGCACACACGAAAGCTTAGCCTGGGAATACGATGCCGGCATGCGCTCCGGATTACAGCCCGGCATTGCATATATCGTTCATCAATTCTTTTACGGCCTTACCGGCCAGCACCAACCGTTCTGGGTTTCCGATTTTCTTCGTTTGCTAAGCATTTCGTTAGGGTTTATTTCACTGGTTGGGCTGCGCATGCTGGCCGATGCCTTTTCACTCGACGCCATTCGCAAACAAGCCATTAGCGCCGTCCTTTGCCTGTTCCCGTTGATGCCTTACCTGCACGCGCGATTCTCTTCTGAAAACTATTCAAGCATCTTCGCCATTCTAGCGCTGATTCTGCTTTTCAGAAAAGGAAAACCCCAATCATCAAGCACCTTTTCCGTGTTTTTTCTTTCCGGCTTTTGTTGGGGTATTGGTTTCGGATTTCGTTACCAACTTGGTTTGGCCGCATTGGGTTGCGGTCTTTGGCTTTTAGCCGTTGATCGGGTAGGGTGGAAGCGCTTTTTTGTGTTTTCCGGCGGAATCCTCGCCGCCTGTGTTGCGCTGTTACCGGTCGATTACTGGCTTTACGGAAAACCCACCTTTCCGCCGGCCAACTACCTCTACCAAACACTTATGAAACCCGGGCACATGTTTGGCGCGTCTCCTTGGTATTATTACACCCATCTTACATGGAATAACTTGGCCGCTCCGCTGAATCTATTGTTGCTCTTCGCGTTGTTTTGGGCAGTATTCAAAAAGCCGCTTAATGTACTTAGCTTGATTATCGTGGCTTTCGTAGCCGGCCACTGCGCAATAGGTCATAAAGAATTTCGCTTTCTGTTTCCCGTTTTCCCGCTCATCCTTTTTACGGCTGCCGCCCATTTTCCATTGCCCAATAGGTTCATTGCGAACGACTTCTGGTCGCGATCCATGCGTGCCGTTTGTCTCATACTTCTTTTTTCAACCGCTGCTCTTTTAAACGCCTCAATAGCCGCAGTTCCAGCATCGCCCGACGTGAACACCTTTCGTTTTTTGTGGAGCGAAACCGAGAAAAAGGGCCCTATCACCGTGTTTTGTCCTTACGACATTGGCTATGTGATGGCTCACTACTACGAATTTCGTTACTTCAGAAAACCCAAAACGAATCTTCGATTTTACAAAACCAAGGAGAACCTTCTCGCCCAAAAGCCGCGAGCGGGAGACTATGTATTGGTGTGGAATGATCAACAAATCATCGAAGGCCATCAACAAAAAAACGGCGTATTCCGCAGCGATGCCCAACTATTACGATGGGATTTCCTGCGTCCACCAGCCTCAAACACCGACCGTTACAGCCTTTTTGAGTTAAAATAAGGCGCGACGATCACCCATTTTCCTATGATACTACTATGGTTTTTTGGGGCGCCTGCCTCGCTAAGCCTTTCGTTTCGATGGATCTGTGTCGCCGGGCACCGCGTGTTTCGCTCATACTCCGCAAAACAGAGCCGCCATCGCGCTGCTTTCCGCTTGCTATCAACTACACACGCTCTTCACTCTCGCTCTCACACTCGCTCTGTTTTGCGTGGTATCCGCTACACCCGCTGGCGCTAAATCTTGCACATTCAACATGGCTAAACACACTGTTTGGGGCGAACCTCATCACCTACACAAAAACTCCATTTATCCACCCAGTATCGTCTCATACCGAGGAGAGTGAGCGTGATTAATGCAATGTAAACGACCCTTCCCATTCACCAGTAAATTCCGTTCTACCGAGAAGTATCCTCTCTCTCCCGCAGAGAGAGACAGGAGAGAGAGGTCTCAACTACTTTAACCTTAAACTCACGATTGAATTTACAATGGCGACCAGCTCGCGATGTGCGTTAAAAATTCGAGTCTCGTGCTGCCTATCGGCTTTTCCGAATTCCTGAACCGACTTCACCGCGGCATCGACATCGGCATCGTCCAACACAAATTCAACAAACAAGTCGGTATTTCCCGGTTTGATATACTGAATTTCCGCCCGCTTCAACCAAACCTGAACATTCAATCCACGCTTCTTAAGCACCTGCCAATACATTAAAGCATGGAAAGGGTCGGCTGAAGAAAAAATACTGCCCCCGAAAATTGTCCCATGCAAATTCCGATTCAGAATCGATTTTTTAACCACAACGCTTACCCGTTGAAAATCGGCCGACACCGATTTCACCACTACGCGACTCACCAATAGGGGAGGGTAGAAGTTCATCAACCACTTTGCGCGAATCGGATTCATCTTCTGGGCAAAAAATTCAACCGCGCCAGGCGCGCGCTATTCAACGTTTGGCTGCACACGAATGGTACAGTTCCAAAACGGGGGCTCACCGCGTTAAATCGCCCCAAAAGGCTATTTTTTGAAAACATATATTTGACTTGACCATTGATCGTCGCCCGCCTTCCAATTTGATCGGAATCCTTGCCAAAGAGCATTCAGGGCAGAACCATTTCTATATCGTTCGCTTAACAACGATACATAGTATGCATCAAGTTTCATGGGTAAGGTTCGCTCCAGCACAAAACCTTGCTTATTAAACAGGCTTCTGATTGTTGAGGGCGAAAAATGCCAAAGATGGCGAGGCACGTCATACGCAGCCCAGAATTCTTTGTAATACTGCGCATCTGCAGACCGGTGATTGGGAACGGCCACAAAAACACGACCCTGTGCATCGAGCAAACGCTTGAGCTGCGCGATTCGTTCCTGTAAATTAGGCACATGTTCTAAAACATGCCACATCGTTATTGCCGAAAACTGACCAGCGGCCCACGAATCAAGTTCCTCTTCCGTTTTCAGAGCAAATCCATACTCGCTCTGCGCAAAGCGTCGCGCGTCGTCATCAGGCTCTACGCCTTCAACCCTTAAGCCCTTTTCGGCGCAATAATTCAAAAACGCCCCGGTTCCGCAACCAATGTCCAAAAGTCCGCTTTGCTGCGCATAAGGGTTCACCAAACGAAACTTCTGAGCCAACGTAAAGCGTCGCGCCAGTTTGTACATTCGATTTACCCAACCCTTTGAGGTGTTGCTGTGCGAAATGTATTGCTCCGACTTATAATACTTTCCCAGGTCGGAATTCTCCGGGCGAGGACTGGTTAACAAAAACCCACATCCGGAGCAACGCATAATTGTAAACGACTCTTGACTTACCGTATGATCGGCGCATTGTAAGTAGGGAGAAAATTGGTTGCCCGAGCAAACCGGACATTCATGCAGTTTTACCATGTAGGTTTCACGTGGAACAATCAGCGGCCAAGATACACCATTAACACCGAAATATCTGAAGGCGAAACTCCGCTAATCCGAGAGGCTTGACCGATGTTTTTGGGCTTAATGATACTGAGTTTCTGACGGGCTTCTGTCGACAACGACTTTAGCTGATGATAGTCAAAGTTGGCGTGCAACTCAATATGCTCCAGCCGTGCGATTTTCTGCGCCATTTCCTGTTCCTTTCGAATGTAGCCCTCATACTTAAGTTGAATCTCTGCCAACTCCTGCTCTTCGTCGGTTATATTTCGCGATTCAACAAAGCTCCGGAGCGAAGGAACCGCCTCAACAAAGCGTCTGAACTCAAGTTGTGGTCTTGCAACCAAGGGAGGATATTTTAGCTTTTGTACAATAGGCGGTGTGCCCACAGCTTCTAGATAAGGATTTACCTCAGCGGGCTCCGCGCTTTGTTTCGACAAATACGCGATGAGCTCATCCACGCGCGCATACTTTTCCTGCATACGGTCAAAACGCTCTTTCGACGCTAAACCTATCTCATAACCGCGCGGTGTAAGTCTGAAGTCGGCATTGTCCTGGCGGAGTAAAATTCGGTATTCAGCCCTTGAGGTGAACATACGATAAGGCTCCTCGGTGCCCTTCGTTACCAAATCGTCGATTAAGACACCGATATAAGCCTCAGAACGCGACAACACAAAGGCACCTTGACCATGGATTTTACGGTGTGCATTAATTCCAGCCATCAAACCCTGACCGGCGGCCTCCTCATAACCTGTAGTTCCATTGATTTGTCCGGCAAAGTAAAGGTTCTCGATTCGCTTGGTTTCCAAGGTAAGCGTAAGCTGCTCTGGCGGAAAATAGTCGTATTCTATTGCATAACCGGGGCGAAACATCTTCACGTTTTCAAAGCCTACAACCTTCCGCAATGCTTCGTACTGAACATCCTCAGGCAGTGAAGTGCTAAATCCATTTACATAAACCTCCACCGTATTCCACCCTTCTGGCTCCACAAAAAGCTGGTGCCGTTCTTTGTCGGCAAAACGATCAATCTTATCTTCGATAGAAGGACAATAACGTGGCCCTAAACCTTGAATGCGCCCGCTAAACATAGGACTCTTGTCAAAACCCTTTTTGAGCGTATCGTGAACTTCGGCCGAGGTGTATGTCATCCAACAAGGAAGTTGCTTATTCAAGCGCGGTAAGTCGAGGTAGGAAAAGCCGCCCGGTTCGTCATCACCCGGTTGAATCTCCATTTTAGAGTAATCCAACGATCGGCCATCCACCCGCGGTGGAGTACCTGTTTTCATTCTGCCACTTTCAAACCCAAAGCTTAGCAATTGCTCTGTAATTCCAGTTGCAGCACGTTCCGCAGCTCTGCCGCCTCCGAAATTCTTTTCTCCGATATGAATGAGTCCGTTGAGAAAAGTGCCATTGGTAAGTACTACTGCCTTTGCTTTAATCTCAACACCCAATCCGGTTTTCACACCACAAACTCGGTCATTCGACACAAGTAAGCCAGTAACCATGTCTTGGAAAAAATCAACATTGGATGTTTGCTCCAGCATCAATCGCCACTCCTCGGCAAACCGCATGCGGTCGTTTTGTGCCCTCGGACTCCACATTGCGGGTCCTTTGGAACGATTTAACATTTTGAATTGTATCGCCGAACGGTCACTTACAATTCCGGAATAACCACCCAATGCATCAATTTCGCGAACAATTTGCCCTTTCGCTATACCGCCCATGGCCGGATTACACGACATTTGGCCAATCGTAGCCATATTCATGGTAACCAACAAAACGCGCGAACCCAAATTGGCCGCGGAGGCAGCGGCTTCGCAGCCAGCATGGCCAGCACCAACAACTACAACATCATATTCAGTAAACATCGCTTTGTTCCACGTGAAACATTCAACTCAATATTGGGCTGCAAAGGTAGTAACAATCTGAGTATGGTGCACTTAGATACCACATTGCCGTAGATTGTGTCTGAAAAACAATGTGTGTCTGAGAAAAAGCTATCCAACAATCTGACTATCAGTCATTTTAAGCGCTTCATCTTCCTGCTTTCGCATGGTTTGGGCCTGAGCTTTACTCTTGTCAGAAAAGCCCAAAAGATGCAGAACACCATGCACCATAACTCGATGCAACTCCTCGTTAAACGAAACCTTAAGCTGCTTGGCATTTTCTCGAACGCGATCGACACTAATGAATAAGTCGCCGGAGATCAAGCTTGACTCCGAATAATCAAAGGTGATAATATCGGTGTAATAGTCGTGATTCAAATATTGCTTATTCATCGCAAGCAGTTGCTCGTCGCTCATGAAAATGAACGAAAGGTTGCCCAACTCGCTACCATGATGTTGGACAACCTTTTGTAACCAATTCTTTATCAGTCGCCGGTTCTTTAACGTAAAACCGGGCGTCTCTATAGAAAACTGAATCAGGATTTTATTGATTGATGATTCGGAAATACAATTCTACCCGGGTACCGTTGTTTTCAAACTTGATGTCATCACTCAGCT
This sequence comes from Bacteroidota bacterium, assembly GCA_027483445.1. Taxonomy (GTDB): domain Bacteria; phylum Bacteroidota; class Bacteroidia; order M30B66; family M30B66; genus CAMCXT01. The sequence goes on along the minus strand of JAIXUS010000068.1, from coordinate 16,077 downwards.
TACGCATCAGAAAAACACCTCTTCCGTTTGGCGTCTCAATATTTTCCGGATCGGTAGGGTCGGGCAGCGTTTCAGGATTGTACCCTTTGCCCTCATCTTCTACAACAAAGCATAAGCTATTGTCTTTGGATTCGTACCGAAAATGCACGGCCTTTTCGGGATTAAGGCGGTTACCGTGGTAAATCGCATTCGATACAGCTTCGGTAACTGCCACGAGAATATTCCCATAATTCTCGTCGCCAATATTGTAAAATTCACAGATTTCGTCGACATACTTGCCAACTAAGGTGATGTTCTCTTTCACAGAGGAAAAACTTACGGATCGGGTATCAGTGATCATCATGGGCTCGTGCGTGAGTTTAGTTGATGGAATTAAAGTACGACTTTACGCGGTTCTTGTAAAAAGGTTTCAGTGATGGAGGCAAGGTTTTTAGCATTTCTGCTTCCTGACTCATCATTTTGTTGTACTGATTCCATTCGGAAAGGTTTCGCTTGTACTCTAATTTATTTTCATTGCTTTCGCGTTTATCGTCTTGATCCCGCTCCCGCTCTGCCTTTTCGGCTTCCAGCAAACGGGTCATAATTTCCTGTTGGCGGCGCAATGTTTCAGATGTAATGTTTTTGTTGACTATGTCGGTTTCGCTCTGCTCCATTTTATTAATAATGTTTCGGAGGTTTCCGGAATTTCCGCCTTCCCCTTCTTTCATCATTTGGTTCATCATCTTTTGAAGCTCGTTGCGTAGCATCTCTTGTTGAGCGGCCATCTTTGCAAGTTGTTCGCTCATCTGTTTGCCTTTCATGCCTCCCGGCTTTTGCATGCCTTCTTTCATCTGCTGCATTTGCTCATTGATCTGCTGCTGGAGTTGGCGCATGGTACTCATGGATGGTTTGGGCTTCCCTTTTCCGGGCTTTTTATTCTGCCCCGGCTTATTACAACTTCCGTTTCCTTGTTGCTGTTGCTGCTGCGCTAGTTGCTGCTGCATTTGATCGGATGTTTCCGACAACATCAACGCTAGATTGTTAATAGACGTCATCGCCATTTGCTGGCGCGATGCTGCCATACCACTTTGCCTTTCTGCAAGGTGCTTAACCGTGTTGCTCAACTCATAATTAATCTTGCTAATCTCACGATTGATAATTGACTCAATTTGTGGCACACGCTTGCTCAAAGCAAAAAGTGAATCTTCAATGGCTTTTGCCGCATCCGTAAGTCGCTTCTGCTCTGATGTAATGCCAACATACAACGGATTCGATGGAGGAGTGCGTTGTAGCTGCTTCATCAGCCTTTCCTGATCGAACGAAAGCTGAAGGAGGTTTTCAAGGATCGCCCTAAGCTTAGCAACATCCTCTTCCATGCTTTCCGAAGATTCCTGCTGCATTTGTTGCTGCATGGCCTCCTTCATCTCCTGCATTTTCTGACTTGCCTTCTTCTGACTTTGGGAGGCTTTACCTGACTTGCTTTGCTGGAGTTGCTGAGCACTGTTTTGCATTTCCTGCTGAATCTCTTCCTCCTTGGCATTCATGTCGGGCATTTGCATGGGCTCTTCCAGGGCTTGATTTTTCTTCTCCAAATCGTCCATCTCCTTCCTAAACTCCTCAAACTCCTTATTCAATGCGTCTTGCTCTTTCTTCAGCTGTTGCTCATCAGCATTCTTTTGCTCACTTTTCTGAGCGAGTTCTTCCTGCTTTTTCTGAAGCTCATCGAGCTTTTCAATGGCTGCCTCCATCTTTTGCTCAACTTCAAGCTGCTTAAATAATTCCAAAGCCCGGTCGAGCTCCTTCTCCATATCTTTATTGTCTTGCTGCATTTTCTGTACAGCATCGCGCATTTTCTCCTTGTCGAGATTCTCTAGTAGCTTTTCAAGTTCCTTCAGCTTTTCCTTCATCTCTTCACTCAAGATTTGCTCGAACATTTTCTCGAGCTGCTGTTGTTTCTCGAGCATTTCCTCCGAACTCTTCTTGAACTCTTCCTGCTGCTGGTTATTCAGCTGATTCTCTTTTTTAATCTCCTCAATTTGTTGCTCAATTTGTTGCTGCTTGTCTATCAGCTCACGGGCTTTCTTTTTGTCTTGCCAATTGAGTTCCTTCTTTTCCAATAAACGTTTATTGAGTTCGTCCAACTCTTTTTGCAGTTGTCGGGCATCTTTAAGCGTTTCCTTTAAATCTGATTTCAACCCTGTATTCTTTTCCTCCTTGATTTTCATCAACTCATCAAGGGTTGGTGCTTTAAAGGATCGCCTTTGCGAGCGGGCTGCCTTGGGTCCGTTTACACCATCATTGTCTTTTACCTCAAACCAATACTCAACTTCCTCTCCGGGCAGAAGCTGGAATTGCTGAAAGTTGGCCGACCAGAAAAACACATTTCTTGAGAAACTCCGATTAAATGGAACATCTTGCTGCTGAACAGAAACAATCTGTTCTCCATTTTTGCGCTGGGTAACGAATCGTAAAGAAGTGAATCCATAGTCATCCTCCATATCGCCCTTAAAGAAGAGTTGCGAAACAGAACCAGAATCCTGCTTTTCTTCTACAACTACTGATGGATACTCATCTGAAATCACTACGATACCATACTCCACCTGGTCTTTGTTACGAATAGCATTGTTTGAAGTACGAACTCTGTATCGAGCATCTTTCCGGAAGGCCGAAGAAAACTGGAAATTTCCCCGCCCTTTCTGTTCTGCCTCACGAATTGAATCTCCAAAAACCAACTGCAATTGCTCGGTGGTCGTGGTGTTGAAATTCCATTGAATTCGAGTTCCTGCCGGAACCGTTAAATCGCCGGCATTACTGATTCGCTCATCTTTCCTCCCAGTGTAAGCCGGATAATCAAGGTCAACAGAAAATCCATTCAAGACCGGGTTGGGTAAGGCCTTAAGCTGATACTCTCTGGAGTAAAAGCCATCTGCATACAAGCGAAACGATACATCGCGCTGCACGTTACGGAACGTGTAGTTGAAATGGAGTTTGTCTTCCTTATTTAGCCTGAATTTACTGCCTGCAATATCAATGAACACCTGATCAGGAAGTTCTGCCCCACTTGTTTTTACGTTCAACTCAAAGTCTTGAAGTGCCGGCGTTTGAAGCGTTTTATTTTCCAAGGTAAACTGGAAAGGAGCTACAGGTTCGAAGGTCTGATTGTAGGCAATAATGCGCTTTGAACTGTCGGTAATCAACGAAGGAACGGCCAAAATCAACACGATGATAATTCCGGCAGGAATCAAAGCCCACCGAAGATGGCGAAGGTTTTCACGAATATTTACGGCAGCAGTAAATGGAACCGGCTTCAATTCCAGTATGCGTTGATCAATACTGGCGGCAATCAAGGCCGAAGATGGTTGATGACTTTCGAGTTGCTGCTGTAGTTGTAGGGTGTTGATGACCTTATCTTTAATGTCGCCGAAGTGACGACCTACAATTTCTGCGGCGGCTTCATAGCTGAGTGTTTTGCCTAAGCGAAGCAACCCGAGCAAAGGAATAACGATGAAACGTACGAGGATACCGGCGGCCAAAGCCAGGTATGAATAAAAGAGGATTGCTCTCCCGGTGATTCCAAACTCACCGAAATACTCCAAGGTCGCAGTCAACAAAAAGAAAGCTGTAAGAGCACCCAATGAATAGATAGCTCCCCGGATAAGCTGATTTTTGTAGTACTTACGAATAAACGCATCCAGCTTGTTGATTAGCAAACTGTAAGAAGCATTGTTCATAACATCACGCATCAGTACAATCAACGAAAATACGGGCTTTTTGATACAAGACCCAAAGGAAAATTTCTAACCCTCGAGTTTTAGTTTCAGCAGACCATCTTTTCAACCCTTTTTTGGTGTCGTCCACCTTCAAAAGCGGTGCTTAAGAAAGTATCAGTGATTTGAATGGCTTCTTCGGTGCTGATAAAACGAGCAGGCAAACACAAAACATTGGCGTTATTATGTTGCCGGGCAAGTGCAGCAATATTGGCTTGCCAGCAGATCGCTGCACGAATTCCCTGGTGCTTGTTGGCTGTCATCGCCACCCCATTGGCCGAACCACAGATCAAAATGCCGAGATCTGCCTGTCTGTTTTCAACACTGTTTGCTAAAGGGTGGGCAACGTCAGGGTAATCCATACTTTCTTCAGAGTGAGTTCCGAAATCAATGAGTGAATACCCGCTTTTATTCAGATATTCAATGAGTTGCTGTTTTAACGAAAAGCCGGCATGATCGGCAGCGATGGAGAGTTTCATGTGAAGAGATTAAAGTTTCCTGCGTGGAGTGTATCGGAAAGAAATGAACGCTGCAAATTTTGTCAGGAAAAACGACTCCTGAAAATCAGCCACAAAGAAAAAAGATGCGAACACAAAATGTGTTAAGAAGTGTTAATAGACGGGGAGATTTTATGAAAAGCTTTTCTTGACTTGTGTGTTTATTTGGTGCCTTAATCAGGAAGCAACACCAAGCAAGGCTTTTTTCTAATTTCTAACACTCAATTTGATAACAGTGTTTTAACAAAAACAAGGGTTGTGAATAACAGAAAAGAGTAAACCAACAGAGATATCAGCTTCTTGTGAATAAAAACAGATAAATATGAAAAACAGGACTTTATTCCTTTTTGAACTGTTAGTTTTGTGTTCGTAAAATGAGAATAACGCTTCACGCAATAAAACAGGGAAATAAGTTCTCACATTGCTAACAGCCTTATTAACATGTACACCTTTCCTTTTTAAAATAAAGAACATATTGTTATGTTTTATCCGCAGAAGACAACTCCGGCCGAAAACGCACAAATCGATCTTTTCGACGGCATCCAGCGTTTGAAGAAAGAGAAAAATGCAATAATCCTTGCTCATTACTATCAAGACTCTGATATACAAGATGTTGCTGATTATATTGGCGATAGCTTAGGGCTTTCCCAACAAGCCGCCAAAACGGATGCTTCGATGATTGTTTTTGCGGGGGTCCACTTTATGGCTGAGACGGCCAAAATACTTTGTCCCGACAAGAAAGTGGTTTTACCCGATTTAAAGGCCGGCTGTTCACTCGCCGATAGTTGTCCACCCGATCGCTTTGCCGAGTTCAGAAAAGCGCACCCAGAGCATCTGGTGATCTCCTACATCAATTGTTCTGCGGCCATCAAAGCCCAAACCGACATTGTGTGTACTTCGTCTAATGCCGTTCAGATTGTCAATAGCCTCCCGCCCAACCAGAAAATCATTTTCGCCCCCGACAAGAATCTGGGGCGGTATGTAGCTCAACAAACTGGCAGAGATTTATTGTTGTGGGATGGCGCCTGCATGGTTCATGAAATTTTCTCATTGGAAAAACTCGTTCGCCTTAAGCAGAGGCATCCTGAAGCAAAAGTGATCGCTCACCCGGAATGTGAAGAGGCTTTTTTACAACATGCTGATTTCATTGGATCTACTACCGCCCTGTTGAAATACAGTCAGAACAACGAAGCCTCAACCTTCATTGTGGCCACAGAAAGCGGGATTCTTCATCAGATGGTGAAGTCGAGTCCGCACAAAACGTTCATCCTGGCCCCGCCGGAAAACACCTGCGCCTGCAATGATTGCCCTCACATGAAGCTAAATACCCTGGAAAAAGTGTATCGATGTATGAAATATGAATTACCTGAAATTCACGTTGATGAAGACATCCGTAAACCAGCCGAACTGTCTATCCGTCGTATGCTTGATATTTCTGCCCAACTAGGCCTTTAAAATCATTTGAAAATGAAGTTGATCACACTTATTTCACTGCTTTTCATCACCTGTACAAACACAGTATCACAAGGTTTTCAGAGAGATACCATTCGAGGGTACCCTTTTGAATTTGCGCTGAGCGACCCGCTTAAAGTGAGAAAATATGTGCTTGAGAATGGACTCACCGTTTTCATTTCGCCCAATACAGATTCGCCCCGAATTTACAGCTGCATTGCGATTAAAGCGGGAAGCAAACACGATCCAAAAGAAAATACAGGATTAGCGCATTACCTCGAACACATGCTGTTTAAAGGAACAGATCGCTATGGTACAAGAGATTATGAAAAAGAGCAGGGATATTTAAAAAGAATTGATGAGCTGTACGAGCGATATAACCGTACCAACGATCAAGCAAGGAGAAATGAAGTTTATGCGGTTATTGATTCGGTTTCGCAGGTGGCTTCAAAATTTGCCATCGCAAATGAGTTCGATAAAATGATGCAGCATCTGGGAGCCAAAGGTACCAACGCCTTTACCTCTTTTGATGAAACAGTTTATATCACTGATATTCCCTCTAACCAGTTTGATACCTGGATTCAAATAGAAGCCGAACGTTTCAGAAACCCTGTTTTGAGGCTTTTCCATACAGAACTTGAGGCTGTGTATGAGGAGAAAAACATTTCTCTGGATTCTGATCAAGATAAGGTGTTTGAAGCCTTGTTTAAAGGTCTATTCCCGAATCATACTTATGGAACTCAAACTACAATTGGAACCGTCGAACACTTAAAAAACCCTTCGTTGGAAGCCATTCGTAGATATTTTCAGAAATACTATGTTCCGAACAATATGGCGATAGTACTCGCAGGAAATATTAATCCTGATGATGCCATCCAAAAAATAGATCAGGCCTTTAAGCTATATAAGCCAAAACCTGTTGATCAACTGTCGTTTAAACTAGAAAATCCGGATACGCTTGCGACAACATTTGAAGTTGTTGGACCAGAACCGCCGAGCGTGACGCTTGGATTTCGTTTGCCATCCCCGCAAGGGATAGACCGACTTAAGCTAACCGTTTTACAAGAATTGTTGTACAATGGAAAATCGGGACTTCTTGATATAAATTTAGTGGCTAAACAAAAGCTGTTAAATGCTTCAGCATTCGTTTATGCGCTTCATGATGCCTCTGTAATTTATATTTCTGCGGAGCCCGGAGAAAAGCAAACATTGGAAGAAGCAAAAAAACTGTTATTGGCTCAATTCGATTCACTAAGGAGAGGAAAATTCAGTGATGATTTACTCAATGCAGTAACATTGAATATTGAAACACGAAATGCTCGCGCTTATGAGTCGAATGCTTCTAGGGCTTTTGAAATTTCAGATGCATTTACCAAAGGAATTTCTTGGGCAGATATCACCGCCGACCGTTCAGCCTTAAGAAAAATAACAAAGGAGCAAATGATGCTTTTTGCCCGAAAATATTTGAATAAAGATTTTGTGGTTGTTTTTAAAAATCAGGGTGAAGACCCTAACGTGGAAAAAATTGAGAAGCCCAAGATTACTCCAGTTGTAGTGAACAGAGAGTCTGCATCGCGTTTTGCAAAAGGCATTTATGACAGCGAAAGTAAACCCCTACAGCCTGAGTTTATTCCCTTTCAAGGAACTGTAAAAAATGTACAGCTGCGCGAAGGTGTTGAGCTGCATTACGTAAAAAACACACAAAACGACCTTTTTAAGCTTCAGTATATCTTCGAATTCGGACGATTTGCTGATAAACGCCTTGAGTTAGCCATAGAGTATTTAAAATTGGCTGGAACTCCTTCGATGAGTGTGGATCAATATGGGTTGGAATTATACAAGCTGGCTTCTGACATTAGCATGTTTGTTGGTTCACGTACCACAACATTTGAGGTTAGCGGGCCATCTGCTTCGTTTGAAAGTGCCATTTCAATTTTAGAAAATTGGGTTTCTCAAGTGCAAGAAAACAATTTGGTTTTATCATCATTAATTTCGAACCTCATCCAAGAAAGGGAAAATGCTTTGGCCAATAAAAATATCGTCGCCGGAGCATTAAGAAATTATGCTTTGTATGGAGAGGATAATCCAAGTAATTTCTTACTGAACAACAAGCAGCTGAAACGCATTAAACCTTCCGAATTAGTAGTGTTTATTCGAAGCCTTTTTGGGCAACCCCATGCGGTAAATTACTACGGAACCCTTGAAATAGAGGAAGTGCAAAAAAAGCTGAACGGTATTCATAAGAATAACAATCAAAACCCTGTTCGACTCGTTAATCGTGACTTTACGCCATTGGCAAGTACTGAGAAAAATGTGTTTTTTACCGATTTTAATATGGTACAATCTGATATCTATTGGACGAAACCTGTTGAAAGAGCAGACACTTTATCGATGGCCACAATGCGAGTGTTCAACGAATATTTTGATGGAAATATGTCGGCCATAGTTTTTCAAGAAATTCGTGAATCTAAAGCACTGGCGTATTCTTGTTATGCACGGTATAATCAGGCTGAATTGATTACCTTACCTTCTTTTGTTACCGCCTTTGTAGGCACACAAGCCGATAAGTTTGATTCTGCCGTGGTGGCTATGGAAAACCTGTTGAGAAAAATGCCGGAATCAGACCAATTGTTGAAGGCTTCTCAATCTTCTTTGAAGTCGCTCATTGAATCTGAACGAATTTCGGAAAAAGATTGGGCTAGCTACATCATAAATCAGCGACGAGCCGGCTATACAAGTGATATGCGAAAGCCGATATATGCATGGATTAATTCAACAGGCATAAAGGAAATAAGTGCCTTTCATCAGAAATATTTTTCTCCTGTACAATCCTACCGACTTTGTGTTGTAGGCTCAAATAAGCGCATATCTAAATCGCAATTACAGCGATACGGGAAATTGGAAATTGTACCGGTTAAAAAGCTATTTGCCTTTTGATGAAGTTTTTTAGATGCCTGTTTTTCGCCATACTATTTTTTGCCTGGAATAATCTTCAGGCACAAGATAGCTTGTTGAAAAATGGGTATGTGGTATTAAAATTTCCAGATGGCCGAAAGTCCTCAGAAGGATCCATGAATAATGGCATTCCCGAAGGAATCTGGAAGTCGTATTATCCGGGTGGCGCCATGAAATCGATTGGCCAATTAAAAGCAGGGAAAAGCGATAGTCTTTGGAAGTTTTATTCGGAAGATGGGCTTTTAAAAACCACTATTCAATACAGCGGCGGAAAGAAAAACGGGCTAAAAACAGATTATTCTCCGGAAGGAAAACCCTTGTCTATCGACCGGTATGTAGATGATTTTCGAGAGGGGTTTTCAGAACGGTATCATTTCAATGGCCGAAAAGTTTTTGTAATTCCTTATTCGCATGGAAAAGAAAATGGTAAGGCGGCAGAGTACGATTCAACAGGACAATTGCTCTATTGGATGGAGTACAGAAACGGAGCCTTAGTTCAGAAAAGGCCGGTAAACAGGTTTGATCGGCAGAATAAGAAAACTGGTGTTTGGCTTTCTCTTTACCCGGATTTATCGATACAGGAAGAATCAACGTATCGCAACGGTTTGTTGGATGGCTTTAGAAAAATTTACGACCAGCAAGGCAATTTGCAGCTTCTTGAACAGTATGCGGACGGTGTTCTTCTGCGGAACAATCAAGAAAACACTCCACCGGAAGTGAGAAAACGTTTCACGGTTGATGGGAAATTAAAAACCGGTGCATTTAATGCGCAAGGTCAACCAGTGGGAATGCATATCGAAACCGATACCAGCAAGCAAAGCAGCCTGGCAGAAGTTTACTTAGACGGTAAACGAACAGCCATTGGTATGCTTGATTCTATTGGTCGGCGACAAGGTCTTTGGAAGGAGTTTTATCTCAGTGGAGAATTGAAATCCGAAGGAGTGTACAAAGATGATTTTCGCTCCGGAAAGTGGATGTATTATTATTTATCGGGAGCCGCAGAGCAGGAGGGAAGCTTTATAAATGGTAAACCTACCGGCGTATGGAAGTGGTATTATGAAAGCAGGGTTTTACTTCGCGAAGAGCAATACAGAAATGGCCAGGAAGACGGATTTTCTCTCGAACTATCGGAACTGGGCGACACTCTGGCATTCGGAGAGTTTATCGATGGAGAACGGGAAGGAAAATGGATGTTTTTACAAGGAAATCAGCGGATTCTGGGATTTTTTCAAACAGGAATGATGCATGGTGTTTGGGAGCATCGTTTTCCCGATGGCACCCTTGCTTTCAGAGGAAAGTTTAATCAGGGAAATCCCGAAGGAAAACATCAGGCATTTCGACTTAATGGTGCCTTGTATTGGGAGGGAAAATATTCGAACGGAAAACGCGAAGGCCTTTGGCGCATGTATGGTTTGGATGGCCTTCCATACCTTGATGTAGAGTATCGAAATGGCATTGAAACAGAATACGAAGGAGTGCGAATCAGACCTGAATTTGAACCGGCCGATTATGAGCTATTGCTGGAAAACCGGACGCATTTGTTTTAGTATCGTTCTGTTGCTTGGGCTTGCTTTATCAGGGTGTAAAACGAAGCCCAAGCCAAGCATTGAAAAGCCTCGCCGTGAAACCGGGTTGAGTGATTATGAACGTAAGCTTGGACTAGAGTTGCCCGAGTCGGCAAACCGGAGCTTTTTCGAAGAAGTAGCACAGTGGATGGGAACTCCTTATCGCTATGGTGGAAGCTCCAAACAAGGAACCGATTGCTCGGGTTTTGTTCAGCAAGTTTACCTTAAAGTATTCGGATTGAAGGTCGAGCACCAATCGGCATTGTTATTCGAAAAATCAAAACGAATTCGAAAAGAACAGCTTCGGGAGGGCGATTTGTATTTTTTCAAAATTTCGGGCAACAAAGTATCGCACGTCGGAATGCACCTTAGCGGGGATTTTTTCATTCATGCCAGCACGAAGAAAGGCGTGGTTGTGAATCGATTACAAGAGGCGTATTACTCACAGCATTTTGTGGGGTATGGTACGTTCAGGTAATAGAACATAGCTTTTCCACTGAACCCCATTGTTTTTACTCGCCTTACTCAAGGTAAGCAAGAGGTCTGTTTGGATATTTTGGTGCAGAAGAAATTCAGCTGGCCTTAAGAAGGGCTTACTGAAAATTCAGAAATGCGGCAGATGCGAGCCGCGGGCAAAGAAGCAGATGCTGCATTTCTGGCTAACGAAAAATTGAACGTTATGAATTCAGGAGTGCATGGATTTTCAAAATTGAGACGAAATCCCTTGCATAACGCCTCATTCAATTAAGGGCTAAGGTGTTTTTCAGGAAGCCCTCAGTATTGGAGATAAACCTTAGGCCTCATCGAGTAAATCCGGCTCATTTTCGGGTGTATAAGGAAGCAATGCGGCATTTCTGCGTTCCTGTATTTTGAGGTAGACATTCACAACAACAAGCCCCAAACAGGCTAACAAACTCAGCCAGTAACCGATTCCGAAGTGAATCGTGAACTTTACATATTGAAAGATTTCGCCAAAGTCTCCACCCGTTTTTTCTTCCAGTTTTCCGCTGTACACCAGTTGAAGTAAAGCCAGCAAAATGGTAGAAATGGAGCCTCCAATAATTGCAGCCCACCGTTCGGTTTTTCTGTTTACGAACCACAGAACACCGCCAATAAACATCAAAATCAAAACCCCGAGTGATAATACATCTGGTTTACGTTTGCTTGAATCGAGTGCACTTAAGTCGGGCGAATCGGCCATCTGTCCCATAAACCCTTGGCTGGGCATATCCATTTTCAGATTCAACGCCAGCGCATACCCACTTGCCTGAACAAGCGTTGACCCATTGCAACGAATTTCCAAAAAGGGTAGGAAGAAAAAGAGAACAACAGCTCCATAAAGGGCCGGGTTTACAAATTTGAACATGGATTAAGACTTAGGTAGCAAAAAGTAGATGAGCGGGTTCAAGCGAACGAAACTAAGTAAATTCTCAATTCTTCATCAATCAGCCAGGCCAAGTTTCAGCACGGTATTGTTGAAAAACAGAATTCGCAGAAGCAGGCAATTTCAGCATCTTTGAATCCGCTATGCGCGATAGGTATATTGAGGTGTTGAGCCGGTATTTGCCGGAAGCTGCAGTGCACAGCATGGCCGACTGCATTATTGAATATGGATTTCACTTAAAAATAACGCGGGAAAGAAGCAGCAAACTGGGCGATTTTCGTCCGGAGCCAGGGCGCTCAAGAGGTCACCACATCACTATCAATTATAATCTCAATGCCTTTTCTTTTCTTATCACCCTGGTTCATGAAATAGCCCACCTTGTAACCTGGAACGAATATGGAATGCGTGTAAAACCGCATGGTAAAGAGTGGAAACAGAACTTTTCCCGCCTGATGACGCCATATCTCAACGGGTCGATTTTCCCCGAACCCGTTCTGCTGGCCTTAAGTCAATACCTGAAAAACCCGTCTTCCAGTTCGTGTAACGACACCCAACTAATGCGCAGTTTACGGCAGTTTGATGAAGACCCGGTGCTCCATCTTGAAGATTTACCGGAGGCCTCTGTGTTTAAATTGAAATCGGGGCGAGTTTTCAAAAAAGGACCCCGACAGCGGAAAAACTTTCGTTGCGAAGAGCTCCAAAGCAAGCGCATTTATTTGGTACATCCGCTTGCCGAAGTGGAGTGGATGGCCGATGCCGGGTAAGAAAAAAACTCGGTAAATCTGGAGTGAAGCGCTATACCGCAAGGAATCGCTCCGGTTAATAACATTTCTTTGTGAAGCCCACTGTTCTGGGTTTACTTTGCAGCCTAAACTGATGAGCATGATCGACGCCGACCTTTTCCCGGTATCCCGAATGGCAGGAAGCCTGCAAGGCTCTGAGATTATCCGTTTGGCGGGAGAAATCAACGAGAAAATCCGCAAAGGGCAACGCATTTATAACTTCACCATTGGCGATTTCGACCCGGCCTTATTTCCGATTCCGGCCTTGCTGAAAGCCGAAATTGTGAAGGCTTACGAGAAAAACCACTCCAATTACCCTCCGGCCAATGGTATGCTTGAGCTGCGCAGTGAGGTTTCCCGTTTTATCGAAGAATATCAAGGATTGCGCTACAGTCCATCCGAATTCCTAATTGCCGGAGGAGCCCGCCCTTTGATTTATGCCGCTTTTCAAACCCTGGTCGATCCGGGCGACAAAGTGGTGTTTCCGGTTCCATCATGGAACAATAACCACTATTCTCATTTAAGTGCGGCCAACGCGGTTATGGTCGAAACCCGACCCGAAAACAACTTTATGCCCACCGCCGATGAGCTCAGGCCTCATCTCAATGGAGCTGCCTTATTGGCCTTGTGCTCACCCTTAAATCCAACCGGAACCACATTTACCAAACAAGGCCTTCATGAAATATGCAGCCTCGTGGTGGAGGAAAATAAACGCCGCTCGCCGGGACAAAAGCCGCTCTACCTAATGTACGATCAGATTTACTGGGCATTGACGTATGGCGATACCCAACACGTTGATCCGGTAAGCCTGTTTCCGGAGCTGCGGCCGTACACAATTTTCATTGACGGTCTCTCAAAAGCCTTTGCAGCAACAGGAGTTCGAGTGGGCTGGGCATTTGGCCCCGAACACATCATCGAACCGATGAAGAGCATTCTTGGTCACGTAGGAGCCTGGGCCCCTAAAGCTGAGCAAGTGGCCACAGCGGCGTATTTATCAAATAAAGGCTCGGTAAAAGCATTTATTGATGAACTCAGGGAAAGACTTAGTCGCCGACTTTCAGCCTTCCACGAAGGATTCCTTCAGCTAAAAGCGGATGGGTTCCCGGTGAATTCCATTGCTCCCCAGGCAGCTTTGTATCTGACCGTAAACATCGATTTAAAGGGTCGTCGTATTGCTGCTTCCGGGCAAGTTTTGGAAACCGGAGCCGATGTAACGCGGTTCTTGCTCGATTCGGCCGGACTGGCCATCGTTCCCTTTTATGCCTTTGGCGCTTCGGCCAATTCCTCATGGTACCGCCTTTCGGTTGGAACCTGCCGTTATGAAGAGATTCCGGAAGTTTTTCAATCTCTGCGCGCCTCACTCAACTTACTTGAAAAAGTCTAAGCCTCATGCAAACAGTGCTCAATGCAAATAACCTTTACTGCGTAATTATGGCGGGCGGTGCCGGGACTCGTTTCTGGCCGGTGAGCCGTCAGGCGAGGCCCAAGCAGTTTCTCGATATTCTTGGCTCTGGACGAACCCTCTTACAACAAACCGCCGATCGGTTTAGCCAAATCATTCCAAAGGAGAACATTCTAGTTGTTACCCACAAACACTACCTTTCTTTGGTAAAGCAACAGCTGCCCGACTTTCATGAGAATCAAATCTTGTTAGAGCCCTCCCGAAGAAATACGGCACCATGCATTGCGTATGCTACTGCTAAAATCCGCGCAAAAAACCCTGAAGCCCTTCTGGTGGTCGCGCCTTCCGATCATTTGATTGGGAACGAAACGGCCTTTCTGGAGCAGGTAAACAAAGGGTTTCAATTTTCTGCAGTCGAAGACGGAGTTGTAACCCTCGGTTTGAGGCCAAGTAGGCCCGATACCGGTTACGGCTATATTCAATTCCACCAAAACGCCCATCGCGGCGAAGTGTGCAAAGTCAAAACCTTTACTGAAAAACCCAACGAAGACCTGGCCAATTCGTTTATCAGCTCTGGCGATTTTCTTTGGAATTCCGGACTTTTCATATCGTCGGTGAAAACAATGGAAGAGGCGTTCAAAATCTACCAAGCCGAAATGTATCAGGTGTTTTTAGATATGAGCGCGCTCTTTGGAACAACCGAAGAATACAGCGCCCTTGAGTTGGCCTATGCCCAATGCACCAATATTTCTATTGATTATGCCATTTTGGAAAAGGCATCCAATGTATTTGTGATTCCTTCAGAATTCGGGTGGTCAGACCTAGGAACCTGGGGCTCGCTTTACGAAAACTCAAAGAAAGACAACAGCAGCAATGCCGTAGTTGGGAAAAAAGTAGTACTCCAGAACGCGAGCAACTGTCTCATACACATGCCAAAAGACAAGCTGGTTATGGTTCAGGGCCTCGATGGGTATATTGTTGTAGAATCAGATGGCATGTTGTTGATTTGTCCGCGCGAAAGCGAGCAGGAAATCCGTCAGATGGTCTCGAATGTAAAAGTTCAGTTTGGCGAAGAGTTCGTGTAAGCATTACCGATTGTGCTCTACGCAATTAGAGGCTTTTGAATTCGGGGAATTTAAATTTTATGTGATGGTTGGGCGCCTGCCCGGTTTGCTTTCTATTCCACATGCTAAATTTGGGGCGGGCACCGCGTTTTTCGCTGCTACTCCTCAGCCCGCACTCGCCCACGTGCCTACGCGCCGGTCTTGCGGGGTATCCGCTTCAACCGCTGGCGCTTTGTTTTCGGTTAAACAACAACCCGACAACAGACCAAACATTCGCGAAATGTGGAGTTTACGGGGGCTCCTATCACAAAGCCCGAACAGCTTTGCTTAGTCGCCTCGCATCTGTCGCATTTCTGACATTTTCAGTAAGCCCTAATGTGCCGCGAGCCCGGCAGCGATCGCAGCTGGCTACCGTGTAGCGCGGAGAGCGCGCCCGCCGGCCAAAAAAAATCACAAATCCTTGCCGCAACGCTGGCATTTTTTTAACCGACAGGCACATTTCGCACACAACGAATACATGCCGCTGCTGGTGCCTTCGCCGCAATTTTTGCATGAGCCAATGTTGTCGATAACCGCTTCGTTTTGATGTTTGGAGCACACAAAACCGCTGCCCCAGTTTTGGGTCGGACAATCGTCGGTAGGCGCCTTGATTTTCTTGCCTTGTTCGTCGTAATAACGGGGCTTTCCAACCGCTAAATCGTTCTTGTACGTTTTTTCGGAAGCGAGCTGGCCGTTTGCATGCCAGGTTTTCCAAACACCATCGCGTTGCCCCATGAGGTAGGATTCCTCCCGAATCAGCACTCCTGCATCGTTCCAGAACCGGCAAATGCCATTGGGCACACCCGCGCCCGACATAGATTCATCATCAATCTCGAGAAGTTCCAGCGTTTTGGTGCTGTTTTCTGAAGCAAACGAACACTCCTGAACCAATGTTCCCGCCGCATTCCAATGTCGATAGGTGTCAACCAAGAAGCCGTTTTTGAAAATCGCTGCACTGGCCTGTTTCCCATTGCCATGATACATTTTGTATGGTCCGTCGAACTCAAGTTCCAGCCGACCATCTTTCATCACCCAATTAAAACTGAATTCTGATTCCAGTATGCCCCCGCGGTAAAAGGTGTTGCGATGAAAGCGCATCGAATCTTTTGCATTGCGCACCGTACGCGAGCGGATCTCTGTCTTGTCGCTGTTGTAATACCGGGTTTCTTCGCCTATCACACGTCCATCGCG
>JAIXUS010000057.1 GCA_027483445.1 Bacteroidota bacterium | reverse complement strand
TTTCGTCACAGCTCCGAGCACGAGTATGTCTGGCTGGTGGGTGCCGAGCGCGAACGCGCCGGTGGGTCACTGGCCGGTGCAGCCTATTTCACCAACTCGTTCGGGCAGCCATCGGCCTACATCTACCCTTGGGGCAAGACCTTCCGCCATCTGATCGACAACTCGCCGCTGTATGCGAAGCTGACAGCCGGCCTGTTATACGGCTACAAAGCGCCCTACGAGGACAAGATACCGTTCAATGTCGATGGTTTTGCGGCGGCGGTCGTCCCGGCACTCGGCTGGGAATACCGTGGCCGCCAGCAGTTGCAGCTGAATTTTCTCGGTTTCAATGGGGTCATGCTGCAGTTCAGCCTGCCGGTACGCTGAGCCCGCACTTGGCGGCCGTAAAACGCCGGCTCTTCTGGCGGCGGTGGTGAATTGCTAAATGGGCCGCGGACGTTCAGGGAATACGGACGGTGCCGTGAATGACGATGCCCGGCCCGCCGTGCGGGTGCGGGCCGCCTGCCGGTACCGGGACATACACCGGCGCAGGGCCTTGATGGCCGTACTTCGGTGCCTTGCACTTCCGCTCTTCCTTGTACTCGCCGCTCTTGTCGAACTTGCGCTCGACCTTGCAGTGGCCGTCCCAGTACGCTTCCTTGATCTCGCGTCCGCCACCGTGCCGCTTGCCGTGACCGCTTTCATCCTTCCAGGAATCGGCGCTTGCCCACAGCGGCGCGGTCGCGAGCGACAGGGCAAGCAGATATTTGATCGGGTTGTTCATCGCATCACCTCCGGAAAATGAAGCAAGCGTAAGGGCGGGAAGGGGATGCGACCAGAAAAATGATGCAACGAAATGTATCGGCCGCATACCACCGAGCGCTGTCGGTCGGCAGGCGTTCAGGCGCCAGGGATTCAAAAACGGCGCAGCCGCCTCCGAGGCCTGCCCCTGTGGTGGGCAGCGCAGTGGGCGTTGATGGTCGTGGCGACCTCGTCGGCGCCTCCAGGGCTCGATAAATCAGGCGCCTGTCCAGTGGCGCGCCCGGTGAATTCAATCAAACCATGGGTGAAAAAAATCCATGCCGCAGCGTCACGGCATCGTGCAAAGTGCCGTGTAGACAACATTTCGCCATACAAAAGCACGGGACATCATGACAACACGGGCCAGCGATCAACCAACCGGCAGCACGGAGCCGCCAGCGCGTTCGAAGGATGTTCATTCGCCTGCCGATCCGGCTTTGATCGATTCCCGCTACGCCGCGATGCGCCTGCTGGCGACGCTGGCCCTGGTCACGCTGGGCAATGGCGCGATGTACGTACTGGCCGTCATGCTGCCCGAGGTGCAAAAGGAATTCGGCATCAGCCGGGCGGAGGCATCGCTGCCCTACACGCTGATCATGATCGGCTTCGGACTGGGCGGCATTCTCTGCGGCCGCTGGGCGGATCGCTACGGCATAGCGCGGGTGCTGGCGCTCGGCGCGTTCGGTTCGTTCGCCGGGTTCGTCATCGCGGGACTCGCGTCGAACATAGTCGTGTTCGCGCTCGCGCACGGCCTGCTGCTGGGCTTGCTGGCGATCGGCAGTTCCTTCGTGCCGCTGATCGCCGACACTTCGCTGTGGTGGAACAAGCGGCGCGGGCTTGCGGTCGGCATCGCCACCAGCGGCAACTTCCTGTCCGGTACCGTGTGGCCTCCCATCGTGCAGTGGGGGATCGAGCATGTCGGCTGGCGGCATACCTACATCGCGCTCGGACTCGTCTGCGGCATCGGCATGGCCTTGTTGTGCATGCGACTGCGGCAGCGCCCGCCGATGGCCGTTGCAGCCACGGCGGGAGCGAGCGCTTCAGCTCAGCCCGGCGACCGTCCTTTCGGGATGTCGATGAATCTGGCGCAATGGTTGTTGTTTACTGCGGCGGTCGGTTGTTGCGTCGCGATGGCCATGCCGCAAGTGCATATCGTTGCGTACTGCACCGACCTCGGCTTCAACGCCGCCCGGGGTGCGGAGATGCTGTCGGTGATGCTCGGCTTCGGCATTGTCAGCCGGCTGGCCTCGGGCTGGATCTCGGATCACATTGGCGGCCTCCGCACGCTCCTGCTGGGATCTGTCCTGCAGGCCGTCGCGCTGGCGCTGTTCCTGCCGTTCGACAGCCTGGCATCGCTGTACGTGATCTCGGCGATGTTCGGCCTGTTCCAGGGCGGCATTGTCCCGTCCTATGCAATTATCGTCCGCGAGCATTTCCCGCCCCGGGAGGCGGGCGCGCGTGTCGGCGTGGTCGTGCTCGGCGTGCAGATCGGGATGGCGCTCGGCGGCTGGATGTCCGGCAAAGTGTTCGACCTGACCGGTTCCTACCACGCGGCGTTCATCAACGGGATCGGATGGAATCTGCTCAACATCGCCATTGTCGCGACCTTGCTGATGCGGTTGCGCCGCGGCAGGGTCGCCGATCCATCCCGGATCTGATCGCCCGCGCTCGATCATCAACGGTGCCCCTCGCAGTACGCCAGACCTCAGCCGCAGTATCCCCAACTCGCCAAGCCCGTAACTTGCGATAAATATTCTTGTTTCGATAAATTTTTATCTCGTGAAGCCATGGAATCGATTTTCTTTGCTTTGGAAGCTTAAGCTGAACCAGGAAAATGCGGCTTTCAAGATCAGAAAAACTGATCTGTATTAAATATTACTTTCTGGAATTGTCCTGTACTATTTGGTCACTCTGTCTCCCCCGACACGAGTTACGGCGACCGCAAGGTCGCCTCCTCTTCAGGTTTGCGCGCCCATGTGGCGCGCTTTTTTTGGGCAGACTGGGTGTTGTGCACAAGAAGCGCTGACATGGGTCGGGCCATGGTGGCGGGCTTCGTCGTTGACAGTGTGACCTACCGTCTGGCCTCGTAAAAAACTGGTTCGGCCGGCCAATTAGACGGAAAGCAAGATGTGAGTGGTAACTATGGCCGCCGCATAGATGAAACAACACACCGCTACCGCTATCGCAAGCGAAACAATAATCAACAGCCTCCCGCGGCGTTTGGCAAGTTCCCACCGTTCGAGGCGGGGGCGGCCAGATCCCGCTGAAGTCGACGGCAATTGCATCAATCCTTCGCGTTGGCGCTGTGAGGATTGAGCAGGTCGAGCAAAGACTATTTTTTTATTAAATTTCATATATAAACTTTATTCTTTTGTTTCTGTCGCGCAATTTCCCTTTCGGGAAGGGTGCAAACAGTTCTCTCCGAGTAATAATTCGCCGAACGTGGTGCAAGCCGACAGGCCGGCATGGCTAGTGGACAAGGGGCAGGGATATGAGTATTGGAGCTTTATTGGCGAAGCAGCGGGTGTCGCTGGGGCTGAGTGTGGATGAACTGTCTGCCATCTCCGGGATGAGCCCTCGACAAGTGATGGCCGTGGAGGCGATATCCGGGCAAGAGTCAATCACCCCAGACACGCAGCGCATGCTCCGACTGTATGCCCGCAAGGTGGGATTGCCGGATGTGATGAGCAACGAGCCCAAGCCGCCGGTATCTGCCAACCCGACGATGTTGTGCCCGGTTCCGCCTTTCCTTCTCAAGCAGCCCTCGGTAACGGTCGATGGCTAGCCGATGGCGTATCGGGCAGCGACCGAATGATCGAGAATTTCTTAACCACGGTGAGGCGCTGCTTCCTCGTTGTCCCATCTGATGCGAGGAGCGGATGGATCGCATAATCCGGCCCGTGATCACGATCCATGACGAGCGAGAGGCAGTACGTCATGCGCGGGGGCATGTCACTGTCATCGATGATGACGATTCTGTCCGGATTGCCGTCGCCAGCATTCTGCATGAGGCCGGTTACGCGGTGGAGCAATTCGCGTCCGCGACCGCTTTCCTCGAAGCCGAGTCAATGTCGACTCCCGTTTTCCCCGGGCCACGCTGTCTCCTGATCGACGTAAAAATGCCGGATTTGTCCGGCCTTGAATTACAGAGCGTGCTGGCCGATTTGGAAGCGCCGCCTTCCCTGCTGTTCATGAGTGGAGGAAGCAGTGCAGCCGAAGCGGTGCAGGGCCTCAAGGCCGGTGCGCTCGACTTTTTGTGCAAGCCATTTACCAGCACTCAGCTATTGACTGCAGTCGAATGCGGGTTCGCGAAAATCCTTACTGACGAAAAGACGCAGAAGCAGAAAGAGGAAATCAGCTGCCGGGTAGCTTCGCTCACCGGGAGAGAGGCCGAGATCGGGCAACGAGTAAGTCAGGGGCTCATGAATCAGCAAATTGCTGCCGAGCTCGGCATTTGCGAGCGCACGGTCAAGTTGCATCGGACGAACATGATGCGCAAGCTGGGGGCCGCCAATATCGTCGAATTAGTCCGCCTGCTGGACCGCATCAAGTAACTCATGACCCATCGAATCGATCAACTTGACGCTTGTCGATTTGTTGCGAACTGACCCCTCGATGCCTGAGCATTGATTCGGTCCCGGCAACAGGACGCTGAAGAACGAAAGGATGTTTTCAACATGACCGACTGCTCGAGTCAACACAGCGAGAACAGGAAAAGCCTCAATGACCATTTCGCCAATGCCCAGCCAACTCCCGATGCGGAGCCTTCCAATTCGCTTCGCAAGATATCCCTTCGCTGGCTGGCGGAGATTGATGCCGAGCAGTTCGACCATTGCCACGAGTACCTCACTGCCGTTCGTCGTGCCCGACACATGAGCAAGTCCGACATTGTCAGCGCAACGATACTCAACGGCGATCCGCGCACGGGCGTCTCCCTGCCGACCGTGTCGAAAATCGAAAGTGGCACGTATGGCGAACCCGGCTTTCGCACCATGGTCAGGCTGGCGCGCGCCTACGGTGTGCCGCTAAGCTCGCTTGAACGTTTTTTCAAGTAAGCCTGCCGGGCTGATCAGACATCGCCGGTATTATGGACAATCGTTTAGCCGATACCGATCTTGAGATCGACGGCGCTCGATTGCGGTACGCACGAGAACAAGCAGGCTGGACGGTCATCGAGGCTGCCAAGATTGTCACGCTGTCCCGAGAGCAGATCCGCCAGATAGAAAGCGGTGAAATGACCGCCTTCTACAGCGCACGGCACAAGCAACTGGCGGCGAGAAAATACGCCCAGACCGTTGGCATTGACTTGTCTGAAGTATTGCGGCCTTCCTGCAGCGGTCTCGATGCATCTCGCTCCCCCGCGTTGTCGGCCGATGGGGGCGGGTCGGGAGATGAGAGACCGAACCAGCGCAAGCTTGTGGATGAGCTTCTGAAAAATGTGAGCCGCCACTCGATCGCCGGCGGAGTGATCGTCGCTGGGGCAGCCATCATGCTGGTAGCCGTCATGCGAGGCGTGTTTGTTACTGCCCCCTCGCCGACGTTGGCCACGCCTGAGCAATTCGTCCCCCCAACCCCCTCATCATCTGCTGCCTCGGATTCGCTGAAAAGCACTGCGCTTGCGTCCCCGGAAAACAGCAGCGGAGCCATGCTCCCCGATCCCACATGCCAAGGCAATGCTCAGTCACGAGAGCCCGCCAGTTGGTCGCCAAGTGTACCGCGTCGCTCGGATACGCGGATATTCCTGTCCAGCGTGGGAGCCGTTACTGTATGCGTTGCCGATAGTAATGGAATGCGCCGTGAATTGAGATTGCAGCCCGGCGAAAAGCAGTCGGTTGCCGGCAAGCCGCCTTATCTGTTGAGCTCGCCACAATTCGAAGCGGTACAAGTATTCATGCAAGGTAGGAGGGTGAGGGTGCCGCCTGACTCGGCCGCAATACGCCTGTTTGCAGCCCCAATGCCCCGCGAGCCGGAAGCGCTTGAAGCGGTGGAGCCCACGACCCCTGGCATGAATGACAATGATCGATAGCGTCTCGCCATTCCAAGTACAGATCGTCGTTTTGATGATCTGTCTGGTTTACCTCGTGATGCATTCGGTCATCTGGTTTGCATTATCAGAACAGCGCGACACACAGGTCATCGGCTGGAGTATCTCTGGCGTGTTGAGTGGCATCGCGATTGTGCCGCTGTCGATGCGCGGAATTGTCAGCGAGTTTGCCTTTTTCTATGTCGGGCAAACCCTGATGGTGCTAGGTAATGCCGGTCGCTGCCTTGCTCTGCGCTTGTTTCTTGGCGCCATACCGTCATCGGCAAAAAACTTTTATGCCCTGAGTACCGTCGTCCTGTTGGTGGTGATGCTGGGTGGGTATGAGCTGGGAGTCTCCGACTACTACACGCTTACTTTTTTTCATTTGTTTTATGCAGTGATATTGCTCGACTACTTCGTCATGGGATATTCGATTCGCGGAGCACAGCGTAGCCTTGGCTGCGAATTGCTGATGGCAGCCGGTCTCGGACTATCGCTCACGCAGTTGATCAGGGCTATTGCCGTTGCGGCTGATCCACAGGCATCGGCAGTGTATGCACCGACTATCGACCAGGCGATCATGCTCTTGGGCCAATTCGTCTGCATTCCCCTCTCGAACATAGGTTTCCTGCGTATTTTCCTTGAGGAGCGGGAGAGAAAACGTCTGCAGATCGAGCGGGCATTGGCCGCAGCCGACGCACAACAACGCGCACTGAGCCTGCACCGGGATGAACTGAATGCACTACTGCGAGAGCGCGATGAAATCATCCGGCAGCTGACTCTTTCCAACAAGACGGCGGCAATGGGCGCACTTGTCGCCAGCCTTGCGCATGAACTCAATCAACCGCTGTGCGCGATGCAGCTGAATACGCACCTGATTGAAGGCAAACTCGCCGGTGTTCCTGTTGACGGCATTGCCCCTCTCATCCATTCGCTGAAGTCCGATAACCATCGCGCTGCAGACATCATTCTGAAGGTGCGCTCGCTTTTTGAAGACCGTCACGGCGATATGGTTGAGCTGGAGTTGGGGCAACTGTTGCAAGACTGCGCGACATTGGTCAGGCCTTATGCAAAAGAGAAGGGAGTCGAGCTGTCTGTCGACATCCCGACTTTCCCGAGGCTGGTCGGCGATGCGACGCAACTGCAACAAGTTTTCCTGAACTTGCTAAACAATGCGATCGAGGCAGCGGCAGAAGCTGGCGTCCAACCGAAACTCGTTCAGGTATACGGCCGTCGTCATGATGAAACCATCGTCCTGATCGTCGAAGACAACGGCATCGGCATCCCGGTTGAGAACCAGCGCTTTGTATTTGAACTGTTCAAGTCGACCAAAGCGCAGGGGATGGGCGTGGGTCTCTGGCTGTCGAAGACGGTCATCAACGCACATCGGGGGACTTTGCATTTTTCGAGCGTGCCCGGGCAGGGGACGCGGTTCGAAGTCAGGTTGCCGCTGACGGCGATGGAGGTGACGCCCATGGCAGAAACCCCTGGCAGATACCCCACCCGGAGGGAGGCAGGCGTTTCAGGCGAGGGTCCCATTCAGACGACAGAGATCTGATCCTGACGGGCGACGCTGTCGTTGCACGAGCCGTTCCAAAGAAAATTTTCCGCAACCGATCAGGGGCTGGCCGGGGTGAAGCGAGTATCCGCAACGACTGCCCCTTTGCCGACGTGCCGTCGGGGAAGAGCAATGCGCGACCCGGGCCGGTTGGTGCGTACTACTCGACCTTCCAACTGCCCGACTTGCCGCCGTGCTTCTCCATCACGCGGATGTCGGTCATCACCATGCCGCGGTCGATGGCCTTGCACATGTCGTAGATGGTGAGCAGGCCGACCTGGACGGCGGTCAGGGCTTCCATCTCGACGCCGGTCTTGCCGACGGTTTCGACTTGCGCGTTGCACATGATGCTGCTGTCGGCTTCGTTGATCGTGAACTCGACCGCCACGCGCGTCAGGGCCAGCGGGTGGCACAGCGGTATCAGGTCGCTGGTGCGCTTGGCCGCCATGATGGCGGCGATGCGCGCGATGCCGAGCACGTCGCCCTTTTTCGCGGTGCCGTCCATCACGACATCCAGCGTCTTGGGCTTCATCGAGATGGTGCCGCTGGCAATGGCCACGCGGTGCGTCTCCGATTTCGCGCCGACATCGACCATATGGGCCTGGCCGCCGTCGTC
>JAIXUS010000062.1 GCA_027483445.1 Bacteroidota bacterium | reverse complement strand
AGGGCTACGCAAGATAAACACCCGTCGAAAACTCGAAGTGTGTCTTCTTTGGTCTGATTCAAAGGTAAAGTTTTTTTGCAATTTTATTTGCATGTTAAGACAGTACCTCTCTCCGCGGGAGAAAGATGATACTTCATGGTAAAACGGAGTTTAATGGTGAAAGAGAGTTGCCATCAATGGCGTGAATCGCTCTCACTCTGACCTTCAGCGGGAGAGAAGATACTTTATTGGTCAAGCGGAGTTTTTAGGGGGCAAGATAGTTTTAGGTAAGACTGAGCAGAGAACAAGCCTCTCTGGTTTAACTCCGCGGGAGATATACGATACTGCAATGGTAAAAAGGCGGAAATATCTTGGTTTGGCGACTCTTTCTGTTGAGCGGCATTTATGAATAGTGAGTTTTTTCTTGTAAGTATTCATACTTGCTGCGCAGATGTAATGTCGCTCCGAACATCAGCGAATTTGCAATTCACTTTTAACCACTTTCGTACAAAAACATTCTTGCTGAATTATAAACTCATACAGCTTCCAGGAAGAAATCAATTCCTAATAACCGATACCACTTAATTGATCAACTACCTAAAAAGCTTATCCTGAGTCCGCAGAACATCATCCATGTCGGCCCACACCTGCGCTTTCAGGCTTTCAACATCGTCTTTGCCGAGATCCTTTGTTGGGTAAGGCCCCAGGTATTGTAGCGTAACGTTACCGGGTTTAACGCGAAGGCCATCCGAAGGCACCACTGTTCTAGCATTGATCGTACACAAGGCTACAACGGGGTAACCGGTTTCGATGGCAAAGCGGAAAGCCCCATCATAAAACGCATTCAAGGGCGCCTTGCCCGTATTTCGTGTGCCTTCGGGAAAAATAAAAATAGTGTTTCCACGCTGCAATTCCTCAAGCATCGCACGCGAACTCTTCTCGCGCGATTCCTTGCTACTGCGGTCGACCAGCACACATACCGTACTGAAAAGGAAACCCAGAAGCGGCATTTTCTTCAATTGCACCTTGGCCAAAGGCTTAATGCTCAAAGGCATGGAGTATGCCCCGAAAAACATATCGGCATTAGAGCCATGGTTGCACACCACAATAGCCGGCAGGTGATTGTACAAGCGTTCTCGGTTTTTCACCTTCACCCGAATGAGTGCCGCCGCAAAAAAGAAGGCCGACCAAAATTTATACACCGCCATCATTGGCTGGTGTGCCTTGCGGCCTAGGAGCGGAATGAGGAGAATCCCAATCACACTCGAACTCACCAAAAAGGCAAGAAATACGAGGATCAGCCAAATCCAATAAGGAATGAAAAAGAGGTACTGTAAAATTCGAAGCACGGCCAAAGATACACAAGCAAAGTCACAAAGCGCCCGCTGGCATCGACGTAACAATAAAGCCGCTTCTCGCTACATTTAGGCCGTGAAAACTATTCCATTGCTCATCGTTGGACAAGGCATTGCCGGGAGCTGTTTGGCCCTGGAAGCGCTCAGGCGTGGAATAGATTTCCGCCTCGCCGACAGCCCTTCCAACTCGCGAAGCACCCGTGTGGCTGCCGGCTTGTTTAATCCGGTGGTGTTTCGCAAAGTTGCAGAAGGCTGGAGGGCTTCAGCCTCACTTCAGGAGGCAAAAGCCTGCTATGCCGCAGCGCAATCGATGCTCAATGAGCCCTTCTACCACCCAATTGGCATGTGGCGCATCCATGGCAGCGAAGCCGAGAAACACAGTTGGGAAAGCAAACTCGGCCAGGCCGGAGTTGGCGCCTTCCTTGGCCCTGCTGTAAACCCCAGTCTAAGCACTACACTGCATGCTCCTTTTGGCATTTCGGAGGTGCCCGAGGCCGGATTTATCGAAACCGAACGCTTTGTTGATGCATTACGAAGACATCTAAAAAACAGCGGACTCCTCATCGAAGAGCTCTCTCCAACCCAGCACTGGGAACGCAGTGAAAAGGGCTGGGAGTGGGCCTCATTAAGCTTCGAAAAAGTGGTCTTCGCCGAAGGATACCTGCTCCAGGGGCGAAGCGACCTGCCATCAAACCTGCTAAACCCGGCAAAAGGTGAGGTGCTCATCATCGAGGCACCTGAGCTGCCTCAACGCATCATCAACGGCAAGGTATACATGGTGCCGTTAGGAAACGGTCGCTTTCGGGTAGGAAGCACTTATGCATGGCGGCAGACCAACGACCAGCCTACGCTGGAAAAGCGCGCCGAGCTCATACTTGCGCTACAGAGTATGATAAAGTGTCCTTTTACCATCATTCACCAGGATGCCGGAATCAGACCAACAGTTCCCGACCGCCGCCCTATTCTCGGTGAGCTTCCGCATAAGCGCGGGCATTACCTGTTTAACGGAATGGGTACCAAAGGGGTGTTATTGGCCCCTTTATTGGCCAAGGAATTTTTCGACTTCCTGTTGCTCAACAAGCCGCTGCCCAGCGATGTGCGCATCGAACGCTTCTATGAAAATGCACACTGAAAAAAGCAGCCGAAGTTATTTCGCCAACCTCGATTCCACGCGCTTTTTGGGGTTCTTCCATGTTTTTCTGGCCCATTGCTTTTTCACGACCAATGCCAAGATTTCCGATTCGGCAGAATTTCATTTCGTAAGCGTGTCGCTCAAAGCCGGTTTCCTGGGGCTCGACTACTTCTTTGTGCTCTCCGCCTTTTTGCTCACCTGGCTGGCCCTCGAAGAATGGAAAAAAACCGGAACCTTCCACCCGGGCCTCTTCCTGATCCGCAGGGGCATCCGCCTTTGGCCACTCTACTTCTTGCTGCTTTTTGTGGTGTATGGAGGTCATGCCCTTTTAGAAAATCAACTCAGCCTTGAATCGCTGCCGCCGCTGAAAGTCTTCCTGCTATTCATCTCTAACTTGTATATCGTTGAGTACGGACAAAACTTTCTGTTCCTGTTGGTATTCTTCTGGTCAATCGCAGTGGAAGAGCAATTTTACCTGTTCTGGGCTTTTGTACTGCGCTTTCTGAAAAAACACCTGGTGCGTATTTGTTTATTGATGATGCTAAGCTCTCTTGTTTTTCGAGCTGTGTATCTCAACAGTAACGACCACCTTGCCTTTCACACCATGAGCATGCTCGGCAACTTTGGCACCGGAGCACTTGCGGCAACCCTCGCATTCCGTTCCTCAAAATTCAGGGGCCTGTTCGAAAACATGTCGCGACTCAACGCACTATTGTTCTACCTCCTGTTGCTCTTGCTGCTCATTTATTATTTCGACTGGTTCAATGCCGGCTGGCCGGTGGTCATCGAAAAGCAGGTGTTTTCGCTCTTTTTCGCGGTGTTTATTCTCGAGCAGAGCTTTTCCAAGAGGCCACTTATTCCTATGGGCAGTTTTCCTCAGCTTAGCTACTTAGGACAGCTTTCATTAGGCCTGTATTGCTACCACGGATTGGTGCTTACCCTGCTGGTGCCCAGCATGAAACGCTGGGGTTTGGCCGAAACCCCATTTCAGGTGTTCGTGCTTAACCCGACCTTAATTTTTCTGCTTACCCTGTTGCTCGCGGTGGGCAGCTACGAGGTGATGGAGAAAAAAATCCACGCCCTTCGTCGCTATTTTTACCCGGCCAAAAAACCCTGAACTATGGAGCCTACCCTTTCTGAAATCCTCAGCCAACTGGGCGAAACACGCGCCGACTATTACAACGCTGTATCGCCGGCCATTGTGCAAAGCTCCAATTTTGCCTTTCCAACGGTAGCGGCCATGCGCGAAGCCCTTGGCGATGAGTTCGGAACGCCTTTTTACACCCGCGGCTTCAATCCCACCGTGGCCATGCTTCGGCAAAAGTTAGCGGCCCTCGAAGCCTGCGAAGATGCCCTGGTGTGTGGTTCAGGCTCGGCGGCTGTGGCCATAGCGGTAATGGGATTCCTGCAGGCAGGCGATCATGTGATTTGCGTGCAGAAGCCTTACAGTTGGACCTATAAGCTGCTCAACACACTCTTGCGACGCTTTGGCGTAGAAACCAGCTTTATTGATGGACGCGAAATCGAATCGTTCGAGGCCGCAAGGCGCAGCAATACCAAAATGGTGTTTATTGAGAGCCCCAACTCCATGACCTTCGAGTTGCAGGATATTGCCGCCGTGGCCGCCTTTGCCAAAGCCAACAAGCTCATCAGCATTATCGACAACAGCTATTCTTCGCCGCTATTTCAGCAGCCGCATACTTTGGGCATTGATCTGGTGGTTCATTCGGCGACCAAGTTTTTAAACGGACATTCCGATGTGGTTGCCGGCGCTATTTGTGGCTCTAAGGCGCACATTTCCAAACTGTTTGCACAGGAGTGGATGACCCTTGGCCCATCCATTTCGCCCAACGATGCCTGGTTACTGATGCGCGGATTGCGCACCCTGGAACTGAGGGCCAATCGCTCAGCCGACACCGCGGCGCTAATCATTCCCGAATTGGAGCAACACCCTAAAGTTGAGCACGTTTACTGGCCTTTCTCGAGCCAAAATCCGCAACGCACATTGGCCCAAAAACAAATGAAACGCTGTGCCGGCATGTTCAGTATCGCCATCAAAACCGATAGTCCCGAAGGCGTTGAGCGCTTTTGCGACAGCCTCAGGCATTTTCTACTGGCCTGTTCCTGGGGCGGTTACGAGTCGCTCGCCTTCCCTGTTTGCGGCCAATCGCAGTCGGTATCCTACACCAATTCGCCCGTTCCCTGGAACCTCGTACGTATTTACCTCGGCATCGAAGACCCGGCGTTACTTCGCGACGATTTGATGCAGGCCCTGGAAAAAGTGTAAACCCTCAAATTGGCGTCTCTCCGGCTGTGCAGCATTTTTGGGGCGCCTGCCCCGGTCAAGCTTTCGTGTATGCTGAACTGCATCAACGGGCATCCCGCTTTCCGCCTTTAGTCCCGCCTTGCTTCGCTGGCGGGCGCTGCCGGCTCCAATCGGTGGCGCATAGCGTCGCATGCACTCCATGAATTTAAAGTTGAAAGGGAGCACACATTGGAAGCCTTTTGTAAATACTGGCAAATCGTTCGGCGGTTTTATAAAAAGCTCTTAGAACCCCATGCGGTTTTTCTCAAATCATTCTTTCACCACCTTAAACATTCCCCGTTGTTGCTTATGCTGCACTTCTAAACTGTAAATGCCTGCCGGTAATGCTTTCCATGGTTCACGAATCGTTGTTTGCACTAAAGTAAGTGCTTGCTCCAAAACTATTTTACCATGAATATCTCTTACCATTAGCTTTGCAGGCAATAAACCGTCTGTTTCAATGGTAAAATATTCAGAGGATGGATTGGGATATACTTTGAGTTTCGCTACAGGACTCACATGCCGTGTAATTAAGCCCAAAGTATCGCAGCCGCTGCCTTCCAAGGCGCCCAATTTAAAATTGGCATAATTGGAGTTCATGGCAAAGGCTTGGTTATTATTTATTGGATACTTATTCTGCATTACTTCACACGCGGGGCCTGCTTCATTTGGGTTCATAATCTCACTTAAAAAGCGTTCTGTTGGAACTCCGTTGGGACCAAGTGTAGCATGACCAAAAATCACAGTTTTACCGTTGGGTGATAATATTGGTGCCGCCCCTTGTTCACTCACATAATACGTGAAAGAACCCGAATTGAAGTCATATTGCAAAATCCCCTCTCTTAGCGGTGGATTAAGTACTTGCGCTCGCTTCATATACGCCTTACTCCCATCGGGACTCAAACAAAAAAAAGGAAAACTGCCCAAGATCAGCGAATCACTCACATCGAATACTTGCAAATTGCTCAAAGTGCCTGTGCAACGGTCAAAATCGAATACATGGAAATTGCGGGAGACCGCAGTGGTGTAATGCACGAAACGATTGCCCTCAAATGAAAATTGGGAAAAGGTATTGGCCTGACGCGCTGCACTCAAACCGGGAATGGTTACTTCTTCAAAATGAAAACCTGTAGGGTCAAGTAGGCCAACAATGTATTGATTTTCATAAATTTTGGGTTTAATAATCCACCAGTCACGGCCGTTTGCATGACGGCAGGCTTGCATATCGCCCAAAGAGGTTGTGTCAACAGGCAAGTGATTGTTTTGACTAACTAAACTGCGTGAGGGTTCATCTAAATAAGCGTAGCTAAATATTAAATCTAGCGTGGCTCCAAAATTTGGAAAATTAATGGGCTTGTGTTGCCCATACAATAAATAAACACCATTCGGATTGCCTGGGTCATCTAAAAACAAAGGACCCATGGGTACTAAAATATCGGTAGAATCGCTCAAATTCCCGGGATGATTCATACTGGAATCCCATAGTTTATACGATAAAATTTCACCTTCGCGATTCACCAAACGCCAACCGTTGCTGGCAAATACCAAATCACCGTTCGTATCGGAATATGCGGCTCTACTCCACCCTACCGACAAGCTCATATTGGCCGGAGCAATAATTTGTTCTAAAGAATCGTCGTTAAACTTTAAAATAGTTCCTTGATAAGGCTCCGGGCCATTGATACCATAAATATAACCGCCATTATACAGGGAATACGCTTGTTTTTGGGCATGCAGTACATTCATGCCCAAAAACATTAAAGAAAAAGAAATCGCTGCAAATAGATTATTCCGAAACATAAACCAGACGGTTTTTAAATGTATTACTGCCATCAAGAGCCGATATTTCGGTGAAATAGATTCCGCTTTGCATGTTCAGCGATTTCAAATTGATTTCCCACGACTGACCGGCAATTTGATTTTCAAATATTGGCTCATTTAAGGTATTTACAATTTCAAAACGAACGAGCCCCTTAGTTTTACTCAACACAATTTGCAAAATAGCGGGCTTGAGGGAAACTGTGAATTTCTCCCTCTTGATGACTTCGTCTTCACTATTTACCTGAGCTAAACGATACTGTAAGCCTTGCGACGAGCAAATGCACCACTGCAATACACAGCACAGGAAAAGGAGTTTATTTTTCATAAAAAAATGCGACCCTTAAAGGTTTTACCGGTAGTATTTTCGAGTCAGATAACTTTAGCAGTAAAAATAAAACAGATTCGTTATATATCCACACCAAAAATACAAGTGGTTTTCAAATGGTGGAGAAGATTGGAAGCGGAAATACATTTATCGCTTAACCGGGACCCTTCGAAAAGCCCATCGACAGTCTCAAGGCAACGCCTTTCCCTTTCAACTTTTCCCTTTCCCCTTTTCCCTTTCCCCTTTCGCCTTTTCCCTTTCACCTTTCAACTCGCGTAGCGCATGCGCCAGCGGGTGTAGCGGATACCCCGCAAAACAGAGCGAGTGTGGGAGTGAGAGCGAGAGGGAAGTGCGTGAGGAGCGAGTGTGGGTGAGC
This sequence comes from Bacteroidota bacterium, assembly GCA_027483445.1. GTDB lineage: Bacteria > Bacteroidota > Bacteroidia > M30B66 > M30B66 > CAMCXT01. The sequence continues at coordinate 34,626 of JAIXUS010000062.1, read as the reverse complement.
GTGAGCGGAAAAGCCGTGCGAGGGCGGCTCTGTTTTGCGGAGTATGAGCGAAACACGCGGTGCCCGGCGATGCGGCATCAATGTACCGTAATGCTCAGCGAGGCAGGCGCCCAAGAAATACACAAGAAAACCATCAATGGGCTAATGACGCCCCACCAAACACGAGCCTACTCTTTGCTTGTGGGGTTTTCGACGACGCCGTTGAAGAGGATGGCGCCGGTTTGGAGGTCGCGGATTACAAAGAAAAACGGGCGGTTGGCGTAGAAAACGGGGTGTAAATCGTCGCGATGCATGGCTGAGGTGGTTTGCATCATGATTACTGTGACGGCGGCGGCTTCGGTGCCGGATTCCTCCACATCGACAACGGCTTTTTGGAGCACTTTGCTTATGAAAAGTGGCTCTTCGGCAATGCCCGAAAAATTGGCCCCTTGTGAAAAAGCCTGTGTTAATCCCATTTCCATGAGTGGAGCCTTTAAATCGTGGGTGCTTTCGAAGCGGAATTTGGGGAAGTTGACATCTACCTTTTGCAGCACCATGCTTTTGCGGATTTTCTCCAGCTCTTCGGCTGTGGTAGATTTGAACATGCTTTCGATGGAATGGCCGGCTTTGGGCAAGTAGAGCTCCATGGCTGTTCTGCCGTCGGAATACGGCATTTCGATGGCTTCGAGCATAGTGTTGGCGGTGTATTTCACGCGGGTTTCCTGGTGCATCATGCGGCAATCGACTGTGGTGTTGTTGCTCAGGTAAAAGGGCTCGGTTGTAGTGCGTGTGGTGTCGAAGGTGTTCTTCCACTTGGCCTTAAAATACAAGGCATTGGTGAGGATTAACCGCACGTCGGGATCGATGCTGCCGGGCTGTAACAAATCTTTGATGAGGCCATTGGTTTTTTTGTACGCCCAAGCGTTAATCGGAACTTCGTTGGTGAGCGGGAAAAAAGAGGCGCTGAATTTATCGCGCATCAACTGCTGGTATTGGGGTTTTAACCTGGTGCGCGACCAAAGGGCATTGGCAAGGCTGAGTTGGGTTCTGTCGTTCTCGCTGCCAAACGCATTAAGGCTTTGCTGGAGCCGGTTGAAAAAGGTGTAGGTGGAAGTATCGTGGTAATGCATTACCCGCTCCATTTCGCTGCGGGTTTCGCCTCGGGCGCCGGCATATACCATAGCCAAGGCGTTGGAGAGGCTCAAGGGTGAGCAAAAGAGGTTTTTACCGGGTTTGAACAGGTTGGCGGCCAGCTCCTGGCTATGTTGGTTGAGGCCGCTGAGGTTTTTGTCGCTTTGTGCACTAAGGCTGCCGCTGAGCAAAAGCAGCGAGAAAAGAATACGTTTCATGCCATTGGGTTTAACGAGCGGGCTTATGCCGGGGGGAGTTGGGGGTTCATTGGAAGACAAAAATTATGTTTCAAAATCCCGAAAACAATTCTGATTGAGGAGGACAAGCTCACTTTCGATTGCTCATGATTCCTTGGTCATCGCCTTATTTTTCAGGCACTTTTTGCATGACCAAAAAGTACCACAAAAAGTCTAGGGAAATGCTAAGCTTCCATGCGCCCTTCCAATCGACTAGAAAGACACACAAACGGTCGCGTGGGATTTTGTGGTCTTTCTAAGCCGTTTGGAATTCCCGCTTGAGCAAGGCCCGCAGCATTTCCCGTGGCCACCGCGCGGCTTCACGGTTCATTTAAGGAGGAACGTCTAATTTTCTGAACTTTGATTTGAAGGCTCTTTGTTTAGGGACTGACACTATTCATTTCAAAATGATGATCACTCAAGGCATAGGTTGTTTCTGTGTCCATCGTGGACATTTACGAAAGGTATTCGCGCACGGCTTTGCGAATGGTTTGTTTTACTTCTTCCCAGGAAAGGCCGCGGAGGCAATTGGGTGTGGGAGACTCCTCTGCATCATCAAAGTAGGTCAATGCGCGTGGCACCGTTATCAACAGCTGCTGCTCGGGATACTTTGCTTCATAAAAACGAACAAAATCGTCGATTGTGAAATGCTTTAAAAGCATCGCCACGTCCCAAAAAACTTTTTTAACGGCGCGGCGAAGAATCGCTGAGGTTTTCATTGCGATAATATCCTGATCGGCAAACATTCTTATTCCATCATTCTCCTCGATAGGAGCAAGCATCGGGAACTGGTGATGCCGAACAAAATCAACCTTGACGCCTTCGATATAGCCAAAAAGACCAAGTCGATTGGCATAAAAGGTTTCTGAGAATTTTAGCCCGCTTTCAAAAAGTTCCTCTTTGAGCTGATCATTGTCGAATTGCCTGGTGCTAAACAAATCTAAATCGACCGACATTCTGTGCCCGTGCCTCAAAGAGAGACAAGTTCCGCCTACCAATGCGAAACTGGCCAGACAGGGCGTTTCCATGAGTTTTCTCAGTAATCGAAGTGTGTCGGGTTCGACTGTTTCAAAAGGTAGCATCGATAATCCTCATTTTCATTATTTAAAATAGCCTTAGCTAAAGAAAGGGTTGACGAAGCGAGCCACTTTGCGTTGGTAAGGGCCTCACCCACTTTTTCATCACCATAAAATCGCCGAACCTGACGAATGTCTTCTACATCGCCGCGCTCAAACACGCGCTCAATGATGAAGTTGGCGTACTTTTCATAATCGAGCTCATCGAAGCGGATGTCCCAGAAAATGCGTGGATTAAGATTGGGTTTGTTGGCGGCCGACATATCTACGAAATTAGGGCAAAACCGCTTACATTGGTCGCTTGCAAGCCCACAGCCATGAAGTTTTCGCTCGAAATATGCGCCTACAGTGCCGATAGTGTGTTTACTGCCGCCCAATGCGGAGCTCAGCGCGTAGAACTGTGTTCGAGTCGTTTGGAAGGTGGCACCACGCCCTCGTTTGGATTGCTTAGGGAAGCGCTTAAGGTTGATGGCATTGGTGTTTACCCGATTCTTCGTCCACGCGGCGGCGACTTTTGCTACACAGCGCGTGAGTTTGAGGAAATGTGTCGCGATGTAGAGATGATGGCCAATTGCGGAGTTCCAGGTATAGTAACCGGCATACTTTTGCCCTCGGGCGATTTCGATATGCGGCGGATGACCGCCTTGAAAAGCATAGCGCCCGAACTTCAGTGGTGCGTTCACCGCGCGGTGGATATGTGCAGAAATCCCTTGGAGGCTATGGAAGAACTGATTGCCGCCGGCTTTGTTCGGGTATTGAGTTCGGGCGGAAAAAACACCGCTGGCAAAGGCCTTGAAATGCTGGGGCAATTGCAGGAACAATCGGCCGGGCGCATTGAAGTGATGGCCGGAAGCGGTGTGCATTCGGGACTTATTCGGCCATTGTGGGAAATAGGCATTCGTCATTTTCACGCTTCGGCCTCTTCTATGGTGCCGTCGACGATGCAATACCGGAATCCGCACATCCGAATGGGTAAGGAGGGCGATCTGGATGAATTTGCGCGAAGCACTGCTGATGCCGAAAAAATAGATGCGATGATTCGTGTGCTTCGGGAGTTGAGGGAAAATGACCGGCAGTAACCTAGCGGAAAGACAATGATGGCAATGGGTTTAGGGATTTTAGTTTACAGTAAACAGTTTACTGTAAACACGTATGTTGGCGTTTCGATTAACCAAAATTTTGTCAGGCACTCATGAAACAAATCCTTCTCTTGCTCCTTTGGTGTTTAAGTCTGCACACCCTCCAAGCCTCCGACACCCTCAGCCTTCATACCTGGCAGTTGCGAAAAGGCGAAACGAGCGAGTGGATTCCCTTTCGCGGTGCGCAAAACGTTTTGCATGTTCTTCGGGCCGCCGAAAAAAACCCAGCGTTGAAAGCCCGATTTAGCAAAGAAAGCAGAGCCTTTCACGATTCAGTGGCCTCGTTGAAGCAACAGATCCGCTGTGTTTTTGACCTCAACGATGTGCAGTTACAGTCGCAGGTAATTTCCCTGGAACTCAACTACCTGCAAACCTTTAGCGAGGTTTGGCTGAACAGTGTATTGTTGGGGAAAACCGATAATGCTTTCAGACCATGGAGTTTTCGCATTGACCCGGCATTGTTGCGGACAAATGGCAATGTGTTGGAACTCTACTTCAGTCCTCCGCGGGAACAAATTATGCACGAAGGCTCTCTACAAACCTTCGAGTACCCTGCTGATAATCAAGTGGATTCAATTAAGACGGCACCCTACATCCGTCAGCCGCAGCAGGAATTCGGTTGGGATTTTGCCTTTCCTGAAATTTACACCGGATTTCGGGTGTGCCCTCAGTTGCATTTTGGCGACATCACCGAGATTCGCAAGGCTTCGGTGGAAACCCATTCACTCGACAGCTCCGGTGCCACGATGAGGCTGCATTTGAAACTGCGCAATGAGGGTCGGCAATCGCTGTTTGTTTCGTTGCGTGGCGAATTTGGACGAAGCGCCCCTCAAAAAATGAGCGATAACGCCGGTGTTGTAGAATTTCGTCACAACAACCCGGCGCTGTGGTGGCCAATTGGCCAGGGCAACCGTCGTTTCTACCCCTTGCACATTTATCTCAGTAATTCACGCGGCGAAGTGCTCGACAGCTTTGAGACTCGTTACGCTGTTCGGGAGGTTAAACTTGTCCAAAACCCCGATTCGTTGGGGCAATCGTTCTATTTTGAGGTAAACGGGCGGCCGATTTACATGGAAGGCGCCAATGTGGTGATGCCCAATGAGCCTTTTGAAAACGACCGATTGGCCGGACTCTCGGCGAAGGAGCTGCAATTTGTGTTGGATTCGGAGATGAACATGCTTCGTATTTGGGGCGGTGGAACCTATTTGCCGGATGCCTTTTACCAATGGGCCGATACCGCCGGAATTATGGTTTGGCAAGATTTGATGTTTTCGTGTAGCTACTACCCTGACCATAAGCACTTTGAGGAGAGTGTGTTCGAAGAAGTGAAGGCCCAAAGCTTTCGGTTGCTGCATCACCCGTCGCTGGCCTTGATTTGTGGGAACAACGAGGTTGATGTGGCGCGCAGAAACTGGGGCTGGGCCAGGAAATACGGCTATACTGAAGCCATCCAACGGCGTTTGGATGAGAGCTACACGCGTATGTTTGAGCAGGAAATTCCAACACTACTCAGGAGCCTCTCTGAAAAGCTTAACTACCTACCTTCTTCACCGGTTTCGAACTGGGGCAAGCCCGATGACTTTTTGCGGGGCGACAATCACGACTGGGGTATTTGGCATGGAGGGTTGCCTTTTGATGCGGTAAATCAAAGAATTCCGCGATTTATGAGCGAATACGGTTTCCCGTCCTTTCCTTCAGCGGCCTTGATGGAGCGACACTTAGGCCTTGCGCTGAGCGACAGTTTACTGGCAAGCCTGGTGTTAAGCTACAAAGGTATCGAGACGCTGAAACGCTACATTCGTTCGAGGCAGTTTCCGATGAACAACCCGGAGGAGTTGGTACGCTCTTCTCAAGAGGTACAGCAATGGCATTACCGCAAGATGAAGGCGATTTTACGTCCACCCGACCGCCGGTGCATGGGTAATCTGTGGTGGCAGCTGAATGATGTTTCGCCGGTTATGTCGTGGAGTTTACTTGATATGGAAGGGAATCCAAAGACTCCGTGAATGGACAGCTTAGGCCGAAGCCGTATTGTCATCAGCCTTTGGCGTAAAAAAGTGTTTCTGATACAACAGAAAAACGCCTACTCCCGTGGAGATGGACACATCGGCTACATTGAACACGGGGCTGAAGAAGATAAAATGCTCGCCGCCCCAGATGGGGAGCCAATCAGGGAATGTTGACTCGATGAGCGGGAAATAAAACATGTCGACCACGCGGCCGTGCAGGAATGTTTCGTAGCCACCGCCGGGTGGGAGGAATTGTGCTACCTGATTGATGCTGTCGCTAAATACGAGGCCATAGAATAGGCTATCGATAATATTGCCAATGGCACCGGCAAGGATGAGCGAAAATGAGATTTGCAGCCCGGGGTGAATTTTTCCTTTTTTGAGCTCCCGGAAGAAGTAGTAAGTCATAAAACCCACCACTACAATGCGGAAGACGCTGAGGAAGAGTTTGCCGTATTCGCCGCCGAACTCCATACCAAAAGCCATCCCGTTGTTCTCTACAAAGACGAGATAAAACCAATCGCCGGCCATTTGAATTGACTCGCCGAGCAAGAAATGGGTTTTGACCCAAATCTTGAGGCACTGGTCGACCAGCAATACGCCAAAAATGAGCAATAGAGCGCGTTTCACCGAGCGGTTGAGGCTTATTGCATGTTTTTGGCTTCGATGCTCAGCGTAGCATGCGGAACTACACGCAGGCGCTCTTTAGGAATAAGTTTTCCGGTTACGCGGCAGATGCCGTAGGTGTTGTTTTGAATGCGTACCAAGGCGGCTTCGAGGTTCTCGATGAACTTCTTTTGGCGCGCGGCAAGCTGCCCGGTTTCTTCTTTCGACAACACGTCGGAGCCCTCTTCCAACAGTTTGAATGTAGGCGAAGTATCGTCGGTTCCGTGATCGTCTTTGTTTGAAAAGGCGTTTTTCAGCAATTCATAATCGCGACGGGCTTCGTCGAGTTTTTTCTCAATAATCTCTTTAAACTCCTGAAGTTCCTCGGACGAGTAACGGGTCTTTTCCTGCTGGCTCATGATCAGTGGATTTTGGTGATGGTTATTTCGGTGCTAAGTTCGTCGGTTAGCTCAACGACAACTGCTTCCGAAGGAGAAATAGAATGGGTTAATTCGAGTTGATTCCCTAAAGTTTCGGCGCAAATATAACTTCGAAAGCGCTCAACAACTGCCGGTAGCTTTGGATGACTTTTCAAAAGGATATCAATACGATCGCTTACTTCCAAGCCCTTGGTTTTCCTGAGGTTTTGAATTTTATTCACAAGCTCACGGGCCAATCCTTCTTCGAGCAATGCCTCATTTAAGGTAATGTCGAGGGCAACAGTATGCGCTCCTTCGGTGGCCACCAGCCAGCCGGGAATATCGTCGGTGAGGATTTCAACATCGCTGCGGCTGATTTCTACATGCTGGCCTGCAATTTCTAAGGCAAACACGCCTTTTTGCTGCAGTTCGGAAATCTCAGCCGCATTCATTTGCTGAATCCTGGAGGCGGCCTCTTTCATCGACTTGCCAAACTTGGGGCCGAGCGCCTTAAAATCGGGCTTGATCCGTTTTACTATCATAGCCGCATCTTCGCCAACGTATTCGAGTGCTTTCACGTTGGTTTCCGACAAAATGAGCTCCTTCACCTCTTCGAGCTGTTCGCGAATTCGGGGGTCGAGTACGGGCACCATGATTCGACTTAACGGCTGACGGACACGGATGTTGCTTTTTTTACGCAACGAAAGCACCATTGAACTGAGGCGTTGCGCCATTTCCATGCGTTCTTCGGCTGCTAAATCGATGTGACCGGCTTGCACCAATGGCCAGTTGCTCAGGTGAACGGAGGCTTCAGGTGATTCGCCTGCCTGTAGATTTCGGAAAAGCCACTCGCCAAAAAACGGAGCTACCGGGCTCATCAGCTTTGAAACCGTTACCAGGCAAGTGTAGAGTGTTTCGTAGGCCGCCTGTTTATCGGTTGAACTTTCGCTTTTCCAGAAGCGGCGACGGCTCAGGCGAACATACCAATTGCTAAGCTGCTCACTTACAAACTCCTCGATAGCCCGAACGGCCGGCGTAGGGTCATAATCGTCGAAACGCTCGGTGCACAAAGCCACGAGGCTGCTCAGTCGCGACAAAATCCAACGGTCGAGGGCCGAACGCCCGGCAAGCGGGATGGCTTGTTGTTCGCTGTATCGGAAGCCGTCGAGGTTGGCATAGAGCGCAAAAAAGTTGTAGGTGTTGTACAAGGTTCCGAAGAAGCGTCTTTGCACCTCAACAATTCCCTCTTCATTGAATTTCAGGTTGTCCCAAGGCTGGGCATTTCCGATCATGTACCAACGGGTGGCATCGGGCCCATATTTCGAGAGCGTGTCGAATGGATCCACGGCATTGCCAAGGCGCTTCGACATTTTATTGCCGTTTTTGTCGAGCACCAAGCCATTGGAAACCACATTTTTAAATGATATCTGGTCGAAACACAAGGTAGAAATGGCGTGCAGGGTAAAGAACCATCCACGGGTTTGATCAACTCCTTCGGCGATAAAGTCGGCCGGGAAAAGGCTTTTCTCCTGCGTTGCCCCGGCTTTCCCGTCGCCATCAACATCGGCGAAAGGATACATTTCGCGGTTTTCGAAGGGGAAGTGATGCTGAGCGTAAGGCATAGCGCCTGAGTCGAACCACACATCAATAAGGTCGCTTTCGCGGCGCATAGGCTTTCCGCCCGGCGAAACCAGAACGATTTCGTCGGCATAAGGCCGGTGTAAATCGAAGCGGAGGTAGTTTTCCACCGACATATCATCGGGAACGAAGCCTTCAAGGGGGTTTTGGGTCATCAGGCCGGAGGCCACCGCCTTCTCAATTTCAGCCTTCAGTTGCGCCACAGAGCCAATGCAGATGCGTTCCTCGCCATCGTCGGTACTCCAGATGGGCAGCGGAATTCCCCAATATCTGGATCGGCTCAGGTTCCAGTCTTGTAGGTTCTCGAGCCAATTTCCGAAGCGACCCGTTCCGGTGCTTTCGGGCCTCCAGCCAATTTCCCTGTTGAGAGCAATCAGACGGTCTTTGGCTGCCGTAGTGCGGATAAACCAGCTGTCGAGCGGATAATAGAGCACGGGCTTGTCGGTTCGCCAACAATGCGGATAGGTGTGCTCGTATTTCTCAATTTTAAAGGCTTTGCCTTCGAGCTTGAGTTTGAGGGCGATGCGCTCGTCGACGCTCAGGTATTTGTCGAGGTTTGGAATGATGCTTCGCAGTCGTTCCTGCTGAAGGGCAAGTTGTTGTTGCATTTCAGCGTCGCTCAGGTATTGCTCCTTCACATATTCGCCGGCAAAGCCAAACAGCGTATCATTTACGGCGCTCACGAAGCGGCCTTGTAAATCAACAAGGGTAAGTGCGCCAATGCCATTGGCTTTGGCAACCCGAAAATCGTCGGCTCCGAAAGAGGGCGCGGTGTGTACGATTCCGGTTCCGTCTTCGGTAGTGACAAAGTCGCCGCAGAGCACCCGAAATGCATCTCCGTCGTCGGGTTGTGCAAAAGGCAAAAGCTGCTCATACCGAAGTCCTTCGAGTTCGGCGCCGGAAAATTCGGCCAATACCTTAAACGGAATGGCTTTGTCGCCTGGTGTATACGCATCAAGACTAAGCTCGGCGTTCTTTTCAGGGAAATATTTCCCCATGAGATCTTTGGCCAGAATAACCGCCAAAGGCTGATGACTGTAAAGGTTAAAGCTCTTTACCAACACATACCGGATATTTTTCCCAAGGGTAAGGGCTGTGTTCGAAGGGAGCGTCCAAGGTGTGGTTGTCCAGGCGAGAAAGGAGATGGGCTCCTGAATATGTTCAGCAAACACGGCGCTTGCCTTTTCGTCCTTCACCAGACTAAACTGCGCCACGATTGTTGTGTCTTTTACTTCTTTGTAGGTGCCAGGCATGTTGAGCTCGTGCGAGCTTAGGCCTGTACCTGCGGCGGGCGAATAGGGTTGAATGGTGTAGCCTTTATAGAGCAGGCCTTTATCATAGAGCCGCTTGAGCAGCCACCAAACCGATTCGATGTATTTATTGTCGTATGTAACGTAGGGGTCATCCATATCGACCCAATAGCCCATTCGGCGGGTGAGGTCGTTCCAGATGCCGGTAAACTTCATCACATCTTGCCGGCAGGCCTGGTTGTATTCTTCGATGGAGAGCTTAACGCCAATGTCTTCTTTGGTGATGCCCAGATTTTTCTCTACGCCGAGCTCAACGGGCAGTCCGTGGGTGTCCCAACCGGCTTTGCGTTTTACCTGGAAGCCTTGTAGCGTTTTGTAGCGGCAGAACAGGTCTTTGATGGTGCGGGCCATCACGTGGTGGATGCCTGGCAGGCCGTTGGCCGAAGGTGGGCCTTCGTAAAAGTTAAAGGAAGGCGCTCCCTGGCGGCTGTCGACCGACTGTTTGAAGACGGCGTTCTGCTCCCACCAATCGAGTATTTCGTCGCTGATGGCGGGCAGATTCAGGTGCTTAAATTCAGGATACTGCATAGGGCAGACAGGGTGTAAAAAAGGAGTGCAAAGATAGGTTTTTCAACTCCTTGTTTGGTAAAATACGCAAGGGCTTGCTTTGGCCAAGCAGCAAACAAGAACTTGAGGGCGAATGTTGTAATTGACAGGTATTGGGAGCGCTATCAGAGAATTTTAGCCATGGCAAAGTCCTGTATGGCTTTGAGTGAGGCTTTCTTTTGCTCGAGAAAACCTACATGTCCGCATTCGTCAAGCACCACCAGCTGAGATTTGGGGTTAAGCTTGGCCATCTCCTCGCTGCGTTCGAGCGGAATCAGGAAATCGTCGTGCCCGGCAAGGATCAACACCGGACATTTGAGTTTTTTTAGCACCTCGGCGCGGTTGGGGCGGTTTTTCATCCCGCGGAGCGCGGCAATTATTCCCTCTTTAGGCTGTTTGGCTGCAATTTTAACGAGTTTGTAGATGCGTTTGCTGGCTTTAACGCCACTTCGCTCGAAGAACAAGTTCGGAATCACCGAGGTGATGTATTTCATTTTGTGCGCTTCAACAGCACTGGCAGAGCGATCGCGGTCGTTCTTTTTTTCGGGCGTATCGGCAAAGCAGGAAGAACTGAACAACACCAAGGCCGAGAGTTTATCGGAAAACAACTCAGCGAAAGCGAGGCTTACATAGCCACCCATCGAGTGGCCTACCAGCATGGCCTTGGCAATTTTTTCATGTTCAAGAACGGCATTCACCGCCTCAGCCATCAGATCCATCGAATGCTCTGTATCGATTATCGATGATTTGCCATGGCCGGGCAGATTGATGCGGAGTACTCTAAAGCGTGTTGAAAGGCGCTGAAGGAACGGGCGCCAGATGCGGGCGTTTTCCATAAACCCATGAATAAAGACAATAACAGGCCCTTGCCCGTCGGCTTTATATTGGACTATTCCATCCCGAAAAGGTGCTTCCATGGTTGTTGACTGCCGCAAATTAAACCGAAAAACAAATTGAATTGACTACACGTACGAATATGGCTGCGCTGGGTTTGCGCAATTGTTTGGTTATTGCGTCCTTTGCGCCCGTTCCCCTGTCATTTTTCAAACAAACACAGCATGAATAAAATTAAGGTAGCCAATCCGGTGGTCGAACTGGATGGCGACGAGATGACCCGTATCATTTGGAGGTTCATCAAAGACAAGCTCATTCTTCCTTATCTGGAGGTTGACATAAAGTATTTCGACCTCGGTATAGAGCACCGCGATGCAACCAATGATCAGGTGACCATTGATGCGGCAGAGGCCATCCGAACCTACAATGTGGGCATTAAGTGCGCAACAATAACGCCTGATGAGGCGCGGGTGAAGGAGTTCAACCTGAAGCAGATGTGGAAGAGCCCCAATGGTACCATCCGTAATATTCTCGACGGTACGGTGTTTCGTGAGCCGATTGTGTGTCGCAACGTGCCGCGGTTGGTTCCCAATTGGACGGCTCCGATTTGTATTGGTCGACATGCTTTTGGCGATCAGTATAGGGCTACCGACTTTGTAACCAATGGCAGCGGCAAGCTTACGATTACATTCGAGGGCGATGATGGGCAAGTGATTTCGCATGAGGTGTATACCTTCAAAGGCGATGGCGTAGCGATGGCTATGTACAATACCGATGAATCCATCCGCGGCTTTGCCCGCGCCTGCTTTAACCAGGCCATCAGTAAAAAATGGCCGCTTTACCTGAGTACGAAAAACACCATCCTCAAAAAATACGATGGTCGTTTTAAGGATATTTTTGAGGAGATCTACCAGAACGAATTCAAGTCGACGATGGATGCTTTAGACATTGCTTACGAGCATCGGCTGATTGACGATATGGTGGCCTCGGCGCTGAAGTGGAACGGAAACTTTGTTTGGGCCTGTAAAAATTACGATGGCGACGTGCAGAGCGATACGGTTGCGCAGGGTTTTGGCTCTTTGGGGCTGATGACCTCCGTGTTGGTTACGCCCGATGGGAAAACGATGGAGGCTGAGGCTGCACATGGCACGGTAACCCGCCATTACAGAATGCACCAGCAGGGCAAGAAAACCTCCACCAATCCGATTGCCTCCATTTTTGCCTGGACGCGTGGATTGGAGCACCGTGGACGGTTAGATGGCAACGATGCCCTTATTCACTTCTGCCAAACGCTTGAAAAATTGTGCGTTGATGTTGTAGAAAGTGGAAAGATGACCAAAGACCTCGCGGTGTGTATTTACGGCGATAAGGTGCAGGAGCATCAGTACTTGTATACCGAGGACTTTTTGGAAGCCATTCGGGCCGAATTGCAAAGCCGATTGGGGGCCTAAACCGAGGCTTTTTCGGTGGCACGCGGAAAGTCGAGCGAGTAATGCAGCCCTCGACTTTCTTTCCGTTGCATGGCCGATTTGATGATCAGATAGCCTACCAAAATCAGGTTTCTTAGCTCGCAAAGTGCCGGCGAAAGTGTGGTGCGGCGGTACAAATTTTCAGTTTCCCGGTTTAAGATCAGCAGGCGGTCGAGGGCGCGCTGAAGGCGGATGTTGCTCCGCACAATGCCTACGTAGCTGCTCATGATGGCTTGCAGTTCGCGAAGGCTTTGGGTAATTAAGACCATTTCTTCGGGGTCGGCGGTGCCTTTGATGTCCCAATCGGGAATGTCGGTGCGGAACTCCACCAGTGAGAACGATTCGATTGCAGTTTGGGCTGCCCGGTGCCCGTAAACGAGGGCTTCCAACAATGAGTTGGAGGCCAAACGGTTTCCGCCGTGCAAACCGGTAGAGCTGCATTCGCCGGCGGCCAATAAGTTCTGAATACTTGTTTTGGCCTGGAGGTCGGTTTTAATGCCCCCGCACATGTAGTGACAGGAGGGCACAACGGGAATCATGTCGGTTCGGATATCGATACCAATGCTTTTGCACTTTTCGAAGATGGTTGGGAAATGCGCCTGTAGGGCTGTTGGGTCGAGGTGGCGGCAGTCGAGATAGACGAATTCTTCGCCGCGTTGTTTCATTTCGTTGTCGATGGCCCGGGCAACGATATCGCGTGGGGCGAGAGAGGCCCGATGGTCGTAGCGTGGCATGAAATCCTCGCCTTCCTGATTTCGGAGGATGGCCCCAAATCCGCGCATGGCTTCGGTAATCAAAAAGCTGGGCTGAACGCCGGGCTCGTAGAGTGCGGTGGGGTGAAACTGGATAAACTCCATGTTTTCGACTCTTCCTTTGGCACGGTAAACCATGGCCACACCATCGCCTGTTGCGATTTTCGGATTGGTGGTGGAGGCGTAAACATTTCCCGCCCCGCCGGTCGCCATGAGGGTAATGCGCGCCAAAATGGAATCGGTTTTTCCGGTGCGCAGGTTTAAGGCATAAACCCCATAACACTCAATGCCCGGCGTTGAGCTGTTGATGTACATGCCGAGGTGGTGCTGGGTGATGATTTCAACGGCAAAGTGGTGGTCGAGAATTTCGATGTTCGGGTGGTTGCGCACCTGTTCGAGCATGGCCCGTTCGATTTCAAAGCCGGTGTTGTCTTTGTGGTGCAGGATTCGGTGTTCGGAGTGGCCGCCTTCCTTGCCGAGGTCGTAGCTTCCATCAGCGCGACGGTCGAAACGGGCGCCCCAATCGATAAGTTCTTTAACGCGTTCGGGCGCTTCGGAAATTACGGTACGAACAACGGCTTCGTCGCAGAGCCCGTCGCCGGCCACCAGTGTATCGTGGATGTGCTTTTCGAACGAGTCGCTTTCGACGGTTACAGCGGCAATTCCACCTTGTGCATATTTGGTGTTCGACTCGTCTTCATTGCTTTTGGTGATCATTAACACCTTACCGAAGGGGGCCACTTTAAGGGCAAAGCTGAGACCGGCAATGCCCGAGCCGATAATCAGGAAATCGGTTTTTCGGGAGTGTTGTGCGTGCATTGGGCAAAGATGAAGATTTTGAGGCTGAGAAACAGTTGAATGGCGGAATAGTTGAACCGATGCTGCTTATTCTTAGATTAAGATGCAGCGTTTATCGCTATTGATGAATTGATTACTTTTGAAAGCTTTGATTAACTTATCATCCATGCGCAACTTTACCACTGCCGTTTTGCTGTTGTTTCTTGTATCGAGGATTCCAGCATTGGCTCAAACCGTTATTTTTTCTGAGAATTTTAATGGTGCCAACCCTCCATTCAGCTTAAATACAAGTGATTTGGGAAGTACCACCAATGGAAGTAATTTCTGGGTTATTAACAATTCGTATTCAGGTGGTACATTCAACCCTCTTTGCGCAGGAGTTCCAATTCCATTGCCAATTACAATAACAGCCACTCCCGATCAGCCTGCCGGAATAACAGGGTTTCCTCAGAGCAACTACCTGCATATTGCAAGTGTGGCGGGCAATAATGGTGGAGTAAGCAATGCCAATTTTGCCGCAGCGGATGGCCTATGCGTGCCCGCTGAGAACAATTTTGCCAGCATGTCAAACAGCATTAGTACCGCAGGTAACACCAATGTAAGCTTGAGTTTCTGGTATCTATGTCAGGGCGGACCACCCACCATGTTCGGCGAAGCTTATTATTCAACCAATGGTGGTGCCTCATGGACCTTGGTTCCAGGCGCCAGCAATTTCTCCGCAACGCCCAATTGGACTTTTTTCTCAGTTACAGACCCTGCATTTGACAATCAGCCCAACCTCAGATTTGGGTTCCGATTTGTGAACAACCCCGGTGGGGCTGCTGCAGAGCCTTCATTTTCAGTAGACGAGATTGTTGTAAGCGCTTCAGCAACAGGCTCAAACAGTATTGTTACGGGGAACTTTGGCTCAGGGCCTTTTTGTCCCGGTGATGTCATCCAAATACCATTCACGGCAAATGGCACTTTTAATGCGGGCAATGTGTTTACGGCTCAGTTATCGGATGCCGGGGGATCGTTTTTCACGCCTATAGGCATTGGGTCGTTAAATGGCACAACCAGTGGGGTTATCACGGCCACAATACCTCCCGGAACTACCCCTGGAACAAACTACATAATTCGGGTAACGGGCTCAAATCCATCGGTGATTGGTTCAAACTCCACAACCATTAACATCGGTGCCGGTCCAACAGCCAGTATCGATCCGTCTTCAATGACCAGCGTGTGTGCCGGAGGTTCGGCTGTGTTGGCCTATAATGGAAGTCCGGGAACGTTACAATGGCTTAGTTCATCAAATGGAGTAACGTTTACACCCATTGCCGGAGCAACGGCCGATGTATTAAGCTCTCCGCCAATCAATGGCACAACCTTCTTTCAAGTGGAGGTAACCACAAATTGTGGAACCTCTGTATCGGCGACATGGGTTGTAAATTTATCGAACAACGTAACCATACCACTTCAAACCTCGCCCAACACACTCAACCTGTGTAACGGTCCGATTACAGTATCTACAATCGGCAATTTCACTGGTTTGGTTTGGTCGGGCGGACAAACAGGTTCGGCTATTGTGGTAACCACACCAGGCCAGATTTCGGTGAGTGGCCAGGATTTGAATGGATGCCCTGCGAACTCGGCGCCGCTGAACATTATCCAAACCAATCCGGCGCCATTAACTGTAAACCCCGGAAATCCTATTCTCTTCTGTGGAAATCCCATAAACCTTACTGCAAGTCCCGGCTTTGCAAGCTATCAATGGTCAACTGGTCAAACGGGGCCCAATTTCGTGGTTACCGCTCTTCCGCCCACGCCCATTACTGTTTCTGCTGTAGACAATAACGGCTGTAATGTTGCGCCGGTTCAGGTTGATGTACAGCCGGCAGGCAATGTTTCCGTTCCAGTTACACCAAGTGTAGCCGCAATTTGCAATGGTGAGCCCGCCACATTAAGTGCTGCTCCTGGATTTAATGTTTACCAGTGGTCGAATGGCGCGTTGGGACAGAACATTACAGTTAGTTTAACCGGTTATTATTCGGTAACCGTTACTGATGCTAATGGTTGTACAGGAACCTCAGCATTGGTAGAGGTCATTCAAAGTCAATTCCCAATTTCGAATTTCAGTTATACCCAAAATCAGGGTGGCTATACCATCAATTTTAACAACACCTCACAAAACGGGCTTAGCAGCTTTTGGCTATTCGATACCCTTTCGACGTCTCCTTTAGATGAGCCTTCGTTCACCTTCCCGGAAAGCGGCCCTTACTACATTACCTTGGTTACGGAAAACCCTTGTGGTTCAGATACCATTACCAAACTGGTAATTGTTGCGCAGGTTGGGCTTGATGACATTTTGAGCACTTACCGGGCATCGGTGTACCCCAATCCGTCTTCAAACAATTTTCAATTTGCCTTCGAAACCCAAAACCCTGAGTTCTTCCATCTTATTCTAACCGATTTGAATGGCCGGATTTTAACTGAAACCTCGACGTTTGCAGTGGGCCCAACAGTGTTGCAAATTCCGGGAGATAACTTGTCGAATGGGCTTTATTTACTGCACATTCGTACACCCAAAGGCAATAGTGTGATGAAACTTATCAAACACTAATGGGCCATCTTATTTTTTGACAATAAAAAGACTTTTTAACTTAGAGGAAAGCCATACCTTTGTCGAGGTTATTTTAGCAATAACCAATACCAACGATTCTGTTTTTGGTAGATTTACAGAATTCACTTGGTGGTTTGTGAAACAAAAAGGCGCTTCGGCGCCTTTTTGTTTTTGTGCCCCCTCCACAATGAAACCTAAAGGCGGTTTTCTAAGTATACTCGGGCATTACCGCGATTCATGTGAAGCAATCATTACTCACTAAAACCCTCATTACATGTTTATTGGCTCTGCCTTTTAGCGGAGTTGCCCAGGTTGCCTGCGGTTATGTATTTAGCTACACCAACACCACGCCGTATACACCAATTGCCGAAGGACAAGGCACCTTAATTCTTGCATCGGGAGCAGACCAACCCTCCATTCCCGACGATACTTCGCCCACTGATGAGGATTTTTACCCTCAATTAGAAATGGGATTCCCTTTTCAATTTAATGGCCACACCTACAGCAAGTTAGGCGTATCCACCAATGGCTGGATTTGGTTTGGGGAAAACAACCCGGTGAGAGCTGCCGGACTGGTGTTTCCATTTACACAGGTTCTAAACACGCCTTTTCCAATTGAAGGAATTGTTTCAGCGCTGAATGCCGATTTGGAAGGTCGCTGGACAGCCGGGCAGGCGCAAATCAGGCTTCGTAAGAATGGGGTTGCTCCTTTTCGCAGCCTAACCATTGAATGGAGCAATTTCAAATCGCTCGACGACGCTGAAGGCACCGGGTTTTGTGGTGAAAACAGAAATCGCTTCGATTTTCAAATTATTCTCGAAGAAGACCAATCGAAAATTCATTTTGCCTACAACACCGCACCCTACTGCTGGCAAGGCTATGAGCAGTTTTTCCAGATTGGTCTTCGCGGACAAACGCCAGCAGATGCGCACAGCCGTTCGGTTCAGCCAGGATCGCAGGCTTGGGCCAACTCTACACAAGGGTTTAGTCATTCAACCGCGGTAATCCGTTCGGGTAGCCCAATAACACTGCCTGCACAAAATGCCCGGTACACGTTTGCTCCGGGATTGGCGCAAACGCTCACCTGGCTGGGTGTCAGCAACAACTGGTTCGATCCACAAAACTGGAGCGGCCAACAGGTTCCCGGTCGCTGCAACCCGGTTATAATTCCGGCCGGACTTAGTTATTACCCTGAATTGCAAGGAAATCAGCCTGCATCCTGCGAAAATCTGACCCTTCAACCGGGGGCCGCACTAACCATACATGCCAACTACGGAAGCCACCTTGCTGTTTTTGGCAACCTTGTAAATCAGGGTGTCATCACCAACAATGCAAACACTTACATTTCTTTGGCCGGTGGCGAAGGCAAACTGCTTGGCGGTGATGGATATTTTATCGGTGCCGATTTGTTTGTAACGGCCCAATCGGAGTACCGCCTGAGCAACGACTTGGTGTTACGCAATCTTGAAATCAATGAAGGGTCAGCACTTAGGCTTGATCAGTATATACTTGATGTTTGGGGAATACGCCAACGTGGCACACTCGACCAGGGCAGCGGAGTGCTTGTGATTGAAGGCAGTGAGTCGGCGGTTCAACTTTCCGACAGCACTTTTATTGCCGGACAGGGCACCACTTTTTTCGGAAATGGTGAGGTTTGGGCACAGAAAACACACCAGAGAGTTCCCTCGTTGCATTACCACAACTTGTGGGTGAGGACCAATAAAGACTATACCGTGTGGCTTGGTAGCGATGCCGATTTTAGCTGCCACAACCTGATGTTTTACAACCCGGGAGAAGCCGGGGGAATTGCCGAAACAGCACGCAATATAAGCCTAAGCGGAAGCTTAAGCTTAGGTGTTGACAGCTTACCCGGAACAGAACTCATTTTGAACCATCGCATAACACGAAGCGCCGATGGTGGTGTGTTTGTGATGAAAGGGCGTGATAAACTGTTGATTCAATACAGCTCCGGAAACCAAACCGTACTGTCGGGATTTCAACAACCCGATTTTAAAGGCGATGTGCTTTACTCCAGCGCCATGCAACAAAAGGTGATGAAAGGCAGCTATCAAAACCTGAGCATTCAAGGTGGCGGAACCCGTCAAGCACAAGGAAAGGTAAATCTTAAAGGAGTGTTGAGGCTTGAAGGGGGTCTTTTTCAAACCAACGATAGCTTACTGTTGAAATCTGACAGCCTTGGAACCGCACTTATTTCAGGCTCCGGCCAAGGAAGCCTCGTGGGCGAAGTGGAGATCGAACGCTACATTTGGGGCGACGGGCATCAGTTTTTGCTTTACAGCTCTGCACTTCAGCAACAAAGCTGGATCGACATGCAAACGGATTTCACCTTAAGCGGTGACGAAAACGCAGGCTGGAGTAACCATGGAATTTGGGAGTTTTCGGAGCTGGAGAGCGCCGGAGGCTTTGGCGAAGGCTGGGCATCGCGCGAACAAGCACAAACCATGCTGCTACAAACCCGCGCCTACCTGGCCAGCGCCGAAGGCAACCAGGTTATCCGTGCCAGAGGACTGGTGAATAACGGCAACAAAAACTTGGTGCTGAGAAGCAGCAATGCACAGGCTGGGTGGAATTTGGCAGGAAACCCCTACCCTTCGCCCATTGACTGGAATTTGGTGATTGCCGATCAGGGGACAAATGTTTCCGCGGCAATGGCCACTGCCGGTAAAGGAAACCGGTTTAACGGCCAGTTCGCGGTTTGGCTTCCTCTTGGCGAAGAAGAGGGCTTAGGCATCAATGGTGCCACCCGCTACATTGGCTCGCAGGAAGGTTTTTTTGTTCGAAGTTTTGCCAACGACACCCTTCGGCTAAGGAACGCTCACCGTGTAGAGGTGTTAAATACCCGCACAGTGCAGGTTCCGGAGAGCATTCCCTTTGTAAAGTTGAGTTTGGTAAGCGGTGCGCGGGCCGACGAAACACTGGTTTACTTTAGTCAGCAAGCCAATTCGACCCTGGCCCAGGATGGCGTCGACGCTCCAAAAGTTCCCTCACTTCCCGGTTTCAACTGGCTTTGCAGCACAAAGCAAGGCGTAGAGTTGGCCATTCAAGGTAGAGCGCGCGTTAGCGGCAGAGATACTATTCCACTAAGCATAAACATGGCAACAGCAGGTGCGGTACAGCTTCGCCTGGCCGAAATCCATCACTTTCCGGCCACCGCCATGATTTACCTGGAGGACCGAGCTGCGGGCAGCTTTCAAAATTTACGGCAACAGCCTACATACGGAGTGAGCCTGCCGATTGGAGAAACCTCGGGGCGCTTCTTTTTACATGTGCACGAAGGCGTTACTGTACAGGCTTTCGATGCCGGTTGCAATGGGGTATCGGGACGAATTTCGTTCAACAACCCAACCTCGAGCAACTGGAACCTGAGCATTTTTAATGTTAACGATAGTTTGATAGGCAGCCGAAATCCACTCGTTGGAAACTGGGAGGTAATTGACTTAAGTGCCGGAGAATACCGCTTGCATTTCGAGCTTGCCGGAACCAATATTCAGGTGGATGAGTATGTTAGCGTTGAACCCGGAAACGGTATTGAAGCCTTGCTCGAAGTCTCAGCCAACGAAGTAAAAATGGAGGAAGAGGCCGTTGTTCTTCGTAATTTGAGCCTAAATGCGGAGCAGGTATTCTGGAACCTGGGAGATGGCACGCTCATCAATTCTACAATTGATGTTGAGCATGTGTACCAGGAAGCAGGACTTTATTCGGTGGTGCTTACGGTAAGCCGGGGCACTTGCAGCGATACGGCTATGGCGCATATTCAGGTGATCACCGTAACTGGCATCGAGCAAGCCGATACACAACAGGCTGAGGTTGTTCGCATTTATCCCAATCCGGCCAATTCGGTGGCCTGGATTCGGTCAGGAAACAACGTTCCGGTTCAAAAAGCCTATTTTGTGGTTGTAGATTTAACCGGTAAAGTCGTCTATCAATCGCCCGAAAAGCCACTCCAACCGGGAGCTTTACTCGAGGTTCCGGTAACGAATCTTCCGGCCGGACATTATGAAGTGGCTGTATTTCTCGATGGGCAGCGAAAAGGCTGCAGGTTGAGCGTGCAACACTAATCACACATTTGGCCATCAGGCCGAAAGGCCAAACATTTTTGATAAATATGTAAGTACGACTAACTATTATTTGGCCAAAAGCCTTGCGCCAGCTTGCATTATTGTGTATGTTTGTGATTCTTTCGCACGCTATGCCCATTTACCACACGCTTGGAGCAATTCCTCATAAGCGACACACAATCATGCCGAAGCCTGATGGCGGCTTGTATTACGAGCAACTGTTCGGGACGGTAGGTTTCGACGGAATGTCGTCGCTCATGTACCACATTCACCGCCCTACGCAGGTGAAAGAAATCCTCAAAAGCACCGATGTTTCGCCTCGTGTTGCCGTGTCGAAAAACATGAAGTCGCTGCGTTTGAAAGGCTTTGATGTGCCTCCGGCTGATGACTTTCTGGACAGCCGCAAAGCGCTTCTCATCAATAGCGATGTGCATTTAGGGGTGGCCGCTCCGCGGATGTCACTCCGCTCCTACTTTTACAAAAACGCCGATGCCGACGAGCTCCTGTTCATCCACCGCGGCAGTGGAACCCTTCGTACATTTCTAGGAAACCTTCCGTTTTCGTACGGCGATTACCTGGTGATTCCGCGGGGCATGATTTACCAAATCGACTTTAACGATACCGACAATCGCATCCTTTACCTCGAGTCGTTTACGCCCATTTACACCCCAAAACGGTACCGCAACTGGTTTGGTCAATTGCTCGAGCATTCGCCGTATTGCGAGCGCGACATCCGCAGGCCATCAAACCTTGAAACGCACGATGAAAAGGGCGATTTCGTCATCAAAGTGAAAAAGCAAGGCGTTTTGCACGAATATGTTTACGCTACACACCCTTTCGACGTTGTGGGCTGGGATGGCTATAACTATCCATACGCGTTTTCTATCCACGATTTTGAGCCCATCACCGGGCGTGTTCACCAGCCGCCGCCGGTGCATCAAACCTTCGAAACGTCGGCTTTTGTGGTGTGTTCGTTTTGTCCGAGGCTTTACGACTATCACCCGCAATCCATCCCGGCGCCCTACAACCACAGTAACATCGACTCCGACGAGGTGTTGTATTATGTCGACGGCGATTTTATGAGCCGCAACGACATTTCGGCCGGGCAGCTCACGTTGCACCCTGCTGGCATCCCGCACGGGCCGCACCCCGGAGCCTATGAGCGTTCAATCGGTAAAAAAGAAACCCTCGAGCTCGCCGTTATGGTCGACACCTTTAAGCCCTTGCAAGTAACCGAAGAAGCCCTCAGGATTGATGATGGCAAATACTGGCGCTCCTGGATCGACGAATCACACTAAGCCACTTCCAATCAAGCATTTACACCATGAATACCCTCGAACCTAATACCTTAGCAAACCCGGTTTCAACAGACGATTTTCTGCCTTTACTGGGCACCGATTACGTAGAATTTTATGTAGGCAACGCCAAGCAGGCCGCCTACTACTATCAGCATGCCTGGGGCTACGAGATTATTGCCTATGCGGGCCCTGAAACCGGCGTAAAAGACCGCGCTTCCTATGTTTTGCAGCAGGGAAAAATTCGCCTTGTGTTAACGGCATCCTTACTTCCTGAAGGTCCGATTGCCGAACATGTGAAGAAGCATGGCGATGGCGTTAAGGTGCTTGCACTTTGGGTTGATGACGCCGCGAAAGCCCTGGAGGAAACGGTAAAACGAGGAGCCAAACTGTTTGCGCCACTGGAAGTTAAAACCGATGAAGATGGCGAAGTTCGCACCTCATCAATTCATACTTACGGCGACACCGTGCATACTTTCGTAGAGCGGAAAAACTACAAAGGCATTTTCATGCCCGGCTACCGGAAAGCCAAAGGCACCGCCGAGGTTAAATCGGTTGGATTAAAGTATGTCGACCACTGCGTGGGAAATGTTGGTTGGGGAGAAATGAACACCTGGGTTAAATTTTATGAGGATGTGCTTGGGTTTAGGGTCATAATCTCATTCGACGACCAGGACATCTCCACCGAATACTCCGCACTGATGTCGAAAGTGGTGGCCAATGGCAATGAGTTCATCAAGTTTCCCATCAATGAACCGGCTGAAGGCAAAAAGAAATCGCAAATCGAAGAATACCTCGATTACTACCATGGTCCGGGAGTTCAGCACGTTGCGGTAGCTACCGACAACATTATTGAAACAGTGGCCGAACTTCGCCGCCGTGGTGTTGATTTTCTCGAGGTTCCGCAAACCTATTACGATGATTTAGAGGCACGTGTAGGGAAAATTGATGAGGACATGGAGGAGATTCGTCGGCTAAATATTTTGGTTGACCGCGATGACCAGGGCTATCTTTTACAGCTTTTCACCCGTCCGGTTGAAGACCGCCCGACCTTGTTCTACGAGATTATTCAGCGCCGCGGAGCCCGCGCCTTTGGCAAAGGAAACTTCAAAGCCCTGTTCGAAGCCATTGAAAGGGAGCAAGAACGCCGCGGAACGTTATAAACACCTAGCTAGCCTTGTAGAATGCCAATAATTTATTGGCCCTTCCAAGTAAGCTGAGGCTCCGAAAAGCGTAAGTTTACAAGCCTTTCGTCCCTGTTCATGTTGGCTTATCGCTTAGCCCTTATTGTTTCTAGTCTGCTTGTATTCAGCCGTGTAGCTCCCGCCCAAACCGTTGGCGTGGTGTTAAGCGGAGGAGGCTCGAGTGGCGTGGCGCATGTGGGCGTGCTCAAGGCCCTTGAGGAGAAGAACATTCCGATCGATTACATTGCCGGAACCTCCATGGGAGCTTTGGTTGGAGGCATGTATGCCATGGGCTACACACCGGCAGAAATTGAGGCTATTATTCTCTCACGTGAATTCGACGATTGGGTGTTTGGTCGCATCGATGACCGGTATGTTTACTACTTCCGTGAACGAGAGCCCAACTCGAGTTGGATTGGCATTAAGTTTCGAATCGACTCGACCTTCAAAACCACATTGCCCTCAAGCATTATTTCGCCGGTGAGCATGGATCTCGCTTTTTTAGAACGCACCTCAACCATCAGCGCGGCGGCGGGCTATCGTTTCGATTCGTTGTTTATTCCTTACCGCGCTGTTGCGGCCGACATTCACAACAAGGCCGAGGTTGTTTTTCGCGAAGGCGATGTTGGGCAAGCCATGCGGGCATCGACCACCTACCCCTTTTTTTATAAGCCCATTGTGGTAGATGGCAAGTTGCTCTTTGATGGCGGCTTGTACAACAACTTCCCGGCCGACATTATGTATCAGGATTTTTTACCGGATGTCATTATCGGTTCTACTGTAGCTTTTGAAATGAGGCCTCCAGAGGAGGATGACATTTTGGGTCAGATTAAAAACATGCTCATGGAGCGCCAAAGCTACTCGTCGGTTTGCGAGAATGACCACATGATCATCATCAGACCGGCAATTCCCAAGGTGGGCATTCTCGACTTCTCACAATCGGCAGAAATGGTGCATAGCGGCTACCACGAAACCCTCAATCGCATCGGACAGATTGAGAAGCTCATCAGCCGAAGGCAAAACCCGGGGGAGCTGGCCAAAAAGCGCCTAGCGTTTAAGCAGCGCAGCGACTCGCTCTACTTCAGTCGATTGCACATTGAAGGCTTAAACAGGACTCAGGCCGCTTACATGCGCGGAGTGATGGGCGCCCGTAAACAATTGCCCGATTTACAAGAGTTTCGTAAACATTACTTCCGTCTGGCTCTCGACGACCGGATTAAAAAAGTGTACCCTACAGCGCGCAAAGAACCCGGAATGGCCGGCTATACGCTTAAGCTAAACATGAAGCTCGACAAGGACTTGTTTGCTCAATTTGGCGGTTTGTTCTCATCACGACCGATAAACACGGGATTTATCGCTTTACGGTATAAGCGCATCAACCGGCTGGGGCTAACGCTGGATGGCAATGCTTACTTTGGAAAGTTCTACGGTTCGACGCAGGTGAAAACCACCTTCGACTTCCCCTTTCGCTTGCCATTTCTGGTAGAAGCCGACTTTACCTTAAACAATTTTGACTTCTTCAACAGTGCTACCACGTTTTTCGAAGAAATCAAGCCTTCGTACCTGATTCAATACGACCGGTCGTTCACCGGGAACATTGCTCTGCCGCTGAACACCCACGGGAAGTTAAAAGTTGGGCTTACCAGCAGTCGCATGTTCGACGATTATTACCAGGTGGAGAGTTTTACCAAGGCCGATACGGCCGACAGAACTGAGTTTAACCATGGCAGCGTTTGGCTGTTGGCCGAACGAAGCACCTTAAACCGGAAGTTTTACGCCTCTTCCGGTTCAGCACTGCGGCTTCATGTGCGTTATGTAGATGGCCAGGAGGTAAGCACACCGGGCTCTACTTCGTTTTTGAAAGAGATAACCCGACGCAGCTTACAGTTTATCCGAATCAGGGCGACCTACGAAGCCTGGTACAACAAAAGGGGAATTGTTCGTCCGGGCTTGTTTGCCGAAGTGGTGGCCTCCAATCAGCCTTTCTTTGCCAACTACACGGCCAGCCTGCTGGAAGCTCCCATTTTTGCACCCATTCCGGAAAGCCGGACGCGCTTTTTACCCGAATACCGTGCGCACAATTATGCCTCAGGCGGAGTGAGGTTGCTGTTCAATATTCACTCGCGACTTGACTTTCGATTGGAAGGCTACATTTTTCAGCCTTATCAGGAAATTTTGGCCCTCAATCTGGAGGCTGTTTATGGCGAAGCATTGGCCAACCGACATTTTATGGGTTCGGCGGCCTTGGTTTTCCACACACCTGCAGCTCCTTTGGCCATCAGCCTAAACTATTATGAGAAGCAGCCCGAGCCCTTCTCGCTGTTGTTTACCGCCGGATTTATCCTGTTTAACCGCCGATCGCTGGAGTGAGTCCCAGACCACCGGTGTGTACATACAACCAGCGCTTGGCCGGGCTATTCGCCTGCATCACTTGCAGCAAGCCAAACATGGCCTTGGCGCCGTATACTTCGTCCAGTGCAATGCCCGTTTCTTGCTTCCACTGTTGAGCAAACAAAAGCAACTGATCGCTTCGGCGTGCATAGCCTCCAAAGTGAAACTGGTCGTGCACGAAGAGCTGCTTAGCCGCCGAGGCCCCAACCCAGGCGGAGATTTCACGCTGGAGGTACCCCTCACCTTTGAGTGCCTGGAAGCAGTGAATCTCGCAGTGGCGAGCTCCTTCGGCGAGCAGTAAACCTGCAGCCGTAGTTCCTGTTCCGCCGGGCAGTGCCACTGCATCGTAAGACTGTAAATCCCGGGCCATCAGCGTAGCGCCCTGAATACCCTTCTGCCCTCCTCCACCTTCGGGAATGAGCACCGCATCGGGAGCCATTTCGAGGGCAAGCTGCGGATTGTCGCGAAAGGCCGAAAACGCCGACCGTTGAACAAAATGCAGACTCATGCCGTTGTTTTGCATGCGCTTGAGCCAGGGGTTAAGCCGAGCGGGCTTTTCTCCTCTAACAATTCCAATGGAACGATTGCCCGCCGCGGCAGAAAGGGCCAACAGGTGATTGGAAAAAGCGCCTCCAAACGATAAAAACCGGGCATTTTCGGGAAAATCATGCAACCAATACCAAAGCTTAAACGCCTTATTTCCGGAGATTTCCGGTTTGTTTGCCTCATAAACACGCACATGAAGCCGACGTCCGGGCAAGCCCATCGCGGAAAGGTCAACCGGAATGTCGCGGTAATCGGGAAGCATAGCGTAAAGGTAATGGGCTTGAACCTTGCTCAGTGCATTGGAGAAAATTAAGAACTTTGCAAGGCTTGCATTATGGACGGATTTTCACGGTTGTCGAAGCTTGAGAAAGACGAATACTACCTTAGCCCGGAGGGTTACGTGGTGTTTACGGCCAAATACCTCCTTAAACGGGGCTACTGCTGTAAAAACGGCTGCCGGCACTGTCCTTACGGCTACAATGTGAAAACCGGAAAATTTGACAAAAGAGAATCATGATAGCGAACGATATTGACTTGTTTCAGCAGGAAATACAGCAAGGTATTCCCAACGATCTTCCGCCTGCTGTTTCTATCGACCCAACGGTAAGTCATGCCCCGAGGCGAAAAGACATCCTCAGCGAAGCTGAAAAGCAATTGGCCTTGCGCAACGCCTTGCGGTATTTCGAGCCTCGTCATCATGCGGTGCTCGCCCCTGAGTTTGTAAAAGAGCTGCGCGAATACGGCCGAATTTACATGTACCGCTTTCGGCCAACATACCCGATGTATGCCCGCCCCATCAACGAGTATCCGGCCCGTTCGAAGCAGGCTGCGGCCATCATGCTCATGATTCAAAACAACCTTGATCCGGCCGTGGCTCAACACCCACACGAGTTGATTACCTATGGCGGGAATGGTGCCGTTTTTCAAAACTGGGCCCAGTATCGTCTCACGATGAAATACCTCAGCGAGATGACCGATCACCAAACGCTGGTGATGTATTCAGGCCATCCAATGGGCCTTTTCCCTTCGCACCCCGAGGCGCCTCGCGTTGTGGTAACCAATGGTATGATGATTCCGAATTACTCCAGGCCCAACGACTGGGAGCGCTTCAATGCCTTGGGAGTTACGCAATATGGTCAAATGACAGCCGGTTCGTACATGTATATCGGTCCGCAAGGCATTGTGCACGGCACCACCATTACGGTGATGAACGCTGCACGGATGTGCTTGCGTAAACGTGGAATCCCCCCAGGCAAAGATGATTTTAGAGGAATGTTGTTTGTTACCGCCGGTCTCGGCGGGATGAGCGGGGCGCAACCCAAGGCGGCAAAAGTGGCTGGAATAGTGAGTATTACCGCCGAAATTAACCCGGCGGCCTCGCGAAAACGCTTGGAACAAGGCTGGGTAGATGAGGTGCACACCGACCTCGATTCAGTGATTTCGAGGGCCGAAGAAGCACGCGCTGAAGGCACCCCGCTTTCGCTGGCCTATGAAGGTAACATTATCGACCTGTGGGAAGCCCTTGTTCGCCACAGTATTCGTGTGGATATTGGATCCGACCAAACCTCGCTGCACAACCCATTCGCCGGAGGCTATTACCCGGCCGGCTTTAGTCTCGAAGAGTCGAATCGCATGATGGCCGAAGAGCCGGAACGCTTTCATGATGAGGTATACAAAAGCCTCAAAAGACACACTTCGGCCGTAAACACGCTGGCAGCCAATGGCATGTACTTCTTCGATTACGGCAATGCCTTTCTGTTGGAATCGTCGAGGGCCGGGGCCGACGTGGTGAAACCCTCGGGCGGAGCCGAATTGGAATTCAAATATCCATCGTACGTGCAGGATATTCTCGGACCATTGTGTTTCGACTACGGTTTTGGCCCCTTTCGCTGGGTGTGTTGCTCAGGCTTAGCCGAAGACCTCGACACCACCGACCGTCTGGCGGCAGAAGTGCTGGAGGAGTTGTTGCGCAAAGCGCCGGATGACATTCGCGGGCAGATTCACGACAACCTCACCTGGATTCGTCAGGCCAAAGTCAACCAGCTTGTAGTTGGTTCGCAAGCGCGGATTTTATATGCCGATGCGGAAGGTCGAATGAAAATTGCCGAACGTTTCAACAAGGCCATCGCCAGCGGAGAACTCAAAGGTGAAATCGTGCTTGGGCGCGATCATCATGATGTATCGGGAACCGACTCGCCTTACCGCGAAACGTCTAACATTTACGACGGAAGCCGCTACACCGCCGATATGGCCGTGCAAAACTTTGCCGGCGATGCCTTCAGAGGTGCCACTTGGATTTCGTTGCACAACGGTGGTGGCGTTGGCTGGGGCGAGGTAATCAATGGCGGCTTCGGCATGGTACTCGACGGCAGCGAGGCCAGCGACCGCAAGCTGAAATCGATGTTACATTGGGACGTGAACAATGGCATTGCCCGGAGAGCCTGGGCCCGAAATAAGGAAGCCATCACCGCGATTGAGCGGGCCATGCAAGCCGAACCCCTGCTCAAAGTAACGGTGCCGCATGTGGTGAGCGAAACCGACGCAAAGAGCTGGCTTGAAGGCGCTTAGAAGTTTATCGATTCGCCGATTTTAAGTAGAATTAGCTCTACGCCCTGCTTTTTGAAATGGCTTTTTGCCAGCTCCTGATCGATGGTGATTGGCGGGAAGGTGTCGTAATGCATTCCAATGACTGTTTTCAGACCCATCATCGTAGCGGCACGGGCGGCAAGCGCTGAGCCCATGGTAAACACATCGCCGATGGGCAAGAGCGCAAAATCGGGTTTGTAGATGTCGGCAATCAGCTCCATGTCGCCGAATATATCGGTGTCGCCGGCAAAATACGCTGTTTGATTTCCCAAGCTGAGCATGGCTCCCAAGGCAGATCCGCCGTAGGTGCCGTCGGGCAATGAGCTGGAATGGTGCGCCTGGGTAAAGCTCAACTGCCAGTTTTCGCCTTTGTGCCGACCACCGGCATTCATACCCACCGTATTCACTTGTTGGGCACCAAGCCAATTGGCCACTTCATAGGCTGAATAGACCGTTGCGTTGGCTTGAAGGGCAATTTCACGGGCATCGGCAAGATGATCGCCGTGGCCATGAGAAACAAGGATGGCCTGAGGGCGAATAGACGCTACATCAACAGCTGAGGCCAACGTGTTTCCGCGGATGAACGGGTCGCTAAGGATGGCATCATGGCCTCTCTCAAAGAGAAAACAGGAGTGACCGTAGTAGGTGATTTTCATGGGTTGAAGATAGAAAACCTATCACGAAACAAGCACACGACCTGTGTTAAATCATACTGATGTAAAATGCAAAAAGCCCCTTTTCAGGGGCTTTTGTCAACAATCAGCGTTCAAATTAACGGTCATCTCCATCATCTTCCTCATCATCTCCATCGTCGTTGTCATCACTTCCATCGTTGTTG
Source organism: Bacteroidota bacterium (assembly GCA_027483445.1). Classification (GTDB taxonomy): domain Bacteria; phylum Bacteroidota; class Bacteroidia; order M30B66; family M30B66; genus CAMCXT01. The sequence goes on along the minus strand of JAIXUS010000062.1, from coordinate 5,166 downwards.
TCATCGCTGCTGTCGTCATTGCTGTCGTTAGAGCTGTTATCGTCTGAATCGTCGCTGCTGTTGGAGTTGTCGTCGCTGCTGTCGTTGGAGCTGTTGTCGTCGGAGTCGTTGCTGCTGTTTGAGTTGTCGTCGCTGCTATCGTTCGAGTTGTTGTCGTCGGAGTCGTTGCTGCCCTGATCGTCGGTGCCATCATCATCGCCCCAGGTGCCTGTTGAGTCGTCGTTCATGTTTTGGAACATTCCATTTTTCGATGCGCTAGGCGATTGGTTAAAATCATCATCTAACAGCTCGTCTTTAGAGCAAGAGTTCAACCCAAAAACCATCATCATCGACACGGAGATCACCAGAATCCCTCTGGTCATGCTCATTAGAAAAGTGTTGTTCATTTTGTTGTGTGTTAAAAGTTTGATGAGGCAAAGGTGCAACGTGCAAGTGCCGAGGGGGTAATTCACTTTTGGACCGTCTTATAGGTTCAGGGCATAAAAAAAGCCGGAGAATATCCGGCCTTTCGTTTATGGGTTTTCGGTGTATAACCATTTATATACGTGCATTCGTCCTTGATAAAGGAAAGAAAGCATGTAGTAGCCCGATGGCATACCGCGCAGGCTAATTTGGTTATTGGCGTTCGCCGGGATGACTTTACCGTTGATATCGTATACCCGGATTGCCGAAACACCGGCTTCACGCGCCGATTCAAGGGAGAAGCTTCCCTGATTCAGCTGTGGAATCCACTGCTTGTACACAATCTCCGAGAAGCCGGTGGTTAGGGTGTCGATCACATTCACGTTAATTTCCAGGCTATCGATGGCGGGGTCGGCATACGACGGCCAGATTACCACGATGTTTCCGCCCACCCTGAAATTGGCCGGTGTGATGCCATAACCGGGCACCGGAACATCGAGCGGAATGCCCTGTTCAAGGATGTAAATGGCTTCGGGTACCAGCGTGGCCGGAGGCGTGGCCTCATCAATCATTTTATCGGTAAGGTAAAGGAGGGTAATGTTCTCCTCGAAATCATCATCACCTTCGTCTAAAACCATTGTTGCTGTAAGGTCGTAGGTTGCTCCTGCCACAAAATTGTACTGTGAAGGATCGTCGAAGCCCACCAAGCCGGTAACCCGCACAACATTTTGAGCCATCAATGGAGTGCCCAGTGCGGAAAGAAGGAAAATTAAGTGCTTAAACATTTTTTCTTTTAAAGGTAGAACAAGCCTCAAAGGAGGGTGTTCGTATTTTTGAACACATCTTACAGGTTCAGATGCCAATATTACGACAGATTATCGAGCAATTGTCGCGCGAAGAGGTGCGCGGATTTAAAATTTTCCTGCACCGCATTCAAACTTCCGGCGACAGAAAGGTCGAATTGCTTTTTGATATGTTGCGTGATTTGCCGGCCGACGCCGAACCCGATGAGGAAAAGATGATCCGCAAGCTCTTTGGTCAAGGCAATCGAAATGCCTTTTATCAGCTCAAGAAACGTTTGCGCGACTACATCGACCGAAGCCGACACGATTTTCTGTTTGGCCGCGAAGAGCTCAAAGTGCTACAGATGCTAAGCCTCGCCCGTTATTCCTTCCAACAGCAACAATATCCGGTGTGCTGGGATTATCTCAAGCGGGCCCACAAAGCGGCTGTGGAGGCCGAAGTGTCTGATTCGCTCGAGATGGTACTCACCGAAATGATAAAAACGGCGGTGTTTATTCCGGGGGCCGACCCCGAAGCCTTGATCGAAGAGCGAAGCCAAGTGAGAAAAAAACTTTCGGCACTGAAAGAGCTCGACGAAATCCTCACCGTTTTAGGGTACCGTTTGGCCATCACCCAGCAAACCGGAAACAACAGTTTAGAATTGAGTAAAACCCTGGAGTCGGTGCTCGAAAAGCACCTGCGCGACCCGGAGCTGAAAGCCGACGCCACCCTGAGACTAAGGCTTATAGAAGGAGTTTCGCAGGTATTGCTTCAACAGCACGCCTATGCGGCCTTGGCCGAATACCTCGAAAAAGCCCTGAATCAGGCTGAACACGACCGGCTCTTTAGCAAACAAAACCATGAGTTGAGGCTCAAACTGCTTACCTGGCTCACCAATGCCTTGTTTAAGTCTGAACAGCTCGAAACCTCGCTGCGGGCCGCAGAGCGACTTCGGATGGCCATGGAGGCCTACGATGGCTTTCTGGCCGACAAGTACTTCCTCTTTTACAACAGCGCCATGGTTTACGTTAACAGTGTAATCAATCTGCCTGAGGCCATCCGCATTTTGGAAGAGACCATTGCCAATCCGGCGCTCGAAAAACACCCAATGTACAGCCTTGTAGTGCATCTAAACCTCGCACTTTGCCTGCACAACACAGGTGACCCCAAAAAAGCGATGAAGGTGCTTAGCCGATTGAGCATCCACCCGGCTTACCCACAAACCGATGATGCCTTTCGGATTAAAATCGGACTTTCGGAACTCATTCTGCGGGCCGAACTTGAGCAATGGGATTTGGCAGCAACCCGCGCTCAGCAGCTACAAAGGGAGATTGAACAAAGCGCACTCGACGAGCCTCAAAGTGCCGGGCAGTCGGGGTTTGTAAAAATCATACAACAGCTCGCCCGCCGCGATGGCGATTTGTCGAAACCGCTGCAAGAGCGCATTCGGGCGTGGATTGAAGAATACGGCACCGGCTCACCGGAATCGGATGTGATTAACTATTCGGCCTGGTTAAGCGAGCGTTTCGCCGGCGTTATTCCTTAGTGTTGCCGAAGGCCGTCCACCCTTGCGCTTTGATAGGGTGCACGCCGCCGCTTTTGTCGACCATTACCGCCTGGTTTACATCAGGAGTCATGTGACCGATGACCGTTAGCAGGGTGCTGCCTTTGATTTTTTCGTAGTCGCTTTGGCGAACGGTAAACAAAAGCTCATAATCTTCGCCACCACTTAAGGCACACACGGTTGGGTCGAGACCGAATTCCCGCGCCATGGCATAGGTCGTAGGATCAATGGGAATTTTCTCTTCAAAGAGCTGACAGCCCACACCGCTTTGGTTGCAGAGGTGGAGAATCTCCGAGCTTAAGCCGTCGGAAATGTCGATCATCGAGGTGGGCAGCACGCCGATTTCTGCCAGGTATTCCACAACATCGCGGCGGGCTTCCGGTTTAAGCTGGCGTTCGAGAATGTAATCGTGCCCTTCGAGGTCGGGTTGTGCACCGGGGTTCTCCACGAACACCTGCTTTTCGCGTTCGAGTAATTGAAGGCCCACGTAGGCGCCACCGAGATCGCCAGAAACCACCAACAAATCGTTCGGGCCGGCTCCGCTGCGCTGCACCAATTTATCGGCATTCACACTGCCGAGAATGCTCAGGCTGAGAATTAGTCCTGCACGTGAGCTGGTAGTGTCGCCACCCACGAGGTCGACGCCGTATTGACTGCAAGCGAGGGCCAGTCCTTCATAAATTTCTTCCAGGGCTTCCACCGGGAAACGGTTCGAGCAGGCCAGCCCCACCACAAGCTGTTCGGGCTTGCCGTTCATGGCGTAGATGTCGGAAAAATTCACCACCGCAGCCTTGTAGCCCAAGTGTTTAAGCGGTGTGTAGCTCAGGTCGAAATGCACGCCTTCGAGAAGCATATCGGTGCTCAACAGGCTGAGTTGCCCATCGTGTTGTTTAATTACGGCAGCGTCGTCGCCCACGCCTACGAGGGTGCTTTCCAGTCGCGGAACAAAGCCTCCGGCGAGATGGCGAATAAGTCCAAATTCTCCGAGCGTTTCGGTTTCGGTGCGTTGATGCGGTTTTTCGAGCATGCGTTTAGGGTGTCCCTATCGGGAGATGGGCAAAAGTGTCTTTGATTTCCTCGAGCACCTCTACAATTTCGGAGTAGTTGTTCAGGGTTACGAGTTTGAGGCGGTATTCCTTGAAGTGCGGAATTCCCTTGAAGTAGTTGGTGTAGTGGCGGCGCATTTCGATGATGCCCAGCACGGGGCCTTTCCAGCGGATGGAAGCATCGAGGTGGGTACGACAAACCCGTACGCGGTCGGCCAGTGTTGGTGGCTCGAGGTGACGGCCCGTACGGAGGAAATGCTTGATTTCGTTGAAAATCCATGGGTACCCAATGCTGGCCCGGCCAATCATCACGCCATCTACACCATAGCGGCGTTGCATTTCGAGGGCCTTTTCGGGTGAATCTATGTCGCCATTGCCAAAAATGGGAATGTTGATGCGTGGATTGTTCTTCACCTCGCCGATTAGGGTCCAGTCGGCCGGACCTTTATACAGCTGCGCTCGGGTGCGACCGTGTATGGTGAGTGCCTTGATGCCAATGTCCTGAAGGCGTTCGGCCACTTCGGTAATGTTTTTGGTAGAATCGTCCCAGCCCAAACGGGTTTTCACGGTTACGGGGAGATTGGTGGTTTTCACAATTTCCTCGGTCATTTTCACCATTTTGGGGATGTCCTGAAGCAATCCGGCGCCGGCGCCTTTGCAGGCCACGTTTTTTACCGGGCAACCGTAGTTAATGTCGATCAAATCGGGTTGAGCCTGCGTGGCAATATTGGCAGCCTCACGCATCGATTCGATTTCACTTCCGAAAAGCTGAATACCGATGGGCCTTTCGTATTCGAAAATGTCGAGTTTCTGTTTGCTTTTCGCCGCGTCGCGGATGAGTCCTTCGGAAGAGATGAACTCAGTATACATCAAATCGGCGCCATATTCCTTGCAAACCAACCGAAATGGAGGATCACTCACGTCTTCCATAGGCGCGAGTAAAAGTGGAAATTCCCCCAGTTCGATATTGGCGATTTTTACCATGACTGAAAAAGCCTGCAAATATAGTCTTATGTCCTTAGTCTTTAGTCTTTAGTCTGAGTTAAGGGGAACATTTGGGGGAACGTTTTTTTGGGGGCGAATAACGTACTGCGTACAACGTATTGCGTTTGATCCCGTAAAGCTTGGGGTTTCGCTTCCAATGAGTAATGCACTGCCCGGCTAGAACGGTTAAGCGGAAATTGCATTTCCGCTTTGGTTTTTGAACAGCACAAACTTTTCTCCCGTTTTCGAGAAAAAGTTTGACAACAGAGCCCCAAATGGTATCCAAAACCCGACTTCAGACTCAGGACTAGGGACTCGAGACTTCAAACCTTATAGCGAATCTCCCCAATAAAACCGGGCTTAGCGCTTACGTGAGTACCCAAATGT
>JAIXUS010000001.1 GCA_027483445.1 Bacteroidota bacterium | reverse complement strand
CCTTTCCGGGCCTCCGAAATCAGCATTCCGCCGGCACTTATCTCAACGTCATCGGGGTGAGCCCCAAATGCAAGAATATCGAGTTTCATCCACAAAATTTGGTACAAAGAAATCAAAATTTGTAGGTTTACCGTATCCATGAAAATAACCTTCCACGGCGCCGCCCGAACTGTAACAGGCTCAAAGCATCTGATCTCTTTAAAAAGAGGAAAACGAATTCTGCTCGACTGCGGGCTCTTTCAAGGCATTGGCGCCTTAGCCGATGAATGGAACCGACACTTCGGCTTCGACCCGGCCAGTGTCGATTATCTCATCCTTTCGCATGCCCATATCGACCACTCCGGGCTTGTTCCGCTCCTGGTGAAGGAAGGCTTTAAAGGCCCCATCTTTTGCACACCGGCAACCCTCGACCTGTGCAGCATCATGCTCGAAGACTCAGCGCATATTCAGGAAAGCGACACCCGTTTCATCAACGAACGGCGCAAACGGCAGGGAAAAAGCCTCTTGAAACCATTGTACAGCATTGATGACGCCCGAAATGCCCTCGAACAATTCGTCGAAGTGCCTTATAATCAAGAATATGAAATCGAGCCTGGACTGCGGTTTATGTTCACCGATGCTGGACATATTTTAGGTTCGGCCGTGGTGAATTTGCAAGTCGACGAAGACCATTATACCAAGAAAATCTGCTTCACCGGCGACATCGGCAGGCCCGAACCTGCTATCATCAGTGGCTTTGCGCCATTTCCGCAGTGCGACATTCTCATTTGCGAATCAACCTATGGCGACCGAACCCACAGCGATCGAACGGCTTCACTCGAGCGTCTGCTCCAGATTGTGGTAGAAACCTGTGTACTAAAAAAGGGAAAACTCATCATTCCCGCTTTCAGCGTAGGCCGAACGCAAGAAATCGTTTACGCCCTCGACCGGCTCGAACATGAAGGGCGTTTGCCACACATCGATGTGTTTGTTGATAGCCCATTGTCGACAAACGCCACCGAAATTATGCGCAGCAATGCTGATGTGTTTAACGATGAAGTGAAAGAATACATGCTGCGCGATGCCGATCCATTTGGCTTTAATAAACTTACCTACATCCGCGATGTTGAGCAATCCAAAGCCCTCAACCACCGAAAAGAGCCCTGCATTATTATTTCGGCTTCGGGCATGGCCGAGGCCGGGCGTATCAAACACCACCTGGCCAATAGCATTGGAAATGCCGACAATACCATACTCATTGTTGGTCATTGCGAACCCGAATCGCTGGGCGGACGATTGGCCTCCGGCGAGAAGGAAGTGCGCATATTTGGCGACAATTACCTCGTAAAAGCCCTTGTTGAAACACTCGGTTCATTTTCGGCCCACGGCGATGTGGAGGAGATGATGCGATTTATGGAATGCATTGATATTAAAAAGGTAAAGAAAACCTTCCTTGTCCACGGCGAATACGACACCCAGCTCAGGTTTATGGTTCGCCTTCAGCAAGAGGGTTTCCGCCATGTTGAGATTCCCGAAAAAGGCAGTAGTTTCGAGCTGTGAAAAACAGTCTGGCCAAAGAAATCACACTCCTGCTGAAAAAAGAAATCAGCCTCGAGCTTAAGCAGCGTTACGCGCTCAATGCCTTGCTGTTGTATGTGGTGTCGACCATTTTCGTATGCTACCTCAGCTTTAAATTCCTCGTAGATGTGCCCACCTGGAACGCCCTGTTCTGGATAATCATTCTCTTCACCGCCGTAAACGCTACCTCAAAAAGCTTCAGCACCGAAAGTCGCGGCCGACTGCTTTACATCTACACGCTTGCATCGGCGCAGGCCATCATTCTGTCGCGCATTATTTACAACGCCTTGCTGCTGCTGCTAATCACGGCCATTGGCTACCTCATTTACAGCCTGCTAATTGGCAATTTGGTGCAGGATCAAGCCTACTTTTTGCTCGGACTCACACTGGGCGCCTGCGGCTTTTCGTCAATCCTCACTTTGGTGGCTGCCATTGCCGCCAAATCGCGCCAAAACTCAACACTCATGGCCATTTTGAGCTTTCCGGTAGTTATTCCAATGCTCATCGTGCTCATCCGCTTTTCCAAAAACGCCGTCGACGGACTCGATCACAGCATCCAGCAGCCTTATATTCTGGCACTTGTAGCCATCAACGCCATCGTGGTGGCCCTCGCCTGGATGCTCTTCCCCTTCCTTTGGAAAGATTAAGTTTCAAGCACCATCCGATAGCCCAACAGCATTTCAGCCACCCTTTTTTGAAAGGTTTGGGCGCATGCCTCGCTGAGCATCACGGTACCTTGAAGCTACACTGCCGGGCACCGCGTGTTTCGCTCATAGTCCTCAGCCAGCCTCGCTCTCGCACACGCTCACGCCCGCACTGGCTTCCGGGCTATCCGCTGCACCCGCTTGCGCGCCGCTTCGCATGCGCTTCGCGAGTTAAAAGGTGAAAGGGACAAAATCAATCGGCAACATTATGCATTGTTATTCAGCGTGGTAAACAAAACGCATTGACAATAATCATCAATGCGCCCCCACCCCACAATGCCTCGAAAATCTCGAGACCCCGTTAAGCGGCATTTGTAATGCCGTTTGGAGCACCGCTGAATTTGTAATTCAGCTCATTCAACGAGTAATCCAATTCATAGAAATAAATGTCAGATAACACCTTTCAGAATAATTCAATGCCCTCAAAATGAAGCGCAAAGCTGCGCGCCGGCCCCGGGAAATGCTGCGGGCCATGCGCAGGCGGGAGTTCCGAACGGCTTAGAAAGACCACAAAATCCCACGTGACCGTTTGTGTGTCTTTCCAGTCATTTGGAAGGGCGCGGGGACGGTTTCTGAAAAAAGATAATCGATCTCTATAGCCTACATAAATGTACCGAAAGCGAATTACAAATTCGCCTATGTTCCAAGTGGAAATACAATTTCCGCTTAACCGGTTAATTTCAGAGAATTACAGTACTGAAGTACATAAAATTAGAGTAAATTTATACCAATTTTCTAAACGCCTTGATACGCATCTTTCTCACACTTTGGTTTCTTTTCGCTGCTTTGGGCCTCTCCGCCCAAAAAGAAGCCTACAACTGGATTTGGGGAACTTGCTTCCCCGAATTCGGTTGCGATGGCATTGATGATGGGTTAAATGGCACGGGAATTATGAAATTTAATGATGATTCTTTAGAAAGTATTACTACTAAATATTTCCCTGCTCCATTTACGAAAGGTTCTGCGACAATTTCTGATTCATTAGGGAATTTCTTAATGGCATTTAATGGAAAGACCCTTTTTGATTCGAGTGGCAATATTCTTTCTGAATTAAGTGATATAGATTTTAATGATATAATAGTTGGTTATAGAGGTTTCATTTTTTTAAAAATGAAGGGTAACTATACCACTTATTATCTTTTAAACTCAATTGCAGGGTTATTTCCCAACTCTCCAAACCCATTTGATGTGGGTATTGACACATTGTTTGAATTCAAAAAAATAGAAATTAACAGCAGTGGTTATGAAGTAAGCGAGCCCTTTCCAATCAACCTTTCAGTAAGTACTATTCCTGGCGGTTTTGATGCATGCCGTCATGCCAATGGTCGCGATTGGTGGGTTTTAAAATGTGGTATAAGAAAGAATACCTATTTGCGAGGCTTACTTAATCCTTACGATTTTGAATTCGAACCTTATTATACGAGCTCCGATTCGGCTTATACCAGTTTTCAATGGGCCTCCTTCAGTTCCGATGGCAGTAAATACGTGCATTGGTTTGGTGGGTATATTCGTGAATTACAAGTATTTGATTTTGACCGCTGCACTGGTGAGTTGAGCAATTTGCAGACGTTTGATTTTACAGAAATAATATCAAATGATGGTTTTATTGATTTCACACCTTTTAGCCTGAGTCCAGATGGAACTAGAGTTTACATGGTTCGCTCTAATGTAGAATTGGTAGTCAGCCAGAATTTTCAATACGATTTGGAAACACAAGCTTTGACTGTTATTTCAGATAGTCTAGGCATATTTAGTTTAATGCCTAATTTAAAACAAATGATAGCGGGTTCATGCTGTGTAGATTACACTCCAACGCCCGATGTGCCTTATGCGAATATTTTAAAGCAACCGAATGAACTAGGCTTTGAATCTGAATTCATCCCTTTTTACTATGAGTTACCCCTCTATGGATTTAATTATACCCCGCCCAACCAAGCCAACCACCTTTTAGGTCCCGTTGACGGTTCTATTTGCGATAGTTTGGGCTTGAACGATGAAACCGGTCTGGAGAAAACCACGCAAAACACCTTTGAGCTTTTTCCCAATCCCGGTTCCCAACACTTAAATTGCCGTACCAATTTGCCATTGCCGCTGCAATGCACACTGCGCGACGGCCAAGGGAAAACAGTACTTACAAAGGTGCTTAACCAAAAATCGTTTAGTCTTCACCAAGAGCTCTTAACACTGCCACCGGGAATGTACTTTGTAGACCTTCAAAGCGAATCGAGCCCACAACGTTTGGTGCGGAAGTGGATAAAAATGGAGTAAGCAGGGGAAAGGGCAAAGGCAAAAGGCGAAAGGCGAAAGGCGAAAGGGAAATGGTGAAAGGGGAAGGCGGTCCCTGTTAAGCGGCATTTGTAATGCCGTTTGGAGCAACCGCTGAATTTGTAATTCAGCTCATTCAACGAGTAATCCAATTCATAGAAATAAATGTCAGATAACACCTTTTAGAATAATTCGAGGCCCTTAAAATGAAGCGCAAAGCTGCGGGCCATGAGCAGGCGGGAATACCGAACAACTTAGAATGACCACAAAATCCCACGCGACCGTTTGTGTGTTTTTCCAGTCATTTGGAAGGGCGCGGAGGGTGTCCGAAAAGATAATCGATACCATTAACGTACATCAATGCGTCGAAAGCGAATTACAAATTCGCATATGTTCCAAGCGGAAATACAATTTCCGCTTAACCGGTACTGTGTGCGCTGTTAAAACGGTAAACCTATTTTAGAAAAGGACATCCAAATACTCATCACTAAATACTAAATACTCAATACTAAATACTCAATACCTTTATTCACCCAAACCAACAATATGCACCCCTTCCTCCGAAACACACTAGTCACAATAGCCGCCATCATCGCGGGAGCACTAATCAACGGATTGATTATACAAATCAGTCCCAACATAATTCCGCCTCCCGCCGGAGCCGACCTGCAAACCGAACAAGGACTCAAAGCCGCCATGCTGATGATGGAACCCAAACACTTCCTCTTTCCCTGGCTCGCACATGCCTTGGGAACATTGCTGGCGGCCTTTCTCGCCACACGGTTCAGCACATTTGCCTGGCAAGGATATATCCTCATTTGTGGAGGTATTTTCTTCCTGGGCGGTGCCGCTATGATGCGTATACTGCCATCACCACTTTGGTTTACGCTTACCGACCTTCTGCTAGCCTATTTCCCAATGGCATGGTTGGGCTATCTGCTGGCTAAACGCTCTTTAAAAACCTCACCAATCAAATAACCTAAAACCATATACCTTATGTGTAAAGCTTTAGAAAGCCTCATTTTTTGCTCCTGCGAACCCGAGGAATTGCCCCAAAAATTAAAAGCGGCCGGACTTGAAGACGCGCTTTCATCAGCCCCCGGCGAAAACTTATGCTACCGCTGGGAACTCCGCAGAAAACCGGAAACAAGAACCTTGAGTGGCCCCATGACCATTGGCCGGATTATCATGCCCCAAAAACAGCTTTCCGACACGTTCAATGAAGAAATCGTTTTGTCTGCTTTAAACAACAACGCCAATTGCTTCGATTTCCCTTATGCCCCGCAAAGTGGCGACTGTCTTCGAATTTCGACAATAAAAGATTACGCTTACATGAGTTTCATCTTCTCCGACGAGGGTCTGTGGAAAAGTGGCATTCCTGGCATGAATTCAAATGAAGTGTTGCACGAAGGAAGCCTTTTGAATAGAGCATAAATAACGTAAGTTCCGATGTGATTTGTCCTAAACCTCAGCCTTCCTGAAACAGTTAAACAGACCATGGGTTTTAGTTTTGAAACCCAAGTATTGATGTAGATACCATGAAACACCTTCACCTCGTATTTAGTCTGGGATTACTCGCCGCCGGTTTGCAGGTTAATGCACAAGCTTACCGGCTTCCTCAACATGTTCAGGAAGCCGATATGGTTCCCGGAAAGCTCATTGTTAAGCTCAAAGAATCGAACCGACACCTCCTGCAACAGCCCGAATCGATGCTCTCCAACCCGGGTATGGAGCAGGTGCTTTCTGCCCGTGCCCTTTTTCCTCACCTTTCAAAACCACGTAAGGAAAACGACCGCTTTGGCCGAAAAACAGCCGACATCAGTCGGATTGTAGAATTAAATGTTCCAACGAACCTCAACCTTCGCCTTGCTATGCAAATGGCGGAGAAATCAGGCCTCTTCGAATGGGTGCAACCACGATTCGTGCATAAACCCATGTTCACACCCAACGATCCGCAGGTGGGCCAACAGTATCACCATGCACTCATCAAAAGTTTTGAAGCCTGGGACATCGAACAAGGCGATACATCGGTATTTATTGGAATCACAGATGCCGGAATTCAGTTTGACCACCAAGACCTTGGAAATGTCCGTTTCAATTACGCCGATCCAATCAATGGCCTCGACGACGACAACAATGGATATGTGGATGACTTCAGGGGTTGGAATACCGTTTCCAACACCAACGACCCAACCGCAACCCTCTCGCCACATGGAATGTTCACCACAGGCATGAGCTCAGCAACGGTAAACAATGGAATCGGAATAGCCGGTAATGCCTTTCGCTGCAAGTTTGTTCCCGTTCGAATCGATGATGCCAACGGATTTAATTTCGGCTACGAAGGCATTGTGTATCTCGCCGACCTGGGCTGCAAAATCATCAACGCCAGCTGGGGCAACACCTTCCCTACTCCATTTGGTGCCGAAGTTATCCAATATGCTACCATCAACCACGAAGCCTTGATAATTGCAGCAGCCGGCAACTCTGGATTACAGGAAAACTACTACCCTGCCGCCTATCCGGGTGTGATGAGCATTGGCGCAACAGGCTCAACAGACCAGCACTGGTCGCTTACCACTTGGGGACCCTCTCTCGACATGGTCGCCCCCGGAGAACTGGTCCGCTCATGCTGGCCATTCAACGGCTACGATGTGAGTTCAGGAACTTCCTTTTCAGCGCCTTTGGTAGCCGGAGCTGCTGCCATCCTCAAAAGCCACTTCCCCAACTACACCAGCGACCAGATTGCTGAACGCCTTAGAGTAACCGCCGATACATCCATCTACGCGCTTAGCGGAAATGCCAGCCGCTACCACTGGCTGGGCGCCGGACGACTCAATATGCTTCGTGCATTAAACGCCCCGGCCATTCCTTCAATCCGCATTCAGAATGAATCGCTAACCGACAACGATGGAGACAATTTTGCCGTTGCCGGCGATACCCTCAACCTGAGCGGCGACTTTTTCAACTGGCTCGATGCCGCAAGTAATCTGGTGGTTACGTTAAGTTGCGATAATCCTTCCATCGAAATCCTCAACGGTACCTTTACCGCCGGTGCCATCGCCAGTTTAGCCGCTGTAAATAACCAATCGTCGCCCTTTCAACTGCGAATTCTTCCCAATGCGGCCTTCAATCTCGACATTAACCTAAAACTCAGCTACCGCGACGAGGCAACCGGTTATTCAGGGTTTGAGTACCTGCAAATGCGGGTAAACCGCGATTACATCGACCTCGCGGTGAATAATCTCCACACAACAATCACCTCACGTGGAAGCATTGGCTACAACGCCGACTATGCTACCGATGGACTCGGTATTCAATTTCAAAACTCCGAGAGCCTCATTTATGCCTCTGGCTTTATGATGGGTTCAGGAAATATCGTTTCCGATAATGTTTATGCAGCCACACTTCCGGGCTACGACAACGACTTCAATCGTGTTGATCCGGTTGAATTGATAAACCCATCCACCTTCGCCGATCGGGAAATTTTAAGCCGCTTTGCAAGTAATGCAGCCTCTTTGAGCGATATTGCCATCCAGCAACGCGCCTATGCAAGTAACAGTACCGGTAACGAGAATTACGTGGTTATTGAATATCGACTCTCAAACAATAGCAACGAGCCGAAAAATAATTTAGGTGTTGGTATTTTCAACGATTGGGACATTGGGCAGGTAACCAACAATCAAACTGTTTTTGATGCCACACGTAAATTGGCCTACGCCTTCGATTCGAGCAACCCCAACCGATACCTTGGCGTTAAAGTATTGTCGAACCAAACAGCGCATGCCTATTGCTTCAACTCAAATGGGGCTTCAGGAAGCATCAATCTGTATGATGGATTTAGCAACGCCGAAAAAGCATCGATTGTAAACGGAACCCAAACCCGCAATACCTCAACCGTCGGAGACATTGCCACTTACATTGGAGTGGCAGGAATAAATCTTGAGCCTGATGAGGCTACCACCATTCGGTTTGCCATTCTGGGGGCATCAAGTTTAACTGAATTGGAAGCATTGGCCTCTTCCATTAACCTTCAAGACAACCTGAATCAACTCAATCCACAGGTAAGCCTTACTCCTGAAAGCTGCACAGGCAACGATGGAAGCATTGAAGTGAATGTGTCAACACCCGGAATCGCCGGCCTAAGTCTACTCAATGCCGATGGCGTAGAACTCGTTTCGGTGGAGAACTTAGAAGAGAGCTTCATCTACGGAGGATTGCCAGCCGGCGAATACCTCGTGATTTATGCCTTTGCCGACGGTACACAATACGAATCTCTGCAAACCATTGCCGAAGCTACACCGGTAAGCCTGTTTGAAATGTTCGCCTTTTCAGAGTTCCTGCTGCTGCCCAACGCCGAAACCGAATTCACAGCCTTGGCCAATGGCGCCGACACGTATTTCTGGGATTTTGGCGACGGAAACACCGGCAGCGGTTCGGTGGTAACGCATGAGTTTACGAGCGAAGGCATCTTCACGGTAACCTGCATTGCTTCCAACGAGTTCTGTTCCGATACCTCATCGATCACCATCGAAGTGGGTGTAACGGTAGGTCATCTAACCGCTACAAAAAACACACTTCAGTTATTCCCAAATCCAGCTCAAGACCGTGTATTTGTAGATGGCCATTCATTGAATCAGCCCATGGTTCAGGCCTTCGACCTTAGCGGACGCGTAGTTTGGGCAGGCACACTCGAGCAGAACAGCTTTAGCGTAGCCGGTTGGACGCCAGGTGTTTACTTCATTCAAATTGAGAAGCAAGCGCCGCAGAAACTGGTCGTTACCAATAAGTTTTAAGCGATTTTTGCCTTCGGCGGATGGAATCAATTCGCCAAGGCAGAACTATTCCTTCTAAGCGATGTTTGGTATCTTACAACGCTATGGAAGGATTTCGCTTTGCCCGCTACGAGCCTGATGATGAACAGGATGCCTTCACCAAACTCTTTAACCTGTTTAAGGAGGTGTTGCTGCATACCTCCGGCGATGTGGCCGAAGCCCTGAATTGGATGAATGAGCTCGACCGTGAATACGGCCTTACCACCGATGAGTATGGTATGGGCGATTTCATTGAAGACCTCAAGAAAAAAGGATACATCAAAGAAGATGGGCAAGGGAATTCGATTATTACTCCGAAAACGGAGGGCGAAATCCGAAAAGGAGCCCTCGATCAGATTTTCGGCAAACTAAAGAAAGGCAAGCAAGGACAACGCAGCACACGATTTCCGGGCAGTGGTGAAGAGGCCGGAACCGGAAACCGGGCCTTTGAATTCGGCGACCCACCAGAGAGCATTGCCTTAACCGACTCTATTCGAAACGCTCAGGTAAATCATGGCGCTGATGACCTCATTCTCGAGGAGCGCGACCTTGTGGTAGCAGAAAGAGAATACCGAACGCAAACCTCAACAGTGTTGATGATTGACATCTCACACTCGATGATTTTGTACGGCGAAGACCGCATCACGCCGGCGAAGAAAGTTGCGCTCGCCCTGGCCGAACTTATCCGCATCAAATATCCCAAAGACACCCTCGATGTATTGGTTTTTGGCAATGATGCCTGGCCCATTGAAGTCAAAGATATTCCATACCTCAACGTTGGTCCGTACCATACCAATACCGTTGCCGGCCTCGAATTGGCCATGGAGCTACTCAGGAAACGTAAGAATCCAAACCGGCAAATTTTTATGATTACCGACGGAAAACCCACTTGCCTGAAAGAAGGCGATCGGTATTATAAAAATTCGATGGGGCTCGACCGGAAAATCATCAACCGAACGCTTTCACTGGCAACGCAATGCCGTAAGTTGCGCATTCCCATCACCACCTTTATGGTGGCCACAGATCCATGGCTACAGGACTTTGTGAATGAATTTACAGAAGCCAACGGTGGAAAGGCTTACTTCACCGGCTTAAAAGGACTTGGCGATATTGTGTTTTCCGACTTCGAACGCAACCGCCGCAAAAAACTCTAACCATGAAAAACCAACTTACCCTCAAAACGCTGGGCGACTTAAAAGCCTCAGGATACCAACCTAAATCCATCTCAAACGAGCTCCGCGACAATCTCATTGCAGCACTGGAGCAGGGAGTAAATCCCTTTCCGGGTGTATTGGGCTACGAAAACACCGTGCTTCCTGAGATTCAGCGGGCCATTCTCTCTGGGCACAACATTAATTTGTTGGGATTGCGTGGTCAGGCAAAAACACGCATTGCCCGTCAAATGACGGCCCTGTTGGATGAGTACATTCCGGTTTTGGAAGGTTCCGACATCAACGAAGATCCCTTACAGCCCATTACAGGAGCCTCAAAGGCATTGATCGATATCCACGGCGACAGCACGCCCATCCGCTGGATGCACCGGGAGGAGCGCTTTGTAGAGAAGCTGGCTACGCCTGATGTAACTGTTGCCGACCTCATTGGCGACATCGATCCCATCAAGGCAGCCAATCTGAAAGTTTCCTACTCCGACGAACGAGCGATTCATTTCGGCTTAATTCCACGTGCCAACCGCTGTATTTTCGTGATTAACGAAATACCCGATTTACAGGCCCGCATTCAGGTGGCGCTGTTCAATATTCTTCAGGAAGGCGACATCCAAATCCGCGGGTTTCGCATGCGACTTCCACTCGATATTCGATTCATTTTCACGGCCAACCCTGAAGATTACACCAATCGCGGGAGTATTGTAACACCGTTGAAAGACAGGATTCAAAGTCAAATAGTTACCCACTACCCTAAAAATCTCCAAACAGCGCGCAACATTACCGCACAAGAGGCCCGTTTGCCTGAAGCGCAACAAAAACGGGTATTTATTCCAGAATTGCTGC
Source organism: Bacteroidota bacterium (assembly GCA_027483445.1). GTDB lineage: Bacteria > Bacteroidota > Bacteroidia > M30B66 > M30B66 > CAMCXT01. The sequence continues at coordinate 108,667 of JAIXUS010000001.1, read as the reverse complement.
ATGATTTAGTGGAACAAATCGGCTTTGAGGCTCGTCAATCTGAGTTTGTAGATGCCAAAAGTGGGGTTTCGGCCCGTCTTAGTATTTCAGCGCTCGAAAACCTGGCGAGCACGGCAGAGCGACGTGCACTGCTGAACAAAGAGGCGAAAACTGTGGCCCGAATTACCGATTTATGGGGCGTAATTCCGGCCATTAATGGTAAAATAGAATTGGTGTACGAAGGCGAGCAAGAGGGCCCCGTGAATGTGGCTAAGTTCCTTGTCACACAAGCCATTCGTACGCAGTTTCTGAATTATTTCCCCGACCCTGACCGCCAAAAGCGAAACCGTGAAAAAAATCCATATCAGACCATTATCGACTGGTTTAACCAAAATAAAGAAGTCGATATAATGGTGGAGGCCAAGGCTGAAAGCTATGCCAAATCAATGAATAAGGTAGAAGGTTTGAAAGAACTGGTGAAATTCTACCATAAAAACCTCAGCGAACAGGACGAATTACTGCTGATGGAATTTGTGCTCTATGGCTTAGCGGCATATTCGCAAATCAGTCGACTGGCGCTGGATTCCAATGTAGTTTTCCGCGATATGCTTTCCAGTGTTTTTCAGGGTGGTGGCAATTTGGGTGAGGAAGATGAAGAGGACGATGGATTTAACCTGAATTGATTGGATTAGTGATGTGTAGAACTAAGGCTTCGTAAAAAGTTAATTCCTTTAGATGAGGGAGAGTTAGTTTGCTGCTCGGATTTCAAGGTCAACTTTCAAGGAAACAATAACCAGCGGATGTCGTTATTGATAATGTGACTATATTTGAATGTCATGAGACAAGGAAGCGATTATATAGAATTCAAGGAAGGTGAGATTATTGCCCAGATATCCTATACAATCGTTGATCATAATGATGGAGCATACACAGGAAAAATAGAGTCATTTGATATCCCATTTTCCATAAAACAATTAGAATCAGCAGAAGAAACTGTTAAGTTGCTTGTCCTTTCGCTTATTAGAAAATGGAGTCAAAATAAAGCTCCCGATTACCTATCCGGGAAATTGGCTAAGTTTAACTTTCGGGAGAGCCCTAAAAAACAAGGTCTTTTTATTTATGCTCCCCCGATTAAATCTTTAAAGATTCGCAGTAAACTTCATGTTGCTTGACCCTTTCTGCTTCATTCAATTTCTCGATAAAAACAAGTCCGATGCAATTGAATACATTGACAATTGGGCAGAGGGACAACCGATTTATCACCTTTTTGAGGATTTACCGGTGCTGATGTCTGAATGCATTCACATTGAGGTTGCAAAAGAATATCTGATTCGATTGGGGGCTAAGGAACTAGTTGTGTATCTGAACGACCTTGATTGCCCTTGCAACAGAGATTAATTGGACTATCCATGCTTTACTCGAAAAAAGAATTATTTCAAGAATGAAATAAAAGGTTCAAAGCCGAAAAGCAAAAACAATTCTTCATTCAGCGAACTCACTGAAATCAATCCCGCGGATCAAACAACGTAAAGTTCCGTGAAATACAGAACCCGCCAATAATATCACCCCTGTCCCAGCGGCCTGTTGTTTCGTGGATAAAACCACGCTCAATCATGGCCGGAGCATTGGTAAACGATAATTGGAAGACGTGTCCGCCGGTTTCGATATCAAAGCCGATCGACAAACAATCCACCACGCCTTCCGGGCGATTGAGCTGATAATAATACTCGGCGTTGATGCTGATGCGCCGCGTTAATTTCAATCGGCCACCAAAGCCAATGGAAAACAGGTCATGGTCTTCGCTGGCAGTTTTCACCAGGTTCCGGTGCACCAAAGTGGGCGCTATCAACAATGAAAAAGACTCAGAAAATTTTCGGCTAATTAACAGCTGATGGGTGTAGAAAAAATTGGAAGTCGGAAACTCAGTAATGGCGGGGTTTGTCGATTTAAGCGTACGCACAGCCATCGAAGTAAAGTAATTCAAACTCACCGGCATGTTGCGTTTTCCTGAGGATTGTCGGGCAATTCTGAACTTCAGGAAACCGTCGTAGGTTTTCTCATAAGTACTGCGCCCACCGCCAATCGTTAACCACGGGGTGAGCCCATACTCCAGGGCCATTCGCATGGTAGCCTGATCGAGACCGAAAAAATTGTAGGCGCCGGTATTAAAAGCTCCAAAACGATGAGAAATGCGCAAATCCAACACACCAAAAGCCACCTGTTCGTTGGAATGTCCGTTGATCAGGCGCGTAGTTTTGAACGTTGCCGTGGTATAATCGATTTGTTGCTGCTCACCCAGCGACTCATCCAGCAATTTCGACAAATCATCGTCGGGCTGCGCAAATGCCGAAATGGTCGAGCTCAACAATACAAGAAACGCGTAAAATATTCTCATCAGAAAAAAGAAAAAGGGCTACATGTTTTTCATGCAGCCCTGTATAGAATCAATTATTTTTTGGGTTCGTAGTCTGCCTCAACGGTTACTTCGATGGTATCGGCAATTTTATTGGCCACTACGGCCGGACGCTCAATTTTGTAATCATCGAGTTTTACTTTAAATTTTGAAGTGGCAAAAACTTTTCCACCCTTCACTGTAATCTTTCCGTCGGCAGTAACGGGCTTTGTTACTCCATGCATGGTTAAATTACCACTTACTTTCACCGCGTATTCGCCATCTTTCTGGAAATTAACCTCGTTGAGATTATTGATTTTTCCTTTAAAATCAGACTTTGGATACTTCGAGCTTTCCATGTAATTCTCATTGAAATGCTCTTCCATCAAAGCTTTTTCAAAACGGAAACTCTTAATTAACACAGCAAAAACAATGTCGCCGGTTTTAGTATTGATAAACGAGGTAGCCTCATTGTTTACCGCGTCAATATTTTCTACGGGTGTAGTGGAAAAAAATTTAACCCGCGCTGTACGGTCTTGGATAACATCCTGCGCTGTTGTGCCGAAAACGGCCATCAGCATACCTGCTGAAAAAAGAAGGGACTTCATAGTGTATTGTGTTTGTTTGTGGTTTAAAATTAGTTTTCAGGATACCCGGCATTTATCCAGGCTCTGATTTTATTCACGTCGCAATCGGGCATTTTCGACTGACCCTTGGGCATGTTGGAAGCATTACCGTCGTGCACAATCGACGACACGAATCGTGCCGCGTCAATATCGAGATAACCTTTCAGGTCGATGTAAGTATCTATTTTAATCCCGGCCGATGGAGCGCCGCCACCATGGCAACCGGTACACTTTGAATCTAAAATAGGCTTTACCGCCTGAGCATACGACACTGCCGTAGTATCGCACCCTTTATTCTCCGGGAAAAGTTCCTCCTCCACATCGTAATAACACGACGATAACATCAACAGCACGAGCGCGGGAACTGCAAAGAATGACACTTTGTTCATGGCCACAATTTCGGAATAAAACTCCAAGTTTGCTCAATTGTTTTGTGCCCCGGCCTGAATCCACTTTCGAATCACCGCGAGCTCACAGGCAGAAAGCTTTGCTGAATTCTTAGGCATGGGCGAAAAGCCCTGCTGATGGTCGACAGCTCCCCACAAACGCCCATTTAAAGCTACAGTTTGGATTTGCTCAAACGTGCTTAACGGAACGCCCCCACCGGGAAAAGTGCCGCTGTGGCAACCCACACAGGCCGACTGTAAGAGCGGACGAACATCGGCAGCAAAGGCAAACTGAGTGGAGTCGCAACCTGCACAGTTTACCGTGTTTTGCGCACCTTCATTAATCCATTGCTTCAGAAGATCGATTTGCGACTGTGTGAGTGGAGCCGCCGGCGGACGGGGCATTCGCTTATCGGGGTCATCCTCCAGCAATACCTCAATTAGCTCGGAAGCATTGGCATTTCCCGGAACAACGAGATTGTCTTCACCGCCGTTCATCAATGAGGCATAACTCGTTAATGCAATCCCTTCGGCCGGATTGCTTGCACTGTGGCAGCCGGTCATCGCACAATTGCTCAGCAGCAAAGGCAGCACTTCAGACTCAAAACAAATTCCCTGTGGTGATGGATCAGGAACGTTCGGACCAGTAGGCGTGCCGGGGGGTGGAACAGGGATTTCGGCAATCTCATGCTTACACGAAATAAATACTGCAAGCAGAAGGCCCAGGGACAGGAAAGGCTTCATAGTTTGATTTTGTACAAAGATGACCCTTTTAAGGACCGGAAGCATATTCAATTCAGCACTTATCTTACAGGTTAAGCGGAAATACCCTGATTAAATATCCTTATATAAATTGGAATACAGAAGACTAAATCCAACAGCTTAATCGGCAATCTCTTCTTTGAAAATAACAATTCGGCTCAGCAGCACAAACCACGAAATAAGCAAGGGGCCAAATACGAGCCCCAACAAACCGAAAACGGGAATCCCAACGATTACGCCCAAAATGGTGATTAGTGGATGGGTATCGGCAAAGTACTTTGAGATGAAATAGCGCAGTACATTGTCGATATTCGTCACAAACACAAAGCCCCAAATCATGATGCCATAACCGGCAATCTGATCGCCGTAAGTCAATTCAAGAATACCGGCCGGAACGAAGACCAAGGGCGCTCCAACAATGGGAAGAAAGGCAATAAAAAACGTGATGATTCCCCAAAAAACAGGGTCGTTAATGCCGAAAATCCTAAATCCCAACGCCAATAAAAGTCCTTGGGTGAGGCAAATAAAGCCTTGACCCAAAACATTCCCAAAGGTGGAACTCCGCAGTTCTTCCCCAAATTTATCCGACTCCTCGCGATTCAATGGAACGATGCGTCTCAAGGTTCGTTCGAACGACTGATGGTTCATCAAGAGAAACCATAGGATGAAGTAGGTAATCGACAAGGTAAAAAGCAGCGAACCAACGCTATTCAACAGATTGCTCACATTGCCCAACAGGTATTTATCGATGTATCCGGCAACGGTTTCGGCGGTAAAATGGAAATCAAATTGGGTAACAAGATAGTTTTGGATTCGATAGAGCATCGACTCTATCACATCCGGGTGATTCATCAACAATTTAAGCTTTCCGCCAATCATGAAGCCAACGGTGAGAATCGGCAGCACCAGCGATGCGAATGAGATCAACATCACGGTTAATGAAGCCATCCAGAATGGCCATTTCCACCGCACAACCAGGAAGGCGAACAATGGACGGAACAGTACGTAAATCACAATAGAGCCCAAGAAAGCGGATAGCAATCCACGCATCATCCACAACAAAAACACACCCAGCACAATGGTGAGTGTGATCAGAATGCGTCGGCGCTGTTCGGCGGTATAAAGGCTCATGGTGTTTTGCTCAGTCGGATGGCCTCTTCGAGCTCAATTCGCTGTCCGTTTTGATACCCGGCCACAAAAGCACCCGACTTCAAGGCCGGGTTCGCATTCAAAACTTTACGGGCCTCAGGCAAACTGGGAAATTCGCCAACAGTATACTTATACATGCCGGAGTGCTCCTCTTCCCTGATTTTGCTGGCTTCCACATTAAACTTCTTGGCCAAATCGGATGGATTGGCTTTCTCTTGTGAGGCCGCAATTTGGATGCGAAAGCTTACTTTCTCTGATTGAACACCTTTCTTGGAAGGCACAGCTTCTTTGGCAACAGGCTTTTCAGAATTGCCGGCCAAAGGGGGCTTCTTGCCACTCTCAGAAGCAGATTTAGCAGGCTCTTTGTTCGCCTTCACTCCTCCCGAAGGTGCAGCGTTTTCTTGCGGTTTTGCCTGTGTGGTGTTTGGTGATGACTTTAGCGTTTCACGTGGTTTCTCCACAGGCTTTGATGTGGCGACACTCTTGGTCGAGGCAACAGGTTCAGCTTCTTTTTTAACGGGAGTAAACCGCTTTACCGCTTCGCCGCTTACCTGTAGAACCATCGGATTTAAACGAATAGATTCGCGCTTGGCATTCTGAATAAAGTGAAAAACTCCGGGAATCTCAGCCTTTCCGCCATAACCTTGCAGCGCCCTTAACGTGTAACGAACCGGAAGCGAATCTGCAGCCGGAAGCTGAATCCACAGCAGCTGAAGCGTACTGTTTGAAAAAGTAAGGATTGCCCCCTCTTGTTCGGCCTCGCTAACCTCAAAGCCTTTCGGGAAGTCTTGCTGAAGTCTGGCCATTCCGCTAAGGCCTTTAATCGGGATTTTGAAGGAAACCTCAATCTCCTTTCCTGTCTCAGGCACCGCTGAAAATGAATATTTCACCTGAGCCTTGAGTTGACCAGCCGACAGAAAGAGCCAAAGGGGTATCAACCATTTCATGGGGCTAATTTCGGAAAAAGCCCATCGACTCCTACATGTTTCTGAAAATGATTCACCCGGCCTGCAACAAAGAGCTACAAACCGGGTGAATCAGGCTTTTGGAAAGCCGGCTATTTCTCTTTAACCACCGTTTTCCGTTTGGCGGCCAGCTGCATGGCTTCTCCAACCGTAATGCGGGCGCCTCGATTGTAGGCAATCACAAAAGGAATATACTTTTGAAGACTGAGTCGGTTCTTGTAGTCGCGGGCTTGCTCGTAAGTCTTGAAGTTCCCAATGGTATATTTGTAAAGACCATTGTAATTCTCCTCTTCAACCGGCTCTTTTACCCCAAATTCCTTGCGAATCGAATCGCGGCTAAGTTTTCGGGTTGAACTCAGAATCTGAACTTTAAAGTTGAGATCAGGTTTTTCTTCAGTCAGGTAGGTTGGGATGTTCTCGTTGTTCACCACGCCGAGGATGGATTTTTCGGCCAAAGAATCGCTGGGCGACTGGTACTCAATAATTTCGATGGATGTGGGCTGCATCGGAAAAATCTCTTTTTCCTCGTTGCGGATGTAATAGTACTGTCCTTCAATTTTTTGTTGCCCGCGCATTTCAAAGGGTACGCGAATTTTGTACATCACCTGAATTTCTTCGTTAGCCGGTAACCGGAGCCAGGTGTAACGCACTTTGCCATCCTTAAAAGAGAAAACCGCGCCCTGGCTTTCCATACCAACAGCTTCCATGCCTTTGGGTAGGTCTTGTTGAATTTGGAAGTAAGAGTCGAGACTCCTGCGTTCAATTTTAATCTTAACCACAAAAGTACCGCCGGCAAAAGCCTTCTGTTGCGAAAGGGCCTGCGAAACCCGAACAATACTTTCTCCGGCTTGAACCTGAACTGCGCAAAGCAGAAAAAGCAAGGCAGAAACGAAAAACTGACGTATCATGGGAGTGAATGGGGTTGATGAAGAAATAGGTAAACGCTTTCGGTTTGATTGTTCTTACTTTGAAAGATGACTGAATGTTCGTCAAAAATAAACACTAAACTTACGCTGCCTAAAGGCGATGACCTCAATTTACAAGAAGTTATCCGCACGCTTGAGTGAATTGTAGTGGTAACGATTCGTGTATCTTCGGCCTGTGAAAAGAATTGTTGTTTTTGGTCCCGGGCCGCGGTTTAAGGGCGGAATTGCACAGTTTAGTATTTCGCTCTGTAAAGCCCTCGAAGCATTGGGAAATGAGGTAATCCTGGTTTCGTGGACACAGCAGTATCCTTCTGTTATTCCCCGCGATTTTCTCGACCGGAGCAGCAAACTTAATCTACTCGAAGGCAGTCGCATTCAGGTGCACTACCTCACCAATTATAACAATCCGATAAGCTGGCATAGTACGGCCAACTTTGTGGCCTCGTTAAAACCCGATGTGGTCATTTTCCAATGGGCGATTGCAATTCAAGGCTTGCCGATGGGCTACATTGCCGGTCGAATTAAACGGCTGAGCGCAAAAACCGAAGTGGTGTTTGATGTGCACAATGTTGTTCAAAAGGAAGGTGGCGCACTCGACCGGCTGCTCACGCGGTATGCCCTGAAAAAGGCCGATACATACATCATGCACGGGCAAATTACGATTGAGGAATTCGGCAGTTTTTTACCGGAAGTGAAATTTCGCCTCTCAGAAAAAGGCGAACGATTCGCGGATGTAAAAACGGTACTCTCGCTTTTTCACCCCAAATACGACATTTATCAGCAGATCCAGCCGTTCGACATCAACGAAGAACGCCTCAAACTTGGGCTGCAATTGAACGGAAAGGTTGCAAAAACAGTGTTTTTGTTTTTTGGGTTTATTCGGAAATACAAAGGACTGCATTTTGCCCTCGAAGCCTTTGCAGAGCTGCGAAAAACAAATCCCGATGCGATGTTGCTCGTTGCCGGTGAATCGTTCTGGGACACGGTAGATAAAAAGAAGCTGAGCACACGCATTAAAACGGCAGTTTTTAAAGTGTTAAAATCAATTTTCATCTCCAGCAAGGACCAGGAAAAAAATTACCGTCCGCTTGAGTTAATTCCTCAGCTTGGACTTGAAAATTCGGTCGTTGTTGTTAACCGTTTTATTCCCAATGAAGAGGTGGCGCGCTTCTTTCAGGTTTCTGATGCGGTAGTAAATTTTTACGAATATGCCACACCCAGCGGTGTTGAATCGATCGCCTACCAATTCGAAAAGCCTGTTTTAGCAACCAGGGTGGGACATTTTGCGAAGGCCATACAACCGGGTTTGAATGGTTATCTCGCTGAGGCCGCTGAGGTAAAAAGTATGGCCGAAACCATGCGCTTATTCATTGAAAAAGGAATCGACAAAGCTGCATTTAAAAGCTACTGCGCTCAGTACAGCTGGGAAAGCTATGCCATACAGGTGGCAGGAAAAAGCGATGGGAAGAAATAAACTATCGATTATGTTAGGGTAATATAACCAAAGCCCAATGGTATCAAGCGCCAGCGACAGCAGCCGGCAGCCCCCGGAGGCGGAGCAGACGGGGCTACAGGCGAATGGCGCGGTGCCCGGCGATGCGGCTGAAGCGTATCGTGATGCTCAGCGAGGCAGGCGCCCAAAAAAGCCAAACTATCGTGTTTGTTGAGCTACCAGCTTGCGAATTCGGTCTTCGATACTTTCGGTGCTGATGCGCTCACGCAGGCGGTCGGCCATGATGGGAAAGGCCAGCGGCGTGAAGCCATTGGGGCGACGCAGCTCGATGCTTTGATGCTGAATACGCTCCAGTGCGGCCCGAATGCGGCCAATTTCAAGCTGGTTAACGAACACTTCGCGGAAGGCTTGATGGCGTAACTCGTTTTGCGCATCATATTCCTCCAAAACATCAAACAGCAGTCGCGACGAAGATTGCAAACCTTTAGTGCCTACAGGTTTTCCGGGAAAGCCTTGAAATACCAAACCTGAAATGGCGGCAATCTCCCGAAAGCGGCGCCGCGCCAACTCTGAGGCATTTAAGCTTTGCTCCAAATCGGCATCGAGCCCCTGGAGTCGAAATAAATCAAGCTCAAGAGCCTCCTCAATCGGAATTGGCTGGTCGGAAAGCAACTCGAAACCGTAGTCGTTCATAGCGTAAGAAAAACTAATCGGACTCATTTTCCCGATCCGGTATCCGATGAGCGCGGCCAATCCTTCGTGCGCCAGTCGCCCCTCAAACGGATACACAAAAAGGTGATGTCCATCGCGGGTTTCGAAGGCTTCGATGAGCAAAGTAGAAGGCCCGGGTAACAGCGACCGTGCCGATTGCAGCTCAAAAACGGGCTCCAACGACTGCAACTCCGCCGAAAGAAGCCCGGCCGGTGTTGTACTCACTTTGCCCATTTCGGCACGAATCAAATCGGAGAGCTGCGAAGAAAGCGGCATTCTTCCGCCCATCCACTGCGGAACCTGTCCTTGTTTTTTGTTCGAGCGCTTTACCTGCACCTGTAGGTCGCGTACCTGCACGAGCTCGAGCACCTTACCGCCAAACCAGAACACGTCGCCCGGTTTGAGCTTGGCCACAAACCACTCTTCAACAGTACCAATGCGCCCTCCGGCCTGGTATTTCACAGTGAGCATGGGGTCGCTCACAATGGTGCCAATGTGCAGCCGATGCCGCAAAGCCGTGCGCTTGTCTTTGACCACCCAGTTGCCTTGCTCATCAGGCACCACTTTGCAGAAATCGGGATACGCCTGCAAAGCCTGCCCACCGGTAGAAATAAACTGCAATGCCCAATTCCACTGCGCCTCACTGAGTCCCGAAAAGGCATGTGTAGAGCGGATTTCATGGATCAAGGCATCGGGTTTAAATCCGTCTGAAACGGCCAGGGTCACGAGATACTGAACGAGCACGTCCATGGCCAGGGTGATGGGCTCACGGGGCTCAACTTGTTCAAGGTTAAGCGCTTCGCGGATGGCCGACAGCTCAATAAGTTCGAGCGCGTGGGTTGGAACGAACCAAATTCTGCTGATTTGACCGGGACGATGACCCGAACGCCCGGCTCTTTGGAGAAAGCGTGCAACACCTTTGGGTGAGCCGATTTGGATGATATTGTCGACCGGACGAAAATCGACGCCCAAATCGAGACTGGAAGTACACACGACTACTTTGAGTATACCGCTGTGCAGGGCGTCCTCCACCCAACTGCGAAGCTCACGGTCAATGGAGCCGTGATGCATAGCCATACAGCCTGCCAAGGAGGGTTCGGCTTCGAGCAGCTCGCGATACCAGATCTCAGCCTGAGAGCGCGTATTGGTAAATAACAGGGTGCTTTTGTGCTGCGCGATGACTTCCAGCACTTTAGGAAGCAAATGTATCCCAAGGTGGCCGGCCCAAGGCAGCCGCTCAACTTCATCGGGGAAAACGGTACGGATTTCAGGAAATCGCTGTGTGCCGGCACGAATAAGCCTTCCCGGCTTGCCGGGCCCAAGCAGCACATCCATTGCCTGAGTGAGGTTTCCTATGGTTGCCGAGATGCCCCAGGTGAGCAGTTGCGGATTGAGCGAACGTAAACGCGAAAGGGCAAGCTCCATCTGCACTCCGCGTTTGGTGCTCATCAATTCGTGCCACTCATCAACAACCACTGCATCGAGCGTCGAAAAAAAATGAGCGTATTGTTTTGAAGCCAGCATCAGTTGCAGGCTTTCAGGGGTTGTTACTAGGGCTGTGGGTGGTTTTCGCTGGAGTGCTGCCCGGGTTTTTGTGTCGGTATCGCCGGTGCGCAACGCTACAGTCCACGTGGTGTTGAGTTGCGTTGCCGCCTGTTGAAGAGCCTCCGTAATGTCTCGAGAAAGAGCGCGCAATGGGGTAATCCAAAGTACGCGTAAACCTTTGGGTGGATTGGGATTACGCTCAAGCATACCCAACCAAACGGCATAGGTTTTTCCGCTGCCCGTTGGTGCGTTAAGCATGCCCGACTGCCCATCGAGAATGGCTTCCCAGCACGCTTGCTGAAACGAAAAAACCTCCCAGTTACGGGAGGTAAACCAATTACGTGCAGCCTGGTGGCGCATGCTGATACACTTAAAGTTTAGCAGTAATTTCTTCGCTGAGTGGCTTTACGGCAGAGCCAAAGAAGTTAAGCAGCTTGCCATCTTCACTGATAAGGTACTTGCAAAAATTCCAGCCCGGTTTTTCGCTGTTCCAACCGTTCTTAGCAGGATCGGTAAGCCACTGATACACAGGGTGAGTATTGGCACCCTTCACCGCCACTTTCTCCATCATGGGAAAGGTTACACCATAATTCTTCTCACAAAAAGCCTTGATATCACCCGCAGAGCCTGGCTCCTGGCCACCAAAATCGTTGCACGGGAAACCTACCACTACGAGTTTATCCTTGTATTTGTCTTGCAACTCTTGTAAGCCTTTGTATTGCGGGGTATAGCCACACTCTGAGGCTGTGTTTACCACCAGTACTTTTTTGCCTTTCAGATTAGCAAAATCGAAGGATTTACCATCGAGGGTATTCACTTTAAAATCGTGGAACGACATGGCGGGAATGCTATTGGTATTGGGATTAGAGACAACGGTTGTGCAGGAATTTGCCGCAACAACAAGGGCGAGTACGAGTGAAAATTTTATCATGGTGTAATTGACTTAACACCAAAGAAACCCGATACGCTGGTTATTGTTCAGTTTCAGACTGACTGGATTTCTTTTTCCAGTTAAAGCTTAGCGTGAGTTGGAGGATATGAAAGTCGCGCATCACATTGATATTTCGCTGCCAAACGTATCCTAATGTAACATTGAAAGGCCCCGGTAAAGCGCGATTGAGCTGCAATCCGGCTCTGAATCTTCTGGCAAAGGTTTCTCCGCGTTCAGTCCTCCACATGGGTTCTACGTAAACACCAAGGCGGGTTTTGGGGATCAGCTTCTGCTCATAGCCGAGTTTAATGCGGTAATTGTTCACAGGCGGATTGATTCCGAACCTTGGGTCGCTCAACCAATGAAACTGCCGTTGAAACAAGCCTTTTACCCTAAGCTCTGCTTTTTGCTTTCCTTTCAGCTTCCAGCGTTTCTGAACGCCGGCGCCATACCGAATCCTGTCCCAACGGGCTGAAGTACTAAAGCGAATTTCAGCAAGGGCTCTCCAACCTTTTCCCAGCTTATAGCTAAAGTCGGCGTTTGTGTAAAGTCCTCGCAGCCGGGTATTGTTACGGTCGAGGCGTACTTGCTGACTGAACTCTGCGTTCACTTTTTTACTCAGCTCACGATTCACTTCAACAGTAAACCACGAGGCCTGATCGGCTCTTTGGGCATTGAGCACGTTGCCTGAAAACAAAGCGATGCATAAGAGCAGACGGGTATTAATCATCGTCTTCAGACTTGCTCAGGGCCACTTCGGCATCGTTCCGTAAATCGTTGTAAAACACATAGGTTACAACGGTATCTTTGAAGAAATCAATCTTTCCAAATTCCACCCGATGAATTTGCAAACCGGTACGATTGCGCAGGTCTTCGAGCATAGCGGGCCTATTTTCGGGGGTAATCAGATCGATTCGGTCGTACACAATTTCCTTAAAATTCTCGTGCACAATTCTCACCTTGTGATCGATGATCCAGGCCACAAGCAGGATGATTATGTTTGCCGACACGAGTAACGGAAGGCCTGTGGTGGAATCAATACCGGTGAGGGCGTTAATGATGCCCAGCGTAACGGAAATGAAAAAGTAACCCATTTCCCGAACCGGAACAGTAACCGTTCGATAGCGAAGAATGGAGAAGATGGCAAAAAGGCCAAATGCAAACCCCATTTTCAGCTTCGCGCTGCTTAACAAGAAGCAAATCAGGAAATTGATGATGTTAAAGAGGAAGAACGTGAAGAGAAAGTCTCTGTTTCTCCGCATGGGGTAATACAGCAACCTGACGAGCACAAAAATGATCACCAGATTTAATCCAAAACGGAGAAAAAACTCCGTTAATTCCGGCAGCTGAGCCAGTGGTTCGGGTTCAATAAGCACTTCCTGTGGCTCCATACCTTGTGTTTTGGTCTTTTATTTTGTTGATTTTGAAACGGAAAGCATTGCTCTTATTCACTTCTCCCAAAAGCACCATTCCCATTACATATTTCGACATGCGTAAGGGCTTTATGTGATGGGAGCGCATAAGCTGAATGGCCGGTGTTTCGCGTTTTATTTTTTCTTGTTTCACCTCCATAATGACCGTCTCGTCCATTCTCTGCGTTTTATTGTGGATGCGAAAATGAAGCCCTAAGTCAATGGTAATGCGCTCTTTCAACGCTTCGTTGTTGAGGGTGATGCGATGGTAAAACACCTCGAGCGTTGGGTGAAGCGTATCGCCTTGTATACCAACAGGTTGAAGCAAATGCTCAAAGGTGGTGGGGGTAATACTTTCTTCCTGGCTATACTGACTTCGGGTTTTTTCGGTGATGTATCCTTTGATTTTCCTTTTCACCTCGAAAAAGGCTGTACCGGTGTCGACATATTTCCGAGTCCGGATTTTCAGGCGGTTGGGTTTCCCATTGTGATGATCCTGATAAAACTGAAGGCTTTCGGTATCGAAATATTGAGAATCGTATTCAAAGATTCGCTTGCCATCGATTTCCAAAACTGAGTAGTTTTTCCCAAGTTCTTCCAAAACTGTGTTAAGCAGCGAAAACGGGAACACAAACTTCTGGTCGACCCGACTCATGAGCGCAGTTCTATTGAGCTCATTGAGCGATATCGGCTTTAATTGTGCAACAACGGGTAGTTTTTCCTGCCAGTTTGCCATACTAGTCAAAAACTACAAGTTGAGGAGCTTCAACCTCTTGTTTATTTTCGGTAATTTCTACCTGTGTTTTCTTCACTTCCTGATTGAACAAACACCCATTACACTGCGAATAGGTAAAGATGGTGTACTTGCCTTTTCGCAAACCTCTAAACTCGTACTCGCCGGTGTAAGAAGTACGCACATCATTATCGGCGGTGGTATTGTCGCCATAAGAAATATATACCCTTAGCCCTCCAATATAGCCGCTGTCGGTAACCACTTCAGAGGTATTGATGTCGTAACCGAAAACTTTACCCCTAATTATCGAATTGCCTCCTTCACCAGGCTCTTTGCTACAGGCCGCGAACAGCAATAGAAAGAGCGCAAAAAACGTAACTTGCTTCATGGTCGATTTTGATGCTGCAATATGTTAAATTATTGTTAACAAAATGCAGGCCTGTAAGTATTCAGTGTAAATTAATGGTTAAACCTAGCTCAAAAAAGTGACTAAGAATATTTTAGGGATTACTGAAAAGATAGAAACACAAAAAAATTAGGAAAACGACGAAAAAACCTTGCAAAAAATCCAATTCATTCAGCGCTCTAGTGCTCCAAATAAATAATTGAGTCATTTTCAGTGGGGCGCATGCCTCGCTCAGCATTTCGGTATATTGAAGCAATTTCGCCGGGCACCGCGTTTTACGCTGCTACTCCTCAAACCGCTATCTCTCCCGCTCACACTTACCCTGTACTTGTCCACGCTCTCGCTCCCACACTCGCTCTGTTTTCGCGGTATCCGCTTCAATTGCTTGCGCAATTACCCTAAGACCATCGTCATGAAACTTGAATTTCGAATTCTCCCTGAAACAATCAATATCCACATGTTAATGAGCAGAAATAGAGCTCCGAACAAGGCATTCTGAAACGGGTTGGGTAATCAACACATGAATACCTCAATCATTCCCACCGAACCCCTTAACTTCGTCGCAACAAGAAAACTCAATGCTTGACTCACTTCTCTCGAATCATCAAAGCCGAATTGCCTGGTTGATCGGCCTGTTAACGGGCATGATAGCTTTTACCTTCCAAGTAATCGGTTTCGATTTGTCGTATTATCCGGGAGATCTGGGTGATGGGCGCCTCAATCTGTATTTCCTTGAACATGGTTTCCAGTACATCTGCGGCAATGTAAAATCCTACTGGAACGCACCATTTATGTATCCGGAACCCAATGTAATTGCATATTCCGACAATTTACTGGGAACTTTGCCCTTCTATGCCGCCTTTAGATTCATGGGTATGGAATTATACACAGCCTATCAATGTTGGTATATTTTACTGAGCGCGCTAAATTATGGATGTGCATTTTTACTGTTTAAGCACTTATTTAAAAACCCTTGGGCTGCTGCACTCGGCGCCTTTGTGTTTGCCTTTTCGCTCTCGATGTTTTCACAGATGAGCCATGCGCAAACCTTTGCACGTTTTCCGATACCACTGGCATTTTTAATGGCCCTGAAGTATTCTGAAACCATAAAGGTCAAATATTTCATATATGCCTTACTCATTTTGGTCTATCAGATTTATTGCGGAATATATTTAGGCTTTCTGTTGGCTATTCCATTGGGAATTTTTCTATTCATCGCGCTACTCAGAAACACCATACAAAACGCAGAAAGTATTTTAAACGTAAAACACCTTGTTGGCTTAGTTTCTGGCTGCGCTTTAGCCTTACTCACATTATTTCCTCTACTCTATCCTTACACACAGCGGAAAATAGATCCTGATCCATCACATTATCAAAGTATTTTACACTCTATTCCTGAAATTCAATCCTATCTTATTAGCCACCCAGGAACGCTCTTCTGGAATTTCCTTTCCAACAAACCCAATGGCATGGAAGCATGGTGGGATCATCAATTATTTGTGGGCTTTATCGCACTTATATGCATGGCAATTACACCGCTGGTTTTGGCCTATCAATTCGCACAACAATCGCAAAACCGCGAAAAAATCATAGCTACAGTGATGCTCATTGCAACGGGATTAATTACTGGGCTAATCTTCCTTAAATTCAATCAACACACACTTTATACATGGATATATTATTTACCCGGATTTAGTGCCATGAGATCCCTCACCAGAATCATCAACATTGAAATTTTATTTTTCGCTCTTTCGGTAAGTTACATCGCAACACAACTGCTCAAAAAAAAGGTAAAAACAAATTTTTTCATCTTTTCAATTCTAGTATTAATTCTGGTTTGTGACAATTACGTATCAGCAGACAGTGTTCAAAGAGAAAAAATTGCCGCGGCAGAAAAAAGAACATTGGCCATCGCTCCACACTACAAGAAAATCCCAATGAACTCTGTAGTTTCCTATGAACCCGATAGTATGGATGCTCCAATTTACGCCTATCAAATCGACGCTATGTTGTTGTCTCAGCAGTTTGGTATGAGAACAATCAACGCCTACACTGCCACCAGTCCCACCGAATTCAGTATGTTCTGGAAAAGTCCGAATGCTACATCGAGGAATTACTGGTTGAGTAAAAATGACATCGATTTCGACACGCTTTATGTTATTCGTAGTGCAGAAAAATTGGAAAGAATTGCTGCCGAGGAATTCCGCAACTTCAATCCAGCAGCAGAAGAGCGCCGTTTAATTGAAATCCAGATGAACATCATGCGCAAAGATGAGAAGTGGATTCAATCCATTGAAGCAAAAGCGAAAGAGAAAGGAATTTCGCTCGACTCAATGTTGTATTTAGATGCTAAATGGTTGCTGGAACAGGATAAGCCCTGATTATTTTCCTTGCTGGAAAGCCTCAATTTGCTCAATCCACCATTCTGGAATAGGAATACTTCGGTTTTCTTTATACGAAAAAGCTACCATCACCGATTTTCCCTTGGCTTTTAAAATAGGTCCGGCATCGCCCTCCACTACAAAGCGGTACTCAACCGTGAAGCTTTTTTGCCCGAACTGACTTACCCAAGCCTCAACAATTAATTGATCCTGAAAAAAGACCGGAATTAAAAAATCGGTTTCTAAACGTGCTACAATCAATCCGTCTTCAGTCCAGTTGATTGGCCTTTTCATGACATCGCGAAAGAATTGCACGCGGGCTATTTCCATGAAAGAGGCAAAACGGGCATTATTGACATGTCCAAGCAAATCAATATCGGCGAACCGAAGCTGTATTTTTGTTTTGTGTGTATTCATCGGGTAGGTTCGTCGAGTTGTTCAAAAATGCTGTTGTTGCTTTTGTATTCCGGCACCAAAGATTTCATCCGGCTCACAATATCGATATTATCTTGCCGGTCAAAAGCCGCAATTAATTCCTGAATTTCTTTCCCCACAAATTCAAATGGCGAGGCTTCTACCTCGGCAATCATAATCCGTGAATTATAAGTTGTTTTCTGAATTTCCGCGGGAAGCAGCAGCTCTTCGTACAATTTTTCTCCGGGCCGAAGTCCGGTAAATTCTATTTGAATGTCTTTGTCGAGTGTAAGTCCGTAAAGCTTAATCATCTTTTTTACGAGATCCACAATTTTCACCGATTTTCCCATGTCGAACAACACAATTTCACCTGTATTGCCAAAAGTTGCCGCTTCCAAAACCAGCTGGCAGGCTTCCGGAATGGTCATAAAAAAGCGGGTAATTTCCGGGTGAGTTACTGTAACAGGCCCGCCACGTTCGATTTGCTTGATGAAAAGCGGAATTGCAGAGCCGTGACTGCCCAGCACGTTACCAAATCGGGTGGTAATAAACAGTGTCCGATTTTGGTGCTTCCCCAGCGATTGAACATAGCGTTCGGCCACCCGCTTAGAGGCACCCATCACATTGGTCGGATTAACGGCTTTGTCGGTTGAAATGAAAATAAATCGCTCAACACCATGTTGCACCGATAAATCAGCAAGAACTTTAGTTCCCTTTACGTTTGTCAACAGAGCTTCCGAAGGATTTTCCTCCATCAACGGAACATGCTTGTAGGCTGCGGCGTGAAACAAAACCTGTGGCTTAAAATGCTGAAATACATTTTGCATTCGGGCTTCATTGCGAATGTCGCCAATGACTACTTCGTGCAGATGAATATCGAGTTCATCCTTTAATTCCCGATCGAGCTCAAACAATGGACTTTCCGCCTGATCAACCAACACCAATCGTTTTGGCTTAAACTGAGCAATTTGTTTAACCAATTCGCTGCCTATAGAACCTGCAGCACCGGTTACCAAAATGGTCTTCCCCGCAAGGGTTTCGGCTATTTCAAGCGAATGAATCTCGATTGGCGCCCTTTCCAACAGATCGCGGACGTTTATCTTTTTAATTTGCTTAAAGCTCAGCTCCCCATTGATCCAGCTTTTAATGGGTGGCACCGAAAAAACCTTGGTGTTTTTGGCCAGGCACAGATCAATGAGCGGTTGTTTTTCGGCCGGACTGAGGTCGGAATCGGCGAGAATCAGCAGGCGCACCTGAAAACCATCGATAAGTTCTTCCAATTCGGATGGTTGCTTAACGGTAATTCCATGAATTTTTTTGCCTTGCCGTGATGAATTTCCATCCACAAAACTAACCACCCGATATTTCACACCGGCATCGCGCTCAATAGCCACCTTGGCCGTGATTCCGGTTTGTCCGGCTCCATAAATAATCACGGGTGTTTTCGACTTACTCAGGGCTTCCCAATCACTAAAAACCAGGCGTACCAAAATGCGCATCACAACCAGTAAAAATGTGGCTAAAACACCATTGATAATGAGGATTGAAAAGGGAATTACATAAACGCCTTTTAATATGTACAACAAGGGGTTTGAAATAGCCAAAACGGCCGTTGCTGTAGCAATGGAAAGGAAAACACGCTGTACATCGCCAATGTGTGTTTGTCGGATTGCACTTCGGTAAGTTTGAAATACAAGAAACGAAATCAGCGAAACCGTAAAAACAGATCCAAATACCCGTGTAAAGGTGACGTACTCCACATAAGGAATCTGGAAATTAAAGCGTAACAAATAGGAAACCCACAACGAGAGCAGGATCAATGCCAGGTCGATGAGCAGCACAATTCCAACCGGGGTGTTGGCTTTTTCCAGTTTCATGAAGGGCAAAGTTACATTTCCCCGAGAATAATTTACGGTATACTGTTGAGTAGATTTTGCAAGGCCGTATCTAAGTGTCGAAATGACTATTTATATTGCGCTGAGTATAGACCACTAGATTAAATCACATGAAGAAGCAGGATTCCCGCGCCAGAGTAGTCATTGAGAACGTTCGCCCACAGATTGATGGCGGTCAATTTCCGATCAAACGCATAGCCGGAGAATTGGTTAGCGTAAATGCCGATGTTTTCGGTGATGGTCATGATGTGATTTCGGCGCGACTACTTTACCGAAAGAAAGGGGAGAAAAAATGGAATGAAAATCCATTCCGATTGATTGAAAACGACCAGTTTGGAGGGCAATTCCGCATCGATGAGGAGCAGGATTATGAGTATGGAGTGATGGCTTGGATTGATCACGCCCTTACCTGGTATGAAGGCTTTTTGAAAAAGAAAAAGGCCGGCGATCATTTGGATGTGGAAATACAAATAGGCCTTGGCTTTCTCGACGAAATTGCGAAAGCAGCCAAAGGCAACGAGCAGCGGCTGGCAAAGGAACTGGCCGCACAGATTCGCCAATGCCACTATCAGGAAGCTGTTGAGTTGTGTTGCGGCGAACGGATGCGCAACCTGATTGAAGATTCACCCATTCGGAAATTTTCGAGCATATCAGAAAGCTATGGAGTTCAGGTAGACCGGCTTAAGGCCTCCTTTAGCGCCTGGTATGAGTTCTTCCCCCGCTCCTCCTCGCCCGATCCTTCAAGACCGGGAACATTTAACGATTGCTACCGAATTGTTGACCGTTTGGCGGAGTTGGGCTTCGACACTTTGTACTTCCCTCCTATTCATCCCATTGGGCGCGCTCACCGCAAAGGGAAAAACAATTCCACAACAGCCCAGCCGGGCGAACCGGGTTCTCCTTGGGCCATTGGCGCCACGGAAGGCGGACATACAGGTGTGCTTTCAGACCTTGGAACGGAGGTCGAATTTGTATCACTGGTGGCCCATGCCCGCACACGAGGCATTGAAATAGCCATGGATTTGGCCTATCAGTGCTCTCCCGACCACCCTTGGGTAAAAGAACATCCGGATTGGTTCAAGTGGAGACCTGATGGCACGGTACAATACGCTGAAAATCCGCCTAAAAAATACCAGGACGTACTTCCCATTTTTTTTGAATGCGACGATTGGAAAAACCTTTGGGATGCCCTCAAAGGTGTTATCGAATATTGGATCGACAAGGGTGTAAAGGTGTTCCGTGTAGATAATCCACACACTAAACCATTTGCCTTTTGGGAATGGGTGATGGCCGAAATGCACCGCGACCACCCCGAAGTACTGTTCCTCAGCGAAGCTTTCACCCGTCCAAAAATCATGGCCCGACTGGCAAAAATCGGCTTCCACCAGTCGTACAGCTACTTTACGTGGAGAAAAAACAAGGCCGAGCTTAGCGAGTACCTGGAGCAGTTGACGCAAACCGAGCTGCGCAATTATTTCAGGGCAAACTTCTGGCCCAACACGCCCGATATCTTGCCTGAATACCTTCAAAATACAGGGTTTTCGAACAATGCCATCCGCTATGTGCTGGCAGCCACACTCAGTTCGAATTACGGCATGTATGGCCCGGTTTACGAATATCTGGTAAACAGCCCTGTACCCGGGAAAGAAGAATACCTCGATTCGGAGAAGTATGAAGTGAGGCACTGGGACTGGTCGCTAAATTCACCGTTCCACCATTTGATTGGAAAAATCAACCATATCAGAAGGCAAAACCCCGCGTTTTATACTACCTTCAACCTTCAGTTCTGCGAAACCGACAACCCCATGGTGATGGCCTATTTCAAACAAACCGAAGACCGCAGCAATGCTGTTTTGGTGGTTGTTAATCTCGACCCATACCACAAACAGAGTGCGTGGATAAAAACACCACTCGACGCGATGGGAATCGCCGAAGGGGAGGTAATGGAACTAAACGACCTTATGGACGACAGCCGTTACCATTGGAACCGAAGCTGGAACTACGTTGAACTTGACCCTCGACTCTTGCCCTGTCATATCTTCAATATTCGCATTCACCGCTAATTTTAATGCTTATGAGCGAGCCTCGCAGCAAAGACAGTTTCTTACCCGGCATTGAGTCTGAATGGAGCGATCTGTTCAGGGGTGGTAAGCACATTCATCAACTGGAAAACCAAATTCTTCCGGCCTATTTGCGCAAGTGTCGCTGGTTTGGTGGAAAATCGCGCGCGGTATTGGCCGTGAAGATTTATCAAAACATACCACTTGAAACACGCAGCGACTATGTTCATTTTCTGTTGCTGAAGGTGAGGTATCCTGATGGCCCTACCGAAATTTACACTCTACCGCTGGCCTTCACTCCAGAAAGCCGATTGAATGCACCTTCACATGCCGTGGTTTGTCGCCTGTCGAACCCCATTAAAAGTGGATATCTGATTGATGCCATTTACGATGAGAGTTTTCGGTCGACCTTACCATTGCTGATGAAAAAGTCGATTAGCTTAACCGGAAATCATTACCCAATGCAATGGAGCCCCGGAGCCTTGCTTGAGGCGTCAAACGGCATTCCTGAATCGAGAGTGCTCGAAGCTGACCAAAGCAATAGCTCTATGATTTATGGCAACACCTTCTTTTTAAAGCTTTTTCGCAAGGTGGAATACATGATCAATCCGGATTACGAGATTGTCTCCTACCTGACCGTTCAAAATCAGTTTACGCAACTGCCCAGATATGCCGGCAGCGTTCATGTGGTGCATCCTGAGAAACCGCCAATGCTGGTGATGATGCTTCAGGAACTGGTGCCTAACCAAGGCGATGCCTGGAATTACTTTACAGGTTCGGTTGCGGCCTTTTTGGCCAAAGCGGTAGAAGCGGGTTTTCACAGCCGCCCTTTGCCCATCAAACCTCACACATTGTCGCTAAACCTCGACCAGACATCCACTGAGCTGAAATCGCTGATGGGAGAGGAAGTGTATCAAAAAGCAGTGTTATTGGGCCAACGTACCGCTGAGCTTCATCTGGCGCTGGCCCTTGAAAGTAACAATCCGGCATTTCAGCCAGAACCGCTCAACGACCAATTTAAGCAACAATTACTGGGGAACCTCAACTACCTGGTAGACACTCGGTTTGAAATGCTTCGCTCAAATCTGCATCGCATTCAGGGTAAGTTACACGACGATGCCGAAGCTATGCTGGCCGGAAAAGAACGAGTAAAGCACTTTTTTAGCAAGGTGCTGGAAAGACCACTGCATGGTAGCCGTATTCGTATTCATGGTGATTACCACCTTGGACAAGTTTTGGTGAGTGGTGATGACTTTTACATCCTCGATTTTGAAGGAGAGCCAGACAAGCCACACGCGGAGCGTCGCGACAAATACCCGGCATTGAAAGATGTGGCCGGAATGATGCGTTCCTTCCGCTACGCTGCCTATTCGGTGATTTTCCGAAATTTCGGGCATGATGAAGTGTTGTGCGAAAAGCTGATGCCAGTAGCCGACGTGTGGTACCACTATGTGAGTCGCTACTACCTCGGCGCTTACCTCGATAAGGCCCGGGAAGGCCAGTTTATTCCGGCTGATGAAAAAGTAAATGACTTACTTCAGATTTACTCCTTCAAAAAAGCCATTTATGAATTGGGGTATGAAATCAATAACCGTCCCGACTGGACGATCATACCCCTTCAAAGCCTCGTTAAATTTGTGCGTCATTACCTCGACGCCTGAAAAATCAATTGCATGAGCTCCAACAAGAAAAATACAAGCACAAAAACAAATAAGTCTGCCCCGAAACCAACCCATTTCAGTTTACTGAGCGATTTCGACATTTACCTATTTAAACAAGGAAAACACTTTAAACTCTACGAAAAACTGGGAGCTCATCTCGTTGAAAACGATGGTGTGAAGGGTACGCTCTTCGCCGTTTGGGCACCCAATGCGGCTCAGGTTTCAGTTGTGGGCGACTTCAACGGGTGGAGTCCCGAAGAATCGCCCATGGAGCCCCGTCTCGATGGCAGCGGGATTTGGGAGCTTTTCATACCTAGCGTAGGTCATGGGAGCTTGTATAAATACATGATTCGCAATGCCCAAACCGGTTGGGTTTTGGAAAAGTTTGACCCCTTTGCTTTTTTCAATGAATTGCCTCCAAAAAGGGCTTCAATCGTTTGGGATTTATCGTACGAATGGAATGACAATGCCTGGCAGAAAAAAGCAAAGCGTGGCTCCTTACAACAACCTTGGTCGGTGTATGAAGTGCATGCCGGCTCCTGGAAAAAATCGGGCGCCGGTGAAGCCGACTACATTTCATACCGCGACATGGCCGAGCAATTGGTTCCATACGTCAAAGAGATGGGCTTTACCCACGTTGAATTTTTACCACTTACCGAACACCCGTATGCCGGAAGCTGGGGCTATCAAACAACCGGGTACTTCGCCCCCACTTCGCGCTTCGGAGATCCACAAGACCTGATGTATCTGATTGATGCATTCCACAAAGAAGGCATCGGAGTAATCATGGATTGGGTACCCTCGCACTTTCCGGAAGACAACTACGCCTTGGCTCAATTCGACGGTACACGTCTGTTTGAACACGAAGACCCCCGCAAAGGGTATCACCCCGATTGGAAAAGCCTCATTTTCAACTACGGTCGTTATGAAGTGCGTTCGTTTTTGATTAGCTCAGCCTTGTTCTGGGCCGATCGCTATCATGTAGATGGCTTAAGGGTTGATGCTGTAGCCTCAATGCTTTACCTCGATTATTCCCGGCAAGCCGGAGAGTGGGAACCCAATGTTTACGGGGGTAACGAAAACCTGGAAGCCATTTCGTTTATGCGGGAACTCAACGAGGCAATGTATACCAATTTCCCTGAAATACAAATGATTGCAGAAGAATCCACCTCTTGGCCTATGGTTTCCCGTCCGGTATATCTCGGTGGTTTAGGGTATGGTATGAAGTGGATGATGGGCTGGATGCACGATACCTTGAAGTATTTCAAAACCGACCCTATTTTCAGAGAATATCACCAGAACGACATTACATTTTCGCTGTATTATGCCTTCACCGAAAACTTCATGTTGCCACTTTCGCACGATGAAGTAGTGCATGGAAAAGGTTCGCTTTTACAACGTATGCCGGGCGATGAATGGCAGCGCTTTGCCAATCTCCGCGCGCTTTTTGGCTATATGTTTACCCACCCGGGCTCGAAATTATTGTTCATGGGAGGAGAAATCGGACAGTATGTCGAATGGAACTACAAAAGCTCACTCGACTGGCATTTGACAGAGTTTGAGCCACACAAGGGCATTCAACAGTTGATTCGCGACTTAAATAAGCTCTACAAATCAGAAAAGGCCTTGTATGAAATGGACTTTAGCGCACAGGGCTTTGAGTGGGTCGACTTGAATGACCATCGAAATTGTGTAGTTTCCTTTTTGAGAAAGGCTGCCGACGAGAACGACTATGTATTGGTCGTTTGTAACCTCACACCTGTGCCGCATGAGAATTATCGTTTGGGCATCCCGCAGGGCGGAGAATACCGCGTAATTTTCGACACCGACCGTAAAGAATACTACGGCAGCGGGTACTCCGATCGCTTGGAATATACTGCCGAGGAGATTCCACGTAACGGAAGGTCATTTTCGATGGCCCTCACCTTGCCTCCACTCAGTGTTGTGGTTTTAAAGCCTGTTTCTACCCCAAAAGGCGCACAGAAGGCGCAAAAGCCAAAGGCAGAAAAAGCCGCAGATTCAGCTCCAAAAAAGGGCGCTTCGTCTGTAGCCAAAAAGACAAGCGACCACGCTAAATCTGCTGATAAAAAGGCCCTAAAATCCAAAGAGGCACCCCCAAAACAAGGCTAAACCTGAAAACTGTAATTTGTATTCCGAAAGGGCCTACCTTTGCCGCGTTCTCACTGAGGCCTTGACCCCGAATGGGCGCTGAGGCAGAATATAACGCCTTCGGGCAATTCCGCGTATTCGCGTTCCTGCCGCTGATTCAGTGCGGCGCCGGTTTCCGTTCACGCATTCAATTTATGACATTTAACGATCTCAACCTGATTGAGCCGATATTGCGCGCACTTCAGGAAGAAGGGTACACCAACCCAACCCCGGTACAAGAGGCTGCTATTCCTATTGTACTGAACCGCAATGACTTACTAGCTTGCGCACAAACAGGCACCGGTAAAACGGCTGCTTTTTCAATTCCCATGTTGCAGCTGATGCAAGCCTCGGCCGGAAAGCAGTCACAGCAAGCCATTCGCTGCCTCATTTTAACCCCAACCCGTGAGTTGGCCATCCAAATTGGAGAAAGTTTGGCCGCTTATGGGCGTCACCTTACGCTTCGGCACACCGTGATTTTTGGAGGCGTTCCTCAAAACCCTCAAGTTCAGGCGCTTAAACGCGGTGTTGACATTCTTGTAGCCACGCCGGGCCGACTTCACGACTTGATTCAGCAAAATTTTATCCGCCTCAATCAACTGGAATATTTCGTGCTTGATGAGGCCGACCGCATGCTCGATATGGGCTTTATTCACGATGTACGCAAGGTGGTTAAACTGCTTCCGGAGCGTCGCCAGAACTTGTTTTTCAGCGCTACAATGCCAGAAGAAATTCAAAAGCTGGCCGACCAGATTTTGCGCAATCCTTTGAAGGTGGAAGTAACACCTGTTTCGTCGACTGCCGAGAAGGTACAACAGTTTGTGTATTTCGTCTCCAAGCCCGATAAACGTAAGCTTTTAGACTGGATGCTGCGTCAGAAAATGGGTAAAGAGCCGGTGTTGGTGTTTACCCGCACCAAGCATGGAGCCGATCGGGTTGCTCGCGATATGGTGAAGATGGGACATACGGCTGAAGCCATCCACGGCGACAAGGCCCAGAACGCCCGTCAGCGCGCGCTGAACAACTTCAAAACAGGGAAAACCCGCGTTTTGGTAGCCACTGATATTGCTGCAAGAGGCATCGACATTGACCAGCTGGCCTTTGTTTTGAATTATGAGCTGCCCAATGTGCCGGAAACCTACGTACATCGAATTGGCCGAACTGGTCGGGCCGGTAATGAAGGCACCGCATTTTCGTTTTGCATGGACGATGAAAAGCCCTATTTGAAAGACATTCAAAAACTGATTCGCAAGGAGGTCGCCATTTTGGAGACCCCGCCAAACCTCGTTTCTGAGCCAGTTGCCGTAGCTGTTTTTGAAAGCAAACCGGTTAACCAGCAAAACCGTAAGCAAATGAACCCAATGCCAACGGCCGAAAAGCCAAAGAACGCGCGCAATAACCGACGCAGGCGTTTCTGGAGTAAAACCAACACGGCGCAAGCCTAAAATTGGCAACAAAAAGCCTGGTATTGAATTTCGTGAAGAAGTTCGATATCAGGCTTTTGTGTTTTTATAAAACTGGGGCGGAAAACCTGCTCAGTAGGCCAATTACCGTAATGCAGCCGTATAAAGGCGAACATTCATCAGTTAGCGCAGATTATTTTACCGGTTAACGGCAGGGCAAGAAGTTAATCTTTGAACACCAAAATCTCTTTCATTACCGATTCCATTTCGGTGAATTTCCCTTTGAAGCGAGTTCCCCGGACGATGTGGTTGT
The DNA here is from genome assembly GCA_027483445.1 of Bacteroidota bacterium. GTDB lineage: Bacteria > Bacteroidota > Bacteroidia > M30B66 > M30B66 > CAMCXT01. The sequence continues at coordinate 82,016 of JAIXUS010000001.1, read as the reverse complement.
CGATCCAATGGTAGTTCCCACCGCGGGGTTTGCCCATCAAAATACCATGGTATTTAAAACCGTGACGGTTGAGCCATTCTTCGGTAATTGCGCGTAGATCTTCGGTACGCGAGGTAAAAAAAGTGATTATATGTCCTTGATCATACCAACGGTTGAGCGTTTCAAGCGCGTCGGGGTAAGGTTCGGCGGTGACCATGCGTTCCGGTTCTTCATTAGGAACATCGTCGCAAATGGTTCCGTCGATATCAATCATGTAGTTAATTACACTTTCAGGTAACACCGGACTGGCATGCTTTCCGTGTTCGTCAAAGGCTTCGTGCAAAGAAGTATCAGCCATCACATTACAATTTATGTCAAAATTAAGATAAATAAATTTAAGCCCTACAACGAAATCGCTATAATGTTATTGTTTTTTCAACATAAATCCCCTAAATCTGTCAATTCAACAATGAAGTATTCAATAATTCAATTCTACTAAGTTGGTAATGCCAATCATGCCCAGCTCTTGTATATCCAAATTATGGTTTTGCATGCTTAATGAGGGCTTACTTAAAAACACTCAATAGTTTTATTCATAACACTTTAGCCCCTGCTTGGATGATGCTTAATGCAAGTTTTTTTTAATTGAGGGTTCAGCCATTTATGCACTCCTGAAATCATGAAGCTCAACTTTTTGCTTAGCCAAAAACGTCGCATCGGCTTCGTTCCTGCCGCTCGTTTCGGCCGCATTTCTGGCTATTTAAGGAAGTCCTGTGTAATTTAAACCTAAATTGGCCAAGGTTGACGCATAAGTTTTTTCTCCGGCAAAGACAATAATTCGATGAAGGAGGGTCGTTATTCAATCATGGACCGCTGGCTGATTTTCACCCTAATCATACTTATTCCTTTCCAAGTAGGCGCTCAACAGGAGGAGGCTATCGCGCGTTTAATGGCCCTTCCGTCTCGAAATATCGGAAAAGCAGAGGTCTCGCTGTGCGAATTCCCATCCATTTGTTTACCAATGGACTTCAATCAGGCTCGATTTCAGGCCCATGCCATTGGTCTTATTCCCGACAATCCGGAGCGGGTAGAATCGGTTACCTTGTATTACACCAGCTACCACGAAGCCGAAAGCTTTAGCCAGCCCGAACTTAACCGCAAACGATTACAGGAGTTTGGTCGACATTACCCGAAATTACTGGCATCGCAAAGTGTGAAATGGAATTTCCGGGCGCAAACGGGGGCCAAAGATGATGAAACGGCGAAAACCTATTTCCACGGTTTTGCCGTTGTGCTCAAAGAAAAGAAACGCGTTGAGCTCAAACCTTCAGATGAGAAAAAGGCCTTGGTCACAATGTCGAAAGCCACTATTACCAAAGACACTGTTGTTGGCTTGGATCTCCGCATTAAATGCCGAAAAAAATGGAGCGGTTATTATCTGCCGATTTCTAAATCGAAACGTGCACAAGGCATTCGGTATTCGAAGGCGTCGATTTGGGGGCGTAAACGTGAAAGAATTGAACAGTGCGATACGGTGGTTCGCGATCGAATTGTCCATAAAACAGTTATTGATACCAAGCATCCGATTTGGAACTACCGCGATTCTACAGTGGAAACTATTCTGAACAGGCATCCGGAATGGAACAAAATGTTGGTTGCCTGCGACGTTACCGGCTCAATGTCGCCCTACTACTCCAGCCTCATTTTTTGGCTCAAACTTTACGGACCAAAGCGAGATATTTCGGCGTTTAGTTTTTTCAATGATGGCAACTCAAAGCCCGATAGCGAAAAAGTACCCGGCAAAACAGGTGGCATTTTACTTTCACCGGGTAATAATCCGGATGCTGCAGTCCAATCGCTCATGCGCTGCGTGAAGTTGGGAAATGGAGGCGATTTAAAGGAAAACAATATCGAGGCCTTGCTTGAAGGACTGGAGAAATACCCCGATTCTAAAGACCTTGTACTGATTTCTGATGGAATGGTGCCGGTTCGTGATATGGTGCTGCTCGATAAAATCAAACGGCCCGTAAAAGTGATTATTTGTAGCCCGAACAGCCGGTTTCACCCCCATTACATGGAAATCGCCCGGCGCACCGGCGGAAGCATTCACACCATTGAAGACGAACTCGACTTTGGAATGATGCTCAACGAAGGGGAAACCCTAGATTTTAGCTCTGTTCGCTACATAGTTAGCAAGGGCAGACTGGTACCGATAAAGTACTTCTAAACCGATTGGGGTCTGCAAAAAAAGCGAGAAATGCGGCAAATGCGAGGCGATTAGGCAAAGCTGTACATTGAATACTGTGAGCCGCAGGCAACGAAGCAGAAGCTGCATTGATAGCTAGCGAAAAATGAGGTTTATGAATTCAGAAGTGCATAGATTTTCGAAATCCCAACCAGAAACCCTTGCACTAAGTCTCATCCAAACAGAGGCTAAAGTATTCTCAATAAAACTATTGAGCGTTTTTCAGTAAGCCCTACTTAAGAGCCCAATTCCCGGGCCCGCTGCAGGGCTGCACGGGTACCGTTGAGAATATCGGTATGCAGGCCATCGCGGCGGAAAGCCTCAAGCGCCGCTTCGGTCGTGCCCCCTTTGGAAGCAACCCGCGAAATCCATTCGCTGCAGCTGTACTGCGACTTGTTGTAAAGATCAACAGCTCCTGTAAAAGTCTGAACCACCAACAGTTCGGCTTCGGCATCAGAAAAGCCCATTTCACGTGCCGATTGCATCATTGCCTCCATGAAAGTGTACACATACGCCGGACCCGAGCCCGAAATGGCCGTGGCTGCATCGATCAAGCCTTCGTGCGTCACATAAACGGCTTTCCCGGTGGTGGCCAATAGGTTTTGTACCATAGCCAACTCGAGCCTGGAAACCTCATCAGCCGCGGTAAAAACGGTCATGCCCTGCCCTATTTGGGCTGGTAAATTGGGCATAGCCCTGATGACCTTAGTGACGCCTAAGCCCTCGGCAATTTTACGAATGCCCATTCCGGCCATGATGCTCAGAAAAACTTGTCCGGGCTCTATACCCAACCTCAATTGTTGAAACAACGAAGGAGCATCCTGCGGTTTTACCGCAAGAATAATAACATCGGCTCTGGAGGCACAATCGCGCGAGTCGAGGAAAACACAACCGGGAAACTCCACCGAAAGGACTTCAGCCTTCTCGGGAAGATGCTCCAAAAGCATCAGGTGTTGTAAATCGGTTACATGGGAACGGAGGAATGCCCTCGCGTAGGTGAGGCCCATATTTCCGCCCCCGGCGATAAGAATATTCATAGCGGTTTAGGTTCGGTTGGATTTGGTTCAGCATCGCCAAACCACTCTTCAATATCGCGGCGTTCTTTTTTGGTTGGGCGCCCGGAACCGCGTGGACGCCATACAAAGCGGGTGTTCTTCAGTAAGGCGATACTGCGATATTCCTCTTCGGGTGTTAAATCTTCAAGGTAGTTGGGCACCTCCTTGGCCGAAACACGATTTGCCGGGAAGCCAATAACCTTAACCGTTTTACTCAGCTCACCAATTTGCACTTCCAGCTCCTCGCCTACTTTCAGCTCCCGGGCCGGCTTAACATTTTCTCCGCCTAGCTTCACCTTTCCACCTTTTATCGCATCGGCTGCTATTGTGCGGGTTTTGTAAAGGCGCACCGCCCAAAGGTACTTGTCAATGCGCATGGCCGTTAACGATAAGCCTTCCGCCGCTCTTTCCAGCGCGAAACGGTCGATAGATTTTCTTGTGGACTTTGAGTCTTTTGGGTAGAAGTAGACCGAAGAAATGCCGCCATCAAAGCCCCAATCACCTCTTCCTGGTCGTTCAACGTGGGTTTGAGGTATTCTGGCTTGAAGTAATGTTTCACAAAATGTGTATCGAAGTTGCCGGAAGTAAAGGCCTGGTGCTGCATTACAAATCGGCAAAACCCTAATGTAGTTTGCACTCCTGAAATTCGGTAGTCGTCGATAGCCCTAATCATGCCTCGAATGGCCTCTTCACGGCTTTCTGCATGTACAATCAGCTTGCTCAGCATGGGGTCGTAGTAAATAGGCACATCCATGCCCTCTTCAAAGCCTCCGTCAACGCGCACACCATTGCCTTCCGGAAGGCGGTAAACATTGAGGCGTCCGATATCGGGAAGAAAGCCGTTTGCAGGATCTTCGGCATAGACCCGAATTTCTATGGCGTGCCCGTTAATGCTTAGGTCTTGCTGACGAATAGAAAGTTTTTCTCCACGGGCTACGCGGATTTGCTCCTTCACCAGATCGACGCCTGTAATCATTTCGGTTACAGGATGTTCCACCTGCAGCCGGGTATTCATTTCGAGAAAGTAGAACCGGAGGTTTTCGTCGAGGAGGAACTCCACTGTTCCGGCTCCACTGTAGTTGCATGCTTTGGCAATTCTCACGGCACACTCGCCCATTTCGCGGCGCAATTCAGGGGTGAGAACTGCCGAAGGGGCTTCCTCAACTACCTTTTGGTGGCGGCGTTGGACGGAGCATTCTCGCTCAAAGAGATAGACACAATTTCCGTGGTTATCAGCCATCACCTGTATTTCGATGTGGCGAGGTGAGCCAACATAACGCTCTATAAATACGGAACCATCGCCAAAGGCGGATGTCGCTTCGGAAACGGCCAGGTTCAGTTGTTCTTCAAATTCATCGGCACGCTCCACGATGCGCATGCCTTTTCCTCCGCCACCGGCAGAAGCCTTGATAAGCACTGGGAAACCAATTTCAGAAGCTATTTGGGCCGCTACGGCGGTATCGGTAACCGCTTCTGCTGTACCCGGAACCAGCGGTATATTGTGGGCTTTAGCAGTAGCTTTCGCGGCGAGCTTTGAGCCCATCATTTCCATGGCTTCGGCCGAAGGACCAATAAAAGTAATCCCTGCGGCCTTCACCATACGGGCGAAATCGGCATTTTCCGACAGAAAGCCATATCCAGGATGAATGCCATCCACGCCCAGGCGTTTACACACCTCGATGATTTTATCGCCCCGCAGATACGACTGCGACGAGGCTGGAGGTCCTATGCATACGGCCTCATCGGCATAGCGCACATGGGGCGACTTTCTATCGACCTCGGAGTAAACGGCTACCGTTGAAATACCCATTTCCCGCGCTGAGCGCATCACGCGTAGGGCAATCTCGCCCCTGTTGGCCACTAAGATCTTTTTCAAAACTACTGGTGTACGATTCGGAATGATTTTACGGTATCAGCAACGTGCATTTCTACGACGTATAAGCCTTGCGGATAAGCCGACATCGATAAAGTGCCGGGTTGGTTCAGCACTACATCTCGGAGTAAACGACCGGTCATGTCGCGCAACACAAAACGCGCTTGTGATTGCCCTTCCCACTGCACAAAAAGCATGTCGTGAACCGGATTTGGGGAAACACCCATTTTGACTGTTTGGGCATTGTTCAAGCCCAAACCAACTACATCAGCGCCTGCAGAAGTAGCAGAACAGCCTTCGGTATTTGTTACTGTAACTGAATACTCTCCGTTTTGGGTGGCTGTGTAAGTGAGGTCGTTGGCTCCGGGAATGAGGGTTCCATTAAAGAACCACTGCACATTTTCGCCCGATGGTATGCTTAACTCGGCGCCATTCACGGCAATAGTTGGTGCCACAGGACCGGCTACTATTGTAATATAAGAGCTTTCACTAAGCGTATCGGCAAATTGACTGTTGAAGGCAACGAGGCTTACGCCGTAAACTCCCGGACTGTTGTAAACCACGGTTGGCGAATTCGCACTGGAACTTCCGGGACTACCGCCATCGAAGGTCCAATTAAACTGGCTGGCGTTTTCTGAGGTATTGTTAAATATGATTGGCTGACCCACACAAGCTTGAGTTGTAGGAACCGAGAAGGCAGCAGTAGGCTGAACAATGATCGGAACGGTACAATTACCTTCGATGCGTATATCATCCAAATAGATGTTGTTGCCTCCACTGTTTACGGCCTGGAAACGAAATTTCACGCTTGAAAAGCCATCATAAGCGCTAATATCTATATTCAAACAACTGGTTCCAACGGTTCCAGACAAACACCAATCATCGCTGGTTTGAGGAACAAAATTGCTCGCTGACAAAGCTCCGGTAGCAAAGGTACCTTGACCGTTTTCTGCGCGGGCCAGGATGGTATTCCAACTTTGACCATCGTCGGTTGATACTTGAATGTAAAAGGAGTCGCGCACCGTACTTACTCTTCGGCGATGGGCGTGGGTGAAATAGAGAACATTGTTAGAGGTTTCGGCCAATGAAATGGAAGGCGAAATGAGGAAGTCGCGCTGCCCTGCATTGCTTTGGTTGTTAAAGATGTTGATTCCAGCAGATTGTGTTCCCGGACCGTTCCCTGCTGTTGTGAATACCTGCCATGTATTTTCTCCATCTGGATTTTCTACCGTCCAGCTGCCGAGCCCACCTTCAAACGTTTCGTTGAAAATGCGTCGAATTCCGGAATTATTCACATTTACATAGTTGCTCAACACGGTGGTATCCGAACCGAATTCGTTTGTAGCGATGAGGGTTACCGGGAACTGCCCGAAATCGTTGTAGGTAACAACCGGCTCTTCCTCGGTAGAGCTGGCCGGCGAACCACCGGGAAACTCCCATTGAAAGCTGGTAGCGTTGGATGAAGAGATGTTGTTAAAATTCACCGTTATTCCCGGACAACCGTTTCTGCCAGCGGCGTTGAAATTGGCATTCGGTGGCGCCTCAGTATTGCAGATATACGATTGCACCTGAGTGAGGGCACCAAAGGCATTCAAACGACGACTTCCATTGACCTGAGTAGCAAACGAAGGTACAACGTCAGCGCCATCGAGCAGATACTGCCGCATGGTTAAGGCCAGACCTGCAGGGTTGGCTTTGTAGTCGGCAATGAGTAGGTCGCAGGCTGCGGCATACATTAAGCCGATAACCCCTGCAACGTGCGGAGTAGCCATCGATGTACCGGTTAAATTGGCATAGGTGCTGGTGGGCACAGTTGCATACACAGAAGAGCCCGGAGCCGCAATGTCAATGCTGTTAAGGCCAAAAGCGGCGCCGTTCGCTTTAGTATCGTTGCGGGTTGAATTGGTTACAGCCACGAGAAATTCAGAAGCACAGGCTGTAGGAATATCGCCGGTTTGATCGATATTGAAATTGGCGTTTGCCGTAGCACCGGCACTCAAAATACCGTTCTCACCCAACGTATCGTAAAAGCCGCACCAAATCGGAAAGTCATCAGGGTTTCCTTGATCGACACCGAAAGAAGAGTTCGTCGCTACCACAAATGCTCCACGTTGGCCATTGCTTTCGTCGTATTGAATACGCATCTCGGCGGCATAGGCGTAAGCAGCAACCACTGTAGCCTCGTCGCCGGAGCTTCCTTCGATGGCCATCACCTTCACATTCCAGTTTACACCCGAAACCCCGATTCCATTGTTTCCAACAGCACCGATAATTCCTGAAACGTGTGTTCCATGCTGGCTGGGAGTGATGGTCCCATTGTCGTCGTAAGCATTCCAGCCGTTGATGTCATCTACATACCCATTGTTGTCATCGTCGATATTATTCCCCGGAACCTCATTGTAATTCCGAAAGAAATTGGCGGCCAAATCGGGGTGATTCAGCTGGAATCCGTCGTCGATTACCGCTACCACGATGGTATCGCCTTGTGCGGTGAGGCCTCCGGTGGTAATGTCCCAAGCCGACTCTGCATCGATGTCGGCACCGGCCACACCGCCGTTTTGACCTGTGTTTTTCAAGCCCCATTGCTGGTTGAATGAAACATCATCGGGAGTCGTAGCCCGTAACTGAACGGTGTGGTTGTGTTGAGCGAGCTTTACGTAAGGCGATTTGCGCAGTTCAGGGAGTAATCCTGAAAAAGAGGCGGGCCCTTGCAAGAGTAGAATTCCAAACCGCTTTGAAAGGGTTCGTTTAAGCTGCACTGGCGTTTGCGGGTTCTGTTCGTTAAATGCCTGAATCATAAGATCGGCCTTAGCAGAAGCCTGCAATTGAACGATATACTCTCCGGGAACAATCTGTTGCGCTGCAGCCACAACACCAATCAAGCTGCAGAAAAGAAATGAAAAAAATGAATTCATGTAAAGTGATGGTTTGGAGTGCAAGGTAGTGAGGATTGGGGTTTCCTGCAAAAACAAAAACCCCTCAACAGAGGGGTTTCGATTAATAAACAAATGTTTCTATGAATTAGTTGAGCACTTCGCGCACTTTTGAGGCCGCCTCCTGAAGCAGGATGGCCGACATTACCTTTAATCCCGAATTGTCGATAATGGTTTTGGCTTCGGCTGCATTGGTGCCTTGCAAACGAACAATGATAGGAACGCGTATTTCACCAATCGATTTGTAGGCATCAACAATACCTTGGGCTACACGGTCGCAACGTACAATTCCTCCAAAAATGTTTACGAGGATTGCTTTCACGTTATCGTCCTTCAAGATAATTCTGAACGCTTGCTCAACGCGGGCTGCATCGGCCGTACCTCCAACATCGAGGAAGTTGGCCGGAAAGCCACCGGCAAGCTGGATGATATCCATGGTGGCCATCGCCAAACCGGCGCCATTCACCATACATCCAATATTGCCATCAAGCTTTACGTAATTGAGATTAAACTCGCCGGCTTCCACTTCGGTTGGGTCTTCTTCGAGCACATCACGCATGGCAGCGATGTCTTTCTGACGGTACAAGCCGTTATCGTCGATATTCACTTTAGCATCGACGGCAATAACTTTTGAGTCGGAGGTTTTCAGCACCGGATTTATCTCAAACTGGGAAGCGTCGGTCGCCACATACGCTTTGTAAAGAGCGCTCACGAACTTCACCATTTGCTTGTTGGCTTCGCCACTTAAGCCGAGGTTGTATGCAATTTTACGGGCCTGGAAAGGGGTTAATCCAGTAAGTGGATCAATCACTTCTTTCAAGATTTTTTCGGGATGATGATGGGCAACTTCTTCGATGTCCATTCCACCTTCGGTAGTGTAAATAATGGCATTTTTCCCCACCTGACGATCGAGCAGCACACTCATGTAAAACTCTTCCGGTTTTTCAGCACCGGGGTAATAAACGTCTTGTGCGATGAGCACTTTACGCACCAGTTTACCTTCGGCGCCGGTTTGAGGAGTGATCAGCGTCATTCCTAAAATCTGGGCTGAAAGGCTTTTTACTTCATCGAGCGATTTGGCCAATTTGATTCCGCCACCTTTACCGCGTCCACCGGCGTGTACCTGAGCCTTAACGACCCACCAGCCAGTGCCGGTTTGAGCTTGCAATTCTTTGGCAGCTTCAACCGCCTGTTCGGGAGTTTCGGCCAGAATACCTTCCTGTACGCTAACACCGTAACGCTTCAATATTTCTTTTCCCTGATACTCGTGAATGTTCATGATGTGCTGAATTTGGCGCCCAAAAGTAGCCAAAAAGCAATTGGTCTACAACGTTTTGAAGGGAATCCACAGACTTCTTTCAAAGAATTAACAATCAGGGCAATAGAAAGATTTCCACAATGAATGCTGAATAAGTTTTAACTCCACCCCTACAAAAACACCTGGGGCTTGATCCCTATATTTGGGGCTCACAAATCACCAAAACCCCATGCGACAAGAATCTACCAAGCTTGTCGGGGTGCATGATGCCTTGTTTTCTACCGTTACCGGCAAAAGTTGGGACGAATGGAAGCACTTTCTTGACCAGGCTGAAGCCTCCGACAAATCACCGGAAGAAATCCGCGTGCTTATTCGCTCCTACCGGCGAATCCAAGATGAATTAGAAAACCTGATTATTCGAACCTATCTCAAGCTCGAGGCCGACTTGGATATGCTTCCTGCGGGAGAAGATTTAGACTTCACCTCAACCCTTACGCTAAATGTAGCGCTTCAATTGGCAGAATCAGCCTTTACAGATGTGGCATTACGTAAGCAATGGTTGAATGAAATTGATGAAATCGTTCGCCATAATCCGGGAAAAAACCTCAGATTTGCGTGGAATAACAACCAGGTTGTAGTGGTTACCTTTATTCCCAAAGGCCCCTCAAAATGCCAAATAAGCCTGCAACACAGCAAAATCGGCAGTGTGCATGCCTTAATTGAATTGAAAGCCTTTTGGAAGAATCGTCTGCAACAATTGGCGGTTTTCCTCGAGAGCTGATGATTGAAATACAAGGAATTAAAAAGTCATTTGGTCAGGTTGAAGTGCTCAAAGGCATCGACCTAACCATTGGCGAACGTGAAATTATTTCGGTGGTTGGTCCCTCCGGAGCCGGAAAAACTACGCTCCTCCAAATATTGGGTACGCTCGAAAGACCCGATCATGGGGTGTATCGCTTTGCTCAGGAAGAACCCACTCGTTTGAGCGACCGCCGCCTTTCGGCTTTCCGCAATCAGCATATCGGCTTCGTATTTCAGTTTCACCAGCTGCTTCCCGAATTTAGCGCACTCGAAAATGTGATGATACCGGCGATGATCGCCGGAATGCCATCCAAACAAAACCGCGAAAGAGCGGAGGCACTGCTCGTTAAACTGCACCTTTCCGAACGACTCCACCACCGCCCCAGCGCCCTCTCTGGAGGTGAACAGCAACGGGTAGCTGTAGCGCGTGCGCTGATGAACAAGCCTAAGCTCATTCTGGCCGACGAGCCCAGCGGAAATCTCGATTCCAAAAATGCCCGTGAACTGCATGCGCTGTTTTTGCAGTTGCGCGAAGAAGAAGGTCAATCGTTTGTTATTGTGACGCACAACGAAGAACTAGCCAGACTGGCCGACAGGACCATCACCATGGCTGATGGAAAACTGGCCTGAACGACACCGTTGCAACAAAAGCTTCGTAGTTTTGCCGCATGAAATACACCTGCCTCATTGCGGCTATTTTACCGTTTACCTTATCAGTACAGGCTCAGGAAAAGCCCATAGAGAAACACCTCAGCAATATTAGACAGTTAACCTTTGGAGGCGACAATGCTGAAGCCTATTTCAGCTTCGACAATAGCAAATTGTGCCTGCAAATCACCAATCCTTCGCAAGGCATTCCCTGCGATCAGATTTACATGATCGACCTGAATGAAAAATCTGCAAAACCCACTCTAAGTCGCATCAGTAATGGGAAAGGCAGAACCACCTGCGCTTATTTTTTGCCGGGAAACAAAGAAATTCTATACGCGTCTACCTTCGAAGCGGCCGACAGCTGCCCGCCACCACCAAAACCCCGCACCGACGGTAAATACCTGTGGCCCATTTACAACAGTTTCGATATTTATGTAAGCGACCTACAGGGCAAGCCCGTGAGGAAACTCACCAACCACCCCGGCTACGATGCCGAAGCAACCGTTTCGCCCAAAGGCGATAAAATTGTGTTTACCTCCGACCGAAGCGGCGACCTCGAGTTGTACACGATGAATATTGATGGCTCTGAGGTAAAGCAAATCACTTTCGGTTTAGGGTACGACGGCGGAGCCTTTTTCTCGCCCGATGGTAAAAAGCTGGTATTTCGCGCTTCCCGCCCTAAAACGCCTGAGGAAATTGCAGAATACAAGCAATTACTGAGCGAAGGGCTCGTGGCGCCAACGAATATGGAAATCTATACCTGCAACGTGGATGGCTCCGACTTAAAGCAAATCACCAGCCTGGGAAAAGCCAACTGGGCGCCGTTTTTCCATCCTTCGGGACAAAAAATCATGTTTTCTTCTAACCATGCTTCCACCCGTGGTTACTCCTTTCAGCTGTACATGGTAAACCTCGATGGCAGTGGACTGGAACAAATCACTGCTGAATCGAACTTCAACGCTTTTCCCATGTTTTCATTTGATGGGAAAAAACTGGTATTTTCCTCTAACCGAAACAACAACGGCACACGCGATACCAACGTGTTTATAGCCGACTGGAACGATTAACTATGCGTAAACAACTTCTCATTGCCGGAATTTTCGCGGCATTTTTTGTCACTTCATTATCTGCTCAGGATTTCCTCAGTGTTGGCCGCATCATGAAGCACATTGAGGTATTGGCTCACGACTCACTGATGGGTCGCGCTACAGGCTCGATTTATGAAGCCAAAGCCGCACGATACATTGCAAATGAATTCCAAAAAGCCGGATTAAAGCCAATGGGAAGCAATGGCACCTGGCTTCAGGAATTCGATTTTCAAGTGAGCAGCCATGGCGTGAAAGGCCGAAATGGGAAAGCCAACAATGTGATTGGCTTTCTCGACAATGGGGCAAAATATACCGTAGTTATTGGTGGGCATTACGATCACCTCGGAACAGGAGAAGACGGCAACTCCCTCGATGGGAAACCGGAAGGTAAAATTCACAATGGCGCCGACGACAATGCCTCAGGTATTGCCGGAGTCATCGAGCTTGCTCACTTTTATGCAGGCAACAAGGAAAAGGAGGCCTTTAACTTTCTGTTTGTGTGTTTTTCCGGTGAAGAACTCGGACTTTTCGGCTCAGTGTATTTCGTTGAACATTGCCCGGTTCCGGTATCGAGCCTGAATTGTATGATTAACATGGATATGATTGGCCGACTTTCGCCCGATAAACCGGTACTAACCATCTCTGGTGTGGGCACTGCGCCTGAATTTAAGCCGATTTTAAGTGGCATGCAGTCAAAAGCCCTTGAGCTACAACTCGATTCGGCTGGCGTTGGCCCATCCGACCACACCTCGTTTTACAACAAACAAGTTCCGGCTTTGCATTTTTTCACCGGCACTCACCTCGATTACCACAAACCCAGCGACGATGTGGAGAAAATCAACAGCCGTGGAACCGAGGTAACCCTCAATATTATAGCCTCACTGATTGCAAAACTGCCTGGCGACCGAAAGCTCGAGTTTCTGAAAACCCGAAATCCATCTATGGGCAATACGCCGTCGTTTAAGGTCACTTTGGGTATCATGCCTTCATACGCCGGCGAAGGCGAAGGCATGAAAGTAGAGGCTGTACTGGATGGCAAACCGGCAAAAAAGGCCGGAATTCAGGATGGCGACTTAATTTTATTTATCGGCGAACATCGCGTTACCGAAGTGCAAAGTTACATGAAGGCCTTGTCGAAATTCAGTAAAGGAGAAAGCACCATTGTGAAGGTGAAAAGAGGTACTGAAACGCTCAATTTACCCGTAACATTTTAAATTGTCGCAAGTGTTTTTACCCCCAAAAATTCTCAGCGCTTTTTCTGAATGAATTTTGGGCGCCTGCCTCGCTAAGCCTTGGAATAACAATTAAAATGCATCGCCGGGCACCGCGTGTTTCGCTGCTACTCCTCAAACAGAGCTCGCTTTCGCATTCGCCCTGTTTTGCGGGGTATTCGCTTCACCCGCTGGCGTTTTGCACTGCGGCTAAATGGGAAAGACTACTTTCCCTCCTCGGAAAATTGCGTAAAAACAAGGCATTAACTGGTATGATCCAGCACAATCCGCCATTTTCCATTCAATTTTCGAAGCAATAAATTAAAATGACCACTTTGTTTTTCATTGAAAGCTACAACCGTCCATTTTCCGGTCACCAGAGCGTGCTCCGCGCCTAAAATCTCAACACTGAGAATATCAAAGTCGAGTTGCCCCATCGAAGCTTTGTCGGGATAGCCTTGTTTGTACCGTTTAAGTGTTGCATTCCAGCCTTTCGTAACCTTCTCTTTGGTCATAAACCGCAGGCTGTCACTCTTCCAATAATACTCCATGAAACCCTCAATGTCGCCATCGTTCCAGGCTTTTTGCTGCGCTGAAAGAAGCGCGCGAATTTCCTTTTCGGGCTGGGCATTGAGTTCCCCAAAATGTCCGATACAAAAAATCAAAACAGCTATTTTAAGGGCTCGGCGTATAGGCGCTGCCGCGCGGATGACATCCATCATTTTGTTAGCTCTTTTTTGAATTGAAAGGTAGCTCCGCCCTGGTTTAAGATCATCGACTGCTCTGCCGGATTGAAGATCATTTCGATGCCTCCTGGTAAAAACTGAAAACGGTTTGGTGCAATCGGATCGAGTGGAAATGCCGATTGCCCTGTGGCCTGCGCCGAAAGTGTGGCGCCCGAAAGACTCACGGTTATCTTCAAAGGCATTTGCGAAGAAGCATAGAGCCCTGTCAAAGGTTCCAAATCGGCTATTGGTGGAGCATAATCGCTAAATTCGGGCAAAGAGAATGGCTTCTCAAACAAGGCGCTCAACACCGCAATGCTTACTTCGTTGTTGTCGATTCGAGCTCCGTTGGAAAAAAGGGCAAACGATACATCAGCCTCTTTAAAAAGGGAGAATACAGAACTAAATCCATCAATTCCGCCGGTATGGCCAAAGGCATTCATCTCGTAAAATGGAATGGAAAACAGGCCAAAGCCAAAACCGCGATCGAGCGTGCACATGAGCTTAAAACTTTCAGGCTTAAGCAATTTACCACCCATCAGTGCATCGCTGAACTTCACTAAATCGGAAGGGGTTGAAACAATTGCACCCGCACCCAGAGGAATCGACATATCGGTTTCGGTTTCTTCAACCCAGCTTTCGCCAAAACCGTATGATTTGCATTCGTTTCGACTTACGTCAATTTTCCCGCCCAGCCGCGTATTTTCCAGCCCCAATGGTTTGGTAATGTAATGCTCTAGCAAGGTTGAAAAATAACTGCCCATAACTTTTTGCAAAATGTACGTGAGCAAGACATAGTTCGAATTGCTGTATTCCGCTTTAATGCCGGGCTCAAAAACACTGCCCATGGCGGCAATTCGTGCAGTTAATTCATCCATGCTCTGTGGTGTGGTATTCCAACTGAGATAACTGGAGTCATCAGTAAAATTGGCTATTCCACTCTGATGCCGTAGCAAATGCTCGATCGTAATTTTTTCGGCATTAGGCTGATCGGGAAAAAAACTCCGCAGCTTCTGGTCTAATTGTAATTTACCTTCTTCAACCGCTTTCATTACCAACACCGCTGTAAAGGTTTTGGATATAGAGCCGATGCGATAAAGGGTGTTTTCGTTCACCTTTTGCTTTTTGGAAAAATCGGCCCAACCCAATGAACGGCGGTAAATGATTTTTCCTTGTTTCGAAACAGCTACACTTCCCATAAAGCGGTCTTTCGCCTCCAGAATATCGAAAAATGAATCCAGTTTGGCTTTGTTAAATTGCTGACCCTTCACTGAAAGCTGCATAGTAAAGAGAAAAAGGAGCAGGTAACTAATTTTTGTAGACATGCAATGTTGGTCTTTTATTGAAAGCAATAAAATGCATGATTGCACCTCTCAGGCCGTCAACACGCATTTTCGGTGAACTCATCAAAATTAAAAATTTGCCAATAGAAGTCGCCTCTTAAATCTTTATAATTGCGTTAAGGCCGCTTTTTTTGCTTCGCAGGATGACTTTGATTCTCGGTGATTCGAAACGCTATCATTCTAGCAATCAGGTTTAGCGGAAGTTCTTTATCGACAGGAAATTGAACCGAACCTTTGCCTTGCTTATAGCCCTTTAACTCATCCGAAAAAGCAGCATGTGCTGAAGGCAGGGCGTACAAACCAATGTGCTTTGAATATGCTGCAAAGTAAATTAGAGGCTTCCCGGCCAAACGGTAGGCCGGCATTCCATACGAAAAACCTTCCTCTGCTTCGGGAGCCAGCTGAAATACCAAGTCACGAAGTAATTTCAAGCATTCCTGTTGAGGCGCCGATTGTAATTCGATATAAGCGTTAACCTGTTTATCCATGAGAAGTGGTATTCAATGATGGTGCAACTGCGAAGTTTTCGCCCAATTATCCCATTTAAATGTTCGCTGCACCTAAAAACCTACTCAAGTATTTATTAAAAATCGCGGCAGAATTTGGTGTAGATATTTCTGACGGTGAAAATAAAAAATTAAGTCTGTGGTAAAGATGAACTGTTTTTTAAGTCGAAAAAATAAAAAGTAAACCATCAAATGAATGCCGCGACTTCAGCCTAAAAATTTGACGAAAGATAAGTTTTGAAAAGTGCGGACTAATGAAATCAAACATTCACTCCACCATAGCCAACACTAAGCAACAAATGAACTGAATAAAAGCGACGGGCGCCCAAATTCGTTCAATTTTCGATGGGGTAACCGTATTCATAATCGAACCTAAAGCAAAAAAAACCACACACAACCAAATAGAATATTCAGAAAAAGGCTGTAAATCCCCAAAAGCCAAACCTCCTTTCGATAGCACAATTGCAGAAATAAACCCTAAAACACAGGCGTTAAACAGAGCAACTACACGCATTTTTACAGGGTATTTTCCGGGAAATTTCCCACCCATCGAAGCAGCTCCCCAGGGTGCACCAAAGGCTAATGCAATCTGAAACAAAATCACAATGGTATTGAGAATCACAAACAACAGTGCGGCCTTTTCCTTCATTACCCAATTTTCAAATAATCAGCAAGGTAATCCAAACCCAATTGGCCAACAAATCTCTTTTGAAAGCTAACCCAAAAATAGAATCAAGAGTAAGATTCGATTCAAAGAAACAACGTCCAATCTAAAGTCCCGGAAAGGCCCTGATTTTTCAATTTAAGACCAGCGTAAATCATAACCCTTAAATTCTGCCAATTTCCTCCGTTCTTTGCAGCTGTAATTGCCTTATGAATCCACGATATTTTGTGTGTGGCATCCACACCGATGCCGGAAAAACCGTTGCCTCAGCAGTTCTGGTTAAAGCACTTGGAGCCTCTTATTGGAAGCCTGTTCAAGCCGGCGACCTCGATTTTAGCGATACACATAAAGTATTGCAATACCTGCTTCCGGAATCCATCCAAGCCTTCCCTGAAGCCTATCGCCTGCCCTACCCGCTTTCTCCACACGCCTCAGCCGAACGCGCCGGTGTATGGGTCGACCCTGCAAAAATTGTGGTACCCGAACACCAAAAAGCCCTTGTTATTGAAGGTGCCGGTGGTTTGCTGGTGCCCCTCAATCGGCAAACTCTTTACATCGACCTTATTCCTTCGTTCAACGCCAAGGTGGTTTTGGTAAGTCGGCATTACCTGGGCAGCATTAACCACACCCTACTCAGCATCGAAGCCCTCAAAAGCCGCAACATTCCCATTGAGGGAATCCTGTTTAACGGGGCAGAAAATCCCGAAACCGAAAGCCTCATTACCGAATACACCGGTGTTCGGGTAATTGGGCGCATCGATCAGGCCGAAAGCCTCAACGCTGAATTCTTTGAAACCCAGGCCCGCAAGCTCAAACAGGCTTTATGAACCTCAGTAGCCGCGACAAGGCCAGCATCTGGCACCCGTTTACCCAGGTAGCCACCGCTCCCGACAATCTGGCCATCGTAAAAGCCGAAGGTGTTTGGCTACACGCCGAAGATGGCCGTAAATACCTCGATGGAACCGCGTCGTGGTGGGTAAACGCCCACGGACACGCGCATCCTCACATCGCCAATCGAATTGCTGAGCAGGCTAAAGAATTGGAACATATCATCTTTGCCGGCTTCACCCACAAACCCGCCATAGAACTGGCCGAGCAACTGCTCAAGCTTGCCGGAGAGCCTTTTGGTAAAGTGTTTTACTCCGACAACGGAAGCACTGCCGTAGAAGTGGCGCTGAAAATGGCCCTGCAATATTTTCACAACCTGGGTCGCCCCCGAAACCGAATCGTGGCCTTTCAAAACAGCTACCACGGCGACACCTTTGGAGCCATGTCGGTCGGGCACCGCAATGCATTCAGTGCACCATTTGGTCAACTGCTTTTTGAGGTCGATTTTCTTCCACCTCCCGATAAAACTCCACCGGAGCAATTGCTCGAACACCTGCGTGAAGTCATCCAAACCGGAACCCTCGCCGCCTTTATCTTCGAGCCACTCGTTCAGGGAGCCAATGGCATGCGCATGTACTCCGCCGAAACCCTCAATGCGCTGATTGCCCTTTGCCAGGAATCGGGCGTAATCTGCATTGCCGATGAAGTATTCACCGGATTTTGGCGCAGCGGTAAGCCCTTTGCCAGCGATCATCTCTCACGGCGACCCGACCTGCTTTGTCTGAGCAAAACCCTTACAGGTGGCTTCCTTCCGCTGGGGGCAACACTTGCACCCGACGCAGTGTTCGAAGCGTTTCGTTCAACGGAGATGCACAAAACCTTTTTCCACGGACATTCCTACACAGCCAATCCACTTAGTTGTACTGCTGCCTTGGCCTCGCTCGAACTGTTTGACCATCAAAAACGGAATCAAATCGCTGAAATTGGTCAATGGCAAGCCCGGTTTTGCGAGGCCCTGAAAAGCCATCCTGCATTACTCGACGCCCGTTGCCTGGGAACAATTCTCGCTTTAGAGCTAAAAACCGAAGCCGAAACAGGGTACCTCAACCCTGTTGCCGCTGAAATTACGGCGTTCTTCCTCAGCAAAGGAATTTACCTTCGCCCTTTAGGAAATGTAATCTACTGTACTCCACCCTATTGCATCGAAAAATCGGAGTTAGAGTACATCCACACCAGCATCGTAGAATTCCTCAATCAACGCATGAGCACTTCGGTAGCTCCAAATCCATAACGGGCGTACGAAGCATCCTGAAACTGAAGGCCTTCGTCGCGAACAAGCTTCCTAACCTCTGTTTTTAGCACACCTTTGCCAATACCATGGATCACGGTAAATTTCCACAAACGGCGAAGTCGGGCCTCGTCGAGGCAGCGTTGAAACACCTGCAGCTGGTAACGAATAATGGCGGCGTTATCCATACCGCGCGTGTCGTCCATCAACTCTTCAATGTGTAAATCAACCTCATGATAACTGTCGCGCTCCGAAATTAACCAGTCTTTCGATTGATTTACCGGGGCAGCCTTTGCTGTGCTTGGGTTTGGGCCCGGTTTGGGGATGACCATTCGCTGCGCCTGAGGCTCCGGATAAACCTGGAACAACAACGCACGTCCTGAAAGATTCATTTCCAAAGGCCAGCCCGAAGGGTCGACGAATGCCGGAGTTTGGTGTTTAACATGACCTTCCCAAGAACTTTGAATGGCGGTAGTTTCTCGAAGAACCGGTAAAAGCTGAACGAAAAATCGGTCGAACTGAAGCAGATCTGCAACCGTGGCTTTCATAACGATAGCCGTCTTCCGGGCTTCCAGGCGCTGGGCAAAAAGCGACTTCGAAAGCTTCCCTTCCAAACCGTAAACCTGCACCAGCAAATCGCTAGGCGAGGTGTTCATCAACTGCATACTTATCTTCACATCAGCACCCTGCATGCCATCAGCCTGAAAGGCTAAATAAAGCGCCTCAGGCCTATCGCTCACAGCAATGCTTCGCACCGCCTTCACCTCAGCGTCTGCACCCCCATTTTGAGGCGCAGAAATCAAAACCAGCTGGTTGGGCAAATACGGAATCTCGAAGCCATCCTGCATACTTACCAACACACAGCCATCAGCGCGATAAGCAGCAACAATCCCTTCGCCTGTTTCGTTGAGTGGCCGCACCACACTCCCAATTGGAAAGCGAGCACTCATGACGGTAAGTGCTTTTGCATCAAGCGAATAAGTGTATCGGCATCGCTCACAGAAATTTGTCGCCCCATGGTGTAAAGCTTGCTTTTGGCATAAAACCCAATTGTTTCGCCGCCGAGAGTCCAAAATGAACTGTAAAAGCTTTTCACAAAGCCTCCCTTTTCCTTTTCGAGATTTCTGAGGTTTCGTATTTCACTGGTTTGCAAGGCGTAGGCTCTCCCTCCATAGGCAACCTCAAAGCGGAGTTCGGTGTGTTGAGCTTGAATTTTCAATACTTCACGACCATATTTTCGCCACAACCATACAGACGCGACACGATACTCGAAGTAGGCCCAAAACGCCAGCCAAACAAGCATGTAAACCCGCTGTTCGCCCTGCATGCTAAACAACTGCGAAAGCACAAACAAACCGGCTAAAGTCCAGGCCAACAACCACGCGCTGAGCATGATAAACTGTGATTGTGGAATTCTTCCGCTGATGATGACTTCGAGGCTATCGCGGGAGTCGGTTACCACGATGCGATCACTTTCAAATTGAGGTTTGGCCATGCGGCAAAGATATCCTGTGTTACGCTCAGAAAATGAAAATCGACGCGAAATGTTTGATCGATAACCGCGTTTTTCTTTGCACTGAAAAACTTATTTCCATCTTTGCACATTCTACTCCACTTCATGTTTAGTACTCGAATTCTACTTTCTTTGGCCATGGTTGGCCTGATGACATTGGCCATCCCATCGTGTAAGGTTAAAAAAAAGCAAGCTGCTGAGACACAAGCTCCGGCTGAGGAGTCGGCCGATTCTACGTTGATTAATGCCTTATTGGAAGCATTCAAAAATGCCAGTGTAGACACACTCGACGATGAGGTGAATGATTTAAACAAAACCTATAATGCTTCAGCCACAAGGGTAAACGACCTTTTGCATACAAAACTTGAGGTTGGTTTTAACATTCCGGCTCAGCAACTCAACGGTAAGGCAACGTTGGAGTTCCGTCCTTATTTCTACCCGGTCGATTCACTGATTCTCGATGCGAAGGCTTTCGATATTTTCCGGGTAGCCCTGGTCGGTAAAGGCGGAAGCATGACCGACCTGAAATATACCTACAACGACCGCCAGCTGCGCATTGCACTCGACCGCACCTATACGAGAAAAGAGACTTTCAGCATTTTCGTTCAGTATACCGCCAACCCACAACGTGTTAAACCTGAAGCCAGTGCAGCAATAACCGACGCCAGAGGGCTGTATTTCATCGACCCAAAAGAAGAAGATCCGGCAAAGCCTACCCAAATATGGACGCAAGGAGAAACCGAATCGTCGAGCTGTTGGTTTCCAACCATCGATAAACCCAATGAGCGGATGACACATGAGTTGTTCATCACCGTTCCTGAAAAATATGTTAGCCTAAGCAATGGCTTGAAAACCGCCTCGAAAAAAAATACCGACGGAACCCGCACCGATACATGGAAAATGGATTTGCCACACGCGCCTTATCTGGTTATGATGGCCATTGGTGAATACGCTGTTGTGAAAGACAAGTGGAAAAACATCGAGGTGGATTATTACGTCGAAAAAGAATACGAGCCCCATGCACGCAAAATATTCGGCAACACACCCGAAATGCTTAGTTTCTTCTCCGAAAAATTGGGCGTTGAATACCCATGGCAGAAATATGCACAGGTGGTGGTTCGCGATTATGTTTCCGGAGCGATGGAAAACACCTCGGCAACTATTTTCGGCGAATTCGTTCAACAAACTCCCGAGGAGATGCTCGATGGCAACTACGAAGCCGTAATTGCCCATGAACTGTTCCACCACTGGTTTGGCGACCTTGTAACCTGCGAAAGCTGGGCTAATTTGCCGCTCAACGAGTCGTTTGCCACATACGGCGAGTACTTGTGGGAAGAGCACAAATACGGACGTGATGCCGCAGATTACCATTTACAGGACGCCAGAAACAACTACATTGAAGAAGCCTTTAATAAGAAAGTGCCGCTAATCCGTTTCGATTATGAGTTTCGGGAGGATATGTTTGATCGCCATTCCTATCAAAAAGGAGGCTGCATCCTTCACATGCTTCGCAAATACACGGGCGACGAAGCTTTCTACGAATCGTTGAAGCGGTATTTGAACGAAAATCGATTCAAACCCGTCGAAATTCACAACCTGCGACTCGCGTTCGAAGAGGTGACCGGCGAAGATCTCAACTGGTTCTTTAACCAATGGTTCTTCGGCAAAGGTCATCCAACAGTAGAAACCTCTTGGAGCTTTGCGGATGGCTTCATCACCCTCAATTTGGAACAAACGCAAAATTTAGAGGCCAACAACGCTTTCAGACTTCCAATGGAGGTTGACATTTACAACCGTGGAAAGGCCACACGGGTAAAAATTGTGATGGATTCCGTTAAAAACACCTTGAGAATCCCTTACCCTGAGCAGCCCGACTTCGTAAATATCGATGCCGAACGAATGGTATTGGGCTTTGTAAAGCAGCTAAACACCCGGCAGCAAGCTGAGTGGCTTTTGTTGAATGGAAAACTCTATGCCGACCGATTCATGGCCCTGGAGCGCCTTCTCGAAGAACCTTCAGAGCCCGGAACGGCAGAATTGGTTAAATCGGCTTTACGCGACCCTTTCTGGTATCAACGCAACTACGCCCTGAACAATCTGGAGTATTTTGTACAAACGGAGCCCGATAACTTCTTGCCCATCCTTCGACAGCTGGCCACAGGCGATCCGGATGCCCGCGTTCGAGCCTCAGCCATCAAATGGCTCAAAGGCAGTGATGAGCCTACCTTGAATGCCTTGAAAAAAGCGCTTAACGATAGTTCCATACAAGTACAAAGCAATGCCCTTTCTGCGCTTTACGAGTCTGACCCTCAAGGTACAGCGAAATTGCTCGAAGGCCTCGAGGCAACGGCTAAAGGCGAAATGCTCACTTCAATGGCGGCCATCTATGCCTCCTCAGGCACTCCCGGTAAATTCGAATTTTTAGAAAAAGCCTACAGCAAAATCAGCAATCCGAACGATAAGTACATTTTCATTCAGCTGATTGGGCGTTATGCCTTGTCGCAATCGCAGGAACTCGTTGAAAAGTCGATGCCTTCGTTTATCCAAAAAGCCAAAAAAGAACCCGCTTGGTACCTCCGTCTTTCGGCCATTCAGGTAATTGCCGAATACAAAAATTACTTCGATGCCAAAGTGGATGAGTTAGAGGCGGAGATTGTTTCGATGAAAGAAAAAGGGGCATCGGTTACGGCCATCCAGGACAAAGAACTGCAAAAGACTGCGCTCAAGAAAAAGGTGTTAGAGCTCGACGCAGAGATGGACACCATTCGTGCAACCGAAACGGATCCCAACCTGAGCCGAATCCTAAACATGCGAGAGCCTTAAGGCTGTAGCTCAGTCGATTTCGTCTTCGTAACCCTGGTCTATGTTTAGCACCGCTCCGGTAGCTGCCGCCACAGCAAGCTGATCGCACCGCTCATTTTCAGGGTGGTTGTTATGACCACGTATCCACCTGAAATTGACCCTGTGTTTAGGGTATATTCGTAAGAATCGCTCCCAGAGATCACGGTTTTTCTTGTCTTTAAAGTTCTTTTGAACCCAACTGAAAACCCAGCCTTTTGTAACGCTATCCACCACATACTTCGAATCGGACCAAACCGTTACCCGGCTTCCGGGGATTTTTAGGCTCTCCAAGGCAACAATTACGCTGAGGAGTTCCATTCTGTTATTGGTCGTTAACCGAAAACCCTCACTTAACTCCTTGTAGTGCTTTCCTGAGCGGAGGATGACCCCATAGCCGCCGGGGCCTGGGTTTCCGCGCGAACTTCCGTCGGTAAATACATCAATGTCCATCACCCAACAGTTTCTCAATAACCACTGGCAGATGGGCGTGCTCAAGCGAATGAATACGTTCGGCCAGACTTTCGATGGTGTCGCCCGGTAAAACCGGACATTCAGCCTGAAAAAGAATCTCGCCCCGGTCGTATTCCTCGTCAACCTTGTGAATGGTGATTCCACTTTTGCTGGCTCCACTGTTCAATACGGCTTCGTGAACATGATGTCCGTACATGCCTTTACCTCCAAAATTGGGCAATAATGCCGGGTGAAGATTGATGATTTTCCCCGGAAACGCCTCTATCAAGGCCGGCGGAATCTGTTGCAGATAACCGGCCAGAACGAGTAAATCAGGACGATACATCAATCGCAGGTGGGCGATCCATTTGGGGTCGCTCAGTTCGGGCCCTTTCACAATTTCAAGGTTAATCCGATAATCATAGGAGATGTCGAGAAAGCCCCTTCTGGGTTTGTTGCTCACCAATGCGGCCACTTGAATGCCGGGGTGATTTTGAAAAAAATCAAGCAACCGACGCGCATTGCTTCCTTTTCCTGAGCCGAATATGACAATTTTAGGCATAGCTGTATTTCCGGCCGCAAGGTAAGAAGCCCTATCAATCGTTTGGTTTAGCGGCTACAATAGAGTATGAACAGCCCTGTTAAAAAAAGATTTTGCAGGTTAAAGGTTTAGTCCTTTCTTTGCACCCAAAATTTTACACCCTTACAATCATGTCAGATATCGCTGCACGCGTAAAAGCCATTATCGTAGACAAACTCGGAGTAGACGAGAATGAAGTAACTCCAGAAGCGTCTTTCACCAACGATCTTGGTGCGGATTCACTCGACACTGTTGAACTGATTATGGAATTCGAAAAGGAATTCAGCATCGCTATTCCCGATGATCAGGCAGAAAACATCAGCACAGTAGGTGATGCCATTACCTACATCGAGAAAAACAAAAAATAATTAAGCTTTACCGCTTTGAGACGCGTAGTTGTAACCGGTCTAGGTGCCATTACCCCACTAGGAAACACAGTTCAGGAATTCTGGACTAACCTTGTAAATGGAGTAAGCGGAGCCGACATGATTACTCGATTTGATTGTTCAAAATTCAAAACCCGCTTCGCCTGCGAAGTCAAGAATTTTGACCCCTCTTCGGTGATTGATCGGAAAGAAGTACGTCGACTCGACCTCTTTGCGCAGTATGCACTTTTTGCTGCTGCAGAAGCCTATCAGGATGCCGGTCTGACCGAGGGTAATTTCGACCCCGACAGATCCGGCGTTATCTGGGGTTCGGGCATTGGAGGATTGGAGACTTTCTTTAATGAGGTTCAAAACTTCGCCAAAGGCGATGGAACGCCCCGTTTTAGTCCATTCTTCATTCCGAAAATGATTGCCGACATCGCCTCCGGTCATATTTCTATGCGATACGGCTTCCGTGGACCGAACTTTACAACCGTTTCAGCCTGCGCGTCATCTACAAATGCCATTATCGATTCCATGTTTTACATACGCATGGGAAAGGCCGATGTGATGATTACCGGTGGTTCTGAAGCCGCGGTGAATGAGCCTGCTATGGGCGGATTCAATGCCATGCACGCCCTTTCAGAGCGAAACGATTCACCCAAAACAGCCTCACGCCCATTCGATGTAAGCCGCGATGGTTTTGTGATGGGCGAAGGTGGAGGTTGCCTTATTCTCGAAGAGCTCGAACATGCCAAAGCCAGGGGCGCTAAAATCTACGCTGAAATCGTAGGTGGTGGAGCTTCTGCCGATGCACATCACATTACTGCACCACACCCTGAAGGTCTGGGCGCACTGAACGTAATGAAATCGGCGCTTAAAGATGCGGGAATGACACCCGATGAGATAGATTACATCAATGTTCATGGTACATCTACCCCTCTGGGCGACATTGCAGAAACCAAGGCCATATTGGGCGTATTTGGCGAACACGCCTACAAATTAAACATCAGCTCTACCAAGTCGATGACCGGTCACTTACTCGGAGCCGCCGGTGCTGTTGAAGCTATTGCTTCGTTGCTAGCCGTTCGCGACGATGTGGTGCCTCCAACCATTAATCTGGAAAACATCGATCCTGAGTTGGATGCCAACCTGAATTTCACCTTCAACAAGGCCCAAAAACGCCCTGTTAGAGCAGCGTTAAGCAATACGTTCGGCTTCGGTGGGCACAATGCCTCGGTGATATTCCGCAAATTTGTGGATTAACAAACGGTGAGTTTTTTCCACTACCTCCTTTCCCCCAACCGTCCTTTAAGTCGCCAAATCCGTAACCTGTTCGGATTCTGGCCGGGAAACTTACGCTTGTACGAACAAGCCTTCACCCATCGGTCTGTTGCCCGCGAAATTCGTGAAGGCGTTAAAGATTCGAATGAGAGGCTCGAGTTTCTCGGCGATGCCATCCTTGGGGCTGTCATCGCACGTTTTCTCTTTGGAAAATTTCCCTTCAAAGACGAAGGCTTCTTAACGGAGATGCGCTCCCGTATGGTTAGCCGGGCTTACCTGAACAAACTGGCTATCAAGATTGGAATCGATAAAATGGTGCAGTACGAAGCCGGAAACAGACTGCACAAATCAATCTGCGGCGATACCTTCGAAGCACTTATTGGAGCCATTTATCTTGATAAGGGCTTCGATTTTACTGAAAAGCTTATCCTGCATCGCATTATTCGATTCCATGTAGACATGGAAGAACTTGAGCAACAAGACCTCAATTTCAAATCGCGGCTCATCAATCACGCACAAAAACTTCGCAAGTCGGTGTATTTCGAAGCCCGCGAAGACAACCAAAGCGACCGGCAAAAACTCTATGTTGTAACCGTAGTCTACGATGGTCAGGCCCTTGGCGAAGGTTTAGGGTATTCAAAAAAAGCAGCAGAGCAGGCCGCAGCAGAATCGGTGTGGACACATCACTTTCAGGATATTACCCCTTAGTGTAGTTCCAACAATGTGATTATCTTCGCCACGCATGAAGGCCAAATTCAAACTCGACGTTTGGGAGTATGCCGATTACGACTTTCTGTTATTCGGCTTAAACTGTTCTGAAGAAGAATTGCGGCTTTGCTGGCTTTTGAACAAGTCACTTGGACTGGATTTCCTAAAGCAACCCAGCATTGAAACTCAGAACAACAAGCTTGGAGAACAAAACTCCTTCCCGCTGTTCGAGTACGTAAAAAAACCCATCGAGTGCGATTATCCAGAAAACCCTGATGAACTGGAGCAGCTCGACAAAGCCGAAGAACTCGACGTTATTTATCAGTTGGTTGGAAATCGAAACCCGAACGGTGTACTCATTCCTGAACAGCCCAGAGTCGACTACTTCCTGATTGTTAGGGGTGAATACCACGATCAGGTTAACCCTGATGCCATCCTGCACAGCCTGAAGCAAATACCTAAAATGCACATGGCCTTTTCTCTTCAACCTCAATCGCTCAAATCGAAAGAAAACCTCATTTTTTAAGCTGCACATGAACAAGACACAAAGCAGAACAAAAGTTATTGCAACCCTCGGTCCTGCAACTTCAACCAAAGAAGTGCTCGAAGAAATGATTACAGCAGGGGTCGATGTTTGTCGACTTAACTTCAGCCACGGAAGCTATGAAGACCACGCGAAAGTGATTGAATTCATCCGTGAAATCAACAAAGAAAGAGGCTATCACACAGCCATCCTCGCCGACCTCCAAGGACCCAAACTGCGCATCGGTGAAGTTGAAAACAACGGCGTGCAAATCAATAAGGGCGACGAAATTGTGTTTACCACCGAAAAATGCATCGGCAACGCATCGCGCCTTTACATCACTTACCCACAGTTTCCGCAGGACGTTAAAATTGGAGAAACCATCCTCATCGACGATGGAAAGCTACTCCTCGAAGTGAAAGACACCAACAAAGACAATGAAGTGGTAGCCACAGTGTTACATGGTGGCATCCTCTCCTCAAAAAAAGGAGTAAACCTGCCGAACACAAAAATCTCATTGCCTTGCCTCACCAAAAAAGACTTACAGGATCTCAAGTTCGCTCTTGAACACGATGTTGAATGGATAGGCCTCTCGTTCGTGCGGAAAGCCAGCGATATTCTCGAACTGAAACACCTCATTTCAAGGCAGAACAAAAACTCACGTGTGGTGGCTAAAATCGAGAAGCCTGAAGCCATCGAGGACATCGACAATATTATTGCCTGCACCGACGCCGTGATGGTTGCACGTGGCGATTTAGGTGTGGAAGTTCCCATGGAAAACGTTCCACTCGTACAAAAAATGTTGGTGAAGAAATGCCTCGAAGCCTCCATTCCAATCATCATTGCCACCCAAATGATGGAGTCGATGATCACCAATTTTAACGCAACGCGCGCTGAGGTGAACGACGTGGCCAACTCAGTAATGGACGGCGCCGATGCCGTTATGCTCAGCGGAGAAACCTCGGTGGGTAAGTTTCCGGTACGCGTTATTCAAACCGTACAGAAAATCCTCGCCCGTGTTGAGGAATTTGAAGGCATCTATCACAAAGAGCACAAAGCAGGTTCCCAAAAGTCGCGAATGCTCACTGATGCCATCTGCAAAAATGCAGTACAAATGGCCGAACAAACCAATGCACAGGCTATTGTTGCCATGACACACTCAGGCTACACCGCATTCCGGGTATCCAGCTTCAGACCTAAAGCCAATATTTTCATCTTCACCGGAAATGAAGCACTGCTCAATACACTTAGTCTCGTGTGGGGAGTGAGAGGCTTCTACTACGATAAAATGGTGAGCACCGACCATACAATCGCTGAAATTCAAACCATTTTAAAGCGCGATGGTTTTGTTAAATCAGGCGACCTGATGGTGAACGTGGCTTCCATTCCAATGCACGAGTTCGGAAAGTCAAACATGCTCAAAATCAGCTTCGTAGATTAAAAGAGAACAAGGCATGAACATCTCACGCTTACGCGAAATTTGCGAAACACCCGGCGCGCCCGGTTACGAACACCGCATACGATCGCTGGTTATCAAAGAACTCCAGGGATTGGGTGAACTCAGTGTCGACAACATGGGAAACATCACCCTGTTTCGAAAAGGGAAGCTCGACAAAAAAGTAATGGTAGCCGCTCATATGGATGAAATTGGCTTCATGGTTACCCACATCGACGACCAGGGCTTCATCCGCTTTACCACACTCGGAGGGTTTGATCCCAAAACCCTCACCGCCCAGCGTGTGATTGTTCATGGAACCGAAGACGTACTTGGCGTGATGGGCTCCAAACCCATCCACCTGATGAGCCCCGACGAACGCGAAAAGCCACCTAAGCTTAGCGACTTCTTCATCGACACCGGTTTGCCGGCCGATGAAGTGAAACGCAAAATTCAAATTGGCAATACCGTAACTCGCGAGCGGTCATTGGTCGAAATGGGCGCTTGCGTAAACTGCAAATCGCTCGATAACCGAATCTCCGTTTACATTCTCATTGAAACCCTCCGGCGTTTAAATGAAATTCCATACGACCTCTACGCCGTATTTACCGTCCAGGAAGAAGTAGGAATTCGCGG
The DNA here is from genome assembly GCA_027483445.1 of Bacteroidota bacterium. GTDB lineage: Bacteria > Bacteroidota > Bacteroidia > M30B66 > M30B66 > CAMCXT01. The sequence continues at coordinate 53,233 of JAIXUS010000001.1, read as the reverse complement.
AGCTCAAGTGGCCACATTGAACATCCAGCCCGATTTTGGCTTTGGCCTCGACACCACCATTGCCTTCGATGTGCCCGGAGCCAAAGAGCATGAAAAAGTAACCAGCCTCGGCCGCGGTGCGGGCATTAAAGTAATGGACACCTCTGTAATCTGCGACCCGAGAATGGTTGAGTTCCTCAAGGCCACCGCCCAAAAGCACAATATTTCTTGGCAGCCGGAAATTCTAACAGGCGGCGGCACCGACACCTCAGGAATCCAGCGAATGACTGCCGGTGGTGCCATCGCGGGAGCAATAAGTATCCCTACAAGACATATACATCAGGTCATCGAGATGGTCCACAAAGAGGATGTGGAAGCCTCTGTAAATCTGCTAAAAACAGCCATCGAAGAGCTCGATCAGTGGGATTGGAACCCACTCTAAAAATATCTGCAGGCAACAAATCTTAATTATCTTTGGCATCAACTTTGAAAACCCCGGCCGACAAAACGGACCTCCTATGAAACAGACAATTTTACTTGCTTTGTTAGCCCTGATAAGTGGAGCAACAAGCGCTCAAAAATCCAATCTGATTTTCTTCGCAGAAAACGGCGAAAAGTTTACTGTAATCATGAACGGCCTTCGTTATAACGAAGTTCCTGCGACCAATGTAAAACTTACTGATCTTACCGCACCCGCAACTTACAAAGTGAAGGTGCTTTTCGAAGACGCCAGCCTTGGCGAAGTCACCAAAACCATTCCACTCGATCCGTTTAAAGAATACACTTTTAACATCCGTCCAAAGAAAGAAACTGCCGTTGGCGGAGCTTTCAAAAAAGCCGGAAACCAGGTAGCGCGCGATTTGGGCGGCCGCGACTCTTCCGACATCAAAAAGAAGGAAGAAGACAAAGAAAAATACGTGATGCGTTTCATCTCTGAAACTCCACTCATGGTTCCAATGCAGCAAACCACTGTGGTTGCGCCTCCACCGCAGCCTGTTTACACGCCAGTGCCTCCAGCCGGAACCGTTACCCAAACAACCCGCACCACCACTACCACCACTGCTGTGCCTGCCACTACAACCACTACCGTTGTTGCGCCGGCAGCCGGAATGAATGTATCGGTGAACGACCCTGATCTCGGCGTAAACTTCAACATGAACGTTGGTATTCCCGTTGGCGGAGTAGTAACCACCGGCGGTACCGTTCAGCAAACAACAACAGTTACCACCACCGGAACACCAATGCCCGTTCAACAGCAGCCTGCACATTTTGTAATGCCCGGTTACAATGGCCCCATCGGCTGCCCTTGGCCCATGGATCAGGGAACGTTCAACAACGCCCTCAACACCATTAACAACCAGGCTTTCGAAGAAAACAAACTCCAGGTGGCACAGCAGGTATTTACCAGCAACTGCATGACATCAGCACAGGTAACCCAAATTCTGGGGCTCTTCAGCTTTGAAGATTCAAAACTCGATTTCGCCAAGTTCGCCTACGGCCGCACCTTCGACCTCGGCAACTACTTCATGGTAAACAACGCATTCACCTTCTCCTCCAGCGTCGATGAACTCAACGCATTTATCGCCAGCCAGCCACGCCGCTAAGAAATAATACAAGCATTCTAAAACCCGGAGTCCTCAAAACGCTCCGGGTTTTTTATTTCAGGTTGTTTTTCTTTTGGGCGCCTGCCCACCCAAAGCCCATCATCGCCTCAGCGTTTCCGGCAGGGCATCCCGTTTTCCGCCTTTAGTCCCGCTCGCACCGCTCCCGGGCGCTGCCGGCTCCAACCGGTGGCGCAGGTTTCTGATTCACTGGAAAGCCTCATTGAGTAAATTCAAACATCGGCAAAACACCTCTAAAAGAAGCAATTCCGAACACGCACAATGCTTGCTGACAGTATAAATTATACGAAAATTACAAATCACGCCTTTTGCAATAATCTTAACTTTATACTACATCTAAAAAATTCACTCACTGTGAAAAACGAAATTATCCTTTACCAACCAGATGAGACCGCAATGCATATTGAAGTTAGGCTAAGTGCAGACACCGTTTGGTTGAATAGAAATCAGCTCGCAGCATTGTTGGGTAGAGATGTTAAAACCATTGGAAAACACATAAGCAATGTATTCACCGAGGGTGAACTCAGTAAGAGCGCAACCGTCGCAAATTTTGCGACAGTTCAATTAGAGGGTGGAAGACACATCGAAAGGCTTATCGAATACTACAATTTAGATGTCGTTATTTCGGTGGGCTACCGCGTAAAATCAAAACAAGGAACACAGTTTCGAATTTGGGCTACAAACATTCTGCGTGATTACTTGCTAAAAGGGTATGCCATAAATCAGAGAATAGAAAGAATCGAAAACAACTACGAAAACCTTAGCACCGAAATAAAGCGAATAAGTTTGCAGCTCAAAACCCAAGAGCTACCCACCCAAGGCATTTTCTTCGACGGACAAGTTTTCGATGCCTATGCCTTCACCTCTGGATTGATTAAAAAGGCCAAAAAAGAGATTATTCTAATCGACAATTACATCAACGAAATCACCCTTACCCATCTCGCCAAAAAGGCTATAAACGTTAAAGCACAAATATTTACACGTAAAATCTCAAAACCACTTGTCTTGGATGTCCAAAAAGCCAATGAACAATACGGGAATTTCGAAGTACACGAGCTCACAAATAGTCACGACCGCTTCCTGATCATTGACCGCAACGAGCTCTACCATTTAGGTGCATCGCTCAAAGATTTAGGAAAGAAGTGGTTTGCCTTTTCGAGGCTCGATGGAATAACAGAAACAATACTCGGCAAGCTTAATGTTGAATAGCCAAAAATTCAAGTTGAAGAATCGTTAATTATTCTTTTGGGCGCCTGCCCACCCAAAGCGCCCGGTCGGCTCGGCTGTACGGGTGGGGCATCCCGTTTTCCGCCTCTAGCCCCGATTCGCTCCGCTTTCGGGGGCTGCCGGCTTCAACCGGTGGCGCGGATTTTCATCAACCATTGGCCATCAAAATGCGGACTGCATTGAGAAAGGACATTGCATTTTTTGCAATAAATTCAACAATGGAAGAATACCCAAACAAATAATTTAATATGTAAGTGACTCTTAGCATTTAAAATAAACGTTGGAATGGAATTAAAAAAAGAAATAATCCAAAATCAAATTATCTCCATGAGGGGAGTTCAAGTGATGCTTGATAGTGACTTAGCCAAGCTCTATCAAACTGAAACTAAATTCTTAAACAGGGCAGTTAAAAGAAATCCTCTGCGATTCCCGGAAGAGTTCATGTTTCAATTAACCGAAAAGGAGTGGAACAACTTGAAGTACCAATTTGGAACCTCAAGTGATCACGGAGGAAGACGCACACGGCCATTTGCTTTTACAGAGCAAGGAGTTGCAATGCTCTCTGCAGTTTTGAATACAGAACGCGCCATAGTTGCAAGTATCCAAATCATTCAAGCATTTGTGGCTATGCGAAAGTTCATTTCAAACCATGCGTCTGTATTTCAACGGCTCGATCAGGTTGAATTGAAACAACTTAAAACCGAAGAAAAGCTGGAACAAATATTTAATGCTCTGGAATCAGGTAAGCATTTACCCACCCAAGGCATTTTCTTCGATGGACAAGTTTTCGATGCCTATGCTTTCACCTCTGGATTGATTAAAAAGGCCAAAAAAGAGATTATTCTAATCGACAACTACATCAACGAAATCACCCTCACCCATCTCGCCAAAAAGGCTATAAACGTTAAAGCACAAATATTTACACGTAAAATCTCAAAACCACTGGTCTTGGATGTCCAAAAAGCCAATGAACAATATGGCAATTTCGAAGTACACGAGCTCACAAATAGTCACGACCGCTTTCTGATCATCGACCGCAACGAGCTCTACCATTTAGGTGCATCGCTCAAAGATTTAGGAAAGAAATGGTTCGCCTTTTCGAAGCTCGATGGAATAACAGAAACAATACTCGGAAAGCTTAATGTTGAATAGCCAAAAATTCAAGTTGAAGAATCGTTAATTTTTCTTTTTGGGCGCCTGCCCACCCAAAGCGTCCGGTTGGCTCGGCTGTGCGGGTTGGTACCAGCAAACGCCAGCGGGTGAAGCGGATACCCCGCAAAACAGAGCGAGTGCGAGAGCGGGAGCGCGGTTTGAGGAGTATGAGCGGAACACGCGGTGCCCGGCGAGGCGGCCTCAAGCTACCGTGATGCTCAGCGAGGCAGGCGCCCAAAACTAACCAGCCCCTACCCTGAAACTGAAAATAATTTTATCGGTGGTGCTGCGGATTGAAGTATATCGTAATATTGCAATATATAAATGAAACGATGGGTCTGACCAAAACTGAGCACTTTAGTACAGCACAAAACACTCTGGCTGTGAAACTTAAGGCTTTAGGACATCCGGCCAGGGTGGCCATTATCGAATATCTGATGGAGGTGAATACCTGCATTTGCGGCGATATAGTGAACGAGCTGCCCTTGTCGCAACCAACCATTTCGCAACATCTGAAGGAGCTCAAAAACGCCGGACTCATCAAGGGCAGTATTGAAGGCAACGCGATTTGCTATTGCATTAATGATGAGACCATTCGAGAATTACATCAATACTTCCAAAACATGTCGGCAACACTAAGCGGCAAACAGGATACGTGCTGTTAATCCATAAAACCTGAATCATGAAACTTTCACAATTTAAAGAGGCGCTCAACCAAGCGGAGAAGCTCGAATTTTGCCTGCCCAATGGCACCAACATTCCTGCGCACTTTCACATTACCGAAGCAGGCCTAAGCACCAAGCATTTTATCGATTGCGGCGGCACTGTGAGAACAGAAAAAACGGTGAGTTTTCAGATTTGGACCGCCAATGATGTTGAGCATAGGCTTAAAGCGCCTAAACTCCTCAATATTATTCGTATTGCGGAACCAATATTGGGCGAAGAGGATTTGGATGTAGAAATGGAATATCAGGCTGAAACCATTGGGCGCTATGGTTTAGCATTCGATGGACAGCAATTTATTTTCACACCTAAATTCACCAATTGTCTGGCACAGGACCAATGCGGAATTCCTCAGGAAAAACGAAAATTGAATTTATCTGAATTAACCATAAATCAAGCCCCGGCTTGCACACCCGGCGGCGGTTGTTGTTGAGCAATGAAAGACAAAATCATTCAATACAAAAAACCCATTATTATCACCACATCGGTGATAATTCTTCAGCTTCTTTTCGGCTTTGACCCGAAGTTTTTCATCATCAATATAATTTGGTTACTCGTGTAATCATGAAAAAGAAAATTCTCATTCTCTGCACCGGCAACAGTTGCCGCAGTCAAATTGCAGAAGGCTATTTACGTTATTTCGCCGGCAATAAAGCCGATGTCTACAGCGCCGGTGTTGAAACCCACGGTGTTAATCCGCGAGCGATCGCGACTATGGCTGAAGATGGTATCGACATTTCGAACCACACGTCAAACCATGTGGATGAATATGCATCGATTGACTTCGATTTTGTGATTACCGTTTGCGACAATGCGAGGGAACGCTGCCCGTATTTCCCGACAAATGCCCTAAAATTCCACAACAATTTTCCTGATCCGGCAAAAGCACAGGGAACTGAGCAGGAAATTATGGAGGAATTCAGACGGGTAAGGCAGATGATCAAGGAATACTGTGAGCAGTTTGTGGAAGAGCAATTGTAGAAATCGGAAAAGGGTTTGTTTGGGCGAATTACAAATTCGCCAATGTTCCGAGCGCCATTACAAATGACGCTCAACTGCGACTTAAACTTCAAATTCGATGATGTTCCGAGCGCTATTAAAAACAACGCTCAATTCCTCAACTCTTCTTAAGACTGAATTCCAGACTCAGGACTTTAACCTCAAATTCGCCAATGTTCCGAGCGCCATTACAAATGACGCTCAACTGCCCTATTCTGTTAAATACTTAATACTCCAGACTTAGGACTTTAACCTCAAATTCGATGATGTTTCGAGCGCTATTGCAAACAACGCTCAGCACTTCTTCAGACTGAATACTCCAGACTCTGGACTTCTCCCAACAAATCACTCAAAAATCCGCTTTATTGTTCTGAAAATAATCCTAAAATCGGTAGCCAAACTTTGTGTTTCGATATAGCGCTGATTGAGCTTTAGCTTTGCCGGCATGACCTCTTCAACGTAGGTTTTTTCGGGGTTGGGTGATTGGGCGAGCAATTCGCTCTCTTCGAAATACTCCAATGAAGCCAAATCGGTGATTCCAGGCTTTACGTTGAGCACGCTTTGCTGTTCGGCGTTGTAAAGCTCAACGTATTTACGGACTTCGGGCCTTGGGCCAACCAAACTCATCTCGCCCATGAATACATTCCACAATTGTGGAAGTTCGTCGAGCTTGTATTTGCGCAAATAATAGCCGCTTCGCGTGATGCGTGGGTCGCGGCCGCCCACGGTTAGCAATCCTTTGGCATCAGAGCCGATGCGCATGGAGCGGAATTTCCAGAGGCGAAAATCGCGGCCGCCCTGCCCTACCCTGATTTGGCCGTAAAATGCCGGCCCGGGCGAATCGAATCTCACCCACAGGGCAAGAATCAACAGCAGCGGCAACAACAGGATTAAACCTATTGCGGAAAAGAGGAGATCGACACAGCGCTTGAGCATGATAAACTGCGGGGAAAAGATACTACAAAGGCAGTATTGATATAGGCCTTACTTCAACTCACAATCCGAGAAGATTCCTGCACCATTGAGGCCACGGAATTTTTACCTTTGCAGCCCAAATTGTAAAACATGTCAGACGATAAGAAAGTCATCTTTTCCATGGTGAAGGTAAGCAAGACTTACCCGCCTCAAAAACAGGTGCTTAAAGATATTTATCTCAGCTTTTTTTATGGGGCCAAAATCGGCATTATCGGTTTGAACGGCTCCGGAAAGTCGACCCTTCTGAAGATCATTGCCGGTATTGAGAAATCGTTCGATGGAGAAGTGGTGTTTTCGCCCGGCTATCGGGTTGGCTACCTAGAGCAGGAGCCAAAGCTCGACGACAGCAAAACGGTAATGGACATCGTTCGTGAAGGTGTGCAGCCTATCATGGATTTGTTGGCCGAGTACAACGAAATCAACGAAAAGATGGGACTGGAGGAATACTATTCTGATGGCGACAAAATGGATAAGCTGCTGGCTCGTCAGGGTGTTTTGCAAGATGAAATTGACGCGAAGAATGCCTGGGAAATCGACTCAACGCTGGAGCGTGCAATGGACGCCTTGCGTTGCCCAGAGCCCGACCGCATCATTGGCACATTATCGGGTGGTGAGCGCCGTCGTGTTGCGCTTTGCCGCTTGTTGCTGCAACAGCCGGAAATCCTCCTGCTCGACGAGCCAACCAACCACCTTGATGCAGAATCTATCGACTGGCTTGAGCAGCACCTCCAGCAGTACGCCGGAACGGTGATTGCCATCACCCACGACCGCTACTTCCTCGACAATGTAGCAGGCTGGATTCTCGAACTCGACCGTGGCGAAGGTATTCCTTGGAAAGGCAATTATTCGAGCTGGCTTGAACAAAAAGGCAAGCGACTGGCACAAGAAGAGAAAACAGAGTCGAAGCGCCAGAAAACCCTCGCCCGCGAGTTGGAGTGGGTTCGCCAGGGAGCCAAAGGTCGGCAGGCTAAACAAAAGGCCCGTTTACAGGCATACGATAAACTCCTGAATGAAGACGTAAAGGAGAAAGAGGAGAAACTGGAAATCTTTATTCCCAACGGTCCGCGTTTAGGGAATGAGGTGATTGAGGCCATTGATGTATCGAAAGCATTCGGCGACAAGCTGTTGTATGAGCACCTCAATTTCAAACTGCCGCCTGCCGGAATTGTGGGCATTATTGGTCCAAACGGAGCGGGTAAAACCACCATCTTTAAAATGATTATGGGCATGGAAACGCCCGACAAAGGGGAATTCCAGACTGGCTCAACAGTGAAGATTTCGTATGTCGACCAAACACATGCGGCCTTAGACCCTGAAAAATCAGTGTGGGAAGTAATTTCAGGCGGCAATGAGACAATCGAGATGGGCGGTCGTTCGATGAACTCGAGGGCCTATGTGAGTCGATTCAATTTCAGCGGTGCGGATCAGGGCAAAAAAGTAGGTGTACTGTCGGGTGGTGAGAGAAACCGCCTGCATTTGGCGATGGCGCTGAAGGCTGAAGGTAACGTACTGTTACTCGATGAGCCAACGAACGACATCGACGTGAATACGCTCAGAGCCCTGGAAGAAGGCTTAGAGAACTTCGCCGGTTGCGCGGTGATTATTTCTCACGACCGGTGGTTCCTCGACCGGGTGTGTACGCACATATTGGCTTTCGAAGGCGATTCGCAGGTGTACTATTTCGAAGGCGGCTACTCAGAATACGAAGAGAACAAGAAGAAACGCCTTGGCGACGTTGAGCCAAGAAGGATTCGTTACAAGAAGTTGGTGAGTTAAATTTACCTCTCTCTCCTGTCTCTCTCCGCGGGAGAGAGATGATACTTCGCGGTAAAACGGGACTTATTAGTGAAAGAAAGAGATCATCAATGACGTGAATCGCTCTCGCTCTACACTCTCACTTTGAATTTACCTCTCTCTCCTGTCTCTCTCCGCGGGAGAGAGATGATACTTCGCGGTAAAACGGGACTTATTAGTGAAAGAAAGATATCATCAATGACGTGAATCGCTCTCGCTCTACACTCTCACTTTGAATTTACCTGTCTCTCTCCGCGAGAGAGAGACGATGCTTTACGGTACAACGGAATTTATTGGTGAGTGGGAGATGTCTTTTACACTGTAGAAATCGCTCTCGCTCTCAAACTCACTCTGACATTCAGGGGGACGATACTGCACGTTAGAACGGAGCTTATCAATGGAAAAGTAACTCTCGAAGTCAACGGCAAGTTACACCCTTTAACCTTTGACCTTTCGCCTTTTTCCTGATTTTCGCGCCATGCGGGTGCAGCGGATACCCCGCAAAACAGAGTGAGTGTGGGAGTGAGAGCGAGAGGGAAGAGCGTGTTTAGGTGAGCGCAGGCGGAAAGCAGCGCGATGGCGGCTCTGTTTTGCGGAGTATGAGCGAAACACGCGGTGCCCGGCGAGGCAGCCTCAGTAACACGAGATGCTTAGCGAGGCAGGCGCCCCGAAAAAAATGGCGAATTGTGGGGAAAGCGATTAGATTATATTTACAATTCTCACATTTTCATTTATTTATAACTTTACCGAAAAATAATTTTGTGGCTGGTAAACCATTCGTTGAGTAGCCACGTGTACCCAAGCGAACTCAATACATAAACTATGAAAAAACTACTTCTCCTTTTGACGGTGCTCATTGGAATGAGTGCGGCCAAAGCTCAGAACTGTAACTTTAGCTTTCAGCTCGACACAAACACGAACACCATCACGCTTTTTGCGCCGGTAAACAATTTTGACCCTAATGCGCACCTGTTTTTTTGGTCGGTAAACAATGGTCAGAATTTTTTGAACGGCTCACAGGTGTCGTTTACTTATAATCAGCCTGTTACCGATAACATTCAACTGAGTATTTTCCAAGCCTTGCCCGATAGTAATTTGGTGTGTAGCTCAAACCAAGTTGTTGTAATTCAAGGTGGTGGAAATCAAAGTGCCTGTCCAATTGCCATTGAGCAGTTTTCCGGAACAGAATTCTCGTTTACAATTCCTGGCGCCAATTACCCGGCCACTTGGAATTTTGGCGACGGCAATACAGCTTCAGGATTTGATGTAAGCCATACCTACACCACTCCCGGAACTTACACAGTGTGCGCAAACATTACCGGTGGCGGCTTTACCTGCGATAATTGCGTGCAAGTATTTGTTTATCAGGATACAGTTATAAATCCTCAGATTGACTGTTCATTGTTCTGTGCTACTGATGTGGCGTTAAATCCCTCACTTACAGCAGCATCAATCTCGATTTCGTTTACCGGAGGCCCGAATGATTTTATCAATTACCCTTACGCTGCGTTTGTAACTAATTTAGCTGGAGACACCATTGCGACTGGTAATATGAACCTTTTTGGTCAAATCGGCGGAACTGTTGCAACTTACGATGTAAATGTGCTACCGAACGAGCAGTGGGCTCCTTCGCAAGAAGTTTTTATTCACTTTGTTTTCAATAATCAATTGTGTGTATTGCCTTACCCTTGCACTCCGCCGCCGGCAGATTGTAACGCCGACTTCTTCGCTTCCTCCTCGCCACTTACCGGGTATTTTGTAGCGCTCGGAAACACCTGGACTCCTGGCACTTCGTATAGCTGGGATTATGGTGATGGTCAAACAGGTACCGGCCCATACGCTTACCACGTTTATGACGCACCGGGAACTTATGAAGTTTGCTTGTTGGTATCGGCTGCGAATTGCTTCCAAAATCAATGTCAAACCATTGTTATTGATGACGTTATGCCTGTCATCAGCGATTCACTTTGCAATGCTCAATACGTAATCACACAAGACAGTCCGTTCGAAGTATTGGTGGTAAACGGCAGCTCTGGCAACGATTTGAGCTTTAGCTGGACATTAACCGGAAATGGCGTATCGATCACTGCTCAAGGCGCTTACCCTGAAATTTTGGTAGAAGCAACCGGCGCATATACCTTGTGTTTAACCGTAACTTCTCCAAACTGCACCTCAACTTACTGCGATTCATTGGTAATCGATGAAAATGGTTTGTGGGGCGGACGCCGCGCTGCTGAAGGCTTTGTAATCAATGTTGTTAGTCCGCAGGAAGTTACTGGTTTTGTTACATCGGCAAAGCCTGATGACAAAGTGGAAACCCTTGTGTTCCCGAATCCATTCAACAACAGCGTTATGATTACCAATGCAAATGCTGCTCAGTACGAAGTATTTAGCCTCGATGGCAGACTGGTTCTTCAAGGAGCTCTGCTCAATGGAAACGCGGTGCTTTCTACAGAACAATTAAATGCCGGTATTTACTTGCTTAATTTGACTGAAAAATCAGGCGCTCGCAGTGTGCAGAAAATTGTAAAACAATAATTGCCTTTAATGAGTCTCCCGGTTTTGCCGGGAGACTTTTTTTATTGTATGAAAAACCCACCACTTTCGCTGTTAAAGCAATGCAGGCAGAATGACCGCAAGGCTCATTTTGCGCTGTATGAGTGGTGCTTTCAGGATTTAATTAATATTACCCGCCAGTATTTTAAAAACGAAGATGACATTCGGTCAATTGTAAATACCAGCTTTTTAAATATGATAAAAGGGCTGGAATTGATTACTAAAAATTACGACGATGCCTTATTTTACAGCTGGATGCGAAAAATTACCCTTAGATGCATTATTGATGAATTTAGAAAACAAAAAAAATATCTGGAGAAAATTCAATTGGAGGAAGAGCAGGATATAATTAAAAAATACGAAGGAATATCAGATAATGGATTTGACAAATACGAAAAAGAGGCGATACAAAACAGTATTGATGCCCTTCCGGAAATGAGCAGAGCAGTATTTAATCTTTATGCCATTGAAGGATACAAGCACGAAGAAATCGGTGAAATGCTTAATATTTCCGCAAACACCTCAAAAGTTCATCTTTTCAAGGCAAGACAGAAATTGCAATTGTCCTTGCAAAAGCAAAAAATTGGAAGCCATGACTGAATATAAAGATCAATTCAATGCCAAGGATTTTTGGCCGGATGCGGAGCAAATGCTCGATGCGCATTTTCGACGTAAGCGAATCATCCGTTATTCGTTGGTTGCAGCAGCACTCGTGGTTACAAGCGCGGTTGTAGTTTTCCTTTTTAATCGGGAAGAACTCACACTTTCGGTATTTCAAACAAGCTCAGTGTCAAAAACAAAGAATGCTGAGCAATCAAACCCAACTGAAACCCCTAAATATAGCGCCACACAAGAAGAGACTAAGCTTGAAAACCGTCAAAATTTCAATGCCGATAATAAGTCTCAAAATACTCCTACACTAAAGAAAGAAACCACGCCTATTGCCAATGTAAACCAAGCATCTGATTCAGCACCGGAAGTTGAAAATCAGAAAAGCCCTGGAATTAAGAGCGAGGGTAAAAAATTAAATACCAAGAAATGGTCTGAAACTGCAAAGCCACAAAATACAAGTAAATTACCGAATTCAGTTTCACAGAGCGGGCCTGAAAAAGAAGCGTTGTATGCGGGCAACAAAGCAAACGAACCTGTTATTGTAAATCAGAATACGCGTATTGAAAAACCCGAAAATCTTTTAAACACAGGCAAGAACAATAACTCTTCCATAGCGGCTAACAGCAATCTTGCAGAAATTAATGCGAAGAATAGCGGTGGAAACCAAGCCAATAAAACCGGCGAGCGAATTACTGCGCCAGAAATTGAAAACTTATTTCCGCTGAATTTCCTCTCCGAAAAAAATCCACAAGAGTTGATTTCGGGTTCGCCAATTGAATCGATTAAATCTCAAAGCAAATTGAGAAACTCTGCAACTTATGTAGAGGTTCGGTCAGGATTATTTTACCATCAAGCTCGACATTTCGGTGGTACAACAACCTATCAAAACCGAAGAAGTAATGAAGAGCGTGCAGATTTAAGTTGGATTCATTCACTACAAATCAGCAAATCGCTTGGAAACTGGCGGTTTAACTCGGGAATTGAATTAAGCAGTTATGGAGAAAAAACACAATACAACAATTGGGTTGATGGATTGGTTACTACCCTTCAAAATGGTCAGCAAATCGTCTCCGACAGCTTATTGAGCACACGTTTCAACTATTATTTGGGCAATGAGTTTACGGAGTCGGTAATCGAAGTGGTGAGCGATACCTTAATTACACAAGACACCTTAAAGGTTGCAGGAACCGTTGCCGGCAATTTGCCGGATGGCTACAGCAATGGCAGAAACAGATATCGGTATTTTGAAATTCCGGTAAGCATTGGCTATCGCCTGATGAATCATAAAAGATTTAATCTAAGGATTCAAGCCGGTATTTCAGCAGCATTCCTGCAAGGTGCATCCGGATTTATGTTGAACCCAAACAATACAGCTTTTTTACGACTTGAAGAAGCGGAGAATCTACAACGTATACTCTGGAATTTCCGGGGTGGACTTCGATTCGATTACGCCTTCATCAATGGTATTTCGGTGTTTGCCCAAGCAGAATACCGTGGCATGCTCAACTCGGTTTTTCAAAATGCATCGGGTTTAAATAGTCGTTACTCAAGTGTGGGAATTTCATTAGGTTTGGGTATTCCTATTACCCAAAAACCATGAAAGCACAATTTCTGATACTCTCCATGTGTTGTTTGTTGGGATTTGCAAAGACCAACGCGCAAACTCAAGTACTGAGCCTAATTCCTGAGCAGCCGATTGAAGGTGAGCCTGTTTCTTTAGTAATCCAGGCAACCTGGGTCTCGGGCGGTTGCGAATTAGATTCGGCGGAAGTAGACTTGGATTCACTGCCAATAATTAAGGTAAATGCCCGTTACGCTGTTGGATTTCTCACGGTAATTTGTGAAAGTGTTGATACCATAAGCCTTGGAATTCTTCCACCATCTCAGGAAATCAGTCCGGGCGTTTTTGAATTATACCAAATCAACACTACACTAACCGACATCAATATACCGAGTTTTTCGAGCAGCGATACCCTGTTTTTCTTCGTTCAACCCTCACCAACAGCCATTGTTCCGCTCAAGCAAGAATACACACTGCAAAACCTGGGAAATGGGAATTATGTCTTGCAGTTTAAAGAAGCCATACCCAAACTAAGCGGGCAATTGCTGGATTCTCAAGGTCGAAAAATAAAGGAAATTCAATGCCTTGGCAATCAGATGAGTATTGACTTGTCGGCCGAAAGTGACGGGATTTATTCGCTCATTTCACCGAATTGGAGCGTTCGATTTTTGCATAAGCGATAAAGCATTTGTAATTATGTCAAAAAATTGAGCGATGCATTGAATCGCTTGAGCTTTGCTTTTCGAAACCGTGTCTGAAATTCATCCATTTAAAAGCGAGATTTACCAGTTATTGGAGGAAAAACTCCGATTAAAAATGGCGCAATTAGAGCGGGATTTACGCGGAATTTCAGAGAGTAAGGAAGGCGATTCAAAAAGCAGCGCGGGCGATAAGTTCGAGACCAGTAGAGAAATGCTGGCCCAGGAAGAACGGCAATTGATGCAACAATTGACCGAGTTGAGGAACAAGGAAATTATGCTGCTTCGTTTAAAGCAAAGCAATGTATCAAGCGAAACCATACAGGCCGGAAGCTTGGTAAAACTGGGAGAGAACTGGATTTTTATCGGTATACCCGAAGGTGCATTAAGCACTCCAACCTCAAAAGTAATGTGTATTTCTGCCGATGCACCACTATTTACGCTTCTAAAAGGCAAAAGGGTTGGTGAAACAGTACCTCAACCACAGAATTCGCTGCGTGTAGAGCAAGTACTTTGATGTCATTTCGTACCTTTTCGGCATGAAATGGCTTTTTCCTGTTGGTTGGATAATCTTCGCACAAGCTATGCTCAGTGCACAAATTGAGGAAGTTCCGAAGGTGAGTTCAGGTACACTCGTTCGATGGGCTCAGTGGACTTCGGAATTTGTTGAAGCGAGAAACATTGATATATGGCTTCCTCGTGAATATGAGGAGAATCCTAATTCACGCTTTCCAGTTTTGTATTTTCAGGATGGCCAAAACCTCTTCGATAGTGCCCTTTCTTACGGAGGTGTTGAATGGGGCGTTGATGAATGGATGGCTAAACTCATCGCTGAAAAAAGAATAAAGCCGGCAATCGTTGTGGGTATCTGGAACAGCCCCAAAAGATTTAGGGAATACATGCCGGAGGAGCCATTTTTTGCACTCGAAGATTCGATTAAAAATGCGCTCAGTGCCGAACGTGGCGGAGTACCGATGTCGAGGCAATACCTTAGGTTTCTTACTGAAGAGTTAATTCCCCGCGTCGACAAGGAGTTTAGAACGGAAGCCAATCGGGAATCCCGATTTTTAGCCGGATCCAGCATGGGCGGACTTATTTCGATGTACACTTTAGTGAAGCGGCCCGACCTATTTTCTGCAGCAGCGTGTATTTCAACCCATTGGCCCAGTAGCTTAAAGTTTAATACCGGAGAAATTCCGGCTGCTATTCAAAAATGGATGGAGGAAAATATTCCAATAACTCCCAATTACCGATTGTATTTCGACCTCGGAACTACTCAGTTAGATGCCTGGTATCCACAATGGCAAAAACAAGTAGATGCCATGTTGATGAAAAAGAAATTCAAAGCCGGCACGCTGATTTCCAAAACATTTGAAGGGGCAGGACATAATGAAGCCAGTTGGAATGCCCGCCTCGATATTATCATTGAATTTCTGCTGAGCCCATCGAAACCATGAAGCCCCAAACCATCTACAAAAAAAGCCTTGCTTTACTGCTTGCCGTGGCCATTCCGCTCACTGTTGGAGGTATAGCGGCCTACTTTACAGTGACAGGAATCGACAGTTGGTACAGCACCCTGAATAAGCCCTGGTTTAATCCGCCCAACTGGATTTTTGGCCCTGTTTGGACGACTTTGTATGTAATTATGGGTTATTCCAGCTGGAGAATTTGGCAACTGCCGCCTTCTCCACAACGAAACAAAGCCCTGGCTATCTATTGGATTCAGCTTTTTTTCAACTTCTGGTGGAGTATCTTGTTTTTTCATTTTGAAAATATTGGTTTAGCCTTGGCGGAAATTTTGATTTTATGGGTTTGTATTGTGTTGATGATTATTCATTTCAGCAAACTTGACCGCTTAGCTGGCTGGCTTCAAGTTCCATATTTGCTTTGGGTTAGTTTTGCCACCGCGCTTACCGCCGCTATTTTCAATTTAAATCCTTGAATTTCATGAAATGCTTAATTTCAGTTGCCATTCTTCTTTTCAATGTGCTTGGTGGGCTTACACTGAAGGCGCAAACAATATGGCCGGAAAATGTGCAGAAAATAAAGTCGGAGCTCGACACTTTGCAAAGAAAACAAACCTCTTTGCAGCAATCTCTGGAAAAGGCGAAACTCGAATTTTGGAAATCTGAACTCAATACATTTGGCTTACCCGAGTTGGCGCCAAACGATGAGCTGATTCAACACTCGTTGATGAGCTTAGTCTACAGCGAAAAACACGAACAATCGATTTGGGTTGCCCACATTATCTCGCCCGACGTAAAGTTCGGAGCGGTTGGTCGAACCAATGATTTTCGTCCAGACCCACTCGTAAAAACAGGTACCTGCAACGACCGCGATTATTTTATCCGCGACACCCTTCCCGATGGCACAGTGAAGTATGATGGTTTCGGATTTGATCGCGGTCATTTGGCACCATCAGCCGATTTCAGGTGGTCTGCAAGCGCCTTGTCGGAAAGCTATTTGTTCTCGAATATGTCGCCGCAAAGGCCCGATTTTAATCGAAATTCATGGGCGAAACTGGAAGATATGGTGCGCTCGTATGCCGAAAGAAATGAAACACCTTTGCTCGTAGTTACAGGACCTTTATTGCGCGATGGATTGCCAAGAGTAGAAAGGGCAATCAATAAACCGAGTATTCCGGGCTTTTATTATAAATTGGTTGTAGATCGGAAAAATGGAAAGGCTGTAGCTTTTTTAATGCCTAATAAATTGTGTGAATACCCCGCTGAGTCTTATGCCGTATCGATTGACAGTATTGAAACGCTAACCGGAATCAATTTCTACCATTCACTTCCAGAAACCGAACAGGCGCTGCTTGAAATCCAAAAAGATGCAAAGCCTTTCATGGCTCCCAAAGAATTAACCGATGCCAAACCTCTTGATCCGACCATCCTTCCCAAAAATCACTTCAACACCGTTCAGGCTAAGTTATATTCCGGAAAAAATGAGCGGATTGAAGTGTGCGGAACTGTAGTGAGTACAAAGCTATCTTCGAAGGGAAATGTGTTTCTGAATTTAGACAAGGCCTTTCCCAATCAAATTTTCACGGTGAGTATTTTTAAGGATAACCTCAGTAATTTCTCCTATGCTCCACATGAAGAATTGATAGGGAAAACAATTTGCGTCAGTGGCAAGGTGAATGACTTTAACGGAACACCGTCGATGAGTGTTGAAAATGAACAATCCATTCGTTGGGTTGATTTTGCGCCTTGATCAATACTATTTATTTCGTATGCACGATTGAGTTCCGGGACCTTGAATAAACTGGCAGAAATACCCGCATTCATCAATGACCTTGGTGAAATATTTAGTTTTTCCGAATTCATTTTTCAATCGCCTAAAATTTTCTCCTGACTGAAAAGAAATATCATCATTAGATTTGTATTGGGTTTCGAGCCAATAATTATGCTCACACTTCGCAGCCATCCAAATACACCGCGCTTTAAATTCAGAATCTGAGGATAAAGCAAAAGCTTTCATATAAAATTCAGCGGCAGGCCTGCAATCGTAAAAAGGACCAAATTCAAGCGTGTCCTCCTCCGTCAAATAGGCAAATCGATTAGAATCGAAATAGTCAAAACTCACTGCAGTTTGACGAATCAGTCGACCATTACCATACCAGGTCATATTGTATAACCCGTTGGCAAACAAAAAGGCATTGTTAGCCTTTTCTTGTTTTTCGCTGGAGGATGAAATTTTGCCTTTTAACTCGAGCATCTTTTCAACAAAACTGCGCTTACTGTACTTTACCTTTTGCGGCATTGCATGATCGCAATCGTGACAATCGACAATTCGGTGATTAAAGGGATTTCCAGCCAATTCAGTCAATCCGGCTTCTGGATGCTTATTGTAAATATTGAGCGCTTGCTCAAAATCAGTGCGATAAATTTCCTGTGTTGCTTGAATATCATACAAATCAACCAACTTTAGAGGATAGCGATCTACAAGGTACTTTCTAAAAGGGCTAAGTTGATCTGCCTTAAGAAAAATATCAATAAGTGGTTGAACATCATTATTCGTATAAAAATACGAATCAGGTGTTGGCCATGCCAGCTCTGCCCAAACAAAATCACCGCGGCTGGTTAAAATGGATTTTATTTGACGAAGTACATAACGAACACTACTTCTTGCACGCTTTTCGTTGTCGGGGAGTCGCTGAATTCGATACAGTAACTTGGCTTCATCAGCTGCTGTAAGTGTTTTGGAACGTTCAAATTCAATTAATAATTCCAAAATACTTATTTGATTTTTGACTGCAGGATTATTGGTCGATTGCTGGGCTTTGGCGATCAATTCTTCCGACTGATCCACTTTGCCTTGCATCCAAGACAAATAAGCAGAAGCCAAATGCCATAAAGGTGTATCTTGTTTGCGCAAAGCGGCAATTTGAGTGCAGACCTGCTCTAGTCTGTTGAATTCATCACTTTTCACCTTACTCCATGAATACAATGGATCAGGGGTAAATTGACTGAAATCACTCATCGACCAATTTTCGAATTCAACATCAAACTGAGGGTTGGATATTTGATGACGTTCACCAATCTGCACAGCCCTTACCAGCAATAATGGGAGATATTTAGATTCGGGATTCAACTTCAGTATTTCCTCCATTCCTCGAACAGGATCAGCATATACACCCATTAAATGCCAAAGCAATTCTTTTTCTTTTGAATTTTTGGTCAAAGCCAATGTTTGAGCCCAATCGATTTCATTTTGAGGATGAAAAGACTGTAGTCCGATGTAACGATAATAGCCCCCTAAATCATAGATGCGTGCAAATTCAAGGTTTGATTGAGCATACATTCCAAGGTGGTAAAGGCATCCCGCTAAATGTCCTTTAATTCGAACGTACATGCTACCCGCCTGTTCCGGACTGAGTGAAAACTCACGTTCTCCAAATTCAACGCCCTCTTTATACAAACCCAAAGCACGGCAGGTTCGTACGTATTGAAATCCATATCGCGCTTTTAAAAATGGCTGACGAGCGGTTGAATAACCTTGTAAAAATTCTGCATGAAGCTTTTTTAACACGGTAATATCCAACTCGGGTTCACCCCAATAATACTCATTTACATGCATCGCCTTTGACAATTGCTTTGCCAATTTCAGGTATTCAAATGCCGGAATCCATGCTTTTCGCCCAATTGCCGGCCTATACACCGGTGGAACTTCCTTGAGTTTTCCCTTAGCCGCCATCAAAAGGGTATCTACTCCCGATTCAGGAATTTCGTATAAAATGAAATTCAAATTTAAATTAGTATCTACATTTAAATACGCCTGCCACTCTTGAGCATTCATGGCATTAAAATCCGGGCCTTCAGAAGCTTCAGAACGAAATGTATAGGGGTCGCTATCATCGGGTGCACTGTAGTAATCCCAAATAGATAAAAAGAATGGATCGAATTCTTTGGAGTCTATCATTTCAGGAATAAACATGGAGTTATCCTTGATGTCATCAGGCTCCCACCATGCACAACCCTGAAGGAGAGGAAATGCCTTAGGGTGCAAGAAAAAGCTAAGGAAAAACAGCAGATACAGCGCGGAACGATTCAGGTGAATGCGCATATACAACAGGAGAATTAAGATGATAAAAATAAAGTGTGAATGTAGTATTTTTCCAATGAGGACGAATCCATTCCGCCGCTGATTTACAGTCGATCGGTGAAGTGCTTTCCAATTTCACAACATCGCCCGACTTAAAATATCGACCGGATTGAAAAAACCCGCTACGGGCTTGAAAAAGCGTGTCGCCTTGGCTTTTCCACATAGAATCGGAGAGTAAAGATTCCAATTCAGGCTCCGAAATAATTCCTTGCACCTCTCCCAATCGATAATGAATTCCCCATTGAAATACAGGCAAAGCAAGGTCAAGAGGGAGCGGATAACCGCCGATGGAAGAAAGGTAAGGCTCTACGGATGTGTAATTCAAAATTGAATTCATCTCCGAATATTGCCGAAATTCTCCAACATTATACAACATTAATACACCTCGATTTACTGGAGGTATGCCGCTCTTCGAGGCGTACTTAATTTGCGATAGCCTCAAGGTTGAAACCTGCTCTGTTGTAGGCAATACTTTAGAAGCTAGGCTTAAGAACCGAAAAAAAGGTTCGCGGGTTTCAGCATTCCAATCACAATCCCAATGAAAAGACTTCCATTGATTTCGGGCAATACCCAAACACTTTTCTGATTGCTCAATAATTAACGATAGCAGCATGTTGGGATCCGCATTGGCCATCACCCTTCGGGTTAAATAAACGATCGGAACAATCTCAACACCTTGGGGAAATTTGGATTCGGTTTTTAGCCTTGCCTTTAATTCGGGCATGTTCCGCTCTTGCGACCAGTCGACATCAAAGGTATGAACCACGATTTTTTTTACTTTTAACTCTCTGATTAATTGCTCAGACCGATCATCAGCAATGTAGTTGGAGCGCCAGTGATAAAATGAAATTTCCGGTTCTGCTCGTTTGCAAGAATGTAAAAAGCAAATCAGCAAAAAAAACAGGGAAATTCTTGTCATGTGTTCATGAACAGATTAATTACGCTGTAAAGGTAACATTCAACACAATTGAAAGCCGGCTAACAAACTTTTGTTCTGTATTGATGTTTCTGTTACGGGCGACCAAATCCAAACTCCTATCTTTGCCCAAAAATTGTTATGCCATTCACTCCGACACTTGTATACGCCGAAGCCACGCCAAATCCTGACGTGATGAAATTTGTGGCCAATAGACTCATCATCGAGCCCATGAAACAGGTTGAATATCTAAGTGCCGAAGAAACAGATGGCGCACCATTGGCCAAAGAACTCTTCAAAGGAGGCTATGTGAAAGCATTGTTTTTCAGCAATAATTTCGTATCAATTACTCGGAACGAAACCATGGAGTGGTCGAAAATGGTATCGGCAGTTCGGGAGTTTTTGCAGGATTACCTCACCAAAGGCCTGCCGGTGATCGAGGTGTACCCTGAAAAACAAGCCACAATAGAAGAAAACGTTGCCCCTCCGGCTCCAGACAGTCCTGAAGAAGCCATCACTCAAATTTTGGAAGAGTACATCCGTCCGGCAGTGGAACAAGACGGTGGCGCCATTACCTTCCGTTCATTTCAAAATGGAATTGTAACCGTGGCCTTGCAGGGAAGCTGTTCAGGTTGCCCTTCATCGAAGATAACGCTTAAATCGGGAATTGAAGCGCTTTTAAAACGAATGGTACCAGGCGTTGAGGAAGTTGTAGCCGAAGAAATCTGATGCAATATCGGCTTGACAGGTGAATGGAAATCGTTTCATCGACAATATTTTAAAGGCCTTAAGGTCTCAACCGGGTGGGAGTGAACTGCGTTTTCTGTTTATAATTTCGCTCAGTGCAGTCTGGTTGCTCGCAATAACAGGCTTTTTAACTATTCTTTACTCGATTCCGAGGGGATTTGATTGGAGCGACGAAGCCTTTTATTGGATGGCCTACCAAAAGCCTTCAGAATTTGTGTATGTTGGTTTTTTCCAATGGTTTGGAGAGGTTTTATTGGTTGATGGCCTTCCGGAAATTCATAGCCTGCGTATTTCAAGGCTTTTACTGCACCTGTTATCGGCAGGAATTCTCTATCATGCCGTCAAGGTATATTTGAAGAAAACCGAAAAAAGCAGTCCATTTCTCCCTTTTTTATTGCCGCTACTATTGTTGGCCAACTGGGCAACCTATTCTTTAGGACCACAAAGTCTTTCTTACAACCATTTGGTTTTAATAATTCTTCAAATTCAAACCGGAATTATTTTTTGGCTAAGCAGTGGCGAGTTAAATTCGATCCGATTTAAATTAAACTTGGTATTCCTCGCTATTACGAGTCCTTTGCTCTTCTTGGCCAAGTTTCCAACAGGTATTCTATTCACTTTCATCTGGCCAACAATCATTGGGCTTATTCAGCAAAAGCAAAGCTGGAAGAAACCGCTTTTCATCTTTTTAAGTGTTGGTATACCATTGATAATTCTCGCGGGAACTCCAGCACGATTTACGGAATTTATCGAGAAATATCAGGCCTTTGGAAATACGATGTCGTCGCATGCTCCGGCATACTTACTCCAAAAACTATGGCTTGATGTAAAATACTTTTTCGGCGACTTAGCAGGTGATGATTTAGAGTTTGACCGGATAATCTTATTTTCACTTCTTCTTTATTTTTCTGTATTTAAAAGTAGAATCGCGCTTATTATTCTTGGCTTTTGGATTACTCCCAAAATTATTCACTATTTTAATTATCTCAATGACCAAGAAGTATTCCCCGCTATTTCGGCTTGGATTTACGTTCTTGCAGGTGGCATTATTTTACAAGCCTTTCGATCGCCAAAAGATGCATTGATTGTTTTATCTTTTTGCATGATTCCTTTCGCCGCATCATTAGGTACAAATAATAATTTGTTTACACAAATCACTTTTTATTTTCCATTTTTCATTCTCGCCACATTATGGTTAAAAAGCCGGATGTCTGGAAATTTCGGATATGTTGGTCTTGTTCTGGCAACGTTGGCTATATCCTTATCGTTTTATAAAGAATACTGGAAAAATCCATACCGTTTGAAATCATCGATAACAGAACAAAATATACCATTTCAAATAAAAAACAAATCAGAAATTCTTTTACTGGACGCGGCAACTACCAATGCCTTGCACGAATTAGACATCCTGTTAACTCTGAACAATATAAATCCTGAAAATCACTACTTATGCTCCTACTCAGGAATGATGGGTGCGGGATTACTCCTGGGTTATGAGCCACCACTACGCTCTTGGAACGACTTTAAAGAACAGGAGTACAACCGGTATTGCTGGAGTGATGGTCGGTTAAAAAAAGACAAGCCATTTATATGGTTAAGTTCAGATTCAACGGAGATTTTTCCGCGGTTTTTAGCCGGCAAAAATTTACATAGCGAGCAAATCGGACAGGTTGAGTTGGTGGTTTATCAGAAAAGAGAAAAGGTGAGCGTTTTTTCATTACATTGGAAGTGAATGAACCGCCTGAAAGCTATTCCACTAGACAAACAAGCCTTTATTAAACGACCAACCTCACTTTTCAATCACCAGTAGACAACCACGGTGTTTTAGAGAAACAACCCCTTTGATATTACTTTTCACGATTTTTTTTTGAAGTTTTAATTGTGCAACTGTAAACAATTTGTATTTTCGTTTAAAAATAATGAATCAGTTAAGCATCGACCAACTAAACCCGTTCATCGATTACTAACCGCTAAAAGTCTCCGACCTATGATGAATAGACTTACAATTCCATTCCTGATTTTTGCACTTATCGCTTCAATTGCCCCATCGAAAGCCCAAGGCCCCATCCAAGTGGATACCAGCGCAAATTGGCAACAATGGATTTCCGGAGTTCTGGGCGGAAATTGTGTACAGATCAACAATGTGCAGTTTACTCAACAGTTAGGTTCCGCAGCGCGTTTCACCGGTGGCACAGATTTAGGGCTTACGCAAGGCATTGTTCTTTCTACCGGTTCACTCGGTCCGCAATTAACCGCCGTCCCAAGCTTGTTTCTTAGCGAGACATTTCCTGTGAGCAATACAGATACGTTGCTTGAACAATATGCGATTCAGGAAATTGGTTACACAGGTAATGCGACATCTTATGATGCAACCCGAATTGAATTCGACTTTACCGCCCCTTCTAACCAACAAGTGAATATTCGCTTCGTTTTCGCTTCTGAGGAATATCCTGAATTTGCACCACCGAATAATTCATTTTTTAACGACATTTTTGCCTTTTTCGTTGCTGAACAAGGCAGCTCGAATTTTCAGAATATTGCTAAGGTTCCGGGCACGACGCTTCCGGTAACCATCGGAAATATTAATGCAATTAACAATACCCAGTTTTACGTTGAATCTCCTTCAAATTTACCATTTGCTTTTGATGGGTTTACCACTCCAATAACAGCCACATTTGATGCCATCGGTGGGGTTACATACCACATGGTTATTGCCATCAGCGATATCGGGGATCCCAACTTTGACTCTGCCGTTTTTTTAGAATTGAATTCGAACGACAGCCAAAGCATTCATGGAACCGCTTATGTAAATACTGAGCCCTTAGAGAGTTCACAAGTTAAGTTATATGGATTCAATACCGCCCCCGGAGCATTTGATTCTCTCGCGGTGGCTCTCACTGATACCAGTGGAAATTATTCATTCACCAACGTGAATCAAGGTCTTTACCTGGTTCAGGTGGTGCCCGATGCTGTAGTTTATCCTCAGGCCATCCCCATTTATTTCCCGGGCGTAGTTCTTTGGGAAGATGCCACAGCGGTAGGAATAACCTGCGATTCACTCGATATAAATGGTCCGGGAATGATTTTTAATACCGGTCCGGGGCAGATTACGGGAATCATAGGTCAAGACCCATTCGGCGGCCGCATGCGCTCCAATGATTTGATTCCTTTCGAAGGCGTGAATGTATTCTTGCAAGATTCGGCATCGGGCGAATGGCGTGGATATGCAGTTTCGGACGCATGGGGACGCTACCAATTTCAAAATCTAGGATTGGGTACCTATTATGTCTATCCAGATAAACCCGGCATTCCAGTAATTGAGCCTTGGAAAGTCGTACTTTCTGCTGAAAGTCCAATTTTCAATGGAATTGATTTCCAGATGAATGTATCCGGAGTACTTAACCTCAACAATACAAATGAAATTGAGCTCCTTGAAAAAGGGGAAAACGTCCAATGGCAAATAAATTATTCAAGCTATTTTTATTTGGGTTACAATCTTGTTTTCAAAACAGGGAACGATACCTTAATCAACGACACATTGTATACGCTAATCAAAGCGGATGGACTAACGGATTCTTCAGACATTTATAACGAAAACGAAGCAATAGTTGTAGGTGCGTTCCGACAATTCCAATCGAAACTCTATTTGCGCATACTTACAGAAACCTTTGGATATGCTGAAAGCAACACAGATTTACTGTATTTCGATGCTGATCTTCAAGTAGGTGACACCTTGGAGACTCCTTTCAACAACTCTTGGGACGGCGAAATAAGTAAGTTGCTCGTTGTTTCAATCGACACAATTCCAATCGGAGGTGTCAATCGTATTGTTTGGGCTACAGAATCATTAACTAGTTCTATTAATCCAAATGAAGTCTTTACTTCTGGGATTGGAAATTCAAGTGGACTCTTCAACTTCGGTTATGAATTGCTTCTAGATGGTCCACAGCCATTTAACACTTGCTACACAGATAAAAATGGTCAGAACTTTAAGTTTCATGAAATCTACGGACCATTGTATCAGCATTGGGTTTTCAATAATTGTTTCCAGGGAAGTTTTGGAGGAAACGAGACCATCTCGAACGATAGAGTAAAGGTATTTCCCAACCCGGGAAACAATTATTTACAACTCGAATCTGAATTTTCGTTCTCAGGAGAAGTCTTCGTGTATGATATCAGTGGCAGGATGGTGAATATTCAGCCTGTCAGTAACAGCAATAACACTGTAAACACCTCTCAACTAGAATCAGGCGCGTATATCATCATGCTTGTTGACCAAACGGGTAACCGCTCTGCAGTCAAGTGGATTAAGGAGTAGTGATAAAGTTCCGTTTGAATCAGCTTCCCGCTCTGCAATGAACTATTAAAAATCACGGATTGTAAATTTCTCACACACTTATTTGCACAGATTTAAACAATTTGTATTTTCGTTTAAAAATAACAATACCCCTAATCAACGATGAATTAAACCTATTCATCGATTACTAACCGCTAAAAGTCTCCGACCTATGACGAATAGACTTACAATTCCATCTCTGATTTTTGCACTTGTCGCTTCAATCACCCCATCGAAAGCCCAAGGCCCCATCCAAGTGGATACCAGCGCAAATTGGCAACAATGGATTTCTACGATTTTAGGTGGAAATTGTGTTGACATCAGCAATGTAAGTTACAACGCAGGTTCAGATCGGGCAGCGCGTTTTACACAAGGCAATTTGTTGGGTCTAACCGAAGGCATTGTATTGAGTACTGGCACATTGAGCAACGATGTGAGCAATACACCTGAGAATTCTCCCATTTGGGGTAATTCAACACTTTTAGAAGGTGACTCCTTACTAGAAGCATATGCAATAACTGATTTGAATTACCAAAGTTTAACAGGCTCCTTTGATGCAGCAAGAATTGAGTTAAACTTTACTCCTTCAACAAGCGGTCCGGTTACCATTCGTTTTGTATTTGCATCTGAGGAGTACCCATTTTACGCACCGCCCAATCCCAGTCTGTACAATGATATCTTTGCCTTTTTTGTTGCACCTTTAGGAAGCACAACCTATGAAAACATTGCGCTTATCCCCGGAACTAATCAACCAGTGACGATTGCGAACATCAACCCTGTTTATAATAGTCAGTTATACATTGAAACTTCAGCTACCGATGCTTTCGTCTTTAACGCGTACACTACTCCAATAACAGCCACTTTCAATGCCATTGCCGGACAAACCTACCATTTGATTATCGCTATTTCTGATATTGGCGATAGTGCTTTGGACTCCGCCGTTTTCCTGGAAAAGGTTTCAGATGGCTCTCAGGTCATTCAAGGCGCTGCAGTTGCCGGTGTGCAGCCCATGAATGCAGGCTATATGGAACTTTTTGGGTTTAACCTGAATGAAGGTGCATTTCCTCGCCTCGATTCTGTGGGTATTGATACCGACGGAGTATGGCAGTTCAATGGTGTAGAAGAGGGTTCTTATCTTGTACGCTGCATTCCGGACCAAAGTGTGTTTCAAAACTCAATTCCAACCTATTTCAATGGTGAAGTATTGTGGGAAAATGCAGAACTGGTCAATGTAACCTGCGACCAATATGCCCTCTCCCCTGCTGCACTAACCATTGTTACAGGTCCGGGTGGAATTTCAGGAACTATTTCTCAGAATGTCAGCGGAGGAAGGCTCCGTTCAGGATCTCCGGCTCCGGGCGTTTACGTATTCTTACAAGACTCGGCCACGCTGGAATGGAGAGGATTTACCCTCACCGATGAAGAGGGCAACTATTCTTTTTCAAACCTGGCAGAAGGAACATACTATGTATTGCCCGACATCGCCGGCGTTCCGTTGCTATTTCGGAAAAAGGTAGAGATTACAGCAGATGGTCCTGAGGCCAGTAATGCGGATTTTGTGCTCACTCCCGATGGATTCCAAGAACCAATAATCACCACCCTAACAAACGATGCCAATGCTCAGCTAACAGTGTATCCAAACCCTGCAAGCGACATCTTGTGCATAAAAACTTCAGCAAACAAATACCCTTTGCTGCGGATTTTCGACGTACAAGGTAGAATTGTGATGCAAAAACCAGTTTCTGAAACTTCAACGTGGCTCAATGTTTCTGATTTACAGCCAGGAATCTATATGCTGCAATTGTCGAATATAAATCAACAATCGGCAATGACGAAGTGGGTGAAGCTGTAGGACCTTGATAGGATTTTTATCGACATTGTCCACTCAAATTATTTTTCCCCTATCTTTGCCGACCTTTGACAAAAAAACCGTGCCGACGGACTATTTTCAACAGTTTGCCATTCAATTTCCCGGCTTGTCCGATGGAGATCACCGATTCGAATATGAAATCGGAGATGATTTCTTTCAGGCACTGGAATATGCTGTTGTAGAGAGAGGAAAGGTGAATGTAGAGGTTCTCCTCAACAAAAAACCCAACCTGATCACACTTCGGTTTCAGTTCAAAGGGCAGGTTCAGGTTACCTGCGACCGTTGCGCCGGAAACTATGACTTTCCGGTAGAAGGTGAGCAACGTTTGATTATTCAAATTGGAGATGGCGAAGCTGATGACGACGAATTGATAATTCTTCCAAGGGGTGAATTTGAATTTAACGTCGCGCAACATTTATACGAGTATATTGCGCTTTCTCTTCCGCTCCGCGTGGTGCCTTGCGAAGAAACCGGTGACACCACGCTGTGTGACCAATCGGTAATCAACAAACTCGAAGAACTTATCCGAACAGAGCCAGACCAACCGGTCGATCCACGTTGGGAAAAGCTTCGGGGCCTGAATACCTCAGACAACTAACAGTAGAACGACATTTCATAAACACATACCATGGCACATCCGAAACGAAAAATTTCGAAAACCCGCCGCGACAAACGCAGAACGCACTACAAAGCAGAAGCGCCAACACTGGCTAAATGCTCAACCACCGGCACCATTCACCTCTACCACAGAGCTTATTATGTGGATGGAGCGCTGTACTACAAAGGGAAGCTTCTCGTTCCGGCCAAGGTTACTGCCTAATACAGGCTGTTGAGGCAAGCTGATGCAAATCGGACTCGACGTAATGGGGGGCGATTTCGCGCCCGAAGCCACTGTTCATGGAGCCCTTCTGGCTAAACAGGTTTTGCCTGAAGGGGTAGGTATTACCCTTATCGGAGACGCCGAACTCATTCACGAAAACCTCTTAGGCAAGGGTATTTCCCCGGCCGAATTTCGCATTGTACACAGCGAATCGGTTATTGAAATGGGTGAAAACCCCACCAAGGCCTTCACCCAAAAACCCAATTCCAGCATTGGTATTGGGTTTAAGATGCTTAAAGATGGCGAATTGGATGCATTTGCCGGTGCCGGAAACACAGGTGCAATGCTGGTTGGCTCTGTATTGAGCGTCAAAACCATTGAAGGCATTCAACGCCCATGCATCATGTCGCTCTTGCCCAAAGAAAAAGGCGGCTACGGAATTTTACTGGATGTGGGAAGTAATGCGGATTGCAAACCGGAAACGCTTTTGCAATTTGCTCTTTTGGGTTCCATGTATGCCTCATCGGTTTTAGGGATTGATAACCCAAAGGTTGGACTCATCAATATTGGTGAGGAGCCAGAAAAAGGCAACCAGCTCGCCCTTGCCACTTACCAGTTGCTGAGTAATAGCGACGATTTTCACTTTGTTGGCAATATTGAAGGTCGGGACCTCTTCAACGCGAAAGCAGATGTGATGGTTTGTGATGGCTTCACCGGAAACGTAGTCCTAAAGCTGGCAGAATCGTTTTACTGGCTCTTTAAGAAAAGAGGATTTTCTGATCCTTACCTCGACCGCTTCAATTATGAAGCCTATGGGGGAACTCCCATTTTGGGGATTAATGCAACCGTAATTGTTGGCCACGGTATTTCAAACGCCAACGCCATAAAGAATATGATTCTCCTCGCGCACGACGTGCAAAAGGCAGGATTGACCCACAAAATTAAAGCTGTTCTTCACCATGAGTAAAATCCACGCTGCCATTACAGGGGTGCACGGTTACGTTCCCGATTACATCTTAAGTAATAAGGAACTTGAGAAACTGGTCGACACCTCCGATGAGTGGATTCTTACCCGAACCGGAATTAGCGAACGACGAATCCTCAAAGGAGAAGGCCTTGGGGTTTCCGATATGGCTGTTCACGCCGTTAAAGGGCTGCTCGAAAAAACCAATACCCGCCCGGAAGATGTCGAGCTGGTAATTTTTTGCACAGTTACTCCCGACCTCGTTTTCCCGGCTTCGGCAAATATTCTCTGCGACAAGGCCGGTTTGGTAAACGCATGGGGCTATGACCTCGGTGCTGCTTGTTCGGGTTTCCTTTTCGGTCTCACCACCGGTTCTAAATTCATCGAAAGCGGAATGCATAAAAAAGTAATTGTGGTGGGCGGCGATAAGATGTCGGCCATTATCGATTACACCGACCGTGCTACCTGCGTAATTTTTGGGGATGGCTGCGGTGCCGTGTTATTAGAGCCTACCGAAGAAGCCGTTGGCTTGATGGATGCAGACCTTCATTCTGATGGCTCCGGCCGCACATTCTTGCATCAAAAGGCCGGTGGATCAGTAAAACCGGCCAGCCATGAAACTGTTGATGCCCGTGAGCATTTCGTCTACCAGGAAGGCAAGCAGGTATTTCGCTTTGCAGTAACCAATATGGCCGAATCGGCAGCAACGGTGATGGAACGCAACCACCTCAAGCCCGATGATATCGCCTGGTTAGTTCCGCACCAAGCCAATCTGAGAATTATCGATGCTACTGCAGACCGCATGGGTGTAGGGCGCGAAAAAATCATGATTAACATCCAAAAGTTTGGAAACACCACCAACGGAACCTTGCCTCTTTGCCTGTGGGAATGGGAAAAACAACTAAAAAAAGGCGATAACCTCATTTTAGCGGCCTTCGGCGGAGGATTTACCTGGGGGGCAGTTTGGCTAAAGTGGGCATATTCTGCTTAATTGTTCGACCTATTCCGAATTTTATAATTTTACCACCCATTCAAAACCAAAGCATTTATGGACATCCGGGAAATCCAGGATCTGATTAAGTTTGTTGCCAAGTCGGGCGTGAGCGAAGTCTCACTTGAAACCGAAGAGTTCAAGCTTACAGTAAAAACCGAACAAGTCGCTAAGGCGAAAGAAACCATCGTTTATCAGGTTCCGGCCGAAGTACCCGCCGCCGTTCCTGTGGCTGCTGCTCCGGCTCCAGCCGCAGCCGCTGCTGCTCCAGCACCGGCGGCAGCTCCTAAACCAGAGTCTGCCTCCAACACCGTTACCATTAAATCGCCGATGATTGGTACTTTCTACCGCTCACCGGGCCCTGAAAAAGGACCTTTCGTAAATGTAGGTGATGAGGTAGCGCCTGGAAAAGTTATTTGCATCATTGAAGCGATGAAGCTATTCAACGAAATCGAATGTGATGTAAAAGGCCGTATTGTAAAGGTGCTCGTAGATGATGCTACACCTGTTGAATACGACCAGCCGCTCTTCCTAGTTGAACCTGCCTGATAATCAGGCTTAAAACCAAGCGCTGTGTTTAAAAAGATTCTCATTGCCAACCGGGGCGAAATTGCCTTGCGCATCATTCGTACTGCCCACGAAATGGGTATTAAAACGGTGGCGGTTTTCTCCACTGCCGATAAGGAAAGCCTCCATGTTCGCTTCGCTGATGAAGCCGTGTGTATTGGTCCGCCCACCAGCCGCGATTCTTACCTGAACATCCCCAACATTATTTCAGCAGCCGAAATTACCAACGCCGATGCCATCCACCCCGGTTACGGCTTTCTTTCGGAAAATGCCAAGTTCTCGAAAATCTGTGCCGACCACGGCATCAAATTCATCGGTGCTACGCCCGACCAGATCGACAAAATGGGCGACAAGTCGATGGCCAAAGAAACCATGAAGCAAGCCGGTGTGCCCACCATTCCAGGCTCTGAAGGTTTGCTTGAAAACATTGCCGACGCTAAGAAAATTGCCAAGAAAATTAAATACCCGGTAATTCTCAAAGCTACTGCCGGTGGTGGTGGTCGGGGCATGCGTATCGTTTGGAAGGAAGAAGACCTTGAAACCGCTTGGGATTCTGCCCGCCAGGAAGCTGCTGCCGCATTCGGAAACGATGGCATGTACATGGAAAAGTACATTGAAGAGCCACGCCACATCGAAATTCAAATTATTGGCGACCAATACGGCAAAGTGGTTCACCTCAGCGAACGCGATTGCTCCATTCAACGTCGACATCAGAAATTGGTGGAAGAAACGCCATCACCATTCATGACTCAGGAATTGCGCGACGAAATGGGTGATGCTGCAGTTAAAGCCGCCAAAGCCGTTAATTATGAAGGTTGTGGTACCATCGAATTCCTGGTCGACAAGCACCGCAACTTTTACTTCATGGAGATGAATACCCGTATTCAGGTTGAACATCCGATTACCGAAGAAGTGATTGATTACGACCTCATTCGGGAGCAAATTAAAGTGGCAGCCGGCGTTCCCATTTCAGGAAAAAATTACTACCCCGAAATGCACGCGATTGAGTGCCGCATCAATGCGGAAGACATCAAAAACAACTTCCGCCCATCGCCCGGAACCATCACTACATTTCATGCCCCGGGAGGACATGGCGTTAGACTCGATACCCACGCGTATGCCGGTTACACCATTCCACCGAACTACGATTCGATGATTGCCAAACTCATCACCGTGGCCCAAACCCGCGAAGAGGCCATTGCCAAAATGCGGCGTGCGCTCCACGAATTTGTGATTGATGGCATCAAAACAACGATTCCATTCCACCGGAAATTAATGGACGACCCCGATTTTAACAGTGGAAACTACACCACCAAATTCCTCGAGGGCTTCGATTTTTCATCCATCGAGTAATCCTAAAACACCATGAAAAAAGCTCCTTCACTTCTGGCTCCTCAAAACCTCAAAAGTGTAGGAGCTTTTCTTTTGCTATTGCTGTTCAGCACTGCTATTTATGGGCAGCAAAAGCCGGCCCGGAGAGGGGCACTGCAATTTTCCGCAGGAGGCTCCATAAGCTTGCAGAATTTCAATACTCCATTTGCTCAGGTTTCAAGTCTTTTCGACATCTCTGAAATCGCCAATCTTCTTGGAAGTACAGATACAGTTGGGAGTCGCATTGGTTTTGGAGGAGGGCATGGATGGGTATTCGACATGCAATACCTGCACAATCAGGAAGCAAAATTTAGCTGGTTGGTAGGTACCGGATTGCAACAACGAACCTTGAATGTTTACTCTGACTACGCGCGGACTCTTCAACTCCGGCAGCAAGCACCCTATTTTTCGCTGGCCGGTGTGTACACTCCGATCGTCAATCAAAGTAATCGCCTGCAGATTCAGCTTGGACTTCAGGCGCAATTCAGCAGTACCAGCGATGAGGCCATCTACACACGAACCGATTCTTTAGGGAACATTCCTTTTCTGGGGAATATTGTACAAACCTCAACCCTTCGCTGGGAGCAGAGCGGATCATTTTTTCTGATGGCCACAGCAGGGCTGAACTGGGTAAGCCGCATCAGCGAAAAATCCTTCATCAATATTGGCTGCCGATATCAATATTCGCTGCAAGACCAATTTAGGTACGCCGGCTCAAGCAGAACTGAAAATCCGCTTTTTCCGTTAGACGTACCGGTAAACTCCAGCTTTTTCAGAATCGATGCTTTGCACTTCAAGCTTGGATTTGGGTATTTACTAAAGCCTGCAAAGCGAAAAGACTAAGGCTTCACCAGTCGAAGAGGACGCAGGTCTGAATCGGCTTGGCCTACCCAAATCAGGTAAACTCCCGGTAACCAGCCGCTCACATCAATCTGAGTGCAGCTTTGGGCTTTTTGCAGACCAAGAATTTTACGGCCATCTACACTGCTCACGGAATAAACAAAATCGGGCGAACCGGTTGAGCATAGGCTTAAACCGCTATCGGCGGGATTGGGAAATGCCCGAAATCCCTGAACGGAAGCCACTTCAACAGAAGTAGCCTCATCAAACAGCCAGAGATAGGCATCCGGAAACTCACGCCGCCAAAACCATTCGCTGTGCGCACCATCGGCTTCGCCTAAAACCCGCAGATTTGTATTGGCAACACCCGAGGCAGCAAGCGTGTTGCGCACCTGATTGATATCGCTCATCATACTGCTGCTTTCTGTGGTTCCGGCCACAAAATACACCCGCAAACTGGCCGGAAGATTTTGATTTGAAAGCCAAAGCTGCAAAGAGTCACGGTTAATCCAAAATGCCGGAGAAAACAGTCCGGCTTTTCCAAAGGTTTCCGGGTGTTTCGCAGCTGCATAAAGTGAGATAAGTCCACCCAGCGAAGATCCGGCAATGGCAGTGTGTTCAGACTCAGGTTTAGTACGGTAATTCGCGTCGATGTAGGGCTTTAGGGTATTTCGAATAAAATCGGTATAGGCCTCACCATCGCCGCCGCCATACTGAGGGTTCGACCACGGTGTATATTCAGCAATACGCGCGGCACCGCCATTCTCAATGCCAATTACGATAGCACCGGGGTCGCCATCGAGTTGTAAATCACGCATCGCCTCATCGACGCCCCATTCGCCGGCAAAGGCCAGGGCGTTGTTGAATAAATTCTGCCCGTCGTGCATGTACACCGTTCGGTATCTTTTGGATGGTTGTGTGGCATAATCGTCGGGTAAACAAATCCATATACGTCGATTGCGGTTAAGCTGAGGCATGAAAAAGCTTTCAGAAAGCACCGAAACTGAAGGTAGCGCAGTTCCGCCTGTTGTATTTCCGCCAAGGTCTTCCCAAGAAAGAATGGTGATTTCAATCGTATCCATTGGCGCAACCGTGTATTGCCGGTCTGGCAAAAAGCCTCCACTGGCATTTCCCTCTACGGCAGCCCACGAACCACGGGTAAATTTACAGGTAATGGTACCACTCAATGGAAGGGTGATGGAAGGAGCGCCATTGATCAAAGTACTGAGCTGATGGGAAGGACTATTTTCATCCCAACCATTAAAGCTGCCCGCAATAAAAATGGTAGAATTCGCAGGGGTGTTGGATGGCAAACTCACTACCCTAAAAGTGACTTGGGCCGACAGTAAAACGGCGCTAAAAAAAAGAGTTAGAAAACTGATAATGCGTTTCATAAGTTGATGCTGAATTGGTCGGCATCGAGCAGCGCCGGAAAGTTTTGTCGAAATTCACGAAGTTGCTCCTTGTGTAGCGTAACTGTCTCCACACGATCACCGAAACGTTCTGTAGTTGAGCACTTTTGGCCCAAAAAGTCAAAAACACCCGAGTCGCCCGAATATTGAATTTGGTTGCCATCCGCGCCTACGCGGTTTACCCCAACTACATAGCATTGATTCTCGATGGCCCTGGCTAACAACAAGGATTTCCAGGCATGGGAACGTTTCTCGGGCCAGTTGGCGATGTAGACCAGACAATCGAAATCGTACTCGTTGTTTATCAAGCGATTGCGCGACCAAACCGGAAATCGCAAATCATAACAGACCATGGGACAAATTTTCCAGCCCTTATACTGTATAATAAGCCGAGACCGCCCTGCGCTGTAAGTTTTATGCTCACCGGCCATGCGGAAAAGGTGGCGCTTATCGTAGTATTCGAATCGACCATCGGGAAACATCCAGATGAGTCGATTAAAGAATTGTCCGTTTTCCTGAATCATGATAGAGCCGACCACGGCAGCCTGATGCTTTGCCGATTTTTCGCTCATCCACTGCACTGTTGGACCATCCATGGTTTCGGCGAACTGAGCTGCGTCCATACTAAATCCCGTATTGAACATTTCGGGAAGGACAATCAGGTCGGTGCGGGCGGTCAGTTGCTCAAGCCGCGAGGCGTACCAATCTAAGTTTGCCGGAATATCGAGCCAATGAATGCGCGACTGCACAATACTCACGTTCAGCACATTATTCATAAATGAATCAATTTTTCAGCCGCGCGCTCCAGTTCTTCATTGTTTTTCGCAAAACAAAACCGCAGCAGAGTGGACGGTGTTTTTTTGTGATAAAATACCGAAACAGGGATTGAAGCTACTTTATGCTCAATGGTAAGTTTTCGGGCAAAGTCAACATCGCTCTCGTTAGAGATGGCTTCAAAATCAAGCAATTGAAAATAAGTGCCTTGTGATGGCTTGATGTGGAATCGGGAGCCCTTAAAAAGCCGATTGAAAAAGTCGCGTTTCTGCTGGTAAAATGCCGAGAGTTCCAGGTAGGCGTCTCTATTGCGCATGTATTCAGCCAGCGCGAACTGAATGGGCGTATTTACGGAGAACACTAAAAACTGATGGACCTTTCGGAATTCGGCCATGAGATTTTCCGGACCGAGGCAATAGCCTATTTTCCAGCCGGTATTGTGGTATGTTTTACCGAATGATGAAACAATGAGCGCGCGTTGAGCCAATTTAGGATAACGGGCAACACTTTGATGTTCAAGGCCATCAAACAGAATATGCTCGTAAACCTCATCACTGAGAATCACAATATCGGTGTTGTTGGTGAGTTTTTCGAGTTTCTGCATGTCGGCAGCCGAAAGTGCCGAGCCGGTTGGGTTGTGCGGGGTATTGAGCAAAATCATCCGCGTACGCGGGTTTATCAATTTTTGAAACTCCGCCCAATTGATGCTAAATGATCCGGGTTGTAGCTGAAAGAATACGCACTTGCCTCCGGCTAACTCAACAGCAGGAGCATAGCTATCGTAGGCCGGTTCAATAATAATAACCTCGTCGCCTTCCTTAACCAGGGCTGTAATGGCGGTATACAAAGCCTGCGTTGCGCCGGCCGTAATGGTGATTTCGGTTTCCGGGTTGTATTGCGCAGAGTACAAAAACTCCGTTTTTTCGGCGATGGCCTCACGCAATTCAGGAACACCGGGCATAGGCGCGTACTGATTTCGGGCTAGCCGCATGTGCTTCTCTACCAAACCAATAAGCTCCGGCGAACAATCAAAACCCGGAAAACCCTGCGAAAGATTAATGGCTTGCTGTTCGGCGGCCAGCTTCGACATAACCGCGAAAATGGAAGTCTGAACAGTAGGCAACTTCGAACTGACCAGGCTTGGAAATGTGGGCATAGTGTGTACGTCGGTTTGTAAAATAGCCGCATTCGCGGGATGACACTTCGTGCGGCAGATTGGGTAAAGTTAATGAGGACGGGCGATTTTTAAGGCGGAAAGCCATAACTTTACCGCATAATACTTTCACTATGATCATTGAAAAAAACACCGTCGTTTCTGTAAACTACCGATTAACAGTGAGCGACAACAACTTCGAGACAGAGGAGTTGGTGGAAGAAACAGCTTCCGACAACCCATTCACCTTTCTTTTCGGAAACGGTGGATTGCTCGAGGAATTTGAATCGAATCTGAACGGCCTCAAGGCAGGCGACTCTTTCGACTTTGTGATTCGTGCAGCCAATGGCTACGGCACTTCAAACCGCGAAAATGTGGTTAGAATTCCCATGGAAGCTTTTGTTCCTCCGGGAGAAGAACTCGACACGGATATGGTACGTGCCGGGAATTACCTGCCAATGGTCGACGATCAGGGAAATCATCTACAAGGCATGGTACTAGAAGTTGGAGATCAGTTTGTGGTAATGGATTTCAACCATCCTTTAGCCGACAAAGACCTTCATTTTCAGGGTGGTGTAATTGATATCCGCAGCGCCTCGGCTGAAGAAATTGCACATGGTCACGTGCATGGGCCGGGTGGTCATCACCACTAAGCCTTAAAGGAGCCCAATAAAAAAGCTGCAGCACTAGAAGTACTGCAGCTTTTTATGTTTATTGATGGTTTTGATTAAGCCTTAGCAACCACGTTGAACTTCACGGTAAAGGCGTCGTTAATCATCTTGTCGCCCAAATCCTGGAAGAATTTGCCTGAGCCATACTTGATGTCCCACTCTGTACGATCGATATCGAACTGCGCACTAGCCTTCACTTCAGTGTCGGTAACCGCGATGGTAGCCGGGAAAGTGATGGCTTTAGTAATGCCTTTAATGGTGAGGTTACCTTTCACGTTGTAGTTTGGAGCACCAGCAGCAGCCCCTTGAATGGCTTCAACGCTCACAATTTCAAATTTAGCTTCAGGATTCTTTGCAGTGGCGAAGAAATCGTCGGAATTCAAATGTCCGGTAAGCTTACCATTTGTCTCAGCATCGGTAATGTCGAGCACCTTGATAGAGGCCATGTCCATCACAAACGAACCCGCTGCAATTGCACCAGCTTTTACATTGAATTCACCTGATTTAATGGCTACGGTTCCATTGTGCTTACCGGTTACTTTGCTGGCGTTCCACTCAAAAGTAGAAGCCGTAGCATCGAGGGTGTAGTTCTTACCAGCCGAATCAGCAGCGGCAGCGGTTTGACCATCTTCTGTTTTCACTCCACTTCCTCCGCAGGAAGCCAAAATTGTAGCCACAGCTACGGTTAATGCAAAAAACGCTTTTTTCATGATGATGTGTATTGGGGTTTGGGTTTAATTTTCGTTTTCGTAACAGCTACGGCCTTTGTCGAGCAACTCGTTGAGCAACTGCGCCTCAGCCTCAGTAAGGGACCCTTTTCCAAAATAAAACTCGTGCTCAATGGCGTCTATTTTGGCCAATAAATCGAGTCCTGATTTGGTTATGGAGACATCAACTGCGCGGCGATCGTTTTCGCAGGCTTTACGCTCTACAAGATTTTTCGACCTCAATTTTTCCACGATTCTGCTGGCGTTTGACGACTTGTCGAGCATGCGGTCAATTAAATCGTTTAC
Organism: Bacteroidota bacterium; assembly: GCA_027483445.1. GTDB lineage: Bacteria > Bacteroidota > Bacteroidia > M30B66 > M30B66 > CAMCXT01. The sequence goes on along the minus strand of JAIXUS010000001.1, from coordinate 15,283 downwards.
AGTTGTAGCTTGTGGATGTTGCCCACGTAGAATGCGCAAAATGTTGAATTGCGGTAAGGTCAATCCAAACTTTTTCAGCAAGCGCATATTGCGGTTCATCATAAAGCTGGTGGTATACGTGAGATTGATGCCTGCTTTCTGATACACGCTTTTGAATTTTTTCTGCTTGATGTCCTCTTCGAGTCCCATAACGGAGGCAAATTTATGTAATCACATTATATGTAGGTACATCTATACCAAAGTATAATTATAAAATACTGATTATCATTAAAATAAAATGCCCGACTGTATCAGATACAGCCGGGCACACACGGAAACACGACGTTTTACTGTTTTACGAGTCGATGATTTTTCCCACCTGCTTCGAGAATATACACACCCGAAGGCAGTTTGCTTAAATCAAGCGTATGGTTTTCGCCTTGTGCCTGGAAGCGGAGAACTTCGGCGCCCAGCAAATTGAAAACCCGGCCCTGGACTCCAGATTTAAGTCCTTCGAGCTGCACCAAGCCGGCTGATGGATTGGGATATGCTTTTAATGCTATTGGCTTTTCGGCAGACGCGGAGGTTACATCGAGGTATTGCGGGTAAACGCTACGGGTTTGATTAACCAGTCCTTCGGCATCGAAATCGTAGGTTTGAAAAACCATTTCGGTGCGGCGGTTTTGCACATCGTAATTGTAAATATAATTATCCCAATAGCTTACCATTTGGGAGCCACTGCCGTATTCGTAGCCTCGCTCGTAAAGCAAATCGTTGTTTTCGTTGAAGGCAACTTCATCGCTGACATCAATTGCCCAAGTGTTGTCTTCGGTGAAGGTTTCATAAGTATCGATATAACCGCCGTTGGGTAAATCGACGCGGGTTTGACGACCGCTATTGGTGAAGCCGTTACCAAGGTCAGTTTGCTCTATAAATGTAACCGGTTCGGCTATGAGAACATCGTCATAATTTGCCCAACGACTCACAATATAGCGAGCGACTTCAACCCAAGAGCCCATAAATTGAAGTTCGATGTACAGCGAATCGGCTTCAACAGCAGCAGCGCTGTATTGAGCATCGATACGCAGGTAATCTTCGAGGGTGCCATCTTCTGAGGGAACTTGCAACAGGAAGCCATCAAAGCGGCCATCGTTCATCCAGCCTACAAAATACTTCACTTCAGTCATCCAGGCCGAAAGTTGTGCATCCCAAAATTGAAACTCAGCGGCTGAAATGCGATTTTCAGGTGTGTATTCGAGGGTGACCTTATCGCCTTCGGTAATCTCCCAGGCATTGTTATTCCAAACCTGAAGCTCCTCGCCGAGTCGGTACCCAAACTGGTTGTAAAACACCTGGCGGCGACTTTCGTTTTCGTAACCGGAACCGTTGTAAGTTTGACGAAGCACCTCCTCGAGCTGAGGCGTTCTTGAGTGAATTTCACGACCGATAGGCGCATTGGTTACCGGATCGGTGATGCGGATGGTATCGAGTTCGCCATTGTCGTAAACATAGCGAAGCACCTCAGTAGAATCCCAATCACCATTGATGAGATTCCATTGAAAGCGTTTCTCGATTTCGGGTAAAAAAGTGGGTGTACTGCGGAGCAGCTTTTTTTGGATATTTTCTTTCACAGCCTTGGGCTGATATTGTTCGAAGCCTCGTTGCTGGGCGTATGTGAAAGAAAAACAAAGAAGAAGAGCGGATGAAAATAGGGTTCTAATCATGATATTAAGTTTGATGAGCCGTTAGATAAAAGTGTGCCAAAAAAGGTTACACTTCGGGTAATTTTTTTTCTTCCGTGCTGTTGTCATCCAGCTCTGCATTGTAGGCTGTGCGTGCTACGCGGGCATCCAGCCCTTTTTCGCGGAGGTAGGCCGAAAAGGCTTCGGTGTAGCCATGGGTTACAAAAACTTTACTGGCTCCGCTGGCCTCAACGGCTTTGTTAAGGGCTGTCCAATCGGCATGATCCGACAAGGCAAAACCACGGTCGATGGTGTTTCGCCTGCGGGCCCCACGAATACTCATCCAGCCGGATGCAACGGCCTCTGAGACAGGCTCCAGTTTACGCAAAGCCGCAGAGCCAGCCGCAGATGGCGGAATAATGATGAGGGCCTTGCGCAGTTGCTCCGGATCTTTTATAGATTCGAGCCTTTCGGTGTATGGCAAGGTCATCCCCGCGGAGCGGAGCGCCTCATGCATGGCATGGATGACCGAATGGGTATAAATTGGACCTGAATCGCCCGCCAAATGCGTAAGTAAACGTTGGGCTTTGCCGAGCGAATACGCCGAAATGATAGAACAAACGCCCGCTGCGGCATTGCTTTCCCACCAAAACAGGATGTCGCGAAAAATATCCGACTGAGGCTTCCAACGATACACCGGCAGGCCAAATGTAGATTCGGTGATGAAGGTGTGGCATTTTACGGTTTCGAAAGGAGCGGAAAACCCATCGTTTTCGAGCTTGTAATCGCCGGTAAACACCCAAACTTCGCCTTTGTATTCGACCCGGATTTGCGACGACCCAATGATATGTCCCGCAGGGTGAAAGGAAAACTGCACTCCGTTGATGTGAATTGGCTCGCCGTAAGCCACTGTTTGCAGCTGAATTTGCTTTCCGAGCCTTAGATAAAGCGCAGGCGCTGAATGTTCGTGTGCAAGATAGTATTGCGAGCCCCAGCGGGCATGATCGCTGTGCGCGTGGGTGATTAAGGCCCGCTCTACACCTCTCCAGGGGTCGAGATAAACGTCGGCCGCCGCACAGTAAATGCCTTTATCGGTGAAGGTGAGTAAATCCACGGTGGCGAATTTACGCCAAGCGCATGGGTATTTCGCCGGAATGCTGAACTTTGACCCATGAATAAAATTGAGCACCTGGGCATTGCGGTAAAAGATGCCGAAAAGTCGAAACAATTGTTTGCCAAGCTTTTGGGAGTTGAGCCTTACAAAACAGAGTTGGTAGAAAGCGAAAAGGTAGAAACCATTTTTTACCAATTGGGGCCCAACAAAATTGAGCTATTGCGGAGCACCGATCCCGATGGAACGATTGCTCGTTTTTTAGACAAGAAAGGCGAAGGTTTTCATCATGTGGCCATTTCGGTCGACGATATTCATGCGGAGATGAAACGACTTCAAGAAGCCGGTTTTGAGCTACTCTCGGAAGAACCCAAACAAGGCGCCGATCAAAAACTGATTTGCTTTCTGCACCCACGAAGCACCAACGGTTTGCTGGTTGAATTGTGTCAGGACATCCGCGGGTAACGCGGCCAAACCAAAAAGAATACTACTTTAGAACCCACAACACTGAGGGCATGAAATACGAAACTATTGACCAACAACTGTTTATTGAAAACCGAAAGCGATTTGTGCGGGAAATGAAGCCCAACCATATTGCTGTTTTTGTGTCGAACGATGAAGTTCCGCGCAGTGCGGATGCCACCTATGTTTGGCGGCAAAACCCCGATTTGTTTTACCTCAGTGGGATTGATCAGGAGCAAACCTGGCTGGTTTTGTATCCAGATTGTCCGAATCCACGGCAGAGGGAAATCCTCTTTGTGAGAAAAACCAACGAAACCATTGCCATTTGGGAGGGCCATAAATACACCAAGGAAGAGGCTTTGGCGGCTTCGGGCATAGAGAATATTCAGTGGAGCGATAGTTTTGAGCAGGTGCTCCATGTGCTGATGACTTATGCGTCGGGTATTTATTTGAATATGAACGACCACGACCGCGCTTACACCAAGGTGCCTGTGCATGAGCACCGTTTTGCCCTCGAAATGCGAAGCCGTTACCCCTTGCACAGTGTAGAGCGGAGTTCGCCAATCATGCATAAGCTGAGGTCGATAAAATCGCATTGGGAAGCTGAACTGATGCGCAAGGCTTGCGGCATTACTGAAAAGGCTTTCCGCAGGGTTTGCGGGTTTGTAAAGCCCGGCGTAACTGAGTATGAGATTGAAGCGGAAATCATCCACGAATTCCTACGCAATCGGGCAACAGGGCATGCGTACTCGCCAATTATTGCGAGCGGACCGGCGGCTTGTGTGCTGCATTATGTGGAGAACAATAAGGTTTGTAAGGATGGCGACATGATACTGATGGATTTTGGGTCGGAGTATGCCAATTATATGTCCGACTTAACCCGATGCATACCAGTAAATGGAAGATTTACCAGCCGCCAACGCGATGTGTACAACGCGGTGCTGAGGGTAATGCGGTATGCGACCGGCATGCTGAAGCCCGGCACCAAGTACGAAAATTATATACAACAGGTAGGGCTGGCCATGGAAGAGGAACTGATCCAACTCGGGTTGCTTAAAGCAGATGAGGTTAAGCAGCAATCGCCTGATGCTCCGTTGTATAAGAAGTATTTTATGCATGGCACCTCGCATTATTTGGGAATTGATGTGCACGACGTTGGCTTTCGGTACGCTCATTTCGAAGCTGGAATGGTATTTACTTGCGAGCCAGGTATTTATATTCCGGAGGAAGGTCTGGGTATCCGGCTCGAAAACAACATTCTCATTACCGAAACCGGCAATGTTGACCTAATGGCCAGCATACCTTTGGAGGTGGAAGAAATCGAGGCCTTGATGGCCAAAGGGTAAAGGCAAACATTGTTTGGGCTTGGTTGATGACCTTGGAATTATAATGATAATCAAGGCATTGAAAGAACTCAACGGGTAAAGTGTAGGTCGTTCAAGAAGGCTTTTACCTCAATGTATGGATGGGATTTATGGAAAATCTGCACGTTCAGCCAGTCCAAATCTGGAGTTGGAATGATCTCGTTGGCCCGAATTGCGGTGTTTTCCGAATACCTAAGGCTCGCTGAAAATATTGGAAATGCAGCAAGTGTATTCTAAAGATGTAGTGGAAGGGATTGCGCAAGCGGGTGAAGCGGATACCCCGTAAAGCAGAGTGAGTGTGGGTGTGAGAGCGAGAGGGAAGTGCGTGTGTAAGTGAGAAGGAGTGCGATGGAGGCTCTGCTTTGCGGAGTAGCAGCGGAACACGCGGTGCCCGCCCCAAAAGCGCACAGAATGAGGTGCAGCGAACCGGGCATGCGCCCAAAAAAGAGTGGTAAAGAATTTAAAACTTGAGCTGCAACGAGCAAATCAGGTTTCGGCCGGCGGCGGCCATGCCAGAACTGTAAGGTCGATAACGCTGATCGCTTAGATTTTCGACGCCGGCGCTGAGGCTCATCTGCGGGTGAAAATTCACCCTAAACCTCAGATTTAGGCTGTACCAGGAGGGCGAATAAGGTCGCCCCCAATTGTCGCGCGCGTAGAGTTCCGGTTTGAGTTGTTCCTCTACATTTAACTGGTCGAAGGAAAGTGCGGCGCTGTAAACCACTTCGGCCTGAAATTGCCATGCTTTCTGGCTGTATGCTAAGCGGCTCAATCCGAAACCGGGCGCAGCGTGTCGGCTTGGGGAAAGCTCGCCATTGTCCATCTGCTCCTCGCCTACCTGCCAATTGAACCGTGAAAGGAAGAGGAATCCATGTCCGGGTGAAAGCTCTACACTTCCTTGAAGTCCTTGCACACGGGCAAAAGCGGCATTTTGAATGGCGAAAATCTGGCTCAGTTGTCCGTCGAACATCAGGCTGTCTTGGCCATCGACCTGAAAGGGTCGTCGTACAAGGGCGCGATCGAGATAGGTGTAGAAGGCACTGATTTCGAATCGAAGCCAATCGAAGGGACGAATATCGAGGCCCAATTCTGCGTTCCATGCGGTTTCGGCGGCCAGTTGTGGGTTTGGCACTACCACTTCGGCATCGCCAAGCTCAAAAATTTTTCCAATGTCGTCGACATTCGGGGCTCTAAAGGCGTTGCTAAGCGAGGCATAAACGCGCAGGGTTTCTTTGGGGCTGTAGACCATGCCTAAGCTTCCGGTTAATGCTTGGTTCTGGAGCTGGGTTTGGGTAAAATCGAAGGGAAAAAAGGGAAGATGCCGCGTAAAGTCGGCGTTTAAACTGTAAAAGTTGGCTCGGGCGGCGGCGTTGAGCAATATCGACTTTCCCCATCGGTAGCTGTAGTGTGCGTAAATGGCAGCGCTGTTCCATGTTGCAGCCGGGTATCGATCAGGTACGGCTATGGGTGCACCGGTAGCAATGTTCAGGGCTGATCCATTCGATTGCACCTGATTGTTTACCCATTCTGCACCGTACTGGAACTGGTGTTTGCCGATATGCTTAACAAAATCGAAGTTGATGGAGTAGGCCTGTACATCTTCTTGTTGAGTTCGCAGGCGGTTTTGGTTAAATCGGCGGTCGATGCGGCTTTCGCCGAATTGTTGCCAAGCTGCACGTGCGCTAAACTGGTCGAACAGAGCTCGGGTTTGTCGGTGTTCGACGGTTAATTGATTCATCATCCACGTTTGCGGTCCATAATTCCACACAGCGAACAAGGGCAAACCATTGCTTTGTGTGGCAATAAGCCGATCGTAACGGGCGTAGTCGGAAGTTTCAGAATAGTGAAAAGCATAGTCAACCTGCCACGAACTACTGGGCTTCCAGGCCAATTTTTGCATGAGGTTAAGTTGGCGATATCCACCGGGTGTTTGCACTAAAGGATCGGTGTTTTGAACGACTTGATCGGCGCTATCGACCCGTTGCACGAAAAATGGCCGGAGGTATTCCTGAGGTCCGAAGCGCCCCATTCGCATATCTCCAAAGCGCGAATGGGTGAAGGAGCTGAGGTAAGACCATTTGCGGTTGGCCACGTTAACATCGGCATGTACGGTAAGTTCGTTGCTGGCCGAGGCATAGCGACTGGTGGCTGAGCCATTTACGATTTGAGCGTCGGTAGTCGCAAAGCGTGGTTTGAGCGTTTCGAAACGCATAACGGCACCTATAGCATCGCTTCCGTATAAAACAGAACCCGGGCCGAAGAGTACCTCGGCCGATTCGAGGGCGAGCGCATCGAGCGAAATCACATTTTGAATGTTTCCACCCCTAAAAATGGCGGTATTCATGCGCACTCCATCTACAGAATAGAGCAGCCGATTTGTGGCAAAACCGCGAATCATTGGGCTGCCTCCTCCTTGCTGGCTTTTTTGCACGAACACCTCGCCTGATTGTGCCAGAAGGTCGGCTGCGGTTTGAGGATTCATGAGATAAATGCTGCTCCGGGGAATAACCGCCAGCCTTGCAGGAACAAAACGCGGGGAATTCAACCACCGATTGGCCGAAATCACCACAGCGCTTTTGGTGCTCAGTGCGGAAGGCTTTAGGGCCAAGTTAAAACCGACTTGCTGAAGCTCATCGTAGCTGCTGGTGAGGGGCTCATAACCAAGGCGGGCAATTTGAACCTTGGTAGCGCCTTGAAAATCAGTTAAATCGAGTTTGCCTTGCGCGTTGGTTAAACCAAATGAGGCCGGAACAGCGCTCCAAACCGATACTTCGTCGAGTGGCTGCCTCGTTTCGCTATCGGTAACGGTGAGTTCCTGAGCTTTTAGTGAAATTGAACTCAGGAAGAAAGTTAAAAGCCCAAAAAGTGAATGATAAAAATGGATGCGCACTACAACCCTCTATTTTTTTGCCGAAGATAATTAATCAGGAACAGACGGGAATTTGAGGGACCTGAACAAAATAGCGTTGATTATTGAGGTTCATCCTTGATTTGTCTCCATGGGGCAAACTTCAATCTGCTTAAGTTCACATTACGTTCGCACTTAAAGAAGATTCCGTTTGAATCTATGCCAATAGGTCATTAACCTTTAATATTGTTTGAATTCGAATGATAATCCACACAGTGGAATTAACTCTTTGCTTCAAAAAAAAGCTACATCAAGATATCGAATTCATGCTCACAATACTAATGAGCTCTCTGTAGACTTCAATACCTTGAAGGAGTGCTATAAATGCAAGAATTGAAGCCAGAAGGGTCCAAACTAAATTTGCCTGATAAAATCTCCGAATGGCAATAGCAAGATAGCTCAGAGAAAAAAGAATAACAGGGAGAACAAAAAACCAACGGTTTACTTCTGTAAAAAGCACCTCGAGTATCAACGACCACAGCACAAGAATGAGCAAGACAAAAGAGAAAAAATGTGTTGCAAAAACAATGTGTTTTCCTACCTGAAATTGTTTTCTAAAAAAGAGAAGAAAAAAAACAAGGGCTAAAATTGGAATGAATATGACCACAAATCCTTTCGCAAAGGAATTAGAAAGCCCTTCGTAACGATTTTCTATTTCGGCAGTTGTAAGATTTAATTGTTCTGCCTTGAGCTGTGCTTTGGCTTTAAGGCTGGCACTTAATGCATATTCAGAATGTTGCCACTGTTTGGCCGGGATTCTAAATAAATCGACCTTCGACAACAGTAAAAAAAATAAAATATTCACCAGAAAAAATATCTGGAGTGGCTTCATAAATGGTTTTCGCAAACCTTCAACATAGCGCAAACTCAATATTCCCGGCGAAAAAAGGAGCTTTCTAAAGGAGAGAAAAAGCTTGGAGTCGAGATGAAAAAAAACATCCATAAACTGATTGAGCATGCTGCGCAGTGTAAAGTCGCTGCTCTTAATCACTTTCTCTCCACAAGCCGGACAGAACTGACCATTAAATTTATGGTGACAATGAATACAGGTATGTAGGGCCATGGTGAATACTTCTGCCGTGAGACGAATGTAGAAAATAATCCCGCAGCGATAATCAGAATAGTTTCAGATTTAAAATTTAACGGCAACTTATTGAATAAGCTTAAAACAGCAAAATAAAAGTCGTTGACATAAATCTTGAGCAAATCATAAATCGTTGTAGAATAAACGTGCGTATTGCACATGACTCTTCAACATCAAAAACCCAGAAAAACAAAAAAATCGGGCCCGCCCAAAGGCGAAGCCCGACTCTAATAAGTTACCGAAAAATTCGAGTTACTTCTTCTTGCCGCCAGCAGGAATCTTTGGCGTCCACTCTTTGATGCGCTCCTCGTTCGATTTTACATAGGCATCATCTTCGTCGGCCTTGGCCATGTCGCGGGCTTTGGTGGCGGTTTCAACGGCGCCTTTAAAATCGTTGTTCGCGGCCTGGATTTGGGCTTTCATCGTTAAAATCCAATACTTATCGCCGCCTTTCTCAAGCGACTTGTTCACCCACTCGAGGGCCTTGGCCATGTCTTTCTTGTTGTTGAAGTAATATGAAGCCGCGCGATAGTATGAACCCGCAGTTGGGCCGCCAATTACATCGTCGATTTGCTTCATCACTTTGGCATCATATTCCACATTAATATCGAAGGCTACACGGGTGTTTTCCCACAGCAATTCAAATGTGGCTGCATTGTCGCGCAAGTTGGTAAAACCCAAGGTGAAGGTCTCAATCCGCGTCGGGTAGGCCTCTGGTTTTACTTTGAACCGAAGTGCATCATCGCTTTCCTTGTAGCCACCGGTGCCTGAAAGCTTCGCCGTTTTGTTCAAAACCATGGTCCACTCGGTAGCACCCGGAATAGCAAATACGCTGTACTCGCCTGCCGGAATTTTGTTGCCCTGAATGCTAAACTCTTCGTTACTCTTCAATACGGTAGCCATGTTAGCCCCGAAGCGCCAAAGCTTATCAAATGGCACAACGTCGCCAAATGCCTTTCTACCTTTCAAAGAGGGACGCGAGTAGGTTAAAGTAAAATCGTTGAGCCCAACACGCTGTGTGATAGTGCTCAGCGGGCTGGGTTGAGGGGTTTCAATTTGCGCCTGAAGAGCAAGGCTTCCAACAAGCAATAAAGTTACTGAGGCAAAAATTTTTCTCATGATTGGTTTTATGGGTTTACAAGAACTGATAAGGATTTAGTACTGCCATTGAGCCGGGCACGCGCAATGTAAACGCCCGAAGCCAGGCCGTTACCTGAAAATGGAATGCGGTGCTCTCCCGGTTGAATGTTGCCGCGGAAAAGGGTTGTGATGAATGCCCCTTTGCGGTCGTAAATACTCAACTCCAACGAGCCGGCCTCGGCCGCACGAAGGGTAAATTCCGACTGCGACTTCATTGGGTTGGGACTCACAGAAAACACCGCAATAGGCGGCGATGCCTTCATGGTTTGTGTTACAACGCCAGTATCAGCGCTGCCTCGCTCGATGTACACTTCGAATACACGGGTATTGGCGGTACTGCTGGCCGGACTGGTGGTTGAGATGTTGGGCTCCGGACTCAAAATGCCTCCAATAAGCCATCCCGCCAGCCGGCGCTGATTGCCCAACTGGTTAAGGTGGATAATTTCCTGGTGAAAGGTAGGCACATCAAAAGCCGGAATAAAGTCCATGTTTGAACCGAGTAGTTCGGGCATTTCGATGGGCAACTGTTCTTCCACCATGCTGCCATCGGCAAAGCGGGTAACGCGCGAGATGGTTTTCACAAATGGAACGAGCGTATCGTCGAGCATTTCACCCGATTCTGCATCAATCCGAAACCGACTCATACCGCCAAAAAATACGGTATGCATGGCATTATTCAGGGAGTCGTACACCGGCATTACCGCGTTATGATACTGTGAAAGGTGTTGTTCAAAGCCATCCACAACCGTGGCCGAACTAGGGCCAACATCAACGGTATTGAGGTAAGGAAGCACTGCGCCATACTGAAAAACCCCCGAAAATGCGGTTAATCCATGGCTACGGTTAGGAAAAATCTGCGGAACGAGGTTATAATCGCGGCGGTGGTAGTTCACCGTATCGCGCAGGGCGCTGTAGTTGGAAATAAAAAACTCGGCGTCGTTAAAGGTGATGTCGAAGCTTCGCACTTCGTTGGTGTATACCTGACGGTGAACGGCTCCGTTGGGATTCTTTACCGAATAAATACCGTCGAACAAATGCCCAAACACAAGATAAAAGCGATCGCCCAGCTTGTCGAGATGCGCCCCACAAACAGCCATGGTAGTGTCGGTAATCTGGCGGAAGCATCCGTTCACGTCGCCACCGGCAACAATGTTATCGTGCAGGCAATCGAGTTCAACAGCCGTTAAGGTTGGGAAAGTGCGAAAGTCGTTGGTGGCATTGCTCCATCCATATCCGCCAGCTAAAAACAATACGTTGCCATCCTGATGAAAGGGTATGTTCGACGAGGTGAGCGGCTCGTAGAGGCTCTCAGGCAAGGTGCTAAGGTCGGCCGACCAGATTTGCTGGGTTGTAGGGTCGAAAACCCAGGCCGAATTGTTTTTCCCATCATTCGGGAATGCAAAAGGCGAAAGGAAACCATGCAAACCATTGGTACGCCCACCGATGTAAATCCAACGGTTATTGTACTTGGCCACAGCACCGGAATGTAATCCCGGGAAATCGGGGAATGTGAGCTCCTCGAGCGTAACGGTAAAGCTATCCAGCTGCGCAGCGGCCTGAGGCCTGAACATACAAAGCAGCAGAAGCCCAATAAATACGAAACGAAGATGACGCATAGCTTATTCCTGAACCAGTTGCTGCACCGATTGTTTACCCGCCTGTTCAATCACCACTGTGTACAGTCCGGCCGGTTGACCTGCCATGCTTATCATCAATTGCTCGCCACCGGCTTGCTGAAGGTCTTGAATTAATTGTCCAGCTACGTTAAACACCCTAACGCGCACGGGCAAAGCCGGCGATGCAGGCTGAACCACGAACTGCCCTTGAAATGGATTTGGAAACACTTTGGCTACCAACTCCGCCGATTCAAGCTGAGTGCACTCATCCACAATTACGTCGAAAGAGGCACTTGCCGAACAATTGTTGTTATCGGTATAGGTATAGGTCAAGGTGTGGTTTCCTGCTCCTGCGGAGGATGGCTGGAAACTAACGCCGCTCACACCGGGGCCTGATAAAACGCCACCGGCCGGCTCCAGAGTTGGATTCACCAAAATGGTAGAATTGGTGCAGTAAAGCGGATCAACTCCGGAAAGGCTTACGGTTGGTGACGGGTTGAGTGTAACTACAACGGCCTCCGACTCAGTTTCTCCCGCCGCTGAACTCACGCGAACCGAGTAAGAACCGGCTTCGGCAGCGTTGTAGCTGCTTGAATTGGCATCGGCAATCACTTCTCCGTTGCGCAGCCAGGTGTAGGTGAGTAGCGGATTAAACTGAGTATTCAAGGCCAGAGTTTGTCCTTCGCACAGTGCGAGACTACCATTGGTGTTGATGGCTGCACGGGGCGCCGCTGTAGAGGTTAATCGGAAGATGATTCCATTTTGCCGGGCCACATACACCTCGCCATAGGCATCCTCACCAAAGGTGGTATAGGAGAACGTATTAAACTGTCCGTGATCGGTAACCGGGAAATTTCCATTGCCGTCATTGAGCAAACTCCAAATTCGACCGGAGCAGTAGTCGGTTACGAAATAACGGGAGTACAAATCGCCATACACCGAACCGCGGTACACATAACCACCGGTAATGGAGCAACCGTTGGGATTGCTGTGGTCGTAACTAAAAATAGGGAATACGTAATTTGATGCGCCCTGACAGCCGGATGTGTTATAAGTGGCGTCGGCCTCGTAGCATCTCCAGCCGTAGTTTTCGCCACCGTTTGAGGAGGCCGGCTGGTAGTTCACTTCTTCGTAAACATTCTGTCCAACATCGGCAATCCACATGTCGCCATTTACGCGGTCGAAACTCCAGCGCCAAGGATTGCGAAGCCCTTGCGCCCAAATTTCGTCGCGCACGGAATTGTTCGGGTCGTTGGCCGACGTAAACGGGTTGTCGGAAGGAATGGTATAGCTGGCATCGTTGGTACTCACATCAATGCGGAGCATTTTACCCAACAGACTTTGTGGATTTTGGGCAAAGTTCTGTGGGTCGCCGCCCGAGCCACCGTCGCCCATGCCAATGTACAGGTAGCCATCAGGCCCGAACAAGGTGCAACCGCCATTGTGGTTAGAGTATGGTTGGGTAATGGTGAGCAGAATTTGCTCTGAATTCACATCACCGGCATTGGGGTTTCCGGGAGTAACCGTGTAACGGGCAACAACTGTATTTCCGCTATTGTTGATGTAATTCACATAAAGGCGGCCATTGGTGGCGTAGTTGGGGTCGAAGGCCAAACCCAACAGGCCGCGCTCATCAGAATCGCCGGAAATATTGATAACCCGCGAGTTGATGTCCATAAACGTTGTGCTGGTATTTCCTTGGTATGGACGGAAGAATTTGATGATGCCCGCTTTTTCGCAAACAAAAAGTCGGTCGTCGCCTGCATTGGCTAAGGTTGTTACGCGGGTAAAACCGCTACCTACCTGCGTGAGCGTAAGTGTAGGAGTTTGGGCGGCCAAGCCTGCTGAAATCAGCAATGATGCCGCAATGGAGAGCAATTTCATGGTTGGATTTTTTAGCGGTTATTTATTGAGCTCGGCAAATGTTTTTACAGCGTTGAATTTCTTAGCCGCCTTGCCTTTGCGGATAATCTTCACTTTGAGGATGTAGTCGTTTTGAACAATCGCATCTACAACATCTTGTCCGCTAATTACCCGACCAAACACAGTATGCTTGCCATCAAGCCAAGGCGTGGCTTTGTGGGTAATGAAGAATTGAGAGCCATTGGTTTTCGGTCCGGCATTGGCCATAGAGAGAATTCCGGCTTTGTCGTGCTTGAGGCCTTCTACAATTTCGTCTTTGAATTTGTAGCCCGGACCTCCCCTACCCGTTCCTTCGGGGTCGCCTCCCTGAATCATGAAATCTTTGATCACACGGTGAAACTTCAGGCTGTCGTAGTAAGGTTTTCCTTTTCGCGCCGAATTTTCCAGTTTACCCTCAGCGAGGCCTACAAAATTGGCCACGGTAAGCGGCGTTTTTTCAAATTCGAGTTGAAGTAGAATCACCCCTTTGGAGGTTGTCATCTCCGCATACATTCCTTTTTCCAGTTTAGGCTTCTTCTGGGCCTGAAGCTGCATGGCAGAGAACATGAGCAGGCCGATCATCACAAGGTATCGCATAGTGGTTTTTAAGTTGCAGCACAAAAATAGAAGAATGCATCGGCCGTGAGGCACAAAAAAACCCGGAAACCTTTCGGCCCGGGTTTTTTACTCAGGAATAAGGCTCAATTAGTCTTTGCGGCCTCCAAAAAGGCGGAGCAAGAACAAAAAGAGGTTAATGAAATCGAGGTACAGCGTTAAAGCGCCAATAATCGAGGCCTTCTTTTCAACCGCCTCACCTTCAAAGCCATAAATGGCCATGTCTTTAATCTTTTGAGTGTCATAAGCCACCAGGGCTACAAACACGGCCACACCCACGTAGCTGATAATCCAGTAGAGTGTTTCAGAGCCAAGGAACATGTTCACCAGCGAGGCAATAATAATCCCGATTAAAGCCATCATAGCGATGCTACCAATTTTCGATAAATCGGCTTTGGTGGTGTATCCGTAAATACTCATCACACCGAAGGTGCCTGCCGTAATAAAAAACGTGAGGGCAATAGACGAACCGGTATAGATGAGGAAAATCGAGGAGAAAAGCACTCCGTTTAAGGCCGAATACACGAGAAAAACGAGCGTAGCGGTGAGCGGCGCCATGGTTCTAATGGCCATCGTAAGCCAGCCTACGAGGAGGAATGTGCCAATAATCAATCCCCAAAAAGCGATTTTACTTCCAAACACCATTTCCAAAATAGCCGGTGATGAAGCGGTTACCATAGCTACAAGTCCGGTAATAGCCAGTGCAGCGGTCATCCAGCCATACACCTTGGTCATGAATGAGGCCACTTCTGTAGCATCCCTTCCCGGGATCACAACAGCATCAATAGGTTCCTGATTAATCATTGCGTATCAATTTTCGCCAAATATACGCGAAGCAAAAGCAACAATCATCTTTCTAGAGATTTTATCCTTTTGGGCGCCTGCCTCGCTGGGCTTTTCGAGTTACTGAGGCTGCATCGCCGGGCACCGCGTGTTCCGCTCATACTCCGCAAAACAGAGCCGCCATCGCTCTCCTTCCCACTTAGGCCTTCATTCACACTTACTCTTCGTTCGCTCTCACTCTTATTCTCACTCTCACACCCACTCTCACTCTGTTTTGCGGGGTATCCGCTGCACCCGCATGGCGCGAAAATCAGGGAAAAGGCGAAAGGTCAAAGGGTGTAACTTGCCGTTGACTTCGAGATTCACCTTTCCATCGATAAACTCCGTTTTACCTTAAAGTATCGTCTTTCTCCCGCTGAAGGTCAGAGTGAGAGTGCAGAGCGAGAGCGATTCTCAGTAATTGATGACAGCTTCCTTTTACTTAAAAACCCCGTTTTACCGCGAAGTATCATCTCTCGCCCGCGGAGAGAGGTACTGTCTTAACATGCAAATAAAATTGCAAAAAAACTTTACCTTTGAATCAGACCAAAGAAGACACACTTCGAGTTTTCGACGGGTGTTTATCTTGCGTAGCCCT
>JAIXUS010000038.1 GCA_027483445.1 Bacteroidota bacterium | reverse complement strand
ATAACGTTTTGCGGCTTAGCCGAAGTTTGGGTTTGGTGAACGAAATCCTTCACGTATCAGCGAAGCTACAAAGAAATCGAAATTTTAAACCTTCCTAAATGCCCAAATTTTGGCTAGCCGTTGTTAGCCCCCAGGCGGTTTTTTTACTATCTTCTTGCCCACCCGAAGCCCCCTTTTTATATCCACAATTTCGACCCAATAAATACCTTCACTTGATTTCTGACCTGAGAAATTAATGTGATGTTCCGCACTATTGAATTGGGTTGAATAATGCAATTTTCCCAACATATCTTTAAGACTGATGAAATATTCACTGCTTCGGGCAAGTTTTATATGCAGTTCACCAACCCATGGATTCGGATAAATGATGCAATCCATTTCCTCCTTTTCAGGTGCTTTAATTGTTACCGGATTGTCTAAACCCAATGTATCACAGATACTGCCATCGATGGGGCCGAGACGGAAGTTGGCGTAGTTAGGCAAACGTGTCCCAAGTCCTAAATTGTGAATTTCATATACCAACGAATCGTAATTCGATTGCGCGCCAAAACCATTAGGATTATAAACTATATCGAGCCAATTAGTACCCCACGTGGATATTGTATCAGGCACATTTCTACAGTTAATTACCCACTTATTGTTTGGAGTTAGAATCGGGCCAAATGTCCCAGAACCAACTATGAAAACTTGCTCGGTTTCCAATATGTACTGAATTAATTCAACCTGAAAAATTTGAGTATTACTTTTTCTAATATAAATAATTTTACCGTCCGGGCTTGGGCACATCGGAGGAACATCGTAAGGGTCGAGTAAATCGAAAAAACTGTGTTCTATTGGATTGCTTAAGGTGCCGGTGCAGCGGTCAAAATCATATTCCCAGAGAATACGGTCATTAAAACCCGCATAGTGAAAAAATTTCGTACCATCGGGACTGAAAAAGTTGAAAGCAACGCCTGATTGATATTCGTTTTCAACAGATGTGTAAACAGTATTTATTTCAATTCCATTCGGATTTAAGAGACCTAAATAAAACTTATTTTTATATACCCCAGACCTAAGAACCCACCAGTCGCGACCATTGGCATGGCGACATGCTACAATATTACCCGGAGAGGAAGAATCAGCGATAATTGGTGTCATTTTATAGTCTATTGCAATATTACTTTCAAACACGTTCACTTTTGTAAGAAATGTAGTTGGATCATATTCCGCAAGTACAGGGTGATTATCAATAAACCGGCCATAGGTATTGATTAAGTAATACTCGTTATCTGTTTTGTTTAGCTTTAATATTAGGCCATGACCAGGTGCAACGGTCATGGTATCATACAAACCATAGAAAAAGGTATCTACAATAGCACCATCTGCTTTGTAAAGGTATTTCCCGTTAAAGGTTAACAGGAGATTACCAAGGGTATCAGAAATACTTGCTGAACTGCCTCTTTGAAAACTTCCATTGATGGGCAAATTAGAAATTGATACAATACTATCATCATCAAATTTTATCACACCCGTCGAAAATGGTGGGTCACACACATTCCCTTCTATACAAACTCCGTAAACAAGATTGTCAGCTTCACGTTGGGCGAAAAGGGTTTGTTCTAAAAACAGAATAACAAATAAACAGGTCAATTTCATGTATTTGATTCTTGAGTAAAAGTGTTTATTTCATTCTGACTTTATCACTCTCTGCGGTAGCTTACCGCTTGGGGCTAACGGTCCGCGGCTTTGCGCAGCGCGGGTTTCAGGGCTCTAATGTATCAAATGAAACGCAAAAATCCAAGCATCTTGATGACTTTTTGAAACGCAAAACCCCGCGTTGCGCAAAACCGCTGTTATAGGGCGTATTTCTCATATGTTGTTATAATCAATTTTTTCAAATCTACTGTTTTGGTTTTTTAATTGAGACCAGTCAAAGTCATACATTTCATCGTCAGTCCAATTGTTTGGAAATGTTACCATCAAAAAACCACCAAGTCCAAACTCTCCAGAAAAATAGCTGTCAACAGAAATCCCTAAACTCTGACCTCCTGTCGAAAAGCTCTCAGTTCTAAATTGAGAAGATAGTAGTACAAATAACCCAGTAAAGGCCTCAAGCAAATGAAGCATGTTTGCTTCATGAAAATTGTTTAACCTATCATGTTTTGATTTATTATATGATTGATACCAAGTTAAAGGTTGACCGATTGCCCAATTCCCAAAGGGTTGTATTTTCCCCTTTTGTCCTTTCCAAAAAGGTAATTCAACGTAATAATTGTCAAGATGGTGTGATTTGTTTACTACTTTAAAGTCGTCAATATTCCATTCTTTTTCGGGTCTTAATTGACCTTGTTTCCTTCCTCCATTATAAACGGGCGTGTAAATGTTTTCCTGAAGTATTGCTTTAAAATTTGCTTCAATCTCGATGCATGTTCTCATCAGAAGCTCATGAATTCTGAATGAATATGTCGTCAAGTTAATATCTGAAGGCTCAATGAATTCAAACAGTTTGATTAAATCAGACTGAATTATTGAAAAAGCTCTTGTGTAATGTTCTGGATTTTGTGAGTAGTCTCTGTCAACGATGTATGCCCAATCACTGTAACCTGAATTAGGTCCAGGTTTCATTTTTCGATAATTTCTGTGAAAAGGTTTAGCGTTACTCATATCTCTAGTGTCTTTTTAATATGCCCTATAACGGTTCGCGCATAAACGCCGGTTGGGATTGGTGACCGAAAGTTATCATTTCACCACGAAATTTCCAAAGGACCGAGAGCTCAAATTTATCCCCAAAACCCAACTGGCGATTATGCGCTGTTATGTGCTGCATTTATATATAATTTAAGTCCGTTATTTATCGATTGAATTGACAAATTGCAATGAATTTATAACAGTTTTTGCTGCCTTTTTTAATTGATCAAAGTTATGGTTTGGAGTAACTTGCATTCTAAATCTTGCTTCACCTTTTCTACAAGCTGGATATTCGATATTATTTAAGATAAGCCCATTCTCTAGACAATATTTATATGCTTGTCTTGCTATTTTTTCTTCACCGATTAATGCTATTACCATTGGAGATAAAACACCAAGGCATACTACGCCATTTCTTTCTAGTTCATTTCTTAGAAAGGCTGCATTTTCAAGTGTTTTTTGTCGTAAGATAACGCCTTCCTCTGATTTGATTATATTAAATGCTTCCAATACAGCACCTACTTGAGCTGGTATCAAATAGTTGGAAAACGTAAAACTTCCACTAAATCCTCTAACATAATAGCTGCTTCCTTTATCTTTCGATGCAAAGAAACCTCCAATTGATGCAAATGTCTTACTAAATGAGCCAACTATATAATCTGCTTTTGTTTTAAACTTATCTTCAAATAGAATTCCTTTACCATTTTCACCTAGTATTGCAAGATCATGTGCTACGTCAATCATTGTAAAGGCTTCATACTTTTCCGTTAATTCAAACAATTTATTGAAATCAGGATAATCAGAATCCATTGAAAATAATGATTCTGAAATAACTAGTATGGCAGAGTCAGGTGATGTTTTTCTTATTCTAGATAATCTCTTTTCAAGACTATCCATATCGTTATGGAGAAAAAGTGAAACGTTGCTTGTCGCAGAATATGCACCATGTTGCAAACAGTTATGAGCAAGTGCGTCCATTACAATAAAATCATGTTGTCTTATTAAGCCTCTTATTGATCCGTAACCAGCCGCCCAACCTGTAGGGAAAAGAACAATATTTGAATAACCTATATAATTGCTAATTTCCTTTTCAAGTAGTTTTGCAGTTCCGAATCCGCCTCCCATAGGTTCTGAACCTGCACTATGTGTCCCTAAATTAATTAAACTATTTGCAGATGCCTTTATTACTTTCTCATTTGTTGATAAACCAAGGTAATCCTGTGAAGCTAAATTTATTCCTTTATATTGCTGGCCTCCCCAACCATTTACCGTTGATTCAATATTTTGCATCTCTTCATGATGCCTCATAAACTGGAAATAACCTTCTTTTGATGAATTATCTACCCATTTTTGAAATGGTAAATTTCTTTCTATAAGATCTTTTCCAGTTGGGTTATTAAAATCGGTTAAGCTTTTGGTCAATGAATCACTCATATCTGGGTTTGAATATTTCAGTATTGATTTTTACAGCTGTAAAGGTCGGTTTTTTTATCAATTTTTGCAAGAAGCTTATTTGAATGTAGCACATAACGGTTCGCGCATAAACGCCGGTTGGGTTTGTTGACCGAAAGTTATCAGTTCACCACGAAATTTCCAAAGGACCGAGAGCTCAAATTTTTCCCCCAGAACCCAACTGGCGATTATGCGCTGTTACATGCCGGCATTTGTCCACATGCATTGGTAGTAAGCTGTTTGGGCGAATTGAGGCATTCAACACTTTCGAAAAAGTAGGCTCGCGAGAATTCCAGGATTAATGATTCAGCTTTTCATTTTGTCATCATGGAGCGGCGCATTTGATTCCGAAAAAAGTCAGCTCGCTTGAAATTCATTCCTAGCGCCGATCATTCAGCGATTCAATTGTCAGCCAGTGAATATTTGTCCAGCTGTTGATTTCAGCAAGCGCAAACATTTTAGTCGGCGCGGTTTGTTCAATTGTCCTTTCGTCTTGGTAATAATTGAGTCAACTCGATTTAAAGAAATCAGCAAGCGCCGATTTTATAATTGTCCTTTCACATTGAAATATTCAGGTCAGCAAATTGAGTCAGCAAGTTTTAAAAATCCAACCGGCGCGATTTTTTCTTTGTCAATTCGCCGCGGAAAACGAGCGAAAGAACACTCATAATGCTGGCATGTAACTAGTTTGTATCTGCGTGTTTGTTCGTGTTTTTGGGAGTGATGGCTTGCATGTCTGGATGGTCTAGTGGACTGGCAATGCTGTTTATCTTCTTCTGTGTGAGGTGAGTATAAATCGTAGTCGTTTTTATGCTGCTGTGGCCTAACAGGTTTTGAATGTAGCGAATATCGGTGCCGCTCTCTAACAAATGTGTAGCAAAACTGTGCCTTAATGTATGAACAGTAGCCCGCTTTTCAATGCCCGCTTTTTCAATGCCCTTTTTCATAATCTGTTGGATGCTGCGAATTCCGTAGGGCTCACCGGCATATTGACCCTCAAATATGTAGTCATTGCTACCAGACCTGGCCACCACCCCGCGATAATGCATTAGCTGGTCAACCAGTAATGCGGGTAACATTACCATACGGTCTTTACGCCCCTTGGCAATCTTAATATGTATCTTGTACTCCTCAAACAGTATGTCGCCCCACTTAAGCGTGGCAATCTCGCTGATTCTTAGGCCCGAACCGTATGTCATCAACAACAATAAACGATGCTTTGGATTGTCTAATTGTTCGAAAATGCGCAAGCACTCAATTTTGGTGAGTACCGACGGCAACTTTCGTTCTTTTTTAGGACGAGGAATTTCCAGCTGCCAACCACCTAATTTCAAAACATCGCGGTAATAGAACTTGATCGCGTTCACCATAGTATGCCCGCTGGCACTTTGTAAACCGCTTTGCATCATTTCTGCAAGATATTTAATCACCTCTCTTTCAGTGAGATCTGATGGATCACGGTACTGATGCGCCCGCATAAGCCTCACCAAGGCCTGTCCATACATTCTAACTGAGGAAGGACTATAGTTTTTTGCAATCATTAGATTTAACATGTCTTCCAATGAATGTCGCACATTTTCAGGCACTTGAATCAGCAATCTTTCTCGCCCTCCGCTAAGATCCTGCTTCTTTCTCGAGGGTGCATTAGACGATTTTAAATAGCCTGTTGGAAGACGAATTTTCCATTCTAATTTATCGTGCTCGAAAAGCAGTTTAAGCGTATGCAACAATTCCTCAGTTGCCGGCAGAATAAAACACTGTTCCGAACGACTATACCTGCAAAATGAAAGTCGTCGAATTCGATCGGTGAAGGCAAAGTCGGGTGGAATTCGAACCTGAAAACAACGCTCATCGATGGGGTGCCGATCAATGAGCACCTCTCCTCGATGCGCCTGTGGTGGCGCGTAGCGCTCAATCGGTGGGAAAAATCCAGGCCGGCCCAGAATGCTCTCCACCTGCGTCCGAACCTGCTCATGTTGTAGCGCCATGAAACATTTATGGGGTTTACTCCAAAATACCCCTTTCACCTTCTTCAACTGGTCCACAATATGAAATCGGTAATTCAGCTTGAAAACCCAGTAACGCCCTATATTATCAAGCAGTTGCAAGTCCTTTAACCCGTCGGAAACTGTTGTTTTCCTATGCTCCGATTGCATATCGCCGGGTATTGGCGCTGACGGAGATTCCCTTTGTTCAGGTATGGGCGGATTTTCACGGAGTTCTGTACCGGCCGCCACGGGCTCTGGTTGTACTTGCAGTGGAAGAACTAGCTCGTATGAAAGCGATTTGAGCCGTTTATAAGCCTCTGCCGAATAATCAAGATACCAGCATGAATGTGTTTTACTCCATAAACCACCAATCCCCCGAATTTGAGCAATCACCTCTTTATCATAGCCAAAATGCAGAAAAATGCGCCATTGGCCACGATGCAAGAGCTTCTCAACTCGGATCTGCGGGGTAGACATAGTGTTTAAGGAGGAGTATAAATATAGTGACTAATTGGATTGAGGAGTGTCGGTGTGATAAAAAGATTTCAACAGTTATCTTGATTTTTATGTCGCAAATGTGTGGATTGATTCACCATCTGTTCGGCTCCGCTTCCTGAACCAAGCACTTTGCCGCTCCATTCGACTCATTTAACCGCATTGCCTTTACAAGAATTCGTTAATCTATGTAGCATTTTCAGGCTCTTGATGCTATCTTCAATTTTACAATGCGTCATTTTCAAAATCTTGTTTTTATTTACAACTCTTGCAATATCTTTCCGACATGAATGTGTTGTATTTAGATAACCATTTAATTGCGGTAAATAAACCCGCTGGCGCAATTGTTCAAGGTGATAAAACCGGCGATAAACCCTTAAGTGAGCTGGTGGCAAATTACCTGAAAGTCGAATTTAATAAGCCCGGTGAAGCATTTATAGGTGTAATTCATCGAATCGATCGCCCGGTAAGTGGTTTGGTTTTATTTGCCCGAACCTCTAAGGGTTTATCTCGAATGAATACACTATTTAGAGAACGAAATATTCAAAAAAAATACCTGGCACTCGTCGAAGGTAAAGTCGAAGAAACAGAGCGAACACTTGTACATTATCTGAGTAAAAATGAAGACCAAAACAGGTCGAAAGCCTCTTTGACTCCTAAAGATGGTTTATTAAAGTGTGAATTGAAATATAAAGTTCTTTTTTTGAGTGATCGCTATTCACTGCTTGAAGTTGAGCCATTAACTGGGCGGCATCACCAAATACGCGTGCAATTAAGCGCAATAAATCACCCAATTCGGGGTGATGTTAAATATGGTGCCCGCCGTGGTAATTCCGACCGAAGTATTTGTTTGCATGCCTATCAGCTCGCATTTCATCACCCAATCAGCAAACAAGATATTCAAATAACTGCTCCTTGGCCCCGAAATGAAGCCTGGTCGCCTATTGCCGATTTCCATTCCAGTCTTTAATTCTCTTTTTTGGGCGCGCCCCTGCGGGTCACGTGCTTCGCTGCATCCGGCTCCGCTGCGCTCCACCGGGCTGACACGCTTCGCCCGTTCGCGCATATCGGTAAATTGAAAACTTTTCGTTCACCATGAATTCAAATTTTGATTTCAACATTTAATAAAGCCATTACCCACGGAATTTAATCCTCAATTCGGCCTGTACAGCCCAATACGAACTTTAAACACAGCTGAACAAATGGGATTATGTCGAACGCATCAATTTATCCTTCGGTGTTCTATTCTAGGACTTACTGAAAAACACTCAATAGTTTTATTGATAACGCTTTAGTCTCTGTTTGAATTAGACCTAGTGCAAGGGTTTTTAGTCGAGCTTTTGAAAATTTATGCACGCTTAATTCATGAAGTTCAATTTTTCGTTAGCCAGAAATACAGCATCTACTTCGTTGCCCGTGGCTCGCAGTATTCAATATACAGCTTCGCCTAGTCGCCTCGCATCTGCTGCATTTCTGACTTTTAAGTAAGCCCTATTCTACCGATTAAAAAAACGCCAGCGGGTGCAGCGGATACCCCGCAAAATAGAGCGAGAGTGAGAGCGGGAGCGGGAGGGAGCTCTGTTTGAGGAGTAGCAGCGAAACACGCGGTGCCCGGCGAATCTGCTTCAGTGTACCGAAATGCCCAGCGAGGCAGGCGCCCTAAAAATAAAGCCTAAAATTGGCGGGAAATTTCCCCATTAATTAGTCGATGTCAATTTCGATTAACACCGGACAATGGTCGGAGTGCTTGGCTTCGGGTAAAATAACTGCCCGGTTGAGTTTATCTTTCATATTTTCTGAAATACAGGCATAATCGATACGCCAACCGAGATTTTTACCCCGCGAACCGGCCCTGAAACTCCACCAGGTGTAGTGATGTGGTTCTTTGTTTAAATGTCTGAATGTATCAATAAATCCATTATTCAGAAATTGCTCCATCCATGCTCTTTCTTCGGGCAAAAAACCGCTGCTTTTCGCATTTGATATTGGATTGTGAATGTCAATAGGGCGGTGGCAAATATTAAAATCCCCACAAATCACAAGATTATTCCGTTCTTTTTTTAATTCATAAATGTAATTTTGATAATGTTCGAGAAATTCCATTTTTACAGATTGTCTGTCATCTCCGCTTGACCCCGAAGGGAAATACGTGGAAATTAATGTCCAATCGCCGAAATCAAGTCTTATTGAACGGCCTTCATAATCGTACAAATCATGTCCAAGACCTTTCAAAACCCGATCGGGTTTGTGTTTCGTCAATATTCCTACACCGCTGTAGCCTTTTTTTTCAGCGGGAAATAAATACGCCTCATACCCTAATTGACGAAACAAATCTAAATCGAGTTGATCTTCCTGGCTTTTTAACTCCTGGAGGCAAAGCATATCAGGATTTGTAGCGTTCAGCCAATCGAGTAAGCCTTTGCTTAATGCTGAGCGTATTCCATTTACATTATAAGTGGCAATGGTATATTTCATGCTTTTGCTCGTTTTAATTTTGATTTTATGCGAATAAACGCGCTAAATGCCCAGATAAGAAATGCAAGCAATGTGCTCGATTTCCCAATGAGATCGCCCGTTTGTGAGAAAACGGTCATTTCAGAGTTCGATAGAATATTTTGTTTAATAGCAGCGGGAACCCAATATTTAGTGGCCTGAGCTGTTTCACCGCGTTGGTTGATAAAGCAGCTAATCCCGGTATTGGCCGATCTTACCACATCACGTCTGTTTTCAATGGCTCTGATTTTTGCATAAGCCAAATGTTGTTTGTAGCCCGGAGTATCGCCCCACCAGCCGTCGTTTGTAATTATGGCTATGAAGGTGGCGCCATTTCTAATGTATTCGGTCATGAAATCGCCATACACCGATTCGTAACAAACGGCGGGCGCTGCTACAGACAATCCATTAAAGTGTTTGAATACTGTTCTTATTTCTTGTTTCCCAAGCGTTCCGGTGGTTCCGCCCAGGTCAATAGCAAAATCTTCTACAAATCTAAATATCCACGGAAATGGCATTTGCTCAACACCCGGTACCAGTTTCGATTTATGATAAACCTCAATTGATTTCCCTATGCTTAACGCAGTATTGAACATATCGTAGCGTAAAGTGCCATCAGGACTGGTACGCGCGGTTGTTGGAACCTTCTCACCGGGTTTGTAAATATGATGTGTTTCAGCTCCAATTAAAAATTGTAATTGAGGATAATTTTGAATAAAACTTTGGATACGCTGGATGCGTTTGCTTTGCTCTAATTCCTCTTCGAGAATTGATCTAACCAATGCAGTTTCTGGTCCTAAAAGCCAAGCCGTATTGCTGTCGCACACGGTTGAAGCCAGCTCTAGAAAGCGATCTAATTGCTGACTTAAATTTCCATTTTCAAATTTCTCGTTATACGGATCAACATTGGGTTGAATAACAGCAACTTCTACTGGGTTTCCTGCGGGTTTCCATGTAACAAAGATTACTTCTGAAATAACAATTGGAATTGCTAATGTTAAAGCGAGGATTCGTAATTCCTTTTTAAATGCTTGTTTTAAACTGAATTTTCGGTAGAGTTGAAGAATTATAATGTTCACAGCGAGAATCCATAAAGAACCACCGCCACTGCCTGTAAATTCGTACCATTGAATGAGATGAATGTCGTTTGCAAGCCCGTTACCTAAGGTTAACCATGTCCAACTTAAATCCCAATCATGGTGAAGAAATTCAAATGAAAGCCATATTGGTAAAAGAATCCAAGCGCTATTCGGTCCCGGAAAACGACGTCGGAGTTGAAAAGCGAAGGTGAATACGCCCGCCATTAGGGCAGAATTTGCTAAAAATGCCAGCAAAGCTCCGGTAAATGAGGCGTTAACAACCCACCAAGTGGCTCCAATATTCCAAATTAAGAAGCTCAAATACGAATAGCCGTAGAGCTTCAAAGCGCTCAGGCTCTTAGTACTGTTTATAAAGGTTTCTGCCAATAGCAACAGCGGAAGCCATGCAATAAATAAAATAGGCGAAAAGCCGATTTCGGGCCACCCTGCTGCCAGCAAGAAACCTCCAAGTATTGATAATCCCCAAAGACGCAAAATTTGCATGGGGCGAAGATAAGGCTTGATTGTTTTCTGCGTGTGCTGATCTTGCAGTTCTCGAATCTTGCGGTAGCTATTTAATGAGAATCGCCCGAAAACGACTCTCCGGGCGATTCATGATAATTTTCGAAAAACAATGGCTTAGCTTGCCCCATTCACGCGGCAGCTTCAGCGGAGTTGATTATTGTCCCGGAATGGGTTCTAACCAAATCTTTAGTCCTTTCATGTTATAGTCGTGCAGCAACATGTGGCCTTTTTTAAATGATTGAATACCCTTATAAAGGGCATACGTATCGTTTGTGTTATCGGAGTTGAAGGAGTATTGACTACCTCCGGTGGCTTTTGCAAATTTTCCGAGTTTATTTAGGTTTTCGCTTACCCAGCGATCCATGTCGATGCTTGGTATCGATTCTGTCGAAGTTTCTCCAATGGGTAAGAAATATGCTTTCGATTTAAATCCGTCATCGTTGTGATACACAATTATTTGTTTCCCGTTGTGCTCAATGGTTTCGCGGTAGCAAAAAAATCCACGGCCATACATGTAATTCGCAATGGCAAGTCCTTTATCGTTGGCTACGCTGCCACTTACTCGGGCTTCTTTGTTGGTTTTTCCAACTACCTGAATTCCTTTGAAATCGCCTGAAGCATCAAATTCGAAAAACACAAAGTCGAGTACCGTAAATCCAACCTCTGGACCTGCAGCTGAGGATCCGCCGCTAGAGCCAAGTACAGCGCCGGCTCCCGAGCCAGTAAAATTTGCATTGTTGGCTTTTTTGAATTGTTCTGCAATGATTAAGTAATTGCCATCTAATTTTCGAATTACATCTTCGACCATTATTTTGGTTTTACCGCCCAACAGTGCTGATGAGAATTCGCCGGAGATTTGGTCCTTCATGCTGTCCCAGCTTTTCTTTGTCATTTTACGAATGCTTCCATCAGGCTGGAGAATACAGAAAAACAATCCATCTGAATTCTTATCATCGTATTTGCCTTTTTTGAAATATGGGCCACCTGTCGCAATTTCGCCCTGACTGCCAAGTCGAATAAATGCAGGTGCACCTCCATCTTCAGCATCGGCTAAATCGGTGCTATACTGAGTGCTGCCATCTTGAACATTTAAGGCGATTACAGAAAATAGAAATACATCAGAGCTGCGATTGGGATTTTGCTCACGGAGAATGAATATTTTATCGTTTTTCACGATGGCATCCTGAGCTTTCCATACGCCTTCTTCCGGAATAAACGATTGAAGCCATTTTGATTCCAGCGATTTATCGAGGCGTTCAACTTCGAAGCCGAATTTCTTCTCTTTCATTGGTCTGATTAACACGAACTCTTCATCGTTGAGCACATGTATGATTGGGAAATTCTCAGCCGTAAGAAGTGCGCGACGAACGTCTTCTTCCACTTTTTTCTCCACCAGATCGCCTTCGGCAGTGAAGGTAACCATGGTCCTGTTTTTTTTCATAGCATCTACAAACACAAACAAGAAGTATTTCCCGGTGAACGCGGACGAAGCCAGTTCTGAAAATTTACTCACTTCAACCTCGGTCGATTTTATCTCCTGCAAATCGGCATTCCAAAGTTTAAGCACAAAATTCGCCATGCCTTTGGTTTCGGTTTTTTCGCCAAACCATGTAGTGAATGCAACCGATCCGTTGATGGATCGAATTCCTGAAAAGCCCCTGACTCCGGGCGTTTCAATGGTAATTTCCTGCGCTCTAACCGCAGTAAACAGAAGCACAATACATAGTGCTCCAATGTGAGAAATGGTTTTCATGGATATTGGTTTTTGAAATAAAAAAGAAGAATCCCCGGATTTCAGGGTGTTTATTGGTGGGGAAGTTTAACAAGAATTAAACCTCTATTTTTTGATCCACGGCCGAACGCTGGAAACGCCATTGTTTCCGGTAAACCGAATCCAATAGTGACCAGAAGCCAAGTGACTCAAGTTGAGAATTGCTGTTCCGCTAGCGCTCGTTTCCGTGATTACCTGGTGTTTTGTACCGGCTATTGAGAATACTTCAACAGTTTGCTTGCCTGTGGGTAATCCAGAAAGGGTGCAAATGCCATCTTCAGAAGGATTCGGGAAGAGCAGCGATGTATTTTTGTTGAGCTCAACTGCAGTAATGACATCTCCCAAAACGAAGTTTACAGTTGTTTGAGGAGTTTCTTCAGAAATGGTGAATTCTACCGGAATGGCAACCATACCGGTAACATCGGCAAAAAGCAAGTAAGTTCCGTAGTCGAGGCCTGTTACACTGTAATTTCCGTTGGCATCGGTTTTTGTCCAACGGCGGGCTTCACCGTTCAGGCTGGTGATGATGACATCCGCGAACGCGGCCGGACCGCTGGAAGCCACGCCACTGAGCTGAGGGTCGACATATCGTCCCGGACCTTCATCCACGTTCCCGTTCACTTCTCCCGGCCCACCCGTGTTTTCGGTCGCGAAAAGGGTAATGTTGTATTCATCGCCCGGGCTTTGCAATGCTATAAATGTTACATTTTCCCAATACAAGGCATTGGTGTACCATGTTGGTGAGAAGTTGTTGAAATCGATTGAATTGGGCTGAATTCGTCCTTTTACGGCATAAGTTCCGGCACTAATGTTCCCAAAATAGTAGCGGCCAACAGAGTCTGTTGCATCATCGGCGATAAGTGTATGAACTCCTGTTTGTGGGTCGATGCTGTAGAGTAAGGCTTTGGCATCGTTTCTTGGCTGGCCACCGCCGAAAATTTTACCGGCCAGAAAGAGTCCGCCTGATTCAGAAACACTCACCGTGGTGCAAAAAGTATCGGTGCAGGAAGGCGTAAAGGTTACCAAACATACGGTGTAGGTTCCGGCCTGTGCGTAAGTGTGTTCCGCCGAAAGACTACCTTCCGTTTCGCCATCTCCGAAGCTCCAGCTGAAC
This sequence comes from Bacteroidota bacterium, assembly GCA_027483445.1. GTDB lineage: Bacteria > Bacteroidota > Bacteroidia > M30B66 > M30B66 > CAMCXT01. Next base: position 149,381 of record JAIXUS010000038.1, on the reverse strand, counting down.
TCTGCATTGGTATTGATGGTATTGCTGGTGTTGTTGAAAATCATCCGAAGCGGATTGTTGGCAGAAACCGTGGCCGTAAATGAGGCTTCGCAGTTGTTGCCGTTTTCAGAAACCGTGATGGTTTGGCAAGTCTGGTCCTGGCAACCCGCAGGAGTCATATCCTCTGAAATAATTTGAAGACAAACCTCGTAAATACCCGGTTCGAGGTTCAGTTCAGCATTTTCGGTGGTGGCAAATACAACTCCATTCAACAACCAAGTGGAGCTGATGACATTGCCTACACTTTGGTTGCTTAAAAAATACACGCCCTGGCCGTTTGGCGCAGGAAGGGCTTCAAATGCCGCTACACAGTCGCTTCCGGTGTTGGTATTGCATGTTGTAAAGTTAACCGTCGCAAAGTCTACAGTGCCTTGTTGGTTGCTTACCGTATCGCTTAGAACGGTTCCATTGCAGCCTGGCGTGGTGATGATAATGATTCGATTGGGGCCAATCGTACTCATTCCGGCGAGCACTATTTCATAAAAACCTTGTGGCCCGGTGCTGGCCTCCCAGCTTTCAACGGCATTTGGACCATTGTAAGTGAATAAAACCGACTGACCAGCCACAGGGCTCGTTTCGCCGTTGGTAATTTGGGTCAGCTGTCCGCTGATGACCAAATCGTTTGAGGCACTCAGCTGGGCAATGCCTAGAGCCAACGATAAAAGAAGGGTAAAGGTGTAGCGCATGTTGTATTTGTTTGGTGGTGTAAAGGTGTAATTATCTTTTGATATTAGAAGCCATTAAAATGGTAGCCCCGGAACCCGCCTGTTGACTTCGGCAGATTCCGGGTGCATCCCCATGCGTGTCTGGTGTTTCAATGCGGCTGAGAGTGGGCGCGCTACCGGACAATATTTTTTCCAATGATAGTGCTCCAACCAAGGGCGGTGGCCGGAGCACTGATCATTAGGGTATGATGGTTATTTTCTGGTTCAGAAGAACCGACTGTGCGTTGCTTACCCGGAGGAAGTATACTCCAGCGGCTAATCCTGTAGTGTTGATTGAGAGGTCTGTGTTTGCATTTCCGTTGATTACAGTTTCCAGCATTTGTTGCCCATTGAGATTGAATAGGCTTGCTGTAATCTGTTGATTGCCAGAGTTTAGTACCGGAATTCTCAGGGTTTCGTTGTTTCGCAGTGGGTTAGGGTAGGCCAATCCAATTTCTGCTTTAACAGGCTCAACTACGAAGGTTACTTGTTCACCCATTACAATATTCATGTTCACCATAGGGTAATCGGGTGAGATGGTAAATTCTACCGGAACGCAAGGCCATCCAGCCACATCGGCTAAAATGCGGTAAGTACCATAGGCCAGATTGCTCAACTGGAACCATCCATCTTCGCTACTGGCAGTCCAACGCTGCGGAACCCCCAGCAGGTTGGTAACAATAACATGCGCGCCGTGAACTGGATTAGACGATGCGCCATTGTTGAGCGCCGGATCCATGAGGCGGAATGGACCATCGTCGATTGTGCCCTGAATGCCACCGGGTCCACCGGAGTTTCCTGAGAATATGAGCGAAATTGGATAGCCAAAAGCGCTCACCGGCTCATTGAAGCTTAACACAACCGGTTCGGCCAATTCCCAATAATACTGGCTTCCGAAGTACGTAGGAACGTAGTTACTGTAGAATTGCGATTCCGGATTCAGCGAAGCCTGAATGAAGTATGTTCCAGGATTTAAACCGCTGAAGAAGTAATATCCTGAAACAATTGAGCTGGTAGCTACCAGGGTCATCATTCCTGTAGAATCTGCGCTGTAAAGATTTGCTGTTCCAATGTCTGCAGGGTTTGCTCCGGCAAACACAGAACCCCAAATGCTCAGTTGGTTTGGATTGCTTGAAGGAACGATGGTTGTGCAGTAATCGTCGAAGCATCCGTTGGCTCCGTAAACAGTGAGACACACGTAGGCGCCTGCGGCAGGATCAACCAAAACAGTCTGATTGGCGCCATACAGCAGCTCGCCATTCACATTCCATTCATAGGTATAGTCGGGCGACTGAACAAACGCGCTAAGGGTGTAAAGGCCAGGTTGTGCAGCATCGCTTGGTGTAGCGGTAAAGAAGGCAGAGCACCCGAGCGAGTCCAAGCCGATTAAGTTAATGGTGGAGCAAAGGGTGTCGGTGCAATTGCTACTTGGGTTTACAATGATGTGACAAATTTCAACGCTTCCCGGCGAATTGAAGTAAAACAGTGGACTGTGGTCGTAGGCTATTTGTCCGTCGGAGGTTGTCCAGATGTGTTGAACACCATCCTCAAATGGATTTACCGCAGCATTGGCCTGCACAATAAACGGGGCATTGTTGTTTAATACAGTTGCACTGAAAACCGGATTACAGCTGCTGTTTATGGGGCTTACGTAAATTGAATTGGCGTATTCGCTGGTGCAATTCCCACTCACCATGGTTAAGCTTACAGTATACCAACCCTCTTGGGCGTAGGTGTGCGATGGTGAAACCCCTTGTGCTGTGCTTCCATCGCCAAAATTCCAGAAATAGGTAGTGCTGTCTTGTTCTGGATATGTGTAGCTCCAATTTTCAAAATTGACGGTTAGGCCATCGTTGTTGTTGCTGAAATACGCCTGACAGTAAGTGTATTCCTCTCCATCAACTACAATTGTATCGCAGGAATAAGCCTGGCAGCCTGCGTTGTTCCAAACGAGCAAGCACACGGTATAAGTTCCATTCTGCAGATAAACATTGGTAGAAAACTGGTCGATTGGCCCAATCTCGTTGATGAACCACTGCGCATGGTTTCCATTGATTTGTGGGAATGAATCCGGCACGAGCTCAACCGTATTTTCGATTACAATTGGAGTAAAGCTCGCATCGCAAGGTCCACCGCCCGAAGCTACTGAGTCGATGGTAATGTTTACACACGAGGTGTCGGAGCAATCCCACTGAGCGGAAGAGGTGATGTGACAAACCTCGAAGGTGCCCGGTGAGGTGAAGAAATAAACCGGATAAGGGTCGTAGGCCTGAGAGCCATCAGGGAAAATCCAGGTGTGATTTACGGACTGACCGGCCCAACCATTCTGACTGCTCATTTGATAAGCTCCCGGAAGGCCGGGCTGCCCAATGGTGAAAACGTCGAAAGATGCGTTGCAAATGGAGTCGACCGCATTGGCGGCGATAATCGTGTCGCAAACGCCATAAAAACAGCCATCTGCAAAGAGGATTTCTACGCAAGTAAGGGCAAACGTGTAAGGAATGCCGCTGGTCAATAAGGCTGTAGAGTCGGTCGAGAAAATTCCATTCGAGGTTGGATTACCCCAATTGTCGTAAGTATGGATTGACCAATAATAGCTTTCAACCGGACCTGATGGAGTTACTGAGAAGGAATAGCTATCGTTTCCGAGGTTTGTTGTGGAAAGGATGGCTGAACAGTTTCCATTGGAAGGATTGGTTTCGATGTACTGGCAGGTTGTATTCGTGCATCCGGTAAACGGATTGCTTACGGTAAGACAAAGCGTAGCCCCATTGTTTCCGATAACAGAGTATGCGAAGGGACCTCCGGTAGTGCTGTAGTCGGGCAAGCCGGGCTGAGAAAGCGTCCAGGTGTAATTAAGCCCAATTTGAGCTACAAATGTGGGGTAGGCTTCAATCATACCGTTGCTGTAAGTATGTACGAATTCAGCCGGACAGCTTGAATAGTCGATGGTTGACAAGGTATCGCAGGTTTGTGCGAAGCATCCACCCGGACCATTTACCTGAAAGCAAATCAAATACTCTGAATTCTGTTGAACATCAAAATTGATTCCGCCAAACCCTTGAACCTGAGTAGGAATCCCACTTTCGTAGATTGTCCACTCGTAAGTTTTGTTCAAATCCTGATTGGCTAATGGCGTTAAGCTATAGGTGCTGAAGCCGGTTTGCGTGATGTTGAAGTTGGCCGAACAAAAATAGAGTTGCTCGCAGGTTGAACTCACGCAGCCTTCCTGTGAAGTGGTGGTGAGACAAATATTCACCTTTCCTGCAGTGGGCGGAAGGTCGTAGACTGTTTGTGGACTTGATGCGCTGAATTCATCAATGATGGTTGATTCGTCGGGAGAAAATGCGGTGAATGTCCAGTTGTAGCTGGCCGCATTGACGGAAGTGATGCCATCCACAGTAATGGTTTGGTTGTCGGTTAAAACATCCATGAAAGCCTGGCAAGGCTGAATACCGGGACAGCCAATACTAAAGAACACCAATGAAGAGTCAATGGTACCCTGACCGTTGATGACCAGTTCGGTGTATGTGATCTGACCGTCGCATGATGTGGTTGTAACTGTGTATTCGGTGTTTGGTCCAATCATGCTGCCTCCAAAAACGACCATTTGAAAGAAGCCGGTACTATCGGAAATGGCTGTTGCTACCGGAATACCACTCACAAAAGCAGAAATTGGATGATTTGGAACAGGTTGGCCATCAATATCATTGTTGACATTGCCCAAAATCACCAAATCGTCGCTGCTGATCTGTGCACTTAGCGGTGCCAGGGCTAGCAGAGTAAATAGAATTGAAAATATGGTCTTCATAAAGTAGGTGTATAAAGTTTCCTGATACAAAAGTGAATTGTTGCGGCTAAACCTCAAGTGGCATGAGGAGCAATTCTTACCTGCTCAAAAAAAATAAGAATTATTTATGTATTTGTTAATGAGGATAATATGATTTCAATTTCTTTCCTAAATAATCGCTTGTTTGGCGCCCTGATTTTCTTTTTACCGTATTTCGCAGCATGAATTTTTCGGCTTTAGGGCTTTGGTTTTCTTACTTTTTGCGGTGCAAGGGTCCAAACCGGATTCACTCGCCCTTTATCTACGACTTGTATTTTCACCATATACTGGAACGCCGGCCGTATTATGCCTTCGTTGGGCTGCGAAAGTTGCGAGCGCAGTTGTTGGCCGATGAACGTGTGCTTGAAGGGAATGATTGGGGTGCCGGTGAGTTTCGGACAAGGAAGGTTTCGCATATAGCGGCGAGGGCTTTACAACCCGAAAGGGAGGCTGAACTGTTGTTTAGGTTGGTTCTTTTCTTTCGCCCAAAAACGATCATCGAGTTGGGTAGCAGTTTGGGTTTAACCACGCTTTATTTGCACAATGCCCGCCCCTCTGCCACACTTCATACATTTGAAGGCCATTCCGGAACAGCCCAATTTGCCCGCAGGCTTTTCGAGCAAAACGGGGCCGCCGAAATAATGCTTCACGAAGGGCCATTTGCTGAAACACTGCCAGAATTGCTTTTTGGAGGACTTAAGCCTGATTGGGTGTTGCTTGATGGCGACCACCGTTACGGTCCATTGCTTCAATACATGAACATGCTTAAGCCACACCTTACGGAGAATTCGGTTGTTGTGGTTGATGACATCCGTTGGAGTTCGGGCATGTGGAAAGCCTGGAAGCAACTTTGCGACGACCCATTCTGGGAGCTAAAGCTCGACATCGGTAAAATGGGAATACTCATCCGCCGAAAGGCGCAAACACCACAACACTTTATTTTACGTTATCCGAATTAATGAAAACAGCGCTGAGGTGTTTTTTTGCACTTCGTCCCTTTTTTCATCCAGAATCTGTAGGTTTGATGCAATGAATCCGAAAGCAGTCATAGAGCTCCACAAAATTGTACGTAACTTTCAGTTGGGCTCGGAAGAAATCCGTGTGTTACGGTCAATAGATCTTACGATTACCCGCGGAGAATATGTCGCGCTGATGGGCCCTTCAGGCTCGGGAAAGTCGACACTGATGAACATTTTAGGCTGCCTCGATACGCCAACCTCAGGTGAGTATTACTTGAACGGCCGTGAGGTTGCCCGCTTGTCTGACAATGAGTTGGCCGATATCCGCAACAAGGAAATTGGGTTTATCTTTCAGACATTCAATTTGTTGCCAAGGTCTACCGCACTCGACAACGTGATTTTACCGTTGATCTATGCCGGGTTAAATCGCAATGATCGTGATGCTGCCGCCCGAAAAGCCCTTGATCAGGTTGGATTGTCGGACAGAGTGATGCACAAACCCAATGAGCTTTCCGGTGGGCAACGCCAACGTGTAGCCATTGCCCGTGCTCTGGTAAACAACCCTTCCATTTTGCTCGCCGACGAACCCACCGGTAACCTCGATACAAAAACATCCATAGAAATTATGGGTTTGCTCCACGATATTCACAGTAAAGGCAATACCATTATTATAGTCACCCACGAAGAGGACATTGCTCAACACGCCCACCGGATTATCCGTTTGCGCGATGGAATCATCGAATCGGATGAACTGAATCGGAACATTCGTGTTTATCGTAAAACTGAGGCTACCTCCGAATGATGAAAATTTATACTCGAACCGGCGACACCGGGCAAACCTCTTTGCTCGGAGGTGCGCGCGTACCTAAGCACCATTTGAGAATTGAGAGCTATGGAACCGTTGACGAGCTTAACGCTCATTTGGGTTTACTGCGCGACCATCTCGAATCCTCTCCTGATTTACAAAATGAGCTCATTCATATTCAAGAGATCCTGTTTACTTTAGGCTCGCACCTTGCCGCTGAGCCCGGTAAAGCGAATGTATGGCTCCCCGATCTCGATTCAAACGAGGTGGACTTCTTAGAGCGGCGCATGGATGAGATGAATGCCGTGCTCCCGGAAATGAAAAACTTTGTGCTTCCGGGTGGTCATCCGACCGTGTCGGTCTGTCATGTTGCCCGTTGCGTATGCCGCAGAGCGGAGAGGTTATCGGTTCATCTGAGCGAAGAGAGTGAGGTGAACCCTTTGATTGTTATTTATTTGAATCGCCTGTCGGATTATCTCTTCGTTTTGTCGCGGAAATTGAGTCAGGATTTCCACGCTCATGAGAAACCCTGGAAACCAAGAGGTTAAAAAAATATGAACTCGGTAATTCCTATCGGGGCTTTTCTATTTTTGCGGAAAAATGAATGGTACTCAAAACCCCATTCAACTTAGTACGTTAATTCAAAAAGTAAGGCTATGTACTGGACATTAGAACTGGCATCCTACCTTGAAGATGCGCCCTGGCCGGCCACCAAGGATGAGCTGATTGATTTCGCAATCCGCTCTGGTGCTCCATTGGAAGTCATTGAAAACCTTCAAGAGATTGAAGATGAAGGAGAAACCTATGAGAGCATCGACGAGATTTGGCCTGACTATCCAACCAAGGACGATTTCTTCTTCAACGAAGACGAATACTGATTCCGCTTTCAGTGTAAATTTCCAACGCAGTCACAACCGGGCTGCGTTTTTTATTTTACAAGCTTGTAATGCTTGTTAAAGGCGGGCGCCTTAAGGAGGTTTGCAGAAACTCAATTTACGCTCCTTATGGAAACGACAACTCATTATCTGCTTTTGCTGGATTGCAGCGGGAGCATGCAAAGCTGCTGGACGGCAACCTTACAAGCGCTCGACACCCAATTGGATACCATTGGAAAGGCCGTATCAGAAAACCCCAATTGCCGGGTGAAAATAAATCTGATTGTTTTCAACGACCGGACTGAAGTTTTAGCCTGGCAGCAAATCGCCGGTATAGCTCAGCGCTTCCCAGTGAATCATCTGTTTCCCGAAGGAAACACTGCAATGTTTGACGCCCTTGGATTTTCGATTCAGCAGCTCAAAGGCGCTATGCATGCTGGTGATGCCGCTTTGGTTACCGTGCTTACCGACGGTATGGAGAACGCCTCACGTCATTTTAATGCCGACCAGATTCGCGCCCTGATGGAAGAACTCAAGGCTTCCGGGCATTGGTCGTTCAGCTTTATTGGTGCCGACTTTGACATTTTCAGTCATTTGGGCGAAGCACTCAATCTCGACCGGAAGAATACCACGGTTTTTTCCAAAGAGTGCATACAAGATGATATCCGTGTGGTGAATAACCAGTATACCCTGTTTTTCAAAAAGGTGTCAGAAACCGGTGATCGCGATTTCAGTACATTTGATTTTTAACCGCTGCCAATGCATTCTGAAGGCCCAATTAAGGTGTATGTGTTTCGCTCTGTAGATGTTGATGAAAGCACACTTCGTGGGGTTATGCATTATCTCAGGCAGTTTCCCGGCATAATGCAATTCGAAGAGCTTGCTTTTAAACCTCAATTTGGCCGTTTTTTACCTCTGACTCTTTCCAATAAGCGTGTCGCGCAACGCGCAGATGACTTTTCGGGGCGTCTTCGGAAGACCTCGGTGTTTTTTCAGCCGTTCAATGAAGAGCCATGGTCAAATGAGCCATCAGCAAGTGAGAATGCAACATCTGTTGATGAGGCTTTTCGAGAGTGTCGTGTTGCATTTCGGCTAAAGCCGGATGACCATCTCTTTTTACTCAGCGGCAAGCCCAATGATCAGCACTTCCACACAATGATTGATTTGGAGCATGATTACAATTACTTCATTTCAACGAGTGAATGGCAGGCTTTGTCGTTCACTGATCATGTTTATCCCATTGTTTACCAGTTGGTAACGGCCGTATTGAAGCAATACATGTTCGATTCCAGAGAGGAAGCCGAAGCGGCCAGTCACCTTAGACCGATAGGTTGCCTAATGGATCGGGGCACGCAGCGAAAAGACGTAAGCATAAAGATGCGCACAGCCGATGTTTGTCGCGATTGCCAACAGCGCATCCATGCCAAAGGCGTTTCCGGGGCCTTGTGTTTACAAGCCTTTCGAATCATGGAAAGTATTCGTGGGCATTTGCTTTTTCGGGAACGCTATTTCCTCACCCGATCAGAACCTCACTTAGTAGTAGATGTTAGCCGTCGTTCTTTGAGCATTCCGGAGCTGGGGCCCGTTCCTGTTGTGTTGAACCCCCTCGAGTTTGTGTTGTATCAGTTTTTTCTCCGTCACCCTGAAGGTGTTAAGCTAAACTACTTGCAGGATCATACTGAGGCAATTTTGGCCGATTATCTCAACATGAAGGTATCTGGCGGATTAGAAGCTGCAAGGGCGCGAATTCAGGATTTGGTGAATCCGAATTCCAACTCGGCGAGCGAAAAGATTTCGAGAATTAAAAAGAAACTCCAGCTCAACTTTGGCTCCGACATCGCTGAGCCGCTTTGTATTTCCGGCGGTCATTCCGAGCCTAAACGCATCCGACTGAATCGGAGAAATATAAGTGTTTGTTGAATTTAATGTGTTCATTTTTAGTAAGTTGAAAATTTTGTGTGCACATGCTGTAACTTTGTTTTTGCAAAGGGCTCTTAGGGCCCGTAAACCTCCTGCGTGTGACCTTAGCAGAGTATAACCAATGTGTTGACCGTTATTCGGACAATGTGTATCGTTTCATTGTGAAAAATATGCGCGATGAAGACGATGCCCGCGATGTTGTTCAGGATGCCTTTGAAAAAGTGTGGATAAAAGCCGCCGAAATTCAGTTTGAGAAGGCTAAATCATACCTTTTCACTACGGCTTACCGACTGATGTTGGAGCGGATTCGAAAGAAAAGCCGCCATACCGACATCGACAATACCCTTCGCGTGGTAAGTGGTGCCGAAGTAAAGCCTGAATTCGATTTGAAAAAGGTGCTCAACGAGGCGCTATCCCGCTTGCCGGAAATACAGCGCTCGGTAATTATGCTTCGCGATTATGAGGGCTACAGCTATGAAGAAATCGGACAAATTACCGGCTTGAATGAAAGTCAGGTTAAAGTGTACATTTTCAGGGCACGCGTTACATTAAAAAACTATCTGGTATCTACCGATTTGGTTGTATGAGTCAAATTACCCTAGAAAACTATGAGGCGTATCTTCTCGACTATGCCGAAGGGCAGCTGAGTGCAGAGCTGAGTGCAGAGTTGATGTTGTTTTTGGCTCAGCACCCCGAACTGGCTGTTGATCTGGAGGGTATTACTGATGTACAATTACCTCCAGACGAATCTATGAGTCCGGTTGCTTTTTCGCACCTGAGCAAGACCGTTGAAACACTAAGTGCAGAATTGGATGAACATCTTTTCGCGTTGATCGAAGGCAAGTCGAATGCCCACACAGAAGCGGAGATTGAGCGTATCATCGCCTTAGAACCCAGTTTGGCCCGGCATAAAGCGGCGTTTCTGAAAACAAAACTGGCGGTAGACGTCGATCAGATACTCCCCAATAAGTTGAACTTACAGAAGGCTGAGGAATTTCAGCACTGGTGGAATACCGTTTTGGTGGCCGAAGTAGAGGGTACACTTACGCCGGAAGAGCGCGCGCGAATGGATGCGCTAACACTAGTGTGGCCTGAGCTGCACCGCGAGCGTTCGTTGATGCTGCAAACACGTGTTTCGCCCGAGGCGATTGCGTTTCCCATAAAGTCGAAGTTGTACAAATCGGCAGCTTCCCGTGGAAGCATCATTCCACTGTTTGCGCGCTATGCCGCCGCTGCGGTACTTATTCTCTCTGTCGGATTTTTTGCCTTAAACCAAAGCAGCCGCGAAAATGAGCTGGCTTTGTCGGTGCGGAATTCGGTTGTAGACCCTGAGCCTGTGCGCAAAGCCAAGGCAGGCGCCAATGATTCGCTAGATCAGGTAAATCCCCAAACACCTAAGCAGCAGGAATCTCAGAACGACGTTCCACGTTGGCAACCACTTCAGCCTTCGGCACCGGAGCGATTGGTAGCTCAGGTTGAGAATCTGCCCAACCTGCGCGTTGAGGTAAGCGAGCCTTTTGCATTGAACACCGAATACATGACCATTAGTCCGCTTGAACGGCTCCGTTTCGAACAAGACCTCATCGATGCTACGGCCACAGCCTCAAGCGAATTAAGTCGCTCCCAACGCAGTCTTAAGGCTTTACGCAAGCTGTTGAAGCGAAACAATATTGACATCGAAGAGCCAATAGAACGAATTGGTCAGCAAGGAATTGATGAGCTTTCGTACCAAGGACTTGAAAAAGTTTCTCGCGGCTTTATCAAGGTGAATCGTGAAAACGAAAACGGAAGCCGTCGTGTAACCGGGTTTTCAATCGGAAGCCTTAGCTACACAAGGCCTTCGCGATAAAAATCATCTTTTTTGTAACAATTCATTTAGTACTTGCTTTTACCTGCCGAATCCCCCAAAAAACTAAATCATGAAAACGGCCCTTCTTTCTTCCGCCCTATTGTTTGCAAGCAGCGTTTTTGCGCAGGACGGATTAACCCGCAGAGTTGTACAGCCTTTTAATACACTTATCGTGGATGGTGATGTAAAGGTGTTTGTCAAGCAGAACAGCGACAATTCAATTAGTGCCAGCAATGAGGCCTTTCAGGAGGCAAACTATACGCAGTTAGGTTCTGAGTTAACCATTAATGGAGCCGATGGTACATTTTACATTAATACAACAGGCTTCAGTAATCTTATCGTGAATGGCACTTCTGATGTCTATTCGAGCGATACACTGCGGGCCGGACGATTTGAAATCAAGTCGAATGGCAACTCCAACGCATCGCTAATTTTGGTCAGCGATTCGGTAGATGTAAGTACGAGCGGTGCTTCAGATGTGCGTTTGGTTGGTCGTGGAAAATTCCTGAAAGGCAAAATTTCAGGTGCAGGAGATATCAAGGCCAGTCGGTTTTATGTAGATGAGGCTAACATTTCGATAAGCGGTGCGGGTGATGCTAAGGTCAATGCTTCTCAGAAAATTACCGGTGGTGTAAGTGGTGCCGGAACACTTTATCATGTTGGAACGCCCACTGTTTTAGATGTGAATGTAAGCGGAGCCGGCGAAGTGAAGAAGTCGAACGACATCGATGGACAATCCTCCAGAATCTATTTAGGTGATCGGGAGATAATCATCATGGATCGGGCAAGCCGCGATTCAAGCAAAGAGATTGGCGATGAATTTATGCGTGGTTTTGAGGATGGCTGGAATGGCTCTCCCAAAAAGAAAAAGAAGCGTCCAAACTCCATTTGGTCGGGGTTTGAGTTGGGCATCAATGGATGGCTAAATGGCAGCAATGGCCTCAACATGGATAGCGTAAACTCCAATTATGAGTTGAACTACGGAAAGTCGATTGTGGTGAACTTTAACTTGTGGGAGAAAAACGCCCGGATTATTGGAAACAACGTATTTCTAACCACTGGCTTAGGCGCCGAAATCAACAATTACCGCTTTGAGCGCAATGTGAGAATGCTTGCCAATTCGGAGCCTTTACAATTGGTGGTTGAAGACACGGTTAACTATCAAAAATCAAAGCTCACCACCGGTTACCTTAATGCGCCTCTGTATATCACCTTTGCTACAAATCCAATTCGTAAAGGAAAGCGACTGTTTATTTCGCCCGGTATTACCGGAGCCTGGAAGTTTACTTCATACAATAAGCGCAAGGTTGAGGTTGAAGGCGACGAATCGAAAAGCCGAACACGTAACGACTTTAACATCAATCCGTTTCGAGTAAATGCTTCGCTTCGTTTAGGGTATGGCGATTTCGTTCTCTTTGCCAACTACTCGTTAACTGATTTATTTATGAAGAATGAAGGTCCTAACCTGATTCCCTTCTCAATTGGTGTTCGGGTAGTCGGATTTGGCGGATAATTCTTGCCCTTTCGAAAAGATAAGGCGGATTCCTTTCGGGGCATCCGCTTTTTTTATGTGCGATTGCTTTACCTTTGTCCCGCGATGCGCCTTGTAGCTGTTGTTTTGGTTGGTTTGCTGCTTACACCTTTGTTTCTTCGGTGTGGCATTATGCTTAACTATCTTTTTCAATATCAGTACTATGTAGAGGTGCTGTGCGAAAATCGCGATAAGCCCGAGTTGGAGTGTAACGGGCGCTGTGCGCTGATGACAGAGCTCAACCAACTGGATGCTCCCGATGCCCAGTCGGCGCCCTCGTTACCCGAATTTAAACTCAAGGAAAGTCCATTCGAACTACCGGCAGATTATGTCCTGGTTTCGACAGCGATTTCAACCTGTTCATTTAAAGGTGAGCCCTCGCCGGATTTCACCGAACCGTATTTGCCTACGGAAGTAAAGCCGCCGGCTAAAGCCTGATTTCATTGTGTTTTTGGATGCTTCAATGTTGAGGTTTCCGATTTTTTTTCATCCCGCGTTTTGCGGGGCAATCCCACATTTTTTTAACCATGAAATCACTTTCAAAATACTTTCTTTTATTGTTTGCCTTAGGCAGTGTTACTTTGAGTTCTTGTAAAAAAGACGAAGAGGAAGAAACACCACAACCTGACCCAACACCCACCGTATCGAGCATGCGTCTTGAAATGGAGCATGTTTTTGGTGGCGCCAACTTTACCCTAAACACTCCATACGTAACTGCCGGCGGCGACACGTTGAATTTCAACTTGTTCAGGTACTATATCAGCAACTTGGTGTTGGTGAAAACCGATGGCACAGAATACAAAGTGCCGGAAAGCTATTATCTTGTAGATCAGAGTGTTCCAACTAGCCGATTGATAACCATCAGCGATATTCCGGTGGCCGATTACAAAGGCTTTCGCTTTATGTTGGGGGTAGACTCAACCCGAAACGTTTCGGGAACACAAACCGGCGCGTTAGATCCGGCCAACAATATGTTCTGGAGCTGGAATTCGGGGTACATTTTCCTGAAGGCTGAAGGCACTTCGCCGCAAGTTACAGGCATGGGCGGTGCATTTACCTATCACCTTGGTGGCTTCCGTACCTCTAACAACACCCGTGCATACCAAACATTCAGTCATACCTTTAGTGGTGAGGTTATGAGCATTAAGCCCAATGCAATTCCACAAATTCACATGAAGGTTGATTTGAGGTCTATGTTCAATGGTGTATCGGTGGCTTCGAATCCTATGACGCACATGCCCGGCGCCAATGCTGTGGGCATGATGCAGAATTTTGCCTCAGGAGTGGAGTACGAGCACTTGCACAACTAAGTCATTTTCATAAAAATCCGTTGTCCTGCCCGAACGAAGGGTAGGGCAACGGTATTCATGCTTATGAAAACTCTTCGTTTCAAGGTTGTATTGCTTGTTTTGTTATTGGCGGGCGTTCGGGCTAAAGCCTGTGATATTTGTGGATGTGGAGCCGCGCTTTCGGCCGGAGGCTTGTTTCCGCAGGTGCAGACCAATATGTTGGGCATTCGTCAAACAGCACAACGATTTATCCATCCAAAAGGAAATTTTAATGGTTTGAGTGAGGTTTACCAGGACCATTACTACGAGAGTGATGTGTTTTTTCGGTGGTTCCCCAAATCGCGACTGCAGTTGTGGTTTCATTTACCCTATCGGGTGGTGAATCGGGTAGAATCGGAGAGGATTACCACCGTGCGTGGAATTGGCGATATGCAGCTACGCGCGCTGTATACAGTAATTAAGCCCGATACGGGCATTAAGCGGTTTAAGCAAGTGCTACAAGTGGGCGGAGGCTTGAGTTTGCCAACCGGAAAATACCGTCAACGCGACGAGCAGCTCACTTTGTTGCCCATTGGAATTCAAGCCGGAACAGGTGCCTGGTCGGGAATGCTTAATGCGGTTTATTTGGTTCAGAGCCGCAAAGCCGGTTTAGCCTTGCAGGCGGATGTCCGCACGTTTTCGACCAACGAGGATTTATTTCAACGCGGGCACACAGCCGGTGTTTCTGCGCAGCTTTTCTTAAGGCGTCATTGGTTTCGGAATGTGTTGGCCTTGCCTCATATTGGAGCGCGTTATGATGTTTCGGGCGCCGATCGCCAGTTTGACCTGGAACGTCCCGATTCTGGCAGTTCAGGCGGGCAAACGAGCATTGGCCTCGATTGTTTTGGAAAGGGCTGGATGGCCGGTTGTCAGGTATCGTACTTTTTACCAAGAAATCAGGCGGAGGTGATGCCTCAGCCCGAGCCTGGGTTCCAGCTCAGCATTGGATTTATTTGGTGAGGGCTTAACTGTAGAAGCCTGATTGTGAATGCGCCAGCGGGTGAAGCGGATACCCCGCAAAACAGAGTGAGTGTGGGAGTGGGAGCGAAATAGAAGTGTATGTGTAGGTGAGCGTGAATGGAAAAGTAGGCGATGCGGCTCTGTTTTGAGGAGTATGAGCGTAACACGCGGTGCCCGGCGATGCTGCTTAGGCGTAACGCAAGGAATAGCGAGGCAGGCGCCCTAAAAACCTCCATTGGGTTGTGTGTAGAAAATGGCTTGGTGACCGGGTTTTTCGGGAATGTCGCATGTTCGTGTACCTTCGCTGCGCATGAAATCGGCGTGGAAGGCTCACATGGCTTTGTTGGGGGCAAACCTCATTTATGGAGCGAACTACTCTTTGGCGAAAGAGGTTATGCCTGTTTATGCGGCTCCCAGCGGAATTATTATTCTTCGTGTGGCCGGATCGGTGTTGCTGTTTGGCGCGTTTTGGCTCCTGCGTCCGGAACTGCCTAAGCGTAAGGATGTTGGGCGGTTTTTGCTTTGTGCGCTCACCGGTGTGATGGCCAACCAGCTTATGTTTTTTGAGGGCTTGAATTTGACCACTCCAATTCAGGCGGCGATTATTCTTACGGCCAACCCGATTTTGGTGATGATTGCCGCGGCTGTGCTGGCCGGAGAGCGCATTACCCGACTGAGAATTACAGGCATTGCATTGGGAATTGCCGGTGCTTTGCTGCTGATTTTGCAGCGTCCCAGTCAACCTGAAGGAAGCGATGAATTGCTGGGTAACGTACTGATTTTTTTAAATGCAGCTTCCTACGCCTTGTATTTGGTGCTGGTAAAGCGGCTTATGCGGGAGTACCAGTTGATGACGGTGATGACCTGGGTTTTTTTGCCGGGATTACTGATGGTGCTGCCTTTTGGAGCCCGTTCTTTTTTAGAAACACCCTGGCTTGATCTGCCTCCGGGCATTATTGGTATACTTGTATTTATTGTGCTGGGAACCACGTTTTTAGCCTATTTGCTTAACGCCTATGCCCTGGCTACGGTGAGTGCCTCAGTTGTGAGTGTATATGTGTATTTACAGCCCTTGCTGGCTTCGTTGTTTGCGTTATTGCTCGGCAAAGACAGCTTAAACCTGCGCATGTTGATTTCGGCCTTGCTGGTTTTTACCGGTGTGTACCTTACCAGCTACCGGCGCAAAGGTTGAACTCTGTATCTTGCCGCCTCTTCCAAATACACCGTATGAGAACAAGTTTTCTTTTCCTTTTCTTCAGTAGCCTTCTGCTGCAGGCGCAGTCGCCGATTACACCCGAAAAACTCTGGCAGTTGGGCAGGGTTAGCGCTGTGGGCATTAGTCGTGATGGCAGTTCGTTTATTTACAAGGTTACGCGAACCGACCTCGGAGCGCCCAAGAACAGCTCCACCTTGTATCGCATTCCGCTTGCCGGTGGAGAGCCTGTAAAGCTCGATTCGGTGGGCGATTTGGTGAGCAACAAGTCTGCTTCGCCCGATGGTTTATACTCGCTGAGTTACAAGGCGGTAAAGCTCGAGAAGGTTTTGGGTACCGAATATTACCCTGATGCTTCGAAAACCTCGGCCAAGATTTATGATGCTTTACATCATCGGCATTGGGACAGCTGGGAAGACGGAGAATACAACCACCTTTTTCTACACAAACTCAACAACGGAAAACCGGGCGAAGGCCTTGATCTGATGCCTAACGAAAAATACGACACTCCGACTTTGCCTTTTGGCGATGAGTCTGATTTCACTTGGAGTGCTGATGGCAAATCGGTGGTGTATGTGTGCAAAAAGAAATACGGAACCGACTATGTGTTGAGTACCAACACCGATTTGTACAGTTATGATGTAGCCAGCGGAGCAACCCGGAATTTAACGGAAGGCAGAATGGGTTATGACACGGATCCATCGTTTTCGAAGAACAACGATTTGGCCTGGTTGAGTATGGCCCGGGATGGTTTTGAGGCCGATAAGAACGATATTTTGGTGATGGATAAAAACGGTGTGGTGAAGAATCTCACGGCTTCGTGGGACGGAACGGTGCTGTCGTACCGCTGGGCGGCTGATGGAAAGCAGTTGTTTTTCGTAGCCCCGGTTGATGGTACCAAACAGTTGATGACTGTGGATTACCCCGGAATGTCGAAAAAGCAACCCATGGTGAAGCCTTTGTGCAGCGGAATGTTCGACATCAATGAGATTGTTGGGCAATCGGGCGACCTTCTTGTGTTAAGTCGTAACGACATGAACCGAGCCGTGGAGTTTTACACCTTTAATCTGAAAACCAACGAGTTAAAGCAGCTCACCAAGGTAAATGATGAGTTTTACTCCGGGATTTCGAAGAGCAAGACCGAAAAGCGGTATGTAACCACTACAGATGGTAAGAAGATGTTGGTTTGGGTGGTGTATCCGCCCGATTTTGATCCGGCGAAGAAGTATCCAACATTGTTGTATTGCCAGGGCGGGCCGCAGTCGGCATTAACGCAGATGTACTCGTTGCGTTGGAATTTTCAGTTGATGGCGGCCAACGGATACATTGTAGTAGCTCCAAACCGTCGCGGAATGCCTGGGCACGGCGTTGCGTGGAATGAGCAGATTAGCAAAGACTGGGGTGGTCAGGTTATGGACGATTACCTCAGCGCTATAGACGATGTATCGAAGGAGGCTTACGTAGACAAGGAGCGTTTGGGCTGCATTGGTGCCAGCTATGGCGGGTATTCAGTGTTTTATCTGGCGGGCATTCATCAGAAACGGTTTAAGTCGTTCATTGCGCATGCCGGTGTGTTCGATTTAAAGTCGATGTACGGCACAACCGAAGAAATCTTCTTCACCAACTTCGATATTGGGGGGGCGTATTGGGAAAAGGAGAATGGAGCGGCGATGAAGAGTTATCAGGACTTTAACCCGATCGACAAGGTTGCGAACTGGGACACGCCGATGTTGGTGATTCATGGCGGGCTTGATTATCGCGTGCCCGAGTCGCAGGGCTTCCAGGCCTATACTGCACTTCAATTGCGAGGCATAAAGAGCAGATTATTGTATTTCCCCGACGAGAACCATTGGATTTTACAGCCGCACAATGCCTTGGTTTGGCAGCGTGAATTTTACCGTTGGCTGAAGGAAACGCTTTAGAAGGCTGTTAACGCTGAAAAGTGAGTGGAGAAAGCATCGTGGCCAATTCGGCTTCGGTGCTTTTTCCTTTATCGCTGTTGTACCATTCTTGCGACATCAGTTGGAGTTCAGCTTTGGGAGTGCCTGCATTTTTGCCTTCCATAAACTTGTGTTGCAAGGCGGCTGGTCGAGGCCCCCAGTGATTTACGACATTTCCGTTGGAGTCTTCAAGGATGAGCATGGGGATTGAACGGCTTCCATTTGTGAGGAACCGATCCATGAGACTGAGATTTTCGTCGCGGTACACTATACTGAAGCGGCAGTTTGGGATGGCTTCGGCCAACCGGGCGATTACCGGTGTTGTTTGGGCTGCGTCGCCGCACCAGGCTTCGGTAAGCAGTGTAAGAGTGCAGGATGCCATCCCGCGAAGCGTTTCTAAAACCGTTTCTGATGGCTTGAAGGTTTTGTACACCCTTTTCATACGGCTCAAGTTCAGGCGGGTGAAGTCAATGAGAGCCTCAGTTTGTTGAGGTCCGGAGGTCGCCTTTTGATTGACCAACTGTTCGACGGCATCGAGGTATTCGGGAAAGGAGTGAAAAACCTGTGGCATAGGGATTTGCTTTTCGATGGCGCAAAGGTGGGTAAAAGTGGTGTAGCGAAAGGTGATTGTAGTCACGAATAGGAGCAAGCTAAGCGGGAATTCCTACTTTTGGGGCGATGATACAATCGATGACCGGCTTCGGGAAATGTCAGGCTGCATTGGGGCTTAGATCCTTGCTGGTTGACATTCGCACCTTGAATAGCAAGCAGTTAGACGTAAACTTAAGGCTACCTCAGGTGCTCAGGGAAAAGGAGGCAGAAATTCGTCAGCAGCTCGCAAAGGTCTTGGAGCGTGGGAAAGTGGATGTTTTCATCACGTTTAAGTCTGATGGTGGCGACAATCTCATGCTGAACGAAGCGTTGATTGCCGGTCGAGTGGAGCAATTGCGGAAGATTGGCAACAATCTCGGTGTGGATACTTCATCGGTTTTTTCGGTGGTGCTTGGGATGGCTGATGTTTTCCAAGAACCGGAGGAGCCGCTTTCTGAAGCAGAGTGGCACGTAGTTCAAGAGGCTGTGCAAGCTGCACTGAAAGAGACCTTTGCGTTCCGTCAGCGCGAAGGTTCTGGTCTGGAGGCCGATTTAAGACAAAGGCTCGAGGCGATCGAAAGGGCATTGTTGCAAATCGCAGAGTTGGAGCCGGAGCGCACGCAAGGGCTTCGTGAGCGTTTGCGGCAGCGATTGCAGGATTGGCAGGTGAATGTTGATGAAAATCGGTTTGAAGAGGAGATGATTTACTACCTCGAGAAGCTCGATATTTCGGAAGAGAAGCAGCGTTTGCTAACCCATTGTCGTTATTTTGCAGAGGTTTTGTCGGAACCCGAATCTCAGGGAAGAAAGCTGGGCTTTATTTCACAGGAGATGGGTCGTGAAATCAACACCATTGGGTCGAAGGCTAACCATGCCGGTATTCAGCGTTTAGTGGTGTTGATGAAAGACGAACTCGAAAAGATGAAGGAACAACTCAACAATATATTGTGAGCGGAAAGTTAATCATCGTTTGTGCGCCAAGCGGAGCCGGAAAGACCACGATCGTGAGGCATATTCTGGAGAACATTCCGGGCGTTGAATTTTCTGTTTCTGCCACCAATCGTAAGCAGCGTCCGAATGAGGTTAACGGGGTGGATTACTACTTTATCGCAACCGATGAATTCACGGAACGTATTGGTAAACAGGAGTTTTTGGAGTGGGAGGAGGTGTATCCGGGTACATTTTACGGAACGCTGAAAAGTGAGATTGAGCGCATTTGGAACCGTGGCAACCATGTGATTTTCGATGTAGATGTTGAGGGCGGGTTGAACATCAAGCGCCACTATGGTGATCGGGCGATGTTGGTTTTTGTACAGCCGCCTTCGCTTGAGGTGCTTAAGGAGCGCTTGAGGTTGCGGGCGACTGAAACGCAGAAAGACTATGAAGTAAGGGTTGCCAAGGCTGCCCGTGAGATGGAGTATGCCCGGCACGCCGATAAAATACTCATCAACGATACCCTTGAAACAGCCTTGAAGGAGGCTTTGGGGCTGGCCAAGACGTTCTTATTCGAATCCTGATGCACATCGGGTTATTTTTCGGTTCGTTTAATCCAATTCACAACGGCCATTTGGCGATAGCCGGCTTTATGGCTCAATTTACCGGACTTGAGAAGGTGTGGTTGGTGTTAAGTCCTCAAAATCCGCTAAAGGCCCGTAAAACCTTGTTGGCCGACTACCATCGTTTGGCGCTGGCGCGGATTGCCGTGGAGGAATATTCTTATTTGCAAGTAACTGATATTGAATTCGGTTTGCCTAAACCTTCATATACTGCGGTTACTTTAGCCCATTTGAAGGAGAAGTATCCTCAGCATACCTTTTCGTTGATATTGGGCAGCGATAGTTTGGAGACTTTTCCGAAATGGCGCAACCCGGAAGCCATTCTTGAGCATCATAAGCTTTTTGTTTTTCCTCGTCCGGGGCATGATGGCGGTGCATTGCGTGAGCACCCTTCGGTGGAGTGGGTGAGTGGATTGCCATTGATGGAAATATCATCCACATTCATTCGTGATGCCATTGCACAAAAGAAAGACGTTCGGTTTTTGATGCCCGAAAAGGTGTATGAGTATATGCTAGAGATGCATTTTTATGAGCGCTGATAACTTGCGGGTTGTTAATGTGTTTTTCTTGTAAGAAATGCACCTTTTATCAAGTGGTAGAAGTGATATGCCACTGTTTTTCAAGTAGATTGATTCGTTAAATCGTCTCATAAATTCCTCAAAGCTTACAGGGCTATGGATGATTTTACTATTTTCGCGTCCCTAAACCTAAAACAAACATGAAACGACTTCTTCTCTTGCTGGTGCTCTCAGCGGCAGGTGTATTTAATTCGGGGATTGTGCACGGTCAATGCACATTTTCGAATGTTCAGTTCCCTACCACCATTTTCACCCCTACGTCGACCACTTTTCAGGCGGCTTCTACAATAATTTATGCCGGAGAATACTCTGTTTACAATGTAACCAACGGAGCCGTGTATGAGTGGTCGCTTTGTGCAGCCGATGGTGGAAATGCCACCTACGATTCTCAGCTGACACTTTTTAATGCCAGCAACACTTCAACGTCGATTGGATATTCTGACGATTTTTGCGGCGACGATGCCAAAATCAACTGGACCGCCAATTTTAGTGGTCAGGTATACGTTCAGGTAAACCGTTGGAGTTGTGATACCAATTTAATTGCAACAACCTTAATGTACCGTCGTGTTTCTGCTCCGGCAGGGATTGGTTGTCCTTTTGTTGGAACTCAATTTCCTTCGACGATCTTCACTCCATCGTCGGCTGTTTTTCAAAGTGCAGCTACCAATATTTATGCTGGGGAGTATTCAGTATACAACGTAACACAGGGTAGCACTTACGAATGGTCTACCTGTGCTGCCGATGGCGGTAACTCAACCTATGATTCGCAGCTCAGTCTGTTTAATGCCGCCAATACAGCGAGTGCTATCGCCTTTGCCGACAATACCTGTGGCGACGATGCCAAGATTACATGGACTGCCACATTTACTGGTCAGGTGAATCTATTGGTAAACCAAGCCAGCTGCATAACGAACTCCACAAACACAACGGTTGTTTATCGTTTGGTAAGCGGCGGAGGCGGCTCGGCACCGGCGAACGACAATTGCATCGGGGCCACAATTGTACCGGTTGGGACGTCTTGTTTTGCCATTAACTCAACGCTGCAAGGTGCCACTGGAAGCACGCCTGCGACAGGATGTGCGGGTACAAATACAGATGACGTTTGGTTTTCATTCAACTCGATTTCTGAGGAGACACTGTTTATTGACGTTGTGCCGAGCGGCGCGGGCTTAGACCCTGTGGTGGAGGTATTTATTGGCTTAGATTGTAATTCATTAACCTCTGCAGGTTGCTTTAACCAAGGTACTGATGGCCTTGGTGAGTTTATTACTTCGGGCATGGTTGGCGTTCCTATTGGAACACCTATTTGGTTGAGGGTTTATCATTTGCAGGCTGCTGCTGCAACCAATCCTAACTTTAGCGTTTGTGTTTTTCAAACCAATGAGTTTAATGTTGAGGGCGATGATTGCGACAATGCCATTGTAGTTCCAACTACAGATATTTGTACCAATCCTATTGAGGTTAATCTTGGTGATTACACAGAATCCGCTCCAACAGGTGATGATTGCTTACTGCAATATGCAAGCGATGTGTGGTTTCAGTTTAGTGCCTTAAGCGATTCTGTATTTTACCAGGCTACGCCACAAGGTGCGACTGTTGACCTCATCGTAGAAATATACCAAGGTACAGATTGTGGGGCATTGGAGTTTATTGGATGCGCCAATTTTACAGGCCCAGGCGAAGCTGAAAATGTAGTGATTGGTCCTCCCATTGCTTCCACGGCTCCATTTTTTGTTCGTATCGCAGATGCAAACCAGAACGCAGATGCTAACCTAGCGTTTAGTTTCTGTGCCTTTAATCAAAATGAACTTAGCCCCTTCACCAATGATGAGTGTTCAGGAGCAATCGCTCTTACGCCGTCTTCTACGTGTAACCCTCAGGCATTCAATGCAGCTCAGGCTACAAGCTCAAATATACCTACCTGTTCTCCCGGCGGAGATCCAGCGCAAGACATTTGGTTCAGCTTTGTTGCCAACTCTTCATCGGTTACAATTCGCGCGGCATCTGTAAATGACAGCGACCCTGTTATTGAGTATTTCTCAGGGAATTGTAATGCTCTTGTTTCGAGAGGTTGCTCTGATTTCTTCCTGCCAGGAGTTGACGAGAATCTAACAGCCACTGGTCTTGTAGTTGGTCAAACGTACTTCTTTAGAGTGTACGACTACCGTGGACTTGCCGCAACGGCTCCTGACTTTAACATTTGTGTCATCACCAATACCTCATCGCCAAACGACAATTGCAACACGGCAATTCCATTGGTAACTGAAACGCCTGCTACTTACGACTATTTTAACACAGCCTTTGCTACACAGTCGAGTACTGGTTGTACCGGTAATGCGAACGACGATGTGTGGTTTAGTTTCGTTGCGGGGCAAAACCCTGCCGGGACGACCATAAGCGTGGGTGGCGATTTGAATTTCTCGCCTGTATTTCAAGTATATTCAGGAACCTGCGCCAACCTCACATCTGTTCAGTGTGTAAATAATGTTACAACCGGAACGTACGACGTTGAAACGCAGCCGTTCACAAACCTCACACCGGGTCAAACCTATTACATGCGTGTGTATGACTTCGATCCTACTGTTACCAACAGTACATTCTATGTATATGTGTTGGGCACTCCAGCCGGGTGTAACCTGCCCGCCCCTGTGGCCACGGCTCAAGGAAACACTACCATTTGTGGCAATGGGTCGGTAAACATTAGTGTTCCTCAGCAGGCAGGCATCACCTATCAGTGGCGTCGCAATGGAGTAAATATCACGGGAGCTACGGCGAACACTGTTTCTGCCAACCAGAGCGGTAGTTACACGGTAGTCATCACAGATGCCAACAATTGTACAGCCACATCGAATGCGGTTGATGTAGTCATCACCCCACAGCCATCACCAACCATTACCGCAGGAGGCCCAATTACAGTGTGTACCGGAGGTACTGTGGCGTTGAGCACGGCTGCTACACCTGGTTTGACCTTCCAATGGTTTAGAGACAATACTCCGATCAATGGAGCGACCAATGCCAACTTTACAGCGACACTCGCTGGCTCATACACAGTAGTTGCTACGGCAGCGCCTAACTGTACAGGAACATCCAATGCCATTACTGTAAGCATAGTAAGTGCTCCAACTGCAGTGATTTCGGCGGGTGGTAGCACCACAATTTGTCAGGGTAGTAATACCGTGTTAAGCATTACCACTCAGCCCGGTGTGAATATTCAGTGGAGATTAAACGGAAGCGATATTTCCGGCGCAACAGGTACTACCTACACGGCTTCTCAGGCCGGAACATATACAGCGGTTGCCTCAGTGGGCGCAAATTGCTCAACAACATCTAATAGCATTACAATTAACGTTGTGGCCGGACCCAATGCTACGGCTAATGCAGCAGGACCAACTACTTTCTGTCAAGGAGGTTCGGTAGTGCTTAATGCGGGCAATGTAGCAGGAGCTAGCTATCAATGGCAAAACAACGGTGTTGCTATCGGTGGGGCTGTCGCACAAAGTTATACTGCCAGTGCTTCAGGAAGCTACACGGTGGTTGTAACGACTTCGGCTTGTGCTGCCACTTCGAGTGCCATCAATGTAGTGGTGAACCCAACACCGGCGGCGGCAGCGTCTGCCAATGGTCCAACTACGGTTTGCCAGGGTGCAACTGTTAGTTTAAGTGCGAGCGAAGTGGCCGGTGCCAGCTACCAATGGAATAATGGAGCCAGCCCGATTGCCGGTGCAACTTCTTCGGCATTTAATGCGACCTCTACCGGAAACTACACGGTTACCGTAAGTTTAAATGGCTGTTCGGCAACGAGTTCTGCAATTGCGGTAAATGTTACTGCACCACCAACTGCAACGATTACTGCTGTAGGAAATACAACTGTATGTGCAGGCAATACTGTTGTTCTGAATGCCAATACGGGTGCTAACCTAAGCTATCAGTGGTTGCTCAATGGAGCGCCAATCAATGGAGCCACCACACAGTCGTACACCGCTGCAGTTGCCGGAAATTACACTGTTACCGTTTCTCAGGGAGCTAATTGTTCATCTACCTCGAATGCTGCTGTTGTGAATATTCTGGCGGCACCTCAGGTGAGCGTAGCTGCTTCAGGACCTTTGTCGATTTGTCAGGGAAGTTCCGTTAACCTAACAGCCTCACCGGCAGCTGGAAATACGTTCCAATGGCAGTTGAATGGGGCCAACATTTCGGGTGCAACCAATGCAACCTATGCGGCCAATGCGGCTGGCTCTTTCGCTGTTGTTGTAACCAGTACCAATGGCTGTTCATCAACCAGCACGGCCAACGTAGTTACTGTGAATCCATTGCCGAATGCCACCATTACTCCAAACGGACCTACTACATTTTGCGTAGGCGGCAACGTATTGTTGCAGGGTTCGAGTGGTAATGGCTTAAACTATCAGTGGAATAACAACGGAAACGCCATCAATGGTGCGGTGAATAGCGTGTTGAACGTAAATCAGACCGGAAATTATTCGGTAACAGTGACTGATCTGAACGGTTGTGCGGCTAATTCTCCAGCCATTGCCGTGAATGTAGCCGGAACCGCTGCGGCCATCACCTTTGCAGGTAATCCTGCCATTTGCGACGGCAATTCTGTGGTGTTAAATGCGAATGATGTAGCAGGGCTCACATACCAGTGGAGCAACAATGGAAGCGCAATCTCAGGAGCTACTGCTCAAACCTTCATCGCCATCAATGCGGGCAACTATACCGTTACGGTGACCGATCAAAACAATTGCAGTTCGACGTCTTCTGTAATTACCGTAACAGTTGGCCAAACGCCTGGTGAGCCTACATTGACCGCTGATGGTCCAACCACTTTTTGCGAAGGTGAGACCGTGTCGATAAGCACTGCTTCGGCTGTGGGTATTGTATATCAGTGGCTTGTAGATGGCAATCCGATTGCCGGGGCCAACCTGAATACCTTTACTGCAGAGGAATCAGGAAGCTACACGCTTGAGGTAACCAATGCAGCCGGATGTCAGAATGAATCTACACCGATTTCTGTGTTGGTGAATCCACTTCCAACAGTAAGCTTAACGTTGAGCCAAAACACAGTTTGCATTAACACTCCGATTACCCTTGCAGGAGGTTCGCCCGTTGGAGGAACCTTCTCAGGCCTGAATGTTAACAACGGCGTATTTAATGCAGCTGAAGCAGGCGTTTATACGATTGTTTACAGCTTTACTGATGATAAAGGCTGCACCTCAGCGGCTGAAACTGCAATTACAACCGAAGACTGTGCAGGTATTGAAACAGCCGCTGTTGAAGGTTTTGTATTGTATCCAAACCCAGCCCAGGAAAGTGTTGTAATCGAGTCTGTAGCTGCTACCAAGGTTCAAAGCATCAGTGTGTTCGATCTTAGTGGTCGTGTTGTTGCGGTTGATGTTCAACGTACGGCCGATCACCGTTATGTGCTGAATACTTCAAGTTTGGCGGCCGGAACCTATCAGGTGGCCATTCTGACAGACCTCCGCACAACAGTAAGAAGCTTTGTAAAAGTGCAGTAGTAACAACGTTTTATTTTTTTTAGCGAGGCGTCGGTTGATCATTCAGCCGGCGCCTCGTCGTTTTGTCAGGTGAAATGTTCAGGGAACGATTATTGGCAATTTGTCCCGCCCGAAAGGAATTTGGGTTAATTTTGCCGACTTATTTGTAGTACCTACCATGATCAAACTGATCAACTCTGTTCTGGGAAAAATTCTTGGGAACAAATCCGACCGAGATCTGAAGGAAGTTCAACCCATCCTCCAAAAGATAAACAGCATTTACCCCACACTTGCCGGTATTTCTAACGACGAGCTACGGGCTAAATCAGACGCTTTCCGCCAGCGAATTCGTGAAGAGGTGGCCAACGAACGGGCTCGAATTGCTGAATTAAACCAGCTTATTGAGGCCAACCCAGAAATGGATTTTCTGGAGAAAGAAACCCACTTCGAGGAAATCGACCGGCTCAAGAAAACCATTGTTGAAGGCATCGAAAAGGCGCTTGAAGAAATTCTGCCGGAAGCTTTTGCCGTGATTCGTGAAACTGCTCGCCGATTTACAGGCAATGCCGAATTGCGCGTTACTGCTACTGAATTCGACCGCGAATTGGCTGCAAGTCGCGATTATGTGCGCATCGAAGCGCAGGAAGCCATCTACAAAAACAGCTGGAATGCTGCCGGCTCTATGATTACCTGGGACATGGTGCATTACGATGTTCAGCTTATCGGCGGTATCATGTTGCATCGGGGCAAAATTTCCGAGATGGCTACCGGTGAAGGTAAAACACTCGTGGCAACCTTGCCGGTTTACCTAAATGCCCTTTCCGGAGAAGGAGTTCACGTTGTTACAGTGAATGATTATCTGGCCCGACGCGACTCTGAATGGATGGGGCCATTGTATGAGTTTCATGGCCTGCGTGTGGATTGCATCGACAAGCATCAGCCGAACGGCTCCACCCGCCGCCGCGCCTACACCGCCGATATCACCTTTGGAACCAACAACGAGTTTGGCTTCGATTACCTGCGCGACAATATGGCCCGCGGGCCGGAGGAACTGGTGCAGCGCGGACACAACTTCGCCATTGTCGATGAGGTTGACTCCGTTCTGATTGACGACGCCCGGACGCCATTGATCATCTCTGGTCCGACGCCTCGAGGCGAAAATCAAGAGTTTTTTCAACTGAAGCCTCGTGTTGAAAAGCTGGTGACCGCTCAGAAAAACTTTATAAACGCCGCTCTCACTGAAGCAAAGAAAAATTTTGGGAGTGATGACAAAGCGGCCGGAATGGCATTGCTCAGAGCGCATAGAGGCTTACCCAAAAATAAGGCGCTCATTAAATTTCTCTCCGAGCCCGGTGTGCGGATTTTACTTCAAAAAACAGAAAACTTCTATCTCCAGGACCAAGGCCGCGAAATGCCAAAAGTTGATGCGGAGCTGTTCTTCGTGATTGATGAAAAAAACAACACCATAGAGCTTACTGAAAAAGGCATCGAGCTTATCACAGGAGTAAGCGAAGACCCGAACTTCTTTGTGTTGCCCGACGTGGGAGCTGAAATTGCTTCCATCGAGAAAAATACCGGTAATGCGGAGGAAAAACTCAATCAAAAAGAGGAGCTTCTTCGCGATTTTGCCGTGAAATCAGAACGCATTCACACCATTAACCAGTTGTTGAAGGCATACACACTCTTTGAAAACAATGAGGAGTATGTGGTGATGGATGGCAAGGTGAAAATTGTTGATGAGCAAACGGGCCGTATTCTCGATGGCCGTCGATACAGCGATGGATTGCATCAGGCCATTGAAGCCAAGGAAAATGTGACCATCGAAGCGGCTACGCAAACCTACGCAACCATCACATTGCAGAATTATTTCCGCATGTACAACAAGCTCGCAGGCATGACTGGTACAGCAGAAACCGAAGCCGGAGAATTTTGGGATATCTACAAGCTTGATGTGGCGGTGATTCCAACCAATCGCGCGATTTCACGGAAAGATCAGGAAGACCTTGTTTACAAAACAAAACGCGAAAAGTACAACGCGGTAATTGATAAGATTGCTGAAGAAACAGCCAAAGGGCGACCAGTTTTGGTGGGAACCACCTCGGTTGAAATTTCTGAGGTGCTAAGCCGAATGCTCAAGCTCCGCGGGATTAAGCACAACCTGTTGAATGCCAAGCATCACCAACGCGAGGCTGAGATTGTTCAGGAGGCCGGGCAAGCCGGGACTGTGACCATTGCCACCAATATGGCCGGTCGTGGTACCGACATCAAGCTCGGGCCTGGCGTAAAGGAGGCCGGAGGGCTTGCTATTATTGGTACCGAGCGCCACGAAAGTCGCCGCGTTGACCGCCAGCTGCGTGGTCGTGCCGGCCGTCAGGGCGACCCCGGTTCTTCGCAGTTCTTTGTGTCGCTCGAAGATGACCTGATGCGCTTGTTTGGTTCGGAGCGTATAGCCAGAATCATGGATCGCCTGGGCATGAAGGAAGGTGAAGTCATCCAAAGCGGTATGATTACTTCTTCTATTGAGCGGGCTCAGAAAAAGGTGGAGGAAAACAACTTTGGTATCCGTAAGCGATTGCTCGAGTACGACGATCAGATGAATCACCAGCGTGAGGTTGTATACACCCGCCGCCGAAACGCACTTTACGGCGACAGGCTCGCGGTCGACATTGCCAACATGATCATGGAAACGTGCGAAGGCATTGTTGGCGGTTATCAGGATGCCCGCGACTACGACGGGTTCAAACTGGAGGTGATTCGCTTGCTGGCCATCGATACAGCCATCACTGAGCAAGAATTTTTAAAGGAGAAGTCAAATACGTTGGGTGAGAAGCTGTACCAGGAGGCGCAGGCGCACTACCTTCATAAATCGACTCAGATTGCAGCCATGGCGCATCCTGTAATTGCGCAGGTGTATGAAACACAGTCGGCCCAATACGAGAATATGCTTATTCCCATCACCGATGGGCAAAAGGCTACTCAAATTGTGGTAAATCTGCGCAAGGCGTATGAGTCTCAGGGCCGTGAGGTGATTCGGGCTATGGAGCGTTTTATCACGCTTTCAATGATTGATGAGGCCTGGAAAGAGCACTTGCGTGAGATGGATGATCTCAAACAATCGGTTCAGAATGCCCAGTATGAGCAGAAAGACCCCTTGCTGATTTACAAGATTGAATCGTTCAAATTGTTTGAACAGATGTTGGGTAAGGTTGCACGTGAGATTACCGCCTTTTTGATGAAAGGCAGCCTGCCTGTTAACAATGCTCCGCAACAAGGAGGTCCGGCCCCTGCGCAACAGCCTCGCATTCAGCAAGCTCCGCAACGTCCTTTGGCTCCACCGCCGCAACTTCGGACTTCTCGCGATGAATTGGTAAACCAGCACAGCCCTGAATCTGAAGCCCGCAAAGAACCGGTGAAAGCCGAGCCGAAAGTAGGCCGCAACGACCCATGTCCATGTGGATCCGGGAAGAAGTACAAGAACTGTCATGGTTTATCGGTAAACGCCTGATAAATGGAGATTAAGGCGCTTCAAGAAGAGGTTGACCGTTGGATTAAAGAAGTTGGCGTTCGGTACTTTAATGAGCTCACCAACACTGCGGTGCTCATGGAGGAAGTGGGCGAACTTGCCCGAATTATGGCGAGGCGCTACGGCGAGCAATCGTTTAAGCCCGGCGAGGAATCCGATTTGGCCGGTGAGATGGCTGATGTGCTTTTTGTACTCGTTTGTCTTGCAAACCAAACAGGCGTCGACTTAACGGAGGCCATCCACAAGAGCTTGGAAAAAAAGACCAAGCGCGACGCTAACCGTCACAAGGAGAACCCCAAATTAGGCCCGGCTTAGAATACCGGTGCTGCGATGGAGGCCACCCGCACTGTTGAGGCGCCATGTTGAAAGAGCATCCTGGCGCAAGCCTCAATGGTAGCGCCTGTGGTAATCACATCGTCGACAAGGAGGATTCTTTTACCGAGGATCGCATCTGGCTGGGGGATGGCAAACACTTCGCGCACATTTTCCCAGCGCCTGAATCGGCTTTTACGGGTTTGCGTTTCAGTCTCGGTTTGTTTCACCAGCAAATTATTTGCGCTGGGGCATCCCATAATTTCGCTCAATCCATTGGAAAACATTTCACTTTGGTTGTATCCGCGAATCAATAACTTACGTGGGTGAAGGGGCACCGGAAGGATGAGCTCTGTGTTTCGATATTCGGGGCTTCTTAACAAGTCGTTACCATACCAGCGGCCCAGCTCAACACCTATATCAGGCTGTTTTCCATATTTCAGCTGATGGAGAAGTTCCTGAACATAGCCACTTTTGCGGAAAAAATACATAGCCGTTGCACTATGAATGGGAATTCGTCCCCAAAAAAGGCGGCTGATTGGATTGTCGCTTTGAAGATGAAAACCGGTTTGTGGCAAACACAAGCGACAGGATAAACAAATCACGCGTTCGTTGCTGCGAAGCGCATCTCCGCAGGAAGGACAAATTCGCGGATAAAACAAATGAATGAAATCTCTGACCATAGTTAGAATTTTGGTCAGATACAGTGCAGTGTCTTTACGACAAGGTAAATTTAGGAAATCGACAGTCTGGTTAGGAAGAGGGCTAAAAAAAAATATCTTTGCTCACCTGAATTACTCCTCATATCCATGGATACACTAAACACAGCAGAAGAGACACCGGAAAAAGAAAACAAAGGCCGTGGCCTCATTATTCTGCTTATCTTTTTGGTAGCTGCATTCGCGGCTTTGTCGGGCTACCTGTATGTTCAACTGAACACAATTAAAAAAGAGTCTGAAGCCCTTAAAGCCCAAACCGAGCAGGCAGGGAAAGATATTGATGAATACCGTGCTCAATTGCAAGAGCTTACTGCCAAATACGATAGCCTCATGCAGGCGCACGAAGGGCTCAAAGCAGAGCTTGGAGCTGAGCGCGATAAAGTTGTGGCTCTAATGCGCGACTATGAGCGATTGAAGGCCAACGGTGGATCTCCGGATAGCCCAGCCGGAAAGGGCATGAAGGCGCGTTTGGAGGAACTTCAGCAAGCCTATGATGAGAATGAAGCCATCATTGCCGATTTAAAGGCTAAAAACCAGGAGCTGACCAACGAGAACTTCAAAGCTGCTAAACAGCTTGAAGAATTGAACGCACAGAATAGCAAGCTTACACAAGAAAACAGTAAGCTGAGCAAGACGGTCGACATCGCCAAGCGCTTGAAAACCTATGAAGTTTATGCTGATGCAGTGCGGGTAAGTGGAACCAAAGAGAAAGTAGTAACTAAGGCTAGCAAGGCAGACCGCCTAAGAGTGTGCTTTACTGTGCTCGACAATCAAATTGCCGACAAACAGGAGAAGGCCATCTACGCAGTAATTAAGGATCCGAACAAAAAGACATTTACAACCGGCGATCGTTCAAAAATCACGTTGCTCAATGGCGACGAGATTCCGTACTCAGTGAAGAAAGATATTTTCTACGACAACAAGGTGATGCAATTATGCCTCAATTGGGAGGTTGTGAAGGAAGAAAAGTTGCAACCCGGAAAGTACATTGTTCAAATCTACAGCGACGGCGTTCAGATTGGCGAAACAGAATTTGAACTGAAGTAACGGTCTTACCTTTTCAAACTACTGAAATTTTTGAGCCTTCGAAATTCAGAATTACCTGAATTTTTGAAAGCCCAAGGAAAAGCCCTTGAACGATACCTCATTTAAGCGGGGTAAACGTTGCTATGACTAAAACTACAGGCGATTTTTCAGTAAGCCTTAACGTAAATGCAAGGCTTGTGCGCAGCGGATTGTCAAAGCGATTTCAATTTCACCTAGCCTAACAATTACGCTCGCTAATTTTCTCTGTGAAATTGCCCTTGTTGCGTGGAGGCTTAAGAGGCCACCTTATGGATTCCTGGAAGTTCGGCTACCATGTGTCGGGTAAGTGGCTTTTCGAGAAACCCAACAACATTGGAGTAGGTGTTGGCTCTTTGCAGGTCTTCTAAGTCGAGCGACGAGGATAGGAAATACACCGGAAAGGTTGCAATAACCTCTCTATCAAGCCTTTTTAATGCGTCGAGGAATTCGAAACCATTCATTGCTGGAATTCGAATGTCGAGTAAAACAAACGAGTCGGGCTCTATCGCTGATGTTGAGATGCCTTTAAAGTACTCGAGCGCCTTTTCGGCCGAGTGGAAAGCTTCAATTCGTCCACGATAGCCTCCCAATTCGAGTGCTTTAGTGTGAATGAATGTATCAATCGGGTTATCGTCGATGAGAATAATCATGGTGTATCGGTAAATTAAGCGTAAGCTAAAGGCAGGGTAATGGTAAATTTAGTTCCTTGATTAACAACAGAATCAACTCTAATTGTGCCACCAAGTTTTTTAATTGTTTCGCGAACAATGTACAATCCTAGGCCCGAACCGGTGCTATGATCGCTGGTTCGATAAAACATATCGAATATTTTCTCAAGGTGGTATTCCTTAATTCCAATCCCATTGTCGGAAACAACCAATACAATGTGTTGCCCGTTTCGCTCCATGTTAAGTTCGATTTCTGGGAGGCGAGCTGGATGTCGGTATTTGATTGAATTGGAAATGAGGTTGTTCAGAACGGCTACTAAACGATTTCGATCCGAAGAGAATGGGAAATCAGCCATGACTTTTACGCAACCTGAAACCGTGATTTCTCCTGTTTCGAGATAACGCAATCCTGGTTCTAAATCGGAGATAAGCTCAGGCAAATGTATTTCTTCAATTTGAAGCCCTGCACGGTTGTTTCTGGAATAGGCAACAATATCGCGAATGATATTGTCGAGTTTGAGAATACTCTCTTCCATGAGGCTCACATAGCGTTGCGCTCCTTCCGCTTTCACTTCCTCTCGGAGCAAATACAACAGTCCTAATACCGAAGTCAGCGGTGAGCGCAAATCATGAGAAGCCGAATACACAAATCGGTCAAGTTCAAAATTGATTTTCTCCAATTCCTTATTCTTCTCCTGTAGCTCTTGCATCGCCATTGAGCCACCATCGCTGGTGATTCGTTCGGATCTGGCTTTTAATTCATGAATCAGTTCGGGAATTCGTTTTATCTCCGACAGTTGCAAAGCACAATTCACCTGTGCATGAAATAAAGTCATCCCCGGAATGCCTTCCCCAATTACCAATAAATAACAGCTCGGTGAAAGGATTCTAACCTCTGCCGCAATGCGAATTAGTTCTTCGGTAAGTTGTGGTTTGTAAAGGATTACAATTTCGCGGGTTAGCTTTCCTACACGTGCCGTTTCGCCGTATTGAAAAACCTTAGGAGACCACTCTTTGAGTAAGCCCTTAATGTGGGTAACCTCCTGAAAATCGGACTTCCTCGCAAAAATGCTAATCTGCATACCATTCACTGCCTCAGCGAGCAATTTACTGTATAATCTTCGATTAACAGAACCTAAATCATCAACCGTCACACTTACAAGATTGAATTTCTGCGCAAAATGAACAGCTTTCTTACATTAGAATACTGCCTTGTTTTATTGAATCATCTCATTCTAAAAGTCATAAAATCAAATAAATAGGAGTTGCTATGGCTCAATGCCTGGCTTTTTCCTTGCATAAGTAAGGTTAGTGTCAAATCAAGGGCTGGCTTGAGAAACTCATATCAGTCGTAGGCAGTATCACACTTTAAAAAGCGCGTCATGCAAGAGTGGTACACACGGCTGGTTTTCGTTCTACTGATTTTATCAGGAATAAGCATCCACACAAATGCTCAGACCCCTGATCCTATGGCCAAGAGATATCGTGTAACGGCGTTTAAAGCGGCCAATACATCCATTACCAGCCTTTCGAACATTGCCGAAGCCACGCCCAAATCGACCTTGTATATTCCTACAGCATTTACGCCTAATGGCGATGGCATTAACGACCGCTTTGGAGTCAAGGCGTTGAATCTCACTCAGTTTAACCTTAAGATCTTCAACCGTTGGGGTGAGCTCATTTTCGAAACCAACGAGATAACCGATTTGTGGGATGGCACCTACAATGGCCAAGCCATAACTAGTACCGATGTTTTTGTGTATACCGTGAATGCCAAAGGCCCCAATGGATTTGTGCTGCCTGAAGAATCCGGCACAGTTACCCTTGTCGCCGATGGTACCGTTGAATAAATGAATGCTATGAAAGACGAATACTCCTCACTTCCGGCCATGCGCCTGCTTTGCCTGCTTCTCGTTCTTATAGCATTTCCTGCTTTTAGTCAGACTCCTCAGGCCAATTTTTCTGCTTCAACCCTTACCGGTTGTGCCCCACTGAGCGTAAACTTCACGAGCACGTCAACCGGAGCGGCGAGTTTTCAGTGGGACTTTGGCAATGGAAACTTCTCAACCCTCCAAAACCCACAAAACGTTTTCGTTCAGCCGGGCACTTACACCGTGGTCCTAACCGCTACTTCGTCTGGAGGTCAAACAAATACACACACTGCAACAATTACCGCACTGCCAGGTCCACAGGCTTCTTTCACAGCACCTAGTCTGAGCGGCTGTGTATTCCAAAACACTTTTTCCTTTAACAATAGCTCACAAGGTGCAATAAGTGCCTTTTGGGATTTTGGCGATGGAACATCATCTATCCAGTTGTCGCCAACACACATATATAATACTCCGGGTTCTTATTCGGTTAGTCTCATTGCAACCAATCAGGTCGGTTGTCAAACGGTGTTTACATTGCCGCAAAACCTCACAGTGTTTCCCCTTCCTGATGCCGACTTTACGGCGAGCATTACCTCAAGCTGCAATGTAAATCAAGCGTTCAACTTCAACAACCTTTCAACAGGTGCGACCAGCTACCTATGGGATTTTGGCGACGGAACCACATCAGTGCAGGCCAATCCCAGCAAAGTGTACGGCGCTCCAGGTGTTTTTACCGTTAAATTGAGAGCCACCAATGCAAATGGATGTGTCGACTCTCTCATTCGCACACAGTACATTACTGTTCATGCTCCGGTGTTTCCTCAAATTACGGCCAGCGATAGTGCTGGATGTGAGCCTTTTGCCATCAACCTAAATCAAAACATACCCAATGCAACGAGCTATGCCTGGAATTTTGGAAACAATACCAGCTCTGCATCCAATGCTCCTTCGGTAACTTACAATGCGCCGGGAAATTTCAATTTGTCGCTCGCCGTTACCATGCCCACAGGTTGTATTTACAATGCACCGGTTGTGCCCATTATGGTGTATCCAAAACCCAATCCTCAGTTTACGCTCTCGAATACCAGCGGATGTGCTCCCTTAACAGTTACTTTAAACAACCAAACCGTTGGAGCAAGTAGTTTTGTTGTGAATTGGGGAAATGGTCAAACTATTCCACTTACCCAGAATACGTTTACTTATACCCAGCCGGGGCTTTATTCTGTTGGTTTGGGAGCATACTCCGCCAATGGCTGTTATGCCGCCGTGCAACAGAGTGGTGCGGTACAGGTGAGAGCCCCAATTGCCAGTTTTAATGCTTCTGCAACCTATGGCTGCCCGCCATTAACAGTTAACTTTACCAATGCCTCTCAAAGCGCGATTGGTTATACTTGGCATTTCGGAAACGGCCAAACATCAACGTTAGCCAACCCTTCAATTACTTTTAATCAGCTTGGAAGCTACGATGTTATGCTTGTAGCTCATGGGCAGGGGGGCTGCACCGATACTCTTTTACTAAACGACTTTATCAACGTCATGTACCAGGAGGCACCGTACTCACCACCGCCTCCAATTGTTGGTTGCGTGCCCCTTACAAGTAGCTTTAGTATTTCGCAGGTAGCAGGCACCACTTACACCTGGAATTTTGGTGATGGAACCACTGCCACAGGAACAAACGTTACTCATACCTACACCCAAAACGGAACCTACACAGTTTCGCTAGTAGTGGATAACGGCACGGGCTGTAGCAATTACTTCTCAAATTACCAAACTGTTATTGTCGAAGGTGGTGTGCCTTATTTCGAGGTTGATGTTGATCCTTGCCCACCCTACACTGTATCCTTTCAAGACACCTCCAGCAACAATACAGTATCGTGGTTATGGAATTTTGGGGATGGCACCACTTCGACCGAAGAATCGCCCAACCATATTTATCCCAATCAAAACGTCCATCACGTTTCATTAACCACCGTTTCTCAATCGGGATGTGTAGGCTCTTACATTGCCTTCAATGCAGTGAATTTTGCTTCTGCTGTGGCCTCGTTTACAACATCTTACGTTAATGGGCCATTCCCCCAAACAGTAAGCTTTTTCCCAACCAATTCTGCTGCAACTGGCTGGTTATGGGATTTTGGGGATGGCAACACATCAACAGAGCAATTCCCGGTTCATACCTATCAAACAGAGGGCGATTACCAGGTTACACTCACCATTACCACCGACGAATGCAGCATTTCTTCTTCAGCTCCTGCTTTTGCAGATATGCAAGCCATTAATGAAGACCAGGGCGAGGAGGGAACTGGTGGTACAGATCCGGGCGAAAGTGCTGTTTTAGTTGAACCCCTCATTGGGTGTGCACCTTTAACGGTAAACTTTGTGCCTCAAGACTCCAGTCATACCGTTCTTCAATGGCATTTTGGAAATGGGCAAACATCCAATATGCAAAGGCCTCAGATCACCTACACCGAAACGGGCCTGTATAATGTTTTTTACACCGCAATGACTCCGTATGGCTTGGATACGTTTTCCTATGCCCAGTCGATATTTATCGGTGGAGGGCAACCAACTTACACCGTTGAACAACAAGGAGCCTGCGAACAATTAGATGTTGAAATTACGCTTCAGAACCAGGGTTTTTACGAGACAATTCAATGGAATTTTTCCGATGGATTTCAAGCCACTACACCTGTGGTGAACCACACATTTAGCGAAAATGCCACCGCAAGTACAGTTTCGTTGTTAGTGGTCGATAGCATAGGCTGCACTGCATCCAGTTTTGCCAGCATTCAGCTCATGCCTGCTGCATTGTTTATTACCTTTCCGGATAAAGTATGCAATGCCCCGGTTCAGTTTGTAAACAACCTCGAAAATACCCCAGGGTATTCATTTTTCTGGGAGTTTGGTGATGGGCAGACCTCCAATGAGGCCTCACCCGAACATACATTTATTGGTGAAGGCGAATTTACCATTCATGTAACTGTAACTACGCCAACGGGCTGCACTGCTATTACCGAACTCAGCCATACTATTCGTGTGGCGAACCCAAACATTTCATTCAACTTCATTGGCCCTAACGAAGGCTGCGCCCCATTTACCGCAACTTTTGCCAACACTACACCCAATTCTACCAATGTTGCCTGGTTTTGGGGTGATGGCACTTGGTCGCTGGCTACATGGACTGGAAGTGTTTACAACGGACCAACGCCAAAAACCTATAATACACCTGGGGTTTATTCTGTAGTGCAAAGAGTTACCAGTTCGTTAGACCCAACATGTACTGTGCAGGTATTGCACGATAGTGTTGTAGTTGTTCATGGCGCTAACGCTGATTTCTCATTTGTTCAAAGTGGGCTTTGCCTTCCTGTAACAGTGCAGTTTACATCATTGGCAACTGATGCCGTCTCCTGGTTCTGGGATTTTGGAAACGGCATTACCTCTACGGAACAAGATCCGGTCATCACCTTCGTTACAGAACCGGCCGATTCTATCTCACTTTCGATTGTCACCTCAAATGGCTGCACCGATCAGATGACAAAGGCGCACATTGAACTTCTTAATCCGGAGATTACAGCCAGCTTTCAAGGAAATTGTAATCCACTCTCTGTGCAATTTAGTACGCCTACCGAGGGTATGATTGCCTGGGAATGGAACTTTGGTGATGGCGCTTCTGCTTCAGGAGCTACAGTAAACCACGTTTACACCCAAAATGGAAATTATACCGCTACCCTCGTTGTAACCACTTCCGATAACTGCCGCGATACCGTGAGCATGGCTGTTCCAATTGATGTGGATGGACCTCAAGCTCAGTTTAGCTCTCCAACTCCGGCAGGATGTGCACCTTCAGTAGTGGAGTTTTTCGACTCATCCTCTCAGGCCGTAGCGTGGCTTTGGGATTTTGGCGACGGGTCCAGCTCAACAGTCCAACATCCGGTAAAACTCTACGACCAGCCCGGTGTTTTCGACGTCCAACTGATTGTTACCAATGCTAATGGCTGTAGCGATACCGCTCTGTACACCGATTATGTTACCGTTCTCGGTCCGGCAACCTCGTTTACTTTTCAGTCATCAGGCACCTGCGTTGGTGCACCTATCCAGTTTACCGATCTCTCCAACGAAGCGGTAGAGTGGGAGTGGAACTTTGGGGAAGGCTCAACCAGCACCGAACAAAACCCAAGCTTTACCTATTACGCTCCGGGTAATTATGTAATCACTCTGTTTAGCCGCGACACCCTAGGCTGCAGCGCATTCTACACCATTCCGGCTCCCATTCAGATTCACCCTTACCCTGTAGCCGGATTTACAGTCGACGACATGTCAGGATGTGCTCCGCACCCGGTTAACTTTTCCAATACAAGCACCGGTGCCGCGACGTATTCATGGGATTTTGGAGGCCAGGGCACTTCTACATCCGCCAATCCAACTTTCCTCTTTTCAGATCCGGGTAATTACAATGTAAGTCTGATTGCAACCACCGCATTTGGATGTTCCGATACCGCTGTGATCGATGGAATCCGTTCGTTCCTTGTTCCTGTAGCCGCATTTACCTTGAATGGCACCGAGGGCTGCACTCCACTTTCTGTTAGCTTTTCCAACCAATCGTGGCAACTCGAAAACCCATCTTTCCTTTGGAATTTTGGTAACGGCTCTACCTCCAACGACTTGAGCCCAACAGAAGTCTATTTTAACCCCGGGTTTTACAGTGTTAGCCTTACTGTAGCCAATGCGAATGGCTGTGCCGATACGCTCATCTTACCTTCGATAGTTAACGTTTTCGATACCTTGGCTGCGCCGGTGAGCCCGATAATCCGCGTGAGTGTAATCAATCCAATAAGCACAATAATCGAATGGGAAGAATCTACGGCACCCGACTTTGGAGCGTATGAATTATTCCGCAAAAATGCGGATGGCTCTTGGTCGGTGATTGCGACCATCACTGAGGCTCACTTGGTTAGCTATATCGATCAGGGCTTAAACACCCTCGATGAGGTGTATTGTTATAAACTGCTTACCCGCGACCGCTGCGGCTACAGTGTCGAAACCGACTCGCTCATTGAACATTGTACGATAAATGTTGAGGTTGCCACCCGGGTCGATAACACCATTGAGGTAAACTGGAGCCCTTACATTGGTAAAACCGCTTCGCAATACCGGATTTTCAGAACCGAAGAAAACTCCAATCTCGAAGAAGACTTGGGAACGGTGCCGGGTGATGTACTCTCTTACATCGACAGCAGTGTGTATTGTCCGGTGAAATACCGCTACGACATCCGCGCCGAAGGACTAAACGGTCAATGGCACGTGGAGTCAGAGTCGGATTATGATATGAGTACTCCAATCGCAAACCTATTTGAAAGCCAACAGGTGAACACGGCCCGTTCAACAGTAGTTGAAGATGCCTTTGTGCTTACCGAGTGGTTGGTCCCTGAAATCATGGGAGACCGTGTGAATGGGTATTTACTCTACCGCTCAACCGATGAGCAAACATGGGAATTGATAGCCACTTTACCAGCGTTCCAAACCAGCTATACCGATCAAGCGGTAAATGTTCAGGCTACCAAATACTATTACCGTGTGATGGCTACTAACAGCTGTGGATTACTCGGTATTCAGGGCGAGTCTAGCGACAATATTGTACTTCAAACCAAGCCGCTCGACGACCTGTACATCGAGTTACTCTGGACACCTTACAAAGGCTGGGGAGCTCATGGCGTTGGTTTTTACATGGTTGAGCGGGAAAACGCCGACGGAACTTGGGAGGTAATTCGCACAGTTCCGGGAAGTGAGCATAGAACTGTTGATGAAAATTAAGAAGTATTGAAATTCACATATTCTTTTTGTTCTATATTCGGGGCAAAAAGGGTAAGGTATGATCAAGTTTAAGAGCATTGTTCTGCAGCTTAAGGAAGACGAGTTCAACGACTTGTGTCGGCAGTTTGTCGAAACCAAAGCAGACAAATATCTCAGATTGCTCAAGCTTTACCGGGAGAACAAGTATACCGATGAAGAAATTCAGGAGATGCTGAGTGTGAATACCTCAGCATACTATACTTTAAAGTCCCGCCTGTTTGACAAAATTCAGGATTTTCTCACCAACAACATGTCGACCCCAATTATCGATTTGTTAAGAAAGGTGGCGAACATTCCTACCTTGATTTACGACACCCACCGCGACACTGCTATTGCCATCCTATCGAAGTTAGAGTCGGAATTGCAGAATTACGATATGCCCTACGAATTATCGTCGGTGTATAGCGCATTGAAGAAGCTCCATTTACATTCGCCCAAATATTACGAATACACCCAGCTTTACAATAAGCACCTTGCTTACACCATTGCCCTCGACAAAGCAGAAGATTTGTTGAATTCCTTCATGAAGTCGATCGGTGAATACTACGCTTCACGCAATAAAATGCAGGTTGAATACCTCGGCCTGATCAAGCAGGAAATGGGCAATATTTGCAGCCTTTATTCATCACACCATCTTACCATTTACAAAAGTATTGTGGATGTGTCGTTTGCCCTGTTCGTTCCCAACGCAGAGGCCATCAAAGACGATGAACCCATTGAAGATGTGTTGGTGAAAATGGAGAAAATCTTTACCACGTATAGTAAAGATACCAACTACCAGCATTTACAACTGGTTTATAATTTCTTGGCGTTCGAATATTACCACAAACTCAATTTGCCTAAGAAAGAGGCGAAATACTTCGATGCAGTAGACGCAAAACTCAATTCATTCCTGCTTTTCAACCACTGCTGTTTTACGACTAAATTCCTCATTTCAAAAATTGAACGGCATATTGAGTTGGGTACTGAAGCCGAATTGTATGAGCAGAATAAAAAACAATTACCCAATTACGAACCCGATAGAAACGATATTCCAAACTACATCAATTTTGCTAAGTATGCAGCCACCTCTGCATTTTATGCGAAGAAGTACCAGGAGGCCGTTCAAATTCTGAATGGCTTGATCAACGACATTAGTTTTAAAAACTATCCGCATACGGAAATTGAAGTTAAGCTTTTACTTGCACTCAATTATTCGATGATCAATAAATACGATCCTGCTACTTCGCTGTTAAGGAGCGTTACACGGAAAATCAGAGAAATTAACGACGACATGGGTTACGAAAATGCCCTGATCTTCTACAAGATTCTCTCTTTACAAATGAGTTCTTCGGCGCGCCATGTAGATCAGAAAATCACGCAACTGTTTGCTAAATTCGACCTGCTCAACCAAAAGTCTAACCGGATGCTTGAGTATATTAAGGTAGATGAAGCCTTTATTAAACAACTCAGTCAAGTTGTGAAACGATAACCCCTCCTCAGATTTTTCCAACAAAAAAGGCCGGTCTTTATAAACTCCGGCCTTTTTCATATACGCTGATTAGAGCTTGTCCAGATGGTCTTTACTTAAAGGCTTATTAAGGAAAGAGTAAACCCCTCGAACCAACATTGCCCGTTTTTGATCAACCGGATTTAAGGAAGAGGTAAGGAAAACAATCTTGATTTTGTCGTAAATCCTCGGACAAGACTTCTGAAATTCCTCAGCGAACTGAAAGCCATCCATGATGGGCATGTTAATGTCGAGGAACAGGATTTCAGGAATCAGTTCTTCAGGAAGATGTGCTCTTTCAAAGTTGGCCAAAAACTCCAGCGCGCTTTTCGAGCTGGTATGAACATAAATGCGGTCGGCAAAATTGCAGCCTTCCACCATTTTCTGATTGATGAAGTTGTCGATTTCACTGTCATCAATGAGCATCACAGTTGCGTACTTTGCCTTCGGTTTCTTAACAGACATCCCCTTGTTATTGAAATTACATCGCTAAAAATAGTGGAAAATACCATCAGGGCTTGAGGAAAATTAAAATTAAATCAACAGTCATCTACTCAAAACCTTGATGCCTAGAAAAACAAGCGAACCTGCACACCACCAACGTGTACCGTATTAACATCAGGCGATTTACGCCCATCGTAATTGAGGTTTAGCTGCATGTTATTGGCCAAAGTACGTTGATAGCTTATGCCCCAGGTGTAATTCTCGCCCGGCCTTAGTCCTTCTTGCATTTCAAAAGCAATGGGTGAGTTTTGTTCACCATTGTATCGCACTAGAATAAAGTTAAACCTGGCTTGCAAGCTGCCTTTATCGGCCTGGTTCCATTTGATATCAAAGCCCGCAGTATTGCCAAAAGCGAATTCTGAACCCAGGTTTGGATCGTTGGCTTTTTGGCTGTATTTGTAGTTCAAACTCAGCCTGAATGCTGCATTAGGCTGGTAAGAAATACGGGGCTCCCATTCGGTATATCGGATTCGGAAATCACGGTTGGTGAAAAACTCTGCTTCAGATCGTTTTTCACCATTGCGGGTTTCCAACGATAATGTAAAGCGATCACCGGGGTTCCATCGAATGCGGTGATTACTGAAACGATTGTCGCGACTCTCCACACCATTGTTTAACAAGGCTTTTGTAGAAAGTTGTTGCCAATTAAAGTCTATACCAAAACGCGGGTCGCTGCGGTTGAAAAAAGCCGAATTCCGCAATGAACGGTTGAGGGTTATCATCTCCGAATCGTCAATACCGGCCCTGAATGGGTTATATGCTTTCCACATGTC
Organism: Bacteroidota bacterium; assembly: GCA_027483445.1. Classification (GTDB taxonomy): domain Bacteria; phylum Bacteroidota; class Bacteroidia; order M30B66; family M30B66; genus CAMCXT01. The sequence goes on along the minus strand of JAIXUS010000038.1, from coordinate 106,435 downwards.
CTGCGAGGCTGTTCTACTGTCCATACGCCAGGCCATTTGACCGGAAAAACGCGAAGCCAGCTTCTTCACTCCTTTCGTTTTATTCCAACTAACCGGTGTTTTAAGGTTGAAAACCTGATTGAATTGGGTAGAAAACACACGGATGAAATCGTTCGTTGGAGTGAAAACTCTGATAAATCTGGCCTGATCCTGAAAAACCGCGATTTCAAATTCATTCAATTCTTTAATACCATTGCCATTATAGTCGGTCCACGAATAAACACCCTGCCCCGGCTGTACCTCCAGATAACTAAACTCTTTCCGAGTTTCTAATCCGCTGCCGGTCTCGTAAAAGGTCGTAGAATTCAAGCTGTTTTTAAACAATCTAAGACTTAATTCAAACCGATTGACCAAGGTCCGCTCCGGCTCCAATTGTGTCAAAAGGGTATCGTTGATGTAGAGGTTTCGTATTGATGTAATCGTTCGTAATTGAGCCGTTTCACCGAAGTTAAAGTCAACACTTAATCCATAATTCTCAGCACGTGCATAATTCAATAAATCGTTACTCCGAACACCCTCGTCGGTGCGAACCCGATAAAACAAATTAAATTTCTGACGGGCAGTATCTAAGTTTTGAATGAAGAATTGACGGTCAAAAAACTGATAGGCCTGAGCCAATAAGGTATCACCCGCCAAAGCATCTCCAATTAAATTGCGCTCAAATTCATCTTTATAACCCAGTTGAAAACGATAAATATCCCGAGTGATCAGCGTGCGATGCCTGTAAAAATTCGATGTTCGAGCTGTTGAAGCATTATTGGTTAAACTCCCAATATATTGAAATCGATTTTTCCCTTTTTTTAAATCGGTATTTAAACTGTGCTGTGAAGCCCTGAAATCGCCCTGTCGGATAAATGAGGTGAATAAGTAGTTTAACGTTCCAATTCGACTTTTCTGCAAATTTAATTGAAGTCTCGGCAGCAGTTCGTCGGCTGGCGTATTGCTGAGCTGCTGAAGATTCCAGTCACGGTCAAACTCAACGTTTCTCCAACGTTCTTGAGGACTGAAGAAACGGCTCACATATTCAACACTCGCTGTTGAGGTAAGTTGCCATGCCATGCTGTCTTTCCCCAACGGGAGCTTGTGCTCTGCAGCAATTCTCACAGCTTGGCCTTGATCATCAAATTGATCACGGTCTGAAAACGTATTTAAGTCAGAGTCTGTAAAGGCGAGCTCTGTGAATATTTTCATCCGTTTATTGAATTGATAATCATTTCCAATGGTAATGATTCTCTTTCGCGTTGGAGGAATGAGTTGTGCTTTAGGTTCAAAGTTTCCTTGCGGAACCCCATCTATTGGTGCTACCCAGCGAAATACTCGTCCATTGGCATTAGAGCTGGCTTGAATGTAATTTCCGCGATTCGCGCCAACATTCGTAAATGTAGCTCTATAGATGGCCGAATCAGGCGATATGGAATATACTAAAACCCCACTGTATAATTGTCCGTTTACAAGAGTATCGATTTGTTTGTAGAGCACTAAATCTGGCGTAAATCCTACGCTATCTATGGCTTCTACAAGTGCTTTTCCAATCGTGTCGCCAGCTAAAGCCAGTGCAGCTCTTTGCTCGTCATTGAGCTGCTGCTGTAAGGGCTGATTGCGCGAATCCTGCTCAGAAAATATATTCAAACGCGTACTTAATTTACCTTGTTCGATCTCTGTATTGATATGATATAAACTGCGGGCATAGTTGCGGTCGGAGTATTCAAATTCCACAAAAATCCTCAGATCTTTTGTCATTAAATTGCGAGAAGTAAATATAATTTCCGCCGAATTGTAATCGATAACATAATCATTTTCCTGGCCACGTCTGAGCAAGCGTCCATCGATGTAAACCTTCTCCGATCCAGAGAGAATGATGATAAATTGTTCATTGTTTGCCCCACGCAATCTGTACGGGCCTTGGTTGCCCTCAATTCCCTGAATGGTATTGCGGTGAAATCGCCCGCGGGCTACAGCCAGGCTACCTCCGGCTCTCACTTTTGCTTTACCCATGCCTGGAATAATAGCCACCTCCTGCCGTGTTTCCAGACTAAGTCCTTGAAGTCTTTTGTTGAAGTTTAAGAAATAAGATTCCGGTCTTGTAATTTGAAAGTCTCCCGCAATTAATTTGGCTTTTTCTGAGGTTAATTCAATAAATACCTTGTCGAAATCTTGCAGCTGTTGCGTGTTTCCATCGGGTTGAATCGGAATATTATCGTCGGTAATGGCTGCATTTACCGCAATTTCAGGCGATAGTTTTCCCGATAATTGAAGATTTAATGTGGAATTAACCGCTAAATCCTGATTATTTCCGACAGCAATACCTCTCGAAATAGATCCTGCCTTGTTTAATCCACCAAATACAGGGGCGTTTTTTTCGCGGCTAGGTGGACTGTAAACCAAGGGGTTGAAAATACCCCGCTCTTCGTTTGGAGCATAACTTCGCGATTTACTCCGAAATTCTTTTTGCAGCGGAATTCGTAAAACACGATATTCTAAAAACAAAGAATCCATGGTTAAAATGGCTCCAGGTTTTTTAATCAAAACCCCACGACTCAAGTCCAGACGATAAGCGGCACTATCGGCGAAACCTTTAGAAAACCGCAGTGTTCCAGGCGCAATACTCAAACTATCAATCCGAATAGTATCGCCACCTAAAGGCAAAGTACGCTTGCGAAGAGTGCTGTTCACCTGCGCCAGCAACGGAAATGCCCCTACAAATAAAAATAGAATCGTAAGAATACGCGTTTTCACAACTGCCACTCAAGCGAAGATACTGCAAATAACGCCTTATCATCCGATTTCCGTGCCTCAGACATAGACATAAATCAACAGTTGTAGGTTGTTGAAAATCAACATGTAAACGATTTAGTGAACAGTATCAACCATAATTCTGCTCAAACAATGTATCGCTTATTTGTCAATTTTCGGTTCAAATGTTATGCGTTCTAAAGCAGAATTGAATTACCTGATTTACAGCAGACGTTGATTCTCCGGTCAATGGAATGTTAAAATTTTTCACGAATCAAGAGTGCACGTGGCTCATTGACCATACTAAAGAAAATGAACAAGTTTTGGTTTAAATATCAGTGAATTCCCAGCTATTGAAGTTATTTAAAGGTTATCATGCATCGTGAATTTCACCTCAATGATTTGGGCGCCTGCCCGGTTGGCTGCTCATTATTACTTTGGTTTTCGCCGGGCATCCCGCTTTTCGCCTTTAGTCCCCAATTGCGGCACAGCCCACATGGCTGCCGCACCCGCAATTCGGGCGCTGCCGGCTTCAATCGGTGGCGCAGGTAATCTTCACCATTAAATTTCCTCCTTGTGACTTATTTCACCAGCTAACTCCTGCTTTGTATATTTTATTTATGTGATCAGGTTTGCAGGTATAGGTATGAATTCTAATAGTATTTAGTGAGGGTTTACCCTAAAATTAAGCGCCAGCGGGTGCAGCGGATACCCCGCAGGCACAGTAGAGCCGCCAAGCATGGTGGCTCTACCGTGACGAGGAGTATGAGCGAAACACGCGGTGCCCGGACGCATAGTGAAATTGTTTCGAAAATGCTCATCGAGGCAGGCGCCATAAATCCAGAAAAAAGGTTCCTTTTATTGGTAATTTTCTGAATCCGGATAAATTAATCCTTTTCTTGAATCGTAGTTTGCAGGATACCACAAACAGGAGAACGCATTGGGCAAGGCACCATTGGGTAATGGGAGAATTAAATGAAAATAGTGGTCTTGTTGTATTAATGTTTGTCCGTTATTAATCAATACTACTCTGAGCCGATAAATTCCAGGAATAATCTGCCCGTTCGGGTTACGTCCGTCCCATGAAAATAAGCCCTCAGCGTCATTTTCAGAGCCTGTTTTGGATAAATACAACTCATTATTTTTATACAAGTGGAATTGATAAATAATTTGGTTGGTAACCGTATTGCATGACACATTGAAATAATCATTTACAAAATCGCCATTGGGTGTAAAGGCCGACGGTATGTAAACTCTTCCCGGATACCCCAAATCAGTTGGTTCTTCGCCTGAGGTATCTACCGGCATAATCATCGGAAACTCTACCAGAATTGGATCAAGACAAGTGCCGAACTCCGGTTCATTTTCCGTATCGCCGCAAGCACTCAAACATGTAGTTAACGTAAATATTAGGGCTATTTTAATGAATCTATGCGTCATCATGGTAAATGATTTGTGTCAAATATACTGTATTCTATTGAAAACGTGCACTTCAACTTTCTTGTTCAGTTTAGCCATATTTTCATCACGAATCAACTGTCAAACTACTAAATTGCACCGCTTAAACGAAAATTCTATGCAAGCTTTTGATGTAGTCATAATTGGTTCAGGGCCAGGTGGATACGTGTCTGCAATCCGATGTGCTCAACTGGGCATGAAAACCGCGCTGGTTGAAAAGTACAGCACTTTAGGAGGAACTTGCCTCAATGTGGGTTGCATTCCCTCGAAGGCTATGCTCGACTCTTCAGAGCATTTTCACAATGCCACGCATACTTTTTCTGAGCATGGAATTGAGCTCAGTAATTTGAAAGTGAATCTGCCACAAATGGTCAAGCGTAAAGACGATGTGGTAAAGCAGACCACTGCAGGCATTGACTTTTTGATGAAGAAAAATAAAATTACCGTTTTTCGCGGGCATGGTTCTTTCGAAAATCGCAATACTGTGCTGGTTACATCCGCCGATGGTAAAACGGAGCAATTAAGCACTTCAAAAATAATTATCGCAACCGGTTCAAAGCCCTCATCAGTTCCAGGAGTAACAATCGATAAAAAACGCATTATTACTTCTACCGAAGCCCTCAATTTACAATCGGTGCCAACACACATGATTATCATTGGCGGCGGAGTTATCGGCATGGAAATGGGCTCTGTTTATGCACGCATAGGAACTAAAATTTCTGTGGTAGAATTTACCGATGGAATTGTTGGAGCATTCGACCGGACTTTATCGAAAGAATTGCAAAAGTCGTTGGCTAAACTTGGGTTCGAATTTTATCTACAACACAAGGTTACCGAGGCTTCAGCAAAAGGCAAGACCGTTTCTGTTAAAGCGGAGTCGTTAAAAGACGGTAAAACACTTGAGCTCAAAGGCGACTATGTGTTGGTTTCGACCGGACGCAGGCCTTACACTGATGGATTAAACCTTGAGAAGGCTGGGCTTTCAGCCGATGAGCGGGGAAGAATTCCGGTAAATGAGCATTGCGAAACCTCGGTTCCGGGAATTTATGCCATTGGTGATGTGGTTCGTGGAGCTATGTTGGCCCATAAGGCTGAGGAAGAAGGCGTTTATGTGGCTGAGCGTATTGCAGGCCAACACCCGCATATCAATCATTTGCTTATTCCCAATGTGGTGTATACATGGCCTGAAGTGGCTTCTGTAGGCTACACTGAAGAGCAACTCAAGGAGAAAAAGCGGGCTTATAAATCAGGGTCGTTTCCGTTTAAAGCCTCAGGTCGTGCCCGTGCCAGTATGGATACCGATGGCTTAATTAAAGTGCTCGCTGACGCAACAACTGACGAAATCCTCGGAGTTCACATGATTGGTCCGCGTGCTGCCGACATGATTGCAGAAGCTGTTGTAGCTATGGAATTTAGAGCCTCTGCCGAAGATATTTCCCGAATTTCTCACGCCCACCCAACATTCACAGAGTCGTTCCGCGAAGCTGCCCTGGCTGCTACCGATAACCGCGCATTGCACATTTAAATTCGGATGAATCAACCCAAACATCCCAAACGCTACACCGTCACCGCGGCGCTACCTTACGCCAATGGTCCGGTGCATATTGGTCATCTGGCCGGCTGTTATATTCCTGCCGACACTTACGTACGTTTCCTACGTTTACTGGGAAAAGAAGTCCTTTTTATTTGTGGTTCCGATGAGCACGGTGTTCCAATCACCCTGAAGGCGCGCGATTTGGGTATAAGTCCGCAAGATGTTGTAGACAAATACCACAAAATGATGGGTGACGCTTTTGAGGAGTTAGGGATTTCTTTCGACATTTATTCGAGGACTTCAGCGCCTATTCATCACGAGACAGCGCAGGAGTTTTTTCTGAATTTATACCAGAAAGGCGAATTTATTGAACAAGTTACTGAGCAATACTACGATGAGCAGGAGCAAACATTTCTCGCCGACCGCTACATTGTTGGTACTTGTCCGAATTGTGGCAACGAAAATGCCTATGGCGACCAATGCGAAAAGTGCGGAAAATCGCTCAGCCCATCTGATTTAATTCAACCCCGGTCGCGGCTTAGTGGCTTGGCACCTGTAAAGAAACAAACCAAGCACTGGTTTTTAGCACTCGACCGCTATCAGCAATCATGGATTAACGACTGGTTGCTTACACATAAAGATGATTGGAAGCCCAATGTTTACGGACAGTGTAAATCTTGGCTTGATCAAGGTTTGCAGCCACGGGCAATCACAAGAGATTTAGATTGGGGTGTAAAAGTTCCTTTGCAAGGAGAAGTTGGTAAAGTGTTGTACGTTTGGTTTGACGCGCCAATTGGATATATTTCAGCTACCCGTGAATGGGCTGAAAAAACAGGGGGTGATTGGGAAAAGTGGTGGAAAGATGAAGAAAGCAGTTTAATTCACTTTATTGGAAAAGACAATATTGTATTTCATTGCATTATTTTTCCGGCGATTCTCAAAGCCCATGGAGATTTTATTCTTCCTGATCATGTTCCGGCCAATGAATTTCTAAATCTGGAAGGCGACAAGATTTCTACATCAAGGAATTGGGCCGTTTGGTTGCATGAGTATTTACAGGATTTTCCCGGGCGCCGCGATGAATTGAGGTATGTGTTAACCTCCATTGCACCTGAAACAAAAGACAGTGATTTTAGTTGGAAGGATTTTCAAGCCCGCGTGAATAACGAATTGGCTGATATTCTCGGAAATTTTGTGAATCGGGTTATGGTGCTTACCCACAAGTATTTTAACGGAAAGGTGCCTGCATCCTCATTCGCTCCAGCTGTTGAAGTTGAAGAAGTTGCCAGTCAGATTTTCTCGAAATTGCCGGAGCAAATGAACGCCTGGCAATTTCGTCAATCGCTTTTCGATGCATTGAATTTAGCCCGTGCAGGAAATAAATTTTTGGCTGACGCACAACCCTGGAAATTAAATTTAGAATCAGATCGCGAAAAAATTGCGGATGTGATTGCCTATAGTATCGATATTGTTTCTCGTTTGTCGATCGCTTTATCGGTGTTTTTGCCAGATACGTCAGCTAAAATCAGGCGGATGCTCAATCTTCCTTTACAATTTAAATGGGACGATTTATTGGTAGCACACTTAACTGAGGGACATCCATTAAATGCCCCCGAAATTCTTTTTCGTAAAATTGAGGATACGGAAGTCGATTTGCAAATTGCAAAACTTCAGGCCTCAAAGCATGAACACAAATCCACAACTCAACATAAGCCGGTGAAGGACTCAATAACGTACGATGAATTCATGAAAATGGATATTCGTGTAGGAACTATTTTAGACGCTGAACGTGTACCTAAAGCCGATAAGCTATTAAAGTTACTAGTGGATACCGGAGTAGATAAGCGAACGGTAGTCTCAGGAATTGCAGAGCATTTTACCCCCGAAGCAATAATTGGTCAGCAGGTGAGCATCTTGCTGAATCTTGAGCCCAGAAAAATCAGGGGAATTGAATCGCAAGGTATGATATTGATGGCTGAAGATGCTGAAGGTAAATTACGCTTTGTACAACCCAATGAGCCGGTAAACCCGGGATCTGAGATACGTTAGGGATAATATTCATTCGTTAGACTACGCCACACTGCAGATTGGGAGTCTAAAGAAAAATTGTGTTCCTTTTCCTGGTGTAGAATCAATTTCAAGTTTACTGTTGTGAAGTTTGATAAATTCACACACCAAAAGTAATCCAATTCCATAGCCTTTTTCCCTGTGAGTACCAAGTGTGGTGTAGCCCATGCCTTGTCTAATTTTTTCTACAATTTCAGGGGACATTCCTACTCCATTATCGCGTACACAAAATCTTAGCATTTCATTTTCTGCTTCAATATAAATCTGCACCAATCCCTGCTCTGCACTAAACTTGATGGCGTTTGATATCAGGTTTCTAAATATGGCTTCAAGCATGTTTTTATCAGCTTCAACAATCCAGGCATGCTCAATAAATTTTTCAAATCTCACTTTATTATTGCCCTGTAATACAAGAATACCATCGATTAATTGTTCTATTGAGTCAGAAGAAAGAGGCATTTTATTCACCTGAAGGTTATGAGTTTGACTTCTCGATCACAATAATAGATTATCAACCAATTTAAGTGTGCCACCAATTTGGATCGCTAATTCTTGAAGAATTTGCTTATTATCCTCTGTCGTTTCTTCTTCTTTCAGATAGTTTAATCCAGATTGACTTAAATGCAGCGGTGAGCGAATATCATGCGACATCACAGAAATAATTTTATCACGGGTTTCCATAGTGGTTCGAACTTCCAGGTTTTTCCCCCACAGCTCTTTTTGAATTTTAATTAATTCAGCTTGAAATTTATTTCCAATAAATAATATATAAATAACTTCTGTAACGATTACTACAATAGCACCCAATAAGTTGATGCTTTGTTCCAATTCAAGTTCTGTTTCAGTGTAAGTTCTCACCGAGCGAATATCCTTGCCTAGAATTAACAAACCTGATAGATAAATCAACGTTAATCCAACTAACAAATAACCCAGCCTGGTTTGCCTTCCTTGAAAAACAATGAGTGTGCTCACTAAAACTGGTGCAAAAAACACCAATACAAAAGTGTTTTGCCCTGCATGAAAGGCCATCTCACTGATGACTGTCGATACGGCAAGGAGGTTGAAGACTTTTGAGAACGTTGGATTTACCCAATGGTAAAGGACGTATGCAATCAGCGAGGTCGGAAGCAGTAGCGCACTGGCCAGCGCCTGGTGCATATCACCGTTTACATAGTGGAGCAGGGAGTAGGCAATCGCAAATCCCGAAACTATAACCAGTATTACAATATGCAGTTGGTTGCCTTTTTGAACAAGTAAGTTATCAGAATCAGGAAGTTCATCAATGTGCATTGGTTTGATTAAGGACAGACACAATGTATTAAAGTAATGAATAACAACTGTTTTTTGCCCTATAACCAAGTCCTATTTGAAGATTCACCCTCAGGTGTAAATACAGTGATTTACACTGCTAACCAAGTTTATTGAAGATTTATTGCTTGGCAAATTTTCTATGGATGTAGCCTTTTTCTGATGGCCATTCAAGGATATAAAAACCCGCATTTAGGTCTTCAATTTGAATAAATCCATTTTGTGATTGAAGTTTCCTAACCAGTTGACCATTCAAAGTATATATTTTCACTTCGGCAGATTTACTCGGTAGAAGAGGCAACTTAATCCAATTGCTAGCCGGATTTGGATATAAAACAGTGTGAGGATTTTCAGAATGATGGATTGCTGTAGACACAAAAACGATTTCGGAAGAGGCTGCCGAGGTGCATCCAAAGTCATAGGAGAACTCTACCATATAGTTGCCTTCAGCGGAGGCAGTGTAGTTGAGTGTGTTTGCTCCTTCGATGGGATTACCATTCAAGAACCATTGAATATTTCCGCTGAATTCGGGACTGGCAGAGAGTTGTTCTCCGTTAGTAAGAATTTCCGGAGTGGGGGGATTTACCGGTATGTCGAGGAATCCTGCGAGGAAGAGGCCTTTGGCACCGGTGTAATCAACACAATTCAATGTGTAATTAGAGGCGTTAGGAAGCTTTCCACCAAGAATGAATTGATTGCCTGCACCTTTTTCAATACATTGTCCTTGTGAACCCGGCGGAAGTGTAGCAGCTATTTGTTGTATAAACTCGCCGGATGCGTTGAATGAGACAATAATTGGGCTTCCATTTACATTTGGATTCATAGTGCTATCACCCGCGGTAGTTGGTGTTGAGCTCGTGCCTGTTATCCAGATTTTGCCACTTTCTGAATCAGCGTATAAATCGCTGAGTTTTAAGGGACCCGGGCTAACCAGCTCTCTTAACCATAAAGGATTTCCAGCACTATCCATAGAAAGTATGGCTCCTGCATAGGCATTAAAATCTCCGTCGATGCTTGTGCCTGTAATGCTTATATCGTTAAGAATCTGCCAACCTGTATATATTTGATCGTTTCCATCTACAGCAACAGGAATAAATTGCGTTTCCGGGTCACGTAAATATCCATAAGTATCTGCCCAAATTGGTTCCAAATCGACATTGGTCCTCAAATAAGTAATGTTGCAGTAGAGAAATGGATTGTCAACTTGAAAAAGTGTATCACCTTCGATAAAACTAGAATTACCTCTCTGTATACCGGCAAAAAGTAATTCGCCATTGCTGAAATGCCCAGACCCTTGGAAAATAATCCCCATCGTAGCTGTTCCAGCGGCGAAAAAGTAATTTAATTCCGAAGCCGGCTGCTGGTTTAAATCGATGGATTTAATTCTCGTGTCTCCTCCTTGAAAATAAATTTTTCCATTCGCAATTTCTAGCATGCTGCAATTAGGGCAGCTGTATTGGGCAGCGTATGTCCATTCAATCTCGCCTTCGGTATCTATACAGACAATTACATTGTTCGGTCCGGTGATGTTAAAGGTGGTGTCTTCGGCTACAATATTGGGTCCATTGATATGTGCAAGCGCATAGATTTTATTGTCGGGTCCAATTTTCAAATTCATAGGTGTTACTATAGATCCACCCAATCCAGGGCCGAAGGCTTTTCCCCAAACTAAACTTCCACTAGGACTAAATTTATACAAGAACAAATTGTAGCCATTCGAGCTAATTGGTATTGTTTGGTTTTCGCACATTTGATCACTATTGGCAAAATCAAAAGTGTAAACGTTTCCCGCATCGTCGGTACAAATTTCAATAGCACCAAAGTAGGAATTGTTAATTCCGGGATATCCTGAATTGTTTGACCAATTGAATCTTTGAGCATACATCGAGAAAAATGAGAAAATCAGCATGCTTAGTGTAAGCGTTTTTTTCATGTGAAATTGGTGTTTATAAATTTGAATGAAATCATGCATGGGTAGCCGCTCAGTTTTTTTATTAAAAAGACACAACATCATTCGAAGCGCATCTTTAAAACCCAATTGAAATTGGCGCTTTAGATTTTTAGGTAAAATCATCTTGCTTCATGCATTTAGAAGCTCAAAGGAATTGAACTCTGTTTTAGGGCGCAATACCTAATTCTAGTGATTCTGAGGAGGAGCTAAGTCGATTTTTCTTGAATGTGCTCTTTTACATAGGAAAGCTATACTGATTTGCTTTTTGTAAAGACTTCCCACTAAAAATGAGTAGGCATACCTATTTTTAAGCAAGGGTTATCACCTAATTTTGTTTGTCCCAAAATCTAGTCATGAGTGCGCAAACCCAAATCTCTTCGCTTGCCGATTCTACAACCGTTGAAGCGGTATTTTGGGATTTAATGTGCAATGAACACCCAAACATCGCTTTATTGCGAAGGGGGGAGATTATTCGCATGACAGCCGGTTTTAGTCAGGAGCTTTATAAGCAGTGTCAGTATCAACCGATCATTGGCGAAATACTTGGCAAATCTGCTACGCATCACGCAATTTCCAAGTGGTTTGAGGCGTATTCTGATTGTTTTACAATGAATGAGCGCAAAGGGAAATTCAGCTTCCCACTCAACGAGCGCTTTAAAATCGAAGCCAACTTGCATATTGAGAGTGAATTGTGTGTGGTGAAAATTGTGCTGGCAAATTTGGTTTTGGAATTGGATGAAACGCGACGTCATCTTCAATTTTATGAAGCCATTTTAGATAATATTCCAGCTGATATCGCGGTTTTTGATCCCGAACACCGGTATATCTATATAAACAAACAAGCCATCAAAAACCCCGATACGAGGGCTTGGATTATCGGAAAGAACGATTTTGAATTTTGCCAGCGTAGAGGCCTTCCGCTATCCATTGCTGAACAACGACGTCAAAGCTTTATCAACACAGTTAATGGAATCTCAGACCCGTTTCTGGAGGAGTTTTCTACTGTAAATGAACATGGTCAAGTGCAGTGGAAGTATCGTAAATTCTATCCACACCGAAATAACAATAAGCTTGAGTTCGTAATCGGATACGGTATTGACGTTACCGAAATGAAAAATCAGCGATTGCGTTTCCTCGAAATCGCCCATCGGCTCGATGAAATCGTTTTTCAGATTGACTCCGACTCCGGTATCTTGTTTTTAAGTAATGCCTTTGAGCGAATTACTGGGTACAAGGCAGAGCAATTTTTACAGAAAGGACTTATTTCTATTGCAACACCCGATGACCAATCTAAATTATCGGCTTTAGTTCACCGTTTTTTGAATCAAACCACGCTGGAAGAAACGCTCGATTTCCGAATTCAAAAGTCAGATGGCTCTCATTCATGGGTGCGAATTAAATTTTTCTGCGAGAACTCAACCACACTAGACCCATTGTTGGCTGGCATAATTCAGGATATAGATGCAAGTATCAAAGCCAACTCAACCATCGAGCAGCAAAAACTGGCCATCGAGAATTCCATTGAAGGTGTTGGAATCATGAATGGTTTAGACCAATACACCTATTTGAATAAGGCACATATCGAAATATTTGGGTATAATTCTGTTGATGAATTGCTTGGAAAATCATGGAAGGTGCTATATCCACCCGACGAAATCCTTAGGATTGAAAACGAAATATTTCCTGAGTTTATTAAAAATGGGTTTTACAGAGGTACCACCAAAGGACTGAAAAAGGATGGTTCATTTATTTTTCAGGAAATTTCGCTTACTGTTCTTCCCGATAATGGCTTAATTTGCATCACACACGACGTAACCGAAGAAAAAAAGAAGTCGGAAGAGTTTGCCCGTTTAGCCATCGTGGCCGAGAAAACAAATTCGATAGTAATCATCACTAATGAGCGAGGTGAAATTCAATGGGTGAATGAAAGCTTTAATCGAATTACCGGATATTCAAGTGATTTTGTTATTGGGAAGTATCCAAATTTATTATGCGGTTCAGGCACAGATTCTATTACCATAGAAGAGATACAACACTCCATTTTAAACGGAACATCCTATCGGGGTGAAATTCTCAATTATACGGTGAAAGGAGATGCCATTTGGCTCTATCTTGATATCACACCAATCCACGATCAACAAGGAAAAGTAGTTAACTTTATTGTTGTAGAAAGTGATGTTACTGCCTTAAAGCTTGCTGAAGAAAACACCGTTAAGGCCCTAAATAAAGAACGCCAGCTTAATCAGTTCAAATCTCACTTTATAAATCTCGTTTCTCACGAATTTAGAACACCTCTGGCAACAATTAAGTCGAGCATGGATATTCTTGGATTGCAGTTTTCTGCATTATCCGACCCGCCATCCTCTGTGTTTAGTAGTTCCTTTGGTAAGCATCACACACGGATCGTTTCCGAAATAGATCTGATGTCTGAAATCATGGAAAACATCCTTCTCATGGGGCGTTTAGACTCCGGAAGAATGGTTTTCATGCCCGAACCTGTGTTCCTTTGTGAAGTGATTGCAAGCTTGATCGAGGAACTTCGTTTTAATCCAAATTTTAAAAGAAAAATCCATTTAACTGTCGAAGGTGAGCCCAATTTGCATGAGTTAGACCGCACTCAGGTTCGACACATTTTTACCAATTTAGTATCGAATGCCCTTAAGTATTCCGATGGTGCCGATGATCCGCAGGTGACCGTGAACTACCAGACCGACGGTGTTATACTTTCGGTGCGCGATTTTGGAATTGGAATTCCTCCCAATGAAATTCCACATTTATTCACCTCCTTTTATAGGGCCTCAAACACAGTGAATATTCAAGGAACCGGACTTGGATTGGTAATCGTTAAACAGCTGGTAGAAATGAATTCTGGACGCATTTCACACCGTAAAACCGATGGGCCCGGAGCCCTTTTTGTAATTGAATTTCCTAACCTTTTCCCTTTATATGAAACACCAGAAGAAAATAGCCATCATTGAAGACGAGTTAAAATTACGTGAAAACATCAGCGAAATACTCCAAATTTCAGGGTATTCAATAGTAACCGCTGACTCCGGTGAGTCTGGAGTCGCTTTGATTCAACACGAAATGCCCGACCTTATTCTTTGTGATATTAAAATGCCAGGAAAAGACGGCTTTTGGGTGTTGGAGCAAATCAGAAATATGGAAAAATACGCCTCTATACCCTTTATTTTTCTAACCGCTAAGGTCGAACATAAAGACATTCGGGCAGGTATGGGTCTCGGCGCCGACGACTACATTACCAAACCATTTAGCGTTCGCGATTTAACCAATGCTATCGCAGTCCGGCTTAAACGAAACGAATTGCTCAAAAGCTACTCATCAACTGCTGAATCAGGTCAGGTGCTTACTCAGCAGGAAATTCAGGCTTATACAGAAAAATATACCAATTTAACCAAATCCGAAAAACGAATTTTCAGCCTCATTGCTGAAGGATTTTCTTCTGTTGAAATCGCCAAGCAATTGCACAATAGCGTGAAGACTATTGAGAATCACCGCTCGAATATTATTTTGAAATTGGGTTTAAAAGGACATTTATCGCTGGTTAAGTTTTGCATAACCATGAACAATGCCTTAAAGTCAAGTGTTTAGCTTTATCAACTAACTCTTACCTAAGGCTTATTGAAAAAAGTCGGAAGAGCTACAATTACTCTGTGAAAAAGCGAAGCTGGGTATAATACTTTTTGCCACAAGCAACGAAGTAAATGCTACGGCTTTGCCGAGCAAGTTATTGAGCTGTATAATTTCAGGAGTATATGGATTTTAAATGGCCCATGAATGTGCATGGTCCCTAGTTCTATTCAAACCGGGTTTAATGCTTTGAGAAAAATGTTATTGAATGTTTTTCACTAGGCCTCTATTATTCTTATCCTCTAACTTAGGGCTTACTAGTAGATCTGATAATGTGGCAGATCCGAGCAGCGAGCAATGAAGCAAATGCGGCGTTTCTGGCTAGCGAAAAATTGAACTTCATGAATTCAGGAATGCATGGCTTTTAGAAAGCCGATCTAAAAACCCTTGCAGTAAGCCCCGTCCAAACAGGGGCTAAAGTGTTGTAAATAATACTATTGAGTGTTTTTCAGAAAGACCTATCTTCAAATTCATCGCCGCGTATTCATGTTTCTACCTCAGCTCCCCCCATTGCGGTATAGCATCGATTTTTTTCGTTGGGTAAGTTTGTTGAATACTAAAATTACATAGTCATGAAGGCAACTTTAGCCAAGCAGGTTGTTTTATCACTCATTTTTTTTGCAATTAACATTGCCCTTCAGGCACAGCCCGAATGGTTTCGTCACTTTGAAAGTGATCAGTTCGTTTCTCTATCCCGCATCAGCCAAGCACCCGATGGCAGTTGGTATGCCATTGCTTCCTTTAAAGGCAACACCGATTTCGACCCGGGGCCTGGGGCCGCTATTCTCAATGCAGATCCCAATTCCTTTGCGGTTTGGAATCAATTTGCCCTCCTACATTTAACCGAAAACGGCGAACTTATTTGGGTAAAGCCTTTTGATACATTTGGAAACTTTTGCTTCTTTAATACCATCACATTCTCATCTCAGGGCGATTTGATTTTAACGGGTTATTTCCAATTTCAATTCGATGCAGAACCCGGACCTGGAGAAACACTATTGACCTCCAATAATAATGCGCCGGGTGATCAGGGTTTTTTGCTGAGATTAAATTCAAATGGCGATTTAATGAACGCGGCGCACTTTAGGGGATTAGGCGCAAGTTCCGATTGTAAACCGTCTAATATTGTAATTGCTTCCTCAAACGAAACTTATGTAGCAATGAATATTGCCGGTGATGTGGATATTGACCCCAGCGATGAAGTAGTTGAAGTGAGCACACAAGATGGCCCAGGGGGCCTCACCGAAATGCTACTTGTGAAATTAAATAACGAAGATTCTTTGTTATGGTATAGAAAATGGGCCCCAACCTCAATTGCTTCCTGCAAATTACAAACTGTCGAGGTGGATAATAATGATAATGTGTATGTCGGTGGATTTATCCATCAAACCATCGACTTAAATCCGGGTGATGATACAGTGTGGGTAGAGGCTAATCGCGACCCCGTAATAATTTCTCTCAATGCAGATGGCGAATATTTATGGAGCCGGGTTTTCCATGGACCAACAGGGCTTAAATCAATAACCGAAATTCAGCTTTACAGCGACTCTTTACTGTTTACCGGGTATTTCAATGATATTCTCAACATGGATACGTCTGCGAACCCATTGCAATTTGTGTCCAATGGCCAGCAAGATATCTTTTTGGGAATGATGGATTTACAAGGTAATCTTGGCTGGGCAAAGGCTTTTGGATCGAGTGGTCCGGAGGAAACTTTCTCCACTCAAATCACCCAGGATGAGCTGGTTATTAGTGGTTTTTTTAATGCTCCGCTCGATTTTGACCCGGGAGTAAGTAACCTTACTCAAAATCCGGTGGGTAATTTCGATTTATTCGTGTTAAGTTTAAATCACTCCGGAGAGTTTCAAAGGTTATACACCCGAGGGTCGCCAGCCCTCGATTTTGCAAGCTTTGGTCGCACCGAAGGCCCATATTATCTCATTGCGGGCGTCACCGATAGCACCCTTGCACTAAACGCCGGTCCTGCCGAAGCAACCATCGTTTCTGCCGCCGGTCGTGATGCTTTTTTTGCACGCTTTATTCCCGCAGAAGTGACTGTAGTTCCTACACCTGAGCCCGATAACTTTAAGCTTTTCCCCAATCCTTCTCAAGGTTTGATTCATATTTCAGGACTCAAAACCCCGGCGCAAATTCGCATTTACGATACTTCAGGTCGCTGTGCGGCACATTTTTCCTACGAGGTTAATCATCCAATATCGATCGACCACTTGTTATCCGGAGCCTATATTCTGGAGGCAGAAACCCAGTCACAACGAATGTTTCAGAGGATAATTATCCGTTAAACGTTTCGATTTCACACTGTGAAAGATCAGTTAAAATGTTGCAAATTTCATAAGTGCAATGCAGTGAGGCTAACGCCATGCACCTGCGTCACGAATTGCTGAACAATGGGTAAACAAACATGCACCGGTTTCATGAATACGCCTGAAATTACACCAGCTAATTGGATAGTAGTTTCACCTAAAGTGTTTACAGTAAGCTGAGTAAGTTACTTACTGTAGGCGCTGTCTTCATCGCCACTCTGGAATGGTGCATCCCCG
Organism: Bacteroidota bacterium; assembly: GCA_027483445.1. Lineage (GTDB taxonomy): Bacteria > Bacteroidota > Bacteroidia > M30B66 > M30B66 > CAMCXT01. The sequence continues at coordinate 89,133 of JAIXUS010000038.1, read as the reverse complement.
TAGTTTTGGAAAATATCCATATCATTCTCAGATTGTTGTGTTTTTTCGTAAACTCGCAAACTGATTCAGTTTGCACCCTATGAGCTTACGTCAATTGCTTAATGTCATTTTTATAACTATTTCTATCCTCACTTTTGTGGCTTGCAATCGCGAAGAAGAAGATGTTCCGGGATTTTTCAAATTTACGGCCAATGGTGCAGAATATAATTTTGACAAGAACGTAGGTTGTTATGTAAATAGCATTTCAAATCCGAATCTCCTTCTCATGAGAGGCGATTTTAATGGTGATAACGGTGCAACAGGAAGCATTTCTAATTTTAATGGCCCTGGAACGTATCAAATCGATTCAACACTTTCTAATCAAATTGCTTTCAAAATTGCTGGCCTCGATTACTATATGGGCGGATTGATTCAACCCAAGTCCAGAGGGCAGGTAGTCATCAATCAGTCGAGAAACGACGGCAGTTTTACCTATTACACAGCCACATTTAGCGGTGTAGCTTACTATTCACCAACCGATTCTCTGGTTGTTGTAAATGGCAGTATTCAGGACGAAAGTTTTTGATTTCAAGTCACCAATTCACAACATAATTACAGTAGGCCGCTGGCGATTTTTACATTAGTAAATCTTTTGGGCGCCTGCCTGTTCGAAGTTTATCGTATTATCCGGGTTTCGTTTTCAGGCATCCCGCCTTTCGCCTTAAGTCTCGTTTCGCAAAGCTCACGAGAGCTATCGGCTTCAGTCGGTGGCGCATATTTTCGTTTACCCTGAAATTGGATCGATTTTTCAATTCTTTCTTCATTGACGGATTTTGTCTGAACTGCTTCCCATGAAATACCGTTATCGACTTTTTTAGAATAGCTACGAACAAAAAGCAAAATTCACTTTCTTTACTCCATAAATTCATTGTATGAAAAAACTCTTCTCTCTGCTTGCAATTGTGGCATTGTTTGCCGCTTGTAAAAAAGACTTTACCTGTGAGTGCACCATTTTGGGACAAACTGTAAGTCAAACCTTTACCGATGTGAAAAAATCGGAAGCTCAGGATTCATGTGATGCTGCGAGCGCCGGCGCAGCCCTTCTAGGAGGATCCTGCGAATTGAATTAAGGCAAAAAGCAAGAAAGCGTGAACTCGATTAAGCAATCTGTTCACGCTTTTTCTTTGCATTATTGTAGTGGCTCCGGCAGGAATCGAACCTGCATCAAGCGTTTAGGAAACGCCTATTCTATCCATTGAACTACGGTGCCATGGGTGTTAAACGCCAATGCAAACATCGAAATTTCTATTCTGAATGCAAGCATTTAACCTAGCCGAAATTTTAATCTTGGAACATTAAGCAGGAAAGTTGAGCACAAAAGTCGATCCTGCACCAAGAGTACTTTCAACGGTAATTTTACCCCCAAGCTTTTCGGTAAGGCTCTTCACAGTTGCCAGCCCAATTCCACTCCCCCTTTTTCCGAACCGATCACTTTCGGTTAATACCTTATAGGGCTCAAAAATTTGTTTTTTGAGATGATCTTCAATACCGGGGCCATTGTCGCTAACCAATAAAAGCCAATGGTTACCGTTCAATTCTGTTCTTATCTCAATCTGAGTGTTTTGCTTATTATTGTAGCGAATGGCATTGGTAACTAAATTCAGAAGAATTTGTCTTAACAGTGTAGCGTCACTTACTACTTTTCCTGCTTTATGCTGAAGATTGATGTGAACTTCAGGAGTGGGTTGTAGCAATTCAATTACATTGTCTACAATGGCTTCAAGATTTACCAATTGCTTGTTTACTCCATTTTTACCGGCCAAAGAATATTCCAGTATTCCTTCCACTAAATGTTCTAGTTCCTTTGCTGAATGCTGAATGAAATCGATCATCTTCTGTGAGTCCTCACTTAAGTCTTCGTCTTTTTCGAGCAATTGTGCTAAGGAATAGATATTCTTCAAGGGTGACCGAATATCATGGGCTACTACATGGGCAAACCGAGCCAAGTCGTGATTAGCAACTTCTAACTTTTGCTGAGTTTTCTCCAATTGATAAACCTTACTGGTAAGCTCAATCGTATTCATTACCTGATTGGCCAACATTTTCAGCATCCGGAGTTGAGTTTTATCAAGTTCTCTGGATTGATAATCGAAAACGCTGAGTGCTCCAATAGAATAACCTTCGTGGGATGTAATGGGAAAACCTGCGAAAAAACGATACCCACCTTCCTGAGCTGCCAAATGATGATTTCTCAAACGCTCATCTGTCTTTAAATCGGCAATTACTATTGATTTGAAGGGGCTGCCTAAGGTGAGTGCGCAAAGCGACTGATGCCTTGGTAGTTTTCGAATATCAGTTCCATGTGCAGCTAAAATCCACTGTGTATCATGATCTATCATTGAAATGGTAACCACTGGAACTTTGCATGAATCGGCTGCTATTTCAGCGATCTCTTCAAAAGAAATCTCCATGCCGGCGTCAGAAATCGAATACTGTTTTAGGGCTCTTTGTCGATTGATTTCGGCTTCCTCCGAAACAATTGGCCATGAGTGATTGGTGTAGCTGGTGTTTAACATAATGCGTTCAGGACTAAGCCTTTTTGTTTATATAGATTCCCTTTTCGATTTCTCCGACTATGCTCTACCGGATTTTTAACGAAAGGGCGGCAAATATAGTATTGCTCAATACTCAAAAAACATCCGAAGCTCGAAAGCCCTCGTTAATCCTCGCAACTTTCATTTAAAATTCACAAAAACAGGCCGGTAAAAGTTTTTAATTGCAACTTTCCCAATCTGAGCTCTTTTCTTTACTCAGCTTTGCCTCGTCGCCTCGCATCGCCGTAATCTTTTTGAATTTTCAGTAAGCCTTCATAGATGAACAGGTAACTCGTATTTCAGATAAGCATTTCTAGCGAATCCTCTTATAAATAGATGCTTACTCGCCGCAATTGAGGTTAATAGTAAACGCGTAAAGCTGCATCATTTTAATCAAAGAAAGCATTGGATTTGAGCCGTTCAATTCAACCACTTTTTCAGCTCTTCGAATAAACTTGCCTCTGTAAATGGTTTTCCTAAATGCGCATTCATACCCGACTCTAAACATTTTTCAATGTCTTCCTTATAAACATTTGCCGTTAGTCCAATAATTGGAAGCTTCATTCCTAAAGCCCTTATTGCTGCTGTGCTTTCATAACCATTCATAACCGGCATTTGAACATCCATTAATATCAAATCAAAATCATCAGCTTTAGCCTTTTCTACACCCTGCTGACCGTCGTCGGCAGTAACCACTTTGACGCCGAAATTTTCCAGAACAGTAACCGCCAGCAACTGGTTAATTTTATTATCTTCTACCAATAGCACGGTATAAGATTCAGTAAATCGGTATTCAGTAGAAGCACTACCCGAATTCGTTGATTTGGCCGCTTCTTCGCTCACCGCCGGCTTCACCTTAAACCTGAAACGGAATGTAGCACCGGGAGTATTTGAACGAAATGGTTTGTCAACAGCGGGACTCACCAACTCAATCTCTCCACCCATTAAGCGAAGCAATTGTTTTACAATGGATAGCCCAAGCCCGCTACCTCCATATTTTCGGGTAAAGGAGCCATCCGCCTGCGTAAAGCTGTCGAAAATTAAACTCTGCTTGTCTTCCGGTACTCCGATGCCTGTATCGGTAACGCTTCCAACAATTGTAATCAGATCTGACTTGCCATTGGGTTCAGTTTCTAACTCAAACCGAATAGATATTCCTCCGGTTTCAGTGAATTTTATCGAATTGGAAACAAGATTTATAACAAGTTGCTTAATCCGCGTTGGGTCGCCGTAGATCGATTCTGGAATTCTCTTATCGAAATCCATTAAAAATTGCAAACCTTTTTCATTACTCCGATATTGGTATGGCAGCAAGGTTTCGCGAATCGTTTGTGCAAAATTGAATCGAATATTCTCAATGTTTAGTTTACCCTGTTCAATTTTATTCAAATCTAAAATATCACTCAGCAACCTGAGCAATGTATCGCCCGAGGAGCGAATGAGCTCCAAATACTTGAGGTTGTCGGTATTCGGGTTGTTTTTAATCAATAAGTCGGTAAAACCTAAAATTCCATTGAGCGGAGTTCTGATTTCGTGACTCATATTTGCCAGAAATCCCGATTTAGAGCGACTGGCTTTCTCTGCAACTTCTCGAGCTGATTCAGCTTCAGCACGTGCCTTCTCCAAGTCGGCGGTCCGGGTTCTTACTTTCTCTTCGAGCATCGAATTCTGCTGGTTTATGACTCTCATTCTCATGCGATAACTGAGATACAAAAACCCAAGCACAAAAAGAACTATGGCCAGAATAAACCACCAAGTTTTCCAAAATGGACGTTGAATCGTAATTTTTAAAGCTGCGCCCTTCTCATTCCAAACCCCGTCGCTGTTCGAACCTTTTACATAAAAAGTGTATTCTCCGGGTTCTAAATTAGAATAGGTCGCAAAACGCCTGCTTCCAGAATAAATCCAGTCCTCGTCAAATCCTTCCAGTTTATAGGCAAACCTATTTTTATCTGACAAGGCATAGCTCAACGAAGAAAACTCAAATGTTACATAATTTTGATTGTAATTGAGCTGAACAGATTCGCTGAGTGGGAATTCTTGATCAAGAACCTTAAAACTGCTGATTACAATTGGAGGTATGAAGTTATTTCCTTGAATGCTATCGGGAGAAAACCAATTAAAACCTGCAATACCTCCAAAGAGCATTTCCCCGTTAGAAAGCCTCAGTGCAGCACCAATATTGAATTCGTTACTCTGTAAGCCATCCAATACGTCGTAGTTTCGGAAATTTCTTGTTTTTGTGTCAAATCGCGTAATTCCGCTGTGTGTAGAAATCCATAAGTTGCCATTTTGGTCATCCACAATTGCACTGATTAAATTATCTGGTAATCCCTTTTCTGTCGTGTAATTGATGAACTTCCCGGTTTTTCGATCAAATCGATTTAATCCTCCCCCATAAGTACCTACCCAAAAAAATCCGAAACGGTCTTCACAAAAGGTTACAACGCTATTGTGACTTATAGATGTGCTGTCGGAAATTTGATTTTTGTATGTAGTGAATGTTTTTTTCCTTCGATCAAATTCCATCATTCCGCCCCCCAGCGTCCCCACCCAAAGTTTACCATAACGATCCTCCACAATGGCATAAACCGAATTGGATATTTGTGTTTCGGTAATTAATGGATCGGGGCGGAATAAATCAAAATTTCCGGTTTCCGGATGAAATAACAACAGTCCCTTTCGACTTCCAGCAAAAATTTCCCCTTGCCGGGTTTGATAAATGATGTGAATCTCATTGTTCAGCGAGTTGGGGTTAAATCGGTCGAACCGAAATGGAATAGCTTTCCCGGTGCTGGGATTAAACAGGTTCAGTGCATTAGATGTTCCTACCCAAAAACGGTTATTTCGGTCAATAAGAATTGACTTAATCTCATTTGAAACAGGGTCTGAATCTGATGCAGACTCAATCATATAGCGCACAAAGCGTTTTTGATTTTTATCGTATCTGTTCAGGCCTTCTCGCGTGCCGACCCACAGAGATCCCGATGAATCTACAGCAAAACAGTGCACAATATTCGAAGAAATACTGTTCGGGTCGTCTGGAATACGCTGGATTTTCTGAAATCTACCGTTAAGCTTGCTGAAAATATTAATGCCCTCCGCGGTGATAATCCACATTGCACCGCTTTTATCGGTAAAAACATGGCGAACATCATTGTTTAAAAGGCTTTGTGGCTTGGCCGGATTATTAAAAATAGACTCTATAGCTTCACTTTCTTTGTGAATAATATTGAGTCCATCAGACGTAGCTACCCAAATATGGCCTTTATCATCTTCGGTAATATCGTTAATGTAGTTTGATGAAATTGTTCCGGCTTGCCGGGTATCGTGAATAAATGTCCGAAGCCGCCCGCTTTGCCTGTCGAGATACATTAAACCACCACCGGCAGTTCCGAACCAAATACGGCCTTTTGTATCTTCATGAATAGAGGTGATATTGGTTGAATATCGCTCTTTTTCACTTTCGTTAAGGTCCTGAAAACTGGTAAAGCGCGCATTGTCGGTTTCCAGTTTATTAATTCCCCTTCGTGTGCCAATCCATAGGTCGCCACTGCGGTCACGGGCAATTACATTCACAAAGTTGCTGGAAATGGTTCCGGCATCATTGGCCGAATATTGGAACGATTTAAATATTCCAGTTTTTTGGTTGAATCTTACCACTCCACCACCGAAAGTTCCGAGCCAAAGATTCCCTTCAGAATCCTCAGCAATTGACCGTACATCGTTGTTCGACAATGATGCTGCATTTCTTGGGTCGTGCTTGTAACGGACGAATTTAAATGTTCTTGGTTCAAACTTGGTGAGGCCCCCCCAAGTGCCAATCCAAATGTTTCCATCGTTGGTGGCATGCACCGTATTCACATTATTGTGTGCAAGACTGTTCGCGTTGTGTGGATCGTGGCGGTATTCTTTCACCGAAAAGCCATCAAAGCGATAAAGTCCATTTGTTGTTCCAAACCAGATATATCCTTCAGGATCTTGTGTATGGGATGTAATGTTACTTTGATACATCCATTTTTGAGGCGAAAGTCGCTCGAAGTCAATTACTTGCTTTTGTGCCTCCACCCTCAAGCCATAGCCCGTCAATACAATAAAAAACCACAGCAGGAATCTACAATGCATAGTTTCGAATAACATCGCAATTTAATAGGTTATTTGGCTGTATGTTGTCCATTCTCCAGCTGCGTCTTACATGATAAAGAGCTTAGATTTTAATGCATTGTTTTGACAATGTGAAATTTGAGGAAATATTTATCATAGAGGCAATAAGCGTGTGATGGCCCCGTTTTCTAGGAGTTGTTTAAAAAGCCTATGCAAAAAACCTTTACACCTGAAGATGTAATTCGTTTCGCCTACGGTGAAATGGAAATTTCCGAGGCGATGGCCTTCCGTTCAGAAATTGAAGACTGCCGCGAAACCGCCAAAGAACTCCGTAGCATTAACGAAGTACGCGACTTGTTGGATGTATCGTCCGGGCATCCCAGAAAAGCCACAATTCAAGCAATCTTGAATTATTCCCGGGCTTTGCAGATTGAGCCTACTTCTATCGAAGGGCTCAGTGCTGAAATGGTTATGAATTAGTTTGGTTTAGTTTTTCTCTGAAATCCCCGGTCCTAAAATAGGTCGGGGATTTTTTTTCCAACTTTGCCGCATGACCAGGAAAGAACGAACCCGATTGGTGCTGGAGTATTTTGAGCAGAATAGCTTGCCTGCCGAAACTGAGCTTGAATATTCAAACCCTTTTGAGCTCTTAGTGGCCGTTGTTTTATCGGCGCAGTGTACCGATAAACGGGTGAATATTGTTACACGATCATTGTTCAAACGTTTTCCCGATGCCGAAAGTCTTGCTTCAGCTTCTGTTGAGGAAATATTCGGTTACATCCGCTCGGTGTCGTACCCAAACAATAAGGCCAAGCATTTAAGTGGGCTTGGCAAAATGTTGTTCGGAGAGATGAACAATATCGTGCCCTCTGATGTGGAGCAATTGCAACGCTTGCCGGGTGTTGGAAGGAAAACCGCCAATGTAATTGCCTCTGTTGTGTTTGACAAACCTGCCATGGCCGTTGATACACATGTGTTTAGAGTTTCGGCTCGACTTGGGCTTACACGAGGGGCCAAAAACCCTCGACAGGCCGAAGAGCAGCTCATGGCTGTAATTCCTGAAGATAAGGTAGCACGCGCTCACCATTGGATTATTTTACATGGCCGATACATCTGTTTAGCCCGCAAACCCTTGTGTGAACGCTGCGCACTCACCTCCGTTTGCAACTACTTCGGCAAAGCCAGCCGAAAAAAGCCATCTGTTACTACGGCCAAACAAAAGCCTAAAGAAGTTGTTTCTAAGTCGAAACCAATCAAAAAATCATGACCACATTAAAAGTTGGCGATCAGGCGCCTTCATTTTCAGGAGTAGACCAGGATGGCAAACCGGTAAGTTTAGCTGATTTCAGCGGGAAAAAGCTCGTTATCTATTTTTATCCGAAAGACGATACCCCGGGTTGTACCGCAGAAGCATGCAGCCTACGCGACAATTACGAGGCTTTGCAAAAGGCGGGTTTTGAAATTCTGGGCGTAAGCACCGATTCTGAAAAGTCGCACCAAAAGTTCATCAATAAATACAGTTTGCCATTCCGCCTTGTTGCCGATACTAAAGCTGAAGTAGCGAGCCTGTTTGGCGTTTACGGCCTCAAGAAGTTCATGGGCAAGGAGTACATGGGCATTGCAAGAACTACTTTTGTGATTGACGAGAAAGGTAACATTGCAGAAGTGATTTCAAAAGTCGACACGAAGAATCATGCGGCTCAATTGCTTTGATAACAAGGCAATTAACCATTTTTCCAATCTCATTACTGAAACGGCGAATTTAAAATAGTTATAAACATCGTCGGAGTGAATTGCTTTTTTGACGTATTTCGTGGCAAAATGATTTAACACACAATTGTATGAGCAAAGACGTGAACACCGACAAACTGAAGGCGCTTCAGGTTATCATCGATAAAATCGACAAAACCTATGGCAAGGGAACCATTATGAAGATGGGAGAACAGGCCGTAGAATCTACAGAAGTGATTCCAACAGGGAGCATCACACTCGACATGGCGCTTGGTGTTCAAGGCTTTCCGAAGGGGCGAATTGTTGAAATCTATGGCCCTGAATCTTCCGGTAAAACAACGCTGGCCATTCACGCGATTGCTCAAGCGCAAAAGCAGGGCGGGATTGCCGCAATCATTGATGCTGAACATGCCTTCGACCGTTACTATGCCGAGAAATTGGGTGTTGATGTAGAGAACCTGCTTATTTCACAGCCCGACAATGGCGAGCAAGCGCTCGAAATTGCCGATAACTTGATACGTTCCGGGGCTATCGATATCATCGTAATCGACTCAGTTGCAGCACTTACACCTAAATCTGAAATCGAAGGTGAGATGGGCGATTCAAAAGTTGGTTTGCAAGCCCGTTTGATGTCGCAGGCCTTGAGAAAACTTACTGCCACCATTAGCAGAACAGGTTCTACCTGTATCTTTATCAATCAGTTGCGCGAGAAAATCGGGGTAATGTTCGGTAATCCTGAAACGACTACGGGTGGTAATGCACTGAAGTTTTACGCATCCATTCGACTAGATATCCGTCGAATTGGTCAAATCAAAGATGGAGATACTGTCGTAGGAAATCGCACGAAAGTGAAGGTGGTGAAGAACAAAGTCGCCCCTCCATTCCGTACCGCTGAGTTCGACATCATTTATGGAGAAGGCATTTCACGGCTGGGTGAAATCATCGACCTTGGTGTTGAGCATGGTGTGGTGAAAAAGAGCGGCTCATGGTTCAGCTTCGACGAAACGCGTTTGGGCCAAGGCCGTGATGCCGTTAAGTCACTTTTAGCCGATAACCCTGATTTGGCCGACCAAATTGAATCCCGCATCCGTGAAGCAATCACCGGTGCTGTCCCTGCCTGAATTAAATTCTAAATAATTAAGCCCGAAGCGGAAATGGCGTGATTTTGTCGCCCTCTGTTTCGGGCTTCTTTCTTTTATTTGGGCTTTCAAATTGAATCGCATGGGTCTGAGAAAGCTTGCTCCTCTTTGGTTGTTTATTGTTGTGTTAATGGCTTCCTGTGGCGATAAACCCGCCGACCTCAGTACAATAGAAGGAATGAATGCGGCATTGGAAGAAAATCCGAACGACACTGCAGCTTTGTATGCCCGCGCACGGTATTTTCTGGGTAAAGGTAAACCCGACTCAGCAGTTGTCGACATGCAACAGCTGATACGCATCGATTCTACTCGCTCCAGCTATTTCGTCACACTGGCCGATATTTACCTGGTTACCAATCGAACTCGGTTTACCCGTCAGGCCCTGCAAAAAGCCATCAGCCTTGATGCCTCCAATACCGATGCCCACATGAAGTTGGCCGAATTGTATTTGTATGTGGAGATGCGACAGGAAGCCCTCAATTCACTCAATGAGGTGTTGAAACGCAATAAGACCAACCCCAAAGCCTATTACCTCAAAGGCATGGTTTACAAAGAAGGTGGCGATACCAACCTGGCCATTTCCAGCTTCCTTACTGCAGCAGAGCAAGATCCTCAGTACGCCAACGCCTATGAGCAATTGGGGCTAATTTATTCTGCAAAGCACGATAAACGGGCCATCGACTTTTTCAACAACGTGCTGAAGGTGAACCCGAATAACTCGCAAACGCGCTACAACATTGGATACTTTTACCAACAGCATGGCGAATTGGAAAAAGCCATTGAAGTGTATTCCGAACTGACGACTAAAGATCCATCCTATCCATTTTCGCATTACAATATCGGATTCATTCTGTTTGAATACCAGAACAAGCCGGCCGAAGCCCTTCCGTATTTTCTTCAAGCCTCTAAGGTAAAAGCCGATTATGCTGAAGCCATTTACATGGCCGGATTGTGTAACGAGAAGTTGGGAAACAAAGAGTTGGCCCTGCAAGATTACCGTGAAGCCTTAAAAAGGAATCCAGGTTTCGATTTGGCCAGCAATGCTATTCAAAGGCTCGGTGGGCAGCCTTGATTTTAAATCGTCATTTCTCATGAATTCGATTACACTTCCCATTATTTTAGTCACTGCGGCATTCTCTATTCTGGCTTTCAACAAGCCGGAGCTTATGTCCCGCTATCAATTTAATCCCTACCAAATAGCCCACCGAAAGCAGTGGTACCGGTTTTTAACCCATGCATTTCTGCATGCCGACTGGCTTCACTTGATAATTAATATGTTGGTATTGTTCTCTTTTGGGATGAACACCGAATTTTATTTGAGTGGCTACCTGGGCTCTTTAGGTCCGGCTGCCTACTTGGGGCTGTATTTTGGGGCCATCATTGTTGCTTCCATTTCAACCTACCGAAAACACAAAGATCACCACTGGTACAATGCAGTGGGCGCTTCGGGTGCTGTATCTGCCGTATTGTTTGCCAACGTGGTATTCGCTCCTCTTTCGAAAATTTACCTGTACGGAATTCTTCCGCTGCCTTCCGTTGTTTGGGCCGGATTGTACGTCGCGTACAGCATTTGGAGTAACCAGAATCATCGCGACAATATCAATCACGAAGCGCATCTTTGGGGAGGCGCTTACGGAATGCTGTATATTTTGATTTTGATTCCGGAAGCCGCAGCGGGCTTTATCCACCAACTGATACGATAATGAAGAAAGCTTTGTTTGTCGACCGCGATGGAATCGTAAATACCGAGCTTGGCGATTATATACTGAGTCTGGATGAATTTACGGTTCACCCTCCATTCATTCCTTTCCTGCGAGAAGCCACCCAACGAGGGTATGAAACGGTGATCATCACCAACCAAGGCGGAATCGCGAAAGGGCGGTATGGCCATTCCTTGGTTGCCGATTGTCATCGGGTATTGTGGGAAATTCTCGCCAAAGAAGGACTGTCAATTCGCGAAGCATACTATTGCCCTCATCATCCTGAGGGAGGAAACTGCTTATGCCGTAAGCCTTCCGGACTGCTTATTGAGAAAGCCGTAGCACGATTTGGATATGAAAAGTCGCTGTCTTTGATGATTGGCGATAAACAAAGAGATGTAGATGCTGCCATTGATGCTGGAATTCGCGGATATTTGTTGCCGCCCAATCCACCACTCGAAGCTTTGTTATCATGTCTGCCCGACTAACTGCATCCATTGCCTATATGAACGCTGAGTTTATTCCTTTAAAGGAACTGAATTTCAGCTATGATAATCGTTCAATGCAATATGGTGATGGCATTTTCGAAAGCATTCGATTTCACCAAGGCGTGCCTTTATTTGTAGAGGACCACATGGAGCGCCTTTTGGCCGGAATGTATGCCCTCGGGTTTGATTTTCCGCTGTTTGATCCCGTGCAATTGTACCACAGTATGGTGAAGTTGGGCGAGCTCAATGCAATTACCGAAGGTCGCCTTCGCTTGCAGGTAGTGCGAAACACCGGTGGCCTTTACAAGCCCAGTGTCGATTCTTGTTCACTATTTATGACACTTGAACCTTTGGATGAATCGCTCTATTCTATAAACGACAAAGGCTTGCGTCTTGGGCTTTTCAGCGAAATCCGAAAGCCTGTGAATGCACTTTCGGGCATTAAGTCTACTTCGGCGCTCTTGTATGTTTTGGGAGCGCGGGAGGCACGCCAGCAAAATTGCGATGATGCCTTGATGCTCAATGAGTTTGGTCGTATTTGTGAGGCCACCTCAGGGAATCTTTTTTTGTTGATGGCCGATGGCAAAGTTCTCACGCCTTCAGTTTCGGAAGGTATTTTTCCGGGCGTTTTTCGGAAAAGGCTGATTGCCAAATTGCGCGAAATTGGGGTAGAGGTTGAAGAAGGGCAAGTAATGCACGACGATTTGTACAAAGCCTCGGAAGTTTGGTTAACCAATGCCATCAGGGGTCTTCGTTGGGTCATCTCCTGGAAGGAGCGCCGCTACTTTGGAACACAGGCACGCCGTGTGGCCGAACTACTTCGCGCGGAAGCTGCTCATTATATTGGGCCAGCCGAAAAGCACTCTAATGCCTGAGATTCCGATTTTAGCCATTAAAGGCTCGGGTGATGAACCCAATTTACAAGGCATCAGTTCTTTCTGTTGTATTTGAAAGCCCCCAACACTCATTGGATATAGGGAAACGAGATTGAATTAGGGCTTACTGAAAAACACTCAATAGTTTTATTTTTAGCACTTTAGCCCCTGTTTGAATGAGGCTTAATGCAAGGGTTTTAGTCTAGCTTTTGAAAATCCATGCACGATTGAATTCAAGGAGCTCAGTTTTTCGTTAGCCAGAAATGCAGGATCTGCTTCGTTGCCCGCGGCTCGCAGTATTCAATATACAGCTTTGCCTTGTCGCCTCGCATCTGCCGCATTTCTGACTTTTTCAGTAGGCCCTAATTAGGCAATTCACGCTTATTGAGGCCTGTGGAAGCAAGCGGTAAACCAGTCAATTCAGTTCAGGGTTCTCTGGATAGTTCGACCAAATGGCTTTTTCGGTCCGGGTTGTTCTGAGTAAAGCCCCCCAAAGTTCTTCAGACTTCATTTGCAGGAGGGTGTCGGGTCGATCGAAAATCATCCAGGCTTCCGACTCCAGTTCATGGCGGAGCTGACCGGAATCCCAGCCGGAATAGCCTGCGAAAAACCGGATTTGCTCAGGTTGAATGAGGGCAATGGAGATCAACTCCTTCAATTTGTTAAAGTCGCCACCGAAATGAATGCCCCCCGCAATCTCAAACGAGCTACCAATGAGTTGAGGCACGGTATGAATGAAAAACAAGGACTGATTGTCGACCGGGCCACCCAGGAAAACCTCGCCGTCAAATTCAGGAAAGTCGTTGATTACCTCATGAACACGATAGCCTACGGGTTTATTGAGGATGAATCCCATTGATCCTTGATCGGAATCTTCGGCCAGCAAAATTACCGAGCGCTTAAAGATGTCGTCTTCTAAGTTGGGCTCTGAGAGTAAGATTTGGCCCTTAACCGGATAGCGTATAGCCTTCTCCATACCGCTTCTTTTGGTGTATTAACGCCCCAAGTCTACGAAATGTTACCATGCCGTGAATTATTTGGCAAAGCATGATAATTGTCAGTGTAAGCAAACCAAGTTCACTGCAACTTTGTTCCTCCATCGCATCAAAGCAGTTATGAAAGATAAAATTGAATCGATTCGCAAAGAATACATCAGAGCAGTGCTCGATGAAGCGCATACATCAGCCAGCCCTATTCACCAGTTCGAAGTATGGTTCGATGAGGCGCTGCGTTCTGATTTACCGGAGCCTCATGCAATGACGCTTGCCACGGTAGATGATAGAGGACGACCATCGGCACGTGTAGTGCTTCTCCGCAATGTTCAGGATGGAGTGTTTTCGTTTTACAGTAATTATCTGAGTCGCAAAGGAAAGCAGCTCGATCAGAACCCTTTCGCTTCATTGAGCTTCTTCTGGCCCGAATTGGAGCGCCAGGTGCGTATCGAAGGAAAGATTGTAAGACTTGACGCCGATATTTCTACTGCATACTTTGCCAGTCGCCCACGCGGTTCGCAGATTGGTGCTTGGGCCAGTCCACAAAGTGAGGTAATTCCTCACCGTGAATTTCTCGAAGAACGCGTTGCCTTTTTTACAGAGCAGTTTGAGGGTCAATCAGTAGACCGGCCTCCGCATTGGGGTGGGTTCGGATTGCAAGCCGATTACCTAGAGTTTTGGCAAGGAAGAGAGAGTCGACTTCACGACCGGATTATTTACCAATGGCAGACAGATGGCAGCTGGAAGCGGGGTCGCCTCGCCCCTTAGGCCGGTAGCATTATTTTGTTTGAAAGGCCTGCGAAAACACAGAGTTTCAGCAATAGTCTTGCACCTACATTGGCATCCCACTCAGCTTCTCCCGGCGATACCTCGTTGAGGTCGAACCCAATAATTGTTCGGCCCGATTCAACCACTTTACGAATGAGATAAACGGCCTGGGCAAAGCCAAGTCCACCAGCCACCGGTGTTCCAGTTCCCGGGCATAGTCCGGGTTCAAGTCCATCAATGTCGAATGAAACGTATACCTTTTGAGGAAGGGTATTCACGATGTTATTCGTTTGTTCTTTCCAGGTTGCCCCTTCAAATTGCGCAATTTTAAGGGCTTCGTCGAAGAATGTCTCGATTCTGCCGCCAGATTGGCGGATTAGCTCCAGTTCCTGTAGGCAATAATCGCGGATGCCTACCTGTACCAACTTTCCCACTTCCTTGATTTTTAATGCATTGTACATTACCGAAGCGTGCGAATACTCAAAGTCTTCGTATGCAATTCTGAGGTCGCAGTGAGCATCAATTTGAAGAATTCCGAAATCTCCATGTTTCTTGGCGAGGGCTTTAATGAGTCCGAGTGGAGTGCTGTGATCACCGCCTACAAGCCCCACAATTTTGCCTGCCTCGAGCCATTGCCTGGCTTGCTTTTCAACCTGCACTACCATGTTTGCACAGGCTTCGTTAATCGATTGGAGTACTGGTGAATTGGGGTCAATGCTTTCGCCGTTGGCAATGGCCTCGATATGACGTTCGGCCCTGTCGCGGAGTTCAATGCTTACTTGGAGCATTTCTTCATCTATAGGAAGCATATGGATTCCGGCTTTCCAGGCCTCAGGAGCATCGGTATCGTATAAGTCGACCTGTAGGCTGGCATCGAGAATTGCCTGCGGACCTTGAGCGGTGCCTGCGGAGTAACTCACGGTAACTTCCCAGGGTACGGGTAGAAGAACAATCTCCGATTCTTCGGCGGTAAAGGGTAAACCATAAATATTGGTGCCTCTAACTCCGGCTCCGTTCGGATCGAATTGGGCGATTTTGTTGGCTTTGCTTTCTGTGGTCGACATGCGGCAAAATTAAGAATCCCGCCGGGCTAAACGGGCAAAAAAAAACCCTCCTGTTGGGGAGGGCTTTCCTTTTTTAAAGGAGGATTACTTCACTTTCACAGAAAGTTCGCTACCTGCTTTGAATTTTACTACTTTCTTAGCAGCAATTTTGATTTCCTTACCAGTTTGTGGGTTACGGCCTTTGCGGGCAGCACGGCTGGAAACAGAGAAAGAACCGAAACCAACGAGGGCAACACGGTCACCTTTCTTCAGTGCTGTAGTAGTTGCGGTGATGAACGCATCAAGCGCTTTCTTCGCGTCAACTTTTGAAAGTTCTGCATTCGCAGCAATTGCATCAATCAGTTCTGCTTTGTTCATGATGATTTGGTTTTGAGGGTTTTACGGGTTTGTTAATTGTTCTCTTGAGCAAATTTATAGGAAAACCAATACCTTCCAAGTGCTGAACCCCTGAAACCCTTGGTTTTGTTGATAAATCCAGTGTTTTGTTAATAACTGTGACCCTAAATGCCTGTTTTTCGGTAAGTTGACTGAAGGTTGCTCCCTGTATTGCCCTATTGACGGGCATTCGCATTTCAGGCACAAAACAGGCTTCCGGCGACCCTGAGGCCTCGGAGAAAAAGCTCCGTTTCCATTCGTTTTTTACCGGCAAGCTGCACGCTTTCGAGCTCCAGCCAGCCATCGGCCGTTTTTACCAAGGCTTTTGAAGCGCCAATAATTTCTATGGTTCCCGGTTCAACACGGGTCATTGATTCGTGCTCTACCGGTTTAGCAAGATAAATTTTCAGTCCGCTGCTGGTTTCTCCGTTGTGAAATGTGGTATGTGCACCGGGAAAAGGGCTCAATCCGCGTATAAAGCAATCAATTTGTCGGGTACCTTGGGTCCAATCGATTTTGCAGAACTCAGGGTTGAGCTTTGGAGCTTGTTTGAAGGGCTCATGGCTACCCAACTTCAATTGTTCGATCAGTTGAATATTGTTGGCTTCGATGGCTTTGAGGGTGGTAAGCATGAGCATGGCTCCGGCTTCCGACATACGATCGTGAAGGCTTCCGGCCGTTTCACGAGGGTTAATTGGCATGGGAAGCTGAAGCGCGATGGCGCCTTCGTCGATGGCGTGCACCAATTTGAAAGTGCTTAATCCGGTGATCGCCTCTCCTTGTATAATCGCGTGGTTGATTGGGGCGGCTCCCCTGTAGTGTGGCAAGAGTGAGGCGTGAAGGTTCCAGGTTCCCATTGGAGGCATGCTCCAAATCACTTCAGGCAACATTCGAAATGCCACTACCACTTGAATATCGGCGCGGTATGCCCTGAGGCTTTCTATGAAAGAAGGGTCCTTCAGCTTTTCAGGTTGTAGTACAGGAATGCCTAGCTCAATGGCACATTCTTTTACAGGTGTTGATTTCATCTGCAGGCCTCGACCTGCTGGTTTATCAGGTGCGGTTACTACAGCCACCACCTCGAATCGGGCGGCAATCAGGGCCCTTAACAAAGGCACAGAAAAATCGGGAGTTCCGAGGAATACGATGCGCACAGGGTTATGATTTGGCTGATTTCATCCCGCCGGAGGCGAGCGCCTTTAACTCTTGAAAGATGCCAACTATGCTTCTGTAGTTGAGCGGAAACTCGAGAAGAACGTGCAGGAAGGAAAGGAGAAACAGCCACTTTAAGCCTACCTCATAACTATACATATATAATGCAACTGAAAGCGCCCAGATGGCCAGTACGAAATACAAGGTAGGCTTTGGGACTTTATGCCATTGAATGACAGAGGTTTTCGAGAACCAATTGAGATAGTGGTAGGTGTAGGCAAAGGCCACAAAACGCATGACCATGAATCCCGGTTGAGCCATGAAAATGGTATTGAGGTTCTCAGTAGAGGTTTCGGCCGTGAAGGGGCTTAAGTTCCCGAGGCCAAAGAGGTTGATGAGTTGCCGGTTTAGCTCAGCAAAGCTGCCGTAACTTTCCATGAGGTATTGCTGGTTTGCCAAGGGTGAATAGTTGGCGGGAATCCAGAAAAAAGACAACGCGCAAAGGCTTAGCAATACAACCGAAAGCACACCGGGAATGCTTCTGCTTTTTAGAGCTCCGTAAAGCATAAACAGTCCGGTAAAAAGAAAAACATGGATAATGGTCGGGAGAAAAATGGCAAAGAAGACTTCATAAAACCCCGATCCTCTGAAGAAAAACGTGGAGATCACCACGGCAAGAATGGCGGCAATTTTCAGTGCATTGTCTTTGATGGCCATCATGATTAGTGCCGACAAGAAACCGATAAATATGAGGTTGGTGGAGATGGATTCTAGCCAAACATCGAACTTAAAGAACCCCAGAGTGATGAGTAAACCCAACACAACCAACCAGACAAAGTCGTTTTTGCCGGTTGTGTAGAAGCCTTTTTTGTGGAGCCAGCCAATTTCTGTGAGATAATGCAAGGGCCCCAAAACTGCGTAGGAGAAAAGAAATACTTCAAAAGGAAGTAGAAAGGCCGCAATGGCAGCAAGCACCATAAGGCCCATGTTGGAGTAATCGATTTTTTCGGTGAGCGTCATACCCTTATCTGGTTGCGAAGATACAAGGAATGCCGGCTATGTAGATTACGTTAATACGTTCAGCCTAAAAACAAGAAATCCCGGTTGTGCACCGGGACTTCTCTCCCAAAATCAAACTAACCTATATATTGTGTTTACAGGTTCAAACAAAGGGTGAAGGGCTTAAGCAGTAGCCTTTTCAGGCAAAGCCATTTTAGCCAGCTTCACGGTGAGGTCGGCTACCCGATTCGAGTAACCGGCTTCATTATCGTACCATCCGATTACTTTAACGGTGGTTCCCATTACCATAGTTAAATCGGAGTCGAGGATGCAAGAGTGCGGATTTCCAACGATATCGGCCGAAACCAATGGGTCGGTGGTGTATTCCAGGATGCCTTTCAGTTCGCCGTTAGCGGCCTTGCTAAAAGCCTCGTTGATTTCGGCAACTGTAACTTCGCGCTTAACCTTCACGGTGAGGTCGGTCATTGATCCTGTTGGAACAGGAACCCGAAGCGCCACACCATCAAGCTTTCCTTTTAAATGCGGAAGAATCAGTGCGATTGCTTTGGCGGCACCCGTGCTGGTTGGAATAATCGACAAAGCTGCGGCACGAGCGCGGCGAAGGTCTTTGTGAGGGGCATCTACAAGGCGCTGATCGCCGGTGTAGGCATGTACAGTGCTCAGCAAACCGGCTTCCACTCCAAAGGCGTCGTCCAAAACTTTTACCATAGGAGCCGCACAGTTTGTGGTACATGAGGCATTTGAAACGATGTCTTCAGCACCGGTAATCAAATGATCGTTTACGCCCATTACAAAAGTGGGGACATCGTTCTTAGCAGGCGCCGAAATAATCACTTTACGTGCACCGGCTGCAATGTGCTTTCCGGCTGATTCTCTGTCGAGGAAAAACCCTGTTGATTCAATCACTACATCAATATTGAGGGCTTTCCAAGGAAGGTTTGCGGGGTCTTTTTCGGCATGCACCTTCATCCGGTGGCGGCCTACATTAATATAACCTTCTTCTATTTTCACCTCTTCACTTAAACGTCCGTGTACGGAGTCGTACTTTAACAAATGCGCCAAAGTTGGGGCGTCGGTTAAGTCGTTAATGGCTACCACCTCAATTTCGGGATTGTTCATCATGGCTCTGAAGCTGATTCTCCCGATTCTCCCGAAGCCATTAATGGCCACACGTATTGTACTCATATCGATGAAGTCTGAATTTGTGAGTGTCAAAATTACACTTAGAAAAATTACTACGCAAGCGATTTCTCACTTTTCCGTGAATTATTGAAAAAAACCTGATGAGGGCTTAAAAGAGATGCTTTTCGGCGTGGTAGGATGAGCGCACCAGCGGGCCGCTTTCTACATATTTAAAGCCGAGATTTAGCGCGTATTCTTTGTAAAAGGCGAAACGTTCGGGGTTTACAAATTCGGCCACCGGCAAATGTTTAGGGGTAGGCTGGAGGTATTGGCCGAGGGTGAGGATATCAACATCGGCGGCACGGAGGTCGCCAATGGTTTCCAGAATTTCGGCCTCGCTTTCTCCCAAACCGAGCATCACGCCCGATTTTGTTTTGCAACCTCCTTTTTTGAGGCGAGAGAGCACCTCGAGGCTTCGGTCGTATTTAGCCTGAATGCGCACTTCGCGGGTGAGTCGGCGAACGGTTTCAAGGTTGTGCGAGACAATTTCAGGGCGAATATCGATAATCCGTTGGAGGTTCTCCCACTTTCCGGCGAAATCAGGAATGAGGGTTTCGAGGGTAGTTCCGGGCGAGGCTTCGCGGATGGCTTTAATGGTTTCGACCCAAATAATCGAGCCTCCATCGCGCAAATCATCGCGGTCAACCGAAGTGATCACTGCGTGTTTAACCCCCATCAACTTTACCGAGTTGGCCACGCGAGCCGGTTCCTGCCAGTCGACGGCACTAGGCATTCCTGTGGCTACTGCGCAAAACCCGCAGGAACGGGTGCAGATGTTGCCCAAAATCATAAAGGTGGCAGTGCCTTCGCCCCAGCACTCGCCCATATTCGGACAGTTTCCGCTAGAGCAGATGGTGTGGAGCTTATGCTCTTCAACCAGGGCTCTCACTTTTGCATATTCTTTACCCGTAGGCAGTTTCACCCGGAGCCACTCCGGTTTTTTCACCCTTGCAGGTTTTGCCTCGGCTGTTGTTTCAGTTGTAAGTAGTTCGTTCGGCTCAGTCATTTCGGTTCCACAGTTTGCCGTAGCGTATGCTTATAAACAAGGTAACAAACAATTGCCGGTTAGGGTTGAAGGCCATCATCGGAATTGAGCGTGCAAAGATATCTGCTGCCACGCCAGTTTCAATCATGCGTAGGTTTTTTTGTGCCTTTCCAAATTCGAAAGTGAAGGCAAAAGCCCCGTAAGCACCGGGCGACAGGCTAATTTCGTTCAGTCCTTTTGTAATAGGAGCCCTGCCCGAAATATTGTCGGGGTAATGCGCATCCGGATCATACCGCTCCGTTTTTTCGCGAATACCGAATTGGTCATCAAAATAAAAAATAGTGAGGTAAACAGGCTTCACTAAGCCCAATGAGGCGCCTCCAAATAGGCTGAACCCGGTTTCAACGCCACCTTTATCACCCTTCGGGTTGATGGCCTGCTGAATGCCATAGCCAAACCTCAAGGCGACCAAGCTATTCATCTTGCCATACACATACCCTCCCGAATTGTCGGAAAATGGATTCACCGACCGTATTTCTTTGGGGTGGCGCATGTTCAACAGCGACACTTCATAAGACGCCGAACGAAAACCTGTGCGCATTTTTCCCCTGCGGTAATTCAGTCCAAACCCTTGAGTATGAATGAAAGCACTGTAAGAATGAATATTTCGGTACACTATTCCTGTTTCTTCAACGCCTTCTATTTGAAGGGTTTGCGCTATCGCGGGATGACCTACCGAAATGGCCGGCAGCAAAAGCAGCAGATATCGCAGGAATTTCATTGTAGATTTACCTCGTTCAAAGATAAACAGTTCAAGTCTATAAATGTTATGCCCACCATCATCTCTCGCTACCTGGGTGATTTACGCACAGAACAAATTCATGTTGCGTCTGGAAATACGCTAATTACCGATGCCCCGGTCGACAATCAGGGCAGGGGAGAAGCGTTTAGTCCAACCGACTCGGTTTGCGCAGCGCTTTCAGCATGTATGATGACCATTATGGGAATTGCGGCCCGGACTCATCAGTTGCCCATCGAAGGAATGCAAGCGGAGGTGAATAAATTTATGTCGGCTTCTCCGCGTCGCATTGAACGTATCCAAATTCGTTTTTTCAATTTTCCTGAACCCCTGAATGAACATCAGCGGTTGATTTTAGAACGCGCAGCCTTAAGTTGTCCGGTAGCCTTGAGTTTATCTTCGGAGCTTGTGCAAGAGGTTAGCTTCGATTGGCCTTAAGTTCAGAGGCCATTCCGGCATGTATGGCCGTATGCGAGGCATGGTCGACACAAGCACCATCTTTGAACAAAAGCAATTGCGGCGATTCGTGCGTAACACCACTTTCTTCGGCGATGCGGTTTGAAATGCTCCGATAGGCAATCAAATCCAAAAAATACATTGGAATCGAATCATCGTACTTCCACTCTCGCTCGAGTCGATTCAGTACCATAGAAGAAATGGAGCAGCGGGTAGAGTGTTTAAACACCGCAACAAGAGCGCAATTTTCGTCAAATGAACGTTTTAAGGCCTCTTCCCAGTCTTGGTCAGACTTTATTGCTTGCCAATGAATCATCACTCAGGAGCGTTTCTCCGGAGATTGTTGCTCGATATTACCGTAGGCCGGGCAATCTACCTTTTTGGCCCGACAGCCACTGAGGGTTAATCCGGCGAAAAGGAGAAATAGGAGAGCGAAGAGGAACGTACGCATGCGTCTGTTAGAATTCTGCCACAAAAGTAAGCGAATAATCTCAGCTTGTTCTCACTTTTTTATGCCCAGGCGATTTTGAATAAGCCGGACAGTCGATATGCGATTTGCAACCACTCAGGAAAAGCCCTGTAAGCAGCAAGGCAGCAGCAAGAAATCGGATAAGCATATACTTAGAGTTATCGGTGAATGAAGTAGTAGCCATGCGCCTTTTTACGGACCTAAGAAAAAAGGGTTAGCCTGTTGAAAAGAAAAACGCAAGCCAAAGACCAATTCGTGTGTAACGCTGATTAATTTTGAACCATGGAGCAAGCCATCGCTGAGGTAAAAATTGAGTCGTCGTGGAAAGAAGCCCTGGCCGGCGAGTTTAGTTCCGGATACTTTGCTTCGCTAAAACAGTTTTTGGTGGAGGAGCGAAAACAACATGTAGTTTACCCCCCGGGAAGCGCCATTTTTGCAGCCTTTAACCATACGCCATTTTCTGAAGTGAAAGTGGTAATTGTTGGACAAGATCCTTACCACGGAGCCGGTCAGGCCAATGGTTTATGCTTTTCGGTGTCGCCGGGTATAAAAGTTCCTCCTTCATTACAGAACATTTTCAAGGAGATTGCCAGTGATCTCAGAGCCGGAATGCCGACACAAGGCGATTTAAGTGCCTGGGCGCGCCAGGGCGTTTTGCTGCTTAATGCCACACTCACCGTTCGGGCAGCCTCTCCCGCCTCTCATCAAGGAAAGGGTTGGGAGCAATTTACGGATCAGGTGATTCGTTTGCTTTCAGAAAAACGCGAAGGACTGATTTTTTTATTGTGGGGCAGGCCGGCACAGCTCAAAGAAAAACTGATCGACACAGGGAAGCACTTTGTGCTCAAAGCAGCGCACCCCTCGCCATTGTCGGCTTACAACGGTTTCTTCGGCTGCCGCCATTTCAGCCAAACCAACAAAATCCTCCTCAACCAAGGAAAAACGCCTATCAACTGGTCACTCACTTGAAAAGCATCTGGTTTTTTCTCCTGTTTTTCTTTGCCGGGTTTTCCGTTTTGGCGCAGGAAAAAGTGGTGCTTATTCACGATTTGGAAAGCAACAAAGTGGTGCATCGGTTTAAATCGGAGGGTGAATTGTTGCTCCGCGATGGCCTACAGACGTATTTCAACACTCTTCGCGAAGAGGGTTTTTTGGCGGCTACGGCCGATAGCCTCACGCAACGCGGCGATACCCTGAACTACTACCTTCAAAAAGGCCAGAAATGGAAGTGGGCCCGTCTGTATAATGTGAACGCCGATGAGTTGGCTTTGTCGAGCTCGGGTTTTCGGGAGCGGCAATTCAGAAACCGGAATATTTCCTATCGGCGGGTAGCTTCGGTGATGGAAAAGACCCTTCAGTACTACGAAAATCATGGATATCCATTTGCGGCACTGAGACTTGATAGTATCCGCATGTCGGGTTCTACGATTTCGGCGGGAATAGTAGCCGAACCTGGATTGCAGATTCGCATCGATTCGGTTAATTGGAGAGGTTCGGCAAAAATTACCCGGAAGTACCTCTATAACTATTTGGGCATCAAACCGGGCGACCTTTACAACGAGGCGGCCATCCGCCAGCTTTCGGCGCGCCTGCGCGAAATTCCCTTCCTCACTGAGACCCGTCCACCCGAGGTTTTTCTGATGGATGAACTTGCGCTTGTTCGCCTGCACCTCAATGGACGAAAGGCTTCCAACTTTAGTGGTATGATTGGCTTTCTGCCCAATAACGACCAAACCGGACGGCTTCTGCTTACCGGTGAAGCCGTTCTAAAGTTGCGCAATGGCCTTGGGCGCGGTGAGAGCATCGATGCTGAGTGGCGGCGACTTCAGGCCGAAACCCAAAGCCTGAACATTCGGCTGAGTTACCCTTTTTTACTCGACCTTCCGGTGGGTCTTGATGGAACGTTTAACCTCTACAAACGCGACACTACATTCATCAACCTACAGCAAAACATTGGTGTGCAGTATCTGATGCGGGGCACCGATTTTTTGAAGGCCTTTTATGAGAACCGGAGTTCCAGACTTTTGTCGACGGCGGGGTTGCAGAACCTCCTCGAGTTGCCCGATTATGCTGATGTTCGGTCGAACCTTTACGGTTTGGAGTTTAGCTTTACCCGCCTCGATTACCGGTTTAACCCACGAAAAGGCCTGCGGATGCTCCTTCGGGCGGGCGCCGGAAACCGGATTATTGACCGAAATCCAGCGTTGAAGGAGGAACTTTACGATAACCTCGTGCTGCGTTCGGTGCAATACAATGGAATGGCCGATGTGGATTGGTTTATTCCTTTGTTCAGGCAATCGACATTTAACGTTGGACTGAATGCCGCCTTTTTGGCCGGCAGTAATCTGTTTGAGAACGAGTTGCATCGTATTGGAGGGAACATCTCACTTCGTGGCTTCGATGAGGAATCGATTTTTGCCTCCAGCTATGCCATTCTCAATTTGGAGTATCGCTTTTTAACCGAGGAGAACTCTTTTCTTTTTTTGTTTGGCAACGGGGCCTGGTATGAAAATGTAGCCATTAACCGGAATGTTCGCGATTGGCCTTATGGCTTTGGTGCCGGCACCAGCTTTGAAACACGGGCAGGTATCTTTACCATTAGTTATGCCCTTGGCAGCCAGTTTGGGAACCCCATTGCGTTTAGAACGGCCAAGGTGCATTTTGGGATTACCAGCTTATTTTAGGGCTTACCGAAAAACACTTATGCATTTGGTCGAACTTAGGCTACACGTCAGGAAATCTATTCAGAACCTGAAGTACTTCAAATGCGACTTTTTCATGAGGCTCTATTCGAACTGTACACGCTCCTTTTCCCGTAATTTGCCATCCGTTTAAACAGCAATTATGGATTATCTGGCATTAGCGATAGGATTGATATTGGGAGCCCTGGCTTCATTTCTTTGGTTACGCCTCAATGCGCGCAGCCAAACCGGGCCGATTGAAGAAGAGTTGAATCGTGTTAGGGCTTTGGAAGCGGCAACAGCGCAAAGTTTGCAGATTCGCAACGAGGAGATTGGCCAACTCCGCCGTGAGGCAGAGAAAAACCGTGAGGAACACACGCGGGTATTGCAGGACGCCGCTCATTGGAAGGCCTCCTATCAGGCTTTGCAGGAGCGCCTCGAAGGGCAGAAGCAGGAATTGGAAGAAATCCGCAGTCGATTTAACCTTGAGTTCCGCGAAATGGCCGATCGGCTGTTGGAAGAGAAAAGCCGGAAGTTTACCGAGTCGAACAAGGAGAACCTCGACCAAATACTCAACCCATTAAGGGAACGGTTGGTGGATTTTCAGCAGAAAGTGGAGAAAACCCACCAGGAGGGCTTAGTGCAGCAGGAGGGCCTTCGCCAGCAGCTGCTCCAGCTCAAGGAGCTTAACACCCAAATGAGCAAGGAGGCCCTGAATTTAACCAAGGCCCTGAAAGGCGACACCAAAACCCAGGGCAACTGGGGAGAGTTTATTCTTGAATCTATTTTGGAAAAGTCGGGCCTGGTGAAAGATCGGGAGTATTTCGTGCAGGTTAGCTTAAACGATGAGCAGGGCAACCGTATGCAGCCCGATGTGATTGTTCGCCTACCGGAAGAGAAGTCGATCGTAATAGATTCTAAGGTTTCGCTGGTGGCTTATGAGCGAATGACCAGCTCGGAGCTCGATGAAGAGCAACAGGCTGAGCGAAGGAACCATGTGGCCTCATTGAGAAATCACATCAAAATGCTGTCGGCTAAGAACTACCAACAGTTGCACGGGGTAAAAAGCCTCGATTTTGTGCTCTTATTCATACCTATTGAGCCGGCCTTTGCTGCTGCCGTGCAGGCTGAACCCGGTTTGTTTCAAGAAGCCTTCGACCGTAACATTGTTTTGGTGAGCCCAACCACCTTGCTGGCTACCTTGCGCACGGTTTCTACCTTGTGGCGTCAGGAGTATCAGAACCGCAATGCCATTGAAATTGCCCGTAAAGGTGGGGCACTCTACGATAAGTTTGTTTCTTTTGCCGACGATTTGGTGAAGCTCGGCAGCCAGATGGATACCAGCCGAAAGACGTACGACGAGGTTATGAAAAAGCTTAAAGATGGCACAGGAAACCTTGTGCGCAGGGCGGAGGAGATGCGAAAGTTGGGATTGCAAACCACCAAAACACTCAACGCGGCCTTACAGTCGCACGATGAAGACGAAGCATGAGACCACAACGCGAGGCTCCGGCCAAATCCGATAACGACGTCCTTTTTGGGGTGCATCCATTGATTGAAGCGCTGGAAGCCGGCAAAGAGATTGAAAAAGTATTGATGCAGGCCGGGGCCTCCGGTCCGCACCTTGGTGAGTTGCGCCGCCGTTTGCAGGATGCCGGAATACCCATCCAAATGGTGCCAAGAGAGAAACTCAACTCTTTCACCCGCATAAACCATCAGGGTGTTGTTGCCTTTATTTCTCCGGTGAGCTATCAGCCTTTGGAGGAAGTCATCAACCGGTGTTTCGAAGCCGGACGTGAGCCTTTGCTACTCTTGCTCGACCGTGTAACTGATGTACGGAATTTCGGAGCCATCTGCCGCACGGCCGAATGTGCCGGAGTTGACGCTATTGTCATCCCCGCAAGGGGAAGCGCCCGCATTGGAGCCGATGCCTTGAAAACCTCTGCCGGCGCATTGTTGAACATTCCGGTTTGCCGCGAAAATAATCTTAAAGACACTCTGCTGTTGCTTCAGGCATACGGAATTCTCGTTGCCGGTGCCAGCGAAAAAGCCAAAACCGATATGTACGATACTCCGCTGAAGGGGCCAATCTGCTTGTTGATGGGCTCGGAGGAAAACGGGATTTCTCCCGAATATCTAAAACGGTGTAATAGCTTGATTAAGATTCCTTTGGTTGGGAAAACAGGCTCGTTGAATGTGAGTGTTGCCGCCGGAATTCTACTTTACGAGATTATTCGGCAGCGTAATCTTTGAACATTCTGTATTTTCGGGGTTTATTCTGAAAATGCCCCTCTCCATGTTCAGACGTTTCATTTTAATTGCACTTTGTTTATTGCAGGTACTGGAAC
This sequence comes from Bacteroidota bacterium, assembly GCA_027483445.1. Taxonomy (GTDB): domain Bacteria; phylum Bacteroidota; class Bacteroidia; order M30B66; family M30B66; genus CAMCXT01. Next base: position 62,232 of record JAIXUS010000038.1, on the reverse strand, counting down.
TCCAGGCTCAATGTCCGTTCGATGCTGTAATTACTCCTTCGTCATTGAGTCTTTGCCCACTCGGCAGCGACACCTTATTTGCTGGACCGGCCACAAGCTACCAGTGGTTTCGAAATAGCATTCCGCTTGTTAATTCTAACCAGTCGTTTTGGGTGGTCAATGCTCAAAACGATGCCGGTGCAAACTTTTTGGTGGTACAAACCCTCAACGGCTGTTCTGAAGCCTCAGCCCCGGCAACGGTTTCGGTGGTTGCTACGCCTCCGGTAACTTTTACGGTGGATGGCACGGTGGATGGCTTTCTCTGTGCCGGACAAACTGCGAACCTGAGTATTTCATCGGTGCATTCGAGTTCGATAAGCTGGTTTCGCAATGGCATTCAGATTACGGGAGCCAATACCCCATTGATTACGGTTAGCCAGGGTGGTTCCTACTCGGTAACGGCTGCTGTTGCTGAATGTCCGAACATTGTACAGTTTTCCAGTGCGGAGTCTTTTCAACTCATTACTCCGGTAGTTCCGGTAATCTCGGCCAACCTTGATCAGGAGTTGTTGTTGGCTACGGGTAATGCCAACAGCTACGAATGGCAGCTAAACGGAGAACCCATTAGCGGCACCACCACGGCTCAACTTTCACCCACTCAAACCGGCGTGTACACCGTTACTGCGTTTTACAATGGAGGCTGTTCTGCAGTATCGGCGGCCTTTGTTTTCGAAGGCTTTAACGACCCTTGCACCTTTGTCGCCCAGATTTCCACGCCCAATGGAAACAGCCTTTGCCAAGGTGATAGCCTGCTTCTGGCGGTAAATGGAGAGTCTAACTTTCAGTGGTTTTCAGACGGTGTGGCCATCAATGGGGCGAACAGCGCTCAGTTTCTGATGCCAGCCGACCTTGCGGCCACCGTAATTACTGCATCAGCTACAGAGGGCATTTGCGCTGATGTTTCTGAACCTGTTTCCATCAATCTGGTGTTTCCGGTTTTCCCTACAATTGCCACTGAGGGCGGATTGCTGGAGGTTTGCGAAGGAGGCACGCTCACTTTGAGCATCGAAAGCGGATATACCGTTCAGAACTGGTTGCTCAATGGCAGTCCGGTGGGCAGTTCGAATCTTAGTTTTGATGCCAGCGAGGCCGGTTCGTATGCCGTGGAGGTGTTTGGGGAGGCCTGTCCCGACCAGCTTTTAGTTACCGAGCCTATAAACATTGGACTTGCTCTAAACCCACAGCCGGTATTGAGCCTCAACGGGAGTAGTTTAAGCACCAGTGCACAAGCGGAAAGCTACCTGTGGTTTCTCAATGGCAGCCTCGTTCCTGGCCTAACAGGCGCAACAATTTTGGCGCAAAACGGCATTTGGGAGGTTGAGGTGACCTACGCCAACGGTTGTAGCGCCGCTTCTGAGCCCTTTACCGTGGAGTCGATCGGCTGGAATTTACCAGCAGTGAAAACAATGGCTGTAAAACCCAATCCTTCTGAGGGAATGCTTTGGGTTGAGTCGCCCGGTGGGCGGATGCGTTTGCTCGACATTTTGGGTAGAATTCATTTTGATGCCACGGTAGATCAAGGCTTGATGCTCCTTCCGGTTCGCCCACAACCCGGGCACTACCTGCTCACTGTTGAGAATTCCCGAGGCATTTGGCAGCAAAAGGTGGTTTTTCGATAAGGTGAATTGTGAAACCTTAAGTTGAGGTTTCTGCGACTTTTCCACATCCTTTCGTGTTTTGATTCGACCGCGTTAAGTTTGCAGAGTTCCGACTGTTGTTCCGCTTAAATCTTAGTTTTATGGCAGAACATATTGAATTGGGCAAAAAGGGCGAAGAGGCCGCCTGCGAATTTTTAACCGAGTTGGGTTACTCGATCCTTGAGCGAAACTGGAAGAACAAATTCGAAGAAATCGACATTATAGCGCGTGATGGAGAAATGCTCGTTATTGTGGAAGTGAAAACCCGAAGCACGCTTTCATTCGGTAACCCTGAGCTAAGCGTTGGGCTTCGCAAACAAAGATTGCTTGTAAATGCGGCCGAAGCCTACATTGTGAGACACAACTCAAATCTTGAAACCCGTTTCGATATCCTCTCAGTAATCATGCTGCCACACGGGCCAAAAGTTACCCATATTCCTCGCGCATTTAGCCCTTTCGATTAATGGCGGTCACAGCGCGACCAAAAAGGCTTACTTTTGCCGATTCATTTTAGTACTATGGCAGATAAGCCCAGCAGCCGAAAACCCCGCGAAAGTAAACCCGACGATGCTTCATCGTATGTGAACGAAAAGGGAGAACGGCATTTTTCTTTTGGTAAGTCGGGCAAAACGCGCGACGGTGGTGATTTTATTCCGGAGAAAAAGCCGGCATACAAAGGCAAATCTGAGGGCCGTGGCGACAAGCCCGGTCGTGATGCTCAGGAGCGAAAGCCCTACAGCAAGCGTGGTGCAGAATCGAACGATAGCAAGGGTTACGCCTCTAAAACCGATTCGGATAGACCCTTCCGCAAGGGCCGTAAATCGGATGGCGACGGTGGAAGCGAGCGTGGTCCTTTCAAAGAGAAATTCGCTGACAACAAGCCTTTCCGCAAACCAAAGTTTGATGGCGGTAGCGACGAGAAGCCTTATCGGAAATCGAGCTCTGAAGGTGGTGGTTATGGCGATAAGCCATTCCGCAAACCTAAACCTGAGGAGGGGAGCTTCGGTCGCCGTAGAGAAGGTGGTAGTGACGAAAAGCCATACCGCAAGCCGAAGTTTGAAAGTGGCGCCGATGAAAAGCCTTACCGGAAGTCGGGTACTGAGGGCAGTGGTTATGGCGAAAAGCCTTATAGAAAGCCTAAAACCGAAGAGGGCAGCTACGGCCGCCGCCGTGAAGGAGGAAACGAGGAGAAGCCATTTCGCAAGGGGAAATCCGACAGCTTTGCTGATAAGCGTGGCCCCAAGCCTTCGCGTTTCGACAAATCGGCGCCGGGTACGGGAAAACCACCTCGTTTTGAGAAGCGTGGCGAAGCCGGCAAGGACAGCTTTAGCACAGGGCGTGGAAAACCACGCAAGTACGACGACCTGCCTACCGACGGCGAATGGCTCGATCCATCGGAATTTTCGGCCGAACTCGGCAAGGCCCGTAAGTCGACACGGGGCAAGAATTCAGAAGCAGGCTATCGGCCCGACTTCATTCCCCGCGACGACAAACCACGCAGGCCAAGAGTGAAAAAGGAAACCCTGGAAGACAAAGACGGAAAAATCCGACTCAATAAATACATTGCCAATGCCGGCATTTGCAGCCGACGCGAAGCAGATGATTTGATTATCAGTGGGGCCATCCGTGTAAACGGCCAAATTGTAACCCAGCTTGGCTACCGCGTTGCGCCAACCGATAAGGTGCAGTATGGCGACCAAACGCTGAACCGGGAAACCAAGCGTTACCTGCTGCTCAACAAGCCTAAAGATTACATTACCACGGCTAACGACCCCGAAGGACGGAAAACTGTGATGGAGCTGGTGAGCGATGCCTGCCGTGAGCGCCTTTACCCGGTTGGACGTCTCGACAGAGCAACTACCGGACTGTTACTGATGACCAATGATGGAGAGTTGGCCAAGAAGCTCATGCATCCATCGCACAATGTGCGCAAGGTATATCATGTGGTATTAAGCAAAAATTTGCAGGCCATCGACTTGAAAAAAATCACCGAAGGCATTGTGTTGGAGGATGGAAAAGCAGAGGTAGACGAAATTGCCTGGGCCTCTTCCGATAACAAAAAAGAGGTTGGAGTGGTGCTCCATTCAGGGAAGAACCGCATTGTGCGTCGCATTTTCGAGCATCTTGGTTATGAAGTGATAAAGCTCGACAGGACAGGATTCGCCGGGTTGACAAAAAAAAATCTTCCCCGCGGAAAATTTCGTTTTTTAACAGACAAGGAAGTGAGTTTGCTGCACATGATGTAATTTGCAACTTCAATGGCATTTATTGGAAAGGCAATCAAAAGAGCGCTGACCTTACAGAAGACGCTGAATCTGGTCAGAAGACGGCAAACGCCGGTTAAAAAACAAGAGAAAACATTCCTCAAGCTGCTGCGAAAGGCACAGAATACCGCTTTGGGTCGGCATTTTGGTTTTGGTTCAATCCTCGAATCCCGAAATCCGATCGCTGAATATCAGCGCCGTGTGCCTATTTACGATTACGATAGCATTCACCGCGATTGGTGGTTCCGCACCCTTGAAGGCGAAGAAGACGTAGCGTGGCCGGGAAAGGTGCAGTATTTTGCCCTCAGCTCAGGCACTTCCGGTTCGCCATCCAAACGTATACCTGTAACCCAGGCCATGATTCGCAGCATTCGCCGTACTTCGGTGAGGCAAATCCTTTCGCTGGCCTATTACGACCTCGAGCCAGAGTTTTTCGAAAAAGGCATACTCATGCTCGGCGGCTCTACTGAGCTCGAAAAGCGCTCGTCGTATTACGAAGGAGACTTGAGTGGTATTAATGCAGCGCAGATTCCATTTTGGTTTCAGGCCCACTACAAGCCCGGAAAGAAGATTGCCCGGGAGCGCGATTGGGAGGCCAAGCTGGATGAAATTGTGCTAGCCGCCAAAGATTGGGACATTGGAATTATTGTAGGCGTTCCGGCCTGGATTCAAATCGCTATGGAGCGCATAATCAAGCACTACAACCTAAAAACCATCCATGACATTTGGCCTAACCTGAGTATTTATGTTCATGGAGGCGTGTTCTTCGAGCCTTACAAAAAAGGCTTTGAAAAGCTGATGGCCAAACCGGTACATTACATTGAAACCTACCTCGCTTCGGAGGGCTTTATAGCCTTACAAAGCGACAAGGGGAAATCTTCCATGGAATTGGTACTTAACAACGGCATCTTTTTCGAGTTTATACCATTTAATGAGGAGAATTTCAACGACGACAGCACAGTTAAGCCCGAAGCTCAGGTACTTACCCTGGCCGAAGTAAAAAAAGGCGTTGATTATGCCTTGTTGCTTTCCACTTGCGCAGGAGCCTGGCGTTATATGATTGGCGATACGATTCGTTTTACCGATCTGGAGAACATGGAAATCATTATTACCGGTCGCACCAAACATTACCTGAGCATTTGCGGCGAACACATGAGTGTCGACAACATGAACCAGGCTATGGTAAAAGCCGCCGAGGAGCATGGTGTAGATATTCCTGAGTTCTGCGTGAGTGGCTATATTCACGACAAAGTATTTGGTCACAAGTGGTTTGTGGCCTGCGACCAAACACTCGATGCCGAAGCTTTTCGAATCAGCCTCGACGAGGCCTTAAAGGAGCTAAACGACGATTACAGGGTTGAACGCCGTTCTGCGCTCAAAGAGATGCAGCTCGAAGTGCTGCCCGTGCAGCTTTTCTACGACTGGATGAAGAAATTGGGTAAAAACGGCGGGCAGAACAAGTTTCCCCGTGTGCTGAAAAAGGAACAACTCGCCGATTGGGAAGCATTCGTTGAGCAGGCAAACGCATCATGATTTTTGGAGCCATCTGGAAAGGAATCATCACGGGACTTTGGCTGAGCATGTCGTTCGGCCCTGTGTTCTTTCTATTGATCCAGACCTCCATTAAAAAAGGAATCCGCGACGCCCTCTTCTTCGATTTGGGTGTTTTATTGAGCGATTTGCTTTACATCATCATTGCTTTTTTCGGGGCCTCCATCATTCTCGAGAATGCCGATTACCGGCAGTGGATTGCCCTCATTGGTGGAGCCGTGCTTATCGTGTTTGGGCTTTTACCCTTTTTAAGGCCTGCCAAAGAAGGCAGCCACCCCGAAGAGGCTGAGCTCAAAACAGTAAGTAAACTAGGTATTACAGGACTTATTCTGAAAGGGTTTATTGTAAATCTACTCAATCCTTCGGTGCTATTTATCTGGTTTGGTGCGGCCACAGTGGCCTTTTCAACCTTTCGGGGCGATCGTTTTACGGTTGGAGTCTACTTCCTCAGCACTCTCTGCACCTACTTTAGCATTGATGTGCTCAAAGTTTACCTCAGCCTCAAACTCAAGAAATTTCTAAACCCTGCGGCACTGCTGCTCATTAACCGCATTTCGGGTTTTATTGTGTTGGTATTTGGCGTATACCTTATACTCAATTCGTTCTGATGCTTATCAGTTGATTGGCTGACAATTGTCATAGTTTTAATACCAGACCTGTTTCAACTTTGTAGAAAACAAAACAGGTTATGCAAAAAACTGAGCTGATTACCGAGCAGGCCCTCACCCATAAAGAGTGGTTGAATTTAATTGGATTTTACAACGACGATTTGCGGATTATGGAAAACCGCATCGCCGAGGTAAACGCGAAGAATACCGCCACAGAAGTACGGGCCATGGTGGAGCATTTTCAAAACCAGGTGCTCATACAACGTGCGCATCTCGATGATTTACAACGGGCCATTGTGCACAAGCAAGATGCGAACGCTGCCGATATCCTCAAAAATCCCGTTGCGGCCGACCACCGTCGCACCCCTGTCGATGCCGAAATTCATGAGGACATGGACCGTTTCCGCGAGCTCTTTTATGAGTTTCGCAAAGAGTTGCTCCATTTTCTGAGTAAAACCCTATAATTATTACGCCCATCATACATCTGTCCCACAGGCTGTTGCGTGCTGCAATTGAGCAGTGCCGGCAGCCTGTTTTGCGGCCTACAGATCGAAGACTCAACAAGCCGATATTTCTGGCTAACGAAAATTTGAGATTCATGAATGCAGAAGTGCATGGATTTTCAAAAGCCTGACTAAAACCCTTGCACTAAGCTTCATTCAAACAGGGGCATAATTGCTATCAATAAAACTATTGAGTGTTTTTCAGGAAGCCCTATTTATGCTATGGGCCTCGCTTAGCATCACGGTACTTTGAGGTTTAATAGCCGGGCACCCAAATTATGCTCGATAGCACTCACAATTACTCAATGTTTTTGTGCCGATCGAAGTTGTTCAATGCCGCGGTATAGCTTCTCGATGGCCAGCTTAAACTCATGGCCATTTAACGTGATACCTAAGCTAATGCGTATTACTTCAAAGGCTTGTGTGTCGCTCATGCCCATGGCTTTACAAACATGAGAGGGTTCACCATGGGCCGAACTGCAGGCCGAACCAGTTGAGAATGCCAGGTCGGGCAAGGCTTTTATTAGGCTTGAGGCACGCAATCCGTCGACGCGGAAATGGCTGGTATTGTATGCCCGATTGGCGTTCAGGGCGCTGATTTGGACACCGGCGATTTTCAGGAGTTGTTTCTCGAGCTCATCGCGCATGGGCCTGATTGTTTGCGACCAATGACTGTAATTTTCGGTGGCTAGCCTGAGGGCTTCGGCCATGCCTACAATGCCGGGAACATTAAGTGTTCCGGAGCGTAGGCCCTTCTCATGGCCGCCCCCAAAGAGTAACGGCGAAATGTGCACTCTCGGATTTCTTCGTCGCAGATACAAGGCGCCAATACCTTTCGGACCGTAAAATTTGTGGGCACTTAGCACCAATAAATCGGCCCCGATTTGCTGAATATTGAGTGGCAGTTTGCCCGGTACCTGAGAGGCATCGCAGAGGAAAAATGCACCGTTTCGGCGAGCCAATTCAGCAATGGGTTCCAGCGGCTGAATGAGTCCGGTTTCGTTGTTGACCATCATGGCGCAAACCACCATTGTTTTTGAATGGATGGCCGATTCGAGCGATTTAAGATCTGCCACGCCATTAGAGTCTACCGGGATTTCGGTGATGGGGAATCCAAAAGCTTCGAGGTGTTTCACGGTGTCGATTACCGCTTTGTGTTCGGTGGCGAGATACACAATGCCGCGGCGATCTGTTGTGCTTTGCATGGCCAGTCCTTGTAATGCAAGGTTGATGGCTTCGGTGGCCCCGGAGCAAAAAAGGAGTTCTGCAGGCTCGGCATCAATGCAATTTGCAATGGTTTCGCGGGCAATATTCACGGCCTCCGAGGCTGCCCAACCAAAGGCGTGGGTGCTGCTTGCTGCATTTCCAAAACGCTCAGTAAACCAAGGGAGCATGGCTTCGAGCACTTCAGGCAGCACTGGCGTGGTTGCATTATAGTCGAGGTATGTCATCGGGGCAGTTTGTCTTTAATCCAGTTCACATAATTGATAACCTCATGCTCCTGCTCGGTGTTCTGCCAACGCTGCAAATACTGCTGTAAGGCTTCATGCATTTTGCGCGAACTGAGCGTTCCTTCGAGGGGCAATGCCTGTTCCATAAGACTTAGAAGCTGGCTTTCTTTAGGGTGCGATCCGGAGGTCCAGGCGTCGCCTAGCTGCTTTTTAAGCTGATCGCGGCGGTATAACCAGAATTCAGGATCGCCCAATTCGAATCGAATGATTAATTCGGCGGTGGCGATTTTGAATTGAAGCGAAAGGTCGGCCTTTTTGTAAGCATCGAGGAGGAGCGCTTTACTTAGTTGACGAATGGCCAGGTTGTATTGCCTCAGATCGAAGTAGCTGGTGGCTAAATTGAGGTAGATAAACAGTTCGTAGAAAGGCACTTTTTTAAGGTTGGGCTTTTGAAGAAGCTGCTGCAGAATTTCAATGGCGCGCGGTATGTCAGATTTGCTGTAGTTGTTTACCAAGGCGTTGTAGTAAAAAATTTCGTAACGCTCATAATGCATGCGGCCGTAAGCTTCCATAGCATCATGCAAGAGTGCGGCGTAATGCAGCGAGGCTTCGTTTTTCCCATTCACAAACGATGAATTTACAAGGTAGGTGAGCATTTGCAACCTCACATCGTGGGTGTTTTTGTTGAAGAGCTGGTCGCGGTTAAACTCGGCGTAGGTGCGCACGAGGTATTCTTCAAGGGCCGGGTAGTCTTTCTTTTGCAAGAGCATTTGGCTCACGAGGTTGTAAAGCTTAATGCGAAAGCGGGCCGATTGCAGCAGACTGTGGTTTTCGCGGAAACCTTCGGTCGCCTTCTCGAGAATCACCGAGAGGGAATTTTCTTTGTCGTCGAAGTTCTGGGTAATCTTCAGTCGGTACGAAACCACGGCCAGCAGGTCGTCCATTTGCCGCAAGCGGCTGATGGCTTCCTGGTTCTGCCTGCGCAGCTCGATATAGGTTTCGGGGTTGATCAACAGCATTTCATGCGAAAGCTTGATGAACTCGCCATACAGCAAGTCGAGAAATTCATGAAGCTCTGCCTTTTGGGCTTTTTGTTCGGCTTTTCGCAAAAAGTGGAAGGCCAGGTCGTTTTGCCCTTTGGCTGTGTAAACTTTCACTAGGGCAAAAAGGTGGAGAAGTTGCATCCAATCGTCGTCTAAATAATGTTGCAGATGCAGCGAACGGTTAAGTTCATCCATCAAACGATTACGTAATCGGTAATATGCATTTTTGTCACCATCGGCATACAGTTTCCGGAAGACTTTATCGTCGGATATTTCCGTATTTTTCCGGAGAATATCGAGCAGCGCAATGTCTTTTCGGTCGGAGATCCCTTGCTGGCGGTGTGCAAAAATCTTATAGAAACGAATCTCTTCTTTGCTTAACCCTTCTACAATTTGATTTAATACGTCCATCAGAATCGAGTGTTGAATGGGTAAGAAAATTAAGACATAATTACCAATCTTCAACCTTCAGGCATTTATATTTGTTTAGGTAATTGTTGTATGATGGGAAACATCCTTACATATCGCCCCGGAAAAGCCCTTAGAATACCTATTCTTCTTGTTGGCTTTTGGCTCGCGTTCAGCTTCCCGCTGCGTGCGCAATCGCTGCAATTGGTCGATATGGCCATGCCCGACACCTTTTACATGGGTGAGCAATACGAAGTGTTGTTTTCTATCCACAACGATGCCGATACCAATGTGCTTGGAAACTTGCAGCTTTGGTTCGAGAATTACAGCAACGACAGCATTGCCACGCCCCTTGGAGGCTTCAACAACACCTTGCAGTATTTTGCACCGGGGCAAATCAGGCAATTCCTCATTCCTATCGAAGTTACCCCCGACTTTTTCATCGAAGGAGGCAACACTGTTGTTATTTGGCCTTCCATGGTGGGCGATCCGCGTCCGGAAGACCTGGAAGAAATTATCATTTATGTGGTCGACCCGAACGGAACCACCAACTTACCTCAAACTAAAGCCGCCAAGCCTTATTTGGTAAATCCAGCTACCGAGCAGCTTCAGATTGTTGTGCAACAGCCCAAGCTCATTTGGGTCGACTTGATCGATTTTTCAGGTAGATCAGTGCTTTCCGGTCTCTTCGATGCCCAAGGAAGCCTGAGCCTGGCAAAAGTTCCACCCGGCCTTTATGTGGCCTTTTTACGCGACCCAAGCGGCTTGGAACTTTCACGGCAGCGAATTCTTGTGCGATAGTCACAATTCGGCTTCAACAATTGGGTTAAGTGACTGTTTCTACTGTAATTTTACCCCAAAAAGCGCATGAACCCCGAGCTTGCTGACGCTGCCTATTGTATCTCTCCAACCCGTTATGAACGTTGGCTAACCCGCGAAGTTAAAATTGGTGAATTAGGCCTGGGAGGCCTCAACCCGATTCGCGTGCAATCGATGACTACCACCGACACGCTCGATACAGCGGCCACCGTGGCACAGTCGATACGTATGATTGAAGCCGGTTGCGAGCTGGTACGCATTACAGCGCCAAGTATCAAGGAGGCGCAAAACCTCGAGCTTATCCGCCGCGAAATTCGCCAGGCCGGGTTCAACACACCATTGGTGGCCGACATCCACTTCACGCCCAATGCTGCCGAGTTAGCGGCGCGCATCGTTGAGAAAGTAAGGGTGAATCCGGGCAATTATGCCGACAAGAAGAAATTTGAGCACATCGATTACACCGATGCCGCTTATGAAGCAGAACTGGAGCGTATCCGTGAACGTTTCACCCCACTGGTGCGCATTTGCAAAGAATACGGCACTGCCATGCGTATTGGCACCAACCACGGCTCGCTTTCCGACCGGATCATGAGTCGTTATGGCGACAGTCCGATGGGCATGGTAGAATCGGCCATGGAGTTTATTCGCATTGCCGAAGATGAAGGCTTTCACAACATTGTGCTTTCGATGAAATCGTCGAATACCCAAGTGATGGTGCAAGCCTATCGACTGTTGGTTCAACGGATGATGGAGCTTGGTATGAATTATCCGCTCCACCTTGGCGTTACAGAAGCCGGCGAAGGCGAAGATGGTCGCATCAAAAGTGCAGTTGGCATTGGTACCTTGCTGGAGGATGGCCTGGGTGATACCATTCGCGTTTCGCTCACCGAGGAGCCGGAATTTGAAATCCCTGTTGCTCAGGCGCTCGCCCGTCGTTACTCCAACCGTGCCCAGCATACCCCAATTCCCGAAGCGCCGGTTTGGCCCATACAGCCCACCGAGTACAGCCGTCGGAGAACACGCGAAGTGCTCAATATTGGAGGCGAGCATGCGCCTGTGGTGCTGAGTTCTTTCGCCGCCGAACCCATCGAAAAACCGGCCCAACTTTTCAGGGTGGGTTATGCCTATTCGGTGCCGCTCGACAAGTGGAACATTCTCGATCAGGCCTGCGATTACGTATATTGTGGTCAACACAACATTCCGTTTGAGACGCCCGGAACCCTTGGGATTATTCAGGATGCCGCATTTTGGAATGCGAACAGGCCAAACAGTTACCCCATGTTTACCGTTTCGGAGTATTTAGAAGGACGGTTATCGCGCTCCGCGCAGATGAACTGGATTCAGGCTCAGTTGCCTCAGCTGGATCAAAACCTACTCGATGCTCTTCATCGCGACGAAACGGCGGTGTTGGTTATTCAAACCGATAACCAACATGCCATGCCCGAATTGCGGCGTATGGTTGTTGAGCTGATGATCAATGGGCTGGAGGTACCAGTGGTGATTCGCCGTGTGTTTAACGAGTCCGACAGCAGCCGGTTCCAGTTGATGGCCGCCACAGATACCGGGGCTTTGCTCATTGATGGTTTGGGCGACGGGGTTTGGCTGGAAGATGGCCTGTCGGGTGGACAAAAGCAGGTGAATCAGACGGCCTTTGGCGTGCTGCAAGCGGCTAGGGTGCGCATCTCGAAAACGGAGTATATCTCTTGTCCAAGCTGTGGACGAACCCTGTTTGATTTGCAGGAAACCACAGCCCGCATTCGAAAGGTTACCGACCATTTAAAAGGATTGAAAATTGGCATTATGGGCTGCATCGTAAACGGTCCGGGCGAGATGGCTGATGCCGATTTCGGCTATGTAGGAACCGGACCGGGCAAAATCACTTTGTATAAAGGCAAAGAAGTGGTGAAGCGCAATGTGGAGTCGGATAAGGCGGTTGATGAGCTGATCAACCTCATCAAAGAGCATGGCCGCTGGGTAGAGCCAAGTGCAGTGTAGTGGGGTTTCAAACGGTGTTTTTTTCGGTTCAGTTTAGTCTTGTTGATGACGTGAAAGATGTGGAACTGTTCTGTTTTCGCCTCAAGCCATTGTTAAATCCTACACGGTATTTCCACCCATACAGAAGAATTTTCCCTTTGTAATTGATTGATTACGAGAGTGTAGACGTTTTTAATTTTACCAATCTCGTGTTTTTCTTACCGTTGTGAGTTTCCAACGTTACAATGGTCTGAGCTGCGCAACTGTAAGAAGAGTAAAGAAGTATAGCCAAGAGGAAAGAACAATTCCGAAAGGCTATGAGGGTTCAAACATTTACAATACGCGCTTCGTTCAGGAGAATTATCCTGACAACCATCGTTTTTGTGGGCATCTTGACAGAGGCCGCCGCCACAAGCTATACTTGGATTGGTGGTGTTTCGAACGAGTGGGGAAATCCGGCCAACTGGTCGCCGGCCACCGGAACACCCGATATTGGCGACGATGTGACCATTCAGAGTGGAACCTTTAATCCGCTGTTCGATGAGGTTACCGGAATCAACAATTTCACGATTAATTCCGGGTCATTAAATTTATCGGGCTTTACCCTTTCTGTGGGTGGTAGTTGCAATTTTAATGGCGGGTCTATTACCAATGGTAGCCTAAGCTGCTCCGGCACGGTGATTTTTGCCGGCACCACTTTCGACGTGAGTGTTTCGGTGAATTCGACTTCGGTATCGTTTAATGGTTCTACCTTCAACCAAGCTGTTACTATTACCAAAACCGGAGCCGGCGCTGTTACCTCGGCCGGCGGCAACACCTTTGAGTCGACCTTTTCGTTTACCAATAGTGGAACAGGCGAAGTGATTTTTGGCAATACGAATCCCGACACCTACAAAGGAAACGTTACATTGAGTAATAGCGGCAGTGGCTGGATTTCGATAGCCCATGCGGCATTGGGAACAGCCTTCAATGGAAATGTTATTCTGAATTCTACGGCATCTAGCCCCGGTATCCGCTTTGGGCAAGGCAACGGAAGCAGTACCCTTGCCAGTGGACGTACACTTCAGATTGGTGGCAGCGGTTTTTCGGTGGGCGATTTGTTCATCAAGAACCTGGTTCAAAGTGGAAGCACTGCGCAAAGCATAACCTTAACCGGTACAGCCTCATTATCGTTTGAAACAGGAACGGTATTCAATGCTAATCTAACTGTAGTGGCACCGCAACTTTTCTTAGACGGAGCCACTTTTCAAGGTACGGCCAGCTTTACCAAAAACGGGTCGGGCAACAACCAAAGCCTTGGTGGCAACACCTTTAACGGCACTACTACTTTTATAAATAGTGGAGGCGGAGAGTTGATTTTAGGTGTGAGTAACCCCGACACCTTTAATGCCGCAGTTACCTTTACCAATACAGGCAGTCAGACCACCTTTGTGGCCCATGGCTCAACAGGTACGGTATTTAACCAAAACATCGTGGTAAACTCTACCGGAAGCAGTCGGGGTGTTCGTTTTGGTCAGTCGGGGGGCACATCTTCGCTGGCTTCGGGCCGCACCATTACTGTTGGGGGCAGCGGGTTCACAGCCGGCTCATTGCGCCTGCGAAACTTCACCCAAAGCGGAACTACTGCACAAACCATTTTATTAAGCAGTGGAACGGCTGCACTCCATTTGGAGAGCGGCACAACCTTCAATGGGAATGTGAACTTTCGCTTTCCTCAGTTGGTGTTAAGCGGTACTACCTTTAACGGCACTGCAACGCTTCAAAAGAACGGAGCCACCTCGAATACCGGCACGGGCGGCAACACCTTTGCCAGCACCTGTACCATTACCAACAGTGGTTCGGGCAGCCTGATTTTGGGTTCGACCAATGCCGATGTGTTCAACGGGCAGCTTAATCTTACCAATTCGGGTTCATCGTTTATTGCGATTGCCCACGGTGGAACCGGACATCAGTTTAACGAGAACGTGGAAGTGGCCTCAACAGGAACATCTTTAGGCGTGCGTTTTGGGCAAAGTGGCGGGCTTTCGACCTTGGCCGATTCCAAAACCATTGCAATTGGAGGGGCAGGATTCAGTTCGGGCGAGCTTCGTTTGCGAGGATTTACCCAGGTGGGCATCACCCCACAATCGTTAATTGACTTTACCGACGAAACCGCGTTCTACCTCGAGACTTCCACAGTATTCAACGCTGAGGTTACCTTTACGGCGCCTTCGGTTTATCTCAACGGAACCACCTTCAACAGCAATGCTGTAATTACCCAAACAGGTATGGTGTCGGTAACCTCTACCGGTGGAAACACCTTCAATGGCTCTGCAACCTTGAGCAAATCGGGCGATGGCGAGTGGATTTTAGGTTCAACAACCGCCGATGTATTCGAAGGCAGCCTGTTTTTGGAGAATTCCGGAATGGATATTCTTTACCTGGCCGACGGAGGCGCAGGGCATGAATTCAACGGAAACGTGGAGTTCAACTCATTTGGAGTTAGCGGGGGAATTAGGCTTGGACAAAACGGAGGGACATCCACGCTGGCAAGCGGAAATGCCTTGCAAATTGGCAGCAGCGGCTTTAGTTCTGGCGATTTACGCATTGCTGGCCTCACCCAGCTTGGCACTACAACCCAAACGTTGAATTCTTTTGGCAGTGGCACTGAACTTCATTTGCAGGCGGGCAACACCTTTAATGGTCAGGTTACTTTTGCTTGTCCGGGTATGTATTTAGATGGCACTACGTTTAACAATACAGCGAGCCTTACCAAAAACGGCTCTGGTCCGAATATTTGTGCAGGGGGCAATGTTTTCAATGGAAGCACAACCATTCAGGTTACCGGAACAGGTGCTTTATATCTTGCCGGCTCCACGGGTGATGATTTTAATGGCGATGTTTTGTTTCGTCAAAGTACGGCCTTTACCCTTTACCCAGCTTACAACACCAACAGTACTTTTTCTGCAGGCATATCCACTGCCAGTTCATCAACAGCCATCAACTTTTCGGCCTCTGGCGGTCGAGTAACGATGGATGGTGGCGTTAACCAAAATATCGAAGGTGATGCCTCAACGCCACCGGTGTTTGGGAATATGACCATTAATAAATCGGCCAACAGGGTAACGCTTGCTGTTCCGGTTTCGATAACCGGTAATCTTACACTTACCTCAAGAAACATCGCGTCAAGCAATACTAATATATTGTCATTACTCGATAATGCTACGGTTACCGGAGCTTCAAACAGTAGCTTTGTTTCCGGACCGGTGCGTAAAGAAGGCGACGATGCCTTCACGTTCCCCATTGGCCGAAGCAGCGTTTACAGACCCATTTCAATCTCAGCGCCCTCCACGGTTGGAAGCCAGTTTACGGCCAACTTCTTCTTTGCCGATTCTGATGCCTTGTACACCCACGCTTCTAAAGATGCAAGCATCGACCACTTGAGCCGCTGCGAATACTGGCTGCTCGACCGCAATGCCGGAACATCGTCGGTTTCTGTAACCCTCACGTGGAATACCACCAGCTGTGGCGTAACCAATTTGGGCGATTTAAGGGTGTGCCGTTGGGATGGCAGTACGTGGCGCGACCATGGCAATGGTGGTACCAGCGGAAGCACAACTACAGGAAGCATTGTTTCTTCAGGTGCAATTAGCAGCTTCAGTCCATTTACACTGGGCTCAAGCACCACCGAAAACCCACTTCCGGTTAACTTGCTCAACTTCTCGGCAAACCGTTCCGACGACAAAGTGCTTCTCGAATGGACCACACTTTCAGAGACAAACAACGAGTATTTCAGCATTGAAGTGAGCACCGATGCGATTAACTTTGAAGAAGTGACCCGTGTTTCGGGAGCCGGGAACAGCAACAGCGTGCTTTCTTACCGCACTTTCGACAACACTCCGATGAGCGGTGTTTCTTACTACCGTTTACGTCAGGTCGATTTCGATGGTAAGAGCATGTATTCGGGCGTGCGTGTGGTAGAAATGCCCACACTCTGGAGTCAGGAACTCATGTTGAGTCCAAACCCGGTTGCCTCAGATGTTACCCTTCACATCGATCCGCAGTCGTTTACCAATCCTGTTGTGGAGTTGCGCGATTTACAAGGACGCACAATTCGGCAGTTTGGAATGATTCAGGTTGACCCTGCTCATCCAACAAAGATTGATCTTGAGACCTTGCCGGCCGGATTGTACTTTATGCACCTCACTGAAAATGGTCGGGTTGCAGTAGGCCGACTCATCAAGCGGTAGGGTTTGTACGAAGGGCTTCAGTCCTTCATCAACAACTGAGTTCGTCGTCATGTTTAGAAACCTTTTTTCTGTTCGGCGAAAAAAAAGAGAGCGGCATTACAAATGCCGCCCAACTGATTTCCCGTTAATGAGGAGATTTTCCTTTCACCCAAAATCACCGTTTTACCGTTCAGTATCGTCTCTCACCTGTGGAGAGAGATAAGAGAGAGAGGTACTTATTCTACAATAAACCGCGCAGTGTAAATTCCGCCCGGCGATTGCGCTTTCACAACATACAAGCCCGACGACAACTGCTGGGTCGAAAGAACCAGATTGGCTTCACCCTTCATCAGGTTGAGTTTCTCGGTAGGCAAAACTTCGCGCCCGTTGATGTCGTAAACCGCAACTTGGTAAACGCCTTCCTGGGCTACATCAAAGGTAAGCCGGCAGAAATCTTTGGCCGGATTTGGCGAGAGGAAAATAGGGGCTTTGAGGCTTTCTACCTGAGCCTTGCCGGGCGCTGAGGTTACGAAACCCAACACCTCATTCAGCGCCAATCGCCACACTCCGCGTCCGTCGGTGCCGGCCAACAGTGTATCGTTAGATACCAACAGTGTTTTTACGTGCGAGGCCACGCCGGTGGGAAGATCAGCGCTTGGTTCCTGCCAACTGTCGCCGGCATCGGTCGAATACATGATACCATTGCTTTGGGTGGCCGCGAAAAGGTAGTCGGCACCGTTAACAGTAGCCCCAACAAGGTCGTTAATAGTAGCCGAAATGTAAGCCGACTGGCTCCAGGTAAGGCCGCCGTCGTTGCTGCTGAATATATGTCCGCTGTAGGAATAAACGTAAAGTACGCCGTTGTGAAATGCAGAGGCATAAGGGTAACTTGGCATTGTGCTCACCTCAGACCAGGTGTTACCACCATCGGGCGATTGAAGGATTTTGTACTGTGGTGCCACGTAAACTATATACACCAAATTGTTGCCCCCGGCATTGTACACGCCATAACTGGAGCCCGATACCGGCAAGTTGGTTACCTGCTGAAAGGTTTGTCCACCATCTGTTGAGCGAAGCAACGCACCCGAGTTGGGATTATAGTAGTTTGCGTAGAAAATAGAGTTTCCTACTGCGGCAATGGATTGATACACTCCATAGGTTGAGCTGCTTGTTACTCCCGAGCTTTGGGTCCAGGTGGCACCGTTGTCGTTGCTCTTGTAAATACCGGCATAATCGGCTACGGCAAGAAGTTCGTTGTTCGCTGAAAGTAAATGACGAACAAGGCCTGCACTGCTTGAGATAATTGGAATTCCGATGTTTCGAACTTCCCAGTTTTTGCCGTTGTTGGAGCTGGCATACACACCATCGCCGCCATAACCACCTGTTGAGGTTGTTAATGCAGACGTGTTGTAGTAGATCGATGTGCCTGCGTAAACTTCGTTGTTATGGTTGGCTAAGGCGTAAACGTTAGTAACGGCAAAGCCTTGATCCGATTTCGACCACAAATTGCCATTGGTGTTTGAGCGGTAAATTCCGGCATTGAGGCTGGTGTAAAGCATACGGCCATCACCCGCAGGGAAAAGATCCCGGCCATAAACATCGGGAAGCCCAATGCTACTGGTTACCCAGGTGTTATTGGTGGCATTGAAGCGATAAACGCCATCGTTTGGCTGCAACAGAAATAAGGTGTCTCCCTTAAACGTGAGGCGTGCATAGTAGCCTATCGAACCCGGTGCAGCGGGCAGCGCTGTGTAGGTTTGTCCCTCGTTTTCGGTGTAAAAAACATCACGTCCATTTACACACACGTATACTCTGTTGCCTTGAGCCGCTAGGGCAGTCGAATACCAGTTTGAAGATCCCATTGGGACGTTAACTGCGTTCCAGGTTAATCCCTCATCGTCAGTACTGTAGAGCATTCCCGTCATACTGTAGTAGTAGCCGATATACGTTTTACCCCCAAACTCAATTGAGGCTAAACACTCGGTGCTTGGAAGCGTAGCTCCGACATTGTTCCAGGTTACGCCGTCGTTGGCCGAAACAAAGGCCCCGCTGGGAGTAATGGCCACGAGGTTATTCCCCACAGTGAGCACCCTACTCACATTGAGCGAGCTTCCGCTTAAACCGGTCGCAAACCGGCTCCAGTTGAGTCCATTGTCGGCACTGCGGTAAACGCCATCACCCAACGTAGAAGCAAAAAGGAACGAGCCTTTTCGGGTAAACGAACTGATGTTGTAAGCCGTGGTGCTGTTGATGCCAATGCCACGGTTGCGCGACTGCCAGGTTAACCCTTTGTCGGTAGAAACAAATGGACCAGAAATGGCCGTACCTACCCAAATGTTCTCTCCATCCAGGTAAAAGCAGCTGGCCGTACCACCGTTGGGGCCATCTGATTGAACCCATGAATTCTGACCTTGAGTCTTTGCCCAAAGCAGTGTGAGTACCAATAGTAAATAGAAGTTTTTCATGATTGTGGTGAAAAAAAGTACACCACAAATGGAGGCAAAAACGAAACGAAAGTCCATCCCGTTTTTTAGTGATTTTTGGGGTTTGGGTTGGGATGGCCTCAATTGGGAAAACAAGCCCAAAGGCCTACTGAATAGAGCTTATCCGGTAATTTTACCCGGATTGAGGATTCCTTTTGGATCGAATACCGCTTTGATTTTTCGCATGAGTTCGAGTTGGAATTCCGGAAATTGAATCGACATGTAAGGCTGTTGAACCAAACCAATGCCGTGTTCGCCGCTGAGCGCGCCTCCGAGCGATACAACCAGCTTAAAGATTGCGCGAATGCCCTCAATCACGGGCCCGTTCCATTCGGCTTCCGATAGCTCGCCGCGGATGATGTTTACATGCAGATTGCCATCGCCGGCATGGCCATAGCACACCGAACGAAAGCCATAGCGCTCGCCAATTTCCTTAACACCACGGAGCAATTCAGGCAAGGCGGCTCTAGGCACCACGGTGTCTTCTTCTTTGTAGGTAGAATTCGACTTCACCGCTTCGGCCACGCTTCGGCGCAGTTTCCAGAGTGCTGCCTTTTGGGCTTCGGTTTCGGCAAAGTGAATGTTCAGGCAACCAAACTCTTCCAGCACCGGAACAATCCGTTCCAGTTCCTGCATAATCCTCTGCTCATCAAAGCCATCTACCTCGATAAGCAAATGGGCCTTTTCCTCTTCGGCAATTTCAAGCACAATGTCGTTGCGAAAGCGCAAGGTCCAATCAATCGCGTCGCGCTCCATAAACTCAAGGGCCGAAGGAATAACACCGGCTCTAAATATGGCCGAAACCGCTGCGCAGGCCCCCTCTGCTGAGGCGAAAGGGGCAAGCATTACCTTGTTGAGCGGCGGAAATGGAATGAGTTTAAACACCACTTCGGTGATCACGCCGAGAGTTCCTTCGCTTCCTACAAAAAGCTGAGTGAGGTTGTAGCCTGTTGAGTTTTTGAGTACCCGGGCACCGGTGCGCATCACCTCTCCGTTGGCCAGCACTACCTCAAGGTCGAGCACATAGTCGCGGGTTACACCATACTTCACAGCGCGAGGCCCGCCCGAATTGTGGGCTAAATTCCCACCGATAAAACACGTGCCCCTGCTCGAAGGGTCGGGCGGATAAAACAGTCCGCGTTCAATTACCGCTTCCTGAAACACCTGAGTAATCACTCCGGGCTGCAGACGGGCCTGCAGGTTGGCCTCGTCGATTTCGAGAATCTGGTTGAAACGTTTCATCCACAGCACCACGCCACCTTTCACAGGCAAAGCGGCACCGCTGAGTCCGGTACCTCCGCCGCGCGTGGTAACCGGTATTCCATGGGTGTTGCAGTATTTCAACACCGCACTCACTTCGGCCGTACTGGCCGGTGTAACCACCACTGCCGGCATAAACATAAGGTCTTCGGTTTCGTCGGAAGCCGCGGCCTGGAGCTGTTCTTCATTCGTGAAAACATGCTCGCTTCCACAAATAGCAACAAGGTTGTCGATGAAAGATTCGCTAAGTGTATTGGAAATCATGGTGTTAAGCTTTTGTGTTTGCCTTGATGCACGCTGTTTTGTCGATTCAACTTATACCGAACCACTGCGTGTGCCTTTCGGTTCAATACGGTATTTGCTTAATTGGTCGCGGTAAACGGTAATTCCCAGTCCTGATGAGCCTTCCACAATGGTTTGCTGAGGCATCAGCTGCAAGCCTCTGGCATAGTCGCCCCGCAACAGGAGCGGCCCGTCCATATCAACATGGTCGAGTAGGCCCACAAATGCGGCAATGGCTGATGTGCCAATGCTCGACTCATTCATCGAGCCCATCATCACCTGCAAGCCCAGCAGTCGGGCGCGTTCAATCATCCGCCGTGCAGGCGTTATACCACCACACTTGGTTAGTTTAATATTAATGCCATGAAACAAGCCGGCGCATCGGTCCACATCGGCTTCCGATACGCAGCTTTCGTCGGCCAGTAAGGGCAGCGGACTTTGTTCGAAGAGCATTCGCTGGGCCTGCGTTTGTTCAGGAGCAATGGGCTGTTCTACAAATTCGATACGCCGTTTGTCGAGCCTGTGAAGTTTATCGAGGGCTTCGGTTTCCGACCAGCCTCCGTTGGCATCGAGCCGAAAGCGCGACGGGCTGTTGGCCAACAGTTCATCGATGAGTTCGAGATCGCCATTAAAACCAACCTTTACCTTGTAAACCGGCCAGGGGCGGGCGCGCATTTTTTCCAGCATAACCGCAGGCGCATCAATTCCGAGGGTATAGTCGGTGTTCGGGGTTTTACCATTGCCCACAGCGCCCAGCAGCGCAGCCACGGTTTGGTTTTGGGTTTTCCCGTACCAATCCCAGGTGGCCATGTCGAGAGCGCAAACCAAGAATGGGTGCTCGGCAAAGAGTTCAAGCCACAACGCGTAAAGTGTGTGTGGGTGTTTTAAGGCTGTCGCCTCGATGACATCACGCTTTGCTTCGAGGGCTTCGGCTAAGGCTTCGGGCTCAACCTGATAATAGCGTATTGCCGGCGCTTCGCCCCAACCATCCAGACCTTGGTCGCTCAAGCAGACAACCAACGCGGGCTGTTCGGTTTTGCTTCGGTTTCCCGAAATGGTAAAAGGATATTCAAAAGGCAGCGCTACCTTCCAATACGTGAATTGCATTGGTCAAAGCTCGGTTTTCGCAAGGGTGTTTGGAAGACCTTGCTGTTAAACTTATCCGCAGTGCGCTGTTCATGAGCCACGAAAGGTCATCAGGCTTGGCCGGAGAAAAAATAGCAAACAAGGCAAGAGGATTCCCCTTAAATTCGTCGCCTTTTAACACCAAAACCGATGAAACAGTTATGCAGCTTGTTGCTCTTGTTGAGCACAGCTATTAGTGTAAGCTTGAACGGGCAGGCGAAAAAACAGCTTAACCTTCAGGAAATATGGGCATCGCGAACCTTTGCACCTGAGTTTGTGCAAGGTGGCATAAGCATGAACGATGGTAAGCATTACACCACACTGGATTTTTCTGAAAAGGGCATCAGCATTGGTAAATACAGCTATGCCAGTGGTCAGAAAGTGGCCTCCTTGTTTTCGTCGGAGGACTACTTACTGCCCGATGGGAAGCATCCGGAGTTCGACGAGTATACCTTTTCGGCCGATGAGCGGCTGATTTTGGTTCCCACCGCTTCGGAACAGATTTACAGACATTCATCGCGGTCGGATTTTGTGGTCATCAACCTCGAAAATAAAACTGCCGATTATCTGAGCAAAACAGGCGGAAAACAGCTGTATGCCGAGTTTTCGCCCGACGGAAAGTATGTAGGCTTTGTGCGCGACAACGATTTGTTTATTAAGGACTTAACAAGCCTCAAAGAAATTCGGGTAACCAACGACGGGAAGCAAAATTCAATTATTAATGGTGCGAGCGATTGGGTGTATGAAGAAGAGTTTGCCCTGAAACAGAGTTTTTTCTGGTCGCCCGATGGGAAAAAGCTGGCCTGGCTTCGCTTCGATGAGAGTAAAGTGAAGGAGTTTAACATGGTTATGTATGGCAGTTTGTACCCCAGCGATTACCGTTACAAATACCCAAAAGCCGGTGAGGAGAATGCCTCAGTGGGAACCTATGTGTTTGATATTGAAAGTGGTAAAACTGTAAAGATGCAAAGTGGCGACGAACCCAACCAATACACTCCGCGTGTGGTTTGGAATGCCAATAGCTCGGCTTTGTGCATTACACGGTTAAACCGCCACCAAAATCACCTCGAATTGCTGATGGCCAATCCCAGCGATGGCACGGTAAAGCTGCTCTATGAAGAAAAAAGCAATACATACATCGACGTTCACGACAACCTGATGTTCCTCAAGAATGGCCGTCAGTTTTTATGGAGCAGTGAAAAGGATGGCTGGAATCGCGTTTGGCTTATCGATTTAGAAGGCCAAAAGGAAATGGTACTTACTGCGCCGGGCGTTGATGTGACGGATGTTTATGGCGTCGACGAAAGCAAAGGAACACTGTGGTTTCAGGCTGCTTGGCCAAACCCCATGTCGCGAACTGTTTTTTCGGTAAAGCTCAACGGAAAGGGGCAAAAAGCGTTGGTGAAGGAGGGTGGTCACATCGACGCTGAGTTTAGCCGTGATTTCAGCTTTGCGCTGCTCACCCGAAGCGAAGCCAGTAAGCCTCTTCAATTTTCGCTTCATGATGGTAATGGTAAGTTAATCAGAACCTTGCAAGACAATGCCAAGCTCATGGAAACCTTGAGCGGCTATGAATTGTCGAAGAAGGAGTTTCTCCAGATCCCCAATGCCTCGGGCTTGATGTTAAATGCATGGATGATAAAGCCATCCAACTTCGACCCAACAAAGAAATACCCTGTTTTTATGACGGTGTATGGAGGGCCGGGCCACAATACGGTGGAAGACCAGTGGGAAGGGGCGAATTATTTTTGGCATCAGATGTTGGCGCAAAAAGGCTACATTGTAGTGTCGGTCGACAATCGTGGAACGGGAAATAGAGGAGAGGCCTTTAAAAAATCGACATACAAACAGTTGGGGAAATTCGAAACTGAAGACCAAATTGCAGCCGCTCAGTATTTGGGAGGCTTGCCTTATGTGGAGGCCTCGCGCATTGGCATACAAGGCTGGAGCTATGGTGGTTACATGAGTTCTTTATGCATTACCAAAGGTGCCGATGTATTTAAAATGGCCATCGCCGTAGCGCCTGTAACCAACTGGCGATTCTACGATTCGATTTATACTGAGCGTTTTATGCAAACGCCGCAGGAGAATGCTTCGGGCTACGACGACAATTCGCCCATCAACCATGTTTCCAGGTTAAAGGGCAAGTATTTGTTGGTACACGGAACGGCCGACGACAATGTGCATTTTCAGAATGCTGTAGAGATGGTTACCGCGCTCACCAAGGCCAACAAGCAGTTTGATGTATTTTTCTACCCCGACAAAAATCATGGTATTTATGGCGGCAACACACGCCTGCATTTGTACACCATGATGACCGATTATATCCTCAAAAACCTCTAAACCAAGCTGTGGTAAACCGCTAGGGCTTTCATGGTTAGTGGGTTTTGCGGCATTTTTGTTTGTCCGCTCCGCGGATGACTTTAGCCAACGATTTTTAGCCTTATGCAACGACTCAGGAAGGTTGTGCATCTTGAGCAGGTGTTTACCTAAATCACAAGCAAATCTGTTTTGTAGGGTATATTTTTCTATTTTTGTTAACCTTGACGTGAATATTGTGAAAAAACTACTGTTCCTACTCACTCTGCTGCTAACCGGCTTAGTGGGTAAGTCTCAAAATCCTGAGAATCTCGTTCAAATTGATGAAAGGGCGAAGCTTCGGTACAGTGAAACGGATATTTTAAGCATGACTCCGCTGCAATTGGCGCAAGTCAACTTCATTTACAGAAATTCTTATGTAATCAATCGGGAAAAACCGTGTGATGTTTGTCCCGAAATTGATTTGAATTCGATTGATGTATCTACAATGCAGCGGAAAGCAAAAACAAGGGCACGTTACTATCAAACTGTTCCGGGCTTGCCAATCGATTTGCTTTCAGTAGAGGAACTCGAGCGAGAATTAAAGAGAATTGAGCAAGAATTTAGCGCAAGTACTCCGGAATGAAAAAGCAAATACTCAATCTGATTTTAGCGGCGCTGCTTTTTGGTTTAGCGCAAAGTGCAAATTCACAGGTAATTACATTGGGTCAAGGCCAAAATGTCGTAAGCACTTGCGGAGGTACATTGGTTGATCCGGGTGGAAACGGGAATTATGCCAATGACTTGAATGTAACGCAAACCATTTGCGCAACAACGCCAGGGCAGTGCATTCAGTTAACATTTAACGAGTTTGCCACTGAGACGCAGTTCGATCAATTAAAGATTTACGATGGGCCATCAACGGCAGCTGGTCTCCTGGGGATTTTCTCTGGTTTTAATGCACCCGATCCGGTTTCCAGTTCAACGGCGTCTAATGGCTGCTTAACCTTGGAGTTTTCTTCAAACGGCGCATTTACCAATAGCGGGTTTTCGGCCAATATTAGTTGTGTTACTTGCCAAGCTCCTGTGCAAGCCCCAACAGGCTTATGCGACGATGCACAGCCTTTCTGCACGGAGGTTCAGGGCGGTATTACTTTTCCTGCGGCTACTGATGTTACAAATACCGAGTTTCCCGGAGGCGTGTGTTGTTTATTCTCTGCGCCCAACCCGGCGTGGTACTTTATGAGAATCGAGGATACCGGCCCTATCGATATACAGATAGCTTCAGGCTTCGACGTCGATTTCATGTGCTGGGGGCCATTCACGGAAACTGAATGGCAGAGTGGTATCTGCGACGATGTGCTCGATCCTAATCAGGATTGCGCCGGGGGGGCGGGTTCATATTTTGTCGACTGCTCCTTTTCTATAGCGGCCATTGAAAACTGTAATATACCCAATGCACAGGCAGGCGAGTATTACGTGCTCTTGATTACCAACTTTTCGAACAACGTAACCGATATCAATTTCCAGCAAACCGGCGGAGCGGGTAGCACAGACTGCGCTATTTTTTGCGATTTGGTGGTTCCGGTTACTGTAAGTGCTTGCGACCCGGTTACCAATACATTCAACCTCTCGGGCCAGATTGTCATCAACAATCCTCCTTCTACCGGAACACTAACGCTGACCAACTCACTGGGTGGTTTTCAGATTTTAAATGCGCCATTCCCGGCTACCTTAGACTACGTTTTCAATAACCTTGCATCTGATGGCTCGGCGGGCGAGTTAACGGTGGTGTTTTCCGACGACAACACCTGCGCAGTCGAAGAGCAATATGTAGCACCGGTTCCATGTTCATCTTGCCCGGTTACCGCTTCAACCTCAGGCCCGGCCTGTATTGGGCAAAGTGTTACTTTGTCGGCAACGTTTGTTCAAGATGCCAACTATTTGTGGACAGGTCCCAACGGGTTTACATCAACAGACCAGAATCCGGTATTGACCAATGTTGATTTGAGCATGGAAGGCTCATACACGGTCAATGTTATTAACCCCATAAATGGTTGTCAGAGTCTAGCCACCACCAACGTATTCGTGTTTCCAACGCCGCCTACACCTGTTCTAAGCAGCAATAGCCCAATATGCGAAGGCGAGGACCTCAGCTTTACTTCCACATGGGTTCCGGGTAGCACATACAGCTGGACTGGCCCTAACTCGTTCTCTACAACCCTGATCAATCCGACTATTACCGGAGCTTCCGACGACGCCAACGGGCAGTATAGTTGTGTGGTTACTGTAAACACATGCCCAAGCTTACCGGCAACTATCGATGTGGTTGTGAACCCTTATCCTGCAACGCCCACACCGACCAATAACGGTCCGCTGTGTGCCGGCGACTTGCTTCAATTAAACACCCCGGATGTTGCAGGAGCCATTTTTGAATGGACCAACCCCGCAGGGCTAGTATTGTCGAACGCCTTTAGTCCGCAAATAGCCAATACCACGGTAGCAAATTCAGGCAATTACAGTGTACGCCTTCAACTCAATGGATGCTGGAGTTTGCCTGCCAGCACGGCAGTTCAGATTTTCCCAATTCCAACCACGCCGGTACTTACCGCCAACCTTCCCATTTGCCAAGGTTCAAACCTGAATTTGAATGGCCCTTCTCCGCTTCCGATTGTAGGAACGATCTATGACTGGAGTGGTCCCAATGGATTTTCTTCGGTGGTCGAAGACCCACAGGTTCCCGCAGTTGATGTTTCTGCATCAGGCACTTATACTCTGATTATTACAGAGAATGGCTGTGTTTCGGCCCCAGGCACCATCGACATCAGCGTAATTCCTTCACCAATTTCCAACGCAGGTCCTGATGTCGTAACCTGTTCAAATCAACCCATTCAAATTGGTTCGGCTCCTACTCCGGGTTACACATATAGCTGGTCTCCTTCCGAAGGACTGAACTTCGCCAACATATCGAACCCCCAGCTAACTATATCAAATTTATCGGAGGCCCAACGGTTTGAAACCTATATTGTAACTACCACCGATCAAATCTGTTCAACCCAAGACACGGTGCTGGTAACCATAGACCCTCAACCAATTGCCAGCTTTGAAGCCCCGGCGCCTATGTGTTTCGAAGGAAATAACTTCGATTTCTTTGCCTCCGGTCAGTATGGTGCCAATGCAACGTTCAACTGGAGTTTTGGGCCATTTGCCTCCGTGCCACAGTCAACCGTTGAAGACCCACAGGACGTGAGCTTTAATTCAACAGGGCTCATTAATGTTACGCTAACCATTACTGAAAACGGCTGTGAGAGTAACGTGTTTCAATTGCCTGTTCAGGTGTACCCTCAACCAGTGGCCAATTTTGATGCCTCAGCGTACACAGCTTGCGCCCCTGCCATCATCAATTTTACAAACCTTACAGAATCTGAAGATCAAGTTAAAACCATTGCCTGGGATTTTGGGAATGGTCGCCAGTCTAATCTACTTAACCCGATTAATCAATACAACGAACCGGGTAACTACACAGTATCGCTCACCGTCACAACTGTTCATGGATGTGTTAATGAGTACCGCCTTAACGACATGATTAGGCTCTTTCCTAGTCCTGTTGCGGCTTTTAACCTTGAGCCCAACCTGTTGGATATCGTAAGTCCGTATTCCAAACTTACCAATTTCGCCACTAATGCTTCGGAGATAGTATATGCCATTCCTGGTCTGGACACAGTATTCACCAGCAATGCTACCATCACCTATCCAGACTCAGGTCGCTACCTTATTACCCAAATTGCCCGCAATGAATTTGGTTGTGCGGATTCCCTCACGAAGGAGGCTATCGTGCAAATTGGTTACAAGCTGTATGTACCCACTTCATTTACCCCCAATAACGACGGGTACAACGACTTTTTCCGCGCCTATGGCGAAGACATCATCGACTACTCCATAGAAATTTACAACCGTTGGGGAGAATTGATGTACACTTCTTTCGATATGGAAAACGGCTGGGATGGCACAACACGCCTGAGTTCAACCGTTTCTCCGGGAGGCGTTTACCTTTACCGCATCAGAGCGGTAGACCGGAATGGCTCGCGAAATACCTACGAGGGCACGCTTACCTTGCTGCGCTAAAGATTATCGTTTCAGCTCACCAAAATATCCCCGTCCATAATGGCGGGGATATTTATTTTAAACATGTGCAGAATGGTAGGGGCGATGTCGGCCAGCTTTCCGTTACGCACGTGTTTTACCTCCGAATCTATCACAACACATGGCACCGGATTGGTGGTGTGTGCTGTATTCGGCGATCCATCAGCATTTACGGCAAAATCGGCATTGCCATGGTCGGCAATCACAATGGCCGAATACCCTTCAGCTTCAAGGGTTTTTAAAACGCTGCCTAAACATGCATCAACGGTTTCAACGGCCTTTACAATCGCCTGAAAAACGCCGGTATGTCCAACCATATCGGGATTGGCAAAATTGAGGCAAATAAAGTCGGGGTGCTGCGCACGGATGTGCTCAATCACAGCATCGCGAATGCCTTCGGCGCTCATCTCAGGCATCAAATCGTAAGTGGCCACCTTCGGCGAAGGAATCATGATTCGCTCCTCACCCTCAAATGGAAGCTCTCGCCCTCCCGAAAAAAAGAAGGTAACATGAGGGTACTTCTCGGTTTCGGCAATGCGCAACTGCGTTTTTCCTTCTTGGCTTAGCACCTCACCCAAGGTTTGGCGCATATCTTCTTTGGGAAATATAACCTTGACATCCCGAAAGCTGTCATCGTAATTCGTCATGGTTACATAATACAGGTTGAGCTTCTGCATGCCGAATTCGGGAAAGTCTTTCTGACTAAGCACTTCGGTAATTTCGCGGCATCGATCGGTTCGGTAGTTAAACGAAATTACCACGTCGCCGTTTTCGATGTTGGCCTTGACTCCTCTGGCCACGATGGGTTTGATGAATTCGTCGGTTTCGCCCACAGCATAGCGTTGCTCCACAGTATGCAGTAAGTTATCGGATTCTTCGCCCTGGCCATGCACCAACAGGTCGTAGGCCAGTTTCACTCTTTCCCAGCGCTTATCGCGATCCATGGCATAATAACGCCCCACAATGCTGGCAAGGCGCCCATGGGTTCCTGCCAGTTTTTCATTGAGCTTAGTCAAAAAGCGAATCCCGCTTTTGGGGTCGGTGTCGCGCCCGTCGGTGAAGGCATGAACGTAGTATTCAGGTACCTGATTTTCCTCCGCGAGGTCGATGAGGTGATGCAAATGGGCATCGGATGAATGAATACATCCATCGGAAATTAACCCAAAAAAGTGGAGCTTTTTGCGATTTTCTCGGGCATAGCGAAAAGCCTCCTGCAAGGTGGCGTTCGAGGCCATCTGCCCGTTTTGTGTGCTGAGGTTGATCTTTACCAATTCCTGAAAAACAACTCTACCCGCACCAATATTGAGGTGCCCTACTTCAGAATTGCCCATTTGCCCTTCGGGAAGACCAACGTCCAGTCCCGAGGTACTTAAGGTTGCCCAAGGATAGGTTTCCATCAAATGATCCATCACCGGAGTGTTTGCTTGCGCTATAGCATCGGAAGTGGTTCCGTTGCCAATGCCCCAACCATCGAGGATGAGCAGGGCGATTTTTTGATCAGGCATGTTGTGTTTTCAGTTTTAATCGGAGCTCAAAAATACTGCCTCCACCCGGATTCTCCATCACCCTTAAACTGCCCTGATGCAAAGCCGTGAGGATAGCAACAATGTACAGCCCTAGCCCAGTGCCCTTGTGGCGCCGTGTTTCCTCATTTCCTGAACGGTAGAACTTTTCGAAAATCCTCCGCTTCTCCACTTCCGGAACCCCTGGCCCACGGTCGGCCACTTGTAACGTGGCCTTGTTTTCATCGGTCGATAAACGTATCCAAACAGGCTCGTTTTCAGGACTATACTTGAGGGCATTCTCGGTCAGGTTCAACA
Source organism: Bacteroidota bacterium (assembly GCA_027483445.1). Classification (GTDB taxonomy): domain Bacteria; phylum Bacteroidota; class Bacteroidia; order M30B66; family M30B66; genus CAMCXT01. Next base: position 32,316 of record JAIXUS010000038.1, on the reverse strand, counting down.
GGATCGATTCCAGGGCATCGGGGTCTGCTTCTGTAATTACCCGCTCTTTGGCTTCCAGATGTACCCGTTTACCGGGGTGCTTTTCATTGATGCGCTCAACAAACACTCGAACACTGGCGCTTAAATCGATGGGCTCAGGGCGTATGCTAAATGCATGGTTCTCCAACTGGGCAGCCATCAGCATATTGCCAATCAACTGATCCAGCCGGTTGGTCTCAGCCACTGCACGCTCAATGATTTCAAGTTGTTTTTCCCTTTCCAATTCTCGTTTTCCCAATGTTTGCAAGAACAGCTTCACCGAGGCCACCGGCGATTTAAGCTCGTGGGTTACCGAGAGCAAAAAGTTCTTCTGCTGGCGGGCAACCTGGTATTCTCGCTTAAATGACCGACGCGTTTGTAAAATGCCCAAACTCAGCAAGAGCATAAATACGAGGCCTTCCCCAAAAATCATCAGCCTCTTTTTGCTGATTTGCTCTTTTAGCAAATCAGCATCAACAGCCAATCCGCTGTCTCTCAGTGGTTCTAATTCATTTCTGAGTCTGAAAATCTCCTGATTGAGGTCAAACAACAAGTACGACCACCACATAAACTGCAGGAAAACATACACCACCAAAACGTAAAAAATGAACAGTGGCTTTCCGGCGTTGGGTGGACGAAGTTTAGTCAGCATAACATTTGGTCAAAAGCTGCTTTTGAATTGTTGCTGAAATTCGGTCCAGGCTTGCCTTAAGTAGTAATTTTCGGCAAAATACCGCATGGGGCCTTCCAGCTGCGGCGGGGTCTGGTATCCGGGCAAGGGGCTTAGCAGATTGAAGTTTTCATCCAAAAATACAAGGCTTGGGTAGGCCAGTTTTCCGTTCAGCAAAGCTACAGCCAGCCCATGGGTGCCATTACGGCCTGCATTGGGAATAATGTCGTATACCGTATCGCGCACTGCAATGGGTTTTTCCTTTTCGGCATTGAACTTTACCGCATAGAAGTGTTCATTCACATATTTCACCACTTGAGGGTGCGTGAATGTGGCAGCATCCATCTTTTTACACCAGCCACACCAATCGGTGTAGAAGTCGATAAGGACTTTTTTCTTCTCTCTTTTCGAGGCTTCCATGGCGTCGGTAAAGCTCATCCAACGGATGCTTTCCTGAGCATTCAAAGCGGAGCTGAAGCAGAAAATGAGCGATACGCAAACTTGAATTGTTCTTTTCATGATTGGATGTGCTAATGAAAACCAACAACAGGTTCAATAGGTTTAGGCTATTTCACCTCACCCATTAACTTACGCACCAAAGGCGAGATGGCAATAATCACCACGCCGGCAATCATGGCATAAATGGCAAATTGCTGATAGCCGTCGGAGTAAACGCTTAGCTTTTCGAGTGGTGTTGCGTTTTCGTCGGGCGAGATGGCTGCACCAAACAGGCCTGCAACATACTGACCATAAGCACTGGCGAGGAACCACATGCCCATCATAAAGCCTTGAAGCTTATTCGGTGCCAGCTTGGTCATCAGCGATAGCCCGATGGGCGATAACGCCAATTCTCCGAACGTAAGCACGAAATAGGCCAGGGTGAAAATATTCAACGACGCAATGCCATCAGGCCCTGCCGCAAACTTACCCGTAAAAAAGAGATAGAAGCCGGCCCCCAGCAAGAGGAACCCAATACCGAATTTAACCACCGAATTGGGCTCGAGTTTACGCTTATGCAGAAACACCCAGAGCAATCCCAGCAGCGGGGCAAAAATGATGACGAATAAGGAGTTCGAGGAATTGTTCACCATGTTCGGATCGATTGGCATACCCAACAAATCTTTATGAAGATGTTCGGCTGCATACAGGCTGAGTGAGCCGCCGGCTTGTTCGAAGATGGCCCAAAACACGACCGAAAACACGATAAATACCAAGGCTGCGACGAGTTTTCCATTTTCTTCCCGACTGAGCTTGGTCATTTCAAAGCCCAAATAAGCCAGGCTAAACGGGCCAATGAAATACATGAAGTAATCGGTGTACTGTGTGTTCGAAACCATCAGGATTACCAACGGTGCGCAGGCCAGGGCTCCTGCATAAACCGCCCATTCGTACCATCGCTTGCTGCGTACCTTTTTGTAATCGATGGGCGGTAAGCCAATTGGACCAAAGTTCTTGTGGTTTAACACGAAGGTAATCAGGCTAATGAACATCACAACGGCTACAAGCCCGAAAGCAACGTTCCACCGGGAGGCTTCAGGAATAAAGCTCGAGCCAATTTCCCCTTTACCCACACCAATCATCAGAATTCCGCCAAGAAATGCCCCAATATTGATACCCGAATAAAAGAGCGAAAAGCCGGCATCGCGGCGTGGGTCGCCTTGATTGTAAAGCTGGCCCACCATAGACGAAATGTTTGGCTTAAAGAAACCGGTACCGATGATGAGAAAGGCCAAGCCCTCGAAGAAAAAGGCATGCGGGTCGATGGCCAAAATAATTGAGCCGGTAATCATCAGCAATCCGCCCCAAAACAGCGACTTCCGGAACCCCAAAATCTTGTCGGCAAACAAGCCCCCAATAAAGGTGAAGGCATATACCCAGGCTTGCGTGGCACCATATTGCAGGTTGGCCGCCTCCTTGTCCATGAAAAGTTGGTAAACCATGAAGAACGACAACATGCCTCGCATTCCATAAAAACAGAAGCGTTCCCACATCTCGGAGAAAAACAAGGCCCAGAGTTGCTTGGGGTATTGGCCTTTGAAATCACGAATCTTTTTCAGTTCAGGATCAAGGTATTCCTGTTGAGGGTTCAGCGCATCGCTGTCGAGTGTCTGGCTCATGTAGCTTGAGTTCGTTTAGGAGCGGGAAGTTAGGGAGTTTTGGCCTACCAACGGCTAAAACAAAAACATCTCTGCAAGCAGGGCTCACAGAGATGTTTAACTTCTTGCATTCACGGGAATCTTTATCGAACGCCGTGCATCATTTTATTCAGAGGTTTGGAAATGAGCACCAACAGCAATCCGATGCCCACGGTAATCAAACCCATTTGGGTGTAAATGTCGACGTACTGATTAAAGCTTTCGGCCGCACTGGCCGCCTCAGCTCCAGTTCCTTCTTTGGCCCCGGTAAGCTTCGCCAGTAAGGCAGCCACATAGTTAGCCCCGGCAATGGATAAGAACCAGGCGCCCATCACTGTACCGGTCATTTCCTTGGGAGCCAGCTTGGTAACCATCGACAAACCAATCGGTGAGATAAACAACTCTCCGGTAGTGTGCAGCATATACAACAAAGCCAATGTGAACAGCGGAACGCGGAAATCGTCGCTCACAAATGGCAAAGCCAGCTGAATTACCAGGTAGCCCAGTCCAAGCTGAATGATACCCAGTCCAAACTTCATCGGAATATTCGGGTTTTTCCCGATTTTATTGAGGTAAATCCACAGCACCGAGAAAATAGACCCGAAGATCAGGATGAAGAAGGGATTGAAAAACTGAGTGGTTGCCGCTCCCATCTCGTAGCCAAAAAACATACGGTTCACGTTTCGGTCGGCAAAGAGAGTGAGCGACGAGCCTGCCTGTTCGAAGCAAGCCCAAAACACGATGTTAAACAACATTAGCAGCACGAGCACCGTCATCCGATCGCGTAACACCGCGCCACCGCTAATTCCGGCGCTAACCAGTGTATAAATTACGTATGCGGCCGTAGCCAACAGTAAATAACCGACTACCGACGAATTGGTTAGCAACAGGTAAAACACCGGAACAGCGGCCAGTGTGCCAATCATGGTGAGGTGCAGTTTCGAAAGCGGCCCAAGGAGTGGTCGGTGCAGGTCGGCCTGATTGGGCGGCAAGCCTTGCCCTTCGTAATGTTTCTGGCCAAATACGAAAATAATTGAGCCCAATACCATACCTATACCGGCCAGCAAGAAGCCTTTATCGTATCCATATTGGTTTCCAACCTCAGCCACAACAGTAGTGGCGAGAAAAGCCCCGAGGTTCACCCCAATGTAAAAGATAGTAAATCCAGAGTCGCGACGCGGGTCTCCTTCTTTGTAAAGCTTCCCTACGATGCTGGAAATGTTAGCCTTAAAGTACCCATTTCCGGAGATGATTACGGCCATCCCCAAAATGAGCCAAAACTCGTTTCCGCCTAGAATCATGAATTCGCCAATGGCCATCAGTATTCCGCCAAAGATGATTGCAATACGATAACCCAGAATCTGGTCGGCAATTTTTCCCCCAAGCACAGTAACAGCGTACACCAGGGCTGTGTAAGCTCCGTAGAGGGCGTATGAATCAGCATCCGATTTGCCAAGGGTTTTCACCAGATACAAAATGAGGAGTCCGCGCATACCGTAGTAGCAGAAGCGCTCCCACATTTCGGCGAAAAAAAGCCAGTACAAGCCCGGCGGATGCCCTTTCGGTGCAGTGGCCGCGTCGTAAATGTTGTCGTCGGGTTTTGAAGGCCCGTTCAAAGGATGGTCTAAAGCATCGCTATTGCTCATAAGCTTAGAAAGATGGATTGGGTTAGCGTTTGGGTGTTTTGGCGAATATACAATTTATCATTTCCAAATGCTTGCCGACATTTTTTCTCGGGCCTAATCCCAAAAAATCGAGTACTTGGTCTTAAGTCCTTAGAGGATACAGGTTAACATTTGAATACTCATTTAACCTCAAGATTCAGGTTTAAGGGCGTTTATGTTATACAAATTGTGTTTTCTACTGCCCGGTATTTCCCGAATCCCGACAATTGCTCGTGAAAAAAGTACCGCCCAATTGGAGTGCAAAAATTACATCTGAAATCGCAAGCCCCGGGCTTCACACAAACAAACGCCATCTGTTGTACGCCTCAAGTTTGGACAAAAAAAAGGGGCGAACCCCAATGGATCCGCCCCTTCTTCTTAAATATTTGCTGATTACTTGATCACTGTCACGTTTACAGCATTGAGTCCTTTACGACCTCTTTCGGTATCGTAAGTAACCTGATCGTTTTCGCGAATGTCTTGACGAAGACCGGTTACGTGTACGAAAATTTCTTCTCCATCTTCACCCGTGATAAAACCGAAGCCTTTTGCATCGTTGAAGAATTTTACTGTTCCTTTATTCATTGTTGTTGTTTTCGTTCCCTCGCAGGAACATCATTAATGGATTATTTTCTGCCACACCGTGTGACAAAAATCGAAGACAAAAAATAGTTCGGGGAAATGAGAATGTAAAATTACATTCGGCTTACTCGTTGTATTCTTTATTTAAGACGGGCAAAGGTAGTATAAATTATTGATTATCAATTTATAAATAACAGAGGCAAGGCTAAGTCGTTAAGCATTAGTGCGCTATAATTTTTCGGCGCCTGTTTTAGCCAATTCGCCGGTTCTCATGCTGAGGCTTTTCCAACCCTACAATCAGCGTTTTCGGTTTGGAGTAAACCACAAACCCCAAGCACTCGAAGACTTCGCGGCCCCAATGGTTGCGTTATTCGCGCCACCGATTGAAGCCGGCAGCGCCCGTAAGCGGAGCGCGCGGGACTAAAGGCGAAAAGCGGGGTGCCCTACACGTAGGCTCAGGCCTAACCCGAAGCTGAGCAGGGCAGGCGCCCCAATAGACAACTTACACCCGGGTGTCTATCGAAGTCCTTTTTCTTCCATCACTTTGTTGAGCCAGCGGAGCATCATGAAGGCCATCAAACCCGCGGCAAGCAACAACAGGCAGTTCACAAGGAAGAACCAGGCTTTGTTTTCGTAGCCATACCACATGCCGGCCAGCACGCCGCTCATTTTGTTGCCGATGGAGGTGCTCAGGAAGAAGCCTCCCATCATGAGTGCGGTAAAGCGCGGGGGACTGAGTTTGCTCACCAACGAGAGGCCCATCGGACTCAGGCAAAGTTCACCTACGGTAATCACTCCGTAGCAGGCCACCAGCCACATGGGCGACACTTTCATGGCCCCGTTGCTACTGGCGTATACCGCGCCCACCATCACAAGCGTTGAAAGGGCCGAAATCACCAATCCGAGCGCGATTTTTCCGGGCGTTGTCGGTTCTTTTTTCCGCCTGCGCATCCAGGCAAATGCTGCAATAACGAGTGGTGTGAGTAAGACCACCCAAAATGGATTTATTGACTGAAACAGCTCAGTACTAATGAGATAAACAGGCTCTCCATCCTGCGGAATTCGCTCAGGCGGCAGGTTGCGGAAATACACGTTGCGGTCGAACGTTTTTTGGGCTTTCCCGTCCTTTTTTACCGCTCTGTATTGTTCATCGAAAAGCGCCACAGAGTCAGTTTTTGATTCCATGGTTTCTACCTGGTAAAGACCGCGGGCAGCGCCTTCTACAACTTGAGGCACTTCTCTGTCGGTAAAATATTTACCCCAATTGGTGAGGGCCGTTCCATTTTGTTTGAACACTGCCCAGAACACAACACTCACTGCAAAAATGGCCAATAGCGCGGCAATTGGACGTTTTTCGCTTTCACGGGCTTTCAGCCAGAGCGAAATGTAAAAAACAATTACGGGTACGGAAGCAAAGAGGAAGGCATCGGTGCTTCGGGAGTCGAGCAATGTGCCTCCAAACAAGGCCTGCGGAAGGAACCAGCCCAACAATCCGGCGCCTATGGCCGGTAAAAACACATACGACATCACTTGCGAAAGTGAGCTGTCTTTTTTCCCGTCCTCTGAAGCGGCTTCGGGTTTTCGCTCACCTGAGCGCACATGCTTAAGGCCAATGGCAAATACGACTAGTCCGATAAACATACCCACTCCGGCGGTGATGAATGAGGCCGACCAATTGTATTTATTGCGCATGAAAGCGGCGAAAATGGGGCCCAACAGCGCGCCAATGTTGATGCCCATGTAAAAGAGGTTATAGCCCCAGTCTTTTCGCTCTTTGAACTCTGGTGTAGAATACAAATTGCCCAACAGGGTTGAAATGCTTGGTTTAAAGAATCCATTTCCAACCACAATCAGCAGCATGGCAATCCAAAAGGAGCTCATCACAAACTGATCGCTCAGGCCAATGCCGGCGTGGCGCAAGCCCGGAATTCCAAGGGCAATGTAGCCCAGGCCCATCAAGGTGCCTCCGAGAAAAACACTTTTAATATATCCGAGTTTATTGTCGGCCAGGAAGCCTCCAAGAAAAGGGGTGAGGTAAGTGATGGCGATGAAGGTGCCGAAGATGTCGTACGACACTTTATCGGGAATGGCGAGCCCACCTTTTTCAACGTCAATCATGTATAACACGAAGATGCCGAGCATGAGGTAGTAACCAAAGCGTTCCCACATTTCGGTGAAGAATAGGTATGGCAGTCCGGCCGGATGTTTTGCAGTTTTTGTTGAGCTCATAACACGAAGGTTTGGCGAATGTAATACAAAAGGTGGCTTTTTGGGGAATCAGGATGAAAGCAAGGGTTTTCCATGTACTTTTGGAATCATTCATGGAACCACTTTTAGGCAAACGCCTCATTCCTAGTATCTACACAGCCGACGGACAGGCTACCACTGCCGATACGCGACACGTTAACGATTACACTCAGGCTCTGGCTAAGGCTTTAGAATATGAAGCGGCCGGTGCCAATGAGATAATTTTTATGGATGTAACCTCGATTTCGGAGCGAAGAAGAAATCTGCCACGCTTTCTGAAAGATTTGAAAACCCGCCTACAAATTCCGTTTGTTTTTGGCGGAGGTGTCCATACCATTCGCGATGTAGAAGATTTGCTCAAGTATGGAGCTCCACGGATTTATGTAAACTCCGCTGCAGTGCGTTACCCCGATTTAGTGAACAAAATTTCTACGCAGTACGGGAAGCAAGCTCTGCTCGTGGCGGTGGATACGAGGCTTACGTTTGGCTCTTGGAAGGTCTATCTCAACGGCGGCAAGTCGAGAACAGAGATTGATCTCTACAATTGGATTCGGATGATTGAGGTGCGTGGCGCCGGCGAAATTCTGGTTTCTGCCATCAATCGCGGCGACCACGAAATTGTGTTTGATGTCTTCAGCAAAGTCAGAGCAGTGACTAATTTACCGGTATTGGCCTCTGCCGGATTTCAGTCTGTGGATGAGTATGAACGCCTCTTCAAAGAGTGCAGAATGGATGGTGTTGTCTCGGCCCACTTCTTTCAAAAGGAAAATGCTCTTCGTGAATTAAAGGCTGCCCTTTCTACCGAAATCGAATAATCAGACTGGATTGATTTCTATTAAAACGTACCGCTGCTCTGGGTAATTCTATCGTTTTCAGCGGGTTTAGAGGTGTTCAGGTTCATTCCTAATGTTAATCGCCAAAGGCTGATGGCATCACGGCTTTGCCTAAGGGCATAGGAAAAACAATCAGGAAATACTCTTGCTCAACAATACGCTGTGGACTCAACGAAAAAGCACCCAAAAGAACGGTATCTTTTGGGTGCTTTCTTGCCCTTTTTATTAGGGAAGCTTATCGAAGAATGGTTACAGTACCATCGTAATCGAACTTGTTGCCGTTTCTATCCACAAGATTAATCACATACAGGTAAACTCCACCCGGGGCCGCAGTATTGCTGAGCCTTGAGGTGCCATCCCAACCATTTTCAAAATCGTATGAGGTATACAACAACTCACCCCAACGGTTAAATACTCTGATTTCTGCCCTTGAGATGTCTTCTCCGTAAATGCGGAAGAAGTCGTTCTTGCCATCATTATTCGGTGTAAATGAGGTTGGTATGTAAACCTTATATCCAAAATCTACGCGTATTGTTTTCATCGAAGTATCGACGCAGCCAAACTCATTGGTCAGAATCTGCGCTATTTCGTATGTGCCGGTATCGGTAAAGGTGTATTCTGTGTTAAAGCTGAACACACTATCGTTGCCGATAACATAGATGCATTCTGAGGCATTTACAGAAAAGTCGGTAAGCTCAATGTGCGGACTAGTAAGCGAAATCAAGGTTCCGGGGAATAAATTGAAGGCTGAAACCGGCGACGGATTAACGGTGATTAGGTCGCTAATCATGTATTCATTCGTACAGCCATACGCCGTGCTCACGCGGAGCTTAACATCAAAGTTTCCACTTTCGGAGTACATAATTTGGGGCTCAGGCAAATTGCTCAGTCTTCCATTCCCAAAGTCCCAACTGTAGTCAAGCGGCGTATCACCGGTACTGAGGTTATTAAACTGAATAATGGCAGGCTGGCACACCGCTACATCGCTCGGTTCGAAGTTGGCAACCGGCATTTCGTTCACCTTCACTGTTCCGGTATATGGCAGCGATTCGCAACCGAGATCGATAATGGTGAGTCGAACAAGATGAATTCCGGTTGACGGGAACCTCACATCGCTTGGATTGCGTTCAGCCGAAGAGTCGGGCAAGGAAAGCGGACCAAAGTCCCACACAAAACGGGGATTGTCGGTAAGGAAAACACCATCACCCTCAAAATTGAAAGAATGATTTTCAAAACACTGTGGCTCTGGTGTTTCAAAGAAAGCTACCGGTTGTGGGTTAATGGTTACCAGAATGGTGTCTTTACTTTGACAACCGTCGAATGTTGTAGTTACAATGAACTCCTGTTCTTCAGCTACCCCGCCGAGATTGCTCAACAAAACGGTTGGATTGGAGATGTTGGCAAAGTTAAGCCCCTCGATAGGCGACCATGAATATTGATAACCCGGTATCGGGGCAGCACCAATCTGCAAGGGAATCATAGAGCAGGTGGCGTTGTCTAAACCTGCATCTGAAACCGGTGTAGGAACCACATCGGCAAGAGACGTATTTGTAGAAGAGGTACATTGTCCGATCACCAGATAAAGGTTGTAGGCTCCTTCGATGTCGATTGATGAATTGTTAAAGTCGAAAAACAAGTCTCCGCTGGTGAAGCCATTGGGGCCACTCCAGAAGTACGATGCTCCATTAACAACAGGCGTGCTGAAGCTTAAGGTTTCACCGGCACAAACAGGGCTATTGGAAACAATTACCGGAGTAAATGAAGCATCAATCACACCTACGTTTACGTTTGTTGGAGGACTTGGACAGTTATTGCTAACCACTACCAGTGTGTAAACGCCAGCCATTGCCGGTGTGAGCGCAGGGCGAATAGTGTTTGGGGTATTGGCCGAAAACCCAACCGGACCGCTCCAACTGTACAAATCGGCAACGGTAGTTGTGCTTAGGTTGAGGTCGAAGCCTGAACAAATCGTTTGAGGAGCCGTAACGGTTGGGGCTTCCGGTGAATCGTTTACCACCACAGCAATCACCTGATCAACTAAGGCATCGCAACCGTTTAGGGTGGCAGATGCCGAATAAGGACCTGCCGCATTCATGGGTGTGGAGGCGATAGTTGGAGTGGCTCCTACTGCATTAAAGGCGTTGGGCCCTGCCCAATTCACAGTAGCATTGAAGGGCGTTACTGTGGCAACGAGATTCAACGGTGTTCCCTCACAAACCGGTGAGTTTGAGCTGATGGCTGTGATTACAGGGCGAGGGTTTACAATTTGATTGAAGACAGCCGGTGCAGAGTTGCATCCAAATTCGGAGGCAAAAACGCTATACGTTCCTCCATTGCTCACATTCACATTGTTAAACTGAATGCTCGATCCGCTATTCTGCGAAAATCCGTTTGGCCCCGACCATACCAATGTGGCCGTTGGTGATGAAGTACTCGCCGTAACATTGATATTTTCATTTTCACAAACCGCTGTTATTGTGCTTAATGTGGGCACATCCGGAGTGTCGTTTACATTTACAGTAACATCAGCGGTTGCAGTAGTGCCACAAAAATCGGTGGCCGTGACAGTGTAGGTTGTTGTAACTGTTGGATTCACATTTTGGGTTTGCCCATTGGGTAAGCCATTCGACCATGAATAGGTAAATGGCATTACTCCACCTCCGGCTACAGCTGTAATTGTGGCCGGACCCTGACCATCGCAAATCGTTGGCGCCGGGCCAGGTGTAACTGACATACTTGGAGGCTCTTCGATGTAAACAATCGTTGAGATAACACCACAAATAGTCTGATAGCTTAATTCAATGGTTTCCTGGCCTTCTGTAATGGCATCAGGAATTGCATTTAAGTCGAGTGTAACGGAAGTTTGCCCCGCTGGTATGGTGATTGAAGGCGGCACAGGAGTATAATCTACACCACTGATTGCCGTTCCCGATAGTGTGAAAGGAAACACATAATCGAAAGGGTCGGGGTTTTGGCGCGTAAATACCAAAGTTGCCGGTGCACAGCCTTCGTAAGTGGTTGAATCGCCATTGAGAGTAGTTTGCTGAATCGCAATGGGTGCAGCTCCAAAGGAGTTAGCCTCCAGGAAAACCGCTGAACTTAAACCGCCATCGCAATAATCGGCCAAAAGCAACTTCAGTGTGTAAGTCGAGCATGGAATTACATCGGCCACAGCCGTCAGCACATCGGTAAATCCTCCGTAATTAATATCGGCCGGAGGAGTGGTGTTGTAGTATTGTGAGTTTGTAAGGATGCATGGATCATTGTTAATTGTGCCCGCTCCCCCCACATTACCGTCATTGATTGTACTGATTGTAATCGGGTCGTTGGTGCCGGGTACTAAAGCCAAATTCTGCTGACCAACAATACCGGGCCCGCTAATCAGAAACGCGAATGCATCGTTAAACTGCGAGCAAACATACATTGGGTATTCTGCTGAAGCAAAAATGTAGCTAAAAGAAACCGGGGTGGATTGTGGAACGAAATCAAATTGAAGAACTACACCGTCTTGTATCTGTCCTCCACAGTTCGGGCTTACAGGAACAATGTTGGTAAGCTCAGGAATACTGGTTAAACCTCCAATGTCACCAAATGTAAATGGATCTGCCGCTTCTGCTGCAAGTCCGGTCGCTAAAATTATACCCGAGTTGAATCCAAGTGAGGCAGCTGCTCCTGTAAAGAAACCGATCGCCTGACCATCTCCTTGAAATTGAACGTTGGAATAAGACACCCCTAAACCAACAAGGTTATTGATGTATCCGGTTGGACTGAGCGATGTGTCGACCGCAAACTGGGCGCGCAAATCGGAAAACAGCACAGTTGCTAAAAGCAACAAACCTAATTGTATAGACCGAAAAGTAAAGGGTTTTTTCATAAAACCAAATAAAGCTTTCAAATTTACAGAAAAATGTGCGACACTCGTAGCGAAAAATGAATCTTCCCCCATTTCTCTGGAACCGAATCTCTGCACATCCATCTTGTGTGTTTCAGGATGATGACTCGCGGGTTTTCGTTGCAGCAATTCCAAAATTTTCTTTCTCCTCCGCTGCGGAGCGTAAAAATGAACTCTCGGTGCTTCGAAATCAAGTGCTTGAGTCGATCTTTCATCAGCCTGTAAGGCTTAATTACAATCCACTGGGAAAGCCATTTTTGCTTGATTTTCCAGTGGGTATCTCGTTTAGTCACTCTAACCGATTTTTAGCAATACACCTTGCCTCTAAACACGAGCCCGGAATCGATGTTGAAGCCAATCGACCCTCGCTAATACAAGTGGCTCCACGGGTTTTTCATGAGTCAGAATTGAAAATGATTGACGCACATTCTAACCCGCAATTCGGCCGCCAACTGCTTTGGGGTGCCAAGGAATCGGTGTATAAATCATGGGGAAAACGCCAGCTTTTATTCAAAACATCAATGATTGTTGAGGAGCTTCCACACCTTTCAGGCGAACCTTTCCACCTGAATTTTAGCTTTAACGAATACCAGCGAAGATTTTCTCTAAACAGCATTTCTCTCGACAATGGAGAGCTGCTCGTATTTACTACTTCCTGCCAAATCCTTAGCGAACCAAAGTAACCCGGTGGTCGATCCGTCGTGGTGGATTCTCAAAACTGTCGCGCACATAAACCACCACCGCATATACATCCATCTGCGACATCGGTCGGTCGTCCTGGTTAAATAAACGACCATTCCAACCATAGTCAATGTCGTTCGACTCAAAAACCATCTCGCCCCAGCGGTTGTAAATCTCCATGCGGAAATCCTCAATGTTTAAGCCGTAGCACTTGAAAATTTCATTGGTTCCATCGCCGTCCGGCGTGAAGGCATTGGGTATGTAGAATGTCATAATCGGCTCCACCTTGAGCTGATAAACCGCCGTATCGGAGCAACCAAATTGGTTGGTTACCCGCTGCGTTAAGGTGTAATCGGATGGCGTGAGGTACAAGTGCTCAGGATTCCGCTCATAACTCAGGGTTCCGTCGCCTAAATTGTACTCCCAGGTGATGGCTCCACTCGACTCGTCGGTGATTTGTGCCAAAGGATGCGCCGTAGTCAGCACCTCAGGATTCACGCTAAACCCGGCCTGTGGCTCCGGGTAAATATTCACCATCGAGTGGGCCGAATAGCTTGCCGAACAGCCCTGTGCGGTTGTAACTGTTAAGGTAACCGTGTACTGGCCACTCTCCTGATAGCTGTGAATTGGCAAGAAGCTGGTGTAGCTTCCGCCATCGCCCATGTCCCAGTTGTAATCCAAATCCATGTCGGAGCTGAAATTGAAGAACTCAGGTCTCAACGGCGGACAGCCCTCAAGGTTGCTGCCATTAAAGCTGGCAATCGGCATGGCGTAAATCTCAATCGAATCGGTATAAACCGGGCTATTGCAGCCATCGTCCTCCACCGTTACGGTGATGTAATGCACGCCGGTGGTTAAAAAACTCACGTTTTGAGGGTCTTCCTCGGTTGAGTTTTGCGGACTGGCAAACTGCCCGAACGACCAGTTAATCGCAGCCGTATGCGAGAAGTTGCCCACCAAATCAAAGTCGGTCGAATTTCCATCTAAACACAAGCCTTCAGGCGCATTAAAGGCCGCTTGTGGCATTGGTCGAACCAAAACCACCACAGTATCGAGCGCCGAGCAGTTTCCTAAGGTTGTGGTGAGTACAAATTGGATAGACTGAATTTCATCGGTCATGTTCTCCAAAACCACTTGTGGATTGGAAACGGTGCCGTTGAGCATGTCGGCTGAAGGCACCCAGGAATAAGCGTAACCGGGTGAGCTCAAACCGCCAAGCGTAAAGGTGTCGCCGGGGCAAACCATCTGATCTTCGCCTGCATAAGCTTCGGGTGTAGGCGCTACGTTAATCAGCACCTGGCTTTCGGGCGATGGACAGCCCTGCTGATCAACAGTTAAGGTAAGCGTTTTGGGACCGGCTACCGGCCACGTAATTTGGTATGGCCCAGCCCCGGAGCCTGAAATCACCTGGGCCCCATCGAAGTTCCAGTCGAAGGTAGCCGTGGGTAAGGCCGAGCCGGTAAAGGTTACCGTGGTGCTGTAGCCCTCGCAGGCCAATGGGTTGGCCGTAAAGGTTGAGGTTGGGAAAGGAATCACTTCAACCGTCCCGTTGCTGGGCAGCGAAGCGCAACCATTCTCAATTACGCTGAGTGTTAAGTTCTTAATGCCCGGAGTGTTCCAGATTACCTGAAATGGACCATTTCCGGAACCCGATTGGATGATACCGCCATCGAAGTTCCAGCTGTAGCTACCCAAGGCTCCGGCACTTCCGGTATAGGTTACCGTAGAAGGACTTCCCACGCAAACAGGCCCCGTAGTAACGAAAGGCGAAGTTGGGATTGGATTCACCTGAACAGTTTGGGTGCTTTGTGGGCTGGGGCAGCCAAATTGGCTTAAGTCAAGGGTTATGGTTTTAGGCCCGGGTGTGTCCCATTGCACTAAAAATGGTCCATCGCCGGCTCCCGAAAGCACCGTGCCTCCATCGAAGGTCCAGGTATATGCGGCATTAGGCAAGGCATCGCCGGTGTACACAATGGTGGATGGCTCCCCGATACACACCGGACTGCTCGCCGTAAAACTGTTTTGTGGAATAGGGTTTACCAATACCACATTTACTTCTTCTATCGACTCACAACCATTTTCCTGCACACGTAGCCGGATGTTTTTGGGGCCTGGCGTTTCCCAGTACACCTGAATAGGGCCTGCGCCCGCTCCTGAAGTAATCACGCCGTTGTCGAAGTCCCACAGGAAAATGGCGTTGGGTTGGGCGTTGCCCGAATACACGATGGTGGTGGTAGAAAAGGCACAAACCGGACTGGCTGCTGTAAAGAAGCCTGTAGGCAGTGGCTGCACATTAACCTGTTGGGTAGTAGGCGGCGACACGCAGCCATTTTCCGTAACCTGAATGGTAATGGTTTTGATGCCAGGCGTGTTCCATTGAATTTCATAAGGCCCTTGTCCTCCGCCACTTTGAACAATACCACCATTAAAGTCCCAGTTGTATTGGGCCCCCGGATTACCACTTCCCGTGTAGTTAATGGTCGATGTCTCGTTCAAACAGATTGGGGTTTCGGCAGTAAATGTTGAGGTAGGCGTTGGGTTTACAATAACCGGTACCAAGGTTGGGGGCGACGGACAGCCATCGGGCGAGGTTACACTCAAGCTGATTTGCTTCGTGCCGGGGTTGTCCCAGTAAATCTCGTAAGGCCCGCCGCCAAGTCCCGATAAGATTTGGCCACCCGAGAAGTCCCAGGTGAATGTGGCTCCCTGTCCGAGGCCGCCGGTGTAGTTAATGGTTGAGCTTTCGCCCACACAAACCGGCGATTCGACCGTAAATGGAGCCGTAGGTATCGCAAACACAGTTACATTGGCCGTAAATGGCGGCGAAGTGCAGCCATTGCGGGTAACCTGCAATGAAACAGGATACGTTCCGGCATTCGGCCAGCTCAAGGTGTATGGGCCTTGCCCGCTTCCCGACTGCACATTGGCCGATCCGAAGTTCCAGTTGTAGGTGGCGTTGTTGTTCGCGTTCCCAGTATAAGTTGCAGTGGTGGGTACCCCTGCGCAAACCGGCGATGCGACGGTAAAATTGGCCTGCGGAATTCCATTCACCACCACCTGCATGGAGGTGATATTCGAGGTACACCCGTTCTCGGTCACCGAGAGAAACAATGTTTTGGTTCCGGGAGTACTCCAAACAATTTCATAAGGTCCGGCACCGCTGCCACTTTGGATGGTTCCGCCGGCAAAATTCCAGTTGTAGGTTGCCGTTGATGAGGCAGTGCCATTGTAGGTAATGGTGGATGGCTCTCCGACACAAACCGGAGTTTCTACGCTAAATGTGGAGGTTGGCGTTGGCTGTACATTCACAAAAACCTCGTTGCCGGGCGATGTACATCCATTCTCTGTTACCGTTAGGGTAACGCCGAAAACACCAACAGAGTCCCAACGAATTTCAAAAGGACCTCTTCGGCCACCGGTGATGATTACCCCGCCGGGGAAGCCCCAACCGTAGCCGCCGCCATCAGTTCCTGTTCCGGTATAAGTGATCGTAACGGTTTGTCCGGCACAGGCAATAGGGTCAACCACAAAATCGGCGGTTGGCGTAGGGTTCACCATCACCTGTGTGCTCACCACATTAGAGGCGCAACCGTTTTCGATAACTTGTAAAGTAATGGTTTTCAGCCCCGAAGAGTCATAAACCACCGTGTACGGCCCCTGATCCGAACCCGAGCTTACGGAGGAGGCATCATCAAAATCCCAAATATAGGTTGCCGAAGGCGCTGCGGTGCCCGTATAATTTACCGGAACGCCCACGCCGCTGCACACAAATGGAGGTGCATTGATCGAAGCTGTAGGCACATCAGCAATATTCACCACCGGTTGATCCATGGCCGTTGTGCCGCAAAAGTCGGTGGCAATTACAGTGTATGATGTGGTGGTGGAGGGGTTTACAATGATGCTATTTGAGGTGGAGCCATTGTCCCAGGCGTATGTATACGGTTGAATACCTCCGCTGGCCGTAGCCGTTAAGGTAACCGGACCGGCCCCATTGCAAATGGCCCCGTCGGGCGCATCGACAACCACCGTGGGCTTCTCACTTAAAAAGATAATTTGAGGAATGTTGCCGCAAGGAGTAATTGCATTCAGAATGATGGTTTCTGTTCCTTCATTCACGCCATCAGCAAAGCCATTGATGGTTACCGAAGCGGTGGTTTGCCCTGCGGGGATGGTAATAGAGCCTGGCAGCGGGGTGAAATCAGTACCCATAGTTGCCGTTCCTCCTACAGTATAGTTAATGGTAAGCGGAACAGGATCGGCATCTGGGCGGCTAAAGGTAACCTCAGCACTTGTACAACCCTCGTAAATGGTAGAATCGTTGAAAAACGTGCTTACGCTAATGTTGAATACATCGGAGCTAAACGAGTTCTCCTCCAGAAATACAGCCGAGTCGAAAATGTCGTCTGCCCCATCCGCAATCATCATCCGAATGTGGTAAGTCTGGCAAGGAATCACGGTACGCTGAGCGGTGAGAACAGTCGTCCAGCCATCATACTGCACGGTGTTTAAGGTGTTCCCCACAAAATACATGGAGTTGCCCAATACACAAGGCGAGTTGGTAATCGAGCCTAGCGCTCCAACCGAACCGTTGTTAATCGTGTTAATGGTTACCGGAGTGGTGGTGGATGGCACTACGGCCAGGTTTTCGGTGCCGGTAATGCCCGGACCGCTAATGAAAAACGCGAAGGCATCGTTGAATTCCGAACACACATATTCGTTGTATTCTTCGGAGGCAAACACATACCGGAAACTTACAAAGTCGCTTTGCGGAACGAAGTCAAATTCGAGGATGGCCCCGTCGAAAGTGGTCGATTGAGCCAATGTTTCGAGCTCGGGAATATTGGGGCCGTTGTTTGAAAATGTAGCACCACCGTTGTTGTTTGGCCCCGGCGCCACATTGATATGCCCGGAAGTAATGATGACCCCGGAATTAAGCCCTATGTTCGATGCTGCCCCGTTAAACGTACCTACAGCCACTGGGCGACCGGTATACGTTGCGTTAGAGAAGGTCACTCCGGTACCAATGATGTTATTCACCAATGCATTGGCCGAAACTACCGTATTCCCCTGTGTGGTGAGTTGGGCATGCATCTTCCCGATGCCGCTCAACAGCAATATCCACACAATTAACCAATTCCACCTGCGGTTCATAATGAGGCTTGGATTTTATTTGGCGTAGGCGTTTTGCATCTGTTCTCGTTTGGACATATTCTTCCCGTTACAAAGCTATATCGGCCAAACGCCTCTATTTTTCTGGCTTTCAGCGCATTCTAACAGGTGTAAGGATCATTGCATGCATTGGAATAGGAAGTGGCAGGAAGTCCCCATAATCAACTGATAATTAATACAGTGAGTTATTGTGCAGGGCGTTTGGTCTCGCTCCGCGGGATGTAAGAAGCATCCAAACAATGCGATAACCTTAGTGGCCTTCATCAACCAAGCGTAAGGCCTCCTCTATGAGCCGTTTGAATGAGCCGCTTGCATCCCGACTAAGCTTGTTTACTTTTGGCCCATGCAAGCTGTTCTCCCTCTGATACGCCAGGCTGCTGCCGAACGCCGACCTTTGCTGGCTACATTGATTGATCCCGGAAAGCTGAGTCTGAATCGTTTACGCCACTTGCTGCAGGTGGCCATACAATCGCCACCCGATTTATTTTTGGTGGGTGGTTCTACCTCAGGACTGAATGAGCTGCAAAGCGTAGTTGCCGAGTTGCGCGCCACTCTTCCACATTTGCCGGTGGCTATATTCCCCGGACATGAAACGCAGGTCGATCCACAGGCCGATGCGCTGCTGCTGCTCAGCTTAATCAGTGGCCGTAATCCTGAATTGTTGATTGGCAAACATGTAGCTGCCGCGCGGAGTTTACGTCAGTCGGGTTTGGAAATTCTACCCACAGGGTATATGCTTATCGAAAGTGGCAAGGTGACAACGGTAGCCTATATGAGTCAAACGCAGCCAATTCCGCGCGATAAAGCCGAGGTAGCCGCATCTACCGCGCTTGCAGCGGAATTGCTGGGTATGCAATTGGTTTATCTTGAGGCCGGCAGTGGCGCCCGTTGGCCGGTGCCACCGGAGATGATTCATGCGGTAAAAATGGCCATTCGTATTCCGCTGATTGTGGGTGGAGGCATCGATTCGCCCGAAAAAATGGCCTTGGCAATGGATGCCGGCGCCGATATGGTGGTGGTTGGCAATGCTCTGGAAGCCGATCCCGAATTGCTGCACCGGTTGAAGCAATGCACTTTGGAGCGAATGGTCTAAACACACGATTCCCCTCCAATGCGCGCTTTTTTATTGAAGCATATTCAATGCGTTTACACTACAGGGTTTAAAAATAGTTATGCAGACTAAAGTGTAGGGTTTATCGGTTTACATCCGATGCATTTCTGAAGTCCTAATGAACTACAGCTTTCTTAGCACTATTCCCGAGCTTCACCAAATAAATTCCTCTGCTTAAATTTTGCGTCGGCACAGCTAAAGAATTGGAATACATCTTTTCCTGATGGATTAATCTGCCATCTAAACTGTAAATCTCCACTAATTCTTGGGTTTGATTGTTTGAGTTAATAATGAGCACACTACCTTGCTGGTGAACAAACCAGGCATCATTATTAACAATAGGTTCTACTGAAACTGGTTGAATGAGTATATTTTGAGATGAAGTATCTGCTCCGCAGGCTGATGAGATGATGTGTATGACCTCAAATTGACCCGGACTCTGATAGGTGTGGTTAACAGTCAATTGATTGGTGATTGTTGTACCATCGCCCAAAATCCAGGTGTTTTGAAAAGGGCCTTGTTCATTGGCTTGCAAGGTGACATTGAGAAAATCGTTGTATTGTGCGGTGAATGTTGCACTGGCATTGCTTTGTTCAAACAAGATTGCTGTACCAGCTTCCACCCAACCATTGCCTCGGCCAATCCAGCAGCGGTATTGTTGGCCATTCATATCTTGAGTTGGATTGTGGATTGTTAGTGTAGCGGTGTGTAAACCACTGTAAGCATTGCTGTTGTAGATATTTTTATATACATCGCCTACTTTAACTTGCCACACATAATCCCACACACCTGCATTGGCTTGCACCTGCAATAAAATGGATGAATCGCCTACACAAAACCCTTTGCTTTTGAGTGTGTCAATCAAGATTGGATACACTGTTGTGTAAGTGGCAATGAATTCAGTTTCTAAACCACCGTTATAAGTCCTAATGGCTGGCGCTAGGGTTGTATCGATTTGGAAATTGGCTGATCCCATAAACTCCCCGTACATGGTTGTTCTGCCCAAACTATCGGTTTGATAACTACGCACGATGGCATAGCTGTTTGCATTTTGAGGCCGGATAATGGTATGCCCTAGATAGTTAAAATCGGAATCATAGCTGGCAAAAGCGGGTGTAAACAGTGAATTGGGACCAGAAATTACACTTACACCTTGCTCATCCCAATCGAAATCGGTATTGCTTCTGCCCGTTCCGATGCATTGCAGTACATTATTTTTGTCTAAATAAAAAAGCGATTGCACAGCGATTTCTCCCAAACTCGGTTGATAACCCGGATCGGTTCTCACCCAATGCCTTACATATCCGTTTGAATCCAATTTCAGAAACAAACTGGTATTGCTCGATTCATTTAAATCAATCGTATCTCGATTATTCTCTGAAATAGAATAAGAGAATAAATTATAAGCACCAGTGTAATTCTGATATGCTAAGTAAACAGTACCGGCAGTATCCAATAGCATTCCTCTGTTGACGGGGCCAAAGCCTAAGGATGCATTGGTTGTAAATTTTCTATGAAATCGATAGTTTAGGCTGCTGTTTTCATAAAATATTAGCAATGCTGTCGTTGGATTTTCGAAGGTGGTAGTGTCCGGAACAAAACTATTTTGGTTGAGTGAAAGATTTAGAATATCAATTGTATCGGCATACACAGAATAATTTGTGCTAAAATAGGTTGCCAACGCCAATGTTTTTTCATTAACGAAAACTTGGTCAGGATCTAAACCGGTTAGTCCTTGCGATTTCTGCATAGGAAACCATTGTAGAAATTGTCCCGAGTCGTTCATTAAACTTCCACCGGCCACACCTCTTGAAAAGTTTATGTAATGGCCACCATTAAGCACATTCCAAAACGAACGATGCTCTACAAAATTTGAGTCCGGTGTAAATACCATCCCTTGTGCACCTGAATTATTTCTCAAAAAGCGTTTAGACCAAAGAATATTTAATTGATGGTCAAAGCAAAAGACAAAATCCTCATTGGAAACAGTATCAGCTTGCCACACTGAAATAGTACCAGTAAAAATTATTTTGTGATTAAGCACTTGCATGCGGGATTTATCCATGATTAAAATACTATCACCAGGGAACAATTCTGGATAGGATTTATGCATCACATAATTTCCATTTTTATCATATTTTACTAGTGAGGCGAGATCAAAAGCTTCTCCCGGGCCTAAATCGAAATCAAATACAAAATCATTCTCAGCATCATCAATATATCCAAAAAAACCAACCACAGCGCTATCTGACAATACGGCAACTTCTGCAGGTCCAAAATAGAATGCATGCTCTGTGGGCATTACATTTACCCAATTTAATTGCTGAGATTGGAGTTTGCCAAGCAGGAAAAAGAGAAAAATGAGATATCGCATATATAGTTATTAGGGCTCCGTTTTATGAGGCTTAATGCAAGGGTTTTTATCTGTCTTTTGAAAATCCAAGCACTACTGAATTCATGAAGTTCAATTTTTCGTTAGCCAGAAATGCAGTATCTGCTTTGTTGCTCGTGGCTCGCATCTGTCGAATTTCTGACTTTTTTCAGTAAGCCCTACTTGTTGTTAGAATTTGGTCAAAATCTACTTTAAAATCCAACCGAAAAGTCGAACCCGGTATGTGGTTTTTTTTGAGAGGTTTGTATAAAAGTAGAAGTAATAAATCAATATCCAAATATTTGTTTCACAAACTGAACGGCATTGTCTGCGCCAGGGGTTGGAGCCGGCAGCGCCCGCCGGCGAAGCGAGGCGGGACTAAGGCGGAAAACCCGGTGCCCGCAGATGGAGTTTAAGTGTAAGAGAGGGTTTGGCAGGGCAGGCGCCCAAAAGCCTCAACAGGAGAGCCAGATTACTTTCGGGAGCGCTTTCGGATTTCGTTGAGGAGGATTTCCGATGCATCGTCGCCGGCGTCGATTTTTAGGAAGCTGCCTTGGCCGTCTCGACTCAGTGATTCGAGCATTTGCAGGGCTTTGAGGTCGTTTCCGAATGCAGCCACACTGAGTATGGGCGTTTTTTCCTGTCCGGCCCGTGCCACTCGTTTCCGATCCGCTTTGTTGAGGCGGAAAACGCCGTCGGTGGCGAGGATGACTTGGTTGTTTCCGCCATCAATCCACGACTCTGAAGCGAGGGTGTAGGCGCGCTCAAGCCCTTCGGAACCCGCGGTGAGTCCGCCAGCTTGTAATGAATCTAACTGCCTCAGTATGGCCGTTTTGTCGGCGCCTGTGGTAGGTGGCAAGAGTACCCTTACCGTTTCGGCATAGGTTACGATGCTGATCTTATCGATTGGCCGAATGGGTTTGAGCATTTGCGCAATGGCGGTTTTAAGCAGGGGCAGCTTGTTGGGTGCCTTCATGGAGCCGGAAAGATCGATCAGGAAGACAATGTGGTTGGGCTTGTAAAGCGCAGGGTCGAGTGTTTCGGTGCTCGATGGCGGGCTAACCGGGCCAACTACTAAAACTGAATCGCGTACGGGAGCGGGTTTAGGCGGGTTGGGAATCAACGCGAAGGTTCTATTGGCCAACAACAGGCTCATATTGAGATCGGTAGTTTGTGTTTCGTATCCAGGTGCGCTAACAATCAGGGCGTATGGGCCGAGTGGCAAATCGACCTGCAACAGGCTGTTGGCAGTGGTGAATTCCTGTTTTCGGTTGCTAGTTTTCGACACGAAAAGGATGGAGGCCTCGTTTACTTTTTCGCCGGTTCGGGCATCAATAAAATTGGCATTGAACGCGGCTCTGTCCTGGATGAGTTGCGTTGTTACGTTTGTTTTGGGGCTAAAGGATACGCAGTTGGTGAGTATGTCGGGTAGAAGGCTGTTTATTCGTCCATTTACACTTACCGCCAGTGGTTTTTCGCTTTGATTGTGCAGGATTCGAAGGGTGGAGGAGAAGCTGCCCGGAAGTTTAGGGCGGTAGGTTATCCTCAAAAGCGCGGTATCGCCGGGCTGTAAGGTTTTTTTGCTAACAAATACTTCGAAGTTCGGCTCTGTTTCGGCGCGCATCAGAAAAAGCCGCTGATTGCCGGTGTTCGACACGATTACTTCGGCCTTGAGCGAGCCGGCTTGCTCCACGAGCCCAAAATCGATATTCGGGGGATTGAGTTGGATGCTTTGGGCAAAGCAATGAGGCGCAAAAGGCCTTAATGCTATAAAGCAGACAAAAATCAACACGCGAAGATTCATCGATACGAACTTAGCTCCAATAACGTCAACAATGGTCTTGCCTTGTGCTAAATGTCCAGGTAAAATGAAGAAAGCCGGAAAACCCGGCTTTCTTCATGCAGTATTTCAGGAAAAGCTTAAAACGTAAACTTCGTCATGGCCCATTTTCTGAAGCCCAGGGCCCCATATTTGGTAAATGCCCCAATAAGCACCTCTTTGCCGTTGCTTTGGCTTACATACACTGTTCTTCCTTCAATGGCTGGGAGTTTCGAGTCATCGTCATCGGCTTTGCCTTCCGGGCGCATCCAGTCTACACTCCAAAGGCCTTGTGCATCGATCACCGTATGGCGAAGTGCGGCTGAACCGAGGTTCCATTTTTTCAGTTCGGCCATCTGGTCGCTGTCGGTTGGAGGCTGTACTTTGGCTTTTCCCGATGATGGCTTCGACTTCGAGCTTGATTTACCATCTAGTTTCTTACCGGATTGCATCAAGGCAATCGGCTCGATGTTGTCTTCGTGGTCGTTGAACAAGATGTGCAGTTTTCCATCAATCATGGTGATGGCCGGCGATAAGGCATAATTGAGCTGGGCCAACCAGGCCGAGCGAGGTACCATCACCTGCCAGGCAATGGTCGCGTCGGGTTTATATCGGGTTACAATACGGCTGTTGTTGTAATAATTGTTTGTCGATCGCCCACCTGAACTTTTCCATACTTCGTATGTGGAGGCCGAAACCAGCGTCATGTTTCCCATCGCATCGGTATATCTGAATTCAGGCCTCATTCTGGACATGTGAAAGTAATGCTCACGATGATATTGCATCATATCAATATCGCTGGCCTCCAAGCCCAGCTTTTGGTTGTCGGTGAGTTCCAATTCCTGAACTTTAATCACTTCTCCTTTCACGGGATCAATTTGGGCAATGTAGGAACCGCCGTTGAACACTTTGTTCGTCTTCTCATCGACCATGAAGGCATAATTTCCGGCCAGGAAGAATTTGTCGTTTTCGAGAAACAGTTCTCCATTGATGGGGTTTCCGGCTTCGAGCGCGACATCCACTTCCTGCACCTGGTCTGAACCATTGCGGTAGATGGCCACACGAGCCCAAATATCATCGTCGGAGCCTGCGTTTTTCTTGTCGGAAACGAAATAAACTATCCCAACATTTCCACGGGAGTCTGCTGCAATGCGGCCAATTCCAGTTCCTCGCTTGGTATCGCTCATTTGCAAACTGGCCTTGGAAATTTCCTTGAGCTTGGTGTCGAACAGTTGCAGTGTGATATTCGAGTTTTCGGTTTTTCGCTCGTAAGACAAATAACCAATCCCGATGCGCTTAATATTATCGAGGTAGTTTACAGATAACCATTTCAAGGAGTTTTTACGCTCTGTTGGAATGCGAGCTAGCAATTTGGCTTCCGACACATGGGGTTTTAGGGTGAGTGGATCTAAAGCCCAACCGTGCACCAAATACTCTTTGGTTTCTTTGTCCCAGGTGGAAGTAATCAGCTGAAGGGTATCACCGGTAAAGAAAGCATCTTCGAAAGAAGGCGTTTTTGCACGGGCAGTGCCTTCACCCACAAAGTCGGCAAAAGGCAGCGATTTCTCGAGCTTAAGCGTTGTTTTATTGAAATAGGCAATATTGTACTGCTTCAGCGTGAGTGCTGTTGGATCCGACATGGTGGCCAGGCTGAAGCTGGCTTGTCCAATCATCAGATATTGATCTTTGTACTCTCCAAGTATTTTGGCGGGTGCGATTTCTGTTAAACCAATCTGCTCTCCCATTTTGTAACTTGGAGTTTGCCCATTTAAAATTATTTGCACCAAAAGAAACAGTGCTGTAAAAGTGTTTTTCATTTATTCAAATATTGGCCGCAAATATAATATCGACTGTTTAATTGCGCCACATAAGAAGATTAAAATTATAGAGCACTAGAGATTTGGCCGGAATAGTAGTTTAATCCGGTATTTTCAATCGTTAAATGGTGAGTTTCGCCTTAGAAAGGCAAGCTGAGTGTGATTTTAAATACAAAGTTGCGTTTCCAATCGCTGTCGGCATAAGCGCCAAAGCGGTAAAAACCGCCGATTCCATAGCCTGTAGCCGACGACTGCAAAACGAGCAGATTATTGATTAAGAAACCGGCTTCAAAAAATCCACTTCGGGGCACAGAAAAGTCGATTTGTTGATGCAATTCAGGGCGACGTAAATCTCCAACAAGTGCATTCAGGGCTACCGCAAAGGAGGGTTTGAAATCGACGATTTTAAAGAAGGGGCCAAAGTCGTGGAGAAAGAAAGCCGAAACAAATCGATCGCTCAATAAGGCATTCATCACCAAGGTTTCAAAGCTGTTTCCCGATGCCAAACGAATTGTTTCTGAGTTGTTTAGGTTGCTTCGTGCTGTGAATAACCGGCCATAAGGAAGGTCGCCTTCAAGCCATCCGCCGTGCAGGCGTAAAAAGCTGGAGCCCGCCCTTTTCCAGTTTCGCTTCCAGTCGAACTGAAGCTCAAGGCGCTGGTAATTTTCAGAACCTTCTGAAAGTCCCGTTCCGTTGGTGTATTGCAAGCGCAGCTCTGGGTATTTGCGGCTGATGTTCAACCGAATGCCGCCCGCCTGGTAAAATTCCTCACCGGGAACCCACGTAAGCGCAACTCCGGCTTCGGTCCAGCTGAAACGGGTTTGAGGTTCCAAAGCCCCAAAACGGTAATCATATTGTGGCTGCAAATGAGTTGTTCCACCAAAGGCTTCCGCGCGCAAACTCCTGGTCATTCGTCTGTGAAGGCTCACTCGCGTGCGTTCCTCACGATCCATCCAACGAACGAGCAGGTTTCTGAGTTGGTCGCTACGGTCGTACCGGTATTTCGAAACCCACGAAGTCCCTCCCGACTCATACACGTCTTCCGACCAGCCAAACCGTAAATAAAACTCATCGCGTTGCTTGAGGTGAATGGTTCCATCTGCCCCGTATTTCCAAGCCTTATCGGTAAAGCCGTACCCGAAAAATCCACCAATGCTAAAGGCCCGCGAAAGGCGATTGTTGGTGTAAAGCCCCATTCCCAAACGCCAGCCTTCATGGTCGTTGAAACGCAAAACTCTGGTTAGGTCAATGTCTACCCACTTTACTGGAACCCGCATATTTACAAGGCTTTCCAAGGCTTTTATTCTCCGGTCGAATTGCATCTTTTCACCTATACTGTCGATGGTTTGGTAGGTGTTTCTCTCCCGACTGTCGAGCAGCTCAACCCGAACTGAATCCCAAAATGGCTCCTTTTTGTTAGGCGCCTCAGGCTCAAGCTCCATAATTACTTCATCAAATTTCACGCGGCTTAAATCGGGGTTGAACCGTGCATTTGAAATGTATGTTTTGATTTCGCCCGTTGTTCTAAAGCTCCCAATATTGGCCGTCGAGAATTCCAGCCAGGTGTTCATTTGTGTGGGGAACCACTTTCCGGATGGTAGCTTCTCGTAAGCCTGCCTGATTTTCAACGAATTGCCACCGGTTTGCTCGTTGGCAGGAGCCGCACTGAATCGCTGAACGGCAAAATCGGGAGCCGAAATGTGCATCATTCCCTTCAAGCTGCTGAAAATCTTTCCTTTACGAGGCTCAAAGGCAATAATGTAGGTTGTGTCGGAGCCCGAAAACAAGGTGTCTTCCAACGAAAAACGGTACAAATCCTCACTGTTTCGGTTAATCGGGTTCACGTAGTCGATGCCCGAAATGTTGAGCATGCTTCCATAACACGAAAAAGGCTGGAACCGAAGCGCCAACAGCAGCATCGAAGGGTCTTTCAGTCCCGAAACCCGCGATCCGCGCACCACTTCCTTTTCCTTCCCATTCCTGAAATACTTGTCGGAAGCAGTTTCAATCATAAACAAATGCTGCCGTTGAAAAAGGCTGTCGGCCGATCGGTTGTCAAGACTATCGTCTACACTTTTGGCTTTCCACGTCGAATCTGGCGTACCGGTGAGCAGCATTTTCTGGTACATGCTGCACGACCATTCCGACTGGCGCAACGGATCATGCATATCGCGGTTTTTGAAGGTGTTGCGCACAATTCTGTGGGCTGGATTCTCACCCGCAACTATGGTTACCTCCTTAAGCCCCGTGGAAACGGGTTCCAGTGTAATCCTGATATTTTTTGTGCTGACTGTTAGTGTTTTACGCTTGTAGCCAATGATGCTAATTTGGAGTTGGGCCGGTAAAGCCGGAACCGAAATCTGAAACTGTCCGTCGATATCGGTCATCACTCCCGACCGTAAATCGCCCGGCGTGGCTACCACCGCAAAGGCTACAGGGTGCCGCGTAACAGAATCTTGAATTACACCTTGAATGAAGGTTTGGCCGCGTAAAGCGGGATGACAACACGTGCATATCAGCCCAAAAAGTACCTGAAGAAATGCTCGTTTCATGCGTTGGTTTTGAGGGGAAAGATAATGGATTGATGGCCGGTTTGTCGAAGCTTGGGCTTTTTTCCTTACAGACTCTTCACTTGGCCGAGTGACAGGCTTCACTACATTTGTGCTTGTGCTGAAAAAGTCAATTTTTTGGGGATGGCTGTTGCTGGCGCTTGGAGTTCTACTTTCGGGCTGGGCTTCATGGCAGTATCGGGTAAGCTCAGGATTGCAGGAGCCTAACTTACAGCTGAACACCTTGCAAGCGTTTCTTCAGCAACGCGAAGCCACGGCCGACTCTTTTCTCCGCATCTTCTCCACACAGCCCTGCGCCTCTTTTTCCGACTTGAAGGCATATCCGGCAGTACTCAACCAGGCTGCGACCAATGCCGGAATCGGGGTGTTTCGGTACGATACAGAAAACCTCCTGTTTTGGAGCGACAATACCATTCCGGTTGGACTAACCACCCTGCGCGAAGGGCCCAATGGCGCACTTTGGAAGCTCAAAAATGGCTGGTATTTAGCCCGGAAGATTTCTGTGAAAAACTGTGTTTTGGTGGCCCTTGCACAGGTTCGGCAGGAATATTCTTATCAAAACGACTACCTGCAAGACCGCTTTTTTCCGGGCTCGGGATTGCCGGCAGGTGCCCGTTTGAGTGCCGAAACCGAAACGGGTGCCCTGCAACTCCAAGCCGGCGAAGGAAAAACGCCCGTATGGTTTGTTCCCGATGTCGAGGCCGGAAGTGCCAAGCACAGTTTATTACTGCTCCTTGGTTTGAGTGGTGTTGCCCTTGTGATTCTCGGCGGACATGCACTCAGCACCTTACTTCCGGTTTGGTTTTCTTTGTTGTGGTGGCTGTTTCTGCTGGCCTTGCGCTGGTTTTCTTTTCGGTACAATTTGCCCGAGTTGCTCTATGCTACGGCCCTGTTTAGCCCAAGCGAATATGGAGCCTCCAATTGGTTGCCCTCGCTGGGCGATTTGTTGCTCAATGTGTGCTTTCTCTTTTACAGCGCTTTACTGGTGCACCAAAAGCTGCCCCGCTTGGTCATCCGCTATGCGGCCATAGCCACCTTACCCATGTTACTCTTTTTGTTTGGGTATGGCTGGTTTACTATTGATTTGCTGCGCGGACTGATTCAAAACTCCAGTATTCCGCTCGATATCAACGATTTTCTTAGCCTAACCACTAGTTCGTATGCTGCGTTTTTAGTGATAGGCCTGCTGTTTTCCACCTATTTTATCTGGATTATAGTGGTGGTTCGGCAAATCAATAGGCCTGAAATTACAGCCCTTAAATTGCTGATTACCCATGTGTTTGCTGCACTTTTGTGGATGGCCATCCAGCACTGGCTATTGGGCGATTCCGAATGGCTGATAGTGCTCTTTAGTTTTTTGTTGCCGGTGGGTGTGTACTTGAGTGCCTCCGGGAAAAGTCCATACCGCTACGGCGCCATCATTGGCTTATTGGCTTTGTTTTCGTTGGTGGGCACCGTTTTTCTGCAACGCTACACTGCTGAGCGCGAGTTGGAAAAACGAAAACTTCTGGCGGTTAAAATTTCTGCCGAACAAGACCCCATTGCCGAAAGCATCTTTCCTGAAGTAGAAAAGCGAATTTTGAGCGATACGCTCTTGAAGAGCTATCTGCGCCCTGAAACGCAAAGCAACGGACCGGTGCGCGACTTGGGGCAGCTCTTCTTTAATGGCTATTGGGAAAAGTATAAGATTAATGTGCACGTTTTTGGGGCCGACGAGTGCCTGATGACGGCCTTGTATGCCAGTACTGTGAAAGACCCGCTGGTGTACGACCGGTTAATCGACTCGATTGGCATTATGACCTTGAGCGAGCATTTTTTCTTTCTCGACAACAACTCAGGTCGCATTAGCTACATTGCCCGCTTGCCGGTTTACGACGAAGCCCCGCGCGATACAGAGCTTTTGGGTACCTTGTACATTGAGTTCAATTCACGCTACACTCCCGAAGAAATTGGCTATCCGGAGTTGTTGCTCGATAAAATGGTGAGTAGCAACACCGACATGAGTCGTTACTCTTACGCCCGTTACGCAAAAGGGGCGCTCATTTCTCATTTTGGAGCCTTTGCCTACAGCTTGCACGATGATGATTTCCGGTTGCCTGGCAATGAACAGTTTAGCATGGTTAGCATTGGAGGCTACCACCATTTAATTCACAGGCCACAGTCGGATGCGTTGGTTGTGCTTAGTTTGCCTAATCCGGGTCTGCTGCGCGTGCTAACGCCCTTTTCGTACCTGATGTTGTTTTTCGGTTTGTTGGCACTTCTTCCTTTTGGATTGAGGTTGTTGCGCCGCGACTGGTCGGGAGGCGTGTTTTCGTTCAAGAGGCGAATTCAGCTGTCGATTGTGCTGATTCTTTTCCTGGCCCTTTTGCTCATTGGTGGAGGAACCATCTTTTACATCATCACCAACAACAACGAGAAGAACTACACCAATTTAAGTGAGAAGATTCACTCGGTATTGATAGAAACGGAGTACATCATTGGTAAGGATGCCTTTTTGGATCCGGCGAAAAGTGAAGATTTGGCCTACGCCTTAACCCGCCAGGCGAACGTGTTTTTCGCCGATATCAATGTGTTTACCCCTTCGGGATTGCTTTTCGCATCGTCGCGGCCAAAAGTGTTTGATGAAGGCTTGGTGAGTCGCAAGATGAATGCTGAAGCCTTTCATCATTTGCTAACCGAAAGGAGCACTGAATATGTGCACAAAGAACAAATCGGGAAGCTCGAGTATCTCTCGGCCTACGTGCCTTTGCGCAACACCGACAACAAGGTAATTGGTTACCTCAATCTTCCCTATTTCGCACGACAGAGCGAGCTGCGCCGCGAAATTGCCAACTTCGTAGTAGCCATTGTAAATATTTATGTGTTGCTGATTGTGTTGGTGCTTATTGCAGCTATTTTTCTGTCGAACACCATTACCGAGCCCTTGCGGATTATTCAGGAGCGTTTGGGTAAGCTGCGTTTGGGCCGCGAAAATGAGGCCATCGCCTGGAAGGGAAATGATGAAATTGGGGCCCTCATTGCCGAATACAACCGCATGGTAAATGCATTGGCCGAAAGTGCGGAGAAGCTTGCCCGATCGGAGCGCGAAACAGCATGGCGCGAAATGGCCAAGCAGGTGGCGCATGAGATTAAAAATCCGCTTACACCCATGAAGCTCAGTACGCAAATGCTGCGCAGAGCCTGGGATGATAAGGCGCCCGGTTTTGAAGAAAGGCTTGAACGCTTTACCCGAAATCTAATCGAGCAAATTGATACACTAAGCCATATCGCCACCGAGTTCGGGAACTTTGCCAAGATGCCCCGCATGGTGAAAGAGCCGGTGAATATGGTCGAGCTGCTCGAAAGCACCCGCGATTTTCACCAGGGCGAGGGCGGTGTTTCGATACACTTGCACGGCGACCTTCAAAGGCCGTGTAAGGTGCTTACCGACAAAGAGCAGATGCTTCGCGTATTTAACAACCTTATTCGCAATGCCGTGCAAGCTATTCCTGAAGGGCGGCAAGGGCGCATCGAGATTGAGCTCAATCATGAGGCTAATCACTGTTTGATTGGGGTCCGCGACAATGGCAGCGGCATTCCTAATGACTTAACCGATAAGATTTTCTACCCCAATTTTACCACGAAGAATGCAGGCATGGGGCTGGGTTTGGCCTTAGTGAAAAACATTGTTGAAACCTCCGATGGTCGTGTTTGGTTCGAAACCAAGCTGGGCGAAGGAACAGTATTCTACATTCGATTGCCATTGATTGCTGAGGATTTCTAGAGCCAACTCACAAAAGCATGAGTAATATGCACTGCATTTCATATCCAATTGAGCACAACGCGTTGCAGGTGTTTTGGAGTCGAATCTCTGTGTTTTCAGTAAGTCCTGTTTAGCGCTTGCGAAATGAATTTACCCTAAATCCAACCAAAAGGAATTCTCTGTGTTTCATACATTCGTTCAATCGCCTGTTTTATGTTTTTGAAGAAAATACTGTATTACCTCGATTTGCGCACCCTGTTTCGCAGCGATCGTTACAAAAGAAACTCCAGCGTGCGGTTTATGAATGGCATGAACCGCATCAGTATTTTTATGTTTCTTTTTGCTTTGATGGTGCTGTTGATTCGGTATTTAAAGCGGTGATTGAAACTGTACTTGGTCTTTAGTCCTTAATCTGTAGAGGATGCAGGTTGACATTTGAATGCTCTGCACTGAAACAAAAGATACGTTGTATTTCAGGGTATGACAAATTGAGCTGATGAATTAACATGAAGCCGACAAACCCTAATATTCTGATCAGAAACGAAGTACGCTGCGCTTTGCGAGTAAAAAGACGAAAGTCGATAGGACATCAAATCGAACCTATCAACCAGTAATCTAACTGATAAATTCAGGTGTTTCGAGAAAGAACGAAATACTTAATACGCAATACGCCATACCCTTTATATTCAGCGTGATAAGCTCGAATGCTACTGTCATTCCCTGAAATAGGTTGACCGTTTTAACAGCGCACTCAGTTTTAATATTCTAAACTATTTATAGGAAAATCTCTGTTTTTTGGCACTTTTTGCATGACCAAAAAGTACCGCAAAAAGTCTAGGGAAATGCTAAGCTTCCCCGCGCCCTTCCAAACGACTAGAAAGACACACAAACGGTCGCGTGGGATTTTGTGGTCTTTCTAAGCCGTTCGGAATTCCCGCCTGCGCATGGCTCGCAGCATTTCCCGGGGCCGGCGCGCAGCTTCCAGTTACATTTTT
>JAIXUS010000043.1 GCA_027483445.1 Bacteroidota bacterium | reverse complement strand
TGCTGCTGCACTTCAGCGGTATCCGGTGCAAGTGCCAGCAATCCCTTGATGGCGTTTCGGGCACGATCAACCGCCTTGGCTTCGATCAGTTCAGCAATCGCATAGAGCGCCATCACCATCGCGGCTTCGGGCCATTGACCAATGAGGAACGCCCCGGTGACAGCAACCGTCATCAGAGCATTGATGTTGAGCTTGCCGTTTCTGAGCGCAAACCAACCCTTTTTATAGGTGTCCAATCCCGCAAGGCCGATGGCAATAGTGGCAACCGTCATACCCAGCACTTTCCAAGGCAGTGCGTCGGGAGCAAAAAACGAAACGCTTTCGGCAAGCACTGCCAACACTAGTGCGCCGACCATTCGCCCTATACCACTGGAAAAATTATGCTCATGACCATCGTTGTCGGCATGGCTAGGCTCGTCCCCGAGCGGTTGAATCGGCTGCGGATCAAACCCGGCCCTGCGAATCACTTCCAGCGCTCGCAGCACAAGGTCTGCTGGGGCATCAATAGCCAGTGTCCGCGCGCCGAGTTGAAAGCTTAAACCACGTATGCCGGTGATAGGTTCTAGGGCTCGCCGAATCTCAGATTCTTCAGAGGCGCAGTCCATGCTGGAAATACGAAACACAGTCGCACCTGTTGGCGTGTCGTCGATTAATGGTGCGTGGATCTGCACAGCGGCAGGGGAGCAATTCTTGGCACATCCGCGACTCTCCGATGTAGCAGAAATTTCATCAAGCTTGGTATTTTGGTTCATGAGGGCTCCTATTGTTGCGTCCATTGGAAACCCTGTAGCAACTAAAGAGTCAAGAGAGTAAAATGCACGTCATCGATGCCCTCAGTACATCAAGTCAAGGGAAGTAAATGAAAATCGGTGAACTGGCCAAGGCCACCGGCACGCAAGTGGAAACCATCCGCTACTACGAGCGCGAAGGCCTTTTGCCTGAAACGACGCGCACCGAAGGCAATTACCGTATCTACGGTGAGGCACACGCGGAACGTCTGTCATTTATCCGCCACTGCCGGTCGCTGGACATGACACTCGAAGAAATCCGCGTCCTCCTGCGGTTCAAGGATGCGCCCAACGAGAACTGCGGTGAGGTAAATGCTTTGCTTGATGAACACATCGGCCATGTCGCCGCCCGCATTCGAGAATTGCGTTCGCTGGAGCGGCAACTCAAAGGGCTGCGGGATTTGTGTCAGGAAGCACGGGATGCTGCTCACTGCGGCATCTTGAATGAGCTTGCTCGCCAAGGCTCCGAGGGCGGCTCCAGCGCGGCCGGACACGTGCATGGTGCGCACGGTCGTTCCGTTGAACGCAAGTCCATAAAGGACAAGAGAAAATGAAATTGAACGACTCCGGCATCCCCGCCGCGCTGGCCGCTGCCGTACTTTTCGGCGCAGGCACGCCGCTGGCGAAACTGCTGCTTGAGCATGCTGGCCCCTGGTTGCTGGCTGCGTTGCTATACCTAGGCTCCGGTCTTGGGCTTTGGTTATTGCGCCAAGTACGGCAGTCGCCTACGACCCAACTCGCACGCGGCGATTGGCTCTGGCTGGCTGGAGCTGTTGCCACCGGTGGAGTGGCAGGTCCAGTGTTGCTGATGACGGGTCTAACAGTTATGCCAGCCTCGGGCGCGGCATTGTTGCTCAATGCAGAAGGAGTCTTCACGGCGCTCTTGGCGTGGTTCGTCTTCAAGGAGAACTTCGACCGGCGCATTGCACTGGGCATGATTGCCATCGTGGCCGGTGCAGTGGTATTGAGTTGGCCCGCCGAAGGGACGGTAGAGTTCGCGAGCCTTTGGCCTGCGCTAGCTGTGCTGGGCGCGTGTCTTGCGTGGGCCATCGACAACAACCTCACCCGCAAAGTGGCGCTGTCCGATGCTTCGTGGATCGCTATGGTCAAGGGGCTGGCAGCAGGTGCAACGAACCTCGTCGTGGCCGTAAGCTTGGGCGCAGCATGGCCGGGCGCAGCACCTGTACTCGGCGCGGCCTTGGTCGGCTTTTTTAGCTACGGAACCAGTCTCACGCTGTTTGTGGTCGCTCTGCGACATCTCGGTACTGCCCGCACCGGCGCTTATTTCTCCGTGGCACCTTTCTTCGGCGCGTTGATGGCCCTGGCACTGCTTCACGAGCCGGTTACCGTGGCATTGCTGCTGGGCGGCACTCTAATGGCCGTGGGCGTGGCACTGCACCTGACCGAGCGTCATGTGCATGAACATATGCACGAGCCGCTCGAACACACGCACGCGCATGCTCACGGTGCGGGCGACGAACACCACATGCATGAGCATGACGAGCCGGTACCTGCGGGCACGCGCCATAGCCATCAACACCGGCATCACCGCATCACGCACGCGCATCCGCATTTCCCGGATGCGCACCATCAACATCTGCATTGAGGGCATGATGATCGAGCTCACCAAGACTGCTGCCCTGTTCGCGCTCACGGCTGTCGCCGAGATCGTGGGTTGTTACTTGCCGTGGCTGGTGCTCAAACAAGGTAAATCGTTGTGGTTGTTGCTGCCAGCTGCGGGCGCACTGGTACTCTTCGCCTGCCTCCTGACGCTGCACCCAAGCGCAGCGGGCCGTACCTATGCAACCTATTGCGGGAGGTACATTGCCATCGCGCTTGTCTGGCTATGGGTGGTGGATTGTATCGTGCCTAGCCAATGGGACTTGGCAGGGACGTCTGCGGAGCTGATTGGCATGATCATCATTGCATTACAGCCGACGGACATCACCTGAGATGTGCCACATATGAATTAAAACGTAGAAAAACTAATTTTAAGGAAAAAAATTTAGCTCTTGTTTTTGAAAAAATAGTTCCATACCTCGCACAAAAAATCATCAGGTATTCAGACGAAACCGGGTTTGATAGGAATTTCGGGGTTGGGTAAATATGGAGTCAGTCAGGAGCCCAAAGCAAATCTATGGTCACCCTCCTTTTTGCAAGCGCTTTGTTGATTGGCGTGGGGTGGCTTGCGTAAATCTATCCGGCGTCTTGGCGGGGGCAAGCCCCCTGCGCCACGATGAGAGTCGCGCCTGTCGGTCCTTAAAAAGCCCTCGGCCTTGATGGCCAATTGCATTGCCAGGTTGTCCGTCAGGCCGGTGTGCCGTTCACGTCATCCAATGTCAGCGGTCGCAAAACCAGGTGGGTGGTTCGGTACTGCAGTAAAGCGGTCAGCGCCTTGGGGGCTCAGGCTGGCAGGGCCTCCCCGATGCGCTCGAAATCGACGCGCCTGGCCGTCATAGCCCACACGATCCGGGCGAACTTATTGGCCACGGCGCACGCCACCACATTCGAATGCCGTCGCTGCAACAGGTCTCGGACCCAATCAGCCAGCCGGCCGGTCTGCCGAGCCACATTCTGCATGTACACGCGAGCGCATTGGACCAGCAAGCGTCTCAGGTTCTTGTCGCCGCGCTTGCTTATGCCCATCAGATGCGCTCGCCCGCCAGTGCTGTACTGGCGTGGCACCAATCCCAGCGAAGCGGCAAAGTCGCGCGCACAGCCATACTGCTTACCATCGCCCATCTCCGCCGCCAGCAAGCTGGCTGTCACCGGGCCGATGCCCGGAACACTTAGCAAACGGCGCCCCGACTCGTCCTCGCGTAATTGCGCCGCCAGGTCTCGTTCGATCTCGGCAATCTGCGCGTCCAGCGCCCGGTACTGATCACGCAAGCGCTCGAGCAAGATGACTAGCCGTGCTGGCAGGCGCTGTTCTGCCAGCACGGAAGGCAGGCGCTTGATGACGGCTGCTCCCTTGGGCAGGCTGATACCGAATTCCATCAGAAACGCATGGATCTGGTTCGTGACTTGTACCCGGTCGCAGACCAACGATTCGCGCACCCGGTGCCAGGCGCCCAGGCATTGCTGGGCTTCGGTCTTGGGCGTCACAAACCGCATCGAAGGCCGTGAAGCGGCTTCGCAAATTGCTTCGGCGTCGATGAAGTCGTTCTTGTTGGTCTTGACGAAGGGTCGCACGAACTGTGGCGAGATCAGCTTGACAGTGTGATTGAATCGAATGAGATCACGCGCCATCTGGTGCGCGCCGGCACAGGCTTCCGTGACAACGGTACAGGGCGGTGTATTGGCCAGCAGGATCATCAATTGCGACCGGTTGCACTTCTTTCGCCAGACCGCATGACCGGCGCGATCCTGCGCGTGCAGGTGGGAGGTGTGCTTGCCGAAATCGATGCCAATAAGGGTAACGTCTTCCATGATGGCCTCCGCTGAAATGAAACCACCCCATAGCGTAACCGCTCGTGGGGTGGAGGGTGACCATCTCATTAAGCCCCGCGTGGGGCGGGACCTGAGGCCGCCTCAAGGCCTGCCCAGCAGTTTAGAAGACTTTGTGTTGACGGTCCAGGGACTGTCTGAATTTTTGTGTTCGAGGAGCTAGACATATCCACGGCGCCGTGGGCAAGTCTTTTTCATTTTGGCGGATAACGTTATAGAACCGTTCTTAATTCAAAATTGAAAACTTATTCATCACCAGTTTCCAAAAATGCGCATCCTGCGTCCAGTCAGCTGCCAACATTAACGGAAAAATTTGCATTGACTCAAATCTGATCCAGCCTTGCATTTGCTGGGAAAATCAATTTGACTGCGGTTGTGCGGCTAATCGATTGAACGCTGGCAGTGCCACCGTGCGCGTGCATAATCGCCGCGACAATCGGCAAGCCTAAGCCAGCACCTTCTGCATCGATTTGACGACGTGATCTATCAGCTCGGAAAAATCGGTCGAATAAGCGAGGGATAGCTGCCGGATCGATAGGCTCGCCTTTGTTGGACACTGTTACAGTCAATTGATCTGCCACTGATCTGATACCTACATTGACCGTGCTATCGGCATCGGCATGCCGCAGCGCGTTCGACAGCAAATTGCTTAAGGCGCGGCGTACCATCAGTCGGTCGCCCGTCATTCTTCCCTCTCCCTCAAGCCGGAAAGTGATTCCTGTTTCCTCAGCTAGCGCCTCGTAAAAATCCAGCAACGACTTGACCTCATCGGCAAGCTCAATGATTTCAGTATTTGGTAGCGAACGTATGTTCTCCGCCTTGGCCAGAAAAAGCATCTCCGATACTGTGCGCGCCAGTCGCTGAAACTCCTCGGCATTCGAGGCAAGAATATCGCGGTACTCGTCGGCGCAGCGATGCTGGGCAAGGGCGACCTGCGTCTGCGTCATCAGATTACTGATTGGCGTGCGCAATTCATGAGCGATGTCGGTCGAGAATTCTGAAAGCCGATTGAAATCTTGTTCGAGCCGCTCAAACATCTGATTTAGAGATTTCGCCAGTGAGGCCATCTCGATCGGCACGGCCTCCACCGGCATGCGGTGGTCAAGCTTGTTGGCGGTGACGGCCAGCGCACGATCGCGCATCCTGCCAAGCGGAGCAAGACCACTACGCGCAGCCCACCAGCTGAGCAGGCCACTGAGAATAGCCACAGCGCTGCCATACCACCAAAGTGTTTGACGAAAGCTACTAAGAAAGCCGGCATGTCTCTCCGTATCAAATGCTGTAACGACGCGTAGTGATCCGTATGGCGAAAAATTTCTAACAGTATCGGTTGAGCGAACGCGGTAAATATGGCCTTTACTGGCCATGCCGCCGGTTTCGAGTACCTGATCATCACCCAGCTCCTCGATCGGAAGCTGGTCCGGCATAACGAACAGGATTATCCCTTTTTCATCACGAACCAGGACGTGCAGATCTGCGTGATGATTGAGCGCATCAGTGAGCCGCAATCGTAAATCTTCATTCGACGACGCATGTTTGCTCAACTCTAGAACGAGCTCGATTTTATCGTCTAGAAAACGCTGGTCCATTTCCTCGAAATGTCGTTCGACCAGTACAGTGACCAACAAGCCCATGCCAAACAGAACAGCCGTCGATACCAACGAATAAAAAGTCGTTAGTCGCGTGGTCAGCGAAAATCGGGGAAGGTTCATGTCACCCTCGTCATTCGATCACGTAGCCCATACCACGCACAGTATTAATCAACTTGCGGTCATGTCCGTCATCGATTTTTGCGCGTAGCCTGCGAACCGCGACCTCGATTACGTTCGTGTCGCTGTCGAAGTTCACGTCCCAGACCTGCGATGCAATCAAGGACCGCGGCAGTACTTCGCCTTGTCGGCGCAGCAGTAGTTCGAGTAGCCCGAATTCCTTAGCGGTCAGGCCGATTCTCTGCCCATGGCGCGTGACACGCCGTTTGATCAGGTCCAGCTCGAGGTCGGCAAATTGCAAGGTCGTCATTTCTTGCGCGGGACGCCCGCGCCGCAATACCGTTCGAACCCGGGCCAGCAATTCGGCAAACGAGAACGGCTTGACCAGGTAATCATCAGCCCCGAGTCCCAGCCCCTTGATGCGGTCTTCTACCTGATCGCGGGCTGTGAGAAACAGGACGGGGAAGGTCTTGCCCGCGCGGCGTACCGTGTCCAGCAACTGCCAGCCATTTATACCTGGCAGCATCACGTCGAAGATGGCGAGGTCATGGTCTCCCTCAAGCGCCAAATGTAAACCATCGATACCGTTCTGCGCTAGCTCGACCACAAAGCCGGCCTCGCGCAACCCTTTTCGCAGGTAATCGCCCGTTTTCGGTTCGTCTTCGACAATCAAAATCTTCACAAGATGCTCCATGTAGCCACAGTGGGTAGTGTGCCTATTTTGCCCGAGGACAGCAAAAAACTGACATTTTTGTAATGTGCCGGTCAGGTAGCTGTTGGGGCGGGTCTTGGATACTTCGTTGAAATCTGGCGGTGTAACTCATAGCAACCCGCCGGGTTCATTTTCAAAATTAATAATGATTGGAGATTTCGATGAAGAAACTAAGCACCCTTGCCGCCGCCCTGCTGGCTGCGACCGCGCTGACGGGCTTGCCGGCATTTGCACAAGAGCACGAGCACAACAAAGACCATGAGCACCATGTCAATGGCGATGCTAACGAATACGAAAATACGAAGGTCTCTGGCGTGATCCGCAAGATCGATCTCGAGAACAACAAGGTCACGATCAAGCACGAGGAAATCAAGAAATACGGTATGGGGGGAATGACGATGAATTTCCGCCTGAAGTCACCGAAGCAGCTTGACGGATTCCAAGCTGCCGATAAGATTCGGTTCATCCCCGATAAGGTCGATGGTGGTTATGTGTTGCGCTCCATCGAGAAAACCGAGTAATCGAAATCGCTACAAACAATGTTGCCTTTTGCGCTGGCCGGGTTTCTATCCCCTCGTGCCGGTGCCACCTTAAAGAGAATACCCATTAAAACCTCTTATTCCATTTCGGTGGCTGCCGACTGCGTCGATGGTGGGCTGGCCCTTGAGTTCCAACTCGGCTATCAAGTACATGTGTTGGTCACACCACTGAACACGATAGAGTCGAGCAATCGCTGCCATACCGTTCCCGTACGCCAAGCGTGTGGGTGAGTTCAAATGATTACATAAGGAATTCATGCAAATTTTCATCCTGCATAAATGGGTACGAGGCATCGTGCCAGCCACACTGTTGCTGACTTTGACATTTGCCCAAGCACAGACCCCAAGCAACGCTAAAAAGCCGCAACTGGTCGATCCGGCAAACGCCGATGCGCCGGTCCCTGCGCTTTTATACCGATCATCTTTTACAAATTACCTGCCACTGTCCGAAGAGCCAGTCGCAGCATGGAAGAGCAGTAACGATCTGGCTGCCAAGATCGGTGGCTGGCGGGCTTATGGCAAAGAATCCCTTCAACCCGAAGCACCGGCAACCGTGCCTGCATCTGCACCGGACAAAGACCATGCTGGACACCACGGAGGCCAGCCATGAACTCCATGGACACCACACAGAGGCGCGTAACGGGTGTAGCCGTTTCGGGCCTGGTCATTTTCCTGTTGGCTGGCTGCGCCTCATTCAGCCAAGACGGCGGATTTGGCAACGTTGCTAACACTGCTCACAAACGGCTTGGCAAGGATGTCACATGGGTCAAATCCGAGGCAGATCAAGAAACCATCACCAAACGTGTCACTGAATTGCTGGGCAACCCGCTAAGTGTCGACGATGCCGTACAAGTAGCCTTGTTGAACAACCGGGGACTTCAAGCAGCTTTTGCCGAGCTGGCGATCAGCGAATCTGACCTAGTGCAAGCCGGTCGCTTGCCCAATCCTAGCTTTTCCATGCTTCGGGCTAGTAAGCCAGGCCTAGACGGACGCGACTACAAGATCGAGCAGGCGATCACCCTCAACCTGTTCTCCTTGGTGACGATGCCAAAGGCTAGTGCCATCGAGCGGCGGCGCTTCGAACAGACCCAGCGTATGGTGAGTTTGGAAATGCTGCGCCTGGCTTCTGAGGCGCGCAAGGCTTACTACACTGCCGTGGCTGCCGATCAATCGGTGCATTATGCCAAGCAGGTGCGCCAAGCCGCCGAAGCCAGCGCCGAACTTGCTCGTCGCATGACTAAGGTTGGCAACTTTAATAAGTTACACCAAGCGCGAGAACAAGACTTCTATGCCGATGCCGCGCTTGGATTGGCACGAGCAGAAAAAATCGCAGTAGCCAGCCGCGAACGTTTGACGCGTCTGCTGGGCTTATGGGGACAGCAAACACAGTTCACCTTGCCTGAACGCCTTCCAGACCTACCACAAGCACCCAACGAGTTGCCCAACGTTGAGAAAATGGCGATGGCCCAGCGGCTGGATGTGCAGGCCGCACGCTTGCAAACGGAAGCGCTGGCCAAGAACCTGGGGCTGACCAAGGCCACACGCTTCATCAACGTTTTGGAGTTCGGCCCGGCCAGGGTTCTCGAAGGTACAGCGGACTCTGGCTACAAGAAAGGCTACGAAGTGTCTTTACAGTTGCCGTTGTTTGATTGGGGTACGGCTAAGGTCGCCAAGGCCGAGGCGCTTTACATGCAGTCGGTCAACGTAGTCGCGCAGATGGCCATCAATGCCCGTTCTGAGGTGCGCGAAGCTTATCAGGGCTATCACTCCAGCTACGACATTGCCCGTCACTACCGCAATGAGATCGTGCCAATCAAAAAGCGAATCAGCGAAGAAAACCAGCTTCGCTACAACGGGATGCTGATTGGTGTCTTTGAACTGCTGGCCGATGCCCGTATCCAGATCACCAGCGTAAATAGCGCCATTGAGGCACTGCGTGACTTCTGGATAGCCCAGGCTGACTTGGAAATGGCCTTGATTGGCAAAATCTAGCTTGATCCCACCAATGGGCGGCATGGCCGCCAGCAATGCCGCCTAAAGAGAGAACAACATGAATTCACGAAGAAATTTTTTACGCGGCGCCGGTGCAGTGACTGCCGCCGTTGCAGTCACGACCGTCAGCAGAGTGGCGATGGCAGCTCTACCCGAACCCATCAGCCAAGCTCTACCCGACACTATGCCCCCGCTGGTACCCAACACTGGCCGCCCGTACAACCCCGTAGTCACCCTAAACGGCTGGACCCTGCCATGGCGCATGAACCAAGGTATCAAGGAGTTTCATTTGGTCGCTGAACCCGTGGTGCGTGAAATGGCACCTGGTATGAAAGCCCACCTCTGGGGCTACAACGGTCAAAGTCCAGGACCGACCATTGAAGTGGTTGAAGGGGACCGTGTCCGTATATT
The DNA here is from genome assembly GCA_027483445.1 of Bacteroidota bacterium. Lineage (GTDB taxonomy): Bacteria > Bacteroidota > Bacteroidia > M30B66 > M30B66 > CAMCXT01. The sequence goes on along the minus strand of JAIXUS010000043.1, from coordinate 2,403 downwards.
TGTGACCAACAAACTACCAGAGCACACCAGTGTGCATTGGCACGGTCAACGACTGCCTAATGGCATGGACGGTGTCACTGGGCTCAACCAGCCTGGCATCGAGCCCGGAAAAACCTTTGTCTATGAGTTTGTCGCGCGTCGACCAGGAACTTTCATGTACCACCCGCATGCCGACGAAATGACACAAATGGCTATGGGTATGATGGGATTTTGGGTCACCCACCCCAAAGAAAAGAATCCTCTCATTGATGAGGTTCAGCGTGATTTCTGTTTTCTGTTGAACGCTTATGACATTGACCCGGGTAGCTATACGCCTAAGATCATGACTATGCTGGATTTCAATTTATGGACATGGAACAGCCGTATTTTTCCAGGGATTGACAGCTTGAATGTACGCTTGAACGATAAGGTGCGGATTCGGATCGGTAACCTCACTATGACTAACCACCCTATCCATTTGCACGGCCATGAGTTTCAAGTAACAGGAACGGATGGTGGTCCAACACCTAAAGGAGGGCGCTGGCCTGAAGTAACCACGGATATAGCGGTGGGACAAATGCGTCAAATTGAGTTTGTGGCAGATGAAGAGGGGGACTGGGCATTTCATTGCCACAAAAGCCACCACACCATGAACGCCATGGGTCACGATGTGCCGACCATGATTGGCGTAGACCACCGAGGTGTCACGAAAAAAATCACCAATTTAATTCCCGACTACATGGTGATGGGCGAACGCGGCATGGCAGATATGGGCGAGATGGAAATGCCGCTTCCAGACAACACCGTTCCAATGATGACGGGCCAAGGCCCCTTTGGCGGTGTTGAAATGGGCGGTATGTTCTCGGTGCTGAAGGTGCGCAAAGACCAAAAGCCAGGAAACTATAAAAATCCTGATTGGTACAAACATCCACCGGGAAGTGTTGCTTTTGAGTGGAACGGTTCTATGCCTGAGCCTGCACGATTTAAAGCTGAGAGCGGGCAGTCAATGCCGCAGGCAACGCCATCCCAAAAAGAGATAGAAGTTCAAATACGTAAACCCTCAGGCCACTCTGGCCATTGAAATTTTTTTAACTCCCTGATACGAAATATCATGAAATTTAAACTTATCATTGCGGCTATATCGACTGTTTTGCTCGTATCGACCGCCACACTGAGTTTTGCAACTGGCAATCACGCAGGCGGCCATGCAGACTCAGATGCCATTGGTAAACCGGGTAAAGCTGTCGATGCCAAGCGAACCATCACAGTCGACATGCTTGACAGCATGCGTTTCAATCCACAAAGCATCACGGTCAAACAAGGTGAAACTATTAAATTCGTTGTTAAAAACTCTGGCAAGGTGAAGCACGAAATGGTGCTGGGCACAGAAAAAGAGCTAAAAGAACACTCTGAAGTAATGAAGAAAAATCCTGAAATGGAGCACGCTGATGAGAACCAAATATCGGTACAACCAGGAAAATCTGGTGAGATCATTTGGCAATTCACAAAGGTGGGTAAAGTTAATTTTGCATGCATGCAACCTGGACACTACGACGCTGGTATGAAGGGCGCTGTGTTGGTAAGTAAGGCCAAGGGATATGCTCCTGCTCACGACCCGGCGCACAAACATTAATTTAGAAAATTCATTTGAGGAATACTTTATAAAACCTTCTAAAAATCTTTTTGCAGCCTTGCTGGTGGCTTCCGTTACTTGATCTGAGACGGTCCATGCGGAGGATAAACCCCAAAAGCCTGCGGGCGTTATGTCCTTTGATAATATGGCAGATGGCGAGGTTAGAAAGGTCGATCGAGAAAACAAAAAGATGACGATCAAGCATGGCGAGCTAAAAAATCTGGACATGCCTCGTATGACTATGGTTTTTCCCATTCGAAATGCCACTTTATTGGAAACATTCAAAGCTAGTGATAAAGTCAAATTTGTCGCTAATAAATTAGACGGTGTCTTTTTCGTCACAGACATTCAATTGGCGAAGTAATCTAAGCCGACGGTGGCCGTCGACCCATTCAATGATGCCGCCAGCATCGTCCAGCCAAAACCTGGGGCAAAAGCCATTGAAAAATGTATTATCGCCAAATGGACACAGGCTCGAGCCAAGGCTAGGTACCTTCCGCTCGGGCAATTTCATGTCCTGGCAATCGATAAGATCCAGAAAATTCCCAGATGGTCCGAATTCGTCAAGGATCTGTGAGATACAGACCGGTCAGAGCAACTTCCCTTGCCCGTTGTGCTGCTCGAGTCATCGCCATGGCTTATGCAGAAGGGGTTAGAAGGGTAAGTCTTGGAGGGCTAGAAACTGTCGTAGCACTAACCTGCTCAGGTCGTGATACATCGTTTTTTGGTGTGACCGGGGATTCGAATCTTGTTTGGGATTCCAAGGTTGCGCGAAAAGATAGGCAAGAAGC
>JAIXUS010000020.1 GCA_027483445.1 Bacteroidota bacterium | reverse complement strand
CGCTTTAAGAGGGCGATCACCTGAGCCTGTTTACTGTTTTCACGTGTTTTGATCTGGTCGGGTTTCTTGGGTTCGACTAGGGGCGGCTCGATACCAAGGGCTGCGTACGCTGCCTTGGTCATCACGGTGGCGCGCTTATTTTTTGAAATCAGACCGGCTTTCACCATACTTTCAACGGTCTTTGCCTTCGCACCGCCTTTTAACGTCTCGGGAAACCAGTCGATTCTGCCGGCGGTATGTTGATGGGCATGGTTGAGAATCGCTTGTTGAGTGGCCGTGAGTTTGATGATCATGATGACTTCCTTTCATGTGGGTTGATGGCGTTGGTATGAACGCTCTAGTCCCGAAGAAAGCCAAGTTAATTTCCCAATCGTGTCGCTTATTTCTTGATTGATTACTCATATGCCAATCAGTGCCCCCACACCTTGCCGACATCCCGGCTGTGGGGCGGTATTGGCAAAGCCGGGCTATTGCCCAGCGCACCGTGGTGCTGTGCATCGTGACTATGGCCGAGCAAGACGATCCTTTGATTCGGAGCTTGGCTTTTACCAGTCAAGGAACTGGCGAGAAGTTCGTGCGGTACTACTGCGTGACCAGCCCCTGTGCGTGCGTTGTGAAGTGGCAGGGCGCTTGGTTGCAGCCAAGGTCGTCGACCATATCGTACCGATCAAAGATGGTGGTGCACGCTTTGACCGATCCAACCTGCAGCCTCTCTGCGTCCCTTGCCACAACCGCAAGACGGCCAGAGAGACTGCCGGTAGGCGGTCGCCCCCCTAGGGGGGATAAATCTCTACGGTTGAGAGGCAGCGATGCGCGCGCCTGCCCAAATTTTTTCGCGTGCAAATTGAACTAGGGGGGATTCCCCGAGGACGAAATATTCATGGCAGGCCGTAAGCCGCTACCCACCAAAGTTAAGCAGATCAAAGGGACGCTACAAAAGTGTCGCACCAACCTGCGGGAACCTAAGCCGCAAGGAGACTTGGTCGATCCACCGGATTACATGCCAGAGGGGGCCAAGGCAGCCTGGCGCTACGCGCTTGAATGCGCGCCTCCCCATCTACTTAAGCGGTTGGACATGTCGGTGCTGGAGATCTGGGCCTGCGCTGCAGACCTTTACCGCAAAGCACAGGCAGGAATTGCCAAGACCGGCTTGCTGGTCAAAGCTCCCAACACTGGGGTACCGATGCAGTCACCGTATCTGGCCATCGCCAACAAGCAGGCTCAGATCATGACCAAGGCGGCCACCGAGATGGGTTTCACCCCGGCCTCACGCTCTAGAGTCGCATTGCCGATTGAGTCGGCCGAAGACGCCTTTGATCCCTGGGCGGACATTGCTGGTTAATGGAGGCTTCGAACTACGCGGCGATCGCTAAACGGTACGCTGAGCAGGTGGTCGCTGGTGAAATACTCGCTTGCCGGTGGGTGCAGCGGGCCTGCCAGCGACAACTGGAGGATCTCGCGAAGTTCAGAGGCAAGGCCAGCCCCTACCTCTTCAATCCGAAGCTCACGGACAAGGACGGCAGGGGCTTTCAGCCAGCCGACAACTTGTGCGCCTTCATCGAACGACTGCCTCATGTGAAGGGGCCTCTGGCTGGCGATCCGATTCAACTAGAGCCGTGGCAGGCATTCATCCTGACGACGGTCTTCGGATGGGTCAAACCCAATGGCACACGGAGGTTCCGGCGCTCGTACATCGAGGTACCCCGGGGTAACGCGAAGTCGACCCTGTCGTCGGCCGTGGCTCTCTACATGCTGGCCGCCGACCGCGAAGGGGGAGCCGAGGTGTATTCACTGGCTACGACACGGGATCAAGCGCGGATTGTCTTTGGCGATGCGCAGACCATGGCCAGGCGCAGCCCAGGATTTCGGCGCAGGTTTTCGGTGGAGGTGGGTGCGCACAACATGCACGTGCTGGCCTCGGGCTCCAAGTTCGAGGCGCTCTCGGCCGAGGGCTCGACCCTGGATGGCTTGAACATTCACTTCGGATGCGTGGACGAGCTGCACGCGCACAAGACGCGCACCGTTTACGACGTGGTCGAGACCGGTACGGGCAAGCGTGACAATTCGCTGCTATGGGTGATCACCACAGCGGGCAGCAACCGTGCAGGCATCTGTTACGAGGTTCGAACCTTCGTGACCAAACTGCTGGAGGGCGTGTTTGATGATGACTCCCAGTTCGGAATCATCTACGGCTTGGATGATGGGGACGACTGGACCGCAGAGAGTGCGCTGATTAAGGCGAACCCTAACTGGGGCATCTCGGTAAAACCGGAAGTCCTGCTGCCCTTGCAGGGTAAGGCAATGCAGTTGCCCAGTGCGGTCAACAACTTCAAGACCAAGCACCTGAACGAGTGGGTCAACGCCGACACCGCTTGGATGGATATGCGGGCTTGGGATGCTTGTGCTGAGTCGACGCTCGACATCGAGGCTTTCACTGGTCAGCCGTGCTGGATTGGACTGGATCTGGCAAGCAAGACAGATATCGCGGCATTGGTCTTGGTTTTTCCACACCCGGAGGTCGCAGACGCTTACGTGGTCTTTGGCAAGTACTACCTGCCTGAGGATACGGTCAGTGCTGCTGGTAATAGCCAGTACGAAGGCTGGATGCGCGTTGGTCGCCTCACCGTGACACCGGGCAACGTGATCGATTTCGGATGGATCGAAGCTGACCTGCTGGAGTTGGCCTCGCGGTTTGAAGTGCAAGCGGTGGCCTTTGATCCTTTCCAGGCGACCCAATTGTCCACTCGGATGCTGTCCGAAGGGCTTCCGATGATCGAAGTGCGCCCAACGGTGCTGAACTTCAGCGAGCCGATGAAGACGCTTGAAGCCCTGGTGCTTCAGAAGAAGCTCACGCATGACGGCGATCCGGTACTCACGTGGATGGCTAGTAACGTGGTGGCACACCTAGACGTCAAAGACAACATTTACCCACGCAAGGAGCGAGCAGAAAACAAGATCGACGGCATCGTGGCACTGATCATGGCGCTCTCTCGGGCTATCAAGCCCGGGGAGAACGTGGTGCTGGG
>JAIXUS010000006.1 GCA_027483445.1 Bacteroidota bacterium | reverse complement strand
TTTCCACTGGTAACTTCAATATTTCGGTTGAGCGTTTCGATTTGAATGCCAACAATATACTGGCATCCCAAGAAGCAGTCGGCACAAACCCTATTGATTTAAATATCGCCGCTGGGCAAATGCAGCTCGCTCCGGATGGAAGAATATACTTTGTGTCAACTAAATTGGGTGAAATTGTGTTGCACCGAATCAACTGCCCTAACACCGCAACTCCTTCGGTTGAGCAAGATGTTTTTTCTTTTCCTGGGGAAGTATTCAATGGTCTTCCCAATTTTCCTGCATGGATATTCGAGAATAATGATGAAGTAACAGTTTCATTAGGACCTGACAACTTGGTTTTATGTGAATCTGATTTTCCGTATACATTGGATGCCCAAAATCCGGGAGCAACGTATCTATGGTCGAATGGATCAACCACCCAGACTATAGAAGTTTCAGCTCCCGGAACCTATTCGGTTACAGTAACTGGAGATTGCGGCACGGGCAGCTCAGAGATTGTAGTTTTACCTTGCGCCGCGGCCGAGGACCCTTGCACTGCCTTCGATTTGGGCGATACACTCACCGTGTGCGGTACTGATACGGTTCAGCTCCAAGCCGATTTAAGTAGCTTTAGTAATGTCACAGGCTTATCTTGGACTGGTGGTTCGGGTACATTTATCCCGTCCAATACGATTGCTGCACCGCGTTATGTGCCTACAGCGGCAGAGCGAGCACAGGGTTTTGTGAATTTATCGTTGCAGGTTGACGGAACAAATAGTTCAGCAGGTCAAGACGGAAAGCTTATCGCATACGATCATTTAAGTGAAGATTTGATATTTTATATTTCGCCGCTCGATGGCAGCATCGATACTATTCAGGACAATGCCGGTGACGACTGGATAGCTACAGGATTTGAAAGCGCCACATCCACATTCTATGGTATTTCGGCATTCTTAGGACTTGGAAGTATTGATATTCAATCAGGAGCCGAAACGCCCATTACATTTGGATATCAAGAAAATATTTTTGCAGGCGAGTTCGATAATTCGAATGGTATTTTTTATGCGGTGGGTGTTTTGCCTTCTCCATTAGGAGATCCTGCAGAGCAACAATTATATAGCGTTAACACGAGTACCGGAGCGCTTACCGTTATCGGGAATTTAAATCTTCTTACCATTTCAACACTTTATTATGGCATTGGCGATGGTGTAAATGGGTTAGCCTACGATCCCCAAGACAATGTTTTATACGGAATTACATTCAATGGCAATCTTTACAGTATTAACGTTAACGATGCAACTACCACATTGATTGGTCCAACTCAAAGCGACTGCCGAGGTCTGGCCTACGATGCATCTACCCAAAAACTTTGGGCTATTGCTTCGGACGCAACGCTATATGAAATCGATAAAAACACTGGCAGTGTCTTATCAACTGTGCCTTGTCAGGAGAATTTTAATTTTATTACCTCACTTACCTATGCGCCCGCAGCGAATGAAGTTCAAGAATTTTCCTGCACCGATAATGTGTATGTGGTGCTATCGTCGGATAATTTCTTAAACCTAGGAAACGACACCCTGCTTTGCAATACGCCTGAATTTACACTTTCACAACCCGGCTTGAGTAATTACCTCTGGCAAGATGGTAGCGAAGATGCTGCATTCACACCAACAACTACCGGTATATATACTCTACAAGCCAGCAATTTAGATGGATGTGTGGATACCGACACCATCAGTATTCAGTTTGTTAATGCATCGGTTACGGTAACTGCTACTCCTTCATCTATTTTGCTTGGCGATACCGTTCAACTTAGCGCCACAGGAGGCGAGAGCTACTCCTGGAATCCGGAGGATGAACTTAGCTGCTTAAGCTGTGCAGCGCCTTTTGCCAATCCAACAGAAACAACCACTTACATAGTAACTGCCATCGATTCTTTTGGCTGCAGAATTAGCGACACGATACGCATTGAAGTGGACATTCTTTGCAACGAGCCTTTCATCCCAACGATTTTTTCACCCAACGGCAAAGGCCCTCAAGCTAACGAAACATTCTGCGTATTTAGCGATTGCGTGGAACAATTTAAACTGGTAATTCACAACCGCTGGGGCGAAAAGATTTTTGAATCGGAAGATATTTCTCAATGCTGGGACGGAACATTCAAAGGAAGCGAAGCTGCAACTGGAACTTATGCCTATAATCTATTTATAAGGCAAATCGATGGTTCGCAAATCAATAAAACAGGAACAATAACTTTAGTCAAATAACACAAATGAAAAACGCTGTTTACCTTTCCATTGCATTGGCAGTGAATACGCTAACCATGCACGCACAGGATATTCATTTTTCAAACACGGAATATGCCCCGCTTATTTTGAATCCTGCACTTGCAGGAGCAAATAGCCCAATTCAGGCAAACATGGCCTACAGAACGCAATGGGGGCAGCTAGGAAGTTCGTTTCGTACAGCTACTGCATCGTTTGATGCCCGTGTAACGCAAGACAATACCAGCAAAAGTAATTTTCTGGCCTTGGGCCTGTCATTTTTCAACGACCGTATAGGCGATATGGGTATGGTTACAAACAATGTTGCACTTGCGATTGCCGACCATATTCGTCTAAATGCGAAAAGTCAGCTTAGCTTGGGAATTAATGTGGGGTATGCGTTGCGCTCATTCGATAACGTTGATGGAATGTGGGCTTCGCAATATGATGGAGTTGCTTACAATTCCGGTTTGGCAAGTGGCGAAGATTTTAACAACCAAAATTTTGGGTATTTCGATGCAGGTGCAGGTATTCTCTACACGTATGCTAAGAAGGTTAAGGCAATGGCTAAAAATGCCAATAAGCGCGTGAATGTTGGTGTTGCAGCTTACCACATTACTCGTCCGAATAATTCATTTATTGAACTTGCATCGGAAAAGTTGCCGATCCGTTACACTGCATTTGTAAATGCTGATATTTCAATTGATGGAACGGATGGTAATATCTTGCCAGGCGTGTTTTATCAACGTCAAGGAACCTTCTCCCAATTATTGCTTGGGACATATTATAAATATAAGTTTAACAATGGTTCAAATTATACAGGTTATGAGCGTCCTTTCGCTGTTTCTTTAGGCATATTTACCCGTTTGAAAGATGCATACATTGCCAAATTAATGATCGACTGGGATCAGTTTTCGCTTGGTTATGCATATGATTTTACCGTCTCATCATTGACATCAAGCTCTAACAGACTCGGAGCAAGTGAAATCTTTTTACGTTTTAATTTAGGCGATGGAGGAGGGTTCCGATACAACAGAAATTAATTCACCTCTGCTTATTCATGCTGTTGAAACCTTTTGTTTTTAACCCTGGCCTATTTGAATTATGCTCAAATTTCCTATTCCCTGAAATCCTTATGTTGTTTAATAAACAATTGCTGTTGTTTGCCGATTTTATCTTTATAAACCATTTTCGCATTCAAACTTATGCCACATTTTAAGCTACACTCATTACTTCTGCTTCTCTTGCTGGTAACAAAAACCATTCATGCCCAAAAGCAAGCCAATGTTTGGCATTTTGGCGATGGAAAATCTATCGATTTCAGTTCGGGCGGTCCTGTGTTGCAAACAGGAAGTCAGATTTTCACCTTCGAAGGGTGTGCCTCTTATTGCGACTCCCTCGGCAATTTCCTCATGTATACAAATGGTGGCGGTAGAGAGCCGGCTTTTAGTGGTCAAGATCCAGGGCATATCTGGAATAGAAACAATGGCGTGATTTACAACATGCAAGGGATTGAAGGGGGAGGTTTTAGTTCAGCCCAATCTTCTGTTATTGTTGAATCACCCGGTCAGCCTAATGTGTATTATGTTTTCACCATGGAAGAAGGGGAGTTCGACGTTGGAGCTTCTGCAGCAACCATCGCCGCTCAACCGTTGGGCAGAGGATTCCGCTATTTCACGGTCGACATGTCGCTCAATGGTGGGCTAGGCGGTGTTGTTCTTGCCGACCAAGCTGTTTATTCTCCAACCTATGAAGCTCTTTGCGCCATTCGCCATACAAACAAAACCGATTATTGGATTCTCATCAATCATACGGATGGAATTGGAGTTTATAGCCTTACAAGCACTGGAGTTCAACTGAACAACGTATATTCTGCAATTGGGGCGAGTGGGACAATTATCAAGGCTTCGCCTGACGGAGAAAAAGTAGTGTTCAATTCCAATCTGCTTGAGTTCAACCCCTCTAACGGACAACTATCTAATCCAATCCAATTAAGTACCGATTTTGCAGTTTTTACAGCCTATGAGTTTTCGCACAACAGCCGCTATCTCTATGAGGTTTCCACTGGTAATTTCAATATTTCGGTTGAGCGTTTCGACCTGAATGCCAGCAATATACAGGCATCCCAAGAATCTGTCGGCACAAACCCTATTGATTTTAACATCGCCGCTGGGCAAATGCAGCTCGCTCCGGATGGGAGAATTTACTTTGTAGCAACTAAATTGGGTGAAATTGTGTTACATCGAATCAACTGCCCCAACACCGAAACTCCTTCGGTTGAGCAAGATGTTTTTTCTTTTCCTGGGGAAACATTCAACGGACTTCCCAATTTCCCGGCCTGGATCTTTGAAAACGACGATGCGGTAGCCGTTAATCTTGGTCCTGAATCTTTGCAATTGTGCGACGATGACTTTCCCTTCACCCTCAATGCACAAAACCCCGGTGCCACCTATCAATGGTCGACCGGCGCCAACAGCCAAACCATTACCATTACTGCTCCGGGAACTTACTCGGTAACGGTCGATGGCCCCTGCGGTTCAGGTACCGATACCATTGTTATAACGCCTTGTTCTGTGGTGAGTGAATGCGTAGATTTTTTGCCAACGGGTAGTTTGCAAACATGGACAGTTCCGGCAGGCGTAGATAGCATTAGTGTAAAGATGTGGGGAGCCGCTGGTGGTGCGGGTTCTACTCCAACCAACAATGGCGGCGGCGGCGGTGGCTACACTGAGTTCACTTTACCTGTTGTTCCCGGTGATGTGCTTGAAATTGAAGTAGGTACAGGAGGAATTCGTTCCACAGGCAATCAAGGGGGGCAAGGCGGATGGCCCGCAGGCGGCGATGGTGGCGACGGTAACCGAAACGAAACCGTGTTTGGCATTCCAACCGATGTAGGCGGTGGCGGCGGTGGAGGAGGCCGCTCATTAATTCGAATGACAGGTTCTATAAACGCGTTATTGGCGGTTGCCGGTGGCGGCGGTGGAGCTGCAAACAACCGCTATGGCGGTGGCGGGGGTGGACTTGAGGCCGAGTACACCGTTAACAGCAACCAATTTAATGTGAATGGTTTTGGAGGCACACAAACAGCCGGAGGTGCCCCCGGAAATAACGAATTGTGCCCACCTCCAGTACTCGGATCTGCCGGAATCTCCTTCGCAGGCGGCAATGGTGCCACCGATCTGGCATCGCCCAATACCGGTGGTGGTGGCGGTGGCGATGGCTACTTCGGCGGAGGAGGCGGAAGCAGCCATGATGGTTGTTTTGGTGTGGGGTCAACCGGCGGGGGAGGAAGCGGTTTCCTTTGTTCTACCTGTCCAGGTTTGAGTGGAAGTACCGAAACTGCCGGCTTTTTCGGTGTAGCAGCCAATGTCGACGATCCTTTGCTTCAGTCTTACCTGGGCACCGCAACCGGACTCGATAGCCTTGATGGTGGAGGCGGACTCGTTCAGATTTGCTTCTTCAGCGCTAGCGACTGTCTGCCGGTGACGCAAAGCTTAACCACCAATTCCTGCGGACCTTATGTTTCAAATTCAGGAGTGAGCTACAACCAGTCGGGCACCTTCACCGAAACGTTTGTTGCTGCGAACGGCTGCGACAGTATTCTTACACTCAACCTTACCATTTCCTCTTTACCCAGCGTCATTCTCTTCACAGTTGCCTCAGGTTGTGACAATCAAAGCGGAAGTGCCTCGGCCAACGTAACCGGAGGAACACCAACCTATACTTACACTTGGTCGGCCGGCTCAAGCTCTGGTCCAACCGTAAACAACCTTGCTCCGGGCGAAATCATCATTACCATTACCGATGCGGTGGGCTGTACTGCCACAACCAGCGGTATCATTGATCCTACCGAAGGACCTGATGTTTCGCTTGATCCTTCCGAAACTGTCATCTTCGAAGGCGATTCTGTTCAACTCAATGCTGCCGGAGCGCTAAACTACATTTGGTTACCGGCAGCGGGCTTAAGCTGCACCGATTGCCCCAATCCGGTAGCATCTCCAAGCTCCACAACCACTTACACGGTAACTGGCTTCGATGCCAATGGTTGTTTGGGTACCGCCCAAGTGAAGGTGAACGTAGAGATTCGCTGTGGTGAGGTGTTTATTCCCACCATCTTTTCGCCCGATGGAACCGGACCACCAGAAAATGAGACTTTGTGCATACGCGGAAATTGCATCAGAACGCTGAATTATCATGTTTACAATCGTTGGGGCCAGGTTGTATTCCAAACCACCGATCCGGCCATTTGCTGGGACGGCACCTTTAACGGAAAGCCGGTAGAATCGGGCGCCTATGTTTACAAGGCTATTGTAACGCTCCTCTCCAACGAAACCATCGAAGAATCCGGTACCCTCACTTTAATTCGCTAAACATGATTAAGCATAACCTTTTCCGGTATATCCTCATTGTGATTTCCAGTATGTTCTTTCCCGGATTTTTGGTGGCGCAAGACATCCATTTCTCCCAGCTTGAATTTACACCGCTGGCTATAAATCCCGCATTGGCAGGCGCGAACAACCGTTTTCAGGGAATTGTCAATTACCGGAGTCAGTGGGCTTCGGTTGTTCAGCCTTTCCAAACGGCTGCGGCCTCATTTGATGGCCGACTTACGAAAGAAAAAAACGCCCGCCGGGGTTATCTGGCTGCCGGTGTTTTCTTCTTCAACGACAATGCAGGCAACCCGCGAATTACTACGACTAATGTGAATCTTAATCTGGCCTATCATGCAGTGGTGGGGCGCAAGAGTACTTTCGGGCTCGGGCTCTATGCCGGTTATGGACAGAGGGCCTTGGGCGATGCAACAGGTCGATGGGCGCGTCAGTTTGATGGCTTCACATACAACGCTTCGGCATCCAGTGGCGAAACCTTTAACAATTTAAGCTTTAGTTACCTCGATGCCGGACTAGGCTTACTTTACACCTACGGAAGCAATGCCGGCTACATTTCGCAGAACAAAACCCGGAAATGGAATGTCGGACTTTCATTTTACCATGTAAACCAGCCTAATCACTCTTTTGTTGGTGATGGCCTTGAGCGTTTACCAATGCGCATTGTGGGCTTTGTGAATAGCGAAATAGGCATTCAGAACACTGCTGGTTCTTTCCTGCCTGGCCTGTATTACCAATCGCAAGGCTCTGCCACCGAAGTTCTCTTTGGTTCTTATTATAAATACAGCTTTAATTCGGGCTCCAAATACACCGCTTACGAGAAGCCTCTTTCGCTCTCAATTGGACTCTTTCACCGTTGGCGCGATGCCATAATCAGCCGGTTTCTTCTCGAATGGGACCGGTACGCATTTGGCATGAGTTACGACATCAACACATCAGGGTTGTCAACCATTTCGGCCTATCGTGGGGGCTTTGAAGTGTTTTTACGTTACAGCCTTAGTAAAAGGCGTTAGGCCAAGCCTGGATGACTTTGATTGTGCAGCATTGCAGCACCTTGCCTGTTGAGCCGGCGCGGTGTATGTTGCCTAAGCATTATTGGTTTGATTGAAACCTATGATGCTCTATGGTTTTCATTAAGCATTTTTGTTTATTTCTGGCCATACGAAGAAGATATTCTGCCACAGACTCCTAGGTAAAACTGCGAAGCTCTGTATTGAATAATGCGAGCTTCAGACCACCGACGCTGATGCTGTTTTTCAGGCTCGAGAAATTGTGAATTTCCGCAAAGCTGGCATGCATGAATTTCAGGAAGCTTACCGAAAAGCCATCCGGCAAACGCCACAAAAGCAAAGCTTAATTTACTGTATGCAAAACCCCCAAGTGTTTTTTCTAAGCTCCGGCATTTGGGCAAAAATAAGGCCGGAAACCCACGTTTTGTCGGCATCATCGGTCGGTAGCGATTTGTCCAGCCAATGATGTTAAAACACGGGTTTCCGGCTTTAATGGAATGCTACTACATGTTTATCGCTGCTGTAACAGCTGCGGCCGCATTGATGTTCCCATATCCGCGGTTGCTCACCGTAGATGGGAAATACTGTGAACTCATAATAAGAGCGTTCAACACCTGTGTTCGGCTGAGTGTAGGGCGAGCACTCCACACCAATGCGGCAATACCGGCCGCCATGGCTGTGGCTGATGAACTTCCCCCAACATAAGTGGGTGTGTTTCCACTTTGAGCCAACGAAAGGGTGTTCCGGTCGCTATTTGCATTACGCTCCATGGGAATGGTAAAGTCAACCTCGCCACCGTCGTGACAAGTATTACAGGTACTACCGCTTTCATTTACACCGGTTACAGCCACACATTCGCTAAATGCCGCTGGATACACAACACCCCACCAGCTGGTCCAGGAGAAGGAGGTACCCGCCGCGGCCATCAACAATTTACCCCGATTGTGCGCATACAATACGCCATCAAGCAAAACGGACGAATAAAAGGGAGTTCCTATGCTCATGCTTACAACCCTCACATCGTTGCGATTGCCCATACGCACCAATGCATTCTTCACTCCGGTGCGTTCCGAAGAGCCATCCAACACAACATCATTGCAGGCGCGAATAAAATGAAGGTTCGACCGGTAAGCCACCCCGGTAGTCGCGTTGCTGCTGTTTCGCGGTCCGGCCGCAAGCCCGCTCATAGTTGTTCCATGTGTACACGATGTGAAGGCCGACGATCCAAGGGTGAAGTCGGTGCTGATTGACCGCCCTGCTGATTGACCTGAAGTGAACAATGAACCCAACATAGCCTGAGAAGAACTAATGCCGGCATCAATTACGCCAATGGTGATTCCTTGTCCCTGCGCCGTATTCCATGCAGTAGGAATGCCCACAGAATTGTAGTTCCATGGCAAGCGTGCTCCGGGTGTGATGGTCGTAAAGTCGGCTGAGTTAATGGCCGTTGTTGATCCACTACAACCCGAAGATGATTTTTCAACTCCATTGGGCCAATAATCAAGCGGCTCAAGATATCTCACGTTTTCAAGGTTATACAAGTCGGTCAGTAACTGCTTGTCGCGCAGGCGAATGGTAAGGATGGGTAAAACGGGATCATCTTCCACCAAAATTTCTTCCCAAACTACAGGCTTTCCGCTACTTTTTTGAAGCGATTCAATGATAAAGTTTTTGAGTGCATCATGGGTGACTTTCCAGGTCCCCTTGCTGAGGTCAATTTCATGTATTGTTTGACTAATATCTGCCACACCGCTGGGTTTATAGCCAATGGCCAGCACCGGGTCGGAGGTTTGTAAAGCAGACCAAAGGGTATGGATGTCCTGCTCGGTCCAACGAAAATCTCGTTTTTTCTCCAACTCATTCACTACATAATCATCGAGCTCTTTTTTGTCAAGCGCAGGCGCTGATGGAACCTCAACGATCGATGCTTTGCGCTTCAAAATGGGATCATCGCCGATGTTTGAGTTTGTTTCCAGGCTCTCCTTATGCGAACAGGAGGCCATCAACAGAGCCGCCGCAAGGCTGCCAAGTAGGTGTAGTTTTTTCATACAGGGTGTTTTGATGGAGGTGAAGTTAGAACTTCTTCAACCCCTTGTTGCGAGCTGCGAGGAACAATTATTCACAAGGCTGTGGATAACCCTGTTAAGAATCGAGCATTTGCGCAATGGAAAAAGAAACCCTCGTTCCTGAATCTTTTCCGGAGTCGATTTGCAATTCCGAATGATGGAAGCGAAGAAAATCAGCACAAATCATCAAACCTAAACCACTACCTTTTTCTTTTTGTGTGCCCGGTGTGGTGTAAAAAATCTGGTTACGAACTTTTTGCAAAGCTTCTGAATCCATTCCTACACCAGAATCTGCGATGGTAACTACCACCCAATCGTCGGATTTACGTGCCCTGATTCGAATAAATCCACCATGATGGGTGTACTTTAGTGAATTGCTGATCAGATTCCGAATAACGATTTCCATCATACCCTTATCTGCGAACACTAGCAATGGCAAATGCTGGAAGTCGGTGTGTACATCAATACGTTTGTCGCCTGCTTGCCCTTGAACTTGACTCATCACTGTTTTGAAAAGCTCTGTTAAATCAAAATTCTCAGGTTTAAACTCAATGCCATTCAGCTGCGCTTTCGACCAAATCAGGAGATTGTTCATCAGGTTCATGGCGTAATCCACTCTTTTCTCAAGCTCCGAAAGTAGAAATCCCCTTTCCTCTTCCGGGAAATCGGGCTCCTTCAATGCCGAAACCGCTCCTTTAATCGCAATTAAGGGATTTCTTAAATCGTGACCAATAATTGAAAACAATCGCGTTTTGGTATTATTTGCAGCCAATAGCCCTTCGTTTGCCAAACGAGTCTCTTCACTCTTTTCTTCCAATTCAACCCGATATTTTTTACCGTAATGTAAAAGATAAAACACCGCAAAAAGTGAGAAAAAAACCGAGCCACTTACGTTTATTAGCTGATCGAAAAGAACCTGCTTCTCACTCATGGAATTTTGCATGCGTGGAAGGATATTCAACGCACTCGAAACTAAAAATCCAGTGGCGACCAACGCTGTGACATGTCCTAAAGTGGGTTGCGAATTCGCAAAAACAATCAAACTAACAATGGCTATCGGGAAAAAATAGAGATTGACGTATGTGGTTCCTCCGAAATAAACATCCTGCGCCAACACCATGAGCGAGGTGTAGTTTATGACTAACATTTTTCCAACATTACTGTAGCCCTTTTGCACCAGCATAAATGCGAGAGTTGTAACCGCTGTAAGCGAAAGGCTTAACATTCCGAGTGCGGTATTGGCAACAGCTAGGCTTAAAACTCCGAAAACTCCCGAAAAAATAAAGGCAGCCCATAAGAGTACAAAGGCCAGTTCATAGTCTCTGTCCATCTCTGTGTTACCCGTTTTGGGAAGTTTATCAGCCCACAACTTAACTACAAAATCAGGAAGTAAATAGCGTATCAACGTTGTATCATTTTCGTGCTGTAAATTACTACAGGAGTCATAACATGGTTATGATGACTTCTCGTTTTTTACGCATGGTGAAAGAAAAAACCTAATTTTGCACACTTTTTTAACCACTATGATCGCTGTCTCCAATCTTTCGCTCCGCTACGGCAAACGCACGCTTTTCGACGAGGTGAATCTCAAATTCACACCAGGAAACTGCTATGGAATCATTGGAGCCAATGGTGCCGGAAAATCTACGTTTTTGAAAATCATTTCCGGAGAAATCGACCCCAGCACCGGAGAAGTAGCGATTACACCCGGCGAAAGAATGGCCGTTCTTAAACAAAACCACTATGAGTTCGACCAGTTTTCGGTACTCAAAACGGTTATGATGGGTCACAAAAAGCTATGGGCAATCATGCAGGAAAAGGAAGCCATCTACGCCAAGGCCGACTTTACCGAAGAAGATGGAAATAGAGCCGCAGAACTCGAATCCGAATTTGCCGAAATGGAGGGCTGGAACGCCGAAAGCGATGCCGCAAACCTACTCAGTGGCCTCGGCATCGCCGAAGAATTTCACCACATGCTGGTCTCTGATCTCAGCGGAAACCAAAAGGTGCGCGTCCTGCTTGCACAAGCGCTCTACGGAAACCCCGATATTCTGCTACTCGATGAGCCCACCAACGACCTCGATGTACACACCATCGCCTGGTTAGAAAACTATCTCGCCGATTTTACCAATACCGTTATCGTAGTTTCCCACGACCGCCACTTTTTAGATGCGGTGTGCACTCACGTTGTCGACATCGACTACGGTAAAATGAAGATGTTCACCGGAAACTACAGCTTCTGGTATGAGTCATCCCAACTTATTAGCCGCCAAATGGCCGACCGTAATGCAAAAATTGAAGATAAACGCAAGCAACTCCAGGAGTTCATCGCCCGATTTAGCGCCAACGCCTCCAAATCGCGCCAGGCCACAAGTCGGAAAAAACTACTCGATAAACTCAATGTTGAAGAACTTCAGCCTTCTAACCGGAAATATCCGGCAATATTCTTCAAACCCGACCGTGAAGCCGGTGATCAAATTTTAAGTGTTGATAAACTCAGTGCAAGTCTGAATGGCCGCTCTTTGTTCAAAAACCTGAGCTTCAGCATGCACCGCGAAGACAAAATTGCGGTGATTGGTAAAGACCACAATGCGGTTTCGGCTTTGTTCGAAATTCTCATGGGTAAGATGCAGGCCGATGCCGGACAATTCAACTGGGGCGTTACCATTAAACCCGTTTATCTGCCGGCCGATAATTCTACATTCTTCAAAAACGACCTGAACTTAATCGATTGGCTTCGCCAGTATTCAAGTGATCAGGATGAAACCTACATCCGTGGATTTTTGGGGAAAATGCTTTTCTCCGGCGAAGAAACCCTCAAGAAATCCAACGTATTGAGCGGAGGTGAAAAAATGCGCTGCATGATTTCACGCATGATGCTCGAATCGGGGAATTTTGTCATCCTCGACGAACCAACCAACCACCTCGACCTCGAAAGCATTACGGCATTCAACAACGCCGCAACCGATTTTAAAGGTCCCATGCTGCTGAGCTCGCATGACCACCAGTTTATGCAAACTACCGCTACACGGGTCATTGAACTCTTCCCCGGAGGCTTTATCGATAAACACCTAACCTACGACGAATACCTCGAAAGTGAGGCCGTAAAGTCGGCACAGGCTGTTCTGGCTTAAGGTTTAGTAAGCTGCACAATCAAGCATAAATTATCGTTGCCATGTGCAAGCTTATTGGCATTAATGGCGCATTTTTTAAGGCTTACATTGCTCCGTTTCAGGCCTAACTTAACGTTTGTTTCCGAACACAAGCGCTATGTTTGGCAAAAAAGGCCGTAAAATCTGGTGCTTTAGAACCAGTTTAGCCGAAATTAAATGATTGCATAGTGTTCAATTCCTCACCCATTTTTTTCTAAAACGGTATTGCGCCCGTCTATGAATTGTAAGATGAGATGTAGGAATTCTTCTCCTTTTAATCCAACATTTCCGAAGGACTCTTCGTTGATGAGATAAATACTTTCACATGTTAGGTTTTTACCAGCCCATTTCCAGTTGGACCCACCTGCTCGCCGGTGTGGTAACACTCTGTACAGGGTATATTTTACTGCGTAAAGGCTGGGGAAATAACCTTCGTGTAGCCTCACTGTTGATTTTTATGATTGGTGTGGTGTTCGTTTTTATGATGAGCGGGATTTATCACGCCTTGCCCCCGGGTTTAGGGCGTGAAGTGTTTCGCCGACTCGACTATGCCGCCATTTTTACAATGATTGCCGGAACTGCAACCCCAATTCATGTTATTCTGTTTAGAGGAGGCTGGCGCTGGGGAATGCTGTTATTCATGTGGATTGTTGCCATATCAGGCCTACTCATTACCGTTATTTTGCTCGATGTGATGCCCGGCGCACTTATCCTTTCGGTCTTCATTGCCATGGGCTGGTCGGCTTTAGCCTCAATATTAAAGGCGGCAAGAATGTATGGCTATCACAATGTTTCCTTAGCCTTTTATGGCGGAATTGCCTACACAGTGGGCGCTATCATTGATTTTTTGCAGGTCGGCGATCTCATTCCGGGTTTGGTTGGTCACCACGAAATATTTCACGTTTTTGTAATCATTGGCGCCGGTTTTCACTGGATGCTCATCTACCGCTGGGCCGACCAACCTGTTTCTGACCGCTTGGTGTTTATGGTGAAGGAGAAATCCGAAACAAACCTTTCTGCGCGCGCCGTTGGAGAATCTTTTGCCATTCATGCAACTTCTCGCGCCGAGCTCCGTATTAAAGTCAAAGAGCTGCTCAGCCGCCGCATCCATCCTCGACTAATCCCTAAAAAAGTGAGGTTTAGGTTTTACAAAGATGTAGTGGTCTCAGTTCCAAACTAACATTTCTATATGCACTGAATTTTACACTTCACATTTTTTTTCAAATAGTCCGCAAATGCGTTAAAAATTCCTAATGGAATAACAATTCTGCGTCTCGGCGTTTGATACGATGTGTGTGATTAAAATGCAGGCTTATGGAAACTTCAATGTTAGAGTACAGCAAAACAATTTTGGAAAAAGTAAGTTTCGATGCTCAGCTGTTTCGCAAAGAGCTCATGAAGGCCATAAAGCGCTTAATGGAACCCGACCGCGAAGCCCTTTTGCAGTGGTGTTTATCACGCTATTGTTACCCTTAAATTTCTTTTTCTCCTCCTCTTTTGCCGGCCTTAGTGCCGGTTTTTTTATTCCCTAACGGGGGATGACCTGACGGGTTATTGCATATTCGCCACTACAGCAGCACAATCGTAACATTCCTCTTACTTTTGCCCCATGGAAAATTCGTTCGATTGTGTGGTTATTGGTGGAGGTATTGTTGGATTGTCAACAGCCTGGCAACTGCTTAAGGAAAAGCCTCAATTGCGCATTGTGGTTCTCGAAAAAGAAAAGGAAGTGGCCATGCATCAAACCGGAAACAACAGCGGTGTAATCCACTCTGGAATTTATTACAAACCGGGAAGCCTCAAAGCACTCAATTGCATTAGAGGGTACGACATGATGGTTGCTTTTGCCCGTGAGAACAACATTCCGTTCGACCTCTGCGGCAAGGTAATCGTAGCCACTCAACAAAGCGAAATACCGCAGCTCAACATGCTCTTTGAACGGGGCCTGCAAAATGGGCTGAAAGACATCAAGCTGATAAGCGCCGAAGAAATTAAACAATACGAGCCACATTGCACCGGCATCCAAGGAATTCGGGTGCCTTACACCGGAATTATCGATTATGGAGAGGTTTCACGTGTGCTCCGGAAAAACATCGAAGCCCTTGGTGGACAGGTCCTCACCCAACATCAGGTAAGCGCCATTCGGCAAAGTGGAGGCTCTACCGAAGTAATTGCCAACGATAAAGCCTTTCAGGCAAGGGTGGTTGTAAATTGCGCCGGATTGTACTCCGACAAAGTGGCCGAGTTTTCCGAAGGGAAAGTGGATGTTCGAATTATTCCTTTTCGAGGGGAGTATTATGAATTGCGCGAAGACCGCCGACACCTCGTAAAAGGACTCATTTACCCTGTACCTGATCCGAACTTCCCGTTTTTGGGCGTACATTTTACTCGAATGATTGGCGGTGGAGTAGAAGCCGGGCCTAATGCAGTATTTGCCTTTAAACGAGAGGGCTATACTATGTCGCAGGTTAACCTATCAGAGCTTTGGGGCTCGTTGAGCTGGCCCGGTTTCAGAAAAGTGGCTATCAAATATTGGAAAACAGGCTTGGGTGAATATTACCGCTCATTTTTTAAATCGGCTTTCACCAAAGCCCTTCAACAACTGGTGCCAGAGGTGCAGGAGTCAGACCTCGTTCCGGCCGGTGCCGGTGTGCGGGCACAGGCTTGCGACCGCACCGGTGGTTTACTCGACGATTTCATGATTATCGAACGAAATTCGCTGGTTCACGTGCTCAATGCCCCTTCTCCTGCGGCAACTTCCTCCCTTTCAATTGGTCGCACAGTAGCCGAAAAAACCCTTAGTCAACTCGGTTGAACCCGTTCGTGACCTGTTCATAACTCGGGATAACTGAATCCGCCATTGGCCGTTGGGTCATCCGCCGATAGGCAGATTTTTTTAGTTTTGCTTACCCAATTTATGCACATACACTGCTACTTTTTAAGTTCAATGCGCCAATTCCAACTGCTTGTCGGCCTGCTGATAGCTTTCCTCATATCCACCACACTTCAAGCTCAGGACGCTAAAGATTTTCTCATTTTCAACGGAGAGTTGAGAGGATTTAACGGAGCCGTAAGCCCTGATGCTACCATTCGCCTCGTTTGTGGGGGCAAGAACGAATATCTGCGCTTCGATGCCGCCACCGGGAAATTTCAGATGCGCGTGGGGCTCAACAAAGAATGTGAAGCCTTTTTGGAAAGCCCCGGGAATGTACCTACCAAAATCGTGATTTCTACCTATGGCGCAGCCGGAAGAGTAGGCGTAGATGTTCCTCAGTTGTTAGAGTTGGGAACAATTAATTTACCACAAAAAACCGATGAGGTAAAGTTTGAGTACAGCTACCGCATTGCCTTCGATTCTGATCTTGATGCCTTTGATTACACCGAGAATTTCCAAAAGGCCACCTCTCGTCAGAAGAAGGAGTATGTAGCTGCGGTAGCTGCTGAAAAGCGTAAAGCTGATCGCGATAAACAGGCTGAGCAAGCACGTGCAGATTCAACCCGCAAGGCCGAAGAACAAGCCAAAGAAGCAGCGAGGGCTGCCCAAATTGAAGCAGAACGTGTAGCTGCTGAGAAAGCAAGAGCTGAAGCGGCGGCTCAGGCACAGGCCAAGAAAGAGGCTGAGGAGAAAGCCCTGGCCGATGCAAGAGCGGCTGCCGAAGCTGAGAAACGGGCTCGAGAAGAAGCAGAACGGGCTAAAAAAGAAGCAGATGCGAAGGCCTTGGCTGAGGCAAAATCAAAGGCCGAAGCTGAGAGGTTGGCCCGTGAGGCTGAGGAGAAGGCGAGAAAGGAGGCGGCAGAGAAGGCGCGGCAGGAGGCGTTGGCACAGGCCGAAAAGGATCGTCTGGAGCGCGAAGCCGCCGAAAAAGCCAAGAAGGAAGCCGACGAAAAGGCTCGCAAGGACGCTTTAGCCAAAGCTGAACAAGAACGTTTAGCCAAAGAAGCTGCCGAAAAAGCCAAACGCGAAGCTGACGAACAAGCCAGAAAAGACGCCCTTGCCAAGGCCGAACAAGAGCGATTGGCCAAAGAAGCCGCCGATAAAGCCCAAAAAGAAGCAGAAGAAAAAGCCCGATTAGAAGCCGCGGCTAAAGCAAAAGCAGAGCAGGAAGCCGCTGAAAAGGCTAAGCGTGAGGCCGACGAAAAAGCACGTCAGGAGGCACTAGCCAAAGCCGAGGCAGACCGATTGGCCAAAGAAGCCGAAGAGAAGGCGAGGAGAGAAGCGGCCGCAAAAGCCGCAGCCGAAGCCAAAGCTCAGGCAGAAAAGGAACGCTTAGAGAAAGAAGCCGCCGACAAAGCCCGTCGGGAAGCCGAAGAGCTGGCCCGAAAAGAGGCCGCAGCCCGAATTGCTGCTGAGAAAGATGCAGCTGAAAAAGCCCGTAAGGAGGCCGAGGAGAAAGCCCGTCAAGAGGCTGTAGCTAAAGCTGAAAAAGAACGTTTAGAGAAAGAGGCGGCTGAGAAAGCCCGCAAAGAAGCCGAAGAAAAAGCCAGGGCTGAGGCCGCGGCCAAAGCCGAAAAAGAACGTTTAGAGAAAGAAGCGGCAGAGAAAGCCCGCAAGGAAGCCGAAGAGAAGGCCCGTGCTGAGGCCGCGGCCAAAGCCGAAAAAGAACGTTTAGAGAAAGAAGCGGCAGATAAGGCCCGCAAAGAAGCTGAAGAAAAGGCCCGCCAGGATGCAATAGCCAAGGCCGAAAAGGAGAAACAAGAGCGTGAAGCCCTTGAAAAGGCCCGCCGGGAGGCCGAAGAAAAGGCCAGAGCCGAAGCAGCAGCCAAAGCCTTAGCCGAAAAGGAAGCAGCCGAAAAGGCCAAGCGCGAAGCGGAAGAAAAGGCCCGTGCTGAAGCCCTTGCCAAAGCCGAAAAAGAACGTTTAGAAAAAGAGGCCGCCGATAAAGCACGTAAGGAGGCCGAAGAAAAAGCGCGTGCTGAAGCCCTTGCCAAAGCGGAAAAAGAACGTTTAGAAAAAGAGGCCGGCGATAAAGCCCGAAAAGAGGCCGAAGAAAAAGCCCGTGCTGAAGCCGCTGCCAAGGCGCAGGCCGAAAAGGAAGCGGCTGATAAGGCGCGCAAAGAGGCTGAAGAGAAAGCACGACAAGATGCGCTGGCCAAGGCCGAAAAGGAGCGTCTCGAGCGTGAAGCCTTGGAAAAGGCCAGAAAAGAAGCCGAAGAGAAAGCCCGTCAGGAAGCAATAGCCAAAGCAGAAGCCGACCGCCTCGCCAAAGAGGCTGCTGATAAAGCCCGAAAAGAGGCAGAAGAAAAAGCCAGAGCAGAAGCGGCTGCCAAAGCCGAGGCCGAAGCCAAGGCCAAAGCCGAAGAAGCCGCACGAATTAAGGCTGAGCAGGAAAAAGCCCGTCAGGAAGCACTGGCTAAAGCTGAGGCTGAGCGTTTAGCCAAAGAAGCTGCTGAGAAAGCCCGGAAAGAGGCCGAAGAAAAAGCCCGTCAGGAAGCCCTGGCAAAGGCTGCTGCTGAGGCTAAAGCGAAGGCCGAAGAAGAGGCGAGAATTAAGGCTGAGGCTGAAAAGGCCCGACAAGAAGCGCTTGCCAAAGCCGAACAAGAACGCCTGGCCAAGGAAGCCGCCGAAAAGGCGCGTCGCGAGGAACAAGAACGCTTAGCCCGCGAAGCAGCTGCCAAAGCTGAGGCAGAGCGTTTAGCGAAAGAAGCCGAGGCCAAAGCAAAAGCTGAGGCTGAAGCCAAAGTATTGGCCGAACGTGCCGCAGCCGAAAAAGCCAAGAAAGAGGCCGAAGAGGCCGCCATGAGAAAAAAGCTCGAGGAAGAGAAAGCCAAAGCCGAAGCCGAAGCAAAAGCGAAGGCCGAAGCAGAAGCACTTGCCGAAAAGCAACGGCAGGACGAAATCGCCAGAGCAAAGGCCAAAGCCGATGCAGAGGCCAAAGCAAAAGCCGACGCCGAAGCCAAGGCCGCTGCCGAACGTAAACTCCTCGATGAACAAGCCAGAATAGCGGCTGAAGCCAGCGCTAAACAGAAGAAGGAAGCCGACGAAAAGGCGGCACGTGAAGCGTTTGAAAAACAACGTCAGGAGGCCATCGCCAAAGCTGCAGAAGATAAAGCCCGTCAGGAAGCTGAAGCCAAAGCCAAAGCCGAATCTGACGCCAAGAAACGCCAGGAAGAAATAGCCCGAGCCGCTGCCGAAAAAGCCAAGGCTGAATCAGATGCCAAAGCGAAGGCTGAAGCTGAAGCGAAAAAGCGCCAGGAAGATGCCGCCAAGGCTGCCGCCGATAAGGCGAAGGCTGAAGCCGATGCCAAAGCCAAGGCCGAGGCCACCGAAAAGGCCAGGGCCGAAGCCGCTGCTAAATCGGCCGAAGAAAAGGCCAAACTTGATGCAGCCGCAAAAGCGAAGGCCGATGCCGACGAGAAAGCCCGCCAGGAAGCCCGTGCCCTCATTCAACGAGTGAAAGACCGTATTGCTGAGGCCGAAAAGGCCGGTATTCGCGACAATCAGGTGAGTTTGAAAACCTACCCTGCGGCTTCACAAACTCCAACAAAATGGGGGTATATCGACTTTGGAGATGGAAAAGGGAAAACCGATCTGAATAAGGACGAATTCACCGAATTTGCGAAGCGATACAAGCCGACAAATTAGCCTTAAGTCCTCCAGAATTGACAACCAGTGCCCGACGAGTCGGCAGCCAAGCACAAAACGTGCTGTCGGCTTATGTTAAGCCGTAAAGCCTCTGAAAATTGCGCCAGCGGGTGCAGCGTATACCCCGCGAAACAGAGTGAGTGTGGGCGTGAGAGCGGGAGAGGGTATGAGTGCTGGAGAGTGAGTGAAGGTTGCGTGCGAGCTTAAGTGTAAATGGGAACGCGCGAAGGCGGCTCTGTTTTGAGGAGTAGCAGCGAAACACGCGGTGCCCGGCGATAATGCCTCAGTATATGATGCTGCTCAGCGAGGCAGGCGCCCCAATGAATAAAAATGCAAAGTGCCTCTTCTTAATTTCGGTGTTGAGTGATTAGATTGATTCATTGCCATTTTCCGCTAATCATGGTGCGTTGAACGAGGTTTTCGCCAAAGGCATACGGCAGGAAGGCCACTGAGCTGAGTGCCCTGGTTTGAAAGAGGTTGGCGCGTTTTCCGGGACTTATTGAGCCCACTTCGGTTTCTGCGCCCATGGCATAGGCCGAATTGATGCTGGCCGCATTGATGGCTTCTTCGGGAAGCATTCGCAGGTTTACGCACGCGAGGCTGAGGATGAATTGCATGCGCCCGGAAGGTGAGGAGCCTGGGTTGTAATCGCTTGCGAGGGCCACCGGAAGGCCGGCATTGATCATTTCGCGCGCCGGTGGCTGCTTGAGACGCAAAAAGAAGGCTGTTGATGGCAATAAGGTAGGCATGGTGGAGGAGGCCAGCAAGGTTTCAATTTCTTCCTGACCGGTGTATTCCAAATGGTCGACACTTCGGGCATTGTATTTCACGCCCACCTGAATTCCCCCTGAATAATCGAGCTCATTGGCGTGGATTTTCGGCGGCAATCCGAAGCTTGCCGCTGCCTCAAGAATTCGCGCTGTTTCATCGACTGTGAAGAAGCCTTTGTCGCAAAAAACATCCACATAATCGGCAAGCCCTTCTGCCGCTACTTGAGGCAGCATCTCGTTGATGATGAGCTTGATATAACCTTCGCGATTTTGCTTAAACTCCTGCGGTAGCGCATGGGCTCCCAGAAATGAGGCCTTGATGAGGAGATTGCTTTTTTCCTTCAGCCGGCGAATTACCCGAAGCATTTTTAGCTCGTCGGCCGTGCTTAAGCCATAGCCGCTCTTGATTTCAACGGCCCCTGTTCCATAGCTTGTGATTTCTTCCAAACGGTTCCAGGCCTGATCGAACAAAGAATCCTCTGTGGCTTGGTGAAGCCTTCGGGCCGAATTCAAAATTCCTCCGCCGCGTTGGGCAATTTCTTCGTACGACAGCCCTTTGATTTTATCGACAAATTCCAACTCGCGACTGCCATCGTACACAATGTGCGTGTGGCTGTCGGCCCAAGCCGGGAAAATCCAGGCACCACCAAGATTTTCAGTTTGGTCGGCCGGTGGCAATGGCTCCGACATCAGTCCAAAGCTGTGGATCCGTCCTTGTTCGATTTTTAGCCATGCCTGATCGATACATGGCAATTCGGCCATTTCGGCACCGGCGAGCCTTTGCGGAGCTACTGTTCGCGTTTGAACCAGTTTGCCAATGTGAGTGAGCAGAAGAGAGGTTTGCATGGCACAAAGTTAATCGCCGAGGCTTTGTTTACGCAGCGGGAATTCAATGCTTCCGTGTTCCCAGTATTGTTTTTCGCCACCTCTGTTCGTTGTCATCAGTCGTCCAGCCGAATCGCAGCCAACAATGCTCAGTTCTCCGGCCTTTCCGAACCAATGCCATTCGTGAAGTCCCCACAAATAGCTGTCGTACTCATCAGAAATCTGGCTGATTTTTCCGGCTCTTAATTTTAGATAGAGTGCTTCCAGTGAGGTGCTTAGCGCATCCTGCACATGTTCCACCGGAATATTTTGTTGAAGGTCGGCTTTGAGCGATGTGGCTTCATGCTGTAGTGCCCCAAAATCGATTTGATTCACATTGAATCCGATACCCGCCAGCGACCTGACAATCTGTCGGCCTGCCAGGGTGTTTTCGATGAGGATTCCGGCCATTTTTTTTCCTTCCATGAGTAAATCGTTGGGCCATTTAATGCGCAAAAAGCTTCCCGGAACAAAGACTTCAGCAGTGCGCAAGACGGCCAAGGCCACTGCTTTGTTGAGTGCAAATTGTTGGTCTAAGGACAAGAATCCGGGTTTGAGAATATACGTGCATAACACGTTGGCTTTGGGTTCACTGGCCCATTTCCGGTTACGTTGACCGCGGCCTTCCTGTTGATGTTCGGCAGTGATCAGTGTGCCTTCTGGCATGTCAGCCTGTCGCATCATTTGGGCGGCATAGTTGTTGGTCGAGTCGATTTCGTTCAGCCGAATACGATTCCTGCCTATAAATAAGGTTTCCACACGGCAGAAATACTAAATTTGCCGGAAACATTTAAGCCATTGCATGAAAAAACAGGCAGCATCTGCTCCTACCGAAACCGAACTGCTGCTAGAAAGCGTAGTTAAAGGAATTGAAGAGAAAAAAGGCAGCAACATTCAGATTTTCGATTTGCGCGCAACCGGTCATGCCGTGTGCGATTACTTTGTGATTTGTAACGCCGATTCCGGCACGCAGGTCGATGCCATTGCCTATTCAGTGGAAGATGAGGTGAAGAAAGCTACCGGAGTTTCTCCCTGGAGAAGCGAAGGATTTGAAAACAGGGAATGGATCCTTGTTGATTATGTGGATGTGGTTGTACATGTTTTCCAAACAAAAATCCGCGAGTTTTATCGCCTTGAATCGCTCTGGGCCGACGCTGAAGTAACTACAGTAAATCCAGGGGCTTAAACTTATTCCGCATTTCAGGCGTTGTTTAGCAGCGCCAACGCACAACAACATGGCTAACCAGAGTAACGAAAACAAAGACCCCAAACAAGGCAAAAAGCTTTTTCCCAGCGGATCTCGCCCCAAAGCGCCCGTTGGTGGCGGAAATAATTTTTATTGGATCTACGGAGTGATCATCTTGCTGTTTATTGGCAGCTATTTTTACAACTCCGGTGGCTCATCTCGCGAAATCAGTACCGACCGCTTTTCGGAGATCCTCACCCGTGGCGACGTGAAAGAAATTACGGTGGTAAACCGTGAGTTTGCTGAAATTACCATTCGTAAAGAAAAACTGAATGACCCGCAGTATCGCGACTTGAAATCACCATCAGCGGGTTCTTCGGCCGAAAAAGGTCCACATTACCTCTACACAATTGGTTCGATTGAGGAGCTGAATAAGCAAATTGAACTTTCTCAGGCTCAATTGGATCCAACCCTGAAGGTGAAGCCCAATTACACCTCCCGTAAGAATTGGGGTGGCGAAGTTATCAGTTGGATTCTTCTGTTGGGCGTTGTCTTCCTGTTTTGGATGCTGCTCATTCGGCGAATGGGTGGTGGCGCCGGCGGTGGACAAATCTTTAATATTGGAAAAAGTCGGGCTCAGCTGTTCGACAAAGACACCAGTGTTTCCATTACATTCGACAATGTGGCTGGTCTCGACGAGGCCAAAGTGGAAATCAAAGAAATTGTCGACTTCCTTAAAAATCCCAAGAAATACACCACTCTGGGCGGTAAAATTCCGCGTGGTGCCCTCCTGGTTGGTCCTCCCGGCACGGGCAAAACTTTGCTGGCCAAAGCAGTAGCTGGAGAAGCACAGGTACCTTTCTTCTCTCTTTCGGGCTCCGACTTTGTAGAAATGTTTGTTGGTGTAGGCGCATCCCGCGTACGCGACCTTTTTAAACAAGCCAAGGAAAAAGCCCCGGCCATCATTTTCATCGATGAGATTGATGCCATTGGCCGCGCCCGCGGAAAAAACCCCATTGCCGGAGCCAACGATGAGCGTGAAAATACCCTCAATCAGCTACTTACTGAAATGGACGGTTTTGGCACCAACAATGGCGTCATCATTTTGGCCGCGACAAACCGGGCCGACATTCTCGATCGAGCCCTGCTTCGCCCTGGCCGCTTCGACCGTCAGATTTATGTGGAATTGCCCGACCTAAACGGTCGTAAAGAAATTTTCAAAGTTCACCTCAAACCGGTAAAAACCGATCAAACGGTAGATGTCGAATTTTTGGCTCGCCAAACACCGGGTTTCTCTGGTGCCGATATCGCCAATGTGTGTAATGAAGCCGCATTGATTGCTGCACGAAAAAACAAAGACGCGGTTGGAAAACAAGATTTTCTCGATGCTGTAGACCGCATCATTGGTGGCTTAGAGAAGAAAAACAAAATCGTTTCTCTCCACGAAAAAGAAGTGATTGCCTACCACGAAGCCGGACACGCTACTACAAGTTGGTTGCTTGAGCATGCCTCGCCGCTGGTTAAAGTGACTATTGTGCCACGCGGTCAGTCGCTCGGCGCTGCCTGGTATTTACCCGAAGAGCGGAGCATTACAACTTTCGACCAAATGCTCGACGAAATGTGTGCAGCGCTTGGTGGGCGTGCATCAGAAGAAATCGTGTTTGGAAAGGTTTCAACCGGAGCCTTGAGCGATTTGGAAAAAATCACCAAGCAGGCATACGCCATGGTGAGCATTTATGGTTTGAATGATAAAATCGGAAACATCAGCTTTTACGATTCTACCGGTCAGCAGGAGTATGCCTTCGGAAAGCCATACAGCGAGAAAACAGCTCAGACCATCGATGAAGAGGTGAAGAAGTTGGTTGATATGGCCTACGAGCGCACCAAGAAGATTCTTACTGAAAACAAAGAGAAACTGTCAACCCTTGCTTCAAAACTGTTGGAGCGTGAGGTGATTTTCCGCGAAGATCTGGAAGAAATCTTTGGTAGACGCCCTTTCGACAAGGAGGACGATTCGACCGCCGGTGAGCTTTCACAGGCGCTTCAAGGAGAAAAAGCGGTTGTAGCTGCTGAGCCTTTGAATGGCGCAGCCTCAGAGGCTCAACCCACACCAAGCGAAAACGCGTCCAACGTTGAAGCCGACCCGGTTACACCGCCTACTCAAGAACCCTAACACACTACGCTTATGGAAACCCAATGGAAATTAATCCTTTCTGACACCGACAGCGTTCGTCTTCGGTTGATGCAATCGGTGCTTGAAGGAGAAGGGATTGCCGCTTCACTGATCGATAAAACCGATTCTGAACTGCCTTCCGGCGCCGAATCGGAGCTTTATGTTCCTTCAGATGCTGTTGATAAGGCCAAAGAAATTCTAGCCGCCTATTCAAGCTGAGTGAGCGCGGGTGAAAACACGCATCATTACCGGCGTAATTTTCGGAATCGTACTCATTGGTAGTATTTTACTGTCGGAGTACAGTTATGCAGCGCTATTATTGTTCCTTGTCGTTCAAGGCCAACGTGAACTAAATGCCTTAGCGAGCGCACCGGGAATCAGTTTGCAGCCGGCCAGGGGCTTTAGCTTTGCCATAAGCTTGTTTGTATTTCTGTTGTTCATTGGTATTCCGCTTTTAGATGGGAGTTACGGTGTAAAGTCGGCCCACCTTCTACTCGCCTTGGCTTGCTTTTCCTTGTTGTTCTCGGCGGCCTTAGCTGTTGAGTTGTTTAGAGCACGACCAAATCCACTCGGCAATTTGGCCTATCTATTCGTAGGGCCGCTTTATCTCGCACTTCCAATGGGGTGCTTGCTTGTCGTATCTATCGGAGAAAGCGGCGGTTATGAACCCTGGAACGTGCTGTTTTTCTTCTTTTTCATGTGGGCCTCCGACACTGTAGCGTACTTCAGTGGTCGTTTTTTCGGTAAACGCAAACTGTTTGAGCGCCTGTCGCCCAAGAAAACCATCGAAGGCTTCATCGGAGGCACAATCGCCTCGGCCCTCGTGGGTATTGCTGCACATGCCGTTTTGGGAACCTACACTTTGCCCGTTTGGCTGCTTGTTGGCGTGCTGATGGCCTTTGCCGGTACCGCTGGCGACTTGGTGGAATCGATGTTTAAACGACAAGCAGGCATCAAGGATTCCGGTACCCTACTACCCGGACATGGTGGAATCCTCGATCGTTTCGACTCAACCTTTTTCGCCGCACCGGTTTATTGGGCCGGGCTCACCATTGCGGAGTGGCTCTGATTCAGGTATTTTGCTCAAAAGCTTCGAGCAATTATCCTGTTGTGGGTTGTTTGGGGCGCTACCGCTGGATGGCAATACGGTAAGATCGACCTTCAGTTCTACTCAATGAATAAAGTCTACCAAAAATGTCAGTAATGCAGCAGATGCAAGGCAACAAGGTCAAGCCGCACTTTGAGTTTTGCGAGCCGAGGACTACTCAGCAGAGGGTGTTTTCTGGCTAACAAATTATTGAGCTTTAAAAATTCAGAAGCGCATAGATTTTTAAAAGCAGACCCAAAACTTTGCGCCGAGTCTTACTCAAACAAAGGATTAAAGTGCTAATGAATAAAACTATTGCGTGTTTTCGTTAGCTCCTAATTCTAGTGATTGAGCTGTACGTTCGGTTCATCGTCGATTTTTAACCATTCGTCGGAAAGTTGTTTTCACAGGAAGATCTCCGTGCGATGTTTGCCCCATGAAAACATCGCTGCTACTTTTCATGCTCGCCAGCTTCATGTGTTCGAAGCCGGCAACTGCACAAACCGAAAGGCTCACCCAAACGATCCGCGGTGAGGTAACCGACAAAGCAACCGGACAACCAATTCCGGGTGCTTCAGTCATCGTAGAGCAAACACAGCCTTTGCAAGGGGCTTCGACCGATTTGAACGGACGATTTCGCATTCCTGATGTCGCTATTGGTCGTCCGGTTGTGCGCATCTCCATGGTTGGCTATGCCCCGGTAAAACTGGGAAACCTTGTGTTGAGTTCTTCCAAAGAACTGGTTGTTAATGTTTCTTTGGAAAGCCAGGCTGTGATGGGCAATGCGGTAGAAATTGTGGCACGGTCTGACAAAGACAAAGCCCTCAATGAAATGTCGGTTGTGAGCAGTCGAACCTTTTCGGTGGATGAGGCCCAGCGCTATGCCGGCAGCTTTGGTGATCCTGCCCGTTTGGCCACTTCCTTTGCCGGAGTAGTGGCCGGTAACGACCAACGCAACGATATTGTGGTGCGAGGCAATACACCCATGGGCATTCTTTGGCGTCTTGAGGGCATCGACATACCAAGCCCAAGCCATTTCTCCGGCTCCGGAACATCCGGCGGTGCTGTTTCGGTGCTCAACACCAACGTAATGGCCAACAGCGATTTTGGGTCGGGGGCTTTTGCCGCAGAATACGGAAATGCCAGCTCTGGCGTGTTCGATGTGAAGCTCCGCAATGGAAACAACGAAAAACACGAATTCACCGGGCAGGTTGGTTTCAACGGATTCGAGCTTGGTGCCGAGGGGCCACTCAATAAAAAAGGGGCCTCTTATTTAATCAGTTACCGGTATTCCACTTTAGGCTTATTCGATGCCGTGGGTATTTCATTTGTCGAAGGCGGAGTACCGAAGTATCAGGACCTCAGCTTAAAGCTACATTTCCCACACAAGAAGGGAAGCACCAGTGTTTTTGCAATTGCCGGAACGAGCGACATCCACTTTGTGGCCCAATTAGACAGCAGCCGATGGAGTGATGAGCCCAACACCCGTGAGGATTTAAAAAATGGCTCCGACGTAGCTGTTGTGGGAGTAAGCCGAACATGGTTTTCGGGACCGAAGCACAGCCTCCGACTAACGCTGGCGACCACCGGAAACCGATTCAGAACTGCAGTCGATAGCATCACGCCACAGTACGAGGCATTTCGCGATTTTCGTTCGAATATCACTGAGCAAAAAGTGCTTGGAACCTTGGTTTGGAGCGCCAAATGGAACTCAAAACTTAGCATGCGTTCGGGTGCCATCACTACAATTTCCGAAAATCGGGCAAATGTGAATGTGTATCGGAAATTTCTGCAAGGTTATCTGCCACTGGTCGACTTTAACGGAAATGGAACATTGCTACAAGGCTACTCTCAGCTGCAATACAAGCCCATTCCTGAGCTGAGTATCAATGCGGGATTTCATGCCATGCATTTTGATATAAATAACAAATTTGCCCTGGAGCCAAGGCTTTCAGCCCGTTTTCAGCACAATAATCAAAGTCTTTCGCTCGGGTATGGTTTACACAGTCGTGTATTGCCCATTAATGTGTACCTCCGCGAAACCCGCTTGAATGATGGCACTCTGATGCGCACCAACACAGGACTCGATTTTTTGAGGGCTGAGCACTTTGTTTTGGGCTACGACATAATGCCAACCGAGCATTTTAGAATCAAGGCCGAGGTTTATTACCAAAGACTTAACAATGTTGGGGTTCAGGCCTATCGGCCGGATGGCACCTCGGTGTTAAACATTGGTGCCGATTTTGGCGATGTAATCGGTCCCGACAGCCTTCAAAGCACCGGCACAGGCAGAAATAAGGGTATTGAATTAACCCTCGAAAAATTCTTTAGTCATAATTATTATTTTCTCATCACCGGAAGCCTTTACGACAGTAAATACAAAGGTTCTGATGGTGTAGAAAGAAACACTGCCTTCAATAATCAATATGCGGTAAATGTGTTGGCCGGTAAGGAGTTTCCGGTGGGTAAAAACAAGCAGAACGTGTTCATTCTTAGTGGCCGGGCCGTCCTAACCGGTGGCATGTGGGTGAGCCCAATAGATTTAGAAGCCAGCCGGGCCGTAGGTACTGAAGTACGCTTGAACAATCTCGCTTACACGGAACAATTGCCCGATTACAGGCGATTTGATGTTCGATTTGGATTCAGGAAGAACAAAAAGAAATATACCGAAGAATACGGGATTGATTTTCAAAATATATTGAATCGGAAAAATCTGTTTACCCGGAGCTACAATCCAATATCAGAAAGCATTGTAGATAATTTTCAGGTTGGGTTTTTCCCAATGGCGCTTTACCGGATAACCTTTTGACCCAAACCAAAAACCATGATCAAGGAAACTGCACTTATTCTCCATGTTTTTGGAGGAATGTCGGGCTTACTTTTAGGCAGCCTCATACTCGTCATCAAAAAAGGCGATAAGCGCCATCGCTATCTTGGATTAGGGTACGTAATTTCAATGGCTTTGGCAACATTAAGTGGAATTGGAATGGCCTTTTGGGGCAACAATCAATTCCTTTTTCTCATTGGGATTTTCAGTTTTTACCTCTGCTATTCGGGCTGGCGGATGGCCCGACAGAAGCGAGGAACAACAAGTAAAATGAAAATTGTAGATCTTTCCATTGCGATAATCACTTTATTTCTCTCAGTATTTATGATTTTATCAGGCATTTTTGATTTCGAACAGAATAAATGGGTAATTAATCCTGTATTAATCATTTTTGGCTCAGCTTCCCTCGTGTTTAGCTTTAACGACACCCGACTTTACCTTCGGCCCGATGGCGATTTAATAGTGCGCAAACAATGGTTAAATACTCATATTGGTCGGATGAGTGGCTCTTACATTTCAGCACTCACGGCATTTTTAGTGGTTAATCTCAGTGGTTTGCTGCCTCCGTTGTTGGTTTGGCTTGGCCCATCATTGATAATCGGGCCGCTTATTTCGAGGTGGGTACGTAAATACACCCGTCCCAAAGCCAGCATTCAACAATAATGTGTACATTGTTTCGCCATGGAAGAAAGAAAAGATCCAATACGCGGAATTATCAGCTCAGGTCCATTGAGTATTCTCAGCGATCTGATGCTTATGGTTGGCTTGGGAATCATCATTGCGGTGTATTATGCCTTGGTAAATCAAATCGATAGCCTCCAAAGTATATTAATTCGGAATCTTTTATTTTCAGTTTCCATCAGCATTTTATTGTACGTTTTGTTTCGCCTTATGTTTTTCGTTCTCAATCAATACCTTCCATGGGAAACACATCGGGTTCGAAGAATTCTTGTTGAAATTCCTGCAATTTTCATCATTGCAGTTGCGGCTACCATTCCATTTACCTTGTTTTTCTTTGGCCTTGCGGGAGCCGATGTCACACGGGAACAACTCATCAGCAATACGGCATTGGCCGTTCTCATTTCATTGCTAATTAATACATTTACGGAGGGTATTGCAATTTTTAGATTGTATCGCGATACACTCATCGACAAAGAGCGGCTGAAGCAAGAAACGTTACGTTCGCATTTTGAGACGCTTAAAAATCAGGTAGGGCCTCATTTTTTATTCAATAGCCTCAATACGTTAATTGCGCTGATTGATGAATCGCCTCATACAGCCAAAAACTTCGTCCAAAAGCTTTCGAATTATTACCGATATGTAATTCAGGTAAATCAGGAAGCATTAGTGCCATTAAGTATCGAATTGGCATTGGTTAAAGACTATGTTTTTCTGCTTAACCAGCGCTACGATAACCGTATTGTATTGCAGGTCGACATCCCGCTGGAAGCGGAGAAAAACTTTATTCCCCCATTGGCCTTGCAAATGCTTGTTGAAAATGCAGAAAAACACAATGCTATTTCTGCTGATCGGAGATTGATAATTCGTATTGCAATTGAACACAATCGAATTGTTGTTGAAAATAACCGAACACCGAAGAAAAACATTCCGCCGGGAACCGGTACCGGCTTAGGAAACATTCAAAAAAGATATGCCTTGGCCGCTCACCAATCGATTCAAATCGAGGCTAATTCTGATTTGTTCCGCGTAACCCTTCCATTAATTGTTCAATCATCGTGAATATATGCTTATTTTAATTGTTGAAGATGAACCACTTGCCGCACGAAGAATGCACCGCTTGTTGCAGGAGGCCGGTTATGGTGAGGCACGACTGATATTTACCGAAAGCATTGATGAAACAGTGCAATGGCTTAATTCTAATCCTCCACCCGATTTAATTTTTCAGGATATTGAATTGGCCGATGGAAGCTGCTTTTCCATTTACGAGCGGGTTACAGTGAGTAGTCCAGTAATTTTTACTACAGCTTACCACGAGC
Organism: Bacteroidota bacterium; assembly: GCA_027483445.1. Lineage (GTDB taxonomy): Bacteria > Bacteroidota > Bacteroidia > M30B66 > M30B66 > CAMCXT01. The sequence goes on along the minus strand of JAIXUS010000006.1, from coordinate 28,801 downwards.
ATGCTTTACGTGCATTTGAATTAAACAGCATTGATTATTTGTTAAAACCGATTGAGCCTGAAAATCTTCACCGCGCCTTAGAGAAACATCGCCGCTTCTCAGGTCAATCGGCACAATTGGCTATACAATCGTTGATTGAGCAACTGCAACCGAACACTTTTCGCCGCCGTTTGCTGGTGAATAAAGGTGATGAATTGATTTCTCTGGCCTGCGAAGAATTAGCCTGGTTTAGGGCCGAAGATAAAATGGTACAACTCTGCACCCTTGATAACAAGCGATTTTGGCTAAGTCAATCACTAGATGAATTGCAACGCGAATTGGATCCGACCCAGTTTTTCCGATGCAGCCGCTCGCTATTGGTGCAGCGGGAAGCCATCGGAAAAGTAGCCCTTCATTTTCAGGGAAAACTCAAGCTTGAGCTTAATCCACCGCTAGATCAGCAGTCTGCTGCAACTGTGAGCCGAGAACGGGCTGTGCAATTCAAGTTGTGGTTGGGTAGCTAAAAACAATTGTCTTGATTAGCTTTGCCGAAAACTCCTCCGGCTTGCTGTACGCATTTTTACATTGGATCATGCGCTATTGGATGCGCATTCACTTCAGGCGCGTGTTTGTGGATGGCCTCACGCATGTGCCCAGGAAAGGGCCTGCATTGTTGGCCTGTAATCATCCCAATTCCTTTCTCGACGCCATTGTGGTGGCCTTGATTTTAAAGCGAAGGATTCACTTTCTGGTGCGCTCTGATGTTTTTCGAAAGCCGGCAGCCCGCTTTATCCTGAGCCGCTTGAACATGATTCCTATTTACCGTCTGCAGGAGGGCACCGAAAATCTCGACAAAAATCAGGAAACTTTTGCCCGCTGCTATGATTTGCTTCGAAAGGGAGAGCTCATTTTAATTTTTTCAGAAGGCAATTGCGTGGTAGAAAAGCGCCTGCGGGCCCTTAAAAAGGGAACTGCACGCATTTATTTTGGTGCTACCGATTGGGTTCAGAATTTATCTGTAATTCCGGTGGGGATTAATTATACGGCTCCTTATCAATTTCGTTCAGAGCTTATGGTTTCGTTCGGAAAGGCCATCGAAACCCACGATTTACAGCCGGTTTGGAAAGTAGAGCCTGCTAAAGCTGTTCGCGTTTTTAACGATCGCCTTAGTGAAGCCATGCGTAATGAATTATTAATAATTCCAAAGAAAGACTGGGATTTTGGCGCTGAAGTTTTACTGAATATTCACCGTTTACCTTATCGTTTTTCATTTTTTGCGGCGAGATTTAATCTAGGAAAAAGGCTTCGCGACGAGCAGGCATTTATTGCCGGTATTCTCAATGAAGATGTGGATGTGTCTCAAATTGAACAAGCAGAATTGTTGGAAAAAGCCTGGCAAAAAACCGGCATTCCTCTCGGTTTTCATCCAAGGCGTGTACCCAATTGGAATACCGCATTTTTGTGTGCGTGGTTTATTCCTGCCATTATTTGTGCATTAATACACTTGCCGGTATTGCCTTTGGTGAACAAGGCTGTCGATAAAACCCGCAAAGCACGGCAATTTAAAGCCTCTGTAATGTTTGGTTCGGGTGCTTTGTTGAGTTATTTCGCCTTTTTAATTGTGAGTATTCTTTTTGCTGCGCTGATGACTCCATGGCTCTTATTGATGCTCCCGCTCTGGCCACGCATTACCTGGATTACTTTACTGTGGTGGGAACAATTGCAGTTGAGAAGGTATAGTATTCAATATAGCGCCGCTGCTGCAAAGCATCCTGAATTGTGGCCAAAATTGGAAGCCCGATTACGCAGTTTAGGGGCTGTTTGATGACCCATGGATCTTCAATATTGCTTTGTCTAAATTTGTTAAAGGTTGTTGAAATTGATTGAATCACCATTTTTACCATGAAATTTGAAAGAATTAATGACTGAAGAATTAAAGCGTGCCATTTTACAATGGGATGTGCGCTCATGGTCTAAGGCATTGCACTTTTGGGAGCAGGTTGTTCAATGGCGAAAGGATGGCTTGGCTCTCGAATTGGGCGCTAATCAAGGTGGATTATCGTTGTGGATGGCCTTAAATGGACAGAAGGTATTGTGCACCGATTTGGAAGGGGTGGAGGAACGTGCTTCAGAACTGCATACGCGATTTTCTGTGCAGGAAAGGATTGGTTATGCCCATGTAGATGCATTAAATATTCCATATGAAAATTATTTTGATGTGATTGTATTTAAATCCATATTAGGCGGTATTGGTCGGAATAACAATATTGAGGCACAGGAGAAAGTGATGCAGGAGATCTACAAGGCACTAAAACCGGGAGGCATTCTGCTGTTTGCCGAGAATATTGAAGCTTCACCTTTGCATCGTTTTTTTCGTCGTCGGTTTGTTCGGTGGGGCCAGAGTTGGCGATATGTCCGCGTAACAGAGTTAGAGCATTGGTTGAATTCTTTTTCGAGCTATGCTTTGCATACAACCGGATTTTCGGCCACTTTTGGTCGTTCGGAAAATCAAAGGCGTGTGCTTTCCTGGCTCGATACACTTATTCTTAATCAAATAACTCCCCGAAATTGGCGCTATATCGCTTATGGATTTGCCCGAAAGTAATCGAAATTCATCGACCTATTTGCTTTGGAGTTGAAAGTACGTTTAATCGTGGAATGAATCGATTTATCTCGATGTATTGAACCTGGTAATAGTCTACGAATGCTAGTATTTTATTCTATATCATGCGGATAAAGCCCAATTGAACCGGGCATTTGTTCTAATATATTCAACAACCTTCGACTAATTCTTTAACGCCATTCCTAAAGACTGTAACGCCCGAAATACAATCTGCATTCTGGCAGCCCCAAAGCTGTTGTGATTGGGGTCATTGGTTTGAATACAATTTGCGAAATAAAATACCTCATTTCCTCTCTCGAAAAAGCCCACATACCATCCAATATCGGTTTGATCCTGCATGCCCCAGCCGGTTTTTCCATAGATTTTTCCGCCAAGTGTATCGCGGTTTAGCATGATTGTTTTAACGAGGTCAATGCTCCTTTTTGAAAATGGCAAATCATGATCGTGAAGCCTTTGCAAAAACCGAATCTGCTCTTTTACCGATATGCGCAAACCACCTTTGAGCCAAAATTGATCAATGCCGCCGCTGGTGTCGGCATTTCCGTACTTGGCTTTTTGCAACCAATACTGCATTTTCAAAGGCCCCACACGTCTCGCAAGCTCCTGATAGTACCAAACGGTGGAGTTTTTATAGGCCTTTTGTAAGTCGTGGTCGCTGTTCCAGGCTTGGTTAGCCCTCAGCACACTGTCCCATGGAATCACATATTGTATATTGGGAATGATACCAGTTTCGAGGCCTACGAGCGAATTGAAAATTTTGAAGGTCGAAGCCGGTGTAAATTGCTGCTCTACCATTGATGGGTTGTACACATGAGCCACGCGGCGTTGCGGATCATATATCATACAGCAACCTTCCACATTCTGCTCGGTGTAAAACGGCTTAAACTCATCGTGAATGGTGGTATTTACCCTCCATTTACACCCGTGTAGTGAAAGCCCCAATAGACCAATCAGTGCTGAAATAACTAAATTTCGAATCATCGGTTTTACGCACACGAAATGTAAGGCTAATTTTTGGGTGTAACATCGAATACCCAAACACAACTACTCAAATCAAATTCGTTATTTCTTCCAGCGCTCGCATTTATCTGACATTCTACTCACAAAAGCATAGCATAGCTGGATGGATTGATCGACGGGTTGATTATTCCGCTTGCACTGCTCTAGTACAAACAAACCTACACTTTTGATGATTGTTCATCCCTGGATTGAGTGGGAGTGAAGAAGTGTTAGTGCCTGTGCTTTATTTTATCAGGTGTTCGATTTCTAATTTGAGCGCTGGTAAATGATTGATAATTATCCCCCAAATATTTTCATCTGAAATATTATCATACGAATGGATTATTTGATTTCTTAATCCAACTATTTTCTTAGCATTAACTATTGGGAATTCAGGTTCAATTTTAATTATTCTATTAATAGCTTCACCAATTATTTCAAGGTTTCTTTCAATAGCTCTTTTTAAAAGTGTATTTTCTTTGTATGCATCAAAGCGTTTATCTAAACCGATAAAAAATGAATCAATTTCATCGATAGCTATTTTTACATCAAAAAGATATTTAAGAATTCTTTCGTTCATATACAAGTTTCTTTTCTCTATCAACAACACGTCTAAAAATTGGATTTCGTATTGCTTGATTTTCAACAAGATCAATCTCTCTTTCAAATAATAACTCGAGTTGTTCTTTGAAATCCATGTAGTTATCAAAGTACTTTTCGAGTTCGATATCGCTGAATTGCACTAAGACATCAATATCGCTTGAGTCTATAAACCGTGCTGTTAGAATTGATCCAAATAGATATAACTCTTTGACCTTGTATCTATCACAAAGTTCAATGAGCTTTTCTTTGTTGTCATCGATCAGTTTCATGATTTCAAAGGTAAGTTATTTCGTTTTAATATTGAAGCCGAAGCAAAACGAGCATTGCACCTAGCGTTCCCACGCTTGGCGCAGTGGGCGATTTTGGAAAACTAAATTGTCTGCCACCACAAATTTACAATAGAAGCACAAAGTTTCATTTAACGATGTTAGCCCCCATTGCGCCAAACGTGTGTTAGTACTTCGCCCTTCTTTTCTGTCATTGTTGTTCGTTGTCATTTCGTGTCTGTCTTGGTGCGTTGGCTTGGTGGCTCTTTTGCTGTTTTTTTCTTTGTATTGTGCGGTTGGAAAAACTGCAAATGTGCCACCAAATGCGTTGACTATTTTAAATAAATTTCGTCTCTTACATAAGTGTTATTAAGCCAAAAACAATGTTTCGTATATTCTTTTGCTTTCGTCAATTTGTCTTTTGTAGGCAAAGGAAAGGTGTCTGCTGCGTTTGTGGCGTGTGGTCTTACGTGTGATACTGAATTGAAAGATTTGTTTGGAAAGTTTGTGTAACGAGTTGTTCCAATAACTTTCTTTACAATTTTGCCTTTTGAAACAATCTCTTTTGTCTTTGCCCAAACTTTCTCTGCTTCCAAAATGTCTGCATAAGGCATATTCCAAAACTTAACTTTTTTTAGAATCAATTGGTCGTTTTCAAATTGAAAAAACACGAACAGAAATTTGTGTTCTAAAATGTCTTTGAAATTGGAGTCGTCCCATTCTTCATTTACGATTTCTTCGTATTTGAAATTTGGAAATGAAATGTCCTCTTTCGGTAAATTGTTTTCTTTAAGTCTTACAGTCTTTACAATGATTTCAGCCTTTTCAAATTCTTCAATTTCTTTGTCAAGTTCAATTCCTAAAATTGCTTTTGTAAGATTGGCATAAAAACTTTTTGCAGTTGTATTTAATTCAACTCCTGTTATAGCAATTATTTGGTCAACGGCCTTACCGTAATATGGCTTGAATTTAGAAACAACAATTTCTTCAATTGTTTGCTTTTTTGCAACAGCAACTGATGGAATGAGTTTGCCATAAACTCCTGTTGCTTCATTGGCAATTGAAGCAATGATATGATTTACATATCCTTGTTTTAGCGAGTAAGCTCTTTGTTTTGCTGGTATTTCGCTATAAGGTTGTTTCCGAACTGATGAAGCGTTAGCTCCTTTTGTGCAAGCACCTAAATAAAACGTATCACCTTCTGAAAGTTCGTGTGCTTTACCGTCAGCAATCTTTTGTTTGATTAACTCCCAATCCTTTTTTATTATTTCTAAGTCTGTGCTTGGAAAATTCCACTCGTCAACAAGTTTTATTAGGTAATCTAGAATGTCATAACCTGCTTGATGCAAATAAAAAATCAAAAGAATATTTGCATTCTTTTTCCAAAAGTCACTTTCCTCAAATTGTTGATTTACAACTTCTAGGTAATTGATTATGTTTAATACTAGTCTTTCCTTTGAACGATACTCATCGTTCTTCAACTGCTTTAAAGGTGAAGATTTGAGTTCCATTCCAATCTCAAAGAAGTCTGCTTTTGATTTGGAATTAGGATCATAACCAAAGTAATACTTCTCAAGTATTTGCCCGAAGTTTCCTTTACCTGTGTAGTTGTGTTCTAAAATTAGTGGGTCGCAAATCTGTCTTAAAGTTTTTCCTTTAAGCAACTTAGCATAATCAATAACTGATTTTTTATCTTTCGGATTGTAAGGCAACTTCATTCGTGATTTTTTGATTTAAAGCAATTCCAATTTTTTCAATTACACCTACAACTAAAGCGTTACCCATAAAGAAAGCTCTTTTGGTATCTGAAACTCCTTCAAGTTTTGTGTGGTCGTCAGGAAACATATTTAATCGTTCAAGTTCTACTGGCGAAAGTCGTCTGTAACCTTTTGGAGTTTGGATTACGTGTTTAAATCTTGATGGAGATTTTCCTCCTTCACCGGTTATTATTGTTCTTGAAGGTTTGTCTAACGGATCTGGAAAAATCATTCCTCCCTCGCTGTAATGATATTCAAAGCCTTGTGCATTTGTCCGCATTTCTTTTTTTGGACCTTTTAAATACGCCCATTTGTCAAGGTCTTTTTTGTCAATATAAAACTCTGATGTTACCTCTCCGTTTTGAATAAGGTCTCTCAAAATCGTGAACTTTCCATCATAGTTTGGTTGTGTCTTTAAAGTTGTAACAAAACCGTTTATCATTAAACCTGTGTTTTCAAAAAGTCCTGTTGTTCGGTTTTTATTGAAGTTTTCTGATATTGAAACAATATCACCTTTGAGTTTAAATTCAGTTGGAAACAATGAATTTCCAGAAGTCACTGGAAATGCTTCTGCTAAAGTTCCTTCATCTAAAATCCATTCAGTTGGAGTAACTTCTTTTAAACTTTCGTGAATTGATGTTCCTTCTAAATATGCTAGGATGAAAACTCTTCTTCGTCTTTGTGGCATACCAAAATCTGCTGCATTTACAACCCTCCACTCAACAGCATAACCCAATTCATTTAAACTTTGTAAGATAATTGCAAAGTCTCGTCCTCGTTGTCCTGATGGCGAAATGAGAAGTCTGTCAACGTTTTCAAAGAATAAATACTTTGGCTTATTCTTTTTCTCTGAAATTATTTTTTGAATACTCCACCACAAAACACCTTTCTTTCCGATAAGTCCTTTGGAATTTTTTAGTGTTGTGGCAACCGAATAATCTTGGCAAGGAAAACCGCCTACTAATAAATCGTGGTCGGGAATATTGGAAACATCAACTTGTGCAATGTCTTCATTTGAATGTCCATTTTTTCCAAAACGATTTTCGTAAACCAAAGAAGCGTGTTGAGTTTTTGTTGATGGTTCCCATTGGTTACTCCAAACCACTTTATAAGGCGATTTTAGTGATTTATTATACCCTGATGATGCAGATTTTCCATTCCATCCTTCAAGTCCAAGACGAAACCCTCCAACACCTGCAAATAATTCTACGACTTTAATTTCATTTTCCATTGTGAACAGTTTTTAGATATTTCACTTTTTCCTCAGCAACTTTTAAGATACTTAAATCTGCTTCCTCGTCAAGAATTTTGTAAGCTATTTGATCACTTAAAAAATCATTCTGCAATTCTTTTTCGTCAACTTTAAAAAAGTCAGCAAATTGCTTAATAATTTGCTTTGTCGGCTGTCTTTCGTTGCGTTCAATCTTAGCTAGAAGGGAAGTGTCAATACTAATTTGCTCTGAAACAAATTTCAAAGTCAATCCCGCTTCCTCTCTTAGATGTCTAAGATGTTCTCCAAATGATTTTGTCTTCTTAACTGTTGCCATATTGGTCAAATAATGTCCAAAAATAATTATAAAAAATTAATGGACAAAAAAAGTCCAAAGAAGTTTTCAACAATGTTTGGGTGGTGGGTGGGCTTGGGTGTGTCGGGCAAAATTAAATGTGCTGTTTTGGGTCGGCTTGTGAAAGGGAAAACAGCTCTTTTAATTTTGCGAAGCGTTGGCATTTTTCTGTTCGCTTGTTGTCGGTCGTGTCGGTCTTTTAGAGTGAGTGCTAACGTTTTGCAGCTTGGCGAAGTGGCGGATTTTTAGCACAAAAGTTCAATCGAAGAACTGCACTTTGGTTAAGCACTAAACTGTCAAAGAAACACGTCACCCGCCATTTCGCCAAACTGCTGTTAGCAGTTGTTTATTTACCTCTGATATTCAAAAATATAATTACTCCTGGTATGATTGTTAAGACAGAAATCCAGAAAACCTTTATGATTTTATCATGTCGTTTTATTGCTATCAAAGTCTCAAGATCGTTTGTTTTAGCATTGATTGGTAAAGGTGTCCTAAACCAGTATTCGCCATTTCCCAATAAAAACTTTCCACCGTCCCCTACATAAAGTCCATCTAAGTCTTCTGAAAAGTTTGGTTGTGTCTTTCTTATAGTACGGATGAACTTGGAATATCTAATATTTGCAACTATTAGTAATCCAAAAAGATAGAAGATGGATGCAAAAATTGTAACTACTGATATTGGATCGTGTGTTCCGGTGTTTCTCATAAATAACTGCTAACTTATTTATTCACGCCACTTTATTCACTTATTCTTTCCTTTTAGGTGGATATGCGCAAGATATGACAGTTTTGGAGATTATACAAACAAACTTCTATCAGGTTTCTGGTTTTATTGGATTGAATGTTAGTACTCTATGAACAATAGTGTTATTTGGGTAGGGGCATTGTTGTTTGCTAATCACTCCATTTTGGATGTGTTTAAGCTATTGTGAATTGATTCAATGGTCTGCAGTAAGCATGCAAAAGCTAAATTGAGTTGCTTTTATTGGCCGGTTTTTCATAAATATTCGGCTGGCTCGTTTGCACGTCATTCTCTAATGGTTAATGTTTGCCCGCGTTAGCGGTTGCAGCGAAAAGCCCGGAGGCCGCGGAGTTGCGCCCTGAGCGTAGCCGAAGGGGGCGGAGCGGCTGAGGACTTGTAGCGGAAAACGCGGCCGCCGCTGAGTGGGCCCAATGAAAGAGGAACTTAGGGTGCGGCAACGCCCAAAAAAAAACAAGGGCATCAGACGAAATTCGTGCACTAGTTAAGTGTTGCTGTGCTCCAATTTCGAAGTATTACCCATTCGCGGGAGTTTGATACGTGCTTCGCCAAACACGGCCTTGCATTTTGCCTCCGCCGCTACTACTGACGGGCGTTTACCAGAGTTTGTTTGTATTTAAATCCTGAATGTCGAGCATGCCTACCAGGCGGCCATTGTCGGTTACCAGTACGTTGTCGATGCGGCGCTCGGCAAAGAGGCTGGCGGCTTCGGCCAAAAAGGCATCGGCCTCAATGGAGGCGGGCGTTTTTAGGGGTAGTGTGCTTAGCTGCACTTGCAAAACATCGGCCCCGTGGCGTTCGAGTTGTCGGCGTAAATCGCCATCGGTAAATACCCCGGCAATGTTGCCATCGGCATCTACAATGGCTACTGCGCCCATGCCGCCCCTGCTCATTTGGACAACAGCCTCTACTATCTTCTCATTGAGGTTCACGGTTGGGTTTACTTTGCGCAACACGTCGGCCACCCGCAAGGTGTTGAGTCGCGATTGGCCCAGCAGCTCGCGGGCATTGTTGCTGGCCCAAGGGCTTTCGGGCGCTTGTATGCAGAGGCTGAGGGGCGCCGAAACGGCATCGACACCCAGGCTGAGGGCCTCGCGAAACTGGGCACTTTGCTGCACGCCGCTTAGCATAACCTGTGTTGGGTAGCTGTAGCGTGAGGCAATGTTCATGCAGGCTTCGGCCGTGCGCAGGTAATCCATACCTTGCTGTTGAAGGCCATCGAGTGGAATGCTAATCAGGCTTGCCCCGGCTTCCATGGCCATCCAGCCCTGTTGCTGGCTGCCCACAAACTCAAGGTGGCAGTGCAGCCCGCTGTCTTCAAGCTCGCGACAGGCCTTAATGGCTTCGAACGATACCGGAAACCGAAAAAGGGTCGATTGCGCCTCCAGTCCGGCATGTTGCAATCGGTGCGCCTCGTGCACAATCTCGTGGGCCAGAGCGCCCAAGGCCTCTACATGCAGGCTCGGAAAGCGCCCTGAAAGCTCAAGCGCCAGGGTCTCGAGGGCCTCACCGGGCCGCCGCAATGTGTTAAGGCGGGCATTGAGTCCGCTAAACAGCCGTGTTTCGGCAGCCTGCGCAATTTCGCTGTGGAGGTTCGATTCGAGATAGAGTTTCATACCGGCTGAAGATGAGGCAAAAGTAAGAATGCTTAGAGATTTACGGCCCAGGCTTTTCGGGCTTCGACTTCGGCCGCACCGGCATTGGCCTGTATGCGGGCTTTTCGGCTTACGAAATAGTTGCGGCTATCGAACTGCATCACTTTTTCGCGCAGCTTACCTTCGTGGAAGAAGTGGATTAGGCACTCGTCGCGTTGCATGGCTTCTGCCCATTGGGCTTTGGCCGATTTGCCCAGCCGCTGTCCGTTGAGGGCCAGAAACAAATCGCCGGTTTGAAGGCCTGCCTTTTCAGCCGGACTGTCGGGCGCAATCCAGCCCACATTGTACCAACCGCCCTGATCGATGAGCTGCATGCCAAATCGGTGTTCATGTTCGCTGAGGTGCTTGTGCTCGTAAAGCTCTAGTCCGAGGTAGGCGAGGGCCGCCTGCAAGCGTTCTTCGGGCAGCGGAACGTTTTCTACCAAACTGCGGTAATGGCTTTCGGCCTGGGCAAGACCGCAATTCTCCAGCGCTTCGATGAGGTGTTCGCGTGTGTAATGCAGGTGATTGCCAAGTAGGTAGCGCATTACATCGTCGAGGCTTTTTTGGTTGTTGGATGACTTGCGCAGCTCAACATCAAGCATCAGGGCAATCAGGCTGCCTTCGGTGTAAATGGAGGTTTTTCGGTGTGGAATGCCCGGCACATAGCCATCGAGCCAGGTGTCGAAACTGGCCTCAGCCACACTTTGGTTAAAGCGGCCGTAATTCACGAAGTGCTTGTGCAGCTTCTCGTTGAGGGTTTCAAAATATTGCTCTGCCGAAAAAACGCCCGAACGGATGAGGTATTGGTCGCCATAATAGGTGGTGATGCCCTCGTACACCCAGCCGAGCCTGCTGTAATTCTCGCGGTCGAAGCGGTAGGGTTGCATATCGGCCGGACGAAGGGTTTTAACGTTCCAGGCGTGGTAAAGCTCATGGCTGCTTACGCCGAGGAGGTCGTCGTAACCGCTGCCTTCAAACACGGCCATACCCGGTCCCAGTGCGCAAACGGTCGATTGGGTATGCTCCACGCCATGGTAAAAGAAATTGGGCAGAATCTGGAAGAGGAAGTGGAACTCTGGAGCGGGCAGTGGTCCCATGGCCTCGAGTTGAGCGGCACAAAAGGGCTCAAAGTCGCGCAGAAGTTTTTCCCAGGGCGGATTGCTGATGCCTTGAAACCAAAGGTGAAAGGTATGGTTACGGGTGCTAAAGCTTCGGTGCTGAAGGCTGGGGGAGGCAATCCACGGGGCATCGGCCAGGCGGTCGAAAGTGTCGGCCAGCAGTAGGGTGGGTTCCGCTCCGCGGGGAAGGTCGGAGGCCACCTGCCAGTTTTCGGGGATGTTTAACTTTACGCTACAAGGCTCCTCCATACGATCCGGTAGATAAACGCAGCAGTTCACCGGATTTACATAAAGCTGCTCGGTGTCGAGAAAGCTGGAGCCGGCATTGAGATCGGCGGCGTAGTATTGGTAGCGCACCCGAAAGGCTGTATTGTCGGCGGCCTCAATCTGCCAGCGGTCTTTACTCAGCTTTTGGTAGCTCAGTGCTTCACCTCGCAGGTTTTCAACCTTAAAGCTGCGGATATTTTTGGCAAAGTTGCCCAGTTCGTAGCGCCCCGGACGCCATGCTGGCAGGCAGAGCTCCACCAATGCTTCGGTGTTCTGCTGCACGGTAAAGCAAATGTCGATGAGTTGCGTATTGGCGCGCTGCCAGCTAAAATCGTAGTGTAAGTGGTTCATGGTCGGGGCTGCAAAATAAAGCCGCTGCAGGCATTCGGGAAAGGAATATTCAGCCAGTGCGAAAGGGTAGGGGCGATGTCTTCGATGGTAGCATAGCGCGATTGTTCTCCGGGCTTGAGTTTCCAACCCCAGAAGAGCATCGGCACGCGGGTGTCGTAGGTCCAGGGCGAACCATGGGTAGTGCCGGTTTTGCTGTATTCCATCCAGTTGGGCTCGAGGGCCAGCATCACATTACCCGAGCGCTTGGCGTAATAGCCTTTTTGAATTTTGGCGCCAATACCGGTGGTGAATTCCTGGCTGCGCATCTGCGTTGCCGTAAAGGATTGAAGTACGCCGGGAAAAGTGCTGAGTTTATAAGCCAAGTAATCTTCCACTTCGCCCAGGTTTTTTCCGGCGGCTTCAATGGCTTTTTCGTTCAGGTAAAGTTGCTCATTGCTGATGGTCTCGAGCCAGCCTGCGCCCTGAAATTTGCGGTTCAGCCAGAGGTTTACTGAGTCGCGCATGGGACTGTAGTTCATGTATCCGCCCTGGGCATTGAGCTCCATCAGGTAGGCGGGCACGGTAGCTCCACCATGGTCGGCGGTGAGGAAAATCAACACATTTCCTTTTCCTGCCTGGTTTTCAGCAAAGCTGATGAGTTTTTCCAGTTCACGATCGAGCCGCAGGTAGCAGTCTTGAAGCTCCTGGGCGTCGGTGCCAAATTGGTGGCCGATATAGTCGGGCGAGGAGAAGCTCACACAGAGCAGATCGGGGAAGGCATCTTTGCCCAGCTGCTCCCCCACAATGGCGGCTTCAGCCATTTCGCGGGTGAGGGTGTTGCCAAAGGGCGTGGCGCGGATGAGATTTTGTCCGCCGTTGGTGCCCATCAGTTTCGGCAAATCGTAAGGGAAAGCCACCGAACTGTTGCCTTTGAATGGTCCTTCATACGGGTTAACGTCGGGCAAACTTTCATCGTAATTTTCTTCAGGCAGCAGTCGGGTCCAGGCTTGGCTGAGCAGTGCCGCACCGCGTTGTTTGGCGTTGAAATCCTTGAGCCAGCGCGGAAGGCTGTCGGCGTAAAAGCTGGAGGTGATAAAGTTTCCACTTTCTCCGTCGAACCAGTAGGCGCCGTTGGCGATGGCCCCTGCCGGGAGGATGGCTGCACGGTCCTTCAAAGCAATACCAATTACCTTGGATCGCCGGTTGGAGGCCACGCGGAGTTCATCGCCCACCGTGGTGGCCAAGAGGGTTCGGGGCGACATCTGTCCGGTTTTTACCGTATTGGCACCGATGGTTTTCACCGAACTGTCGCTCACGCAATAGGTAGATTTGCTGTATTGCCTCTGGTACCAATCGTTGCCTACGATGCCATGCCGGGCCGGAGTGGTTCCGGTGTAGATGCTAGCGTGCCCCGGTGCGGTGTAGGTGGGCACATAGCTGTAGTGGGCGTTGCTGTAGAGCTGTCCTTCGTCGAGGAGGCGTTTAAAACCCCCATTGCCGTAGTCGTTGGCGTATTTGTACAGGTAATCGTAGCGCATTTGGTCAACCACAATGCCGATTACCAGTTTGGGTGGCGGTGTTTGGGCAGCGGCGTGGGCCGCGATGGCTATGGCCGCTATGGAAAGAAACAGGCGTTGAAACATGCCTGCAATTTAGGGCGAAGTGGGCTACAGCGGAAATGAAAAAAGGCAGCTTTTGGGGCTGCCCTTCGGGATGACATTTCGGGTGGTCTTAAGGCTTATAAACCTTGTGTACAACCGCCGAGCGTTGATTGGGCGCTTGCAGGCTGATGAGATAGCCACCGGGTTTCAGTCCGGTGAGGTTCACCGGAATTTCCTGTTCCCCTTCAAGCAGGTTAATCTGACGGAACACGTTGGTTGGTCGACCTGATTCATCGAGCACCTGCATAATCATGGGGCTTGGCTGGCTGCATGTCACAATCAGCATCACATCGGCCTCTGAGCGGCCTTGTTCGATGCGGCTGTTAATGGAGGCCGGCGCGTAGGCTTTAGCAGAAATCACCGTCCCGGTGTTTTCGTTGAGGTAAGCCAGGGCTTCAGTTTCAAGTCGCGCCATATCTTGGGCTGCGAGCAAAGTAGGAATGAAGCCGATTGTAAGGAGTAATTGTTTTACCATGGAATGGGTTTAAAGTTCAGCATCAAAGGTGGGTAGGTACGCAACTAGTGCGAAACCCCTATGAATACTCAACTTACAGATGTAATGTTCGAATGCTTTAGGGTGCAGTTCTGAGGGCTCTTGTTGATTTAACGCCCTGTTTACGAAACGATTACGGTCATCAAGGCGACAGCCGAAACCATAGGAGCCTAAGCACCCAATAAGTTATGAACAGGTTATGTGTCGGATTGACACCATTTATGCTTTTTTTCGAGCCGGTATAGGTATTTGGTGATGGCTATACTGTTGAAAATCAACCTACTTGTTCATTTGGAACTTATAACTTATTGGTGTACTTTTAAACTCCTTCAATCTTCCCTTGTTGTACCTTTAACACAACGCTGATTTTGAAACAACTATACGTTCATCTCAATACTGGAATGCATTTGGCGGCTAAAGCATTGTCGTCTCATGTAAGATTTTTACTAAATCTGAAACATTCCTGTTTTTCTCTGCGTAATTTCTCTGATTTAATCCCCACCCCAATTTTTGCATCGATGAAAACTCTTTCTACTCGCATGCTTTTTCAGCCTGTTTTATGGCTAACGATTTTTTGTTTTTTTGGTTGTCTCAAGCTGTTTGGACAGACCACAGTGACCTACACTCAACAAGTTGCTAACTATTATGCTACTTGGACTACCGGTACAGCAGGTTCATTTAACCAAGGAGCCAACCAAGTGGGAATGTTCGCCAATGGCGCAGGAACCAAACAAGTGGTTCGTTGGCGGAAGTTTCGTACCGATGGATCGGGGGCCTCAACCAGCGACCGCTCATTACAGGTAGGCGATCAGTTTGTGGTAACCATTTCGGCCACACGAGCCAACGGAAGAATGGGTTTTGCCCTCTTGGCCAATCCAACCGCTACCGCCAGTTGGGCCGATAGAGAAAACAACTACGCCATTTCGTTTAACATGGATGGCCCTGGAACTGGTGGTGGATATACTTGGTATGCCAAATACAGTGGCGGAACCACTTCAACGGGTTCGGCTAACGTGAACGGGCAACAAACCGCCTACAAAAACTTTACGTTTACCCTTACCCTTACGGCGCCCGATCGGATGAATGCCACCTGGACCGACGGAACAACCACAAGTACATTAAACGACATTCCCCTGAATTCGGCTAACCCAATTACCGATTACAGCATTTTCTTAGACGACGATTGGGACGGCGGTGCTAACCGCAATATTTTCTGGGGATTAGGCGCTGTAGGTAACCAACATACGGTAACCAATGCAGGCTCACTCAATCATGGACAAAGCAATGGCTCGTACACTATTGCCGGGGTTATGAATAACGGCCTAAATGCCAATTCCACCACTGCCAACACCTTAAACAATACCTTCCAAAAAAACGGTACCGGCAACGTTACCCTAAGTGCCGCCAATACGTATTTGGGGCAAACACAAATCAATAACGGAGAACTCTGGATTGCCACCGGAGGTAGCATTGCCGCAGGAAGTGGGATTTTTGTGGGGAACGGAGGGCAGCTTGCCAATGTGGCCAAACTATGGTTGGCCAATGCTAGCGGTGGAACGACCTTTACCAACAGCTTTACCATTAACAATGGTAACCTTACCACCCGCGAAATTGGGGGTTTAAATACCAGCGGAACGCATTTATTTTCGGGTAATATTACCAACAATAGCACTACAGGAGGACTTTTAGTTTCAACTGTAAACGCAGGAGGTACTGTTAATTACAGTGGCGTATTGTCGGGTGCTGGAGCCTATATCGTTTCAGGTTCGGGTACTTCAATTTTTTCAGGCACCTCAGCCAACACGTACACAGGAGCAACCTCTTTAAATGCCGGAACGTTGGTACTCAATAAAACTGCAGGGGTAATTGCCATTCCAACCAACACCACAATTGCTTCGGGTGCTACCCTCCGCACCGATGCGGCAAACCAATGGGGAACAGGCACACCACCCTTGGTGACTATTAACGGGAATGGTGTTTTAAATCTAAACAATAACAACCAGCGAATAGCATTGGCGAGTGCTAGTGCCACTGCATCAGTAACGTTAGGAACCGCCACCTTAGATATCAATAATGCGGGCACTGATACTTATGCCGGGGTAATTTCAGGTACAGGCGGGCTCACCAAAAGCAACACCGGAACACAGGTTCTTTCTGGCACCAATACCTACACCGGGGCAACCACCATTACTGGTGGAATTTTGCGTTTAGGCGCGGCCAACGTTATTGCCGATGCCAGCAATATCACGCTTAATGGTGGTACATTAAGCACAGGAGCAGCCGCCGGTTTTTCTGAAACCGTAGGTACCTTAAATCTCAATGCAAATTCAACCATTGCACTCGGAACCGGTGTGCATACATTAACATTCGCCAACTCGAGTGCAGTAAGCTGGGCCGGAACAACGCTAACTATTAATGGTTGGACTGGTACTGGAGGGGCATCTGGTACCGCAGGTCGTATCTTTTTTGGCAATACAACAGGCACTCTTTTGCCGGCGCAACTGTCGAGAATTACTTTCGCCGGTTATTTCGGAACGCCGATTCTTTTACCGAGCGGCGAGCTTGTGCCACCGGTACAAATCATCACGTTCACTTGGAACGGTAGTGCGAGCAACGATTGGGCAAATAGCGCCAACTGGACCCCCAGCTTCGGTCCACCCGCTGTTCCCGGTGCAAGCGATTTAGTCATCATTCCTACATCGGCTTCCTACACCAATGCATTGTCGATATCTGGTGCAAGGGCTTGTGTCGACTTTACTGTAAACGGTAATGGAACCTACAGTATGGCTGCGGGTTCGTCGCTAACTGTTAGTGGTATTTACACATACAGTAGTAGCGTTGCAGCAACATTTAATTGTACAAGTACGCTTACCATTTCGGGAACGGCCTCTTCGACAATTCCTGCAGCCAACTATGGAAATCTAAATTTAGCCGGCGGACCTAGAGTTCTGGCCGGTAGTGGTGTAATTGGCATTTGCGGAAATTACACTTCTACTGCTGGTGTGTTAACAACGACCGGAAGTTCGGTAAACTTTAACGGAACTACTGCTCAGAGCATATTAACCAATGCAGTAGTGTTTAACAATCTCACCATTAGCAATACTTCTGCTGCAGTGAGTTCGGGTGTAAATGTTACTGTGAATGGTGTTGGTACAATCAATGCTTCGGCAATTTTTGCTCAAACTGCCGGAACCTTTGCAGCCAATGCTGTAGCTACAACCGTAAGCGGTACACTCCGCGCCAGCGCTAGTGGTGTGGTAACAGGTACAGCCGCCAACCTGATTTTTGCGGCCGGCGGTACATACGACCATAACCGCGATGGCGGAGTGATTCCTACAGCAACCTGGAATACTACTTCCACCTGTTTAATCACCGGAACCGTAGCAACAGCTCCTACCGGATTTAATGGCCAAACTTTAGGGAACTGGACCTGGAATACTCCAGGTTTGACTTCCGGAACCTTACTTACAGGAACCAACAATCCTACGCAAATCAACGGTACCTGGACAATTTCCGGTACCAACAACATAATCTTAGATTTTACCGGAATTAACCGAACCTACAATTGCGATCTCGTCCTTTCTGGTAACTCTAGATTGTCATGGAACAGGGGGGCAGTAGCTGCGACTTCCACAATTACGGTCAATAACTTCACCACCACGGCGGTTCCAACCACAACTAACTCTTTGTTTATTAATAACAATTCCTCTGCATCCCCTACAACAACGTTTACTGTACTGGTGAACGTTCTTGTAAATGCGGCTTCTGGTACAGCCATAGTATGGACGTCCGGTGGTGCTGGGCAAAATGCGATATTCAGAGTTGGTGGAGATTTTACGGTAACATCTGGTGGTTTAAGCGGCGGCGGTGGATCTGCAATCAGCCGCCTACGCTTCATTAACGCAGGCATCAAAAACTACTCAGCAACAACAACGGTGTCCCTAACCTCTGTTGAGGTGGATGGCGGTACACTGAATATCAATGCAAGTCCATTTTCGATCACTGCTCCCCTTAACGTAAACTCAGGGGGAACCTTAACCTTAAGTGGTACAAACAACATTGCGGCAAATACCACCAATATAAATGTTGCCACAGGTGGAGCCATTGTATTTTCAGGTACTGGCTTTTTGAATAACAACGGTACATTTACCTTAAATACCGGGGCCTCCTTAACTACAAGCCAGGCCGATGGTATAGCGGCAACAGGAGCTACCGGTGGGGTTCGATCATCGGGTATCCGAACCTTTAACACTGGGGCAAACTATACCTTTAATGGAACAACAGCACAGAATACCGGAACTGGATTTACTGGAGGTGCTACTGTAACCTTCAACAATACTGCGGGCGTTACGCTTACCTCTGCTGCGACAGTAAGCACCTTGCTGAATCTCAGCGCCGGTATCGTAAGTATCGGTAACAACAACCTTACGGTATCGGCCGGAACTGCAGGTGCCATCAGTGGCGGTTCCTCTACAGCGTATGTTTTAGTAAACGGTACCGGAACTTTGTTGCGTCAGGTAAATGCGGGCTCAGGCAACTTCGTTTTCCCTGTGGGCGCAGGTGGAGCGTATTCGCCGGTAGCCTTGAACATCACCGGAAACCTTACACCACGTAACTTAGGTGTACGGGTAATCGCTACTGCTCACCCGAACAATTCGCCCGCTCCTGAGTTTGCAAACCGTTACTGGACCATCAGCAATTCTCTTGCTGGCTCATTTACCTTCACTCCCACATTTACCATTAACGATCCCGGCGACTTAGGTGCAGGTTCCTTTTCAAATATGCGCATCAATCGCTGGAACGGAACATTGTGGACAGAATTTAACAGTACACCCAGCACAACATTCAGCACACCAAACTACAGCACCACCGCAGCACTCGACCAAACCAGCCTTTCGAATGCCACAGTAAACGAGTTTGCCATCCGCATAAACCCACCTACGATCACTTATAGTTGGGATGGATCAGCCAGCAGCGACTGGGGCGATCCAGACAATTGGACTCCATTTACAGGACTTACGCCAGGTTCAGTAGACAATGTGATTGTTGGAGATATCGTTTACACCAACGAGTTAGATATTACCGGTACGCGTTCCATACTCGATTTATCGGTGATTAACACAGGTGAGTTTAATATGAGTGCAGGCTCAAGCCTCACCATTAATGGAGGTTTCACCTACTCAAGTTCAGCAACTTCTACCTTTAATTGCACCAGTACTTTGGCGATTAGTGGCACCGGTTCTCAAAACGTACCGGCCTTTAACTACGGTAATCTGAATATCTCAGGTGGTGCGCGGGTTCTTGCCGGATCAGGCACCATCGGAATTTGCGGAACTTTTACTCCTGGTTCAGGGCCGTTTACCATTGCCGGTTCGACTGTAGATTTCAACGGAACCGGCATTCAAACAGTGCCTGCTTTCAGCTTTGAAAACTTAACCATCAGCGGAGTAAGAACCACAAACAATGTTACGCTTTCGGCTGCGGTTGTTAACGTTGCAGGAGTGTTTAGTCCTGCTGCCGCATTTACTTCCGGAAATTACATTACCACCGGAAATACCATCCAATACAATGGTCCAAATGGGCAAATTATAGTTCCATTCAATTACAACAACTTGAGTTCGACGAATAACAACCGCGTGTTGTCGAACAGCGGAAATATTGGTATTGCGGGTATATTCACTCCGGGAACCGGCGTTTATACCACAACCGGAAGTACAGTTGTATATAACGGAACTGGAGCTCAGACAATTCCAAGTTTCACCACAGCCGTTGCGGGACGAAGCTATCACAACCTCACTATTGAAGGAACAGGCCTTTACACTCCAACAAGGGCATGGACAGGAGGTTCTAATGGAATTACTGGCAAAATGACTTTGAATGGTGGTGATTTTCAGCAAACTACAACTGGTGGTGGAGTGACATTTACCATAAACGGAGATTTGGAAATTGCTAATTCAAATGCCAGATTCACCCAACATACAGGGAGTCTGAGTACAAATAATACATTTATTCTAGGCAACTTTATTCAATCTGCAGGGAGATTTGATTTTGCAGTAGGAACAGGAACAGGTTCTGGATTTGCCTATTTGGCTGGAAATCATACCGCTACAGGAGGGATAATTAACACAGCTTCTCCAAATGCACCGAATGGAGTTTTCGTTTTTAACGGAACTGCACCTCAAACATACTCACGAAGTGCTGGAGGTTTTGTATTTGTAAATGTTACCATTAACTCTGCAACAGCTTCAAATCTTCAGTTACTGAGCAATTTAACAGTTCAAGACGGAAACATGGCTGTTGGCGTAAATGCAACGCTCGATGCTCAGAACTTTACGGTCACAGTGAGCAGGTCTTCCGGCACGCGTACCTTCAATTTGAACAATAATTCAACCCTCCGAACAGCAAGGGTGGGTGGAGTAGCCGGCACAATTTCTTTATTGGGAGGAGCTACCGCCACCTATAATACTGGCGCTAATTATGTGTTCACCGGAACCAATCAATCTACCGGGTTTACAACAACACCATTGATTAGTACTGTAAATAGTATTACTTGGTTAGGTAATACTGCAATTGATTTAGATCGGAGTGTTGCGGTAACTTCCCAATTTAACTTCACCAATAACGGCTTGTTCCGTCTTGGAAATAACAACTTGACCATTTCTGTTCCTGGAAGCATCAATGGAGCTCCATTTGGCGTGAACAAGATGTTTGTTACCAACGGGACAGGCTATTTGATAATCAACTCGAGTAACCCTTCAAGCCTTTCTATCACCTATCCAATCGGCGAAGAAACCGGTACAACAGAGTATAGCCCTGTTACCATAAGCTTTACCGGTAATCCTAATGGTGGAGTTGGTTTTAGGGTGGTTGATGACGTGGTACATCCACAAATGGGACTGGCTACCAATTATCTCAATCGTTACTGGAATTCAACAACCACTTTCCCGTCCTACAACTGGACAGGTAGCTTTACTTATACCGCTTCCGACATCGTTGGCGTGGAGTCGGCTATTCGACTGAATATATTTGACCCTAATCCACCTTCCAGTGGATGGACTGAATTCCCTGCTAGTTCTGCTTCTGCAAACGTGCTAACTGTAACTTCAGGTCCAGGCACTGGTACATTGAACAACACTGATATTGCGGGACGAACCAACGTGGCAACCTATTATCGCTCAGTGAGCACAGGGCCTTGGGCTACTGCTTCTAACTGGGAGGTTTCTACCGACCCTGCTTTTGTTTCACCTGCTCCGGTTCCAGCCGGCGTAGCGCCAAACAACGCGAATAGTCAGGGTATTTTAATTAGAAGTCCGCACGTAATTACTATAGGTAGCACTGTTTGGGCGGATGACATTACGGTCCAGTCGGGAGGAACACTAACCGTTGGAGCATTGGGGAATTTCACCTTGTCTAATGGACCCGCGGCGAACGATTTAGTGGTTGACGGAGCGCTGAACATTAACAGTACTACTGTATTTCAGCTTGGAAGTAACACCGTTATTAATGGAACGGCCACCAATACAACTTTGTCTTTCAGCAACAATGGTTTGGGTACCGCTACAGTTTCCAATGGAGCAATATACACGCACAACGTTACTGGCGGAGGTGGTAGCTGTTTAGTGGCCACATGGCAAACTGGTTCTTTACTCAGGGTTCAGGGAACCAACGTTACAGCTCCTCCAGGACTATTGAATCAAAATTTCTACGATGTGGAGTGGAACGCTACCCACACGGCAAACGTGAATCTGTCGTCGGCACAAAATTTCACGACCATTGCTAACAACTTAACCATTCTTAACACGGGTTCTTTCGACCTACGTTTGTTTACAGCTTCTGCAACGGGAACAACCAATATTGGAGGTAACTTAACCGTTTCAGGTGGTACTTTGGCCATGGCTAATGGTGGCACGGCAAATGCGGGCGTATTTGTTACGCTGAATGTTACTGGAAATGTGCTTATCAACGGAGGTGTGCTTAGCCTTTCAGGCGCAGGACAACCCAATGCCGCAAACTCTACATTGAATATTGGCGGAAATCTTACTATTTCGTCGGGTCGCCTCGACTTTAATACTTCTGCTGGAGGTTCTCCTTCCATTATTGGGGTGATGACTGTAAACTTATCCGGAAACCTGGCCGTAAGTGGAACTGGAACAATCCAAAGAACGACCAACCTGACCAACAGAGGTTTGTTCCGATTCAACAGTGCTTCAGGAACACAAACACTCACCGGTTTGGCCGCTTCATTCCCAGCCGACATTGATTACATGGTGGGTAATGGAACCACATCACCTGATGTCGTTTTGGGATCCAATTTCATCATCAACAACAATTCTCGTTTAACTGTTCGCACGAATGGAACCCTTGTTTGCGCCGACAACTTCGCTGTAAATGCGGCAACCTCGGGCAATGGAGCCTTTACTTTGGAGTCGGGTGGAACACTGGTTATTGGTTCTCCGGATGGTATCACCACATTTGGAAACACAACGGGTAGCATCCGCACCGGTAACATAGCTGCAAATAGAGTTTTCAATACAGCCGCTAATTATACCTATGCCAGCACTACTTCTAACCAGGTAACAGGCACTGGGTTGCCAACGTCGCATACCGGAATCCTCCGCATCGAGAATACAGGAGCAGCCTCAAATAATACTGTAACACTTACTACCACGGGTTCTACAGGCTCTACCCTGCAATTGGCAGCAGGTCTTTTTGCCATCGGCAGCGGCCAAACTTACAATATCGCTTCCGGTGGAACAGTTGCGGCCAGCGGTGGAGACTTTGCATTGGGTGTGGATGGCGGAACATTAAACTTCCCGGGTTCAGGCACATTTAGCGGCAACTGTAATCCGTTTAATGTATTTGCAGCTGGCGGTGTAAACTTCGGCTCGGGTACAGTTACCATTCAAAACAATGGACGTTTCAGAATCAATGCCGGTGGATTTGTGGCCACTAATGCTCCTTTCTACGCGGTAGGTTCTACATTGGAGTATTTCAGTGGTGGAGCTCCATCTTCTGCTTATGGTCGCGGCTTAGAGTGGAGCGCAGCCAGCGGAAGAGGCTTCCCGCACCATGTGCGTATAGATAACAACACCAACCTCAATCCAGCAGGTGGTAGCGGAGCAAATGCAGGTGTCGTGTTCCAAACAGGTGGAGACGTGACCATTACTGCGGGCTCAGCGATCTTTAAGGATTGGAGTGGATTCAATATGACCGCAGACTTTATCATTGGGGGAAATCTCGAGCTCAGCGGAAGTCTTTCGGGTTCACAGGCTTCCGGCTCTGATATCTTTATCCGTGGAAACTGGAATAACAGCGGTACCGCTGCCAACTTCTTCAACAACGGTCGGGCGGTATTCTTCGATGGTACAGCTGCTCAAGTGCTCTCGGGTACTAACACCGCATCAAATCCATTTGCATTCTTAATTGTAAACAATAGTGCTGGTTTAACTTTAAGCACGACCCTGGTTGAGGTGAATAATCAACTCACGTTCACCAATGGATTAATCACCCTGGGCAACACTGATCTGCGCATGAACAACCTTAATGCAGCAGTAACAGGAGCATCGGCTACCCGTTACATTGTTACCAATGGAACCGGGCGCTTCATCCGTAACTTTAACACAGTAAATGGGGCTACATTGTTCCCTATTGGTCCGAACGCTTCCGATTATTCACCCGCCACACTTACTCAAAATGGAACTAACGATAACATTGGTATTCGTGTAAGCACTGCGCCTCCGTTCACCAATGCCGTAAACGACGATGCCTTCATGGTAAATTTGGAATACAATTTCAATGAAACAACACCTGGAGGGAACAACCTGACCACTACCTTCCAGTGGCCTGCAAGCCTCGAAGCAGGTAGCTTTGTTCGCAGTAATTCAGTATATCATGGCGACTGGACCGGAACAACTTACCAGATTCGTGTTGCCTCTGCCACAACAGGAAGTAACCCTTATGTGTCTACTGCAGTTGGTTACACGGGAAGCATCAGCAACAGAAACTTTGTATTGGGTAATCTCATCGGGATTTTGCCTTGTATAACCACTGCAACCGGAGGCGAATGGACTACCCCTGGCACTTGGACCAGCGGAATTATTCCACCAACAGGAAGCAACGCTTGTATTACACATCCGGTAACCGTTACCACTGCAGATCCAAACGATATGAATGGAGTTACGATCAATCCTGGTGGAAGCCTCACTCTCGCAGGAACACGTAACCTGAACTTTGTGGTTGGTGGGGTATTCGATAATAACAGTGGCTCGGTGCTTAATCTCGGTGCTGGATCTGTTAGCCTTCTTGGAAGTGGAAGCATTGGAGGGTCTAACGCCATGCAGTTTACCAGCCTGTTCCTCAGTGGAGCAACTACACTCACAACAGCACCAACCATTAATGGAACTCTCCACATGAATAATGGTAGTGCAGTGTCGGGCAGCAGTCCGGTTTATGCTACAAACTCTACTCTTCGTTACTCTACGGCTGGAGCATTTACGCCAACTTTAGAATGGAGCGGAAATGGCACAACTGCCGGAAGTGGAATTCCACATGATGTTGAAATCAGCACGGGAACAGTGCTCAACATGCCTAACAGCAACCGCGGTTTGGCTGGCAACCTGCTCATCAGCAACGGTACCCTGAATTTGAATGGTACATCCGGCGACCTGTTTATTGCGGGCAACTGGACCAGAGCAGCGGCTTCTGTTTTCAACCCGAATAACCGTGCTGTAGTGTTCAACGGTTCTGCGAACCAAAGCATTGCTGTAACGGGTGGTGGAACTGAAACTTTTGCCTTCCTGCTCAGCAGCAAACCGTCAGGAAATTTGGTGATAAGTTCTAGTCCAGCTACGAATGTTACCGTAAATGCTTCAGTAGGCAACGTACTTCAGTTGGCTTCAAACAACACAATCGACCTTAACGGACGAACGCTCATTCTCAGCGGCACTGGTGGAAACATCAACTTATTGGGCGGAACATCTAACATCATTGGTGGTGCGGGTTCATTGCTGAGCATTAGCGGAGGCACGAAAACTGTAACCCCTAATGCGGGAGCAACGCTTAGCTTTGGCTCCAATGTTACGGTGGCTTTAAACAGCGGACTTAACTTTGGTCCAAGTACCTCTACCGTTAACGGTACATTGCAAATCGCTTTAGGTGGTTTTGTTCAAACCAATGCCCCGACCTATGCCAGCGGTTCAACCCTCCGCTACTTCACAGGAAATGCCTTTAACCGTGGTCCGGAGTGGAGTACCAATAGCGGCCCTGGTTATCCGTTCAATGTAGTGGTTGACCAGAATGGTACAGTAACAACGGTGAATCTTCAGCCGGGCTCCGGAGTTTGTCAGATTGCCGGCAACCTCACCATTAACAATGGTGCATCAGTAAACATGGGCAACATGGGCATTCCACTCAATGTGCGCGGCTCTGTAGCCGTTGGTGGGGCTCTTAGCGGCTCACTTACACTTAGCACTGCCATTGGAGGAGACCTTCAGGTTGGTGGAAACCTAACTCGGAATGCAGGAGGCTCATTCACCCAGTTTAGCCGAGAGGTAGAGATGAATGGTACAGTTACTCAAGATATCTTCAACTTCGCCTCGTTCAGCTTGTTGGCCATCAACAATAGTGTTGCGCCAGTTCGAATAAACAACAACACCTCAATTTCCGAACGTTTGCGTTTAGCTAGCGGAACCTTCAATCTGAACGGGTTTACTACAACCATGGCGAATAATTCGATGGTTTTACGCGCCAACGGCGTGATGACTGCATCGCCAACTGTGGTTGGAGCCGACCAATACGACATGCGCTATGATGCCTCAGTAACAACCAGTGTGGAATACCTGGTCAGCGCTACGGCAATCCGCGACCTGATTGTTTCTTCTGGTGTTACAGTTACCCTCGGTGCAGATCGCACATTTAACCGCAACCTCGAGTTGGCGGGTGGCAACTTAGACCTCGGTGGATTTACCATGACTGCCCGTGGAAGAACAGCAGCACCGGCCTTCTCAGGAAGCATTACCGTTACCGGTGGTGGTACACGTAGTGTTAATGGCCCTGCAGGTTCGCGCTTCAACATTACAGGTCTGGGTACCAATTCTCCTCTCGATTACACCAAAACAGTGAGCACATTCGGTGGAACGCAGTTGAGCTTCGGCAGCAACGTATTGGTAGCGATTGGCGATGGAGCCGTTGACTTCGGTGTGGGCAGTCCAACCACCATCAATGGTGTTCTTCAAGTGCTATTGGGTGGTTCGGTTGGACAGGTGCTTAATCCATGCGTGTACGCTCCGGGTTCAATCCTTCGCTTTGCCAATACAGTAGACTATCAGGTAGGTCCTAACGATAAAACCTGGGCTACCGGTTCTATTGCATCCGGCTTGCCCGGCATTCCGTTTAATGTTGAAGTAAACGACGTAGGTACCGACCTTACTTTACAGGATACCCGTGCATTGCGAGGTAACTTAACCATCACCAATGGTAGCTTTACGCTTGCACCAGCCTATACGGGGTCGTTTAACATTGGTGGAAACTGGACGCGCACCGGCGCAACAAGTACGTTTGTACACAACAATAAAGAGGTTTCGTTTGACCGTCAAACAGGAGGCAACCAAACCATTACCACCAGCGGTGTTATTGGTGGAGGAGAAACCTTCTTCGACCTTGAGGTTTCGCCGGTCGGCGGAGACCTGCTCTTAGGAACAGGAACCGCTCTTACTGTAAGAGGCACATTGAACTTTATTACCGGTCGTTTCGATATTGGAGCCAATCAGCTTACTATCGGAACCAGCACTTTGAACGGTAGCATTACAGGTGTTACGCCAAGCCGCTATATCATCTCAACCGGAGGAAGCGGAAGTGTTCGTCAGTTTACCAACCTTAACGCAGTAGATTATCTGTTCCCGGTTGGTGATGCGACCAATTACTCTCCGTTTACGGTAACCCTCGACAATGGTGCACAAGCCGGGTCGTTCATTACCACCACGCTCTTCACCATTTCGCATCCAAACGCTGTGGGTTCAACCCATTATTTGAACCGTTACTGGAGAGTGGAGCCAACTGGCCTCGCTGCAAGTCCGGTGTATGATGTTGAGTTTACTTATGCTGCAGCCGATATTGTAGGAACGGAAACAACTTATCGTCCGGTGAAATACACCAGCTCTACACCTTCGCCAGGCTGGATTAGTGCTCCAGGTTCAGGTGCGAATGCAATCGATGGTACTGCGGCCAACTTCGACTTGCCTACGAAGACCTTCACTTGGGAAAACCTCACTACCTTCTCTGAGTTTACCGCCGCCGGCGATGGCTCACCGTTGCCGGTAGAGCTGCTCGACTTTAGTGCGGATGTGGCAGGAAACACTGTGGTATTGAATTGGACTACGGCATCGGAAATCAACAACGATTACTTTACGGTTGAGCGTTCGGTTGATGCCTTGAATTTCGCGCCGATTGGAACTGTTGACGGTGCCGGAAACTCGTCGCTTACCCGCAACTACCAATTGATTGATGCCAATCCGCTTCCGGGTGTTTCATACTACCGTTTGCGTCAGACCGACTTCAACGGCGACTTCGAGCTGTTTGGTCCGGTTGCCGTAAACTTTAGCGGAAGCAGTTTAACAGGAGTTGCTCTTTTCCCGAACCCTGCCAATGAGTTCAGTCATGTGATGATTAACGCAAACCATAGCGGTAAAGGCTGGGTGCGTGTTACTGATATCGCCGGACGCCTTGTAGCCAATTATCAAATTGTGATGGAGAAGGGTGTTACACCGTTCACGCTTCAGACCTCTGATCTGGCTCCAGGCCAGTACATGGTGAGCGTAGAAACCGCCGATGGTAAATTGTACAACCTACCGTTGATCAAGCAGTAAGCACCCAGAAAGTTATTTGAGCGGGCCTCTTCAAACGTTTGGGGAGGCCCGTTTTGTTTACCTCTCTCTCCTGTCTCTCTCCGCGGGAGAGAGATGATACTTCGCGGTAAAACGGAGATTGGGGGTGAAAGGGAAATCGCTCTCAAACTCAAACTCGCTCTGAATTTACCTCTCTCTCCTGTCTCTCTCCGCGGGCGAGAGATGATGCTTCGCGGTAAAACGGGGTTTTTAAGTAAAAGGAAGCTGTCATCAATTACTGAGAATCGCTCTCGCTCTGCACTCTCACTCTGACCTTCAGCGGGAGAGAGATGATACTTTATGGTAAAACGGGGTTTTTAAGTAAAAGGAAGCTGTCATCAGTAACTGAGAATCGCTCTCACTCTACACTCTCACTCTGACCTTCAGCGGGAGAGAGACGACACTTTACGGTACAACGGGGATTGGGGGTGAAATGAGACGAACGTTGCTCTCTCCGCGGGAGAGAGGTTTTGTAAATTACAGGGTTAAGCGGAAATGGTATTCCCGATTGGAGCCGCAGCGAATTTATACTGCGACTCGCGAGGTTTAGCTTATTGTTCGTCGTGTTTAATCATTGCCAGCACTTCGTCGATGCAGCGTTTTTCTGCTTCGAGATAGTGCTTTTGGAGCATTTTGCGGTACAACAGTAAAAAGCGTTTCGAACTCAAGTCGCGCTGGAGCACCCGCCGCGCCAACTCGAATTGCTGTTTCATGATTGGGTCATCGGTTTGGCTATTCGCCTCGTACCAGTGGCAAAGCGCCAAGAAACGAACGTCGTATGCATAACGCTCCTCTTGTTCTTTTACACGATAGTCTAGCATTTCGATGACTTGCTCCATGCGGTGCCTTTTGCGTTTCAG
>JAIXUS010000027.1 GCA_027483445.1 Bacteroidota bacterium | reverse complement strand
CTCGGTAAAACGGGGTTTTGGGGTTAAAGTGAGTGGTCGTCAATGGTGTGAGTTTTTGCTAGTCTGAAGTCTTTAGTACTTAGTCTTTAGAGGAGTTTGATTAACATTTGAATGATCGACGCTGATGCAAATAGAAACGGCAGCTCAGGCACAATAGAAACGGCAGCATGGGCACAACGGGTAAAAACGCCGTACGTAATACGTAATACGTTATACTTCCCACCTCCAGTGCCGCGCATTCAAATGTTAATGCGCACCGACTTAAGACTCAAGACTCCAGACTCCAGACTCCAGACTTCCTTACACCTGTGTTGATTTGAACAGAAAACTGTTGAAAACTGGGGCGATTTTGCTAGAAACTTGGGTGCAAAATGACTAAACATTTGGCCCCTCTGCGCCGAATGCCTTGCTAGCGTAGGCATTAAAAAATGGTTAAAGAGTTAAGAATTCTATAACATGCAATTTGCCGTGGGTTGACTTTACTGGCTGAAATTTGCAGTCGCAATAAAAATGCACCTAACCAATTCAGAAAATGCAATTCAATCTTACACATTTTATGGAAAACAACAAACCATTGCGAACGGGCATGGCTTGGCGCTTCTCATCCCTGCGTCAAACACTCCTGCTTCTTCTGTTGCTCAGCGGTGTTTGGGCAAATGCACAAGTAACCATCGTGGGGTGGGAAATGCTAAATCCTCCCGCTCCGAACAATAACATCACTCCGGGGGGCACAAACAATTTTGGTATCAATCCTTTTGCTCCTACTTCAATTAATCCAGGTGTTACCTCGCCTACCGGACTCGTTCGGGGCTCGGGCGTTGGTACCACAGGATCTGGAGCTGCTAATGCTTGGGGTGGAAATGACATGACTTTAGGGACTGTCGCAGCGGCGGTGGCGGGGAATGACTTCTTTAGTTTTACCATCGTTCCCAATGCCGGTTCTACAGTAAGCTTGAGCCAAATTGCACCGTACAACATTCGCCGTTCCAACACTGGTCCCGACCGAGGTCAATGGCAATACCAAATTAATAGCGGTGGCTTTGTTGACATCGGTTCGCCTATAACTTGGGGTACGACCACCTCGGGTGCTGGAAACCCTCAATCGGCCATTGCCTTAAATGGTATTCCAGCGCTTCAAAACGTAAGTGCCGGGAATACGATAACCATTCGCTTGGTGATGTTCCGAGTAGCTGCCAGCGGCACGGCTGGAGGTACCGCTTACTTTAATGGTAATATTTCCGGCGAAGACGTACTCGTTCAAGGTACCGTTGTTACCTCCTCTGCACCTTCTGTAAACACGGGTAGCCTTGCGGGCATCAGCACTACCGGCGCTACCGTAAACAACAGCGAAGTAACCAACGAGAACAACTCTTCGGTTACTGCACGCGGTATTGTATGGGGAACCTCATCAAACCCTACCACGAATCCTACAATCAATGGAACGGGTTTAGGCACATTCAACAGCGTCATCAGCGGTTTAACCGCCAATACAACTTATTTTGTGCGCGCCTATGCCACCAATGGTGTGGGTACTTCGTATGGTGCTGAGCAAAGCTTTGTTACGCTTCCATTGGCACCTACAGCCACGGCACAAACAGCCGTAACGCCTACTGCCTTCCAGGCCAACTGGAGCGGCCCTACTCAAGGTGCTGCAGCAGCTACCTACACGCTCGAGGTATCGGAACTTGCTGATTTTTCGAGTACTGTAGCCGTAGTTTCGGGCCTTAGCACTACCAATGCGGTAGTTGCAGTAAACCCAACCACTACCTATTATTATCGTGTGCGTATGGAGAACGCTTCAGGCTTTGGAGCGTACTCGAACATTATTGGTCCGTTTACAACGCCTGCTCCGGTGGGTCCTGTAGTCATCACCAACCCAGCCCTCGATGTAACCAACAACAACGCGCAGCTTTTCGGTTCTATCGACCCCAATGGTGCAACGGTCAATGCCTTTTTCGATTATGGTACTACCCTGGCTTATGGAACGAGCCTGGCCGCTTCGCCGGCAACCGTGAGTGGTGTTGGTGCACAAGATGTAAGCCTTATTGTTACAGGCTTGCAGCCAAACACGTTGTACAACTTCAGAGCCCGTGGCAATGCCGGCATCAATGGCAACAACCTCACGTTTGTTACGCTGGCCAATACGCCGGGCACCATTACCTATGGAGCTCCAAGCGCTACTACGGTTACCATTGCAGCCATTGGCGCGAACGGCAACCCGGCTGTTACACAGTATGCCATCACCTCGACCAATTTCCCCGGCGAATTCCTCCAGTTTAACGGAAGCTTCGGTCCTACCCCATTCTTCCAAACGAATACCGACTGGGCCAACACGGTGGTAAATGGTTTAACTTCATCAACTACGTATCAGTTTCAGGCCATCGCCCGCAACAGCGATAACCTCGAGAGTGCAGTCGGCCCCTTGAGCTCAAGCACTACTGCCACCTGTCCAACTCCTACCTTTACCGTTACCGGCGTTACCAACAACTCGGCAACCCTTACGTTGAGCAACTCAACCGGCAGCTTCCAATACGTTATAAATACAAGTCCGGCAGCTCCTACTGGTCCCGGAACGCCAGAAAACGGCAATATTGTTACGGCAACAGGTTTGTCGCAAACCACAAACTACTACGCGCATGTGCGCAATGTGTGCGGCGCAAACTTCTCAGCCTGGGCTACTGTACCTTTCCTTACCCTGGTTAACCCGGTTGGTTTAGCTTCGTACGACTTTACCACGAATGCTAATGCATCGTCGGTATTCGCCAACGTTACAGCCAGTGCATTCAGCCGCGGTCCAGGTATCGCTTTCGCCTCTGCCGGTGGTGCTTTCAACAGCAACAACTTTAACATCACTAGTCCTTCCTTTGCCAGTGCGGTTAGCCAGGGCGACTACATTGAATGTACGGTAGATGCGAACCCCGGTTTCCTTATCACCTATACAGGAATCGATTTCAAACATCTTCGTTCCGGTTCCGGACCTAACAGTATTCGGGTAGGCTATTCAACAGACAACGGGACTTCCTTTACCTTCCTAACACCAGACTTTAGTCCTCCATCATCGACACCACTCGGCGAGATTTTCTTAACGTTTCCAAGCTCATTTACCACTGCAGACCCTGTAATTTTCAGAATTTATGGTTGGGGGGCAACGAATTCAGGCGGTACCTACCGTGTTGATGATGTTGTGGTCAATGGTATTGTATCATCGGTGTGCAACGCACCTTTGGCACAAGCGAGCAACATCAGCGTGAGCAACGTAGCCAATACGAGCGTAGACATTAGCTGGACCAACAGCGGTACGGCCGATACACGTTATGTATTTGTAGGTGCAGTAGGTGGCGGAGAGCCCACTTTAGCGAATGGTGTGGAATACTTTGCTTCATCGACCTTTGGTGCAGGTTCGGCTGTAGGTTCATGGTTCTGCGTGTATGCCGGTACCGGCAACTCGGTAGCCGTGAGCAACCTCTTAGCGGGTACCAACTACCGCGTGTTTGTGGCCAACGCCAATTGTACCGGTGTAAACACCCAGTACAACAACAGTCCGTCTACCGACAACCCGAACACCTTTACGACCACCAACGTGCCGACGGCTACCTTAAATGCAGGCCCGATCAGCAACTTTGGTTCACCTTGCATTGGTCAGGAAATCGAGCGTACAGTAGTGATTTCGGGGGTTAACCTTAGCGGTGCTCCTGTAACGGTAACGGCTCCGGCCAACTGCGCTGTGTCGTTGGTATCGGGCGAGAACTACACGTCATCGGTGGTGATTCCATACACCGGAGGCAGCTTCTCTGAGCCTGTTTACGTTCGCTTTATTGGTACTGTTGCCGGTGTTTACAGCAACAACTTAACCGTGAGCGGCGGCGGCGCTTCAAACCTGTTTATTGCTCTCAACGGTTCGCCGGTAAATACACCAGAGGTGGTAACAACCGGTGGCGTAAGCTTTATCTCAACCACCGGAGCAACAATTGCCGGTAGCTTTACTTTGGGTTGTGCTCCGGCCTTCTCTACATACGGTATTGAGTATTCAGTAACGCCGGCCTTTGTTCCGGGCAACGGTGCGATTGTTCAGGCTCCGCTTACCGGAAACAACTTCTCGGTGGTGTTAAGCAACCTGGCCATCAACACCGTGTATTTTTACCGTGCGTATGGTATCAATGCCAATGGCACTACATACGGCAACGTGGGTAGCTTCAGCACCTTGAGCGGCGCCCTCGAAACGGTTTACAACTATGGCGACAATAACCTTGGAGCACCATTCTTCGTGCATCCAACCCTTACTGCCACCAACCTGGTGCGTTCGTCGACCGGTTGGACCAACTCAACCCCTTGTGGTAGTGGTTTCTCCGGCTTTGGATTGACTTCGGCGCAAACCAGCTTTAACACGGCTACCAACCCGTTTGTGAATGTTGATATCGTTCCAAACGTGGTAGGTAACCAGTTGCAGGTTGAGCGCATCTCTGTGCAGTTGCGTAGCTCAGCCAGCGGTCCGAACAGAGCCATGCTCGCCTACTCTATCGATGGCGGTACTACATGGATTAACCGTGGAGCTGCCGAAATTCCGGGTGTTGGAGGTTGCGGTGCCATCAATCCCGGCGCTACAACCTGGATTCTTCCAAGCCCTGTGGTGATTGGATTCCCACTTGTGGCCAATACCCTTAAGCTTCGTTTGTACTTCTACAATACCGCAGGTCAGACCCTCGGAAACGTGCAGATTCTGAACTGGATTGTGAGCGGTCGTATTTTACAGTCGCCCGATACGTATTACTCTGTTGCTACCGGTAACATGGATGGAGCCATTTGGTCGCCAACTACTAACGGAACTGGTTCGGCGGTAAACTTCAGCCAGGATTTGAATGCGGTGGTGATGCCGGGCCATGTGGTAACGCAAAACTTAGCCAACGTATCGTTGAACAACCTTACTGTTCAGAACGGTGGTGTGCTTCGCGCCAACTCTACCAATGCCGCTTCGATGCGTAACATCAGCCTTTTCGGTAACCTGGTTGTAAATGGTGTAATCGGTAACGGGGCCACCTTTGATGCGATTGGTCTGAACGTAGAAGGTCCAAACTGCGTGATTTCGGGTAATGGTTCTATTAACCTGGGTCGGGTACGTAAGCAAACGGCCTTCAACCAAACTACAAACCTCACTTTCCAGGCGAACACGAACATTCGTTTCCCGGGTGCGGCCCTTTACAACAATGCGCCACTTTCGTTCCTCAACATTACAATTCCGGCCGGCAGAACAGTAAGTGTAACCGGTTCGGGTGGTAACAATGGTTTGGTAAGTATTGATGGCATTGGCGACAATGATGCGGATAACATTGGCGGTTCAATTACCGTGAATGGTACCTTGAATGTGACCGGTGGTTTATCGGTGGCATCGCCGAACAACTCGGCTCCTTACAACTCTTCGCTCACCTTAGGTGCGAGCGCTGTGGTAAACACTATCGAGGCCGACCTCCGTGTGAATGCTACCACACAGATTACCCTCACTACAGGATCGCAGTTTAACGTATCGGGCGTACTTCGTCACCGTCAAGGTAACCTCGTAACCAACAATGCGGTATCGCTTGGTTTGGGTGCAGCCTTGTTGCACGGTAACGGTACTCCGGGCCTTGCTCCTGATCCGGGTGGATTCATCACCGGAAGCATCCGCAACCGCGTGAGTGGTACTACATCGGCCGGAAAATACAACTACTGGTCGAGCCCGAACAGCTCATCAACCCTGAGTGTAATTATGCAGAACGGCCTTCCGTTCGGAAGCACCAATAACACGTATCAGTACAACGCAAACAATGCTACTGATGCCACTGTAGAAGGCTTACGCGATGGCTGGCAGCTGATGACCTCAGGCAACGCCATGGCTCCCGGTCGTGGGTATATTACTACCGGTGCAGGCCTGGTTAATTTTAATGGTACGCCGAATAACGGCTTGATTACCGTACCGGTAGTTCAGGGTGCCTTCACCAGCTTTAACCTTGTGGGTAACCCTTATCCGGGTCCACTCGATGCTTCGGCATTCATCACCGCCAACCAGAGCAGTAACATCTTCCCAGCCTTGTATTTCTGGGATGATGACAATTCGGTAGGTGCCGATTACTCGTCGAACGACTACATCGTATCGAACGCTGTAGGTACAGTAGGAACCGGTGGAAACGGGGCAGCAGGTGCCTTTACCGGTCGCATATCCACCGGACAAGGTTTCTTTGTTGAGACACGTCCGGGCGCCAGCAGCGTAGAGTTTAACAACACAATGCGCAGTGCAGGTCAGGCCGCCTTCTTCGATGCTCCTCAGCAGTTTAGCCGCATGTGGCTCCACGTAGGTGCCGACAATGGTCAGTCGAACGAAACGCTTCTTGCCTTCGGAGCTGTGGCTACCGATGGGTATGATGACCTTTACGATGCCAAGAAGATGGCTGCCAACGAGCGCATTGCCTTGTACACGTATGCCAACAACCACCCGATGGCCATCCAGGCATGGTCGCCTATTACCAGCAGCCGTGTAATTCCTGTGGGATTGAATGCCAGCCTTGCAGGAACATACACCTTCAGCATTGCCAACCTCGAGCAGTTCGACGAGACGGTGTTGATTTATTTGGAAGATACTGAAAACGGAACCTTCCACAACCTGCGTGCATCAGGATACAGCTTTAACCTTGATGGGGCTTTGGAAAACAACAACCGTTTCCGTTTACACTTTAGCGCACCAATTACCGTGAGCACTGAGGCGGTGAGCTGCGAGGGCAACGACGGTGAGTTGAGCATTTCGGCTCCTGAGAACTGCTGGAACTACACAGTAACAAACACCGATGGTTTGATTTTATCGTCGGGTATTGCCACAGCCAACACAACCCTTGAGCAACTTGTGGCGGGCACCTACACCTTGAATTTCTACACAGCCGATGGCTATGCAGTGGTAAAAACTGCTGAGGTTAGCGGAACAACTGCGGTAAGCTTAACGGCTCAGGCTCCGGCCCAAACTGCGATGAATCAGAGCACTGCCTTCAGCGCGGTGAGCACCGGCGATGCTGTAGTAACCTGGAATTTTGGGGATGGCAGCGCCGAGCAAACCGGCAATGCTGTGAGCCATGTGTTCGAGGCTCCGGGTGTTTACACGGTAAGCATCACAGCCAGCAACGGCACTTGTACTACCACCCAAACGGCTTATGTTGCGGTGAGCGATATTGCAACCACCACGGGCGAAGTATTGACCGAGGGCTTGAGTTTATGGCCAAATCCGGCTTCGGAGTTGGTGAACATCAACATCGGTTCGTTGAAGAATGCCGTGGTTGAAGTGTGCGACGCCACCGGTAAGGTGATTGTTCGTGAGAACCTGATGAACAACCAGGTGAACACCCTTTCGACTGCTGCACTTTCAAACGGTATCTACCTTGTAAATGTGGTAGGCGACAATGGTCGTCAGACGTTCCGCTTAAGCGTAGCGCACTAACCGAATTGGTTGATTGAATTGTTAAGCCCCGGCTCTTGATTGAGTCGGGGCTTTTTTTTGGACCTCTCTCTCCTGTCTCTCTCCGCGGGAGAGAGATGATACTTCACGGCAAAACGGAGTTTTTTGGGGAAAGGGAAAAAGTCTGAAGTCTTGAGTTACCTCTCTCTCCTGTCTCTCTCCGCGGGAGAGAGATGATACTTCAGGGTAAAACGGGGTTTATAAGTAAAAGGAAGCTATCATCAATAACTGAGAATCGCCCTCACCCTACACTCTCACTCTGAATTTACCTCTCTCTCTCCACGGGCGAGAGACGATACTTTTGAGGTCAGGCGGGGATTTTTTGGGGGGTGAAAATGGCTGAACATTTAGTAGCGAATTACACATTCGTTGATGTTCAGAGCGGGAGTTTTGTGAAGGGGTTTGTCGGCGTAAATAATGAATTTAAATTCCAAGTGTTTTCGCGATTCAAGTCAAACACCAGCGGAGAGTAAAGCACCATTTGGAAATGTCAACCTAAGGCGAAACGAGTAAAAACGCAGTACTCAATACGAAATACGTTATACGTTACCTCTCTCTCTTATCTCTCTCCACAGGCGAGAGACGATACTTTTGGGGTCAGGCGGGGTTTGGGGTTAATGTGAGTGGTCGTCAATGGTGTGAGTTTTTGCTAGTCTGAAGTCTTTAGTCTTTAGAGGATTTAGGTTAACATTCGAATGTTCGGCACTGGTGTACATGGAAACGGCAGCCCAGGCATAAAAGAAACGACAGCCCAGGCGAAACGGGTAAAAACGCCGTACGAACTACGTTATACGAACTACGTTATACGAACTACGTTATACGTTTCCCCCTAACGAATCAGCGTAACGGTTCCCGAAACGTTAAACCACTCCCCATTGGTCCATTGCACCTCAGATAGCCAGCCATAAACACCGGCCTGAACGGGCTCACCCTTGTAAGTGCCATCCCACCCAATGCTCAGGTCCTGAGAACGGAAAATATTCACCCCGCGCCTGTCGTAAATCCACAAAGAGAACTGTCGAATACCGGTACCCTTGGCCATAAACACTTCGTTTAGCAGGTCGTTGTTTACCGTAAAGGCATTGGGTAAATACAGCTTGAAGGGCTCCTCCAAACAAATGCGCTGCTCGCTTCGGTCGCTGCAGCCATTGCTGTCGGCTACTTCTAAGGTAACCACGTACTCGCCATGCAAGGCGTAGTTGTGTGTGGGATTCATGCCGGGCTCATAAGGCACGCTCAAGCTATCGCCAAAAAACCAAGTGCCCTGCGCCGCACCGGAAGAAAGGTCGATAAAGTTAATGTCGCGCTGCTCGGCCGGAATGCAGTCTAAATTGGGGTTCACAATAAACTGCGACTGCACCAAAGGGAAACCGGGAATGAATATCGAGGTATCGACCGCACACGCTGTTTGGGGATTACGAATCTCGAGCGCATAAGTCGATGATGCCAGGGCCGGAAGTGTATCGCCGGCCTGAAAAGCCCCGCCCTCCCACTCTACCAGGTAAGCCTCATTGGCCTCCACCAAAGCCCAGCCCGGATTGCCAAAGCAGGTAGTGGCCGAAGTGCTCACCTGAAACACAATGGGTTCGGCTACGAAAATAGATACCGTGTCGCGCAATACCGAACAGCCGTCGGTAATGAGTACCTGATAGTTTGTCGTTTGCTGTGGACTTACAATTTGTTGAGGCAATGGCGTTAAGCCCTCATTCCATAAATATTGTATCAGATTGCCATTGCCTCCCCAGGCATTGAGGTTGATCGCGGTGTAATCGCCAAAACAGAGTGAATCGTCGCTCACATTGATGGTGTAGTCGACCCGCGGCGCCACAGTGAGCGTAAGGGTGTCGGTACTCAAGCAATACCCT
This sequence comes from Bacteroidota bacterium, assembly GCA_027483445.1. Lineage (GTDB taxonomy): Bacteria > Bacteroidota > Bacteroidia > M30B66 > M30B66 > CAMCXT01. The sequence goes on along the minus strand of JAIXUS010000027.1, from coordinate 12,558 downwards.
TCACCGATGCTGTAAACGAGGAGATGCTCGCCTTCATCGGCAAAAAACGGGTTGAAGTATGAGGAATCTACCACGCCAGCCCCGGTTAACTGTCCACCGGCCGGACTAAGCTCGATCGGGTACAGGGTGTCGATATAGCACAACAAGCCGCCCGGGCCATCTGCCTCAGCTTCGATGAATGGGTTAATCTCCAATTCGAGGGTGTCGGGGCAGCCTAAAGCGCTCTGATAGGTGATGGTGTGAAAGCCTCCACCGGCAGCTTGGGGCGAAAACAAGCCCGAAGGAGGTTCGATGATGCCATCACCCCCAAAAATACCCGGCAAAGCATACGGCGGCAGCTGAATGTTAAAATCGGGCGATGACTCGCACACCGCCGGTAAGGCGCTTAACATTTGCTGCTGCACCGCTACCCACAATGTATCATTACACGTGTTATTGCTGTAGACCAAGGGATGGATGCCATCGCCCGACAGGGCTGGAAAGAAATAGGCCGAATCTTCGTCGTCGCCCTCTACAACGCCTGTACCCAGCCAATTGCCGCCCCAGGGACCAAAGGAAAACTCGCCACGGTTGAGCCACAACGCAGTATCGCCAAGGCAAAACACGAGGGTATCGGGCTCGATGTATGTGTATTCGACGTACAGGCGCATGGTGTCGGTGCAGCCGTTGGGATGCGCATAGATCAGCTCGGTGTTAAAATCGTTGCCGTTGTTGAATGCGGCATCCACAGTGCCCGCCACGGGATCGATAATCCCATCGCCCGACCAAAGGCCGCCGGCGGGCTCAAAATCTTCGAGCTGTATTTGCCCCTGCACCGGACAAGCATTGCTGTTCCAACCGGCAAAAATGGGTTTCACATACACCTCGAAGCTTTGCGCGCAGCCTGAAAGACTGTAAACCAGGGTATGAAGTCCGTCTTCGGCTTCACCGGGGTCGAAGCGTCCTGCAATCGAATCCACAATTCCGGGTCCCGACCACCTTCCGCCGGGAGGCGATAAACTGAACTGAACGGTGGCGCCACTCTGGCAGAGGCTGTCGACCGTTTGAGGCACATTGGCAATGGAATCGACATACACCTCACGGGTTTCGCTGCAGCCGTTAACTGTGTAAGTGAGCGTGTAAACACCCACCGTAGCCGGATTAAACTGACCCTGCGGGCTTATGTTGGGCCCCGACCAGGTACCTCCGGCGGGACTAAAGCCACTGAGGAAAAAGGGAGACGAACCGGGGCAGGCGGCCTCGGGTAAGCCGGCATCGATGGGCAAGATGTTAATGTTTACGATAGAAGTACACCCGAAACTGGGCGTAATGGGAAGATAATACCCCACCGCGTTTACCCCGGCCAGCGCAGAATCGCCCACAAAGGTGCCATTGCTACCATCGGTAATTCCCGGTCCAAACCAGGTGCCGCCGCTGGGTGTTGCGCTAAGGTTTAGGGCTGGTGCCGACTGGCATTGGCTAAAGGCCGCGGGCACCATAGCCGGTGTAAAAACGGTGATGAGCGTGCTTCCTGAGGCCGGCACCGCCGGAGATGTATCGTCGACGGTGAGTGTGTAGGTGCCCGTAGCGGTTGGACAAACCACCTGCGGACCGGCAGTAGGCGGAAGCGCCCCCGACCAGCTGTAGGAATAAATGCCGTTACCCCCGGTTACGATGGCTTCAATCTCGGTACACTCGCCTACGCACAGGCTGTCGCGTTCGGGAATGAGAGTTACGACGATCGGACAGTCGTCGACCCTAAACGAGTCGATGCTGGTGAAGGTCCACAAACTGTCGCAGGCATCGTAGTAGTGCGTGGTGAGTTCCAATTCGTAAGTTCCACCCTGATTGAGGCCGGGCGCAAAGCTCAGGCTCACCTGCTGGGTGCTGTCGCCGATGCAGTTGAGCGGCGTGGCCGAAACGATAGCCTGATCGAGTGCTCCTTGCAGAATTTCGGGTCCCAGCAAACGAAAGGCACCGGCATACACAGAGTCGCAATGTAACTTACGGCTGAGGTTGAGGGTAAGGCCTTGCGTTGAGCAGGCAGGGGCGGGCAAAACGGCATCAATCTGAGGTGGCACGGGCGGTATCACTTGGGTGGTCCAACTGGCCTCCCAGCCCGTGCAGTTCACGTTGGCATCGGTAACAAAATGCAGCGACAGGCAGCCTTCCACGTGGGTAAAGGTGATTGGTGGCGGCGGCGTGTTGCCCGAATAGGCAGGCCCAATTTGCGGATACGTTTCGTCGGGCCCGAGGTGAAAGCTCAACGAGTCGAAACCCACTTCGACGCAAAAGCTCTCAAAGCTCAGGGTGGTAATTCCCGGTGCATCGAGGCAAATGGTGAAGGTTTGATTGCTGTTGTGAAGGTAGTTGATGCCATCGCCACCATTGTCGTATAAAATACCCTTACACTCCCGCACAACCGTGTCGCTGAAGGTGAATTCAAGCTGCGCCTTACCGGCGGATGACATCAGCCAGAAAGCCCAAAAAGCGAGGTATAAAGGGAGGCTGGAGCGCATCAAGGACGGACGATAGTAATTGGGTCGGTTTCGGCAGGCTCGCTCCACACGCCATCGAGGTCGCGAAGCCGTATTGTAAATCGGGTGGTCTCAGCGCTTCCGTTCCCCAACAGAAACAAGGTGTTTACCTTCACCTTGAGCGTACCACGGATGTGCAATTCGTACCCCTCGGGGGCCAATGGCTGCACGTGATAAAGGTCGGGCGAGGCCAAACGGCTGTCTTTCAGCTCGAGGTCAAAAATGTCGGGATTGGGATTGCCCACGTTGCCCTCGGCGTCCTCGTAGTTGAGCACAATCAACAGAGAATCCTGAAACTCCGTCACGCTATCGGCCGAAACCGAAACGATGCTAATCAGGGGAGCCGAATTGCTACCCTTTTCCTCCTCTTTTTTGCAGGAGGTCATCCACACGATAGTGGAAAGTGCAAAAAGCAGATACCGGATCATTGTTCGCCTTTTTGAAATGAATAATACTCGCGAACATGAGGCGCACTGCCGGCTCCGGGAATTTCGGTAGGGCTTGCGCTGTTGTCTTGCACGTACGTGCGGATGAACTGACGTTGATACGGAGGAATGTCGCTCACCGAAATGCTCACTTTGTGCCTGTAAACGGTGCTGCCTCCACCGTATGCCGGGCCATTTACAGCGGGTATGAGCTGCAACTGGAGTTCCGGAAAGGTGCTAAAGGCATTTAAACTGGCCCCGGTGCGGAGCTTGAGGTACGACAGCTGTTCAACCGGCGTTTGGTCATCTTCAAACGCTACATATACATCTACGGTCGCCTGGTTGAGGGGCACAACCACTGCGCCGGTGGCGATGGCACGGGGAAGCGGCTCAGTGCTTCCGGGAAGGGCCAAAAACAAGCCTTTTAACTGTGGTGGCAGGTTTTGGGTGGTGATGACGTTGCCGAACACATCGGGTGCGCCGTTTAAAATCCAGTTGCGTACGTTTTGGATGTATTGGTTCTTCTTCTCCGGCCAGTCGGAACCCGGTTCGAGCCAAAGCGGCATTATGCCCGACTGCCCGTCGATGTCGTGAATCATCCGCTCAATGAGCACACTTTGGTCGGGATTTCCAGGCAATACGCGGTACTGGAAGCTGCCTTGTGGGTTGTTTTTGATGACAGGCTGCATCACCAAAGTGTTCCATGAGCTTTGAATGGTGCGGAAATCAGGCTCGAAGGTGCCATCATGGCAACCCGAATTGGCACAGGTCGGTTGAAAAATATACTTGTGCAAGCCGGCAATGGTGTTGGGGTCGGGCGTATGCACCAACACACTGTCGATCGGTGGCTGAAATTCGGGTAAGGTGTAAGGGTTAATGGGCTCCTCTTTCTTGCAGCCTGCCACAAACAGCGCAAAACTGCATATATATGCGGTAAGGGCTCTCATATTCTATCGAATAAACTGGTGGTTCCGGGCGCCAAGAACCCGGCATTCATAATCTCGTTTTTCACCCCAAGAATTTGTCCGATGGTTGGCACATTGTCGGAGGTTAGTCCTATAGGATTGCCTTCACTGCCAATGCCCAGGTTGGAGGGAACATTAGGGCCCGCCATAATGGTAAATACGCGTCCCGAGTTGGCATCGCTGTGGTCGTAACCATACCAGTCGTTGATGTCTTTAATTGGGTTTGGATTCAGGTTGCGCCCACACTCCGGCGAGGCAATCAGAATGGTGTTGCCGGCCATTTCGGGAATCTGGGTTTGAATGTAGTTCCATAAATGTCCAACGGCATGGTCGGCGCGGTGTAGCGAGCGGAGATAGCCGGTAAAGTCGGAATGACAACCATCTACACCGCTCAGGTTAACAACGGTGAGTGCGGGCTTAAACCATTTCATCACTTCGCAGGCAAACCCGATACTGAGCGAATCAGTATTGTCGGTAACCGGAGGCAAGGCTACCGCGTTGAGTGTAACGCGCTCGTACATGTCGCGCATAAATTCCTTGATGCTCAGTTTTTCCTCCTCGGTATTTCCCAGTGAGTCGCCGCCTTCTCCTACAGATGAAAAGCTTTGATCGAGGAAGTACTTCATTTGATACATGGGGTCGAGCTCGTTCTCAGGGTGGTAGATTCGCGCATTTGAGAGGTGCTCAAAGCCCAGATTTCCAAAGGTGATTGATGGGGCGAAGAAGTTGGCGCCGTAGCGCGAGCCGTAGTTGGGGTGATTGGAATAGTTGAGTAGTGGAATGGAGTTTCCGATGCCATTGCCAATGAACCATATCTTGGAGGCCGGATAGCCTCCGTGCCGACGTAAATACTCGAAAATAGTGGGGTTGAGTGGCTTTTGCTTTAGTCCTTGCGTGGTTACCGTGCTTCCTTGCAAGAGGTTGTTCAGTCCGCCATAGTGGCCGGCCGACCCTGCCCGTACTTCGCGAAACAGTAAGCCCTGACTTTCGAGGGTTTGGCTGAGAATACGCGGAATTGGCGTTCCACCCGCAGAACCGTTACCCTGATCGGTACCGTATACAATCTTGTTTTCGGGCGAATCGCCGTTGAACATGTTGTACATGATATTTCCGGCAAAGGGCATACCCTGCGAATCGTCGAGGTAGCGCTGGAGTACCGATTCCTGCTGACGGACGCCGCCGGCAAAAAGCACATATACCACGTGTGGAGCCATTTGCTCGCCGGTGGAGGCGAAGAGTCTTCCGGAAGGAAGGATATACGGTACTCCGAAGGCTCCGGCGGTAGCCAGAGAGGCGTTTCTGATGAAATTACGGCGATTCATAACTAGTAGTACAGGTATTCGTTCGACAAGGCAAAGGCGAAATACACCAACTCGGCGCTGAGACTGGGATTGGCCTCAATAAACTCGATAAACCAGGTTTTCTCGGCTTCTGAAGGGCGGCGCACGAAAAAGCGCTCATAGGTTTGCATCACAAACACTTCGGGGTCGGCTCGCATGAGCGAATCGGAAGGTAGAATGACGCCCGGTTTATTCATAAAATTTGAGATGAGCACTTCCCGCCCCAGCTCTTTGTCGCCGATAGATTCGAGGCAATCGATGATTTGCACCAGCTCGCTTCCTGAGAGTGCGGTTTGGAAAAGGTTGGTGTGCAAAATAGACACATACTGTTCCTGTGTTTTCATCTTGTTTTTATCGGCAATTGAAGGGTACAAGGCTACCTGATTGACTTCGTAGAGGTCGTTGGCTTCAGGCTTGCGGCAGGCTCCGAGAACCGCACACAGCGCCAGAAACAGGAGAAACGGTTTCACTTTCATGGTTAGAAATTGGCGTATTCGTTGGTCACTAAAATGCGTCGTTGCAAGGCTGAGAAGTCACCATCCTGACTAAAGCGCTGGAGCTCAAGGTCCATTTCGGAACTGCTCGGATTGCGCGCCAGAAGTGTGTTGTACACCCATTGAATGGTTCCCGATTTCGCCTCATTCGAACTGGTCATCAGTTGCACAAAACCCGGGCGGTCTTGCGCTGTAACTCCGAACAAGGTTCCGGGAATATTGTCTTCGACGATGTTGTAGGCGATTTGAAACTCAGCCTGCGTAGGAAAGCGGAAGAAGAGGTCGTCGAAACAGGCATTCACAAAATTGAAGCTGTTCATGTTGATAATGTCGTACACCTCATTGTCGATGAGCAATGCGTTGATATTGGCTACCGACATGGTGCCGGCCATGAAACCGGCAGGAATATTCAGAATTTGAAGCATTCGATTGGCGCGGATTGTATTGAGTTCGTAACCGGCCATGTTTCCCGACAGAGAGTCGCTCAGGGCATCCTGACGGGCAATGTTGTAAAAGCCCCTGAGGCCATCATCAGACACTCCCTCAACAAAGCGAATTTTCAAGAGCTCGTAAACCCGCTTGTGGTAAGCAAGGGTGTAAGAAGTATCGCCATCTCTAAACGTTTCATCTTGCATAAGCTTGTTAATCAGCGCTTCGCGTGCTTCAAGACTTAGCTTCTCGGCTTGGAGCGTTGCCGTTTCGGCCTCCATTTCTGCATCCAAAGGTTCTCTTCCTAACAAATCAATAAACAAGCGATTTACGTAGTTGCGGACTTTCACCGAGGGAATTTGATCGTAATACGGAGCGGTATTATCGCCGATTATTTGGGGTTCATCTTTCTTGCAACCCACAATACATAAAGGGAGCAGAAGAAAGAGGATTGCTTTTCGGTAATTGGACATGAGGTACAAAAGCATTTATGGGAAGTTAACCCACAAGGCTTGGGCACACAGGCCAAATTGAATCGTCAACTTACATCCAATGAAGCGAATGAGCAGGGTGAACCGAAAAATCATCCGGCCGTAGGCCAAAAGCCCGAACAAAATTCCATGTATCTACATTAATTTAGCGTTGAAATTGAAAAGCCCTCCGGTATGAAAAAGCCCAACGCCCGACGTTCGTTTTTACAGAGAGCCCTTGCTGCGGCGGGTTCGGCACTGGCTCTGCCACTCAGTTTAAATGCCAAAGAAGACCTCGAAGCCATGCCCGAAAGCCATCCAGTATTGAGTATGAAGCCGCTTGGATTCCAATGGGAAACCGCAGATCCTTTCTTATTTTGTGTGCATCATGAGGATGATTTCCCGGCCGGGAATGCGGAGATGGGTCCCGACAAGACCTTTTTCAAAGGCCGGCAGCTGGGCGACGATTTCATCATCAAAGATGGATTCCGGATGTATCATGGGAAAACAGTTCCAGGCTTTCCGGGGCATCCACACCGTGGCTTTGAAACGGTAACTGTGGTGCGAAAAGGTATTGTAGATCACGCGGATTCGCTGGGGGCGGCCGGGCGATACGGGAATGGCGACGTGCAGTGGATGACCGCGGGCAGCGGAGTTCAGCATTCTGAGATGTTTCCGCTCATTTATCCCGACAAGAAAAACACCATGGAGCTTTTTCAAATCTGGCTGAATCTCCCGGCCAAAAGCAAAATGGTGAAGCCGCACTTCCTGATGCTTTGGCGCGAAAACATTCCTGTACTCAAGCATAAGTCGGCCAATGGAGCACAAACCAAGGTGGAGATTATTGCCGGGAAAATCGGACAGCTCAAGGCGCCATCTCCCCCACCCAACTCATGGGCCGCCAATCCGGCCAACGAAGTCGGAATCTGGAATATTATCATGGATGCCGGGGCCGAATGGACCTTGCCCGCATCAAAACAAGGCATCAACCGCACCTTATATTATTACGAGGGGCATGGTTTAACAATCTCCGGCAAGAGTATTTCGCATTACCACGCTGTTGAAGTGAATGCGGCTGAAGCACTCAACCTGAAAGCCGGTGCCAATGGCGCATCAATATTGGTGTTGCAGGGCAAACCGATTGGAGAAACGGTAATTCAGTATGGTCCGTTTGTGATGAACTCTAAAGCCGAAATCAATCAGGCTTTTGACGATTACCACCGCACCCAGTTTGGAGGCTGGCCATGGCCTAAATACGACCAGGTTCATGCCCGCAACAAAGGCCGCTTTGCCAAGCATGCCGACGGACGTGTGGAAAACCGGGAAGGCTAAACTTAGCCTTTAAAGGCGATGCGGAAATAAAAGCCTGAAGCCATCCATTGCGGCAGGACATTGGCCAATTTTTGGTCGATGCGGGCAATGCCTTTCAAAGGAATAAATGGCAGGTAGGTCTCAATAATCGGCGCGAAAACGTAAGCTTTCTTCACCTCTACCACTTCCATTCCCAAGGCCGCCACTTCGCGCTTCATACGGCCAACGGTGAAGAAGTTCACGTGTGGTGTTTCATAGTTCTGCGAATAAGGCTCCTTTTTACCGAGCAATCGCTTTACTTTGAGAATGAAATCATTGAGCCCCATTTTGCGCATCAGGTACAAAGGCTGCATAGCAATCTCAAACGGACCTCTTCCGTTGGGCACGGTAATGAGCAGCTGCATGTCCTTATCGGCATGGTCGGCAATGTATTTGAGAATTTCAGGGTAGATGTCGATATGCTCGAGAACTTCGGTAAGAATGATGAAGCGTTGCCCTTCGAGCGGACAATCCTGAAGATATTGGAAGCGGAATTTTACATTGCTCAAAGTGTTGGCCTTGATGGCAATGTCGAGTGTCGGCTGGTGTATGTCGATGCCTAAAATTTCGCTGTTGGCAATGAGTCCAAGCGGAATGGTTACATTACCGGTTCCGGCGCCCACATCGAGTACTTTGGCTACTTTTTGAGGGTCGCGAAAGCGCTCAATGGTATCATAAATCCACTCCAAACGACTGAGGTGACAGGGGTAATCGATGTATTCGGTGTATTTTAAGGCTTCGGGCTTCATCAGAGTTTTATTCCTGCTTTTTTGAGGATTCGTTTCACGGTATTTTTCAGGGTTTCTTTCACGTCGGTCTTCACCTTTTTCACCAGTCCTTCTTCAGGTCTGGCCTTAAAAACGGTGTCGTGATAAGCGGTGGCTCCTTCACGGATTTTGGTGTAGTAGTATCCGTAAAACGACTTCCTCGATTCGCCTTGCGGAACGCTGATTTTGCCATAACCGTGGTAAGAAATTTCGCTGGTTTCGAAGATTACACAGCGGTTAAAAGAAGGCAGGTAGGCCTGTCCTAATTGGGTAACATTTTCGTTCCACAGCTCCAGTTTTCCGCCGTACTCTTCCTTCCAGTTTTTGTTGAGGAAGATGAGCAGATTCACACGACGGTGAATATCGCGCTCGTAATGAATGTTAAAGTCGATGTGAATGTCGAGATACGAGCCGTCACCACCTTGATGCACGCCCATACCCAAGGCGTCATCCACCGAGAAAAGGTCGGCAATACCGGTAATATCGCTGAGGGCTTTGTAAAATTCGGGGGTACTGAGGGCTTCACGCAGTTGGGTAAATGCGGGGTCGTATTTCTCAAAGCCTGAACCTTCAGATTTATTCTCATTCAGTCCGTTGTATTTGCGACTCATCAGGTCGAAACCCGGAAAATTCGCATATAGCTTGTCGGCAAAATCCGGGTCAAGGAAAGGCTCTATCAACAAGTGCTTGTAGGGCTTTGCCTGATCGAAACGGGATTTCATCTCGGCCTGTTTGGCCGGGTTGAAAAAATCGGGTGTAATAATTCCCATAGCGTTGGAATGAAGCGCAAATGTAAGAAAGCGGTGGCAAAAAAAATCCCGACTTCTCCGAAGAAAAGTCGGGATTCTGTAGAATAATTTGAGGGCTAACCGCTCTGTTTCAGAAATGGAAATTCAGGCGCAATGCCCCCGATGCGGTGCCGGTAAGGTTGCGGTCGGTATCAACAGCAAAACGACCGCCTGCAGCTCTTTCAATGGTTTGCGTACCCACTACATTGTTGGTTCCGTTAAAGCCCACCGATTCGAGTTCGGTAGTAGCGCTGCCCATATTGGCAAAGCTAACGCCCCATCCAAATTCTCCGGCCAGCGAAATTTTTGGAAAAATAAAGTACTCTACACCTACAAAGGCGCGCAGTGTGATGGCGAGCATGCTTCCATCTTTCTGGTTAATAATTCGCGCGGTATTTCCATACGTGTCGTTGATGATGTTGATGGTGTTGTCTTCGCCAAACGCCGAGGTTAAAGCCGTTACGCTGGTTGAGTCGTTGAGCGCATTTCCATATTCGAATGTGCGGCTCGAATTGCTGAAACTAACCATCAAATCGCCGCCGTAGTAGCCTTGCAGACGTGTTGTACCACGACGCCATTCCAAACCACCGCCCAGTCCAATAAATGTGCTGCGCTCGGTGTATTTGTCCTCCACCAATTCGGGCAAGGCTGGAAAGGTGGGTGCTGTAGCTCCAAAACGATTTAAAGTATTGGTCGAATTTTCGGAGCTAACGCCAAAGCGCAAAATACCGCGATAGGCCATTTTATCGGTTTTAAACCGCTTGCCAATCAAGGTTTGCTGGGCATTGAGGAAATTTTGGGTGGGGGCCGTATTTCCGTCGAGGTTTAACATGTTTCCTGCGTAATTGAGGAATGGTGTGGCATCAACGCCAATCGAATATTCACCGGCTTCGGGCAGATAATTCTCACCTTTTTTCGATTTAATTTGAGCCTGAGCCGTCATGGCCAAAGCCGCTAACGAAACAACTAAAATGTGTTTGTTCATGTTTGTTCTTTTTTGGGGTTTATCAAATGTGGAATTTTTACCCGCCTCAAGATGAGGGTGAGCTAGAGAGTTTATTTACACAAGATTGTTCATTACTTAGTGATCTATAATACTGTTTTTATGCTACTTAAGTCCAGTTTCCAGACTCCATTTCAGTAAGCACGATTATCATTCCCGTTTCCGATAACTGTCTATTTTTACGATTGGCCGGCAAAAAACAAGTGCACAAACGCCTCAATGGATGAGCATCATTCAAGCCTAAGCCGGGTCTTCAATTTATTGGGGCGCCTGCCCTCGTTGAGCGCGCGGTAATCCATAAACCCATCAGAGGGCACCGCGCTCTCCGCCTGTATCCGCTCCGCAAGCTGCGCGGGATGCCGGCTTCGATCGCTGGCGCAAAGCCCACATTTCATTTATAAAATCGTTCTAAAGCATGAAATTATATTTCACAACCGTGCAAGGCATTAAACTTTACATTTAACTGGATTTCAACTATTCGTTTTCTCCTGATTAATCCTGTTTTCATCGCTGCATTTCGCCAAATAATTCCTCCCAAAACACCGAGCTTCGCAAAATCACGTTGAGCGAAAGTCATCATGCCAAAAACCAAAACTACCAACCATGTGTCCGGCCTAAGCCACAACTTAACTCCATGGGCATGTTTAGTTCTCCAACTCTGGGTTTATGCACTTTGCGCTCAGCAATGGACGCAGATTGCCGATTTCCCTTCCACAGCCCGCGACGACGGGGCATCGTTCGTGATTGGCAACAAGGCCTATTGCGGAACAGGCCTTCAAACGGGTTTCGTTGCAAGTGGCGACATGCACGCACTCGATTTAGACAATGAGTCGTGGATGCCCGTTGCCAGTTTACCACCCGGAGAAGAACGGCAGTATGCCTGTGGGTTTTCGGCCTTGGGCATGGGTTTTCTCTTTGGTGGTATTCGTGACAACACTTACCTGAACTCGCTGTGGATGTACGATCCGAGCACAAACAGCTGGATTGCTAAAGCTGCATTACCCGGCCCCGGGCGGATGGGAAGCAGCTGTTTCACGCTGGGCGACACCACTTACATTGCTGGAGGAAGAACAGTTAATACATTGTCAATCAACGAATTGTGGGCTTATTCCATTACAAGCGACACCTGGCATTATAAGGGCGCCTTGCCTTTCGGAGCCCGTTGGAGGGCCGCAGCATGCAGCCATCAAGGAAAGGGTTATTTGGCCTTCGGTGTTGATGCCAACAACCAATACCGCCGTGAGCTGTACTCCTTTAGTCCGGAAACTCAACAATGGCAAACGTTAACTGAATTTCCACTCCAAGGAAGGGCCTATGTTGGCATGCAGAGCTTCGGCAACGATTTGTTGGTGGTTTGCGGGTTAGACAGCAGCTTAAACTCGTACAACGACTTATGGCGGTATTCTCCCACCACCTTCAGCTGGCAGCCACTCAGTACTATTCCGGCAATTGCGCGTCGGGGAGGAATGGTTTTCACGAGTGTATCGGCTTTGTATTACGTTACCGGTATCGATGAAAACAATGTTCGGCTTCGTGAAAGTTGGCGAATTTCAGAGCCTACCAGTGCTGAAAATCTGACGATTGAGCCAGATATCCAGCTTTTTCCCAATCCTTGCGAACAGTTGCTTGAAGTTAAGACTCCTTTCATCAAAGCGGAGTTTAAGATTATCGATGCAAGTGGCAAATGTGTAATGCATGGAATGCTAAGCCAAACCAGCACTGATGTTGATGTTTCCACCTTGGCGAAAGGTTGTTATGTAATTCGAGTCTGCGACCAACATGCGGAGGTTTCGCGTAAGATTATAAAGCTGTAATCCCTGCTTTGTCAAAAAAAAAAAATCGAGCCGGCTTGATCTCCTAATTGTTGAAGGCTGGGGCTGTATTTGGTCAAGGTTCAAATTCCTGCCTCCGCAAAAATTCTCGTCAACTCCTCTTCCGACAATTGGGTAATGGCCATAATCACATCCATCGGTAAACCTTGCTTTCTGGCGTTTATGGCCACCTCTGACTT
>JAIXUS010000050.1 GCA_027483445.1 Bacteroidota bacterium | reverse complement strand
TTCGAGAAATGGCTATATTTGTTGAAGTATTTACCCAGACTCCAAAACCTTCCCGCCCGAATGCAAGAGAAGATCTTCAAGAAAGTGATGAACGTGGCCGAGTTGTCGAAACTTAACCGAGAAGAGCGAGCTGCTTACGAGCACAGCTTGAAAAACTACCGCGACCTGCAAAATGTTAAAGACACCTATTTTGAGGAGGGTAAGTTGGAAGGCAAGATTGAAGGCAAGTCCGAGGTGGCCATAAATGCCAGAAAGCAGGGTTTACCGATAGATGTGATAATGGCCATTACTCAATTGTCGGAAGAGGAGTTGACGAGAATTTTTGCGGAGGCGGGAATTTGAGCATTGAGCGCAAATCGTTTTGAAATATGGCCTTTTCACATAGAATAGTCTTCGTATTTATGCAACGACGATGTTTCTAGCGATATGGCTAGCTGTAAAATCTGTTGTTAAGTGGGCTATACTCCTTCACCCTTGTAACCTACAATCTTTCTATAGTTTATTAGTAATGGCAGCATAAAACCGGCCACTACTAAAGCACAGATAAAGTAGGCATAGCGTACATTACCATTGTGGTTAAAAAATGGGAGGGCAAATACTGCGCTTAATGCAGATCTGAAAAGTATATTGAGCGATTGAAACACAGAGCTCACCCTACCGATGGTTTGATTGGGTACGTGTTGGAAAATCCAGGTGGTTCGTAAAACGCGGGCCCCGGCATTGCTTAAACCCAGCAAAACGCTCAGAAAAAAGTAAAATGTGGTGTTTCGTGTGGTTGCCGCAAGGAGGTAAATCAGTATGGCCAAAGCCATCATCACTAAAACCCCAAAGGGAAGCCCTTTTGTGCGAAACAGTCGAACAATACCCAGCCCGGCGAGCATGGCCCCGAGCGAGTAAAAGAATTCGGCCAAGGCATAGCTTCCAGCGCCGGCTTGCAGATGTTGGTCGGTATAAAGAGGCAGCAATTGCTGCACAGTAATAAGCAAAACAATGAAAATGGCGTAAGAGGCATTGCCAAAAAGGAAAACCAAGGGGTGCTGCCTCAAAAAGGCTATGCCACTGCCAATGCGCTTCCAAACGCTGCCTTCTTCCGGTTTACGTGTACTAATCGGGGTGTAACGAATGGCCACAATGAGCACGATGCTCAAGGCGTAGGTTAAGGCATCGGCGAGAAAGATTTGGTGTAATGACCAAGGCTCAATTTCAGGCAGCCAGCCATCAGGCGATAGCCCACTAAGTAACAGAGCCCCGGCGGCGCCGGAAAGTATAGATGTACTTTGACCAATCACCTCGGTCATTGAGGTAAATCGTCCGTAATAAGCGCGCTCGGTGATTTCCTGACCGAAGGCGTAAAGCGCGGGGTAATGAATGTTGTAAATTAAAATAGTACCCGAAAAAACGGCCATTGCGCCCCAAGTACCTACGTCGCCGCTCCAGTAACCATAGGCGCTCACCAGTCCTAAAAGTAAGGCCCCAAAGGCATTTATACCCACAAAAACCCATTTACGGGAGTATCGGTCGATGAGTGTGCCGGCATACAAACCCCAAAAAAGCATTATTATCGTAGTGAGTGCATATAGCCACCCAAAAAGTTCGGGTTGATTGAGCACTTTACTGAAGTACCAAGGTATGGCCAACATGGTTATGCCTTGAGCCAGACCCGAAATGGTATTGGCAGTAAACAGGAGTCGGTAGGCTGTGCGGTTTTTCATGGGCCACGTATTAGGCGCTGTGAATGAGAATACCGTAAATTGGCTTTGTGAATCCGCTGTATACCGTTTCGGCTGCCTTAGAAAAAATGAAAAAGTACTGCGCCTTCCAGGAACGGTGCATTGCTGAGGTACGACAGAAGCTCGCTTCGGAAGGGTTTCGGGGTGAGCCGGCCGAGTTTGTGATTGCCGAACTCATTTCCGAAGGGTTTATCAATGAAGAGCGCTTTGCCCGGAGCTTTGCCCGAGGGAAGTTCCGCATTAACCAGTGGGGGAGGGTGAAGATTGAAGCGGGTTTGAGGGCAAAAGGCATCAGTTCGGCGTGTATTCAAAGAGGCATGAGCGAAATTTCGGAAACAGAGTACTCCAGCAGTGTGAAAAAGTGGGCGCTTAAACTAAAGCCGAAAACCGGTAATCCGGCGAAAGACCGGAAGCTTTGGATGCAACGACTCATGAGCCGTGGCGTTGAGCCCGATTGGATTTACCGCCTTACAGGAAGTCAGACTTCCGAAGAAGAACCCTTGGATTAGTTTCCGGGGAAGGCCCGAAGTAAATCGGGAAACAGACCCAACACTAAGGTAAGAAACATGCCCGTAAACACCACGAGGTTAAAGCCAACGTTGGCCTCGATGCGATCCGGAATATTGCCTTCGTTGTGGAAAGCATAAACCACAGGTCTGAAATAGTAGTAAACACCAATGAGCGAACCCAGAATGGCCACCAATACAGCGATGAGCAGGTTGCTATTCATGGCATTGACAAAGAGGAAATACTTGGCAAAGAAACCGGCCAACGGGGGGATGCCGGCCATCGAAAACATCGAAATCACTAGTGCCGCGGTGAGAAGTGGGTTGTTTTTCGCCAAGCCCTTAAACTGATCGATCGGCAGTTCGTTTTGTGCACCGCTCAAGGCAATAACTACACTAAAGGCCGTGATTGATCCAACAGAGTATACCACCGAATAATAGAATACCGACGAAGCGGAGAGTTCGTTAAGGGCCAACACAGGAAGCAACAAATAGCCGGCATGGGCAACGCCCGACCACGCCAACATGCGCTTGGCTTCGTTTTGCATAACCGCCGAAATATTCCCCAGTAACATGGTTACCACGCAGATTACCCATAGAGCCTGATACCATACCGAATCCATTCCGGAGAAACAGGTGTCAAAAAGCTTGTAGAATGCTGCAATGGCTGCAGTTTTTACCACAGTAGCCATGAATGCCGTAATCAATGTTGGAGCACCTTGATAAACGTCTGGCGACCAGAAATGAAAGGGAGCAGCGCCGAGCTTAAACGTGAAGCCAATCATAGTGAGAAATACTCCGGTTTTGAAAAGCAGCGGGATTTTCTCAGTTTCTGTATTGCTTACATAATCGGAGATTACGCTTAGGTCGAAGCTGTTACACACTCCAAACAAAAGGGTAAGCCCAAACAACAGCACTCCGGAAGCAAAGGAACCAAGCAAAAAGTACTTTAGTGCCGATTCGTTCGACGACAAATGAAGTCGTCGGCTTCCGGCCATGATATACAAGGCAATCGAAAGGATTTCAACACCTACAAATAGCATAACCAGGCTGGAGTAGGAAGTCATAATCACTCCGCCAGTTGCCGAAAACAGCATCAGCGCATAGATGTCGGCCACGTTGCTGTCTTCGTATCGGAAGTGCCAGCTGGCCATCAACATGATCAGTATTAAAGTGAAGATAATCAGACCGTTGAACGAAACTGCATAGTTGTCGTAGGTCATCATTCCAAACCATGCTGTATTGCTACCCCAATCGAGGGCATTGAGCACAAAGGCGGCAATAAGTCCGAGCAGGGCAACCGGAATTAGCAGCTTTTTCTGATCAAAGGCTCCGAGAAACAGAATCAGGAAGCCAAGCAGCGACAAGAGGATCAGTGTAGACATATCAGTTCGTAACGGCTAGATGCTGATCAATCTGAAACAGCAGGAATTTCACCGACTCGTCGGTCAGGTTGAAAATGAATTGTGGGTAGATACCAAAGAGAACAATCAGGCCAACAATGGGAAAGAACACCCATTTTTCGGAGGCACTGAGGTCGCTGAAGTTGGTAATTGCTGGATTTTCACCCAGCATGGTAAATTTATAGGCCCGAAGCATGTAAACCGCTCCAAGAATAACAGTTAAACCGGCCAATGCAGCAAACCAGTAGCTATATTCGTAGAGGGCGTTGAGCAGGAGAAACTCTCCAATAAAACTGTTGGTTAATGGCAGTGCAGAGCTGGCAAAGGTGATGACCATGAATACTGAAGCGAAGGCTGGTGCGTGTTGCCTTATGCCTCCAAGGTTTTCCATGATTGTAGTTCCGCGCCGTTGCATGAAGATTTCGGCCACAAAGAAGAGCCCTACCACGTTAACACCGTGAGCAATCATCTGCACCAATGCTCCTTGAAGGCCTATTTGACTCATGGTGAATAAACCTGCGGTGATGAGGCCCACGTGCGCAATGGAACTCCAGGCTGCCATTCGGCGGAAATCTTTCTGACCAATCGCAATCCATGAGGCGTAAATGATACCCGCAATACACATTACAATAGCCACATCAGCGTAAATGCTGGCCGCCAAAGGCGTGATGGGCAAAATCCAACGCATGATGGAATAGATACCCATTTTAAGCATGATGCCCGAAAGCAGCATAGCGCCTGCATTTGGAGCTGTGGTGTATGTGTCGGGCTGCCAAGAATGAAAAGGCAACAAAGGGATTTTGATGGCGTAGGCCGCGAAGAAGGCCCAAAACACCCAACGCTGGCTGATCTCGTCGAGGCGAAGGTTGTACAAGTCGCCAATAACAAATGAACGAGGCTCAGTTTGAAGGTATAGCCAAATAATGGCGGCTAGCATGAGTAAGCTTCCGCTAAGGGTGTAGATGAAAAAACGGAAGGTTACCTTCACCCTGTTTTCGCCGCCCCACAATAAAACGATGAAGTAGATAGGAATCAGGGCGAGCTCCCAGAAAATGTAATACAGGAAAACATCCAAGGAGATAAAAACGCCTACCAATGCGCTCTGCATGAAGAGCATCAGGAAGTAAAGTAATGACGGCTGTTTCCACTCTCGGTTCCAGGTCGACAATACAATGAGGGGCATCAGGAAATTGGTGAGAATCACCATCAGCAAGCTAATGCCATCCAAACCTACAAAGAAGCGAATGCCAAAAGAAGCAATCCAAGAGACATCAACCATGCCCTGCATATTGGCCAGGTAGCCTGAGCGATAATTGATGTTAAACAGAAAGATTGCATAAGCGGTGAGCAGCACCTGAACAAGCGTGGCGCCCAGTGCGATTTGTTTAGCACGTGCAGGAACGAATAAACACAGCAAACCGGCAACAAAAGGGAAGGCCAGCAGGGCTACAGTGAGAAATCCTGTGAGGGGGAGTAGAGCACTATCCATGGTCTGCATGCTTAATTCAGAAAGAGGTTAGCCGCCAGTAAGGCAAGGATACCGAGGGTCATCGCAAAAACGTAAAATCCGACATTTCCGGTTTGAAGAAAACGGAATGTGCGCGAACCAAGCACAACAATCTGCCCGGCACCATTCACCAGTCGGTCGAAGAAGTTCAATTCCAAAATCCGGTGGATGAGCCCTGAAGCGGCCAAAAGAGGCTTAGATACAATGCCATCGTAGAGTTCATCAACACGGTATTTATCGGCTATGAGCTGTTGTATGGCAGGAAGCTTTTCGCCATCCGCCGCAGGCACATGCCCGTTTTTGAAATAACGCAGTCGTGCGTAGAAAATAACCAACAGCACCAATGTTGTGGAGATGGCCATTAAGATGTATTCAGTGGTATGCGAAAGGTGACCGTGCGCCTGATCTTCGAGCAGGAATGTGCTGCCGGCGAGCAGATCGGCAAAAAAGCGGTCGAGCCAGTGGTTGCCACCCAATACCTCAGGCACATTCACAAATCCGGCAACCACAGAACACACAGCCAAAACGATGAGCGGAATGGTCATGGTAAGCGGCGATTCGTGCAAGTGATGCTCTTGCTCGTGAGTTCCGCGGAAGCCTCCAAAGAAGGTGAGGTAGTACAGGCGGAACATGTAAAATGCTGTGAGTAAAGCTCCACCAACACCTAACACCCACAATATGGGGTTGTGTGCGAAGGCAGAAGCTAAAATCTGGTCTTTAGAGAAGAAGCCCGCCAGTGGAGGCAATCCGGCGATAGCCACTGTACCAATGAGGAAGGTGAAGTGGGTAATCGGAAGCGCCTTTTTCAGTCCGCCCATTTTACGAATGTCTTGCTCTCCGCCCATGGCGTGAATCACCGAACCTGAGCCGAGGAACAACAAAGCTTTGAAGAAGGCATGGGTGAACAGGTGAAAGTACGCCGCGGTGTAAGCGCCCAAGCCAAGGGCAAAAAACATGTACCCAAGCTGCGAAACTGTAGAGTAAGCCAGTACTTTCTTGATGTCGTTTTGCTTCAGACCGATGGTTGCAGCAAAGAGCGCAGTAAGTAGGCCTACCACCATGATGATCTCCTGCGTGAAAGGTGCAAGGGTAAACAGCACATTGGATCGAATGATGAGGTAGATGCCCGCGGTAACCATGGTGGCCGCGTGGATAAGCGCTGAAACGGGGGTTGGTCCCGCCATCGCATCGGGAAGCCAGGTGAACAAGGGCAGCTGAGCCGATTTTCCGATGGCTCCAATGAATAAGAGCAAGGTGGCGTTGCGGATGAGCGGATCGTTCATGTCGATAGCCATTGCTTCGAGTGCTATCCGGTTATACTCCAAGGTGGAGAATCGCAGGTAAAGCAGGAATATACCCAGCAGCAGCCCAAGGTCTCCAATGCGATTCATGATGAAAGCCTTGTTAGCCGCCTTGGCGTAATCGGGATTTTTGTGCCAGAATCCAATAAGCAGGTAAGAGCAGAGCCCTACGCCTTCCCAACCAATAAAGAGCATCAGGTAATTGGAGCCCATCACAAGGATGAGCATGAAAAACACAAAAAGGTTGAGGTAGGAGAAGAAGGTGTGGAAGCGCTCATCGTCGTGCATGTAGCCGATCGAGTAGAGGTGGATTAAAGAGCCCACACCGGTAATTACCAGCATCATCATCAGCGAAAGCTGGTCGAGTTGTATTCCGTAATTTACCGAAAGGCTGCCGATGTGCATCCATTCGAGCAAGATGATGCGGATGGGCTCATGGGTGTCGGAGGCGGCAAACGGAATAAAGATTCCGAGGGTAATCAGGAAGGGCGCAAACACCATCAGAGTGGCTACTGCACCAACAGCATTTTTTGAAACGCCTTTGCCTAAGAAGGTTGTAAGCAGGAACCCGGCAAGCGGGAGGAGGGGAATTAACCAGGCTAATTGTTCCATGCGAGAAGGGTCACCATTTAAGGTTTCGTAATGCGTTAATGTCGGTTGATCGGATATTTCTGTATATCATTACCAAGATGGCCAGCCCGACGGCTACTTCGGCCGCTGCCACCACCATAATGAAAAACACGAATACTTGTCCGTCTTGATTTCCATTGAAACGCGAGAATGCGGCCAAAAGCACGTTTACTGCGTTGAGCATCAGCTCGATGGACATGAAGATAACGATGAAATTTCGGCGCAGCATAACGCCCATCACGCCGATTGAGAAGAGCACGGCGCTCAGAAAGAGGTAGTGGTTGATGCTGATCGTTCCGATGAGGTTGTCGAGTTCTTGCATACCTTAGTCGTTCACGTGTTTTTTACCCAGAATAACAGCTCCCACCATTGCCGTGATGAACAGAATGGAAGCCACTTCGAAAGGCAGGAGAAACTTATTGAATAGCACCATTCCCACCGATCGGGCTGTGCCAAACGAGGCATCAACACTGTCGACCGGAACCAAGGTGTAATCTTTGAGAGAGGCAGTGAGTACAAGCATCACCAGGCAGCCTGAGATGACTGCAGCAAGCTTGAGAATAAACGACTTTTGAGGCTCCGTTTCCTTGTTAAGATTGAGGAGCATTATCACAAACAGGAAGAGCACCATGATGGCTCCTGCGTAAACGATCAGGTTAACAACAGCCAGGAAGTGGGCATCGAGGAGGATGTAATGACCTGTAATGGAAAAGAAGCAGATCACCAGCCACAACACAGAATACACCGGGTTTTTCGAGAACACTACAAGGAGTGCCGACGACAAGGTGAGGGCTGCAAGGAGAATAAATGCGAGGGTCGACATGGTCTGAATTACAAGGCGCGAAAATAGAGAAATTTGTTCTCACCTTATCGGAAGAACCCAACAGAAAACCTATCTATAAAGGAATTGTTCGAATCGGGCTGATTAAATCATCCGAAATGCCCTGTTTACCTTAGAAAATGCGATGATTAATCTCGGTTGAAGATTCTAAGGGAATGTCGTAGCGTAGAATAATTTCGTGGGTTCCTCCAGCCTGTCCGCCGAGTCTCGAAAGGGCTTGGTCGAAGGCATAACCCAGTCGAAGATTTTTGATAATTTTTGTTTCTCCAACCAATTGGATGCCTGACCGGGTTCTATACCCAATTCCAAAGCTGAAGATATCTCTAAAATAGCCATTTGTGTAAATGTCGGCCTGCATGGGTGCTCCGGAAGGAATTCTAAAGAGCAGTGAAGGCTTAATTCTCCACTCTTCATTCAGTTCGACAACGTAGCCACCAGAGAGCATGTAGATTGCACGTTGTTTGGCTTCTGAACCCTCTGATTGGTCTTTACTGCCTATTCTGTGGGCCCGAAGATGAGGAATCCCTAAGCCAGCATACCAGCGATCGCTGTACCAAAAAACACCCGCTCCGAAGTTCAAATGCCACGATGAAATATTCTGGCTGAAGGCTTCATCAAAAGTGTTACTGGATGAGAGCCGACTCTCGCTGAAATCCACTCCAAAGTTGTTAATGGCACTTTGGAGGCCAAAAGCAAGCTTACTTTTGTCAAAGTTAATTTTGTAAGTGTAAATTCCAGAAAGGCCATTCACCCGAATGTTTCCAATTCTGTCGTTCAGGAAGTTTAGTCCCCAGCCAGATGCAGGATTTTTCTTAAATGGAGCATTTGCACTAAATACAGCTGTGGATGGCGAACCGGGAAAATTGGTCCATTGGCGGCGGAAAGAAGCTACGGTTTGCATGTAGTCTAAACTACCAGCATATGCCGGATTTACTACAACTGGATTGAAGTAATACATGCTGTAGATGGGCTCCTGCTGAGCGATTACGTGCGAGCCTGCCCAAAAATACAGGGCAAGAATGACCAGGTATGCCTTTTTTTTCATCGCCATATAGTTATGTACCCTTCGCGGGCATCGGTTTCACCGGGAATTTGAATCAAGTAGAAGTAGATGCCTTCAGGAAGTTCTTCGCCGACCAGAACAACACCTTGGTTAGCCACTCCATTCCAATCATTCTGATAGGAATCGCTCTCATAAACGAGTTCTCCCCATCGGTTGAATACCCTTAGAGAAAGCAAGATACCATTGAGGTTTTCGATGAAGAAAACATCATGCACTCCATCTCCATTGGGTGAGAAGCCATTCGGAATGAACAATTGACTATTGCTACAAAGTGGATCATTGCTTGCAAGCAAATTAACGCGAAGGGTATCCGAAGCAGCACACGGAGTTTGTCCGGCCGAAATAAGAAACGTATTCTCCCCATTGGTCAACCCTTCAAAGGTGACTGATGAATTGGTAATTTCTGTAACGGAGCCGCTTCCAGATAGCAATGACCAATTAAAAACTTCCGTTCCAGAACTTACAATTGGCAGTGTGAATGGTAATTCATTTTCACAAATAGAAAGGCTTTCCGGTACATTCAGCGTTACATTCCCTAAAAAGTTAACTTGTATTGTATCCGTTAAATTACATTGGTCTAGTGAAATGCTGTAGTAGAAGTTGAATACACCTGTTTCGGTGGATGAGACAGGTGTTGTGGAGAAGGATGGCGATTCGATCAACAAATCGGCATTTTCAGCGGTCCACAAAGGACTCCCATTAACGGGAATGTTTCCCGACAATTCAGTTTGAAGACCGCAAATGTTGAGGTCTGGTCCTGCATTGGGTGTGTCGGGTTGGATAAGGGTTACAATTACTGTATCGGAAACAGTGGCTCCATTAAGGGTAACAGACCAAAAAATAATGTTAGGGCCATTTTGTAAATTACTTACTGAAGTTGAGGCTTCGTTGGCAGCGCCAAAAATGAGTAAGGGGTTTGCAGAGGACCATAAACCGCTTGCATTGTTAGGTATTGGTGATCCCTGAAGATTAAATGCTTCAGCACAGAAAGTAGTATCGTTTCCTGCAAACACATTTAAATTCAATTCACTAACCACAAAAACAAGGGTATCTACATCACATAAAGCCGGCAAGGGGAAACCTGAGTCACACACTTCAACAATAACAGTGTCAATGCCGGAGAATCCAATATTGGCCGTGTAGGTGAATGTGCCGTTGGCATTCAATGAAAATGTACCATTTGAAGGTCCGCTTAATTGTGGAATTGTGCTACTTAATGCAGTATTCTCAATGTCGGAGTCATTTAATTGATGATTAGAACTGAAAGGAATACCCGAGAAAACCGGATATAACTCATTCACAATGATGGGCGGATCATTGATTGGAAACACTTCAATGAAAAGCGTGTCGTTACTGCACTCCGGCGGTAGCGGATTTCCATTATCGCATACAATAACAACAATGGTGTCAAGTCCAAAAAAGTTTGGATTTGGCGTATAAAGGAAGGCGCCATCAGTATCGACGACTATTGAACCGTTCAATGGACCAAAAATGGGCGATTGGGTAATGATGAGTGGAGTTAGATCCGGGTCAAAATCGCCATTAGAAAGGTAATTTCCTGCAAGCTGTGTATCTTCATTTATTTGAAAAGACTGATTAATGGTGATAGGAGGTGTATTACAAGAAAAAATGATTTCTACATCATCAGTGGAATCGATGCAACCACCTCCAACTACTGTCCATCGAAAAATATTGAGACCCTCACTCAATCCGGTAACTGCAGTATTGGGTTGAGATTCATCGCTGAAAAGGCCTGTACCTTGAATCACCGTCCAAAATCCTGAACCTAGGTCAGGTTGTGTGGCATTAAGTGTGGTCTCGTTTGCACAAATAATTTCGTTTGGACCTGCATCAATGGGCGAAATTCTATTAATGAGTAAAGTGTCAATTACAGCAGGGCAATTCCCATTCACTACCGACCAAATCAAAAAATTGTTTCCAGGTGCGAGCTCTGTTATCGAGGTGTTGGGATTGGTTTCATCAGTAAGCAATCCTGATCCAGAGATTAAAGACCAGGTGCCAACTCCTATGGAAGGATTTGTTGCGTTTAATACCGCATTTTCGTCACAGGTTGAAATGTCCACTCCGGCATTTACATTTATGGGTTCTTCAAATCGAAAAATAATTACCTGATCTGAGTTTACAGGAGATCCGGGAAATGTCCAGGCAAAAACATTTTGTCCCGGTGAAAGTCCACTTACAGTGGTTTGGGGAGCGTTGTCATCTGCAAAAACACCCGTGCCCGCGACTACAGTCCAAATTCCAGTACCAAACAATGGTGCATTACCCGAAAGCAAAGCATTATCGGAACATATATTTTGATTTTGCCCTGCATTTGCAGGAGGATTGGAACAGCCAAGTACAGCGATTGAACACTGTTCGCCATTCATTAGAACAACAGAATTCTGGTTTGTAAGTATGTCTAAGGCGCAAGCCTCTGTAATTCCAGGTGCAGAAAACCTAAGTTTAACCAGTGGGATGTTGTTTGGATAAAATTCAGGAAAAGTATTTGAGGTGAATCGGAACTCAAGTTCACCCTGCTGTGCATCGAAATTTACAAAGCCCAAAACTTGATCAAGGCCTGCAAGATTTACAACATCGAGAAATGTGAAGTTGTTTGTGTTGAAGAAAAATTGAAAGTCTACTGAACTAACTTGCTCATCTGAGCGAATAAATACATCAAATTCAAGTATATCATTTGCAATTTGACCGGCACCAAGATTTAAAAAAATAGTATCCGTTAACGAAATAGCACTGTTGTTAACGGAGGTGTAATCATTGGTCTCTTTTTCAAAATTATTCATGGAAGCACCATTGGTAATTCCTAAACAAAACAGAAAAAATAACAGGATGAAATGCGATTTACGCATGCTTCAATATTTTGTAGACGAATTATCTCTAAGAATCAAAAGAGATTTATTCTGAGATGAGTTCAATTTTATTGGTTAGCAAAAGTATTGTTTCGCCAGAATTATCTTTAAAAATTATCGTTAATTAAACATTAATTAATAGTGTTAATAATAAATGGGAATAAAGAGTTTTATTTTGAAATGATATTAAGTAAAAACAAAAAGCCCGAACAATTGTCCGGGCTTTTTGAGAAAAAATCCAGGCGGATTTATTTTTTAACAACCAATTTCTTGGTTACATTGAAATTGTTGTTAGCAATACGCACATGGTAAATACCTGCTGCAAGATCAGAAGTGGCAATGGTTTGAACCTGCCCAGCAATTACATCTATTGAAGCTCCAACTACGCGGCCAGCAGCATCCATAATTGTAAGTGTTGCATTTTCCATCGACATTACCTGAGCGAAAGTTGTAGCCGGATTCGGGAAAACAGAAACAACATTGTTGTAGTCAACAATACCATTACCCAAGGCCAACTCACCGATAACTTCAACTTCAGCAGCTTCACCATTAAGGTAAGCAGCTAAGTTGTTCAAATCGCTTGCATGCAAGTTTCCATTGAGCATTTGGAATGTGAAGAAAGCAACAGGGCGGCTGCCATTCATTTCAGTTAGGCTGTTGCTGGTAAATCGAACAGTACGATCTGAACCATTTAAGTGGCTGAATGATTCGGCAGTTTCTACGTTGCTTTCGATGTTGCCAAAGTTGAGGTTGTTTTCGTTAAACTTCATAGAGAAGTCGAATGCATTCACAGTGTTAGCAGAGGTGAAGTACACAGGAACAGTTACTTCGTTTTGGCTAACCTGAGCACGGTCGATGCGAACAATTACTTTCTCAGTTTCAGACTTGAATAAGCTTGATGGTGTAGCAGTAGCAACGTTTCCATTCACATCACCAACCAAAATACCTTGGTAGTTGGTGAAGGTGTATTCTGGACATGCATTGAAGTTAACCACTTTAACGGGTAAACAGAAATCAACAGAAGGAACGTTGAATTTAGAATAACCAACGCCATCATTAGCAGGATAAGTAGCCGAAATGGTGTAGGCAGGGCTGCTTACCAAGATGGTTGAATCGATAAACAACCAGTCTTTTGAAGGAGTTCCGTTTGAAACACCATTGATGTCGTAGTTAAACGCCTGCTTAAATTCAGGGATAAACAACACAGCACGCTGATTAATCTGTGAAACGTCGCCAGCAGATACATTACCATCAATGTTTACGTCCATTGCAATAATTTGATAAGCCGACGGTGTAAATGTGTTGTCGTTCAACAATACACGACGCGCCAAAAGCGCATCAGCACCGTTGATAACAGCCTGAACATCGGTTGATCCTAAGATGTCTTTTTTGATGGCGATGTTCAAGCCATTGGCCGTATTGTAAGAGAAAACTCCATTCGTGTCTGGCTGCACAGCTGTGGCACTTTCATTACCGCAAGAAGCGTCAGTACCAAAAATATTGGTAATTACTGAGGCGTTAGGGTTTGCAGCATTAAATCCAAGTGTGCTATTATCGGTCCATACAGTCAATTTTCCTTCATACAATGAATCGCGGAAAGAAATGTATGAGCCATCGTCAACCAGCTTGGTTTGAACGCCAGTGAAATAAGATTCCTGCATGAATGACACGCTGAAATCAGCGGTATCAGCCGGTGCAAAAGCGCCTGTTTTTACAAACTCAACACAAATCAATTCACCAGTACCGGCAAAGCGAGCTGTAGCAGGAGCCGAACCGTTGAAGAACACAGAAATGTTCATGCTTCCGGCAGCAGCATTAATGCTGTTGATAGCTTCGGCTTGAGAGGGAGTTACGAGGTCGCCGGCAATTGTAATGTTACCAGTAGGTGTAAACTTGGTGTTGTCATAGTTTAGAACGATGTCATACCCAATTACATCACTTACGGTTGTGAAGGCAATGATAGGCAAGCAGAAAGCAGTGTCGTTACAGTCGCTGATGGTTTGACCTCCGAGATTGTAAGGAAGACCGTTAGGGTCGGCGATATTCAATACGCGAGCTACAGAATTGGTAGTAGCACCACGGTTATCTGTAGAGCGCGCAACGATGCTAGCTACACCAATGGTAGATGTCCAATCGATAGTATACGGAGCATCGGTATCAACACCAATAGAAACACCATTTACAAAGAATTCAACCTGTGTTACGGTTCCATCAGCATCTGTAGCATTGGCATTGATTGTAACAACGGCCGGTGCAGTAAACAAAGAACCTACAGCGGGAGCAGTAATAGTTGAGGTTGGAGGAACGTTGTTCAATACTGTAATGTTCACTGAAGCTGATGCCGTAAGTCCGGCATTGTCTGTAGCAGTTGCGGTGATTACGTGTGGTCCAAGAACAGCATTGTAGTTGGCTGCATACGGAGCCGTGTTGTCAACACCAATTGAAACGCCATCCACAAAAAACTCAACCTGAGCTACTGAGCCATTATCAGTTGCAGTTGCAGTAATTGCTACTACATCACCGGTAATAAATCCGGCACCGTTGGCAGGCGAAGTAATGTTTACTGTTGGAGGAGGGTTGGCGGCTACGTTTACTGTAATTGCAGAAGAGGTTGTTTGTCCACCCTCGTTATCAGTTGCTACCGCAGTTATTACTTGCGACCCGGCAGTGTTTCCGGTGAATGAAGCAGAGTAAGGAGCAGAGTTATCTACACCAATTGAAACACCGTTAACAAAGAACTCAACTTGAGAAACTGAACCGTTCGCATCGGCAGCATTAGCAGTAACGCTGATGTTGCTTCCGATGATGAATCCTGCACCATTCAATGGGCTGGTAATGCTCACTGTTGGAAGAGCGTTTGGTGCACCTAAGGTGCCTGAGAGTGAAGGAATATCAATTTCGGCACCGGTAGGATTGGTATGCACATAACGCTCAACACCACCTGTTGGAGTACCAATTTGGATATTCAACGCATAAGTAAGGATACCATCTGTTGTGATTTGGGCAATCAATACTCGGTTGCTGGCCGTTGGACCTTGCGCGCCTACCAGTGAAGACCATGCACCATCGGTAAGGGTAAATGTGTTACCAGCCTGGCTGGTTGCATCTAATGCAGCACCTGCCTGAGCATCAGTTTGACCGATAGTGGTAACTGCTGAAGGAGCACCCAAAAGAAGACCATCCTGAACAGTTAAAGGAATACCTGCAGAAGGATCAGCATTTTGAAGCATCGGCGGTACAGAGTTGTTTACCACGTTTGCAACACCATCGTCTTCAGATTTAAGAACACCAAAGTTGCCGGATGCAGCAGCTCCCGCAGAGAGATAAGAATCAAGCATTACAGAGTTGCTGCGCGCTTGTGTCTTTGTCCATGTTGGAGTAACAGCACCTCTGTCTTCATTGTTAAAGAATGAGGTGGTTGTAGAGAAAGTTAACACGTGGTTACCTGCTGGTGCGCCGTATGCCGCCTGAAATCTGTAGCCTGGAAGCATGTCAACGAAGAAACGGTAAGTAACGGATCCTGTAGGTAAGGTTCCAACTGAACCATTAGCATCTACAGAGTTCGATACGTAGTATTTCTCTACGATAATGGATTCCAACCCGTTCTGGGCTGAGGCGATGCTCCCTGTGAGGAGAGCAAGGCCTAAAAGAATTTTTTTCATTGTAAAATTAGTGTATTGTTGTTGTATGGGTTGACATTAATCACATGACTGACCAAACTGACCTACTAAGTCGAGGAAGTCGTTTGTGTTGGTTACACCATCAAGGTTGATGTCAGTAGGACATGCCACAAGTCCGTTGGTTGCATCAAGCAATGCAGAGTATGACCAGTTGCTCAACCATGATTTTTGACCTGGTCTGAAAGCACCACGATAGTTTGTTGAAACGAAGAATCCGTCAGCAGGAGGAACACAGGTAGAAGCCAACTGTGGGTTTGGTACTGCGTTATACTGGTCTGTTACTGTTGTTCCAGAAGCAGCGAAGTTGAAATCTAAACCGGCAACTGAAGGAGCGATAACATTACCATCAGCAGCAAATTTAGTGTTATCAGCAGCGATAACGTTAGCAGCGGATCCACCTACTGTTATAGGTGCAGTATTACCTACGAAAGTGTTACACTCAATTTTGAGGCGAGGAGTAATGGCAGTACCGGCATTGTCCTGACCAAACCAGTTGTGGTAAGCTTCAACAGTACCTGTTCTAGTACCCATTGATTTGATAAGGTTCAAACCTGAACGATAGTTGGCAAAGATGGAGCTGTAAATTTCACCTTCTGTTTTTTCCTTGGCGTTGATTGCCCAAGGACCAGAACCACCACCTGTTGGCGTTGTGTTAGAACCATTACCGATGAATGTAGAGTTGTAGATGATTGGGCGTGAAAGTAGAGTAGGGTTGGCCTTGTTATCATCACCATCCGCTTCGATACCGCTATCTCCACCTGTGAAAGTTGCAGCATCAAGCTTTACAGAAAGCATGAACTGAACTTTACCAGTGTAGCCTAAGTCGTAGTCAAAGTTATCATCGTTGTTGAACATCAAAGTGAGGTACTTCATGTTAACAGTGCCACCAAAAGGCTCAACACCATCGTCATCGTTCGATACAACTTCGAGGTTTTCGATGGTTGTTCCGCGACCAACAGAACCTAAAGTAAGACCATTCAACTCGTTGTTAGCTCCTACTGAAGCTCCAGCGTGACGGATGGATACATAACGAAGAACTCCAGAGTTGTCGTTATCATCTGCTTGACCGGGAGGCATACCATAAAGATTGCGCGCATCAGCAGCTGTGAAGCCTTCAATAAATCCAATACCATCTCCACCATTTACACTGTTTACGCCGCCAATCTGAGCTGTTCCAAAGAATCCAGCTGCACCTGCCGGGCTGTAGTTCGCAGCGGTGGTTAAGTTGTTAGACGCTTTACCAAGGATAACAATACCACCCCACTGACCTTTGTTGGTTAATGGATAAGTACCATCGAGGTTATCCGCTTGAGCTGTGAAAATGATTGGGCAGCTTTCGGTGCCGCTTGCAAAGATTTTACCATCACGCATTACAAGAATTGCGTTGGCGGCAAGGGTTGTTCCTGTAGGAACGCCTTTAATAACTGTACCTGGCTGTATGGTCAATGTCTTACCTGCCGGTACATAAATTTTGTTGTCCAACAAATAGGTCTTATCACACGTTAATATCGTGTTTGTAGCAGTCAAATCTCCGTCGTTCGCACCACCAATAATGGCAAGCGATGACAGGGAAACTGTTTGGCGCGATGCAACTGGAGGACATCCGCAGTCGGCACCGAGGTTTTGCTGAGAGGCCAACTGAGCAGAGGCCTCTGTTCCGGCTGCACAAACCAATGCGGCAAGTGCAAGCGCTTTCGTAAGGGTTGTTTTCATAAAAAAAATTGGGTTGTTGTTTTAAAGATTGGTGCAACAAAATTGTAACAACACACCCTAAAGAGCATCTGATTTTCAGTTAATTATGCGTTATATATTGTATTCTGATTTTGATAAAAAATTCAGATTATTCTATCCTTTTATTAATGAGCATTCGTATCGAATTTATCATTGGATTAACGATAGGTTTAAATTCATATCAGTCTTTCTGACAATTCAAGATGTTGATTTATCAATAAAAGCTTCCATTGTTTAAGGAGATGATAGTTAATTTGAAAATAGAACGATAAAATAATAATTTATAGGGGCTATTCCTTATGAAAGCTCAATGCAATTATGAATCTTATAAATTTCAATATGTGATTTGTATGTTATATTTAAAACAACTAAATTAAATAAATCTCGCCCTTTAATTTATATGATTTTAATTTAGAAGAATAAAACTATAAACGTTTTTTATTCTTCTCCCATTTCAACTATTCGTCGAATATTTTGTGCAGTTTTGGCGACAAAATTAAAAACGAAGAAGGATTCACATATCGTTGATTGTTTTAATCACATTTATCGGTCAATTTAGAACTGGATTTTATCAGTATTGCCACATACTTCTATACATCATTCATTAATGAATTGTTATAGTGTTTAATACTAAGCTTCCTTGTTTGTTTTTCACGTGATTTAATTCGGGATTTCGTAATTGACTTTAATCGAATTTCCCAAACACACTGGTTTAAATTTGGCGACATACCGGGTAATTTCACCCTCCCAATAGCAAATATTTTTAAACGTCGATAGAACAAAGATTAAGACCTTGGAAAGAAGAGTAAAGAAGTTCTTCTTCAGGCTAAATTTGTATCAACAGCTATAAATCCGAAACGGAGGAATCTTGCAGAAAGATCGTACAGTCTTAAAAATCTAAAAAATGAGGGAATTTAAAATTCTCTTCTGAAAACCCACAGTTTGTTTTCATCGTATTTGAATGTGGACTCAGCCAATACTCGATTTTGGCTTAATAGACATTTTGGAGGTTTAAAAGTGCTCAAACCATTGCTGCATCTAGCTTTGTGGCAAATCAAAGGTTTTGAATAAAAAAAATGCATTTTCTGTGGCAGCTCAATAGTCACA
>JAIXUS010000034.1 GCA_027483445.1 Bacteroidota bacterium | reverse complement strand
GGTCATTACTGAATAATGCCTTTAGGTACTGTTGTGACTCTGGAAAATAAACAGGACCGGGCTTCCTCTCTCCCAACATAGCCATAATGCTTGTCTAGACGAAAGCCTGATTCCAATCCTGCTTAGGTAATTAAGTTTATATCAAAGATATGAGATAAGAGAGAGAGGTAAATTCAGAGTGAGAGTGTAGAGCGAGAGCGATTCTCCGTAATTGATGATAGCTTCCTTTTATTTAAAAACCCCGTTTGACCAAGAAAGTGTCGTCTCTCTCCCGCGGAGAGAGATAAGAGAGAGAGGTTCGAGAGAGAAGTAAACCTAAAACCGTGTAGCCAAAACACAAGGCTTTTTCAACTTCACCACCTTACCTTGTAAATCGAAGGCTTCGAGATACACCAGATAAATGCCGGTGCGGGCGCGCTCGTTGGTTTCGGTAATGCCATTCCAACTCACTGTTCCGGAAGTTCCGAGGAGCTGACTTCTAAACAGATACTTCATCAGTCTGCCATCGGCATCATACACCGCGGCCGTGCCGGTGAAGCCTGGCAGGTCAAAGGCGTAGGCAATATTGAGCACATCGTCAAATCCATCACCATCGGGCGAGAAGGTTTCAGGGCTAATGGTAATACTGCCGGCCTGGGCCTCGGTAATGAGTGCGAACTGCGAATTTCGGTAGCCTGGAGTGGCAAAACCCGCGGTGGAGGCCGCCGAATTCCAGTTGCTGTTGTCGGTACTTGGCCTGTCCATGTTTACCCTTTCTAAACTAACACCATCCAGCGAATTGAGTAAGGAGAAATGCAAATCGGCAAAGTAAATTCTTCGGTCAATAAAGCTGCCATCAGCCAATTTGCTGAGAACCACCACGCCGTCTTCGTTATTGTAGGCCGGAAAATCAAGCATTTGCAGGAAGGCATCCTGATCCTGAACCACATATTCGGATTTTACGGCGGTAGTATTCTCCGAAAGCACGAGGTATTCGCCGGGAAACATCAGGTAGCCCTCTGGCGCAATTTGCTCCGCATCAAGCAATGTATTAGTAACGGTATCCTGATTGCTGATGGCCAGTTGAGCAAGGTCGATAATCTTATTGGAGCGGTTGTAAATCTCCACAAAATCAGTTCCGGCAGTTCTGGGGTCGGAGAGTATTTCGTTGATGACAATATCGTTAGCAACTGGCGTTTCCGGAACGGCAAACCGGCCTTTTCGCTCAGTATTGAAGAGATTTCCCACACAATCGCGCACACTGTCGGCAATGCTTAACGTGTAAATAGTGCCTTGCACAATGGGCTCAGGCAAGGCCAACTTGATGGAGCGAAAATCAGGCGGATAGGTAGTAATGGCAGTGGGCTGTCCAATACCGTTGTCGATGCTGAATCGGCTCAGGTTAGCGGTTTGTTCCGGTGGAACGGTTTCGCTGAAAAACACCCGAATGGTATCCAGTGCGTTCAACACAACCCGTTCAATTTGCGGCAATTCAGTGTCGGCCGTATTTTGAAACACCGAATTGCGTTTTCCGGGAGTGGCTCCCCAGGCGGCATTGCTGGCAATCCAATTGCTCTCGCCTTCACAAGGCTTAAGCGGAGAAATTTGTTCGAGCGACCAGCCGCCTTCCAGTTTAACGGCATCGCCATACCAGGTGTCGGAGTAGCGAACGCTCGAGATAACATTCTGCTCCACATCTAGCAGCGAGATGCTGGCACCCGTATTCGTAAGCGCCGGGAAACTCGTTACAGCCTTCACCGCCACCGAATCAAAAAAGAACTCCTCGCCGGCCGCACCGGTAAGCACCAGAAAGCTGTCGGGACGAATTGTAACGGCATCGATCGTTCTCTGGGTCGTTCCCACCTGAAGAGTCCAGTTTTGCAGGTTCACCGGAAAGGGTGTGCGGTTGTGCAATTCTATCCATTCCACATCAGGCTGTAAAACCACCGGTGTTGGGTCGGCCATAATCTCGTTGATGACAATATCGTAAGGCTTTGGCTTGTAATACACAAAGTTGAACTGTTGCGCAACCATTGTGTTCCCGGCCAAATCATTTACTCCCGAAATAGTAATCTGATAGCTTTGGCCCTGCACAAAGTCCTGGCTGTAGCTCAGCGAAACCCGTTGAAATTGAGTCGGATTTCTCAGCGCACTTTGTGGATTCCCTAATCCATTGTCGGTAGTGTAGTTGGCCGCATTTTCCGCACTGCCTTGCTCCACATTTTCCGACCAGATCAACTCCAGCGTATTGGGCCCACTCACCTGCAATTGATTTACCACCGGCGCGGTTTCATCAACAATGATAGGCCCCACATAAATGTCGTCCATCTGGTAATTCTGGCGATTGGTATTGGAATACCGCACCACCACACCAAAATGAGCGGTTGTGGTGTAGGTAACATCCAAAGCAGTCCCAATGAGTGTGTACAGGCTCCCTGTGCCTTCGTAATCGGCAAAAAGCGTCCAGTTGCCCGCCGCGTCGCGCGTAACCTTCACTTTAGTCGGGTTTGTTGATGAGCTGTTAATCACACCGCTTACTCCTGTTATCACATAGCTTTCAACCCCTGCATCTTTGCGAAAAAGGGCCACTTCGTCGGGAGTGCCGCCAATACGTACAAAATACCCGCTGTTGCCACCTGTGAGCTGCGCATTGTCGGAGCACAGGTACACATCCATGCGGTTGTTCGATGAGGTACCAACGCGAGGATTCACGAAAAACTCCCACTGGGTGTTGTCGATAAGTGCCGATGGCGTTGAAATCCAAATCTCACGGTTGGTCGTCGAAATGGTGTCGCCATTGCTTTGAAGCTGCAAGGTGGCATTGATGGTGAATTCATCCGTGTCGCCCGTCCATGTTGGGTTTTCACTGAGATTGCCATCTGAAAAATTATCCAACACCTGGGCTGTAGCACCAAGAGCATTGAGAACACAGAATAGGAGAATAAAAATGCGGCTCCACTGCATGGGTTTCGGGTATAAACGTGAAATTTGTCCCTTCATCCGCCGAACGGCGCAGAAAGGAATGCCAAAATACTGCAAACAATCGAAATTCAAGGTTAAATCATGAACATAGCTGTTGTGGGCGCCACCGGATTGGTGGGTTCGAAAATGTTACAGGTACTCGAAGAGCGAAAATTCCCGATAAATCAACTGTTTCCGGTTGCCTCGGAGCGTTCAAAGGGTAAGGTTATCCGCTTTCGCGGGGATGACCTTCCGGTAATGATGCACGAACAAGCCATTGCCCTGAAACCCCGGTTCGCCTTATTTTCGGCAGGGGGCAGCACCTCACTCGAGTGGGCACCGCGTTATGCTGAGGCCGGAATCACGGTCATCGACAACAGCTCGGCCTGGCGAATGCATCCTGATGTTCCACTCGTTGTACCAGAGGTGAACGCTTCGGTGCTTCATGAAGGCCATCGTATCATTGCCAACCCCAACTGCTCAACTATACAGATGGTGCTGGCCTTGAAGCCATTAAGCGACTATTATGGCCTAAAGCGCATTGTGGTATCAACCTACCAAAGTGTTACCGGCACCGGTGTAAAAGCCGTTCAGCAATTGCTGAATGAACGAAAGGGCATTCAGGGCGAAATGGCCTATCCGTATCCAATCGACTTAAACGTAATTCCGCAGGTGGATGTGTTTCTGGAGAACGGATACACCAAAGAAGAGATGAAAATGGTAAACGAAACGCGCAAAATATTGGGGCTTCCCGATTTAAGCGTAACAGCCACCACAGTGCGCATACCCGTTATGGGCGGTCACTCAGAGTCGGTGAATGTGGAATTGCAGCGCAATTTTGATATGGAAACGGTTCGCCATCTGCTCTCCTCCATGCCTGGTGTGGTGTTGGCCGACGATCCATCGAACAAGCTTTACCCTATGCCGCTTACAGCCCACGAACGCGATGAGGTTTATGTAGGGCGCTTACGGCGCGATGAAGGTCATCCAAACACCTTAAACATGTGGGTGGTTTCCGACAATTTGCGCAAAGGCGCAGCCACAAACGCTATCCAGATTGCCGAATACCTCGTGAAAACCTTCTCCGCCTGACTTGAACCATTTTCAGGGATTGGTGTTTCGGAGTTGTGTTAAGTGCTCAAGACATCGACCGAATTATTGAAATGGCCTGGGAAGACCGAACGCCTTTCGACGCCATCTATGCGCAGTTTGGGCTGCGCGAAGATGACGTAAAGGCCTTGATGAAAAGGGAGCTGCACCCCAACAATTGGCGGAAATGGCGGGCCAGAGTCGCCGGACGGCACACCAAGCATTCCGCCTTGCGCGACAATTCGGTAAACCGATTTAAGTGCAGCCGCCAGCGCAGTACCGGGAATCGAATTACCTGAGATTGCGTTGAATTTTTACCTTTATCCCCCCAAAATCATCACATACTATGCATTCAACCGCTCCGGGAGTGCTCGTTATTGGCTCATCTGGTCAACTTGGACTTGAGCTATTACAACGGCTTCGGCAAATTCATGGCAGCACCCGTGTTGTCGCTTCTGATATCAAAAAGGCCCCAGACTTTGAAGGGCCATTCGAACTTTTAGATGTGCTTAACAAAGAGGCACTTTTTGCCTTGGTGCGCAAATATGAGGTGGGCGAAATATATCTTCTGGCAGCTTTGCTATCAGCGGTTGGCGAGGAGAATCCGTTAAAGGCCTGGGAGCTGAACGTGAACGGTTTATTGAATGTACTGGAGTTGGCCCGCGAAACCGGTATTCGGGTTTATTGGCCCAGCTCAATTGCCGTTTTTGGAAGCAACACACCCAAAGAAAATACGCCTCAACACACCATCATGGAGCCATCTACGGTGTATGGCTTCAGCAAGCTTGCAGGTGAGCGCTGGTGCGAGTACTACCACAAGCGTTATGGTGTAGATGTTCGTTCGCTGCGCTACCCCGGCCTCATTGGCTGGAAAACCCCGCCCGGCGGAGGAACTACCGATTACGCGGTACATATCTTCCATGAAGCCATCGAAAAGGGACGATACGCCAGCTTTTTGTCGGCCAACACCCGTTTGCCGATGATGTACATGCCCGACGCCATTGAAGCAACCATCCGCTTAATGCAGGCACCTTCGGAGAACATCCGCATCCGTTCATCTTACAATTTAGCCGGATTTAGTTTTACCCCCGAAGAACTCGGCGATGCCATCCGCGAACAAATGCCACATTTTGAGCTTAGTTACGACATACAGCCGCTTCGACAGTCCATTGCAGATTCCTGGCCGGCGTCTATCGATGATAGTGCGGCTCGCCACGACTGGAACTGGAAGCCTGAATTTTCGCTCCACGACATGACGCGCGATATGCTGCATAATTTGGGCAAGCTCAAAAGTCAATCGGTGTAGACGTAAACCTGATTTGTTCATCCGCAGCAATAAGGGTAAATTCGCGGGGTTAATTCAGGAGCATGCCCCATTACAATCTATACATTCAAAATACCCTTAGCCGGCAAAAGGAGAAATTCGAACCGTTACATCCGCCTCATGTAGGCCTTTATGTGTGTGGTCCAACCGTTTACGGAGAGGCGCATCTTGGGCATGCCCGGCCTTATGTAACCTTCGATGTACTGTATAGATACCTTAGTCACCTAGGTTTTAAAGTGCGCTATGTTCGGAACATTACCGATGTTGGACACCTGGAGAACGATGGTGACGAAGGGGAAGACAAAATAGCCAAGAAGGCCCGATTGGAGCAACTTGAGCCCATGGAGGTTGTAGAGCTTTATACCGAGAGTTTCCACGAATCGATGCGGCTGCTGAACAACCATCACCCTGGAATTGAGCCCAGGGCTTCGGGACATATTCCCGAGCAAATTGAGATGATACAACGCATCATCGACAACGGTTTTGCCTATGTGTCGAATGGTTCAGTGTATTTCGATGTGAGCACCTATGCCCAAAGCAATGACTATGGAAAGCTGAGCGGTAGGGTGATTGAGGAGTTGATTGCCGGAGCCGGAAATGAGCGCCGTGAATTGGAAGGTCAGGAAGAGAAGCGTAATCCGGCCGATTTTGCCTTGTGGAAGAAAGCCGATGAGCGCCACATTATGCGTTGGAGCTCGCCCTGGAGCATTGGTTTCCCGGGTTGGCACATCGAGTGCTCGGCGATGAGCCGGAAGTATTTGGGCGAAACCTTTGATATTCATGGTGGCGGAATGGATTTGGTGTTTCCCCATCATGAAAGTGAAATTGCCCAATCGAAAGGCAGTTGTGGCCATGCTCCGGTAAAATACTGGATGCACAACAACATGATTACCATCAACGGTCGGAAGATGGGTAAATCGTTGGGCAACTTTATTACGTTGAAAGAGTTCTTTGAGGGGAGCAATGCATTATTGGAACAGGCTTACAGCCCGATGACCATTCGGTTTTTCATTCTGCAGGCTCATTATCGCTCAACACTCGACTTTTCAAATGAGGCCTTGAAAGCGGCCGAGAAAGCCTACAAACGCATCTACAATGGCTTGCGTACACTCCGAAACCTGGAGCATACCGGTGATGCGAGCATCCCGGACGGACAACTAAAAGAGAGGGTACTTTCGGCGGTAAACCAGTGTTACGAAGGCTTAAATGACGATCTAAACACTGCGGTTACTATCGCTGCGCTGTTTGAGCTTTTGAAAATAATCAACTCATTAAAAGGTGGGCAAATCGCCTGGGAGAAGCTCGAGCCTGAAGTGTTTGAATCGCTGCGAAGCACCTACTCACTCATGGTTGAAACGATACTTGGTTTGCGAGAGGAGCGTGGCAAGACTGCGCAGTTTAGCGAAGTGCTGATGGACACCATTCTGGAAGCTTACCGCAGTGCGAAAGAGCGAAAGGATTATTCACAGGTAGATGCCATCAGAGCGCGCCTAAAGTCGGAAGGCATAGTGGTGAAGGATGCGAAAACCGGAATTTCTTGGGATTATGAAGAATAAAATAAAGGCTCTTTTCGCCCTGGCTGTTTCGGGCGTTTTGTTTTCTTGCGGGGGCGGTGGCGAACAGTCCCAGCCTGAAGCTCCGAAAACAGAGTCGGTTAAACGTGTTCCGGCAAACGTTCCGGCCTTTAGCGCCGACTCGGCATACGCTTACACTGCGGCTCAAGTGGCCTTTGGGCCTCGTGTGCCCAATACTCCACCTCACGTAAAGTGTGGCGATTACCTTATTGCCATGCTCAAGCGTTTTGGTGCTGAAGTGGTTGTACAGCCCGCTTCGGTAACTGCGCACACCGGCGAAACCTTGAAAATCAGAAACATTGTTGGGCGTTTGCACCCTTCAAAAGCGCGACGTATGATGATTTGTTGCCATTGGGACACACGTCCATTCAGCGACCGCGACCCAGAAAAACCCAAAGCCCGCTTCGATGGCGCAGTTGATGGGGCTGCAAGTGCGGGAATTATGCTTGAAGTGGCCCGCGTCTTACAAAGTAACGATCCACCTTGGGGGGTTGATTTGGTGTTTTTCGATGCAGAAGATTATGGTGATCCATCTGATGGCAACACCTATTGCCTCGGTTCTCAGTATTTTTCTGCAAAGCCTCCCATCGAAGGGTTTAATCCGGAATATGGCATCCTGCTCGACATGGTTGCGGCGCAGGCGGCCACCTTTTACCGCGAAGGCTATTCGATGCAATTTGCCCCGGAAGTGGTTCAAAAGGTGTGGGACATTGCCGCCGAGCTGGGACACCAGCGCACATTTGTTCCCGAAAATAGCGCGCCCATCACCGACGACCATTATTTTATAAATACGATTCTCGGCATTAAAACGATTGATGTCATCCACCATGATCCCAGCTCACCAACGGGCTTTGGTCACTACTGGCATACGCAGAAAGACAACATGTCGGCCGTTGATAAAGGCACCATGCAAACCGTTGGTAAAACATTGCTTTCTGTGATTTACAGCGAAAAGCCCTGAAGGAAATTTCGCCACAATCGGGAAAAAAGCCCTAACAGTAAGGTTTCTAAGGCGAAGAGGTACTTTTTTTGTTCTGTTATATGAGCAAACCTTCAATTCAAACCTTATGAAATTCAGAAGCATTTTTTTAATAGCCTTGAGCCTCTTAGTGCTCTCTTCGTGTACCCGCATCATTCAAGGTGAAGTGGGTGTTAAGCGGCGTTTAGGAAAGGTAGGTAAAAGAGCCATTTCACCCGGTTTAGTGGTGTTCAATCCGTTTACCACCCGAGTGATTAAAATTCCTATTCGTACCGTGAATCTTGAGATTTCAACCGGATTGCCCTCCAAGGAAGGCTTAACCATCAAGTCGGAAATCTCTATTTTATACCGCATCAAGCCGAACACCGCCATTGAGATTTTGGAAACCATCGGCCTCGATTTCGAGGAGGTGATCATTCTTCCGGTGTTCCGCAGTGCTTCGGCCGACGTTTGTGCGCGATTTATGGCGAAAGATATGCACAGCGCCGAGCGTGCCAAAATTGAAAAGGAGATTCGTGAGCAAATGATGACCACCCTCGAAACGAGAGGTTTTATTATTGAGGCGGTGTTGATGAAAAACATCACACTTCCGCCGGGTCTTTCAAAAGCGATTGAAGACAAGCTTCAGGCTGAGCAGGATGCCCAGAGAATGGAGTTTATTCTACAACGTGAGACCAAAGATGCCCAGCGCAAAGTCATTGAAGCCGAAGGAGCCAAGCAGATTGCCATTATTAATGCTGAGGGGCAAAAACAAAGTCAGATTCTTCGCGCTGAAGGCGAAAAGTCGGCCCGGATTACTGAAGCCGAAGGTATTAAACAAGCGAATGAACTGATGAACGCCAGCTTAACCCCAACCATTTTGAAATACAAGTCGATTGAGGCCTTCATGAGCTTGAGCGAATCTAACAATAGCAAGGTGATTATCACCGATGGCAAAACGCCTATCATGGGTTTACCGGATTAAGGCGCCTTTACCACAGGGCACCTGAAATCGGAGATTCTCCGCCATCCTCATACACAGCTCTGATAAGGTATTTGAACGACGCTCCGGCACTTAAGACTTCTGTAAATATGGTTTCAGAACCCGGTACAGCGGTTTAAGTGGCGGGGCGTTTTCTGTTTTTGACTGTTCTTCCGAGGAGCTTCGGCCTTCACTTTAACAAACCAAAAAGCCACCCCATAAGGAGCGGCTCTTGTTCTTGAAAAGGTGGTTTCCGATTATGGCCAAACACCCAATGTAGAATACGACTGTGCAATTTTCTTGATGGCATTCACAAAGGCAGCCGTACGCAAATCAGGAATTCCCGGAGTGCCATGGTATTCATTGCGAATGTTGTGGTAGGCATTGATCATGGTTTCCTCCAAGCCTGAATATACTAAATCGAGCTCGTCGGCACCGCGTTCAATGATTGACCTTTGTTTGTCGGTGGCAGCACGGCCGGTCATTTCTTCCAAAACATGGATTGTGTTACGTCCGGCGGTTTCGTCCCAACGCTTGCCCAATCGACCAAAGCGCACGTGACTCAGGTTTTTAACCCACTCAAAGTATGAAACAGTTACCCCACCTGCGTTGAGGTAAATATCGGGTATGATGTAAACCCCTTTGGCATTGAGTACCTCTTCTGCTTCGGGTGTTACAGGACCATTTGCCGCCTCAGCAATGATTTTACACTTGATGCGGTCGGCGTTTTCTTTGTTAATCTGGTTTTCGAGAGCCGCCGGAATGAGTACATCGCATGCGATTTCGAGAGCTCCGTATTTATCTACATTTTCAGAGCCCGGGAAATTAAGGATGCTA
This sequence comes from Bacteroidota bacterium, assembly GCA_027483445.1. Taxonomy (GTDB): domain Bacteria; phylum Bacteroidota; class Bacteroidia; order M30B66; family M30B66; genus CAMCXT01. The sequence goes on along the minus strand of JAIXUS010000034.1, from coordinate 146,790 downwards.
CCTGTTTTGTTGCGGTGCGCTTCGAGTGCCAATGGATCGATACCATTAGGGTTGTGGATTGCGCCATCCCACTCAGAGATTGCGATGATTTTTCCACCGCCTTCGTGCACAAATTTAGCAGAGTGGAAACCTACGTTTCCAAAACCTTGAATTACGAAGGTTTTTCCGGCAATGCCCGGCTCGATGCCCCACTTGTCGCAATCTTCTTTTACCGAAAGGGCCTCACGAATTCCGTAGAACACCCCTAAGCCGGTTGCTTCTTTACGACCGCGAATACCACCCTGACTAACAGGCTTACCGGTTACGCAGCCCATAGCATTGAGCTCGTTGGGGAAGAATGCAGCATAGGTGTCGACGATCCACGCCATTTCGCGTTCACCCGAACCATAGTCGGGTGCTGGTACGTCGATACCCGGGCCAATGAAGTTTTTCTTAATCAATTCGGCGGTATAACGGCGGGTGATGCGCTCCATTTCTTCGGCGCTCAGTTTTCGTGGACTCACTTTGATTCCGCCTTTGGCACCACCAAAAGGAACGTCAACAATGGCGCACTTGTAGGTCATCAGCGCGGCAAGCGCCATTACCTCGTCCTGATTCACAGCAGAACTAAAGCGAATACCCCCTTTTGTGGGCAGTTTGTGGTGAGAGTGCTCAGCGCGGTAGGCTTCAATAACCTCGTATTTGCCCTGAATTTTAACGGGGAAACGCATTCTGTAAACACTGTTCACATATTTGATTTGATCGAGAATTCCCGAAGGAACGTCAACGAATTTCGCTGCACGATCAAAGTATTTGAGGACGTCTTTGAAAAATTCGCCTTCTCTTTTTTCCGTGATGTCGGCCATATAGTTGAATTTGATTTTGTTGGAATGCTTGAATGAGGCAAACGTACATAATTTTTAATACGATGTACCCATACTGAATGAAATGAAATACGCCACAAAATGAGCTTTTTACTTGAAAAGTGCTTTGAGTTCGGTGGCTTCTTCTGGTTTCATCTTACCGGCTAGAATCAGACTAAGCTGCCTACGGCGGAGTGCGCCATCGTACCGCTGATTTTCGAGATCGGTTTCCGGAACACATTCGGGAACGGCAATAGGGCTTCCCAGCTGATCAACCGCTACAAAGGTGTAGATGGCCTCGTTACACTTTTCCTTTTTGCCGGTGCTGTGGTTTTCTACCCAAACATCGATAAAAACTTCCATCGACGAGGTAAACGCCCGCGAAACCTGAGCTTCTAACGTAACAATATCGGCTAAACGAATGGGTCGGTCGAACGAAACGTTGTTTACAGAGGCCGTAACCACAACGCGGCGGCAGTGGCGGTGCGCAGCAATAGCGGCGGTAATGTCCATCCAGTGAAGCAATCGGCCTCCCATTAAGTTTCCAAGGGTATTGGTATCGTTGGGCAGAACAATCTCGGTGGAGATGGCTTTGCTTTCACGCGCAAATTTCTTTTTCATGGCACAAAGGTAGGTTTCCAGTCGTTGGATGCGAAGAAAGCACATATTTATTAAACACCTGAAAATTAGATATATGCATAATTTTAGTAACCTCTTCGCTCCTCCCCCTTTTGGTGGATGACCCTCCCTTTTTTAGGGGATTTTGATGGACTAGTCTGGATGCAGCTAGCGTTCGAGCATGCTCATAAATGACTCAATATCAAAATTTAACGATGGACTTTCGCTTGGGTTTTCGGTTTCCCCCCTATTACTCTCGAATTCTGACGGGCTCAAAGCCAAAGGTTTAGTCGATAATTTTGAAATCCAATATTGATCGTCATGAAAAACACTTACTTAAAATGGATGCGCGTTCTCTGCCTCCTAATTTTTATGGCTGTGAGTAGTCGGGGATTTTCTCAAGGCTTTCCTCCGGGTACCATTCAGCCCCAAATTACAGGAATTCCAAGTGTAATTTGTTTAACTCCAACAATTTATGAGTTAATTGGTAGCCCATCAGGAGGGGTTTTTACGGGTGATGGCATTGTCAATGGCAATCAATTTAACCCTTTCGAAGCAGGTATTGCGGAGCACACAATTACCTATACAGTGCAAACTTCTTCTGGAACAGTTTTCACATCCATCACCGTTGAGGTGGTTCCGGAGTTTGTGGTCAACGTGGATTCTGTACTTTGTGATGGACAGGTTTACACCGTGCCTGACGGAACCGAATTTACGGCTCCTGCTGTTTTAGACTATGCCATAATCGACCCCAGTGGTTGTACAACGCGTTACAATTTGAATCTTCAGGAGGTCCCAGATAATCCTATAGTTATTGATGCTTTTTTCTGCAGTGAGGAGGGTTATACGCTCCCCGGAGGTCAAGTTGTTTTCCCAAGTCAAACAACTACTTATGAGTATCTCTTACCCCCAGTTTTGCCCGGCGATTGTCCAACTAATTATCAGGTAACGGTTACACCATACCCTGCGGCCGAAGATCAATTTGTAAGCTCATCACACTGCCCTAATGAGTTTGTTGTATTGCCTAACGGTCAAACGGTTACGAGCTCGGGGATTTACAATGGAACTGCTAACAATGAAAATGGCTGTCCATTCAACTTTACTTATGTGCTTGAATTTATTCCCTCTAACGATATAGTAGATGAAGAGTCTATTTGTGAAGGCGAGTCTTATTTATTGCCCAATGGTTTATCTGTAAATGTTCCCGGCGATTATCCAGTTGTCATGACCAACGAAAATGGTTGTCAATACACCTTTACTACCAGACTTTTTGTTTTGCCTACTCCACCCTTTATTGGTACTTCTGTTATATTGTGCGAAGGCGAAACTTACACCTTGCCCAATGGCGTTACCGTTAATCAAGGTGAAGTTTATGAAGGCACTTATGTACCTCCAGGCGGAGATCCTTTTTGTGAGGGTCGATTCAGTGTTTCGATTTCTTTAGAACTGCCAACATTCAACAGTGGAGTGTTCCAAATCTGCCGCGGCGAGTCCGTTCTATTGCCGAATGGTGAAATCGTTACACCTTCCGAAGATCTCCAAGTTTATTCCGGAACGAAAGATAATCCCAATGGAAATTGTCCAATTATTTGGACAAGAACGGTTCAATTCAGAGTTACCTTTCCTAGCGATTCCATCTATGTAGACCTTTGCGAAGGTGAGGAACACCAGTTGCCGGATGGTTCTTGGGTTAACACTGCTGGTGTTTATGTGAATCCCTTTTCTACTGAAGACGGCTGCCCATATACCATTACCACTTTTATAACGGTAATTCCGGCAACGGCCTCCCAAACAGTGAACATCTGCCCCGGTGAAACCTTTGTTTTTCCCGACGGAAGCACAACTTCGACTCCAGGCGTTTTCGTCGTTCAGGTATCCAATGGTGTCGGTTGTAATACTGAAACCACGTATACCATTCAATTTTTTCAGCTGAATAACGAAGTGTTAGATGTTGAAATTTGTCCTGGCAACGACTATGAACTGGCTGATGGAAGCCTTGTAACACAAGCCGGAACCTACGTTACCCCAGTTCCGGATTTGCAAACCGGATGTACGCGAACAATCACAGTGAACCTCTCTTTTTATTCAATCCCTTCACCTACCATCACTGAGGTAAGCATCTGCGCCGGTGAGCAATATGAATTATTCCCGGGAATTTTTGTAAATCAAAGCGGCGATTATGAGATAGACCGCGAAACAGCACAAAACTGCGGTTATGTCGATATTTTAAGGCTTACCGTTCTTCCTGCACAAAACCAAACGGTTACAGCCACCATAGCTTCAGGCGCCCTTTATACACTGCCTGATGGGCTGGTTGTAAATGCTCCGGGAACCTACACTTCTACGGTTATTGGTGCCAACGGTTGTACCCTTGAGATTACCACCATTTTAAGTGTCTCTAATCCTGAGCAACCTGCCTGTAATGCAATAACTATTGTTGATTATCAGCCGGGAACCACCAAAATGGGCGAGGCCGTAGTTCCCGAAAGACAAGAAGCATCCTTGGCCTTGGGCGAAGCTCAGCCAACTCAAAATGGAGTAGTTAATTTTGTGAGCCTTGGTTTCGGCGGGCAGATAACCCTTGATTTCGGCGGACCAATAAACAACGGCGAAGGTGCCGATATTGAAGTATTTGAAACCACTTGGAATAATCAAAACTGTCAAAGCTATCCCGAAAAAGCCGAGATTTTCGTCTCCCAAAACGGTTGCGATTTTGTTTACGCCGGTGTTGTGTGTACCAATGGAGGAAGTGTAGACATTTCGCCATTGTTATGGGCGCAGTTCGTGCGTATTGTTGATGTGAGTGACCCATCTGATTTTTCCGATAATCATGCCGATGGCTTTGATGTAAATGCCATTGCCTGCTTAAACGGTGAAGGAGCCTATACTGTTAACGGCTTACAGTCGGGCTCTCTTCAGACTATTGTGGCTTACCAGCCCGGTTTGAGAAAAAACAACACGCCCGTACTTGAACAGCGCCGACAAACCGATAAAGCATTAGGTACAACGCTTAGCGAAGGTCAGCAAATTGAGTTCGTTTCGCTGGGCTTTGGTGGCTCGCTCACTGGAAGGTTCGACTTTGTGGTGTTTAACCGCGAAGCTGGCGCTGAATTACAGGTAATCGAAACTACGTTTGGCAATTTAACATGCAGCCGCTATCCGGAAACGGCCCGCTTCTTTGTTAGTCAGCATAATAACAACGATTGGGTAGAGCTCCCGGGGCTTTGTCAGGATGGAACGCTTGAAATTGGTCAGTTGAAGTGGTTTCAATACCTAAAGATTGTCGATAACTCGCCCATCGCTTCAAACCGCTTCAATGGAGTCGCCGATGGATACGACGTGGATGCGGTGCTCACCATAGGCACATGTGGGCAAGTGGCTCGCCAAGGGCAGCTCGAAGAGCTCGAAACGACAGCTCAAGCCGATGAGATTGGGGAAATTCGTTTGTTTCCCAATCCGGTAGAATCGTTTATTCAACTGGAGTTTCAAGGATTTGACGGCAAGCAGCCCATACAGTATGAAGTGACGGATATGCAAGGGCGCCTTGTTCAAGCCGGCCAATTGCCGGTGTCAGGCTCAGCAGGCACAGCAGTATTACCAGCCGAAAAGCTTGTCCCCGGAGTTTATACGTTACGCTTGTTGAGTGATCAAATGGATACTGTGCTAAGGTTCGTAAAGTAAAATTCGAGGCATAAAGGTTAAAAAGGGGAGAGTGGGTAAGCCGCTCTCCCTTTTTGTTTTGTGCAACTGGATAAAGGCAAACAATAACCAAGCACTCAACTTGAATTTTTAGTAGGTTCGTTCGCTACAAACTACGCATGAATTCAACCGTTAAAAAGGGTCTCTCATTGTTCGCCCTTACGATGATTGCCATTGGCGCCACCATTGGCTCCGGAATTTTTAAAACACCCGCCGGTATTGCCGACAAAGTTTCAGACAATCAGACCATTTTGTTATTGTGGATTCTGGGTGGACTGGTTTCCCTCTTTGGGGCCCTCGTTTTTGCGGAGCTCGGCTCGCGGTTTTCCAATGCCGGTGGTGTGTATACCTATCTCAATAAGGCATTTGGACCTTTACCTGCATTCTTATACGGCTGGAGTTTGCTTACCGTGATCAGCTCTGGTACGATTGCCGCGTTGTGTATGGTTTTCGCCGAAAATCTGGCGTATTTCATTAGCCTTCCCGCCGGAGGCGAAAAATACGTAGCCATGGCCAGTATTGTAGTACTCACACTCTTTAACGCATTTAGCATTAAAAGCAGCGAGTGGTTTGCCAATGTTGGAACCGTGCTGAAAATTGTGGGTATTTACGCCCTTTTAATTTTGGCCTTAATCCTCGGTGAAAAATCAATTTTGGGCGAAACGGCACAACTTACAGCCGGTGTTGTTCCGCCAAAGGCTGATGGCGATAACCTCGCCGGGGCCTTTGTAGGTGTACTTTGGTCTTACACCGGTTGGCATTACGCCAGTTTCGTTTCCGGCGACGCCCTCAACCCGAAGCGCAATATTCCTTTAGCCATGCTTTTTGGAACCGGCGCCGTAACCTTAACCTACGTGCTTTGCAATATGGGTTACTTCAGCGTGCTCGATCACGATACGGTGGCCTCGCTTGCCAATCCCGAGGCGCCCAAAGTGGTTGCCGTGGAAGTCATGAATGCTATTCTGCCCCAGTTCAGTCATTTCATGCCGGCACTCATTGCGTTGTCGGTATTTGCTTGCGCGGGATTATACGTGCTTTCAACGCCTCGGATTTTTAACCAGATGGCGCGCGAGGGGGTGTTTTTCCCTATGTTCTCAAAAATTCACCCTCGTTTCGGCGTTCCGCTAAATGCCATTGTTTTACAGAGTGGCTGGGCCATCGTTTTGGTTTTTTTGTGGGGCTCCTTCGGAAGCATCATCGAATACGTAACCTTTGTAGAGTGGATGTTTTTGTTGATTGCCTGCATCGGAATTTTTGTGGTTCGGCGCAAATTCAAAGAGCAGCAGGCGGCCTTTCGAGTGCCCCTGTACCCAATTACTCCAATGCTATTTGTGGCTGTAATTGGCTGGTTCATTTTTAAGAATGCACTGGCCGATAAAGCCGAATACTATGCCGGATTGCTGGTGCTGCCTATCGGTGTTTTGCTCTATTATGTGTTTAAGGCGCGGCGGGGCGCTGATGACATCACGCCAAAATCTTAAACCGTTGAGCTAAAAAGTGGGGTTTGTGGCTGCTTCCTCCACAACCGGGCATCGAAAGCCATGCAGATGTTACGCACAAAAGGCTGCCCTTTTGGCAATACCTTCAAATGAAAAGGCTCAAGAGCAATCAGGCCATCCTCAATAAACCCATCCAGCCGATTCAACCCTTCAAACCAAGCATCACATTGGCGAACCTCGTTTTCCCAACTGGTTTCGAAACGGCACATCAAACGCGTGATGTGTCCTCTGATGATCATGTCTTCCTGCGTGAGCAGGTGCCCTTTGAAAAATGGAAGTTCGCCCTTATTAACCCGTTCGGTGTAGGCTTCCACGGTTTTTTCGTTTTGGATGTAGGCCGACCACGCATCCGAAATTGCGCTCACACCTAGCCCAATCAGTAAACGGCTCCGCGAAGTGGTGTATCCCATGAAATTTCGGTTGAGCAAACCTTTGTTAGCCGCCGCGAACAGCGCATCACCAGGCAGGGCAAAATGATCCATTCCTATTTCGCGGTAGCCGGCCTGCTCAAATTGCATGAGCCCCATTTCATACAAGGCGCGTTTCAACTGGGGTTCAGGCAAGTCCATTTCGGTAAACGACCGTTGACCGGGTTTCATCCACGGTACGTGCGCGTAAGAGTAAAAGGCAATCCGGTCGGGGCGGAGGCGAGCTACCGCGTCGAGGGTTTGCTGCATGCTCTGTAGCGTTTGAAAAGGCAATCCATACACCAAGTCAAAGTTTATCGAGCTGTAGCCATGCTTGCGTGCGCGTTTAACCACGCGATCAACCTCCTCTTCGGTTTGGAAGCGGTGGATGGCTTTTTGTACACGCGCATCAAAATCCTGAATCCCGAAACTTACCCGATTGAAGCCCAGTTCGGCCAGCAAAGCAAGGTGTTCTTCGGTGGTGTTGGCCGGGTGTCCTTCGAAGCTCAGCTCAGCTTCAGGCATAAGTGTAGCGCTGGAAAGGATGGCTTCGATGAGGTTGTATAAGTTTTGCGGACTAAAAAACGTCGGTGTTCCGCCGCCAAGATGGATTTCGGCAATTCTCGGACTTACTTCCAATGCATCCAGGTACAGACTCCATTCCTTGAGAATAGCCTGAATGTAGGGTGCTTCAACGGCGTGGTTTTTCGTGATGCGTGTGTTGCAACCACAATAGGTACACAGGCTTTCACAAAAGGGCAAGTGAATGTATAGGCTGATGCCCCGGCTGCTTTGGGTGTGAAAAAACGTGTGCTTCACCCGGTCGAGCCACTCGGAGGTTCTTGGTTTCTGTTCGTCCCAATACGGAACTGTTGGGTAAGAGGTATAACGTGGACCTGCCACGGCGTATTTACGAATTAGCGCAAAGCTCATGGCTGGCTGGGTTTATTGGGTACCGGACAGGCAATGCCTTTCGGTAGGGTGTGGCAAACCGCTGTTTGCGGATTGTTGAGCTGTGGTTGCTTGGGGCTCACATACGGTATACCGAGCGAAAGGCCGCGTAAAATGAGCAGCACCGCCACCATCAGTGTGAGGGCAGGCGAAAGGGTACTGAGTTTTTTGCGAATGCTCATCGAAATGCCTGAAAAAAGGGAAACACTCAGCATGGCCGGTAAAGTACCCAACCCGAACGCGGCCATAAAGAGTGCTCCCTCGTAAAAGGTGCCTGAAACAGTAGCTCCAGCCAGTGCGATATAAACCATCCCGCAGGGCAAGAGGCCATTTAGCAAACCAATCATCCACAATGCTGCCGGGTCTTTTCGACCAAACCAATGGGCGAACGCCGATTTCAAACTGCGGCTGAAACGATTTTGAAATTGTGGAAGACGACTGCGGAAACGCAGATAAAGTAATCCCAAAAGCAATAGAATGCCCATGCCTATGGATAATGCTTGTTGGTAGCCCGACAACAAAAGGCCCATGCCCGCCAAACCTAGCATTCCACCCAGAAAGGCGTAGCTAAACGAGCGGCCTAGGTTATAGAGTAAAATTCCGCCGAGTGCATTGAGCTTACTGCTGCGGTTTAAGGGTAGTGCCAATGCAATGGGGCCGCACATGCCTACACAGTGTAAACTACTCAGAAAGCCTAAACTTAAGGCGGCCACAAGCGCTTGCATGGTTTCAGGGAATAACAATGATGCCTTCGCTGTAGTATGCTGTTTCGTTGGCTCTCCAGTTCACTTTCATGATGTAGCGCCCTGGTTTAAGCCTTGAAAGGGAGAGCCATGCCTTTCTATCTGAGGTGGCCTGCACCTGAATTTGATGGTCGAGCGTGGCATCCACCGGACTAAAAAACTCCACATCAGCGGCATACTCAGAAACACCGGGCAGGGTCGGAAATTGAAGGCTGAGCAAGTCGGTTTTTTGCTCCCACACCAAAGGGCTGGCTAAAGCCCGGGTGCGTTGTTCTTTTTCAATTTGTTCTTGGAAAATAAGCTCTTTCGCATAGTAGTCGGGGGTAACTAAATCGATGCGTTGCTTGAAACTATGCACCACAAAGCCAATAATGGCTACGGCGAAAGTGGTGTAAACAAGGGCGATTCCGGTGCCCCAGTTCCATTTTATACGGGTTATCATTACGGGTTGGGTTGGGTTTATTGATTTTGGATTACTGCACGGGGCCTAAGAAATTCGACGAGTATGTTTCCAGCACCCGGCCTTCGGCTGAGACGGAAAACTCGATTTTTGTTTTTCTGGCTTTCAGGGCGCTCCGCGGAAGGGTAAGGAAGAAGGTTCCTTCGGAAATTCCGGCTTCGTTCAGAACCATCGAGGACCCTTTCCCTACCATGCGGATTTTCCCGGGGTGTGAGCGTAGCGTTAGCTCGATGGGAAATTGCTCCCGCGTTTTATTGACAATCTTGAAGTTGTAAAGGTTAGAAATGCTGTCGCGACCTACTTCCTGAAACAGGATGCCCGGAGCCCGCAGGATGGTTGTTTCGATTTGGCTGCGCGATGAAATTCCGTAAGCCAAACCCGAAACCAGCAATAACAGTACGGCAGAGTAGCCTATAATCCGCGGGGTGATTCCGGTTTTGAGCCCTTTGGCAATGCTGTTTTCAGAGGCGTAGCGGATAAGCCCTTTGGGTTTACCAACCTCTTCCATAATATGGTCACAGGCATCAATACAGGCGGTGCAATTCACGCATTCGAGTTGGGTGCCGTTGCGGATGTCGATGCCTGTCGGGCAAACCCTCACGCACAATCCGCAGTCGACGCAATCGCCTGTTTTAGTCTGCGTTACTGCCTTTTTGGGCCTTGTACGCGGCTCTCCCCGAATGTAATCATAGGCCACAACTATTGAATTCCGGTCGAGCAATACCCCTTGCAGCCTTCCGTAAGGACAAACAATGAGACAAACTTGCTCTCTGAACCAGGTGTAAACAAAGAAGAATACACCTGTAAATGCCAGCATACCGATAAATCCGGCTTTATTTTCAGCCACCGGTTCTGTAATGATTTCCAGGAGGGCATCCATTCCAATGATGTAGGAATAGAAAAAATTTCCGATGATGAAGGAGAGCAGGAAAAACAGGCTGAGTTTTGCCCCTTTCTTGAGCACTTTTTCCCGGTTCCAGCTTTGCTTGGCCAAGCGGCGTTGCGCATTGGCGTCGCCCTCAATCCAGTACTCGATACGCCGAAAAACCATTTCCATAAAAATGGTTTGCGGACAAACCCATCCACAAAACAAACGCCCGAAAACTACGGTAAACAAAACGATGAATACCATAAAAGTAAGTAGGGCAAGGGCTGCCAGGAACAAATCCTGCGGCCAGAATATTAGTCCGAAAATGATAAACTTCCGTTCCAGAATATTCAGCTGCAGGATCGGTTCACCGTTTAGTTTGATGAAGGGTAGCGTAAAGAAGAGAACCAGATAGGCATAGCTTACCAGTTTTCGTTTATCGTAGAGTGGCCCTTTGGGCTTTTGTGGGAAAATCCATTTGCGCTTGCCATCTTCTGCAATGGTACCAATGGTATCACGAAACGATTCATCACGCGCTATTGCCTGCTCTTCAAGTTGTTCCGTTTCCATGGTTGTTGATGGGTTAAGCTTATCGTTGCAGCATTGCTGTAGCCGAAGAGTCTTTTGCAGTGGCGGTACTGTCGCTGCCTGCCGGAGTTACATCGCCTGCCCAAAGTTCTCCTTGTGGAGCTTTGGCGTTCGCCGGATTGCTGTTTTTCAAACTTTCGATATAGCTGGCTACCTTTTGTATGGCTTCAGGGCTAAGCTGGCTTTGCCAGGCGATCATGCCTTTAGCAGGAACTCCATACTTGATGATTTTGAAGATGTTTTGAATACCTCCTCCATGCAACCAATATGCATCGGTGAGGTTAGGGCCAACCAGACCTTCGCCTCTACCACCATGGCATGATGCGCAGTTGCCATCATAGATTTCCTTTCCTGATGCCAATGCTGCAGCATCAGAAAGCAGTACCACACTCGACTCATCAACGCCGGCAGCCTTGGTTTTCAGGCGTTCTTTCTTGGCGGCCTCTGCTTCAGTAATCTGTTGAGCATATTCCTGTCCCGACAAGGGTGAAGTGCGTAACACATGGTAATCAAAAAGATACACCACACTAAACACAATGGTAAAGTAAAACCCATATTTCCACCACGGTGGAAGGTTGTTGTCGAGTTCTTTGATTCCGTCGTATTCGTGGTCGGTGAGGATTTCGGCTTCTCTCTCAATGGGAACAGCATCGGTTAATCGGCGGTCGAGCCATTTCCAGTTGATCAGCGGTTTGACCTGCGCCTCAACCGGTTCGGGCTGGTAGCCTAAGCCAATGAGCATGTTGCGGATGGAGCGAATCATGCCGAGTATGACAATAAACTCTAGAACGACCACTAAGGCAAGGATGACGAATATCCATGAATCGATACCCGCTATTTGAGCCGGAGGCATATAGTTCGTGGGTGAGCCTGTTGCCGGAGCCGCAACCAATTGGGCACTCATACCTTCGGCCAAAAGCAGTGTTAAGGCTCCTAAACTCCCCGATGATGATCCCGAAGCTCTATCGGCTTTGATTTTCTGTCGGCCGGAGTCGGCCAGGTTACGCATAGCCGATGAAAGGCTAACAATAACAGCCAGGAGTACCACCGCTGTTACTGTAAGAATGATGAATGTTGGATGAGTAAAGAGCGGTGAAGGCTCCGCGCCAGCTTGTGCCTGTGCCGTAGCAGGCAGGGAGGGCAACAGGATGACTGCCATCAAATTGCGAAGGGTTTTCATAGATGCGGAGTATTGTCCTCGTTGTCTAGAGGAATGTTTTTTAAACTGAGGATTTCCTTGCGGTCGGTGGCAAAAACGTACCACAGCAAAAGCAGGAAGAACACAAAGAAGATCAGGAGCGAAATCATGGGGAATACATCCACTCCCGCAATCGATTTCAGATAATTGATGAATTTCATGGTTTCTGTTGGATTAGCGGGCCGCGGTTTCGCTGCCGAAGTTCACTTTGTTTTGTCCTTTGATGTCGGTGCCCAGGCGCTGTAAATAAGCAATCAGGGCGACGATTTCTTTACTCGACGGAGTTTCTATGCCTTGCACTTTAAGTTCGGCGGCAATATCGCCGGCCTGTTTGCTCAGGTGGGCATTTGCTCTTTGGTCGAAGCCTTTTGGATACGGCACCCCAAGGGTTTGCATTGCTCTGATTTTTGCCCCAGTTGAGGAGGTGTCGAGGTCATCATCGAGCAACCAAGGGTAGGCCGGCATGATAGAATTTGGCGACATACTCGAAGGGTCCATCATGTGGTTGTAGTGCCAGCTGTGTGGGTATTTGCCGCCAACACGGTGAAGGTCGGGACCGGTTCGCTTTGAGCCCCACTGGAATGGATGGTCGTAGATATACTCTCCGGCTTTCGAATATTCGCCGTACCGTTCTGTTTCAAAGCGGAATGGACGAATCATTTGACTGTGGCAGGTATAGCAACCCTCCCGGGTGTAGATGTCGCGACCAAGCAACTCCAGTGGCGTGTATGGCTTCACCTCAGTGATTGTTGGAATATTCGACTTCACAAGGAAGGTTGGAACCATTTCTACAAGTCCACCAATCAGAATCACAATTAAACTGAAAACAAGCATCTGGGTTGGTTTGCGCTCGATCCAACGGTGCCAGCCTTCGCCGGCATAACGCGCACCCTGTACTTTGGCCAGCGGTGCGGCTTCGGCGTCTTCGTTGGCAACCAGTTTACCGGCAACTGCGGTTTTGTAGAGGTTGTACATCATCACCACAAACCCGATCAGGTATAATGTTCCGCCCAAAGAGCGCAATGCATACATGGGCACCAACTGCGTTACTGTTTCGAGGAAGTTGGGGTAACGCAAGAGGCCATCCTCCGTAAAGTCGCGCCACATTTCAAATTGGGTTAAGCCGGCGATGTAAAGCGGAATGGCGTAGAACATAATGCCGAGTGTTCCAATCCAAAAGTGGAAGTTGGCCAGCTTGGTGCTGAACAAAGGCTTACCGTACATTTTTGGGAACAGCCAGTAAAGCATTCCAAAGGTGAGCATACCGTTCCAGCCAAGAGCCCCAATATGCACGTGGGCAATAATCCAGTCGGTAAAGTGGCCGATGGCATTTACGTTTTTCAACGAGAGCATTGGGCCTTCGAAGGTCGACATCCCGTAAGCGGTGATGGCTACCACCATAAACTTGAGCACCACATCTTCACGCACTTTGTCCCAGGCGCCGCGTAAGGTGAGCAAGCCATTAACCATACCTCCCCACGAAGGGGCAATGAGCATGAATGAGAATACGGTACCTAGCGACTGCGCCCAATCGGGCAGCGCGGTGTACAAAAGGTGATGCGGGCCGGCCCAGATGTATAAGAAAATCAAGGCCCAGAAGTGAATAATCGACAAACGGTAAGAGTATACCGGGCGGTTTGCTGCCTTAGGCACGAAGTAGTACATCAGCCCGAGGTAAGGCGTGGTGAGGAAGAAGGCTACTGCGTTATGCCCGTACCACCATTGAACCAGTGCATCCTGAACTCCGGCATACCAGGAGTAGCTCTTCATGAACCCAACCGGAATCTCGAATGAGTTAACGATGTGGAGTACGGCTACTGTAACAAATGTGGCAATGTAAAACCAGATGGCTACGTATAAATGCTGCACACGACGCTTAAGAATGGTGGCAAACATGTTCCATCCGAAAACCACCCAGATGAGTGCAATGGCTATGTCGATGGGCCATTCGAGCTCGGCGTATTCTTTAGCCGTTGAAAAGCCTAAAGGAAGCGTTATTGCTGCGGCGAGAATAATGAGTTGCCATCCCCAAAAGTGGATGTTGCTCAGTACATCGCTGTACATGCGGGTTTTTAGCAAACGCTGGAGCGAATAGTATACTCCGGCAAAAATGCCATTCCCCACAAAGGCAAAAATCACCGCATTGGTGTGTAATGGCCTGATTCTCCCAAATGTTGTGTAGGGTAAATCGAAGTTAAGCGCCGGAAATACCAGCTGGAGGGCCACAAGAAGTCCCACGAGCATCCCAATCAATCCAAAGATGATTGAGGCTACCGCGAAATTTCTCACGATCCGGTTGTCATACTGAAAACGTTCTGCTTCCATAAGGGCTTCAGGATTTGGTGTTTAGGTGATTTTTCTCTGGTTTATTAAGTCCTTCGGCTCCATCTTCAAACAGCATGCGCACCGAGGGTGTGTAATCGTCGTCGTATTGCCCTTTTCGCACTGCCAGCAAAAACAGAAAGAGGAACGCGCCTGCGACTAGCATGCTGATTCCTATCAAAATGAAGAGTGCGCTCATGGCTTTGGATTGGGGAATTATTCAGTTTCCAAAAGTATCCTCAGCTTATTGGCAGTGAAATGATAGCCGTCAGGGGTATTTATGACTTTTGTCAGCTTTTTGCGACGAACCCCTACAACTGCTTACGGCGGGCGGCTAAACTGCTGGCCAGCGTTACAAAGCTTACAATAGAAATGGAGGCTGTAGGCATCAGAATGGCCGCAATTACCGGTTCGAGCTCGCCGCGCAAGGCAAAATACAATCCGATTACATTGTATAACAACGAGAAGGCGAAGGCCACTTTGATGACCCTTTGCGAAACCCTGGCCATCCACAGTAAATCGGGTAGGCGACGAAGCATTTTTCCGTCGAGGATGGCATCACAGGCGGGCGAAAAGGTGTTCATGTTGTCGGAAACGGCAATGCCCACATCGCTTTGTTGAAGCGCACCGGCATCATTAAGGCCATCACCCACCATCATCACCTTGCTGCCATCCCGCTGTAAAGCGGCAACACGCTGAAGCTTATCGGCTGGCGACTGGTTAAAATGCATTTCGCGCTCCGAAAAGTAGGGCTCGAAGCGGGCTTTCTCCCGGGAATTGTCGCCGCTGAGCAATGAGATGGAATACCGTTTCTGCAGCTGTTGCAGCGCCTCCGAAAGCCCATTGCGCACGCGGTGCGTAGCCGTGTAACGACCAAGCACATGGCCATCAACCGACACATATATAAAAGTGCCATCTTCAGGTTGCTCGAGGCCTGCGTGACTTGCCGATCCAAGCTTGAGCGAATGTCCTTGCCACTGGGCCTCCAGTCCGGCTCCCGGCAGCTCGGTAAAGTGTTCGAGTGTAACTTCTGAGGCCCCTTTAAGCAACTGTGCAAGGGCTTTGCTCAAAGGGTGGTTCGATTGCCCGGCGAGACTGTAAAAGGCCTCTTGCTGCCAGCTGTTTAGCGGCTCTCCTTCATAACTTAAATCTACCTGGCTTCCTAAAGTAAGTGTGCCGGTTTTGTCGAAAACCACGTGCTTCAGCCTGGCCAGTTTTTCCAGCACGAAGGCGTTTTTCAGGTACAATCCGCTGCGGCCCAAAATGCGTAGCACATTGCCGCGGGTAAAGGTGGCAGCAAGTAACAAGATGCAAGGGCAAGCCACAATTAATATGGTGGTTACTGCATTGAGCGTTCGTTGAGGTTCGCCCATCCAAAACCAATATGTGCCGCTTATGAATGCCAGGGCAAAAACGCTGAGTGTAAACCAGTAATTGATGCGGTTGATGAGCGATGCTTCTTCTTCTTCCGATTGGTCTTTCCGAAATGCCTGGTGGTTCCACAGTTGTGTAAGATAACTGTACTGCACAGGTTTTACAATCTCGAGTAAAATGGCCGAACCGCTCTGGCGACCTCCGGCATAAATCAGCGCCCCTTGTTTAACAGCTACGGGCTGCGATTCACCGGTAACAAAGCTGTAGTCGATTCGGGCCTCGCCTTGCACCAGCACGGCATCAGCCGGGATTACTTCCTGGTTCCTGATGCGCATGAGCATTCCTTTTCTCAACTCGCTAACCGTAACCTGCTGCTCGGGCTCGCCAGGTTTGCCCTGCACTGTAACAGCCACCGGAAAATAGGAACGGTAGTCGCGGTCGAAAGAGAGGGTTTCGTAAGTTCTGTTTTGAAAAACCCGACCAATGAGCATAAAAAATACGATGCCGGTCATCGAATCGAAGTAGCCCGGACCAATGCCCATCAACACTTCATAAACGCTGCGGAGAAACGTCATGAGAATGGCTGCGGCAATGGGCAGGTCGATATTCAGGTGCCTGTGGCGGATGGCTGCCCATGAAGAGACAAAGAAATCGCGGCTACTGTAGAGCAGCACCGGAATTGCCAGTGAGAGGTTGAGCCAGCTGAAGGTGCGTTGCAAGGCTTGATGATCGCTCACCTCGCCAATGGAAAAGTACTCCGGAAAACTCATCATCATGATGTTTCCGAAACAAAAGCCCGCCACTCCGATTTTGTACCAGGTGCTCCGGTCGGCTTTCCGCTTGTTGCGATTCTCTAAATCGTTTAGCCCGATATGTGGCTCGTAACCGATGCCTGAAAGCATATCGGCAATCGCCGAAAGGCTCACTTGGGTTGGATCGTAGGTGATGTTTACCTCTCTTCGTGGAAAATTTACCGACGAGGAGTAAACCCCGGAATTTAGTTTTTGAAGATTCTCCAGCAGCCAAATACAAGAGCTGCAATGGATGCCCGGCACAAACAGTTTCACTTGTGCTTGGCTTTCCGAACGAAAGGTATGCAAGGCTTCGGCAATCTCTTCGCGGTCGAGGTAAGCAAACCGCCCGGCATACTGCTCAGCTTTGGGCGAATTGCCCTTTCCGGGTTCAATCGCGTAATAGGTGCAAAGGTTGTTTTCGGTGAGGATTTCGAAGACCAGCTTGCAGCCTTCGCAGCAGAACGACTTATCGCTCAAGCGGAAGTGCTTATTCAGCACCGGTTCGCCACAGTGATAACATTGCTGGGCTGCACCATCATTTTTGCTTTCCGCCGGAGCCAGTTTTTCCATAATCAGTCGGTATTCCAGTTGGCGTCTCTTCCAATAGCAGCCTGGCGTGTACGCTTTCTCACATCCTCTTCGAGCTGAATCATGCGCGGAAAAAGATATTCGAGCTCACGGTGCAAATGCTGCGAGAAATCGGCGTCGAACTCGCTCATTTCGGCATACACCAAGCGAAGTATTTCGTCGGCTTCCGCATTCGGTTTGAAATGATTGGTCATCTTTTTAATCCTCGTCAACACCTTCACCACCCGCAAATGGTCTTCGTGAATGGCGCGAATAGAGCTTTCGGTCAGGTTTACATCGAGAAAACGATAAGGCTCAATACGCGATTTGACCTGGAGCATCTTGCGAACGTACGGAAACACGGTTTCTTCTTCTTTTTGAATAAGTGCTTCCACTTCGTCGCGCAGTTCGAGCAAGGCCGAAAGGAGCTCATTCCCTTCCTTGCTAAACTGCCCCCGATGCTGCTGTGCCGAGCGAAAGTTGCGGATTATAAGCTCCAACATATTCTTGCAGTACGCATGATGCCGCTGCTCAATAAAGCTCAGCAGATCTTCATCGTTGATCTTGTGGAAGTTGATATGTCGGTAATTGCCCATGAAACGGCATGACTATTCGCCTCTACAAAGATTCATTGAACTATGCGCCTGAAAAATGATTCGCCTCACGCCATTTCCTGATAAAAATCAGGTTTTTGCCTGTCGGCGGATGACATCAGCGGCACCTTGGCGTGCATCCATAAAAAAAGCCGGAACGTTGAGGTTCCGGCTTTTCGACTAAAGATTTTTCAGTTATTGCACGACAATTCGCGTGGATACGCGCTCTCCGGAGTTTTCAATCTGAAGCAGATATAAGCCTGCCGACAGTCCATGCAGCGAAACCTGGCCCGAAGCCCCAAGATTCTCGTTGCGAACAATACGTCCTGAAGCATCCATCATCAACACACGGCTGTTTTCTGTTGAATTGCGGATAAACAACACATCCTGCGCCGGGTTTGGATACACCTCGATGCCTTTAGCAAGCGTTTGAACCGTGGTTGATTCATCTACCGTTACATTCACGGCAACAGGATCGCTGTAGCAAGTGGTGATTTCGCGTTCAACCGACCAATCGTAGAAATAGAAGAAATACAAGGGGCCGGCTGATGAACCTGTGATTGAAAGCAATTCATCGGCGTTGAAAGGATAGGCATAAGGAGCGCCGTTGTTGCCTGCATAGTTACGCTTCAAGCGCGGACCAGCAAACCCGAGCGAAGTTTGGTTGGTTGCGCTGTTGGTCGAAATGCTGTAGTCTGTTCCCGGGCTGAGTACAATATTCAGGTCGATGGTTTGCACCGAGCCCGCGTTAACCATTACAGTAGCGCTACCAACGAGGTTTCCGGTGTTATCGCGCACCTCAATAGTTCTGTCGCCCGGAGTGTCGGTTTCTACTTTTACCGATTTCAA
Source organism: Bacteroidota bacterium (assembly GCA_027483445.1). Classification (GTDB taxonomy): domain Bacteria; phylum Bacteroidota; class Bacteroidia; order M30B66; family M30B66; genus CAMCXT01. Next base: position 128,418 of record JAIXUS010000034.1, on the reverse strand, counting down.
CGTACAGTTTTCCAATACATCGAAAAACATTTGGGCGTTTGTCGCATTGCTACCACTGTAAACGCTTGTTCCGGTGTGTTGTGCGAGCCCGGCATTGTAAACTTCTCCGCCCGACGATACCGTTGAGCTCACGTAGTAGGTTGCTGTTGTTTCCACTACAGGTGTGGTGAAGGTTTCGCCAGTTCCTAACTGTACGGTGCCTTCAGCATCGGCAAACCAAAAAAGACCATTGCCGCTTGCACTCAAAGTTGCGCTTCCCGGTGCGGGAATGATGACATCTTCGGCCACCGGCGAAGCAGGCGTATTCACTTGAACCACCACCGGTGCAGAAGTCCACTCTTGGCAAACGCCATCCACTGTAAGGGTATAACTTCCACTTTCGCTCACTTCAATTGTCTGTGTGGTTGCTCCATTGCTCCACAAATAAGCATCTAAACCTTCAGGTCCGGCAATTTGAACGCTTCCTCCATTGCAGAAAACGGGCTCTCCGAGCAAGGCAATTTCCGGGGTTTCATCGGGCGATTCAACCACAGTAATTGTACGCGAAACTGCCGAACAGTTGCCTGATGCATCAATCACCTCGACATTGTATTCGCCTGAGGCTGTAATTTGAACCGACTGCGTAGTTGCGCCATTCGACCAGAGGTAGGTGTATCCTGCCGGAGCTGTCATTGTAACGGCCTGTCCTGCACAAAGCACTGCTGGGCCTTCTACGGTAACAACGGCTTCGGGCGAAATACACTGCTCTTCAATTACGGTAAGAAACTGGTCAACCTGCGGGTTTTCAATGGTTTGAACAATTCCCGAAGGCCAGCGAATCACAACAGAGTCGATTTGATCAGCTTCACCTAAACCAAATTGAAGTTTGGCAGAGAATACGGTACCATAAGATTCTCCGGCACGCACTTCACGGAGCTGAACTCCCCACGACCCATAAATCAGGGCACGGGCCCCAATAGCGCTAATATTCGATTCGGTGCCAATTAAGTTGAGGGCAAAAAAGTGGTTCCCGTTGTTGGTGCTATTGAACCAAATTTCATCGTCGGTTGTGTTGCTTGGGTTGGTGTAGATGGTATTGTATGCCGAATAAATATCAATGCGTCCATCATGGTTTACATCGCCAAAAGCAAAGGTGCCCACATTTCCCGGGAATAAATTGTCAACTTCGGTAAAGGTGCCATCGCCATCGTTGTGGAAAACCCTGTCGGTAGAGCCGGTAATCACGATATCTATGAATCCATCGTTGTCTAAGTCGGCAAAGCCTGATTGGATGGGAGTCATGTCGGTAATGTCGAAACCTGAAGTAGCCGTTACATCGGTATAGTAGCCATTCCCATCGTTCTCAAAAATCTGGCTCTCAAAGTCGTGATTGGTCAGAAGCAAATCCAGATCGGCATCGTTGTCGATGTCGCCGAAACTGGCTGTCCACGATTGCCATCCCACGTCAATGCCATACTCAGCGGCATTTTCGGTGAAGGTGCCATCGCCGTTATTCACGAACATTACGTTGATCCGTCGGCCGTCGGTTGGGCTGTTCACGCCCTGGCGACACTTGGCAATGTAAAGGTCTAAGTCGCCATCGTTGTCGAAGTCGGTCCACACGCTGCCATAGTTTCCAGAGTCATCTGTGTCGGTAACGTCGAAGTCGATGATGGACGATTCAAACAGGATTCCTGTGCCATCATTCATGTAAACGGTGCTTTCGCCGTTGTCGTCGCAGGTAAAAAGGTCAATCCATCCATCGTTGTTGGCATCGATGGCCGTGATATTTTGAAGGAAGAAATTGGAGTTTGGTAAGGTTACCAGATTGGCTGCGGTTCCTGAGTTATTGGTCATCAAAACGCGACAGCTGCCATTCCAGCCTCCTACAATATCGAGGTAGCCGTTTTTGTCGAAGTCGGCCACACACATTGCCCAGGCAGAAGAGCTGGCCATCTGCCCAAGTTCAATCGTTTCAAATTGATTCCCGGTTTTTTGCACTTCCACGTAGGCTGTATTGCCGTTGTCGAGGCGGATGATATCGTCGAGGCCATCCTGATTCCAGTCGGTTACAGTTACTGAGCAGCCACTTCTGAAATTGGTGTTGCTCAACTTGTAATTTCCGCTTTCAAAGCTAAACGGAGCCTGCGCCGTAGCTGCGGTTGCCGACAACATCAGGGCTGCTGCGACGAGTAGAGTTGATTTCATAGTTGTTTGTTGTTGTGACGGTTTTGGGAGAATCAAAGGTGAAAAAATTCCGGAGATTAACGTGTTCGGCGTACAATTTTAAGCACATGCCGCTCTTTACCCGAATAGATGGCTAAGAGGTAAACCCCCGCCGCATCGGGCATTTCGAGTCGATATTGTCCGGCTTTTGTGCGAACATAGCGAACATTTATTTTTTGTCCCGAAATCGTAAATGCCTCAAGCCGGGTTATGGTTTTGTTCCATTGAATGAACACCGGTTCGTCGGCAAATGAGGGCTGCGGGAATGCCATCGGCGCCAGCCCCTGACCAAAACTCTTCGCACTGAGCGGTAATATGAGGTCGGTTCGTGAAATCTCAGCTATTTCTATGGCTTGCTTATCGGCTGCGTCGTACATCGCCAGGAAGGCATCAATTTCAGGGGCCGAAAAGGTGCGCATTTCGTCTAACCAGTGTGGGGGCACGGCTTGATAGTAGACCTTGGCCGAAACGTTTACATTCCCGGCCAGGGCATTAATCGGCAACTTGTAGAAAATCTTGTCTTTACCCGTTCCCTGGAAGTTCCCGTTTCGATTAAAATTGGGGTCAGTGAATGCCTCTCCAACAATTTGCACGGTGTCATACACCGGGTGGTCGTTCACAAAACCCAATGGTGGAATCCTGTTGTCTTTTAAATGTGTGGCTCCTCTCTCCAACACTGTGGTTACGTTGCCATTCACATCGCCCATGATCATTTCGTAAATCTGTGCCTGATCCTCTCGGGTAATTACCGTGTAGTGGGGTTGAGGTAGGGTGTTGATTCCCTGAATTGTACCATTAGATTTTGCCACACCCGACGAAAAGAGAGTATCGCCCAAATTGTTTGTAACCACAAACGATACAAAGGCTCTACGCGCCGGATAACCGGTGGGGAATTTATGTCCGGCTTTATTTTCAATTTCCACTTCAAAAGTCACCGAATCGCCCTCAATTACCGGGTCTCCCAGCGAAAGATCCACGGTTTGGAACCGCAGAAACTGCGTGATGGCCGCCAACGTTGAATCGAAATTGGCATCAGACGCAGTAACGCCCAAGGCGCCTTTGTTTTGCTTAATCAGATTCACCATAAAGCTGTTGGCTCCGGTAAAGGTGTGCAGATTAAACGGTGAACGTCCGGGTAAACCGGTGTAGCCATTCGCAATCTTAATGGGTTCCTCAATCTTGGGCATGTGGCAGGTCTGGCACTGCTTGTCTTCCTCCGGGTAGGCCGAGTTGAGCCATTCGTGGAAGGTTGCCTGCTCAACAAAGGTTTGGCCGGTAGGCTGACCGCTGAGGTCTACAGTGTTCGAAATCAGGGTATGACAAGGCGAGCAGAAGCGCCCTTTGCTTACGTGCGGACTGTATACAGGCGTAAAGTTCACGTAGAGCTGCATGGGGCCTGTCATGGGGTTTTGAAAGGGGCCATAAGCAACCCTGCTGGTATCGTATGGAATATCACCGGTAAATCGGCCGCCAAGGCCATCTTCGCCTATACTATGGCAACCCAGGCAGCCAACGCCTGAAAGCCCGAGGGAGTCCTGACTGAGATCTTCCAGTGTATAGTGCTGTTGACCGCGGTAAATGGCGGTGAAATGACCCATCGGGGCGTGGCAAGACGTGCAAAGTGTTTGTAGTTCGGCCGAATGCGAAGGGTTTGTGAGTACTTCATGGCGCACTTTGGCTTTCCAAAGCGGATCTACACCTGCAAGGCCCATCATGGAGGTTTCCCAGTCGTCGAATAGGTTAACATCTAAACCGGCCGCGGTAATGTTGGCCTGGCCCAAAGGGTCGAAACCGTGGCAGCCTTCGCAGCGTTGTGAAGTGAGAAATAGCGCTGTGGTGTCGAGTTCACGATGTGCATCAATGAGCTGCCTGAAATAGGCATGCGGATCATCGCTTAATTCTGATTTTTCTGTGGCCGACCCATTGATTGTGGCCGCTACTAAGGCAAAAATTCCGGCTCCAAGAGCAATGAGTATCGATTTTTTCACGTATTCCCCCCGTTTATTCAATCATTCACATTGGCCACTTTCACCAATTCCCGGTGGTTCAAAATGGCAATTTTCTTCCCGCTTAGTTGGATGATATTGTCGTTTTTTAACTCGCTGAGCAACCTTATGGCGGTTTCGGTCGCTGTTCCAACAATGTTGGCAATGTCTTCGCGACTTAAGGTTACGCTAATCGTAATGCCATCATTTTCCAAACCATAGGTTTGATGCAAGTACAGTAAGGCTTCGGCCACACGTTCCCGCACCGGCTTTTGAGCAAGGTCGGTAATTTTATGCTCGGCATGTTTCAGGTCTTCAGAGAGCAGTCTCATCATTTGCATCGATAAAGTGCCGTTACTCGAGAGCAAACCGAGGAATGAAGTTTTAGGAATAAAGCAAATTTGAGCGTCGTCGATGGCCTCAGCCGACGACGAATACCGGTCGCCACTGAGTAAGGCTCGGTATCCCAAAATATCGCCTTCTTTGGCCAAGCGCACAATTTGCTCCTTGCCTTCATCACCGGTTCGATAAATTTTGATTTTACCCGATTTAACACAAAACAAACCGTGTGGGTAGCTTCCTGAATTGAAAATCAGTTGGCCTTTTTTATACATTCCACAGTTTTTGTGTTCATCAAGCGATTCAACCTCTTCGCCGCGCAGGTCGCAGAATATCGACCTATTTCTGGCGTCACATTGAGTGCAATGGGGTTGCTCAAATTTCTTCATCACATTAGTCGTAGCAGGTACACAAAAATAGCTACTCTTTCAAGAAAAACAAGCTCCCGGGAATCCCTTTTGACCGAAGGTGGCAAACATTTGTGAAGCTTTACGGGTTTTCTTTCATATGGCAAGAATCTTAATCACCGGTGGTGCAGGTTTGTTGGGGATGGCATTGGCAAAAATGCTTAAGGCCGACGGACATACTTTGGTGTTGCTCAGCCGATCGGCGCAACGCATTAACCCCTACGATGCAGCATTTACCTGGAACCCCGAAAAGGCCGAAATTGACCAACAGGCGCTCGATCAGATTGACGCCATTGTTCACCTCGCTGGTGCTGGCATTGCCGATAAGCCATGGACGGAAAAACGCAAGCAGGAAATCCTCGACTCGCGGGTTAATTCCGCACAATTGCTGCTTAATACACTGAAGCAACGGGCGCAACGCATAAATGTGCTTGTGTCGGCTTCGGCTGTTGGTTGGTATGGAGCGCAAACTACCTCGCTGTTACATTTAGAGGAAGAGCCTGCCGCCATCGATTTTATGGGCGAAACTTGCCGCCGCTGGGAAGCCGCTGCGGATGACTTTTCGTCTGTTGCCAACCGTATTGTAAAAATCAGAACCGGCGTGGTACTTGATGCCAACGGCGGCGCACTGCCCGAGTTAATGAAACCGTTTAAGTTTGGTTTTGGTGCAGTATTAGGCTCCGGAAAGCAGCAAATTCCATGGATTCATATTGAAGATATCGCCCGCATTTTTCGCGAAGCCCTTTTTAACGAGGCATGGAGTGGCGCATACAATGCCACTGCAACCGAACAATGCAGCAACCGCACATTTACGCAAACCCTGGGAAAAGTGCTCAAAAAGCCCGTTTTCCCGATTGGTGTTCCATCGCTGGGCCTACGGCTTGTTTTAGGCGAAATGTCGGCCGTGGTGCTCGAAGGAAGCCGAATTTCCAATGCCAAACTGCGCAGCACCGGTTTCCTGTTTAAACACCCGGAACTTCAATCGGCACTTCACAATTTAGTACATACGTAATTAATTTAAACCACTGTAAATCATTTGAATAAAGAATTTTTCATGCCTAAGTGTTAAAGTGAACCTTATTCTCCATGTATTTTTGCGTCATGATTCAGACTGCCCTTTGCTGTTGTTCCAAGATGATGCACGTTCGTGCGTCCGGGCAACGTTGTGGTCAATAATCCGATAAAACTCACTCCACATACTACCAGCCCGGCCCTAAAAGCCGGGTTTTTTTTTGCATGAAAACCAAACTCACCCATAGCCCCAAAACCTCTGCACAAAAACACATGATGTGTTGCTGCTGTAAGCATGTGCGCTTGCAAGGGGACCGGCTATGCCGATGTTGATCACGCTGAACAACGTAAATCCGACGCCCCTTCGATCTAAGCATCTAAGGGGCGTTTTTCTTTTTGTAACCATTTAAAACCCAATCTATATGTCAACTTTTCAATTTGAAACACTTCAACTTCATGCGGGTCAGCAACCCGATGGCACAACACTTTCGCGGGCAGTGCCTATTTATCAAACCACTTCTTACGTGTTCAAGTCGAGCGAACACGCAGCCAATCTGTTTGGACTGAAGGAGTTTGGAAACATCTACACCCGAATCATGAATCCAACAACCGATGTGTTTGAGCAACGCATTGCAGCGCTCGAAGGAGGCGTTGCGGCAGTGGCTGTAGCTTCGGGCCAGGCGGCGCAGTTTATCGCCCTCAACAACATTCTTCAGGCGGGCGACAACTTCGTATCTACCAGCTTTTTGTATGGAGGAACCTACAACCAATTCAAGGTGGCTTTTCCTCGCCTGGGTATTGAGGTGCGCTTCGCGGATGGCGATACGGTTGCTGCCTTTGAGGCGCTCATCGATGAGAAAACGAAGGCCATTTATTTAGAAACCATCGGAAATCCGGGCTTTAACATACCCGATTTTGAGGCCATTGCCCGCCTGGCCGCGTCGTATAACATTCCTTTGGTGGTCGACAACACGTTTGGCGCGGGGGGATTTTTATTCCGACCTATTGAATACGGCGCAGCTGTTGTTGTGGCATCGGCCACCAAATGGATTGGCGGGCATGGCACTTCGGTGGGTGGTATAATCATCGATTCGGGCAAGTTCAACTGGGGCAACGGTAAGTTCCCGCAATTCACCGAGCCGAGTGCGGGCTATCATGGTTTGCGCTTTTGGGAAGTATTTGGCGAGGGCAATCCACTGGGGCTTCCGAACATTGCTTTTGCCATCCGCGCACGCGTTGAAGGCCTTCGCGACTTTGGCCCATCGCTCTCGCCATTTAACGCCTTCCAGCTCATTCAAGGCCTTGAGACCCTTTCGCTCCGCGTAGAGCGCACCGTACAAAATGCCCTTGAGTTGGCCTTATGGCTTCAGGAACAGCCCGGCGTGGAGTACGTAAATTACCCCGGATTGAGCACTTCGCCCTACAACGCTCTGGCCCGCCGGTATTTTAAGCGAGGATTTGGCGGCGTGCTGAGCTTTAAATTGCAGGGAGGCAAAGAGGAGGCTGATGCCCTGGTGAACCGCCTTCGTTTGATTTCTCACCTGGCCAATGTGGGCGATGCCAAAACGCTCATCATTCAGCCTGCAAGCACAACCCATGAGCAGCTTAGTGAGGCCGAACAACGATCGGCAGGCGTTGAGCCAGGGCTGCTCCGACTGTCGGTGGGCATCGAAAACATCATCGACCTCAAGGCCGACTTGCTGCAAGCCCTCAATTACGTAATCAACCCTGTTAATACCGATTCTGGTGGAGACCTCGTTCTTTCCTGAGCCTTTTTTGTTTGAGTCGGGTGATGTGCTCCCCGGTGTGGAGATTAGCTACCACATTCTTGGGGCGCTCAGCCCAAATCGCGACAATGTGATTTGGGTGTGTCATGCCCTTACTGCGAACAGCGACGTGCAAACCTGGTGGCCCGGAATGGTGGGCGACGAATGTGTTTTCGACACCTCACGCTTTGCGGTTATCTGTGCCAATGTGCTGGGCTCTTGCTATGGTACTACCGGCCCACTTTCAACCAATCCCGAAACGGGTCAGCCCTGGTATGGGAAATTTCCCCGGGTAAGCATTCGCGACATGGTGAAGGCGCATCAGCGTTTGGCTGAATCTTTAGGCATTCGGTCGATTAAAATGCTGGTGGGTGGCTCACTGGGCGGGCAACAGGCTTTGGAGTGGGCCATCGAGGAGCCTGAACGCTTTGAGCACCTTGTTCTGCTGGCTACCAATGCCCGCCATTCTTCGTGGGGCGTGGCTTTTAACGAAGCACAGCGGATGGCCTTGCGAACCGACCCCAGTTTTGGCGAGCCACTTCCATTTGCCGGTAAGGCCGGTCTCGAGGCTGCGCGGGCCATTGCCATGATGAGCTATCGTTCTTATGGGGCTTTTCAACGCAGCCAGGCTGACGAAACGGCTGAGGGCAACATTTTTGAACGCAAGGCCATCACCTACATGCAGCATCAGGGCCGAAAGTTGGCCAACCGCTTCAATGCCTTCAGCTACGAAATACTTTTAAATGCCATGGATTCGCATGACGTCGGGCGGGGAAGAGGCGGAATAGAGCAGGCGCTTGGCCGTGTGAAAGCTTCAACACTTGTGCTTTCGATCGATTCCGACGGACTTTTTCCTCCTGAAGAGCAGCAGTTCTTAGCCCTTTTCATTCCCGATGCCCGCTACCTGAGCATAAAATCGCTTTACGGGCATGATGGCTTTCTTATAGAAACGCCCGCTATTGCACGCGGGATTACTCATTTTCTGCTTAATAAACACCTTACTTTCGCATGAACACAAAACCTCAATATCAAGTAGCCCTTTTTGGTTTGGGCGTGGTTGGACAAGGATTTTACAATCTTTTGCAGGCTAGCCAAAATCCCGATATCGCCATACAATATGTGGTGGTGAAGTCGAAAACCAAGAAACGATCGGTGCCCCAGAATTTGCTGGTTTACGACCCGGCAACAGTGTGGGAAGATGCGCAGATAAACCTGGTGGTAGAAGCTACCAATGATGCGCAGGCCGGTTATGAAATCATCAGAAACGCATTATTGAAGCGAATTCCGGTTGTATCGGCCAGCAAGAAGGCCATCGCTCAAAAGTTAGAAGACCTTGTTCGGCTCAGCCGGCAAACCAACACTCCATTTTTGTACGAAGCGGCTGTGGCGGCCTCTATTCCTGTGTTGCAGACGCTCGACCGGTATTTCGCCTATGAAAAACCGGTTGCGGTTGGTGGAATTTTAAATGGAACCACGAATTATATTTTGAGCCGGATTGAGCAGGATGGTCTAAGCTTCAATGAAGCCCTGCAGCTGGCCCAGCAAGCTGGTTTTGCCGAAGCTGATCCATCATCGGATGTGGATGGATGGGATGCCGCTTACAAGCTCACTTTGCTCAACCTGCACGGATTTGGCGTGCTCAATGACCCCAACGAGGTGTTGCGGTTTTCGATTCGTAATCTTAGTCGTGCCGATCGGGAGTTGGCGCTGCTCGAAGGGAAAAGCATTCGTTTGGTTGCACGCAGCATTCAAACCCGAAAGGGGCTTGCATCATGGGTTTTGCCTACGCTGGTTCCGGTGGGCGAAGGACTTGGAACCATCGTTCAGGAGAACAACGCTTTGCAGTTTGATTTCCCGTTCAATGGTCCTTGGTTTACCTCCGGCAAAGGTGCCGGAAGCCTGCCAACCGGTTCTGCGGTTTTAAAGGATGTACAGCGGCTGGTGGCCGAAAACTACAGTTATCGTTATACCCATTTACCGGTGCTTTCGCTCTCGCCCTTGGCCGATGATGTTTCGCTGGAGTTGTTGCTGGCTGGCGCTGATGACGATTTTCCGGCCGATTTCCGGCTGGCCGGTTGGAGACGATTTACCGACCCATCGGGGCGGGTTGTGCGACGGGGTTGGGTTGTGCTTCCCGAACTCAAAAAGTGGGTAGTAAAGCTCGAAGAAGCGGGCGTGTCGCTGTTGTTTACCGGGGCTTTCCAACTGCACGAGAGTCGTAGGGAAGCAAGGCCAGAGTTGCGACTGAAGCAAGAAGCCATCAACAAACTGGTTTAAGCCTAACCGGTGGCAAGCATAGGCATCAGCCTGTGATGGCTTGCCAGGCTTTCAACGAAAGCACATACCAAACCGGAAAGCTAATGATTAGTGCTACGATGCACTTAATCACAATACCCACCACGGTTCCCAGGTAGGAGCCCACACCTGCTTTGAGCGCATCTATCGGTGATTTACCCTCTTTCAGGTCGCCCAGAACAGCGCCAATGAATAGTCCTGCCATCATGCCGATAGGCGTAAAAAGCAAACCGAGGAGCATACCATACACGCTCCAGCGAACCCCGGTTGGAGTAGCGCCAAACAAGCGTGCGCTCCAAACCGGAATTATATAGTCGAGAATGATGACTAAAAGGGCAAGTATTCCCATGATCCATAGCGTGGTTTGGGAAAAGGCTTCAATTTTCCAATGCACCAGCACCAGAGCCAGAAAGTTGATTGGAGGGCCGGGAAGCCCCGGAAGAATGCAACCGGCAATGCCAATGAGGGTTAGAAGCAGTGCTACGAGGGCCAAGAAAATTTCCATGCGCTTGTTTTTTGGGGATTTATACCTACACGACTCAAATATCAGGAGGCTTTCTTATTATTGGAAAAATTAACGGTATGCAAAAGTACACTACGCAATGGTATAGCCAAGCGCTACAGCAGGAGATGCCCATTGCCGTTTATGGCCATTATGGTTTCGCGTTGTTGCTCATTCCAACAGCCGCCGCCGATTATTTGGAATATGAGCGTTTTCAGCTGCTCGAATCGTTGGCGCCTTTCGTCGATTCAGGTGTGTGTAAAGTGTTTTCTATCAATTCGATTAACCGCGAAAGCTGGCTCAACGATGAGATGTATCCACCACACAAAGCCATCCGCCACAACCAGTTTAATGATTATGTGGCGCAGGAAGTGGTTCCATTTATCCGTCAAAACACTAGCCAGGAAACACCCATTTACACCTGTGGGGCTAGTTTTGGGGCGCTGCACGCGATGAATCTCTTTCTGAAGTACCCCGACGCCTTTTCGGGCGTGATTAGTATGAGTGGGGTTTATGATTTGTCGGAATACACCAAAGGCTACCACGACGAGCAAGTGTATTTCAATTCACCCGAGCAGTATCTCAGCAATTTGGAAGATAACTGGTACCTCGACAAGATCAGGTCGAGCAAGCATATTCACATTTACTCGGGCAGCGGCGATTACGAAGACCCCAACGCCAGCCGAAGGTTTTCAGCGCTGCTTCACCGAAAAGGAATCAATCACGACCTGGGCATTTGGGGGGCCGACATTAAGCATGACTGGCCTACGTGGAGAATGATGCTGCCGTTCATTATTTCTCGCTATTTTGTGGCCTGATATGGCCCCACTCAATTTCAGGCTTTAGCCATGATTGAAAACATTGAAATCGCCTTCCAAAGCGTTCGAGATCAAGTAATTGAACGCTTGAGGAATGAGCTACCCCCGACTTTGTTCTACCACAGTCCGGAGCATACAATTGATGTACTCAGGCAGGCAGAGTTTCTGGGGAATATCGAATCCTTGTCGCTAATAGATACTTACCTGCTACGACTGGCTGCCTTATTCCACGATACCGGGTTTACGCTCTCGGCCGAAGACCATGAGGAGTATAGCTGTCGTTTTGCTGCCCCATACCTTGCTCAGTTGCAGCTTTCGGATGAGGAAAGGGCCGAGGTCGAAAAGGCAATCATGGCTACTCGAATACCACAGTCGCCCCAAAGCAGAATCGGTGAAATTCTTTGCGACGCCGATCTTGATTACCTGGGGCGTGATGACTTTTTCCCCATCGGTCACCAGTTGTTTCTTGAACTTCAGGCCAATGGAAAGTTGAGTTCGCTGGAGCAGTGGAACCGCATTCAAATTTCTTTTCTCAAGCAACACCGATATTTCACCCAATTTTGCCGCCAGTACCGCGAGCCGGTTAAGCTTGGTTATTTATACCAGCTCGAATCTGGAAGCCTTAACTCACCGAATTCTTAAAGCACCCATGAAGAATATCATAAAGCCCATCGACTCTAATTTAATTCTCGTTCCAACCGATTTCACAGAGGTGGCCGGCTTTGCCATGCAGCACGCCAGCGAACTGGCTAAGCTGTTTAACAAAACCATCTGCCTGTTGCATGTGGTTGAAACAGGTCTTTTAGAAAGCGCTAAGTCTAAAGACCAAAAGGAAGAAGAGGCCCAGGCTAAACTCAAGCAGGCTGCCGAGAAAAACCAACAGGCTTCGGGTATTGAAACCACTTTTGTAACACGGAGGGGCAATATTTTCGACACCATTGGCAGCATTGCCGATGAACTAAATGCCGCTCTGGTGGTGATGGGAACCCATGGCGTTATTGGCATGCAGCACGTTGTGGGAAGCAAGGCCCTTCGCGTAATTACCAATGCCAATCGTCCGTTTGTGGTGGTGCAGAAGAAGGCGATGCTTTCGCATGGCTACAAAAACATCATTTTACCGATCGACTTCTCCCGCGAAACCAAGCAAAAGCTGGTTTGGGCCGTTGAGTTGGCCAAGGTTTTCAAGTCGTTTCTGCACATTTTAGCCGACCACGAGTCTGACGAGTATGCGGCCCGCGCGGTAAACAACAATATTGCCTATGCCGAAAACTACCTTCGCGAACGCGGTTGCGCCTTTGAGGTGTCGAAAGCACCGAAAGGCGATTTTACTAAAGAAACGATTGCCTTTGCCAAAAATAAAGAGGCCGACCTGATTATTATCATGACCAATCAGGAGAAGGAGTTCAGTCATTACATCATCGGGCCCTACGAGCAAAATGTGATTGCCAACCCCGAGGCCATTCCTGTAATGACTCTCAATCCGGTGAACAACATGGTTTCCAAAGGCGGACATTTATTTAATTTCAGCAATTACTAAACGAGTATCGATCAAAAGCCTATGCCCTTCAGGCTGTGCTCGGATTTTGATTATTCAGCAACTCAGCCTGTTTGAGAAGATTCTGGGTGTCTCTGCATGGATTACTCTGAGCGGCCATCAGCGGAGCTTGGATTGTATTTCTCAATTTTTTGTGGGCCTTATCTAATGCATAGGCCTATACAATGCTCAATCATTAGGTTTGAAAGAGTGCGTGAGCATGCATCACTTAGCCCTACGCGGGCTCTACTTCAAGAGCCAGCCTTGTGTTGGCAGAAATGAATTTGACTCTGCCTGAAGGTTTAGCTCCGAATGGCTGCAACGCCCGGAAGCTCAATGCCTTCCATGTATTCAAGGAGGGCTCCACCGCCTGTAGAAACGTAGCTCACCTGCTCGGCCAGGCCAAACTGGTTCACAGCCGCTACCGAGTCGCCGCCTCCAACGAGCGAGTAGGCGCCTTTAGCTGTTGCCTGCGCAATAGATTCGCCCACGCTGCGTGTGCCGTGTTCAAAACTGCTCATTTCGAAAACACCCATCGGGCCGTTCCACAACAGGGTTCCGGAGCTTTGAATGATGGCATCAAACTGTTTTTCGGTTTCCGGTCCAATGTCGAGGCCCATCCAGCCGTCGGGAATCTCGCGAATGTTCACCGTTTTGGTTTGGGCATCGTTGGCAAATCGGTCGGCAATAATGGCATCCACAGGCAGGTGTATCTGCACGCCCATAGACTCCGCTTTTTTCAGCAGTTCCAGAGCTAGCTCCAGTTGCTCTTGTTCTACAAGCGAAGCTCCTGTTTTTCCGCCCAAAGCCTTGATAAACGTGAAGGTCATCCCACCTCCAACAATAAGATGGTTTACTTTACCCAACACATTCTCGATGATTGAAATTTTGCTGCTCACCTTGGCACCGCCCATAATGGCCGTAAATGGACGAACGGGGTGTTTCAGCACTTTGTCGATCGCATCAATTTCGCCCTGCATCACATAACCAAATAGCTTGTTCTGCGGGAAAAACTGTGCAATTACCGCCGTTGATGCATGAGCACGGTGGGCCGTTCCAAAGGCGTCGTTTACGTAAATGCTTCCGAGCTTCGACAGTTTTTCGGCAAAGGCCACATCACCTTTCTCTTCTTCTTTGTAAAACCGGAGATTTTCGAGCAAAAGCACCTCGCCGGGCTTTAGATTGGCCGCGGCTTCTTCGGCCACAGGACCAATGCAATCGTTCGCGAATTTCACTTCACGCCCCAGCAATGTCGACACTTCTGAAACAATATGGCGCAGCGAAAATTGATCTTCGGGGCCGCTTTTTGGGCGACCTAAATGCGACATCAAAATCACGCTTCCTCCTTGCTCAACAATCTTGAGAATGGTTGGCACTGCGGCCCGAATTCGGGTATTGTCGGTAACCTGAAATTGATCGTTCAATGGAACATTAAAATCAACACGGATTAATGCTTTGTGTCCTTCAAATGAGGTGGTTTCGATATTGACCATGGTGTGAAGCAATATTTGGGTGCGCAAATTGGCAAAAAATGCGCAATGGTTTGGGTTCGTTTAACGAATCATGGTGTAAGGCGCGGGTGCTCACGTATGAGCATTTCTTTCAGACCGTTCACGCTCAGTGCATTGGCAACAGTATAATCACCAATCGACGTTCTCCGCAAGGCACTCAGGTATGCTCCGGTTTGGAGAGCTTGTCCAAAATCGCGGGCCAGCGAACGGATGTACGTGCCTTTGCTGCAGGCTACGGCAAAATCAACCTCGGGCAGCTCAATCCGGGTAATTTCCATGTGCGTAATCTCGATACTGGCTTTGCGCATTTCCACCTCCTTGCCTTCTCTGGCAAACTCGTAGGCGCGGGTTCCATCGATTTTTTTGGCCGAGAATACCGGCGGCTCCTGTTCGTGTTGGCCTATAAAGGTTTTGGCCGCTCCGCGGATGGCATCATCCGTTAGATGGGCTGTTGGGAAATGGCCCTCAACTTCCTTTTCTAAGTCGAAAGAGGCCGTTGTGGCCCCCAATACGAAGGTTCCGGTGTATGCTTTGGGTAAACCAATAAACTGGTCCATTTGCTTGGTCATCCGTCCGGTACACACCAGCATGAGTCCGGTGGCCAGTGGGTCGAGCGTGCCGGCATGGCCCACTTTCAGGCTTCGCTTTTTGAGCCCGAAGTGCATTTCAATGCTGATGCGGACTTTATTCACAAGGTCGAAGGATGTCCAGCCAAGCGGCTTGTCGATGAGCAGGAGTTTACCCTCCTGAAAGGGCGTTAGGGGCGCATTGGCTGGATTCATAATACAGAAAGTTCAACGCCAAAAGCCATGAGCAACAGTAGCAGGCTTCCAACCACAATACGGTACCATCCGAAAACGCGAAAACCGTGTTTAGTCAGGTAGCTGATGAAAAAGCGTATGGCGGCCATGGCTACCAGAAAAGCCACCAGGTTACCAAAGAGTAGAATGCCAAGGTTGTTGGTGATGACCTCGGTTTTTTGGTCGAGCACCAGCTTGAGCAACTTATAGCCCGAAGCCGCAGCCATGGTGGGTACAGCGAGGAAAAAGGAGAATTCGGCGGCGTTTTTCCGGGAGATTTTTTGCGAAAGGCCTCCAATAATGGTTGCCGCAGAGCGTGATACACCGGGAATGAGTGCGATGCACTGAAACAAGCCAATCATGAAGGCTTTTGGGTAGGTTATTTCAACATCATCGGCGTGGCGGTTGGGGTCGTCAAGGGCATCTTCGTAGGTTACCGGATTGGAGGGGAACCAACGGTCGATATAGAGCAGAACGATGCCTCCCAGAAGCAGTGAAACAGCAACAACAAGCGGGCTTTCGAGCAATGCATCGATGGTGTCGCCAAGCAGAAAACCGAGAATCGCCGCCGGAATAAAGGCCACAATAAGTTTGTAGTAAAAGCTAAAGTTTTTCAAAAACCGCTTCCAGTAGAGTACCAACACCGAGAGTATGGCTCCGAACTGGATATTCACCGTAAAAAGTTTGGAGAACTCGTCCGACTCTATGCCGAGTAAGGCCTCCGTAATAATCATGTGGCCGGTCGAAGAAACGGGAAGAAATTCGGTAAGCCCTTCAACAATGGCAATAAGAAGAGCCTCAATCCAGCTCATGGATTACTTGCGGGGTTTGTAGAGAATCGCTACTACTTCAATGGCAAAGCCGATAAGTACAACGATCGGCGCAACGGTGATGCGTTGGGTGGAGAAGATTTCAGGGTTGAAAACATTCGGGTCATCAGAACCACCACCGGTCATTAACAGAAACCCGATGAGGATTACGACCAATCCGGCAATCAGAATTTTAAAGTTGGTTGGGCCAAAAACGAAGCCTTTGTTGTTGTTTTCCGAACTCATGATGGCATTAGTAAAGCGAATCGGTTTTCAGATTCAGGTATTTGCGAACGGCAAAGAAAGTACAAATCCACGACAAAATAATACCTCCAACCACAACTCCTCCGGCAAGTAGGCCTAAAAGCTTCAAGTCGCGAATTTCGCGCAAACCTTCAATGCGCGATTCGGCCAGCAGCAGCACTCCGGCAATGAGCAGAACGGCGATGATTCCTCCTACAAAACCTTGCAATAGGCCGGTGCGTAAAAACGGACCTCTTACAAAGCCGGCCGTGGCACCTACAAGCAGCATGGTTTTTATGAGAAATCGCTTGGAATAAATCGCCAGTCGAATGGTATTGTTGATGAGCGTAACAGCAATCAATGTTAGCACCGCTCCAAAGGCGAGAAAGAACCAGCTGAGCTTTTGCATGTTGTCGACAATCTTATTGATCAGATTGCGTGGATAGCTAACCTGCTCAACCATGGGATTGGCCAGCCATTCGCGCTCGGTTTTGGCGAAATAGGCGCTGTTGGCAAACTCAGGCTTGAAGTTCACATCTACCGAGGGAGGAAGCGGGTTGTAACCCAGAAAATCAACAAAATCCTCACCGAGCTCCTTGCTGAAGTTTTCGGCGGCCTGCTCACGGGTGGTAAAGGTGGTTGATTTCACAAAATCGAGACGTCTCAGGGAGTCGCTAAACTGCTGCACCCGGGCGTCGTCGACCGAATCGCGAAAAAACAGGGTAACGGTAAATGCTTCGCGGGTTACATCGGTAAGCTTGCGGGCATTGATGAGCAATAAACCCATCAGTCCCAGCATAAACAACACCATGGCAATGCTTACCACAGAGGTGAAGTAGGAGGAACGCAGTCGACGCTTTTGGAAAGATTGTTCAGCGGTCATGTTGGGGCAAAGATAACCAGAGCAAGCCTCAACGAGGTAGTTGATTTGTTCATCTATTAACAGCCATTTGAACAGGTAAAAGCCAAATGGCCTTCTTACCTTTGCCGCCCGAATACACCTAGATTATGGAACCGAATTTCCGCGAAATAGCGCAGAAGTGGCAGCAAAAGTGGCGCGAGCAAGGCTTGTACAAAACTGAGGTTGATCCTTCAAAGCCGAAGTATTATGTACTCGACATGTTCCCTTACCCATCAGGTGCCGGACTGCACGTGGGGCACCCTTTGGGCTACATCGCCTCCGATATTGTTTCGCGGTTCAAACGCTTAAAAGGCTTCAATGTGCTGCATCCAATGGGTTTTGATGCCTTTGGTTTGCCGGCTGAGCAGTATGCCATCCAAACCGGCCGCCACCCGGCCGATACTACCGCTGAGAACATCGCCCGTTACAAGGAACAGCTCAATAATATTGGCTTTTGTTACGACTGGAATCGCGAAGTGAATACCTCCGACCCTCAGTATTACAAATGGACGCAGTGGATTTTCCTGCAGCTGTTCAATTGCTGGTTTAACAACGAAACCCAAAAGGCCGAGCCGATTGCTGAGTTGGAACTGCGTTTCGCCTCCGGCGGAAGTGCCGGCGTAAATGGTGCCTGTGGCGAACACGAGCCTTTCAGCGCCGGCGATTGGGCCAACATGGACGAAGCCGCTCGTCGCCACATTGTAATGCAATACCGATTAGCTTACCTCGACTATGCCACGGTTAACTGGTGTGAGGCCCTGGGCACGGTGCTGGCCAACGATGAGGTGAAAGACGGACTAAGCGAACGCGGCGGTCATCCGGTAGAAAAGCGCAAAATGCGTCAGTGGTTCTTGCGCATCACCGCCTACGCCGAGCGCTTGCTTTCCGACTTAGAAAGCCTCGACTGGACCGACTCGATGAAGGAAATGCAACGCAACTGGATTGGGAAGTCGGAAGGAGCGATGGTCAAGTTTTACCTCTCCCCTAACCCCTCTCCACAGGAGAGGGGAACAGCCTCCGTGGCAGCCTCAGGAATAGGCATCCAAAATTCCGGAGGACAAGAGCGGGGAACAGTCGATAATGACACCTCAGCTTACAGTCACAACAGTGTAGAAGACCCTTTAAACCCATACCACCATGCTAATCCGAAAGCGTGGATGAGCCTTATTGCGAAGGCAAAGGAAATGAGGTCAAACATGACACCTTCGGAAAAACGCCTTTGGGAGCAGCTTCGCGCAGGTAAATCCGGATACAAATTCAGGAGACAGCATATAATTGCTGGTTTTATTGTTGATTTTGTGTGTTTATCTGCTGGACTTGTAATTGAGGTTGATGGCAATGTACACAACAGTCAAAAAGAAGCCGATGAAGGAAGAACCTCTGAATTGAATAACCATGGCTTTGAGGTAATTCGTTTTTCAAACGATGAAGTTGACGGCGATGTATTTCTAGTAGTCGATAAAATTGTGGATGAATGTAAACGGCGTGGATTCTTCCCGAAGCTGGAGCAATATCATTCAGTCGAGGAACCCGATGGAGAATATTCGGCAACACCAGGTTCCGGATTTACCTTTTTCGAGAACCCCGAATCACCACAATCACTTCAAGTCACATCGAAAGGCTTAGTACAGGGCGAAATTCTCCCCTCTCCCCGTGGAGAGGGGTCGGGGGAGAGGTCTAACGAAAACCCCGAGTCACCACAACCACTTCAAGTCACATCGAAAGGCTTAGTACAGGGCGAAATTCTCCCCTCTCCCCGTGGAGAGGGGTCGGGGGAGAGGTTTCACGAAAACTCTGAGTCACCACAACCGCCTGAAGGTGCATCGAAAGGCTTAGTACTGGGCGAAATTCTCCCCTCTCCCCGTGGAGAGGGGTCGGGGGAGAGGTTTCACGAAAACTCCGAGTCACCACAACCGCCTGAAGGAGCATCGAAAGGCTTCGGGCTGGGCGAAATTCTCCCCTCTCCCCGTGGAGAGGGGTCGGGGGAGACGTCTCACGAAAACTCCGAGTCACCACAACCACTTCAAGTCACATCGAAAGGCTTAGGTCAAGGCCAAATTCTCCCCTCTCCCCGTGGAGAGGGGTCGGGGGAGAGGTTCATCGAAGTCTTCACCACCCGCCCCGACACCCTCTTCGGTGTCGACTTCCTCACCCTTGCACCTGAACATGAGCTTGTAGCCGAAATCACCACCGCCGAACAAAAGGCGGCCGTTGAAGCCTACGTCGCCGTTGCCCGCAACCGCAGCGAACGCGAACGCATGTCGGAAGTGAAACGCATCAGTGGTGAGTTCACCGGAGCCTATGCCATCCACCCGTTTACCGGAAAACCCATTCCGGTTTGGGTGGGCGATTATGTGCTGGCCGGTTATGGCACCGGGGCGGTGATGGCTGTTCCTGCAGGCGACCAGCGCGACTGGGATTTTGCCAAACATTTCGGTATTCCTATGACCGAAATACACGAAGGCATCGACATCAGCGAAGCGGCCGACCCCACCAAAGATGCAAAGCTGAAAAACTCAGGGTTTTTAAATGGCCTCACCGGCCATGAAGCCATCCGCCGCGCGGTGCAGGAAATCGAAGCCAAAGGCATTGGAAAAGGCAAGGTAAACTACCGTTTGCGTGATGCCGGCTTTAGTCGCCAACGATATTGGGGCGAACCCTTCCCAATCGAATACCGCAACGGGGTGGCTTATGCCCTCAACGAAAACGAACTCCCATTGGAGCTGCCGGTAATGGACGACTTCAAACCGACAGGTCAGCCCGAAAGCCCCTTGGCCAAAGCCACCCACTGGCTCGAAACCCCAAGCGGGCGCCGCGAAACCGACACCATGCCCGGCTACGCAGGCTCAAGCTGGTATTTCCTTCGCTACATGGATGCCCAAAATACCAAGCGTTTTGTGGGTCGGGAGGCTGAAGCCTACTGGCAGGATGTAGATGTGTACATCGGCGGCACCGAACATGCCGTGGGGCACCTGCTGTACGCCCGATTCTGGCAGAAATTCCTCTTCGACCGCGGCGAAGTAACCAAGAACGAGCCTTTCCGGAAGCTGATTAACCAAGGAATGATTTTGGGGCGTTCGAATTTTGTGTACCGCATTAGTGGTGAAAACAAATACATCTCGGCCGACCTAATTCAGCAAAACCCTGATGTGAAAACCATTCCGCTTCATGTGGACGTGAACATTGTGAGGAACGATGTACTCGACACGGAAGCCTTCCGCCGTTGGCGGCCAGAAAACAACAATGTGGAATTTGTGCTGAACGCTGATGGCCAATATGTGTGCGGAGTGGAAGTTGAAAAAATGTCGAAATCCAAGTACAACGTAGTAAACCCCGACGACATCATTGCCGAGTACGGGGCCGACACCCTGCGTCTGTACGAGATGTTTCTCGGTCCACTCGAGCAGTCGAAACCCTGGAATACCAACGGAATCGAAGGTGTTTACCGCTTTTTCAAAAAGTTGTGGAACCTTTTCTACAACGAACAGGGTGGCATAAAGCTTAGCGATGAGTCTGCCACCGAAGAGGAGCTGCGCATTTTGCACAAAACCATCCGTAAGGTCGAAGAAGACATCGAGCGTTTCTCCTTCAATACTTCAGTGAGTACCTTCATGATTTGTGTGAACGAATTGCACGAGCTAAAATGCCGCAAGCGTTCGGTATTACAAGATTTCCTCATTATTCTCTCGCCCTATGCGCCCCACATTGCCGAAGAACTCTGGCAGGCCTCGGGCGGACAAGGTTCGGTGGTGAATGCCCGTTTTCCTGAGTGGAAAGAGGAGTTCATCCGCGAAAGCAAGGTAACCTATCCGGTGGCCTTTAATGGTAAAACCCGCTACCAGATTCAAGTTCCGGCCGAAATGCCGCAAGCCGAAGTGCAGGCTTTGGCCCTTGGGCATGAAGAAGCCTCAAAATGGCTCAATGGCGGGCAGCCTAAAAAGGTGATTGTGGTAGCCGGCCGCATGGTGAACATTGTTTTGTAAGGGTGTTGAAATAAATTGCCAAGGTTAAAAGACCGAAATACTACCTTTGCGGCATGTATTTTAACTCGATTCTCGAGACCATCGGAAACACGCCGCTGGTTAAGATCAACCGCATCACCAAAGACATTCCGGCCACTGTGCTGGTGAAAGTGGAAACTACCAATCCGGGCAATTCCATCAAAGACCGCATGGCGCTCAAGATGATTGAAGACGCCGAGCGTGATGGCCGA
The DNA here is from genome assembly GCA_027483445.1 of Bacteroidota bacterium. Taxonomy (GTDB): domain Bacteria; phylum Bacteroidota; class Bacteroidia; order M30B66; family M30B66; genus CAMCXT01. The sequence goes on along the minus strand of JAIXUS010000034.1, from coordinate 107,079 downwards.
CTGAAACCCGGCGGAACGATTATCGAAGGCACTTCGGGCAACACCGGTATGGGCCTCGCCATTGCTGCGGTAATTAAAGGATACAAATGCATTTTTACCACTACCGATAAGCAATCGAAGGAGAAAGTAGACGCCCTGCGTGCTTTCGGCGCTGAGGTAATTGTTTGTCCAACCAACGTCGAGCCCGAAGACCCCAGCTCATACTACTCGGTTTCGAGCAGGCTTGAACGCGAAATTCCCAACGCCTGGAAACCCAATCAATACGACAATCCCAGCAATGCCGTAGCCCATTACGAACAAACCGGCCCTGAAATCTGGGAACAAACCGAGGGGAAAGTCACTCACCTTGTTGTGGGTGTAGGCACCGGCGGCACCATTTGCGGAACCGGCAAATACCTCAAAGAGAAAAACCCCAATATTCAGGTGCTGGGCATCGATACGTATGGCTCGGTGTTTAAGAAATACAAGGAAACCGGCATTTTCGACAAGAACGAAATTTATCCATACATCACCGAAGGTATTGGTGAAGACTTTCTGCCGGCCAACGTCGACTTTAACATCATCGACCATTTCGAAAAGGTAAGCGATAAAGATGCGGCCATCATGACCCGCAGAATTCCACGCGAAGAAGGCATTTTCGCTGGAAACTCAGCCGGTTCGGCCATGGCCGGATTGTTACAGATGAAAGACCGCTTCAAAGAAGGCGATGTGGTGGTAGTCATCTTCCACGACCATGGCACGCGCTACCTGGGTAAAATGTTTAATGATGACTGGATGCGCGACCGTGGCTTCCTCGAAGAGAAATCGCCCCGCGCCATCGACCTTATCGAACGCCACAAGCACCTCAATTTGGTAACCGCAGAGGTTTCCGATACAGTACAAAGCGCATTTGAGAAAATGCGGAAATACGACATTTCTCAGCTGCCTGTAAAGCAAGGCGACGAGTTTGTAGGTAGCCTGAACGACAGTCATTTATACGCCAGTATTTGCGAGAACCCCGAGCTTCGCCAGGCCTCTGTAGAGCAACTTATGCAAAAGCCCTATCCGTTCGTTCCGGCCTCGGCACGCATTGAGGAAATCTCTAAGGCCATCCACCGCGACAACGACGCCGTGCTGGTGCGCGACATGCTGGGGCGCGTGCACATCATTACCAAGTACGACATAATCGAAGCCTTAGGTTAAGCAACATGCTGCGGTTCACCGATCAGATGGGCCGCGAAGTTCGGCTTGCTCTTCCGCCCAAACGGATTGTTTCTGTTGTGCCCTCACAAACAGAGCTGCTGGCCGATTTGGGCCTGGAAGAGGAGGTAATCGGCATCACCAAGTTTTGCATCCACCCTGAAAATTGGTTTAGAAGCAAAACAAGGGTCGGTGGCACCAAAAACTTAAACCTTGAACGCATCCGTGCACTCCGCCCCGATTTGGTCATCGCCAACAAAGAAGAGAACACCCGAGCGCAGATTGAAGAACTGGAGCAAGAATTCCCGGTGTGGATTTCCGACATTCAGAATCTGGAGCAAGCGCTCAACATGATTCAACAACTCTCTTTGCTTTGCGGCCGCGAAGAAGCCGGGAATCAATTAGTCGTCAACCTTCAAAACCGACTGCATTTCCCGCCAGCGGGTTTGACCAATGCCACCTGCCTGTATTTGATTTGGAGGTCGCCGTGGATGAGCGTAAACCACCAAACCTTCATTCACGACATGCTGCAAAGGCTTGGTTTTGTGAATGTTTGCGCAAATCGCCAGAGCCGCTACCCCGAAATCACCGAAGCAGAATTGCTCGAACTGTCGCCTCGATTTGTTTTTTTGTCTTCCGAGCCATACCCGTTCAAAGAAGAGCACCTTGCCTGGTTTCGCGCCAAGCTCCCGAATTCCAAGGTTTTATTGGTCGATGGTGAAGCCTTTTCGTGGTACGGCAGTCGTTTGCTCAAAACCGCCGATTATTTGCACCAAATTTCTGCCTTCGCCAAGGGTTAAGGTTATTTGCCCGCTCCGCGGATGACCGGATCTTTCGCTGCAACTGCGCGTGTCAAGCCGATGGTTAACCTCCCTAGCGAGCTTCCAGCAAAACAATAGGGTAGGGGGTTTCGAGCATTACCTGCCCATTTTTCACCACCGTTGTTTTCCCCGAATAGGCATCGCGCAATTTCTGTCCATCGCTGAAAACACCCGAAACCGGAATTTCCTTTTTCCCTTCCGGCAATTCTAAACCCACCACAACGGCATCGATAAAGCCGCCGGTTTGATAGCTACGTTTGAAGATATATCCGCTTTTGGAGGCAATTTGCTGATGCGTCCCGGCCCCAATCGAAGGGTGATTTTTACGGAACTGAGCCAGCTTTTTCCAGTGCTTAAAAATGGCTTGCGTATTCTCATTTTGGGCCAAATCGTTCCAATTCATAAACGACCGTAACGTAGCATCGCCCTGAGTACCTGGAATGTCGAGTGGCCGCGCCGTTTCATCGCCATAATAGATTTGCGCAACTCCCGGACAAAGCAGCAGTTTTGTAGCCGATTCAAAGGGTTTTTTCCGCTGCTTATCGAACGGCCCTCCATCATCGTGCGACGACACATAATTCATCACACTTTTTCCCTTCAGCGCGCTCTGCAAATAGTTGTTGTACTGAGCGAAGAGCGCTTCATACGGTTTGTTTGCATCGCTTTTAAATGAGAAATTAATGAGGTTGTCAAATCCATTGGAAAAATAGTCGACCGTTTTATCCGAGAATTTAAATTGACGGGCGTCGTGAATGCTGTAATTGTAAACCTCACCAATCATGTAGAATGGTTGATTGTCGAGCACTTCAGCCGGATTTTGTTTTTTCCATTGTTCAAAAGCAGCGCTGCACACTTTTTTTAGCGCCGCCCAAACCTCCTCTTCGGTGTGTTTGGCCGTATCTACGCGGTATCCGTCAATACCGAATTTCACTACATAATCCGAAAGCCACTTGATGATATAGTATTTCGGAGCGCGTGGGTAACCTGTTTCCTGAAAGAACTTATCGAGTGAGGCCATTTCGCTTTCATAGCGGCCTTCACGCTTCCACTTATCGATAAGTGCAGGTGGAAGTTCTACATTGGTTTCCGACTCTGTTTTCACATCCGGAAGATTCTCCACCAGCGTGCAAGAAATCGTGTTTTCGTAGGTTTGGTAAAGGCACTTCGGACTGGTTCGAACCCACGAATCCGGCCAAACCGGGTCGATGGGCGTTACAGGCCCGGTGTGGTTTACAACACCATCAAGAATGATACGGATGCCCTTGCTGTGCGCCAGTTTTACCAATTCTGCCAAGTCTGCTTCGGTGCCAAAATTGGGGTCTAGGCGCGTCCAGTCTTTGGCCCAATAGCCGTGAAAACCATAGGTAAACCCCGTTCCTTCATCAGTGCCATCATGAATCTGCTCCACCAATGGGGTCATCCAAATGGCATTAATGCCAAGCTCTTCAAAATAGCCCGACTTCATTTTTTGAATTACGCCTTTCAAATTTCCGCCCTCAAAGCCTCGCAGCTTGCCGGTTTCCTTGGTGCGGTTTAAGTACAGGGTCTTTTGGCTGTTTCCGTCGTAAAAACGGTCGGTCAGCAAAAAATACACATTCGCCGCTTCCCACACAAAAGGCTGCTTTTGAGAAATTCTAGCGGCCCGCTCCGACGACTTACACGAAGCAATAAAAATGAACAACCCGACTAAGGCAATTTGTGTAAGTCTCATGGTTTAAACTCAATTTGAATGACTTGTCCAGATGAAATTTCGAAGGAAAAAGTGGGAATTTCAGCCTCGGTTTTAGCCGAGTTTTTCACTTTCTTCCCATTGATTTGGATGTTTTTCAGCGACGCCGGAGCTCCCTGTATCTTTAAAGTGACTGTTCGCCGGATGGCCTCAAAAGCCTGGCCTTTTTCCGACTTCAACACCAATGAATTTTCGCCTTGTTTACCCGTGATTGTCCACAACTCAAAAGCCCCTTTTTCATAGGCTTTTGCCGTTACGCCATCATCGAAATAAACAGTCGATTGTGTGGCCGAATTTTTATCATAATAATAGTTCAGCGTGATGTTTTCCATCCGGGCATTTCCTGCATTTAAATCAGCACTGTTGGGAATTACAGACCCCGAGCGCACAAATACCGGAATGTGCTCCTCAGCCATTTTAACCGCAAGCGTTTGCCCTCCTTCATACACTTTTGTAGGGTTGTAGTAGTCAATCCAACGGCTTCCTTTGGGGAAATAAACCGTTTTCTCCTGGAGTTTGGCGTCGGTTACAGGGTACACCAGAAAGTCATCACCCCACAAATAACCTTCTGCATTGCCATACAACGATAAGTTTTCGGGTTCCTCAAAAAACAGTGGGCGCATCAGGGGCGTTCCGTGCTGGTTGTTTTCGAAGGCCAACGTGTAATTGTAAGGCAAGAGCTGGTAACGTTCCAAAATGGCTTTGCGGGCCAGTTTTTTGGCCTGTTCGCTTCTAAATACGGGCTCCGAAGGCACTTCTTCCTGGGCATGCGGTCGGTAAATAGGCTGAAACACGCCATATTGCAGCCATCGTACGTATAACTCGTCGTCTAAATTGGCACCGGCAAAGCCTCCAAGGTCAGAGTGCATGTAGCCCAAACCTTGTAAGCCCATTTGAAGGGCAATTTCCGGCTGGGCCTTCAATCCGCCCCATGTTCGGTTCACATCGCCCGACCAGGGTATCATTCCGAGCCGTTGCGAACCCGAGTAACCGGCCCGCATCAACAGAAATGGGCGCGTGTTCGGGTAATACTCAGCATACTTTTCTGCCAGCAAGGCCGCCCATTGATGCCCGTACACATTGTGCACCTTATGCGCCGGCCCGGAGGCATGTTGCACCCATTTTGGATGCACCTCGGGCTCGCCTAAGTCGCCCCACCAGCCGGTAACGCCGAGTTTTATGTAGCGGTCATACACTTCCCAAAACCAATTTCTGGCTTTCGGTTTATCCAAATCAATCAAGCCCGTTGTGCCAAAATAAAACTCGTAAACAGCCGGTTTTCCTGAAGAATCGGTGGCCAGAATACCTTTTTCAACGGCTTCACTCCACTTCGAAGAAGAGTTTAAAATAAATGGCTCGGTAATTAAAATGGTTTGAATGCCCTTTTTTGAAAAATCGGCAATCATTTTTTCAAACTCCGGAAAGCTGTCGCGCAACACTTCCAGATTTCCCATGGTTCCTTTGATGGCGTTTCCGAACCAGTACAAATCGAAAATAATCGCATCTACAGGAATGTTCTCTTTCTCAAATGCGGCAATCGTTTTTTCGGCCTCTTTCTGAGAGTGATAACCAAACCTGCTTGAGAAATTCCCCAAGGCATAGCGCGGCGGCAAAGGCTGTCGTCCGGTTATTTGGGTGTAGTTTTTCAATAAACCCTTCCAGTTTTCGGCGGCAAAAACCTGATAACGAACCGAGCCACCCTCGGCAGTAAATGTGGTGGCGTTTTGTTTTTTGCTGTCTAAATCCAAAGAGCCAACCCAGGTATTGTCGAAATGCACTCCATACAAATCTGACGATACATACAAGGGAATGCAAAAATTCATCAACTCCGACCGTGTCTCATAGCCGTAGTGAGCCCTGTTGTAGAGCTGAAGCAGATTCCCCCTTCGATTCATGCCCAAAACACGCGAACCACCGCCCATCAGGAATTCTTGCGCGTTGAGGCTGAGTTTTATTTGAACCTCGTTTTCGCTTTTCTTGGCCGTAAGCTCTTCGGTTAAAAGCTGATTGCCTTTGTAGTACGCAATTCCAAAAGGTTTGGTTTTTACTACAACCCGCATGAAATCTGAGGCCAGCTCGATTTTATCGGGAAGATTCTTTACTTCCACCTCCCGAAAAACCGAGTTATCCACTACAGCATGCGAAGGCTCATTGGCCAGACCTTGGGCAATAAACGCTGTTTCTACAGCTCCCCGGTTGAGGAAACGAATCTTGTATTCGCCATCAGAAACCGATATGGTGTGAACGCCATTTACATTCGAATAGTTGAGGTATTCGCGTTGTGAAATGCCAATACTGGCAACACACGAGAAAAGGTAAAAAAACAGGAAACGCATCATCATTTACCGAGTATTGAAGGGAAATTTTTCCCAAACCTAAATCGTAAACCCATGGACTTAAAACCCCAACAAATTTCTGAATCCGAAGTTGTTTCCTTACAGTTTATCCGGCCCAATAAAACAGTTGTTTTCCCCATTGCTGTGGTGTTCATGAGATCAAATTATGGATTGAGACTTCCGGTGAATTAAAATCCCCCAAAATCCGGGTCAAATTAGAAATAAATTTCTCTCTTATGCCCAACCTGAAGCGTACAGTCATCCAAACCCTAACCCTCATAAAGCCAAGGCTTATTTTAGGGCCTACTGAAAAAGTCAGAAACGCATCAGATGCAAGGCGACAAGGCGAAGCTGTATACGAATACTGCGAGCCGCGGGCAACGAAGCAGATGATGTATTTCTGGCTAACGAAATGTTTAAGAGTTTGGAAGATTATCTGCACAGGAATCGAGAAAACAGCGGTAAAAACCTTGCACTTAATTCGGTTCAAACAGTTGCTAAACCGCTTGCAATAAACTCATTGAGTGTTTTTCAGTAGGCCCTATTTTAAGGGTAAAAGCTTCACATTGAACTGCACCGGTAAACGCTCTACCGCTTGCTTAAAGTCATCAACCGAATAAATTACCTGCTCTTCGGTATTTCGGGCAAGCACAAAACCGTTTATTGGTGGAGCCATTTGCCGAAAGCCCTCTTCTTTCAGGTATTGTTGGCCTTCCGGGTCAATCAAAAAATAGGATTCGCCGTCGGTTGAGGCTACCGCAAAGCCATCACTAAAGGCGCTGATATACCGCCACACTGCCGGAACCTCAATCACGCAGTCGCTGCCCAACAATCCCGCCCAGCGGTCACCGGGTTCGCCGCTGTAAAACACGTAGCTGTTGGTTCCGGTCGATTCGAGGTACTCGAAATAATCGCTCCTGCACAAACGCCCCAACGAGTCAATCAATGTCCAGCCCTGGGTGGTGAGCACTGCTGCATGACCTCTAGTTTGGGCCGAAACCTCATAGAATTGACAGGCACTGCGCTCAAGTCCCCGCTGCAAGTCAACCAATCCGAACAAATCGTGCTGCAATACCGGAACCAGGGGCGATCCGGGATTGGGTACAATGTCGAAGTAAGGGCCTAAAACCGCCTTGCCTTGCAGATCGATCAGGAAAAAGCCCTCCTCTTCACGCACCCACGTATGCGGGTAAAAATACGGAAAGGCCTCCGGATAAGCCCTCGAGCTTCTAAACTGCCCATCCTTACCCAAATAGCGCCAGCCGCCGGTTTGAGGGTCGGCCATCAAGGCCCAGCCATGCGAAAAACACGGCGCAGTATCTTGTGCAGCACTGTGTTCAAATCGGGGTTTAATCTTCCAGCGGCCACGTAAATCGGCAAAGCCCCACTTTCCACCCTCAAGCAAGGCCACCAAGCCCTCCGAAACACGTCCAACGCCCTCATACCTTGGCTTTATCACCACCTTTCCCGATGTGTCGGCCAAACCCCATTTCCCACCGAAGCGAAAGGCAAACCAGGGCGCACCGGCATCCTTCACCGCCTCCACCGGAATTTGCGATACGGCTTCAAACCTCCGGTTATACACCCCAAAAAGGGGCTCCCCAACACGCCTAATGGCAATCCGATTCGCGCTTAAAACATAAAAGCTATCAACGCCTGTCATCCTCAGCCCCGATGATCCGGCAAGCCGCAGTTCAAAAGGCGAACTCTGTCCAATACACAGCAGAGCCTGAGCCTGAAGCTGTGCAGTACCCAAAAAAACTAAGAGAACAAGGCCGATAAAGGGAAGGTTTCTTTCACCTTTATGCCCTTTTCGGTATGGTGTAACGTAGCGCATTCCACACTTTTATCATGTTCAAAAAATAACACCCAGCCTTCGTCGGCACAGCGCTTCAGTATTTCTGCCTTCTCGCTCAAAGTGAGCAACGGTCGCGTATCATAAGCCATCACCCAGGCCGTGGGCACATGCACCGGCGAAGGCAGCAGGTCGGCCATGTACAGAATTTTATTGTCGCCTGCGCTCAGCAATGGGAGCATCATGCTTTCGGTATGGCCGCTCACGCGGATGACTTCAAAGCCCGGCATAAATACATCGCCACTGAGCATTTCCAATTGTCCCGACTCCTGCAAGGGCAAAATATTCTCGCTCAAAAAAGAAGCCTTCTCCCGGGCATTGGGTTGCGTGGCCCATTGCCAATGTTCGGTATTGCTCCAGAATCGGGCCTTGTCGAAAGCCGGCCTGTAACCCGATTTGTCATCATTCCACTCAACCGCACCGCCGCAATGGTCGAAATGCAGGTGCGTTAAAAACACATCCGTAATTTCTGAGCGGTGGTAGCCCGCCTGCTGCAAGGCCTTGTCGAGATGGCCATCACCATGCAAATCGTAATGAGCAAAAAATTTATCGTTTTGCTTATTGCCCATGCCGGTGTCAATCAAGATGAGCCGATCTCCGTGCTCTACCAACAAGCAGCGCATGGCCCAGGAGCAAAGGTTGCGCTCATCGGCCGGGTAAAGCGGCTGCCAGAGCGATTTGGGCACCACGCCAAACATGGCGCCACCATCGAGCTTGAAATGCCCGGTATCGATTACAGTAAGTTTCATTTCGTAGACAATGCTGTGTTGACAATTTGCGGCCAAAGGAAGGGAATTCCCTCTCAGGCGCGGCTAAATTTACCCCAAAACACCATACGGATGAGAGTGCATTTAATTGCCATCGGCGGTAGCGCCATGCATAACCTGGCTTTAGCGTTGAAAGAGGCCGGACATACAGTTACGGGTTCCGACGACGAGATATTTGAGCCTTCAAAAACACGCCTCGCCTCGGCCGGATTGCTGCCAAAATCAGAAGGCTGGTTCCCCGAAAACATCCACACCGGGCTCGACGCAGTTATTCTTGGCATGCACGCCCGCAAAGACAACCCCGAGCTGCTTAAAGCCCTCGAACTTAACCTGCCCATTTACAGCTACCCCGGCTACCTTTACGAAGAAAGTCGAAACAAAACCCGCGTGGTCATTGGCGGCTCACACGGCAAAACAAGCATCACAGCCATGGTGCTGCACGCGCTTTCCCACGCCGGTATGCCTTGCGATTTCCTCGTAGGCGCACAACTCAAGGGTTTCGATACCATGGTGAAGGTGCGCCCTGGTGTGCCTCGCATCCTGCTCGAAGGCGACGAATACCTGGCTTCGGCACTTGAGCCCGTTCCCAAATTTCACCTCTACAAACCACATATTGCCCTGCTCAGCGGAGTTGCCTGGGATCACATCAACGTATTTCCGACCTTCGAAAACTATGTTGAGCAGTTCAGGCTCTTTGTCGATAAAATTGAGCCCAACGGACAGCTTTTTTATTACGCCGGCGACCCGGAGTTGCAGAAAATTGCCCAAACAGCACGGCCCGATATCCGCTGCGAGGCCTACGACACCCATCCGCACGAAATCAACAATGGCATCACCTATCTGCTCACCCAAGCCGGCAAAGTGCCCTTGCAGGTGTTTGGGCGACATAATCTGCAAAACATCGAAGGCGCGCGTAAGGTTTGTCTGGCCTTAGGACTTGGCAATGAGGCCTTTTACGCCGCCATTGGAAGCTTTAGCGGTGCCGCACGCAGGCTCGAGCTTGTGTATCGGCGCAACGATATGAGTTTATTCAAAGATTTCGCCCACAGTCCATCCAAGCTCAAAGCCACCACCGAGGCCGTGCGCGAGCAGTTTCCCGGTCGCCGCCTCATTGCCTGCATGGAGCTGCACACCTTTAGCAGCCTCAATGCCCGTTTTTTGGAGGAGTACAAAGGCTCAATGGCCGGCGCCGATCAGGCGTATGTGTATTTTAATCCACACACAGTAGCCCACAAAAAGCTCGAAAACATTAGCGAAGCACAGATCAAACAGGCCTTTGGCACCCCAAACGTCGAAGTCTTTAGCAGCTCAGCCAGCCTGCTCGAGCGGCTCAAATCAGAAAATTACCACAACAGCGTATTGCTCATGATGAGCTCCGGCAATTTCGATGGCCTCAAATACGAAGAACTCCCATCAATACTGGGCCTGAGCTAAACAAAGAAGACTCGCTGAGGCTCTATTTTTGGGGCGCCAAATTCGCGCTTTCCGCGCTGCACGGCAGCTTGCTCCAATCACGGGCGCATTGCGGTAGGCTGAGGATTTCGAGGAGTTTATGGGGTATTCTTGAATAGTAAGGGCTTACTGAAAAACACTCAATGCATTTGTTTTAAATAGTTTAACAACTGTTTGAAGCCTTTTAAATGCAAAGGTTCTTGCCCGTTATTTCCAATTTCTACGCGGCTGATCTTACAATCTCAAAACATTTCGTTAGCCAGAAACACATCATCTGCATCCTTGCCCGCGGCTCGCAGTATTCGTATACAGCTTCGCCTTGTTGGCCTTGCATCTGATGCATTACTGACTTTTTCAGTAGGCCCTATTTAGGCTTGAAAGCAGCACAGTTCAGACAGATGCGTCGGGTTATTGTTGTTTTTACAATTTGTGTATTTGTTAAACTATGTTAAACCTCATTTGAACATTTGGAAAATTGAAAACATTGTCTAAACTTTGAATTTAAATTTAAAACCTATAGTCATGGGTAGATATGTACTTTCATTATTCACGTTATTGTTTGCGTGGAATACAGTGAATGCCCAAGCTCCTGTTCAGTTTTTGTTGAGCAATTACCCGGCGAGGCCACAATACAAATTGCAACAAGCAACGGCGAAACGCACCAAGAAACGATTCAGCTAAGTCAGCTTTCAAAAGGAATTTATTTATGTCAGGTGTATCTCGCGAATGGAGAACCTATTGGCTTTGAAAGAATTGTTGTTTCAAAATGAAAAGCCTTTTCATAATAATACTATTATTTGATACTGCCTTTTTGTGCGGTCAAGTAACTACTTTTAGCCGATCTTACAGTGATGTTGTGAATGAAGATACTCGCTTTAACGGTGGGGCGAGGCGTTGTGTGGAAGTAGACAGCGGAACAATTTATTTTTCAACAGCTGGTTATTCCTTGTTTGTTAACCTTGGTGGTTATTCAAGAATTGCGGCTATAGACTACAATGGCGAGGTGCTTGCCGATAATTTTGTTCGCGATTCTTTGAGACGATACGAAGCATACTGCCCAATATTAAATACTTCTGATGGAGAAATAATTATATTCAATGGGCGAAGTCAAATTGGTGGGAGTGGAGGGCAGCAACTATATGTTTTAAAATTAACACCAGATCTTCAGGACACGACTTGGATTTATTACCACCACGACTCTTTGTATTTCGATACCCCAAGAGATCTCATTGAAACCTCCGAAGGAAATTTTGCATTCATTGCAACCAGAAATTATATCGGACAAGATGATTTTGATGCGGTATTTTTGGAGTTAAACAGTAGCGGTCAACTTTTGCACGAAACAATTATTGATGTGGGTATTGCCAACACTGCTCGTAGTATAGTGGAGGCTAGCTCCGGTAAAATTATTTTAAATGGAAGTACAGCTGAAACTTTTGGCGGCGCAAGTCTGAAAGTATATACTGCAACACTTAATTCAGATCGTGTTGTAGAAACCACCTTCTTATTACCACAATTATCAGAAGGGGGCATGAGCCGATTTGAGCCGGATAAATTGGTTTTTTCGGGATTTAGTAATCCGCATACGGGTCCAAAATCAATAATGACCAATGATGAAGGGCAAATTATTTGGATTAAGTCATATGGGAATAATCCTTTTTTTGCTGAAAGCTACATAGGTCGTAGACTTGAAAATGGCGATATCGTTTCTGTCGGTATCACCGATCAAGGCTTAAACGGTGGCTTAATTATGAAGGCCGACTCATTAGGAAATTTGCTTTGGAAACGAAGTTATGATTATGGATCAGACTCAGATTTCTTCTTGGATTTTATTGAGACCAAAGATGGCGGCTTATTGGTTTCTGGGGTTTTAATTGAGGAGATAGCTCCAGGAATTTTTGATCCCAACACTTGGCTATTAAAACTCGATGCCGACGGTTGCTTAAACCCACAAGATTGCGAAGTGGGCATTACCGATATGCCCTTGCCGGACGTTTTAACCATTTATCCCAACCCGGCAAGCGAGTACCTTAACCTTAAAATTGAACAAGGCCAAGGCACATACACTGTTCTTTTGTACGATGCCACCGGCCGTTTGGTGCAACACGCAACCCTTACTGGCATTGGCACCCATATACTGGAGGTAAATCAACTCCAAACCGGTGTGTATATCTGCACGGTGCGCGCCGCTAACGGCGATTTAATGGGACATGAAAGAATTGTGATTTCCAAATGAAAATACCACACCCCCCGCAAAATCACCCTCGAGATCTTCAACCTCAGCGGCCAACGCGTGCTGCAACACCAACACATGGCCCCCAAAGAAAGCATCGAAATTTCGCAGCTCCCCGCGGGGCTGTATTTGTTAAGGTTTGTAGATGAATTGGGCAATGTGGCAACCGAAAAAATAATTGTGGAAAGATGAACAGGCTACAACTCAACAGCTCACGGTTGGCTCAAATTCAGCAATGGGCAAATCAGGAATCAGAAATTCAGCACTTAGCGCTTAATGTATTGGCTTTAAGAGGAGACACTGCGTTGAATGAATTGCCTGAATTTTCAAACCCTCCTTCGGCAAAACTTTCGGCAAAATCAAACAACGCTCAAACCACCAGCCGAAGCATTAACACCAGCTTAAGTGTTTATCCTAACCCATCCAATGGCCTCATCAACCTCTCCTTTGGTAAATCAGTTAAAGGAAGTATTGCGGTAAGCAACATAATGGGGCAATGGCTCGTTACGCAATCGGTTATGGGAGAGAGCAGCACATTAGATTTAAGTGAGTTTTCATCAGGGATTTATTTTGTGACCTTTATGAGTGAGAATGGTGCTGATGTGCAAAGTTTTAAAGTGATAAAGCAATGAGGCTTTTTATATTATTTATGCTCTTGCGTGTTTCATTAAATGCCCAGAATTGGGAGGCTATTGGAACATGGAATAACAGTATTACCTTACTGTATACCGACTCAATAAGTAACAAATTAATTATTGGAGGCTCATTTCGCATTGTAAATGGCGATACCATGTCGGGCGTGGCACAATGGGACGGGCAGCAATTATCCAGAATGGGCTGTGGTATCGAATGGGACTGTAGCCCACAAGATCAAATTAATAATGGCAGAAGGCCTTGGGGTATTCAGCGCTTGAACGATAAACTATTTATTGCTGGCAACTTTGCAGAAATCAATGGCTTCCCCTCTTACGGTATTTCATATTGGTCAAATGATGAATGGACAGCCATTGAAGATGGATTACTAGATGCAAACGGCTCAAAAGGCGTAGGTATGGGATTGTCTAGAATAAATGATGAATTAATTGTGCTTGGCAGTTATGATTTTTGTTCAGGCATTGCGGCGAATGCAGCCTGTTCCTATTCAGAATTGGGAGGCTTTGAGTCGCTCGGTTTCCCCAATTACGAGGAGGCCCAAACCTTGAAATGTGCCGCTCAATTTCAAGGAGTAAATTATTTCGGAGGTCGATTTAACAACGCCACAACGCCCACCAATGGTGATATTTGGAACATTGTTAAGCACGAAAATGGACACTGGTTGCCTGTGGGCGATGGTATACGCGGAGGTATGGCTGGTGTGGAGAAAATGGTGGTGTTTCAAGATAAACTTTATGTAGCAGGGGTTATGTCGAAAGCCGCCGGTGCACCCGGTAACGCCATTGCAGCCTGGGATGGCCAACAATGGGATGATGTGGGTGGTGGGTTGTGGGCTCCGGTTGAAGCGCATGTTTACGATATGAAGATTTATGGAGACAAATTGTATGTTTCCGGTATTTTTGATTTTGCTGGCGGTATCCCAGTTAGTGGTATTGCTTCATGGGATGGAAATAACTGGTGCATGATTGATAATAATTTAACTGATTATATTCAATACGCTTTCACATTTGAACATTATGAGGATACACTTTATGTTGGAGGTGTTTATCAAGACAGTGTTTCTGGCCAGTATGAGTCTCTATTAATCCGGCAAATAACTCCAGCAATCAACATACAATGCGGCAACTTAACTGGAATTTCGTCCGTCACCGAAAATAAATTTAACGTTTACCCCAACCCAAGCACCGGCCTCATCAACCTCTCCTTTGGTACATCAGTTAAAGGAAGTATTACGGTAAGCAATGTAATGGGGCAATGGCTCGTTACGCAATCGGTTATGGGAGAAAACAGCACCTTAGATTTAAGTTCTTTTTCATCAGGAATTTATTTTCTGCAATTCACCGATCAAAGCGGTTCAGTATTTACCAAAAAGATTTTATTGGAATAAGTCAAAATTGTTTTTTAGCCGAGTCGGAATTGCGATTCGCTATTAACGCATCCACGCTGTTTTATACATTCCATTTCGCCGAAATCATGGCCAGGCTCCTTGTGTTTGACTCAGAGGGTATTTTCACGCGATGAGGATTATATCATCCCTTCGGAGTTTTGGCTGAGCCTTAGGTTGCTTGGGTTATCATCATTTCACCCTTTCCGGGGTTTGGGTTTTTGGAGCTTCGTTTTTTTCTATGGATAGGTCGGTGCGCTTCCCCCTTTGGTTCTCCGAAGCGGAATTGCAAATTCCGCTTAACCGCTCCGGGTGGGCGGCACCTTACCATTTTGGAAACGAAACTCCAAGCCTCACGAGGTAACGAACTACGCTACACGTTGTACGCCCCATTTACAACGTTCCCCCCGAATGTTACCGAAAACAAAGTCTAAAGACGCCCCCGTCAAATCATCTCAAAGCCACAATAAGGCACCAGCACTTTAGGAATTCTAATGCCCTCAGGCGTTTGGTGATTTTCCAGCAGTGAAGCCACAATACGTGGTAGTGCCAGGGCCGAACCGTTTAAGGTGTGGGCCAAGCGTGGCTTTTGCTCCCCTTCCTTGAAACGCAACTTCAAACGGTTACTCTGAAAGGCTTCGAAATTGGATGTTGAGCTTACCTCCAGCCATTTTTGCTGCGCGGTCGAATACACTTCCATGTCGTAGGTAAATGCCGAAGCAAAGCCCATATCGCCACCACAGAGTTTCAAAACACGGTAGGGAAGTTCTAAATCGCGCAACAAACCTGTAACATGAGCACGCATTTGCTCCAAGATTGCGTAAGAAGCATCAGGATGGGCAATTTGTACAATTTCCACCTTGTCGAATTGGTGTAATCGATTCAGTCCTCTTACATCTTTGCCGTAAGACCCGGCCTCGCGCCTGAAACAAGGTGTGTACCCACAGGCTTTAATGGGAAGCTCTTCGGCTTTCAAAATCACATCGCGGAAAATATTGGTAATCGGTACCTCAGCAGTAGGAATCATGTAGTATTCGTCGGCCGGCATGTAATACATCTGCCCTTCCTTATCGGGTAACTGCCCTGTGCCAAAGCCCGAGTCTGCATTCACCATTAGTGGAGCTTGATACTCTGTGTATCCGGCTGCAGTGGCCCGCTCCAAAAAGAAGTTGATCAACGCCCGCTGCAACTTTGCCCCTTTGCCTTTGTAAAATGGAAAGCCGGCGCCGGTTACTTTTACACCCAGCTCAAAATCAATAATATCGTACTTCGAAGCCAAGTCCCAGTGAGGCAAAGCGCCTTCGAACAAGCTTGGGATTTCGCCTTGCTGCTCCACAACCACATTGTCATCCGCCCCGCGGCCAAATGGAATTTCTGCCGATGGTACATTGGGTAAGGTGAACAGAATCTCACGGATGGCTTGCTCTTTCTCTTCCAACTCAAGCTCGAGAGCCTTGGTTTGCTCCTTAATCTGAGCCGTTTCCGATTTTTTCTCGTTGGCCTCGGCCGATTTCCCCTGTTTGAACAAATCGCCAATTTCGCGGGCCAGCTGATTCGCGCGGGCCAACAGTGAGTCCAACTCAACCTGAATTTTCCGGCGATCGTCATCCAGCAACAATACCGAATCAACCCTTTCGCGGGCATCGAGGTTATTGCGTTTGGCCAAACCGGCTATGATTTCTTCTTTCTTTTCGCGGAGAACTGGAACTTGAAGCATGGCAGAAAATTCTTGGGGCAAAAGTAATTCAACGAGCGAATTTCCACAGTCAAAAATGGAGCGCTTCTTCTTCCGTAATTTTGCAATCCTCAATGAAAGACTTCCTCCAGTTTCTGCTCTTTGTTCTCCTCACATTTTCACAAGGCCTTGCGGCTCAACAAATCCTATCGTGCGATACTTCATTTCGGTATCCGCCTGCAGGAATAAGCTATCCTCCGCTCGATAGTCAAGTGTTTGAGCTGCAAATCGCTGAGGGAAACCGATTCGACATTCTGTTTACCTCCTTACAGCTGGCTTCCGGCGATACTCTTTGGGTATTCGACCCAACATTTCCCAACCTGCCACCTCTATTCACTCTTACCTCATCAAGTCAAACCTCTGGGTTTAGCTCTTTAACCAATAAACTTAGGCTTGAGTTTCGCAGCGATGATGAATTTGAGTCTACAGGATTTGAGTTTACCATTAAATGTATTCCCCGCTTTATTTTTCAAGCAAATCTCGAAAATGATAGCCTTTGCGCAGGAACTTCAACATTCGTCACAGTCGAAAATGAATTTCCCTACTCCGGTGGTTTTTCGATTCGCTACCTCAGCAATAACAATCAAGGCACCTTGACCGACTCCGCCGGCACAGATACATTAAGCCTTTCAATACCTTTTCAATGGAGCGACAGTACCTACACTCTTTTCATTGAGCCTACCGACTCACTTTGGCTTGGCCTTGCCGATACTCTTGCACTTACCGTGGAGCCACTTCTGCCAAGTCCGGTAATTACCGGCGATACTGTATTTTGTGGCAACGAAATTACCTTAAGCGCCATGCCTGCATTACCGGTAATCTGGTTTTTCAATGGCGATACCCTTTCCGGCGAAGCTTCATTGAGCATCAACACCAGCAATACGGGTATTTATCAAGCACAGAATCTTGCAGGCTGCGGCAGTATGCCATCCGAACCACACCCCTTAATCCTGCTCAACGCCCCCGAAGCCCCTCTGTGGCTGTCGGAAAACACCATTGAGCTCTGCAACGGCGATACAGCACAGGTCGACTTCACCCTTGTTTCAGGCACTGCCCTCTTAAACGGTCCTTCCGATACCCTTAGCGTTAATCCGGGAACCTTGCGCCTCTTCGCACCCGGCAATTATTGGCTGTCGGCCACAAACCAATGCGGTTCTGCATTTTCCGACACCTTAACCATCAATCCGCTATTGCCACCTCCCGCCTTTGATATGAGCTACACCGGTAGCCTTCAACTGTGCGAAAATCAGCAACTCCTGCTCAGCGTGCCCAATGCCGACCCGAGCATTTTCTGGCTGCGCGATGGCCTCGACATCAGCAATGGAAACCCTACACTCAGCGTAAACTCCGCGGGCAACTATACCGCCAGCATGAGCAACGTGTGCGGCATCACCTGGGCCAGCGACACACTGAGCGTCAGCATTGTTGAACTTCCCGAAGTTCCTTCCTTAACTGCGGCGGGTCCAACAACCCTTTGCGAAGGCAATACTGTTGTGCTAATTGCCGATGTTGAGGCCGGTAACGAGCTTCGCTGGTACAGCAACAATATCGAGCTGCCGTCAATCTCCTCCACTTTACAGGTAAACACATCCGGAACTTACACCTTATCAGCCACTAACGAGTGTGGTGAAGTATTCGCTGCTCAAAGCATTCCGGTGCAAATTAACCCTTTGCCTCAGGCGCCCTTGTTGTTCACGCAAGGAAACCCATACCTGTGCAACGGAAGCAGCGTGCTCATCGGAACAGCAGTCCAGCAAGGAGTAAGCTGGCAATGGAAGCGCAATGGAAGCAACATTCCCTCTCAAACAAACAGCATTACAGTGAACCAACCCGGGCTTTACACGCTGGTGGTGAGCAATGGCTGCGGCGATAGCACATCGGTAAACAGCATAGGCGTTTTTTCCGGAAGCCAGCCGTCTGCCCCGGTACCTGCTGCAAACGGAACTACCTCATTTTGCGAAGGCAACAGCGTGTTGCTCAGCACAAATCCACAAAATGGTGTATTCATCGAGTGGCTGTTAAATGGGCAGGTTAGCGGACTTACCGGTTTTCAGGTAAACGCCACAGCACCCGGCACCTACACCGTTCGGGTTTCCAATGCCTGCGATACACTTATTTCTTCGCAAAGCATTCCTGTTACTGTTTTTCCGCTGCCTCCTGTGGTAAGTTTTAGCGATTTCGAATTGCTCAGCCTGTGCGAAGGCGATTCTTTCATTTTCGAAATCGACCCTTTGCCGGGTGTGAGCTATCAATGGCGGCGTAACGGTCAGATTTCTGGTCCCAACGCACCGCAATACACCATACAGCAGGAAGGCGTTTACAGCCTGCAACTGGTGAATTCCTGCGGATCCACACCGGCCTCCTACCCGGTTACAGTGAATGTTGATTCGGTTTCGGCCTCTGTAAGCGAAATTGTCGCTCAACCCGGCACTGCCCTCTGTCCGGGCGGCTATGTCATCCTCAATGCTCAGCCCGTTCCCTTCCAAACCTACAACTGGTACCTTAACAATGCCTTATGGTCATCGGGCTTAGCCTCCTCCATTATTGCCACCGAATGGGGAACCTACACATTGCAAAACAGCAATGCCTGCGGAGCTTCCGATCTTTCTGAGGGCATAACGCTAGGGCCTGGCGACCCGCCTCCGCCGTTTGAATTGTTTAGCAATTCCGGCACCGTGGAATTTTGCGAAAACGACAGCCTGCTCATCACCGCACAAGTGCCATTTGGCGTGGCTATTCGCTGGTTTTTGGAGGGCGATTCACTTTCCGAAACCTCAGCTCAGCTTTGGGCGAAGCAGCCCGGAAACTACACTGCGGTTGGCTGGAATGGATGCGGCGAGATCAACGCCCTCAACAGCATTACTTTAAGCACTCTGCCGGCTCCTCCCATTCCGCAAATCACCGAGAGTGCTGGCATTCTCTTCACCGCAGGCACAGGGAGCATCCAATGGCTCGACAGTGCCGGTGTGGCCATCACCGGTGCCAATGGGCTCTCTTTTTCTCCGCCTCCGGCTGATGGCATTTACTCTGTAGCCATAACCGGCGCCAATGGCTGTAGCTCCGTCTCCGCTCCTTTTGTTTACCTGGTTAACCATACCACAGGCGTGTTGAAGCCGCACCTCAAGCTTTGGCCTAACCCTGTAAGCGATCAACTCTTGCTTTCAGGAGCTGCGCCCGGCTCTGCGTTTCAGATTCTCGATGTAAGTGGGCGTGTTTTGGCCGCGGGCGTTTTTCCCGCGGATGGCCTTACGCAAGTGCCTGTGAGTGAACTCTCCGCCGGGGTGTACTGCGTCCGCTCAGGCTTGTTTATGGGGCGTTTTGTGAAGACAAATCCATGAAAAGCCATCACGCCCCGATTTTTGCCTACTTTTGCCGCCACTATGATCCAACCCGACCAAATTACGTCACTGGATGATCGCCTGGATGCGTTAAGGAGGCATCTTTGACGTTGATCGTAAGCTTTCCGAAATAGAATTTGAGGAGCGTGAAACCGCAGCTCCGGGCTTTTGGGATGAACCCGAAAAAGCCGAGAAAAAGCTCAAGCAAATCCGCGATAAAAAAGTGTGGACCGATGCCTTTAAAAAGGTGCAGTCGGGCTTAGATGACTTGCGCGTGCTGTTAGACTTTTACAAAGAAGAAGGAGCAACCGAAGAGGAGCTCGACGCCCAATACGACACGGTGATTGCCGATTTGGAAGAGCTCGAGTTCAAGAATATGCTCTCGGGAAAGGAAGACAACCTCAGCTGCATTTTAACCATCAACTCCGGCGCCGGTGGTACCGAAAGTTGCGACTGGGCCTCGATGCTTTATCGCATGTATAACATGTGGGCCGACAAGCACGGCTTTAAGGTTACCGAGGTGGATTTTCAGGATGGCGATGTGGCCGGTATTAAGTCGGCAACCATCCAAATTGATGGAGAGTTTGCGTTCGGTTACCTGAAAGGCGAAAGTGGAGTTCACCGCCTGGTGCGGATTTCCCCGTTCGACTCAAACGCCCGCAGGCATACGTCTTTTGCTTCAGTATACGCCTACCCATTAATCGACGATACCATTGAGATTCATATTAATCCGGCCGACATCGAGTGGGACACTTTCCGTTCGGGCGGCGCCGGCGGACAGAACGTGAACAAGGTAGAAACCGCGGTTCGATTGTTCCACAAGCCTTCCGGAATCATCATCAAAAACCAGGAAAGCCGATCGCAACTTCAGAATAAGGAGAAAGCGATGCAGCTCCTCAAAAGTCAGCTTTACGAGAACGAGCTGCGCAAACGCCAGGAAAGCACGGCGGCCATCGAAGGCAGCAAAAAGAAAATCGAATGGGGTTCGCAGATCCGCAACTACGTTTTCCACCCTTACAAATTGGTGAAGGATTTACGCACCGATCTGGAGACTTCTGATGTACAAGGCGTGATGGATGGCGAGTTAGACCCTTTCATCAAAGCCTATTTGATGGAATACGGCTCAAACGCGACAAGCTAAGCCGCTATTTCACATTTTGTGAAACGCATTTCTTTAACCTTTGCGCTTCAAGGAATTTGAGCGAAGCATCCATTTTTATGGCACTGATGCGAAGGCCTGGCCTATTTCTGCGACCGTGAAGAGGAAACAGAGCGCTTGGTTTCCAACGCACTCAATGGTCAGAATACCGTGCTGGTGGCCTTGCGAAGGATGGGAAAGACAGGCCTGATTCGACACGTCATCCACAACATCACACAATCGAAAGCAGGCCTTTGCATTTACGTCGATCTGTATGGTACTTCAAACATGCGTTAAAAGGTTGTAAATTCCAATATTGAATAATTTCATTAGCCTTATTTATTTTCTGACAGATATTTAAGATGTATCGGCATTCTTATGTGAATTGTGTAAAGAATAGCATGAAGCGTGTAATCTTTATTCCTAGAGGAACTTGGTTATTTGTAATCTGATTCTATGAATTGATGAAAAAGAATTGAGGGATAGAAAAGCAGTTGTTTAAATAATCAAACTGCATAAATCTTGAGCTGATTCTTTTTTAATTCAACGTAGCTTTTCAGCATTACGAATAATCTGTTCTCAGCTAATTCTGGCAGATGATTAGGAATTGTGCAAACCAATCAAAATACGAAGTATATGAAAAATGTGAATTTCACCTTAATTGGAGTATCGTTTATACTCATTTATTTCTCATTTGGCTGCACGCCAAAGAGCGAGCGAAACAAGAAAGCTGCAGATGAAAACGTAGCTAAGTCAAGAGAGGATGTGGACATTGCCAATGAGAACTTGCGACAGGCAAAGTTAGATTCTGCCGCAGAATATCAATCATTCCGAATGCAAATGGAATTGAAATTGAAGGAAAATGAACAGAAGATTGCCGAGTTAAAAGCAAAAGCCAAATCAGAAAAAAAAGACATAGATGCCGCATACGAAGCCGAACTGGAGAGCCTCATGAAAAAGAACCGAGAGTTACAAAGCAGAGTGGTAACTTATAAAACAAGCTATGCCGATAAGTGGTCTTCATTTAAGGAATCTTTCAATCAGGAAATGGATGAAATTGGAAAATCCATTTCTAGAATGAGCAAAGATTAACAAGTCGAAGGCCATTTTTAGTTTTAAGTTTTTCACCTCGAAATTCTAACAGTATAATTCACGTTTTATGAAACCAATTATTCTCCATTTCAATTCCCCTTTATCTTCTAATTGGGAGTGTACTGAAATCAATTTCAGCGATAACGCTATTGAAGAATTTAATTCTGTTCCACGCAAAGTCAAGGTCTTACTTCAAAAGTGTGTACGTTTTTTATTCATTTCATTTCTTTTGTCTTCTATCTTTTCTATAACGCATTTAAAAGCACAGGATGGAAGCTCATC
This sequence comes from Bacteroidota bacterium, assembly GCA_027483445.1. Classification (GTDB taxonomy): domain Bacteria; phylum Bacteroidota; class Bacteroidia; order M30B66; family M30B66; genus CAMCXT01. Next base: position 85,084 of record JAIXUS010000034.1, on the reverse strand, counting down.
TTCAATTACCGATATGCGCGACCGTTTGTGTTTCGGCTTTAAAGCAGGACTTAATTACTCCAACGTATATGATGAACGGGGAGAAGAATTTGTTGCTGATCCCAAATTCGGGGCTGCCTTTGGTGCTTTCGCTTCTATCCCAGTCAGTACTTATTTTGGCATTCAGCCTGAAGTGCTGTATTCACAGAAGGGATTTAAGTCAACCGGATCCTTCTTAGGGCAGCGCTATGAGTTAACCAGAACTACAAACTACATTGATATTCCTTTGCTGTTCACTTTCAAGCCTGGAGAGTTCATTACTTTAATGGCTGGACCACAGTATGCTTATCTCGTAAAACAAGTAGACGAAGTCAAAAACAATTCAGGAAGTACCCAACAATTGATTCAATTCGATAACGCTGATGCCCGCAAACATTTGCTAGGTGTTTTGGCTGGTGTCGATTTTACCATGAAGCACTTTGTTCTGGGTGGTAGAGTTGGTGCCGATTTACTGCGGAATATAGGTAGTGGAAATGCTGAAGAACCTCGATATAAGAATTTCTGGTTTCAGGCTACAATTGCCTATCGATTTTACACGAATTAATGCCTTCTTAAAAACATTAAGAAAAAAGCAGATGCAAGGCGAAAAGGCGAAGGTATGTAATATACAATGCAAGCTGCGGACAACGAGCCAGATGCTGTATTTCTGGCTAACGAAGAATTGAATTACCAAATAACACGAGTACCGGATTTAAAAAAATAGACTTGAAAAAACCTTACACCAATTATGATTCAAATACCGGTAAATGTGGTTTAAATAAAATTTTTGAGTATTTTCTATAAGCTCCTAACAAATGATTTCAGCCCCAATATTTTTGACCACTTTTTCTTCCAAAGTTTAGATGCTGTGATTTTTGTAATTATCGCTGTTTAAAACATAACATGTTATCGCTGAATCGAATTTACATTTGTTTAATACCAGACCTTCCACCGAATCCTTTATGTTCTGATTTTAATCTCCTACGGTGCTTTACCGGTACTTTCCCTTTTCGTCCGAATCGATCAAAGACTTTAATCCAAACTAACGCAAATACCCTCCTTTCTTCATTAAATCCAGTGTTTTCATTTGCCAATTAAATCGGTTTAAAAATCTCTGAGTCATGAAATACCTTCTTTATTTGATTGCCTTAACTTTAATCGTACTTTGGATAGTGGGGTATTTCCGCTACAGCGCCGGGCCCTTGATCCATTTTCTGCTGATTGCCGCAATTGTAATCATTGTAACACGGATTTTACCGGTTGAAAAAAAATAAACGCTCTTATCCCAAGCTATTTTTGAATAGCCTACAATTTCTCTGAAATCCACTTCAAACTTAATACGCTACCTATGAAACTGTCCCACATCATGCTAAGCGTTTTACAGGATTTTCAATCCACACACGCTAATGAGTTTTCACCCCAGGGTTATTTGCAGGACAAATCACTCCCACATGATGCAAATCCAAAAGAAACTTTGCTAATCTTCTTGACTATCATGGCTGTTTTGTTTTTCAGCTGTGATAAATCATTAAGCCTTAGCGGAAACTCAAACACAATAAATGATAGCACCCGGGTGCTTCACCCTAGCACAATGCAAGTGAAACTTGAAGAGTTACAAGAGTCGAAGCATGAAGCCATTCTGTTTTTTAAACAGAACCAGGTTTCAATTTATGCTTTGCGCAATTTGCCCCTACATATTTCTGGAAAAAACCGCTTGTCGTTAAATATGCGAGCAAATGAACTTGAACTTCGAAACAATAATGTAATGCTAGGTATTCTAAAATTTCAGCCAACTACCTTTGATGAACTGCACAACCTGAAGATAGAGTATATGCAAGAATTAGAGGACGTTAGTTTTGCTACCCGAGTAATGCTGGTTGAATCTGAGTAGGCCTTAGGTAATCAATTACTTATGATTAAGGCCATCGTTCAATGAAAAAATCATTTAATCGACATTTTGGCAATGACTTTCCTTGGTTTATTCTGTGTACATTTATTAAATATTCGGTTTTGATTTATATGCTCATCCTGTTCGATTTCTGATCCACTTTTCCTCAGTGCCTATGAGACAATATGTGAAATACATGGTTAGTCACCGCTGCAAAATGCTGGTTAAGTTCGAACTAAGAAAACTCCACATTCCTTTTGAGTCCGTTGATTTAGGTGTTATTGAATTAAAGGAGCCTCTAAGTCCCGAACAGCATGATTTACTTGATATGCACCTCAAACGTTCCGGCTTGGAACTGCTCGATGATCGAAAGAATGTACTCGTGGAAAAGGTAAAATTAGTGATTATTGAAATGATTCATTACGCCGAGTCTTTGCCTAAACAGAATTATTCCGATTATATCAGCGAAAAAGTGGGTTATGATTATACTTATTTATCGAATGTTTTTTCCGAAGTAAAAGGCATAACCATTCAACATTTTATTATCCTTAATAAAATTGAGCGCGTAAAGGAACTTATTTTATATGATGAACTTTCTATTTCCGAAATTGCCTATCGCTTAAACTACAGTAGCGTTGCCCATTTAAGTGCACAGTTTAAAAAAGTAACTGGACTTTCACCGGCTTACTTTAAATCAATGGCCAAGAAAAGAAGAATCAATTTAGAGGAATTATAATGTTTTTTTTGAGCTGTGGTTTATGCAACTAATTCGGTAAATTCTATAATACTATTATGCTTTATTTATTGAACATTTGTATAGCGTAAAAATGAATTTACGTGTAATTTAAATCATTATGGAAAACGCTCAAAATTCAGCAGCTGAAGCCTTCAAGGTTCAGGGAAACTGGGAACAACAAGTTAAAGGATTAAAAACTAAATTTCCTCAACTTACCGACAACGATTTGAAATTGGATCACGGAAAAGAAGATGAAATGCTTAAAAGAGTCCAGAGTAGGCTAAGTAAAAATCGTGAAGAGGTTATTGCTCTCATTCGAACTAACCAATCAAGTAAATCTTAACCGACGCTGGATTAATGAAAAGGACAAGCGCCTAACCCTGCTTGTTCCTTTTCTTTTTTAAACATCACTTAATACTGCACAAAAATGACCGATGACCATGAATTAGCCAAAGCCAAGGTGTTTATTGTTGTTGAAATCATTGAGTATCAATCGAATTCAGTAGTAATTAAAACAATTCTGAAAAAATCCACTGGAAGCATCAGCGCGCTCTCCTTTGACACCGGTGAGCGCTTTTCAGAAAGCACATCTCCTTTCGATACCTTCCTGTTAGTTATTGAAGGAAAAGCGGAGGTAATTATTGATGGCATTTCAAACATCCTTGAAACAGGCCAATCTATAACCATTCCTGCTTTATCCAGAAATCAGATTGTAGCTAATGAGCGCTTTAAAATGATTTCAACCGTTATCAAAAGCGGTTATGAAGATATTTCTGTGTAGACCTTAAGATAAAGCAAACCCTTAATAATTGATTAGCTTCACATTTTGCTTTGAACGTCTTGCCAACCTAAATAAGGTCTTCTTTAAAAGTCGGAAATTCTATTTTACTTGGCGACGAGACAAAGCTGTAATTTAAAACCTTAAGCCGCAGAGTAATTTCTCGCGTACGAAATGCTGAACTACCGAAATAGTAAGGTACATCGGTTTCATAAAACCTTACGAAAAAGCAATGCTCCAAGTTCCATTCCTACATCGCGTAAAGAGCTGTGAATAAAACCACAGAGTATTTTTCAGAATACACTATCTTACTGAACACGCCTTACAGAACGCATTCCTCGGTTTAGGGCAAAAAGCCGAATTCCCCGCCACGGAGTTTCCAACACCTCCTTCGCCAAATTGCCATCCAGCTCAAGCATAATCAGGTTGCCGGGTTTCTGAAATGGACTTCGGTCTACAGGCATTCCTGCAGGTGCAGCAGCATCAGACTTTAACTTCCAGGCGAGCGTGTCGCCCACAGCGCATAAATCGGGACGAGAACTTTCCGTCACGCGGACTAAACCGATTACTTCGGCACTGAGGCCAAACTGGGTTTTTGCCCTGGTGCCACCCTGCAAAACTTCCGCTTTAACCGAAAAGGTATCGGCCGTGCCGAGCTCTGGTCGCTGCCACATGTAGTTAATCCCAAACTCGGTGCTGTCGAGCGATGGCTTCCAACACTTACCGCCATCCGCCCCGGCGGCAAAAGGTTGGTAAACAAACTGAACCCTATACTTTCCGGGACTAATCGGCTCTCTTAGGTGTGAGGCCTGAACTGCCTCTTCGCCCAACAATAAGTCGTTTAGACTGTGGTACTGCTCAAAAGATTCTCCGGGAGCCAGTCTCAAGGTGTCGGGGCCCTGTAGTGGGCTGTTTATCAGAAGATTCAGACTGTCGGTTTCGGTGTAACGGAGGCGATAAGTGGGCTCCAGCAACTTGGCGCGAATTAACCTTCGTCCGGTGTTCTGTCGAATAGGCCACAATAAAAACAGCGTATCTATACTGGTGTTTTCCACCTTGATTTTCACCCTGAGCACGTTTTTTTCCGATTGGGCAAAGCCCGGCGCTTCAACATCGAGGCTTTGGTAGCTCAAAGGTCCGGCATCAGCGCTAATGCGAACCTTACTGTCGATTGCTATCCGCCGATCATTCTCTTTTTCCACTTCGCAGGAACGCTCAAACGATTGAAGCATGCGGCCATCCTCGCGCTGCAGGCGCAGTAAAATCGACCTGTAGTTAGTTCGGCTCAGGCAAAACAACCGGCGACTTCGGCCATGCTGAATCGTTAGTCCGTACTGCGCATAGCCGGTCGACTTGTCGCTCACCAATACATAATCCGACCATCCTGGCCAAATGGCAATATGAACACCACAGGTATCGGCTACTACTTTACTCAAACCGGGTTGACCGCTGAGCCAGTTCACCAATTTGGCCGTGGCTTTTTCTGAACGATAAAAGCCCAGGCCTGCAATCAAGGGTTTGTTATACCGCCTCAACTTTTTGCGAATCACTCTCTTAATGGCCGCCTCATCACCATTTTCCAAGGCCTTGTGAAACTTCTTTTCGAGCCTACCCTTGGGTGTTGGTTTAATTGACTGTGCATCGGTTGCAGAGGCGCCACCTGCCGAAAAAAGAATAAGGAAAAGTAAGGTGAGGTGTTTCATAAAAAAAAGCCGGAGTTAAAGATACTCCGGCATACTATGCACGAACCATAAAGGTTCAGATTGTTTATTTTTCTAAGGCCAATGGATGCGCGAGGTTTTTGTACTCCTTCAAATCCATCTTGATAGAACCCACCAGCACATTGGCCTGAAGGCGAACCGGAACCCGATTCAAATCGTCGCTTACCCACATGGTTAGGTCTTCCTCGTCTTTAAATACCCGACCTTCCTGAATAACCGGACGGAGCTTGATGCATCTGATTTTCCCGGCTCTCGTTCGGATTGTTTCCCGGCCCACAATCTTAACCCGGAGCGGAAACAGCTCCTCGTCGAAAAAGGTCATCACCGTAATTTGTTTGCCGGTTTCGATGGGACCAAAATCGGCATTGCGGGCAAAGTAAAATGCCGAAAGTATGTCGTGGGTAAATTCGGGAATGTTAAACAGCTTGTTTTTCGCGTTCCGCGGGATGTCGGTACCATCGCGACTTACCGTTACGTTCTTTTTGGTGTGGTTGAAAAAGTACTCTTGATTAATGATAAATCCGCCTTCATCTACCTTCCTCAGAAAATACTGAGGCAAGAGTGTTTTTTCATCAATGAAGGAATCGTAACGATCGCGAACCTTGAAGAACCAATCGAAGGTGCTTAGCGAGCGCCCTGTTCCAACAAGGTGATAAGTAGGTGAGCCGTTAAACTTAACAGCATCCTGAGCTACGGAAATTGTAGCCTCGCCGGCATCAATAATCCCGTAGTGAACCCGGTAGCTGAGCGATTCGCCCCTTTTAAATGCAGCGAAGGGCATTAGTTTTTGAGCAATAAGGCTGGCTGAGGCCGTACTAAGCATCAGCACCAGCATCGATGCACGTTTCATGGTGTTTTGATTTTCCGGGCGAAATCAAAGGCTGTGCCGTTTGCCGTTATGCGAAGGGTTCGGTTTTCTCAAAGGCCTCCCAGCCAAACACATACTGCATTTTCTCCAACAGTATTTTCCGTACCGAGTAGAAATCAACGGCAAAACCAAGCTCTTTTTGCAAGCTTGTTACGTCCTTGTCTTTGATTCCACAAGGCACAATATGCTCAAAAAAGCGAAGGTCGTTATTGACATTCAGCGCAATGCCGTGCATGGTTACCCAGCGGCCGCACTTCACACCCATGGCGCAAATTTTTCGGGCTTCCGGCTTGTCTTCATCGATCCAAACACCGGTGTAACCAGAGTATCGGCCCGCCCGAATGCCAAACTCGGCCAGCATTAAAATCACCGATTCCTCCAAATCGCGCAGATAGCGGTGGATGTCGGTGTAGAAGTTCTCCAAATCCAAAATTGGGTACACCACCAATTGCCCCGGTCCGTGATGGGTAATGTCGCCACCCCGGTTAATGGCGTAGTATTTTGCCCCCAGGGCTTCAAGCTGAGCTTCGCTGAGCAGCAAATTCTCCTTGTCGCCGCTCTTACCCAAGGTGTAAACCGGCGGATGCTCACAGGTAATTATATAGTTGGGCGTTGGATGGTGTTCGCCGGAATTGCGGTTTTGCATTTTAAGCTCAACCACCTCGTCAAAAAGCCGCTGCTGAAAATCCCAGGCCGACTGGTAATCCACCAATCCGGCGTGGATAATCTGTATTCTCCGGTTTGGATTGCCGTACGTCATGGAAGGTTCGACAGTTCCGCCTTCAAGCGGTGAATCACGTCAATTTCCATCGCATCCACATCTTTCTCTACCGAGGCAAACCACGAAATCCAATCGCCAAGGTGAATCCAGTAAATCAACTTCTCGATTCGACTTTCCCCAAGCGAATTCAATTCTAGCATTCTGCCTGCCTTTTGGTGAAGAATCTCAGCTACAATTTCACGGCGTCGCGCGGTTCTGTAGTAATCGTCGTTGTTGCTCAAGAACAAAACCGACACCCTCGCTTGCTTATCAGCCCAGCCCACCAGTTCGTTGTGGTTCATCTCCGGAATCACTTGGTGCCAACAGAGCATTTTCGCATTTTCGTTGAGCTGCTGACGAAAGCGTATGGTAACCCCTTCGTAGCCCGGTGTGCAGTAAATAACCGGAAACGAAAAAGAAATCGCCCTCGCTATAGCTTCGGCTTCGGTTTGAATGGCCTTCGCCTTTTGTTCCAGCAATGCAATTGAGGCCTCCACTTCTTGCAAAGCACCGTTGATGAATCCGAAGCGCTCATAAATACCAATGAGCTGCACCAGCGAGTAGCCTAAACAAGCCCGTGGCGGGTTTCCACCCGGAATGTTAATGCAATCGAGATTGTTCGCCTTAGCCATTCGGGCAATGCTTCCACCCGAACAGATGCACACAATCATAGCGCCGGCGTTGAGGGCCTGTTGCATCGACTGTACAGTTTCTTCAGTGTCGCCCGAGTACGACGAAACAATGAGCAAGGTGTTCTCATTCACCCAGCTGGGTAAGGCGTACTCTTTACTCACCCAAACCGGCAATGCTCCACGTTCTGAGGCAATATCGGCCAAAATGCTGCCTCCAATTCCCGAGCCCCCAAGGCCCGTTACTACAATATGATGTGGCGTTCGAGGAAGTGGTCGGAGCGTCGTGTTTCTAAATATCGAAAGCGCATCGCGAAGCTGCGCCGGAAATCCTTCAATCAATGCTTTCATGAAGCTTTGGGGTAAAAATTAAGCCAGCTAAAATACGGGCATGCACTTTAAAAACGGCGGTTAGGCCCGTATCTTCAGAATTGAATCAAATTAAAGCGCTGTAAATCAGTGTTATGCAATTTTTCAGTATTGGGCTTGTAACAAAGTAAGGCAGTAGTTCCACTTATGCGGCATACACCCCACAAAACACATTCACTATGAAACGCTTCATGATCACCTCCGCCCTGATTTTTGGATTTTTCGCCACCTCAATCGCTGCAAACGACACACGCGACGGGCGAAACAAAAAATCAAACTTCAGTGCCAGCCAGGAACTCCGTCAGTTGTTCAAATCAGAAGCTCAAGGTAAAACTGGAAATGCGAGTGCCTTGGTTCATTTCGATGAAAACGGTTGTGCCGAAGTTCTCGAAATGAGCGCCAATACTCCCGAAATGGAGAGGCTCGTTGCCGAAAAGCTCCAACAAAAGCCATTCACACACTTAAAAAACAACACCATTCGCCTGGTGGTTGAGCTCCGCAAGTAATTACCCGTTCTTTATAATTAGGTCCACGTTAAGCCGCCTCCTCACAGGGGTGGCTTTTTTATGCCCATTTGCAATTGACCGTTTACCGCTGCTTTGCAAGTATTTACAGGTTCGTTTATGCAATACTAAATAGCGTTTTTGGGCGCCTGCCTCGCTGGTCTTCACTCTACCATTCGGGCATTTTCGCCGGGCACCGCGTGTTTCGCTCATACTCCGCAAAACAGAGCCGCCATCGCACTGCTTTCCCGCTCCCGCTCACTTACACGCCCTCTTCACTCTCGCTCTCACACTCACTCTGTTTTACGGGGTATCCGCTGCACCCGCTGGCGCTAATTTTTCGTTCCACCCACCCATAAGCTTTGCGCCCTCAATGTTGTAATATTGCCCCATGCCAAAAAAACGCAACCGGTATTTAGAGCTCATGGGCATTGCCGCTCAAATGGGAGCCACTATCTTTTTGGGTGCGTATTTGGGCAAATGGCTCGATGCCAGATATCCTTCTCAACAACAGTGGTACACAATTACATGTACCCTGGCTGCCGTTGCACTGTCGTTATACGTAGTGCTTAAGCAGGTGAACAAAATCAACAACGAAGATGATCACCAAGTCTGAATACATTCGAATTGCCAAGTTTACCCTGGTACTCCTGATTATGCTTGCTTTCTCCTATGGAGTGCAGGTAGGTTTGTTCGGCTTCTCACCCAACCAAAACATGTTCAACGAGGCCTACCTCTTTAACGGGTTTTTCGCTTTAGCCTCGTTTGTAGTGCTGGTGTTGCTAAGCAGGGTGTTTCCGGGTATCACCGGTTTTGCGTTCATGGTGGGCAGCGGACTCAAGTTTTTGGTTTTTTTCTCTGTCTTCTATCCCGTTTACCATGCCGATGGACAAATCAGCAGTGTAGAGTTTGCCTCCTTCTTTGTGCCATACGCCATTGCCTTGTGTGTAGAATTGCTGCTTTTTGTAAAGAACTGATTTTAGGCAATCTACACTGTCATCACGGCTTGCCGGAAAAGGCCTTTTTCAAATTCCCCGAATTGTTTTGGAGAGTAAAATAAAACAATACCTTTGCAGCGATTTTTTCAAGCCTACATCCGCTCCTTGGTATATGCTTAAGCCCTACATAACCGCCATCTTCACTTTCTTTATTGTTTTTGCAGGCTTTGCATCTGCAGGGCACAACGAGGCGCAAGGTGCGGAGTCGAAAGACATCAAAACAGAGATTAAAAGCTACATTAACCATCACCTTCAAGACTCGCACGACTTCAATCTTTTTGAACTCAACGGCAGTCATGTAGGGTTTCCGCTACCGGTTATTTTGTGGGACAATGGTTTGCACCTGTTCTTGTCATCTGCTTTTCACCACGGCGAAACGGTGGCAGAATCGAACGGCAACTACTACACGCTTTTCCACAACAAGGTATACCGCACTGATGCTGCCGGGTCAATCACCCTCGACGACCACCAGCATCCAACCAATGTGGCGCCCTTAGATTTTTCCATCACTAAAAACGTATTCATGATTTTGGTGGTAGCCCTGTTAATGTTGTGGATGTTCGGCAGCATGTCGCGTTCCTACAAATCAGGAAAAGGTTTGCCACAAGGTGTTGGTCGTTTTCTGGAACCCATTATTCTTTACATCCGCGACGATATTGCCATCCCCAATATTGGTGAGAAGCATTACAAGAAGTTTATGAGCTATTTGCTCACGGTATTCTTCTTTATTTGGATTGTAAACCTGTTTGGCCTTACTCCGCTTGGCGTGAATGTGACGAACAACATTGCCATTACCTTCTGCCTGGCCATTTTAACGTATTTGATTACCACTTTTTCGGCCAAGAAAGACTATTGGATGCACATTTTCTGGATGCCTGGCGTTCCGGCACCCATGAAGCTGGTATTGGCACCGATTGAATTACTGGGAACCTTTATTAAGCCCTTTTCCCTGATGATTCGTTTGTATGCGAACATCACAGCGGGCCATATTGTAATGATGAGCATCATTGGATTGATGTTCATTTTCAAGAACTGGCTTGGCAGTTCACTCTCTTTCTTCCTTGCGTTTGTGCTCTCCATTTTGGAGTTATTGGTAGCCGCTTTACAGGCCTACGTTTTCACCATGCTTTCGGCGCTTTACTTCGGTTCGGCGGTTGAGGAGCACCACCATGAGGAAGCGCATCACTAAATCAGAATCCATTAACAACTAAATCAATACATCATGGAAATTCCAAAAATCGTAGGTGCAGGATTGGTAGTAATCGGTGTCGGAATGGGCATCGGTCGCATCGGTGGCTCAGCTATGGAGGCAATTGCCCGTCAGCCAGAGGCTACAGGTAAAATCCAAACTGCAATGCTTATTGCAGCTGCACTTATTGAAGGTATCGGTTTCGCTGCGCTTTTCGCAGTAGGCGATTAATTCAACAAAAAACGAGTAGTGGTGCGCAGCGATTGGCTGTGCGCCGCTGCTTAATTTCCCCAAGACACACAAACAAGCTTTGACTTAATACATGGAAAAGTTAATCAGTGAATTTTCAGTCGGTTTATTCTTCTGGCAACTGGTGATTTTTGTATCACTCATTTTGTTGCTCAGAAAGTTTGCCTGGAAACCCATACTGTCGGCTGTTGATGAGCGCGAAACCAAAATCAGCGAAGCACTCGATCAGGCCGAAAAGGCTAAGGCCGAAGTAGCCCGTTTACAATCCAACAACGAAGCTCTTCTCCGCGAAGCGCAAGCCGAACGCGATGCTATTCTTAAGGCTGCCCGCGATGCGAAAGAGGCCATGATTACAGAGGCCAAGACCAAAGCGTCGGAAGAAGCCAATCGTATGATTGAGCAAGCCCGCGAGTCGATTCGCAACGAAAAAATGGCGGTAATGACCGAGCTCAAAAATCAACTGGCCGCATTCTCACTCGAAGTGGCTGAAAAACTGGTCAAAGAGCAATTGTCGACCAACACCAAGCAGGCAGAGCTTGCCAATAAACTGGTTTCTGAGATTAAACTCAACTAATCCATGAAAGAGTCAAATGCCGCTTTACGATACGCCCGCTCGCTCTTTAGCCTCGCGCTTGAACGCAATGAGCTGGAGACTATTAGTGCCGACATGGCACTGGTAAACAAAACCATACAGTCGAGCCGCGACCTAGAGGTGATGCTCCAAAGTCCTGTTATTAAGGCCGATAAGAAAGCAACGGTAATTAAGCAGGTATTTACGGCACACATTGGAGCAACAACACTGGCCTTTTTGGAGCTTATTCTGCGTAAGCGCCGCGAGATGTACATCCCAGAAATTGCCCGCCAGTTTGTGATTTTGTACCTCGAGAACAACAACATCGAAGAAGTACTCCTCATCACGGCAGTGCCGGCCGACGAAGCTCTGAAAACTAAGGTAACCGCCTTGGTGGCTAAGTACACCAGCAATAAAGTAGAGTTAGAAGAACGCGTTGATCCTTCGGTAATCGGAGGGTTTGTGCTGCGTTTCTCCAACCGTCAAATCGACGCCTCCATTCGCAATGAGCTACAATTGCTCAAACGCGAATTCAAAAAGAACCTTTACGTAAAAGAATATTGATCACACCGCGCACCGCGCAACAACAATAAGCAAAATGGCTGACATCAAACCTGCAGAAGTATCTGCGATTTTAAAGCAACAACTTTCAGGCTTTTCAACTGATGCCGAACTCGAAGAAGTCGGTACGGTACTCCAGGTGGGCGACGGTATTGCCCGCGTTTACGGACTGAACAATGTGCAATCAGGTGAGTTGATTGAATTCTCCAACGGTTTGCAAGGTATCGTATTGAACCTTGAGGAAGACAACGTAGGTGCTGTATTGTTGGGTTCTTCCAACGATGTTAAGGAAGGCGACGTTGTGCGTCGTACCCGTCGTATCGCCTCTATTAAAGTGGGCGAAGGCATGGTTGGTCGTGTGGTGAACACAATCGGCGAGCCTATCGATGGTAAAGGTCCAATCAGCGGTCAGCTTTACGAAATGCCACTTGAGCGCAAGGCGCCCGGTGTAATTTACCGTCAGCCGGTTAACGAACCTCTCCAAACCGGTATTAAGGCGATCGATGCCATGATTCCTGTAGGTCGTGGCCAGCGCGAGCTTGTGATTGGTGACCGTCAGACCGGAAAAACTGCGGTTTGTATCGACACCATCATCAATCAAAAAGAATTTTACGAGGCCGGCCAACCGGTATTCTGTATTTACGTTGCCATTGGTCAGAAAGGCTCCACTGTAGCCAATATTGTAAAGACCTTGGAAGAGAACGGTGCAATGGCCTACACCATTGTTGTGTCGGCAACCGCCTCAGAGCCTGCTCCAATGCAGTTTTACGCTCCGTTTGCCGGAGTGGCCATTGGTGAGTATTTCCGCGACACAGGCCGTCCGGCACTCATCGTTTACGACGATCTTTCGAAGCAGGCAGTAGCCTACCGCGAAGTATCGTTGCTTTTGCGTCGCCCTCCGGGACGTGAGGCCTATCCGGGAGACGTATTTTACCTGCACAGCCGTTTGTTGGAGCGTGCCGCTAAAATCATTGCCTCCGACGATATTGCCAAGAACATGAACGACCTACCGGAGTCATTGCGTCCGGTGGTTAAAGGTGGCGGTTCTCTCACTGCGCTTCCAATCATCGAGACTCAGGCTGGTGACGTTTCTGCATACATTCCAACGAACGTAATTTCGATTACCGACGGACAAATCTTCCTCGAGTCGAACCTGTTTAACTCGGGTGTTCGTCCGGCCATCAACGTAGGTATTTCTGTATCTCGGGTAGGAGGTAACGCGCAAATTAAGTCAATGAAGAAAGTAGCCGGTACGCTGAAGGGTGACCAGGCGCAGTACCGCGAATTGGAGGCCTTTGCAAAGTTTGGTTCCGACCTCGATGCGGCCACCAAGTTTGTTCTCGATAAAGGTGCCAGAAACGTTGAAATTCTGAAGCAGCCTCAGTACACGCCATTTAAGGTGGAAGACCAAATTGCGATTATTTACGCAGGAACCAAAGGTTTGCTCCGCAGTGTGCCGGTAAACAAGGTTAAGGAGTTTGAAGCGGATTATCTGCACCTGCTACGTGCGCAGTATTCTTCAACGCTCGCTGAGCTGAAGGCTGGAAAGTATACCGACGAAATTACTGCGGTACTCGATAAGGCTGCTCGCGAAGTGGCTTCGAAATACGCCAAATAATCCTCACACTTACAACCCGCCTGATTCATGCCCAGCTTAAAGGAAGTCAGAAACCGGATTACCTCCGTAGGTTCAACGATGCAGATCACCAGTGCCATGAAAATGGTATCGGCGGCCAAATTGCGTCGTGCCCAGGATGCCATCACCCAGTTGAGGCCTTACGCCGAGAAACTGCGCGAGATTTTGGGCAACCTCAGTGCCAATGTAGATGCCAGCGAGGGTGGTGTGTACGCCGAACAGCGCGAGCCGAAAAAGGTGCTTATCGTTGCGATTACTTCCAACCGCGGACTTGCCGGGGCATTCAACAGCAACGTGTTGAAGTTGGTTCGTAATTTAATAAGCACTACCTATTCAGCTCAGGCTGAAGCTGGAAATGTTTCCTTCATGGCCATCGGTAAGAAGGCCAGCGATGCCTTTAGCAAAACCAAGGCTGGCCTGCTCAGCAGCCACAACGAAGTGTTCGATGGAACTTCATTCGATAAGGTTGCCTCTGTAGCCGAGCGCATTATGAACGGCTTTTCGGCCGGCGAGTTCGACCGTGTGGTTTTGGTTTACAACCGCTTTAAAAACGCGGCGGTACAGCTTCCAACCGAAGAACAATTCCTCCCCGTGCTTCCACCAGAGCAGCAAGAAGGGAAATCGAACGCCATCGACTACATTTTCGAGCCTAACAAGCAAGACATCGTGAAGGCCCTGATTCCTAAGTCGCTCAAAACGCAACTCTACAAGGCCGTTCTCGACTCGATTGCAGCAGAACACGGAGCACGCATGACGGCCATGAACAAGGCCACCGACAATGCAAAAGAGTTGTTAAAAGAGTTGAAGTTGAGCTACAACAAAGCTCGTCAGGCCTCAATTACCAACGAAATCCTCGAGATTGTTGGTGGAGCAGAAGCCTTAAACGGATAAACCACTTTGGTGTGAAAAAACAAAGGCGAGCCCGTGCGGTTCGCCTTTTTTATTGCGTTTTCATGATTGAATTTCCGGGGCGCAGAATGGCCGTTCCATCAAAGCCTGCTTGTTTGAGTTTTACTGGGCTGCCACAGCCTTTACAAAAGCATTTCTGAAACAGTATATTTGTTGGCCTTATTAATGCCACATATACCATGGAGCACACCGTTCAAATCCTTGTCCCATACGATTTTACTGAGGTTGCCGCCATGGCCGCCCGACAAGCGTGCATGTTAAAGTCGGCCTTGCCCGTTGAGGTTACCCTTTTCCATGTTATCGCCAGTGAGCGGGTTCCAACGCGGCTCGACGAACTGATTTTTCAGGCCCGTGAGCTGAGTAAAGAGCACGGCCCATTGGTCAAAGCGAAAGAGCAGGTTGGCTTGGTGTTGCCCACTATAGAAAAAGAGGCTTCAACAGGTACGTACACCTTAATGGTTGCAGGTACCCATGGTCCACATGGCCTACGTCAGTTCCTGTTTGGTGCCGATATCCTTTCGTTGGTGAAGCACTGCAGTTGTCCGACGATTGTGTTGCAGCACCAAAGCGAACCGCGCAGCAGAATTTCGCGCATCTTGCTGCCCATCGGTGCGCACGATCAGTATATACGGTTGGTTGAGCAGGTAGGAGGATTGGCTAAAGCCTTTTCGGCAGAGGTGGTGATTTATGCCGTTCGTCGCCCCATGGAGTCGCTTTCGCCCGATGCAGCCCGCAACACGGAGAAGGCCCAGAAGTTTTTACGAACCATAGGCGTTGAGTTTCAGTCGGTGGAAGATGAGTTAAAAATGGTATCGTTTGGTTTTGCACGCCAAACCCTCGAGTACGCCCACGACAATCATTTCGACCTTGTAGCCATCATGCCACACTCCTCGCACCAGTATGGCTTTATGGCCGATGCCGAAAAGGAGCGCATGCTTACCAATGAATACGGTATTGCCATATTGTGTGCAGGCATTCAGGAGTCCTGATGCGGCTTAATTCCTGGTGAAAACAAAAAAGCCCGCAGAGATTTGCAGGCTTTCAGGATTGTTTTATTCCTTGGAACTACACCATTTTCGTAGGGTCGACCCACTGGGTGAATTGCTCGTCGGTGAGAAGACCTAACTCAATGGCCACCTGGCGTAAGGTTTTGCCTTCCTTGTGGGCTGTCTTCGCAATCTTGGCGGCATTTTCATAACCAATATGCGGATTGAGCGCGGTTACCAACATCAATGAGTTTTCAAGATGCTGCTTAATGATTGGCAGATTCGGCTCAATACCCACTGCACATTTGTTGTTGAACGAAACACAAGCATCACCAATAAGCCTTGCACTTTGTAATACATTGGCGGCAATCAATGGCTTGAATACATTCAATTCGAAATGTCCGGTAGCACCACCAATTGAAGCGGCTACGTCGTTGCCCATTACCTGAGCGGCTACCATCGTGAGTGCCTCAGGCTGTGTTGGATTTACTTTACCGGGCATAATTGAGGAGCCCGGCTCGTTATCGGGAATGATAATTTCGCCGATTCCTGAACGCGGACCAGAACTCAGCATGCGGATGTCGTTGGCAATCTTCATCAACGCAACTGCCGCGCGCTTTAAGGCCCCCGAAAGTTCTACCATGGCATCGTGGGCTGCCAATGCTTCGAATTTATTGGGCGCTGTTACAAAAGGGTAACCGGTTGATTCGGCAATTTTCTGAGCCACCAGCACATCATAGCCTTTGGGTGTATTGAGTCCGGTACCTACAGCGGTGCCACCCAGCGCGAGCTCCTTGACCATCTCCAAGGCATTTTTAATGGCGCGAATAGAATTGGTAAGCTGCTGCACATAGCCTCCAAACTCTTGCCCTAAGGTGAGTGGAGTGGCATCCATAAAATGGGTACGGCCGGTTTTTACAATGTCTTTAAAGGCTTCTGCCTTCGACCGAAGTGTGTCGCGCAGCAATTCCATCCCCGGAAGGGTAATTTCTACCACCTGAGTATAGGCAGCAATATGCATGGCGGTAGGGAAGGTGTCGTTGCTCGACTGACTTTTATTCACATCATCATTGGGGTGCAGAATTTTCTTTTCGTCGCTGAGCTGACCGCCCGAAATCACATGGGCACGATAGGCAATCACCTCATTTACATTCATATTGCTCTGGGTGCCTGAGCCTGTTTGCCAAATAACCAAAGGAAACTGATCATCGAGTTTATGCTCGAGAATTTCGCGGCACACCTGTTCGATCAATGCGCATTTGTCGGCCGAAAGCACACCCAGGTCGCGATTGGCCTGAGCGGCTGCTTTTTTGAGATGGGCGAAGGCGTAGATGATTTCTTTGGGCATAGAAGCCTCAGGGCCAATCTTAAAGTTGTTGCGGGAGCGTTCGGTTTGTGCGCCCCAGTATTTATCGGAAGGAACCTGAACGGCTCCCATGGTGTCGTGTTCGGTACGAAATGACATGATATCGAGAGTTTTTGGGATGAGTGAATTGAAAATTTGGTGGCGAAATTACCAAAACACCAAGAAGTGAATAGGGTTTATATCGCTGATTTTTATCATGATTAAACATGGGCGCTCCTGCTATATTTGTTGTCCCCTGAATTAAACTGTATGGAACTGAACGACGAAATAGTTTCCCGAATCCGACTCTTGCAAGAGAAGTATGCTGCCATGGGGCAGGATTTGATCTCGTATCTGGATGGCTTGTTGTATGCCGACTATCTTACGTATTGGGATTACATCCATCTCGACACTCTGCTGAGTTTGCAGAGCCCTCGCACCAGTTTCCCGGATGAAGAAATTTTCATCATGTATCACCAAATTACAGAGCTCTACTTTAAGCTTTGTTTGCATGAGTTGGAGCAGATTGCGGCACATCCGAATCTCGATGTGGCCTTTTTCAAAGCAAGGGTCGAACGGGTTAACCGGTATTTCATCAACCTAACACACAGCTTTGCAGTGATGGTAGATGGCATGGAACAGGAGCAATTCCTCAAATACCGGATGTCGTTACTGCCGGCTTCGGGATTTCAAAGTGCTCAATATCGGATGATTGAATTGTACGCAACCGATTTTAGTCATCTCATCGATAAAAACCATCGGGCCCATTTTGATGGCCGCAATGCCAGTATAGAAGAACAGTTTGAGTTCATTTACTGGAAAGCCGGCGCCACTGAACTTTCCAGCGGCAAGAAGACCTTAACCCTCAAGCAGTTCGAGCAGAAGTACACCCATCAATTGGTTGATTTGGCCACGCGGAATATTTCGCGAAATCTGTTTGCGCGATACAGGGCCTTGCAGGAAGCCGGCGCAGAGGTGGAAACGCTAGTTGAATGCCTGCGCAGGCTCGATGTGCTGGTAAATGTAAATTGGCCTCTGGTACACTACAAAAGTGCGGTACGCTACCTTCACCGAAACCCTGAAGACATCGCCGCAACAGGCGGCACCAATTGGCAAAAGTATCTACCTCCGCGTTTTCAGAAGCGCATTTTTTACCCTGAATTATGGTCGGCTGCCGAAATTGAGGAGTGGGGAAAAGCTTGGGTTGAGGAGCAGTTCAGCGATTTAAGGCGTGGATGAAACTCCGGGTTTTTCTGAGGGTTTAGCGCGCTGTGCCATCCTTCCCTGAAAGCCTCCTTGAGAGGGCGATTTCACCGCAGACCTCAAGGTCGGTTATTGAATCCTTGAAATTCGAATGCCTTCGAGCACCACTCCATTGGGTGTGGCTACACTCTGTTCGGCGGTAAGCTGAAAAGGCAGGCTTAGGCTGAAATTGCTAAACCCTTCGAGGTAAGAGGCGTTTTGTCCGTTGGGCATCACCAGCATTCCACTGCATTTGTAGGTATTCGACGGTGTTCGGTAGAGGCTGGCTCTGAGGTCGAAATGCCCCTGTGTATTTACCGGAAACACAAGGCTTTCTCCGCTAAATTTTAAACGAATCACTGCCGAATCGCTGTTCACCATTCCCATCACATGAAACTCCAATGCCTGTCCATCTGCACTTAAGGTGTTGGGCGGAATTACATAAGAGCCCAGCACTCCTTCGGCTGCTTGCAAAAGGCTACTTTGGGTAAATGAGGTAAACACCTGCTGACTTGGAATGCTAAACTCAGCTTGGGTGTTTATCCATGTGCTGCCGTTAAAGTACCAGTGGCTTTGGCTGTTGGTATCGTATACCATAAGTCCCGCGGCCGGATTTACGATGGCCTCGCGTTCGGCTGTGCTCATTCGGGGCATGAGGAAGCCTTGGGTATTCGATACAATGTCGAACTTGGCACTTGGATCGGGGCTTGTGGTTCCCAGTCCGGCATTGCCGGTTTGAGCAACCAGTATTGTGGGTAAAACAATCAGTAAAAAACCGAATAGGCGTCTCATCATGATGGCCACGAAATTAATGAATTCATTTTCCGTTTAACGAGGCAACCCAAATCCTGTTCGTTGCGATAAACCTCCAGGTGGGCGAATCGCAGAAATTTACGACCTTCGCACAATGCATGGTTTCGCCACCTCTAAAACGTTTCTTCGCATGGCATGTATTGCCTTGGTGATGCTTGTTTCTTCATGCGGGCTGTTTAAAAAGAAATGCGATTGCCCCGATTTGCGACGCTCCAAACGTATTGCGAAAACCACTACTAAATCGCCAATTGTTGCCAGCCAAGAGCACAATTTATTCTACCTTCGCCGGGTTGTTTAGAAACATTCCGGATAAGCCTTGGCTTCGTTTACTTTAGCAGAATTACGTGTGGGAGAGCAAGCCCAGATCAGCCGATTTACGGATGCCGAAATTGGTTTGAAGTTGATGGAAATGGGATGTACACCCGGGGCTGTCATCAAGATGTTACGTTTTGCCCCCTGGGGCGACCCGCTCGCTTTTGAATGCAATGGCTCCATTATCAGTATCCGAAATGCTGAGGCACGCACAGTTGATGTAGAGCGCACCTAATGGCCACAAACGAAGATATTCTCCATGTTGTATTGGTAGGCAACCCGAACTGCGGAAAGTCGACGCTGTTCAATGCCCTTACCGGTTTGAACCAGAAAACGGGCAATTTCCCCGGAGTTACGGTTGAGAAGCACAGCGGAAAGGTGCGAATTCATGCTCCTCAAGCCAAAGTCGCACGTACGGTAAACTTTATTGATTTGCCGGGAACCTACAGCCTGTTTCCAAAGTCGCCCGATGAGGAAGAAACCCTCCTGGCCCTGTTACAACGCGAACAGCCGGAGGCGCCCGATTTGGTTTTACTTGTAGTTGATGCCTCCAACCTCAAACGTTCGTTGCTTTTGGCAACGCAAGTAATCGACGCCGGTTTACCGGTAGTGATGGCGCTCAATATGGTCGATTTGCTCGAAGAGTCGGGCTTTAACGTAAATGTCGAAGCCCTGTCCGCAGATTTAGGTGTACCGGTGTTTGCCTTAAGTGCCCGGGAAAAAAAGGGGCTCACAAAGCTTCGGCACTACCTGGCCTCGGTGCAACCCAAAGCCATAACCGAAACCCCTTTCAGCAGAAACCTGCTCCATACAGTGCTACCCCAACTGGGTCGAAAGGTTTCCGAAAAGCTTCAGCAACACGCTGTGGCCGGTGAGCCTGTTGATATACAAGCCGATACACTTTCGCGCTACGCTTCAATCGAAGCGAAGATCAACGCTTTTCTCGCCAACCCCAAACCCTTGAAGGCCCTGGGTTTAACGCACCGCATCGACGCCTTTGTTACCCATCCGCTGAGCGGAATATTGCTCTTCCTCACGGTGATGTTCTTCATCTTTCAGGCAATATTTTCTTGGTCCGAAGCCCCGATGAATCTCATTGATGAGGCCTTTGCGCAATTGTCAGATACTTTGCGAAGCCATCTGCCAGCCGGCCCCTTTAGCGATTTATTGTCGGAAGGTATTGTTCCCGGACTTGGCGGCATTGTCATCTTTATACCCCAAATCGCCATCCTTTTTGGGTGTATCGCCATTTTGGAGGACTCTGGCTATATGGCACGGGTGAGCTTTATGCTCGATAAATTGCTGAGGCCGTTCGGAATAAACGGAAAATCGGTTATTCCGCTCATCAGTGGTGTTGCTTGTGCCGTTCCGGCGATTATGTCGGCCCGAACCATTAAACACAGCCGCGAAAGGCTGCTCACCATTTTTATCACGCCCCTCATGAGTTGTTCGGCGCGATTGCCGGTGTACACCTTGTTGATTGCCATTGCTGTTCCTGAGGAGGGCGGCGGAACACTAAACACCCGGGGTTTAATTTTAATGGCGCTTTACCTGCTCGGTTTTGTGGCGGCCTTGCTTACGGCTTTGCTCATGAAACTTTGGGTAAAGTCGCGCGAGCGCAGCACATTTATCATGGAAATGCCCGTTTACAGGCTTCCTCAGTGGCGGGTAGTGCTGTTTACGATGTACGAAAAGGCAAAGATTTTCGTGTTCGATGCCGGAAAAATCATTGTGGCCATCTCAGTCATCCTCTGGGTTTTGGCTTCTTACAGCCTGCCGGGGCGCTTCGAAGCCCTCGAACAGAAATACAGCACAGCGCAGGTAGTACAGGAGCTTGGCGCTGAGGAGGCGGCTGCACGGCTCGAGGCCGAAAAACTGCGAAACTCCTTCGCCGGTATGCTCGGACGCGCCATTGAACCTGCCATTGAACCCTTGGGCTTCGATTGGAAAATCGGGATTGCTCTGATTACTTCATTTGCAGCCCGTGAAGTATTTGTAGGCACCATGGCCACCATTTACAGCGCCGGTGATGCCGAAGAAAATTCACTTGCCCTGCGGCAAAAGATGATGCTCGATACCCATCACCACTCTGGCCGAAAATTGTTTGATTTCCCAACATCGCTTGCTCTTATGCTGTTTTATGCCTTTGCAATGCAATGCATGAGCACCATGGCCGTGGTGAAGCGTGAAACCGGAAGCTGGAAATGGCCTTTGCTTCAATTCTTTTGGTTTGGTGCGCTTGCCTGGATTGCTGCCTTCGTTGCTCAGCTTGTCTTTTAAACAAACCCATTGAACCGTAAGGAATACCAAATGCTCATCACCCTGGCGTTGATTCAATTCACGCATGTGATGGATTTTATGATTATCATGCCCATGGGAAACCAGCTGATGGGCATCTTCAACATTGGCCCCGCTGAGTTTGGCCACATCGTTTCGTCGTACAACGTTACTGCCGGCATCGTTGGATTTGCCGGGGCGTTTTTTGTCGACAACTTCGACCGCAAGAAGCTCCTCCGGCTCATGTACCTCGGCTTTTTACTCGGAACCTTGGCTTGCGCCTTTGCCCCGGGTTACGCATGGATGCTTCTTGCCCGCGTTCTCACCGGTGCTTTCGGCGGCCTGCTGAGCACGCTCATGCTTTCGATAGTGTCTGATGCCATTCCGCTCGCCCGGCGCTCCTCTGCCATGGGCATCGTTACCTCAGGCTTTGCCCTCGCCTCGGTATTTGGCGTTCCCTTTGGCAGCTTCCTGGCCTCGGCGTTTAACTGGCATGCACCATTTTTGTTTATTGCTGCCATTGGCTTGCTCATTCAAATTGGCTTGCAGGTGTTCGTTCCTCCTATGAACAGCCACATCCGCTTGCGGCAAGATCGCCCGAATCCACTGAAAGTAATGCTGAATCTAAGTCGAAATCTCAACCAGCGTAGGGCCCTGTTTCTCATGAGTATGCTCATGTTTTCGCAGTTCACCCTCATTCCGTTTATTGCGCCGTATATGGAATTGAACGTGGGCTTCACCCGAGATCAGGTAAACTGGATTTACCTCTTCGGAGGGCTCTGCGCTGTATTTACCGCTCCGTTGGTAGGTCGCCTGGCCGATCGCATTGGCCGTTTGAAGGTCTTTCTCCTTTTCGCAGCCATCACCCTCGCGCCGGTGCTGCTCATTACGCACATGGGGCCCATCGGAGTGCCGCTTGCGCTTGTGGTAACTAGCTCGTTTTTTATTGCTGTAAATGGCAGGGTAGTTCCGGCAATGGCCATCATCACATCTACCACCGAGCCCCAAACGAGGGGCAGCTTTATGAGCTTCAACTCTTCGGTACAGCAACTTTCGGCAGGACTGGCAGCCTATATCGCCGGTTCGATCGTTACCAAAAACCCCGATGGCAGTCTGGCACATTACAATACAGTTGGGTGGATTGCCTTTGGAGCCGGGCTCATTTGTATGTACGCTGCAACCCGCATCAAACCGGCCGAACTCGATTAATCCAATCACAGCCCAACCAACCACAACAGGCTGTTTTTAACCTCTCGATGATGGTTTTGGGCGCCTGCCTCGCTGAGCCTCACGGTACATTGATGCCGCATCGCCGGGCACCGCGTGTTTCGCTCATACTCCGCAAAACAGAGCCGCCATCGCGCGGCTTTTCCGCTCACGCTCACCCCCCACGCTCTTCACTCCCGCTCCCACACTCACTCTGTTTTGCGGGGTATCCGCTGCACCCGCATGGCGCTTGCGCTTCGCGAGTTGAAAGTTGAAAGGGGAAAGGGGAAAGTTGAAAGGGGGATCAGAAAAATCGTACTTTAGGGTGTTCAAATTTTTTAACCAATGACATATAAAATCGTTTGCGCTGTGAAAAACAATCAAGTGGTGTTTACACTACCGCCCGATTTCAGTGACAAGAAAATGGTAACAGTGTATGTGAATGACCACATCGATGAGAGGGCTCAAAAACTGGAGTTGTTAAGAATGGCGATGAACGACCCGATTTTTAATGCGGATATAAAAGAAGTTAATGATGATTTTAATGCCATAGACAGTGAAACATTATGACGGTAAAAAAGTGGTCGATTTTACGCGCCGATCTTGATCCTGTGATAGGTTCAGAGCAGGGAAAATCGCGACCGGTTCTTGTTCTGAGTGAAGATGAAATCAATCAGCTCTTGAATACGGTCAATGTAATCCCAATCACAAGCCGAAAGCCGGGTAGAATGGTTTATCCTAATGAAGTTTTAATCCCGGCGAATAATTTTGGACTCAGTAATGAATCAATTGTCCTTTGTCATCAAATTCGAACGTTAGATAAGCAAAGACTTACCAAAGAGTATGGACAAATTACTGATTCAGTTAAACAATTAGAAATAATTGATGCTTTGAGCTTTCAACTTGGTATTGATAGAAACATGACCATTCCCCGCTAAACCTTTGGTTGTTCACCATTTTATCAGCCAAGAAGAAATTGTATTTCCGCTTTCAATTTTTTTCCACTATTTGAAAATCTCTTGTATTTTGGGTGTGGATACCTAAAGAATCTGGTTTATTTTTACTGCTAAAGTTATCTAACTCGAAAATACTACCGGTAAAACCTTTAAAGGCCGCATTTTTTATGAAAAGTAAACTTCTGTTGATCCTTTTGTGGCCCCAATGCTTCCTTTTGTGCGCACAACGCCAGGCCGACGCAATTTTGGTGGGGAATGCCTTTTTTAGCAGTTCATTTCCTTCGCCACAGCGGAACTCTATATTACAGTTTGACGATACCACTTTTTTAGGCGAGGACACCTCTACGCCCATCGTCATGTCGAACTTTTACAGCAGTGCCAGTTTTGCCGATAAGGAGGGGAATTTGCTCTTTGCCTCCAACGGCTGGCGTTTGGTGAATAGTTATTGCGAAGTGCTGTCGTATAAGCTCTGGCACGACGATATTCCCTGGCCCGGAGGCTCGCCCGACACCACACGGGTAGATTTAACCCGCGGGCCTTTGTTTTTGCCCGATCCGGCCGACAGCAATCGGGTGTATTTGTTTTATGGCGAGTATGTTACCAATTACCCTATGCAAACCTTGGGCTTTGCCCGGGTTGATGTGCGCTTTTGTTATGCCTTGCTCGACATTCCTACCCAAAGTTTAATCAGCAAAGACCACATTATTCTCGACCAGGTAACCGCCCTGTCCGACATGGTGGCCCTGCGGCATGGCAATGGCCGCGATTGGTGGATTTACAAACCCACCCTGCAAAGCAACCAATACTACCGGGGCTTGCTCAGTACGGCAGGTTTGTCGGAATTTGAGCTGTACACCGTACCCAATATGCAAGGGCGCGAACAGGCCTTTACCATGACCCATTTTACGCAAGACGGCAGCATGATGGCCCATTTTTCTACCTATCAGGCTAAGTATTGCCAGCGCCTCGACGTGGACCGCTGTACCGGCAATTTGAGCAATCCCCGCGAAACCGATTTAAACCCTATGTTTCGGCCGGCAGAGGTGGGCAATTTTATTTTGAGTCCCGATGGATCAAAGTTTTATGGGTATCGGTTGAATTATAATGATTCTACTTATGTTGAAGGGACTTATCAATATGATTTTCAATTAGATAGCCTAATTTTTATGTCGCCAATTGGTAACCTGCTTTTTTTATCATCAAATTTCAAAGAGTTGTACTTGTACTCAAGAGTAATTGTTAATGACACCTCATTTCGTTATCTCGGATCTATTCAAAGTCCAAACTCCTTAGGCCTACTCGCTAATGTTGACGATTTCAAATACCCTTTGGTAAATGCACCGGTAATGCTTGCTTCCCCCAACTTCGCCAATTACCGTTTAGGTCCTTTGGCGGGCAGTGTTTGCGACACCTTGGGTTCGGTAACGGTAGGTGCGCCGGTAAAATCGGCAAGCGATGCGCTGTCGATCTTTCCCAACCCATCGCGGGAGGTCTTGCATGTGCGTTTTCAAGGCTTAGCGCAGCACCCGGCACTGCTTACCGTGCACAACAGCATGGGCCAGGTGCTGCACCGCCAAGCCTTGGAGCAGGAATACACCGCGCTCCATACCAACACCTTACACCTTCCACCCGGGGTGTACACCGTGCAGGTGCAAAGTGGCAGGCAGGCCTTTACGAGGAAATGGGTAAGGGTGGAGTAGAAAGTTGAAAGTTGAAAGTAGAAAGTTAAAAGTTGAAAGTTGAAAGGGAAAAGGCGAAAGGGGAAAGGGGAAAGGGGGAAGGTGAAAGGAGAAAAGGAAAAGGGGAAAGGAGAAAGGAGAAAGGGGAAAGAGTGACTGACCTTGCCTAAATAGCGTTGATGTTCTGGGTTTAACATGAAAATATTTCAATTGGGAACAACCACAAAATCCCACGCGACCGTTTGTGTGTCTTTCTAGTCGTTCGGAAGGGCGCGGGGAAGCTTAGCATTTCCCTGGACTTTTGCGGTACTCTTTGGTTATGCAAAAAGTACCAAAACCAAGAATTTCCTTAGTAAGGGTTGGAATATTGGAATTGTGTACGCTGTGAAAACGGTCGACCTATTTCAGGGCATAACAGATCTTCGAGGCAAGCTTGAGTATTTACGTAATTTGCGGGCGTATCGAAACAATAATCTGCCTAACTCTATTTATCAGTAACATTCGAGGAAACAATGTCAAAGACCCATTTCGATTACATCATTGCAGGAGGTGGACTTTCGGGTCTAAGCTTATTATACTATATTTCAAAGGAGCCGGCCCTGATGAACAAATCAATTTTGGTGATCGATGCGGTGGAGAAAAACCAGAATGATCGTACTTGGTGTTTCTGGGAAAAGGACCAAGACTTCTACGAACCCTTGGTTTACGCGCGTTGGAATCGCCTTAAATTTGAATCGCCTACTTTAAATCGGACCTTTGCGTTACGCGACTACGCCTACAAACTCATTCGCTCAGTTGATTACTACCGCTTCATTAAAGAAGCAGTTTCGAAGGTTGACGTTCAATATGTTACCGAAACCATTCAATCTATCGTAGATTCCCCGCAAGGCGCTAGTGTGAAAACAAATGTGAGCGAATACAGCTCCACTTTGGTGTTCAACTCTACAGGTTTGTTTAACCCAACGCTGGATCCATCCAACACCTTGCTTCAGCACTTCGAAGGTTGGTTCATCCGAACAAACCATGCCGCGTTCGATTCCAGCGTAGGTACTTTAATGGACTTTACCCTTTCGCAGGCAAAGGGTATTACGTTCATGTATATTTTGCCAACATCAGCGCATGAAGCCCTGGTTGAGTACACCCTATTCAGCGAGGCTTTACTCGAAAAGGAAGAGTACAAAAAGGCCCTCAGTCATTATATTGAACACAACTTAAAGCTGAACAATTATGAAATCACCCATACAGAATTTGGCGTAATTCCAATGTCAACCGCAAAGTTCAAACCTGTAGCCGGCAAGTACTCCAATATTATTAATATTGGAACAGCAGGCGGATACACTAAGGCAAGCACAGGCTATACATTTAAGTTTGTGCACAAGAAGCTGAAAAAAATAGTAAGCCTGCTGGCTTCCGGGAAAAAGCCCGATTCAACCCCATCGTTGCGCGAGAAAATGTTCCATTGGTACGACATGACGCTGCTCGATGTGTTGCTCAGCAAAAAGGTGGGCGGTGAACAAATATTTACCAATCTTTTCAAGAAAAACGATCCAGAGCGGGTATTGGCCTTTTTGGCCGATGAAAGCACACATCTCGATGAATTTAAAATTCGCAATAGCGTTCCCCTTGCCCCCTTTGCACAGTCGGGTATAAAACAGCTGTTCTCGTAGTCCACTCATGAACCCTCGTTTCGCTCGCCGGCATTCCTGAGTTTTAGCAAGCCCTTCTTAAGCCATTGCAACAAGACCGAAAGCAACGCACTTTTTGATTGCTGAATCGTATCTTATAAACGACTCAAAATCAGCTGCTCTACCTCCTCAGAATCCCAGCGTTGCTCAATTTCCGGCAAGGCCATCACTTCGCGCATGATGCTCTCTTGTCGGTCGCCATTCATCAAGGCCTCATGATACGGTATGTGGCTGAATGTTACCATCGAATACAGCGGAATCCATTTGTCGGGATGCTTTTCGCTAAAACGGGCCTCGATTTTCTTTTGCAGCAAAAAGCCAGGGTCGGCTACTTTATCGCGCATTTCAATAAAGTTCCGCAAGGCCAGTTCTGCAATCGCATCTCCATTGGCTTTGCGGGCCTTTTCATACTTGTGCATCAAATCGCGCCACGAACCTTCGTGGTTCACCAAAAGCTCATCGAACACCGAACAGTCCTCAAACCCGCAATTCATGCCCTGTCCGTAAAAGGGTACAATAGCATGCGCGGCATCACCAATTAACATCACTTTGTCGCCCCAAGTCCATGGAAAGCACTTCACAATAACCATCGCCGCCGCCGGGTTGCTGCTGTATTCTTCCCGAAAATGGGGCATCAGCGCCAAAGCATCGGCAAACTGCTCTTTGAAAAAAGCCTCTGCTTTGTCGAGTGTATCAAGGCTATCGAAAGAAAGCGGTCCTGATTTCGGAAAGAACAAGGTGCAGGTAAAGCTTCCGTCGAGATTGGGCAAAGCAATGAGCATGAAATCCTTACGAGGCCAAATATGCAAGGCGTTCTTTTCCAGTTGATGCGTTCCATCGGCAGCCGGAGGAATGCTCAATTCCTTGTAAGCATAGTCGATGTAGTATTGGGAGTAGTTGAACCACGGGCGTTTCTCCATTTCGTTGCGCACCTCAGAATAAGCACCGTCGGCTCCGACCAAAAACTCGGGCTTCACTTCAACGCGATCATGGTCCGACTCAAATACGGCACTGCCCTCTTCGAGGTTTACTGAGGTGCAACGGTGGTTGAAGTGAATATTCACACCATGCGCTTCGGCCAAATCCATCAGCTTACAATTCAGGCCTCCCCGCGAAACCGAATAAATGGCCTGACCATCTTTACCATAAGGCTGAAAGCTAAGCTTGCCTTCTTTATCGTGCATCACCCTGCGGTACATGGGAATGCTAATCTGTCGTACTTCCTCATCGATACCTACACCGGCCAGGCCTTTAAAGCCGCGGTCTGAAAGCGCCAAATTAATCGATCGGCCCGCGCTGATGCGGTTGTTTCGCATATCGGGCCGGCGTTCGTAAAGGCTTACATCAAAGCCTCTTTTTTTAAGGTAAATCGACTGTAACGCGCCAACGAGGCCGGAGCCGGCGATGGCAATATGCTTTGGTTTGTGGAGGTTTTCATTCATGTTAACCCGGAAATTGTGCCAGCAGTGATGCCAGACGATAGATGTCGGAAAATTGATTGTATAAAGGTACAGGCGCTATGCGGATGACATTCGGTTCGCGCCAGTCGGCAATTACGCCGTTGGCCGTTAGGTAATCGAATACCGCCCGTCCGTGGCGCGAAAACAAGAGCGAAAGCTGGCATCCACGGTCCTTGGGAGTGATGATTTCGAAGGCCCCGGCCAGAGGTCCTTGCCGCATCACTTCACTCAGGAGTTGATCGGCATAGGCGGTTAGAGCCTTGCTTTTTCCGAGCAGGTTTGTCATCCCCGCTTGCCGGAACAGTTCGAGCGAAGCAATCTGAACAGCCATCGACAAAACCGGAGCATTGCTCATTTGCCAACTTTCGGCGGTCGGAATCGGCTCAAAATCAGGGCCCATCTTAAACCGTTCGGCCTTGTTGTGGCCCCACCATCCTTTCAGGCGGAAAGTCTCTGGCGAGCTTGCATGTTTTTCATGGATGAAAATTCCTGCAGTTCCACCCGGCCCTGAGTTTAGGTATTTATAGGAGCACCAGGCCGCAAAATCAACATTCCATTCGTGCAGCTTCAGGTGGATGTTTCCGATGGCGTGGGCCAAATCGAAGCCCGCGATGGCTCCAACCTTGTGGGCCTCCCGGGTAATGGTTTCCATGTCGAACACCTGACCGCTGTAGTAGTTCACGCCACCAATCATGACCAAGGCCAGCTGGCTTCCTTCTTCACGAATGGCCTGCAAAATATCATCCAGCTCGATGTGGTGTTGCCCCTCGCGGGGATGAATTTCGCGGATAACCTCAGCCGGCATCAATCCATGCCATTCGGCCTGACTTTGCAAGGCATACTGGTCGGACGGAAAGGCTTTGGCTTCGCAGAGAATCCGGAATCGCTCTTTGTTTGGGCGGTAAAAACTAGCCATGAGCAAGTGTAGATTTACCGTGAGCGCGTTCATGGCCACCACTTCCGAACGAAGGCTTCCGGTAATTTCTGCCAGGGCTTCGGTGAGCAGTTCATGGTAGCTCACCCAAGGTCGGCGGGCTTGCGTATGTCCCTCAACACCGAGTTCAGACCAATCGCGGAGCTCCTGTTTAACAGAATCTTCAGCCGCTTTGGGTTGCAACCCTAAAGAGTTTCCGCAGAAATAGGCCACCGGTTTTCCCTGGTGTTGGGGTATGAGGAACTCGTCCCTAAATCGTTTCAGCGGATCTGCTTCATCGCGCATTTGGGCGTATTCGGCAGTAAAGGTGTTGGTTGTGCTGAGTTGTGTCATACTTCGTTTTTCCGCTGGCAATTTAGCGAATGCCTGTTCGTTGCAGGCTTCAGGAGGGCAGAATTTAAGCGCTTACAAAGCCAAATTAAATTTGGAAACGAGCCATCAGCAGCGACGCATTCAGAATTTTCTGTGTCATTGAAACCTTGTAAAAATGGTTCTCGTTTTTCCCGGTGTCGGAAAATGCGTTTTCTGTACCCAAGATCATGAACAAAATGATGTACAAACACACAATCGCTTTTATACATGCCTCGAAATCAACAAGATGAAATCAGCAGAAAAAAGACAATCTTTTTGTTGTGTAAACGATATATAGATGTATCTTTAATCTTCAATTGTGTTTCTGGAAAAGGACCCTGCAATTTTTTGGCATAATCATAACAATTTGACCAAAGGCTTGTTAATAGTTCGTGTGAAGCGCTTGTTTTTTTATCAATGTATTCATCTAACATGTTGGAAGTAGCAGACAGTCAGGCTCAGCTTACAGACCATCTACAGCATTTTTTCGGCTTTAACGCCTTTAAGGGCGACCAGGAGGCCATTATTCGGAATATTCTCGACGGCAACGACACATTCGTGATTATGCCTACCGGCGGAGGGAAGTCGCTCTGTTATCAGCTACCCGCGCTTATCAGCGAGGGTACAGCTATAGTGGTTTCTCCCTTAATCGCTTTAATGAAGAATCAGGTTGACTCTATCCGAAACTTCGGCGGAGAAAACGGTATTGCTCACTTTCTGAACTCCTCACTGAATAAAAGCGAGATTGCTCAGGTGAAGGCCGACATTACCAACGGGGTTACCAAGTTGCTGTACGTGGCGCCTGAATCCTTAACAAAAGACGAAAACGTGCAGTTTTTGCGCGAAATCAATATTTCCTTCTTCGCCATCGACGAAGCGCATTGTATTTCCGAGTGGGGGCACGACTTCCGCCCTGAATACCGACGCCTTCGCCCCATTATCGAAGCCATCGGTTCTGTTCCCATCATGGCCCTCACAGCTACGGCTACGCCAAAGGTTCAGCAGGACATTATGAAGAACCTCAACATGAACGACGCCACCCTGTTCAAGTCGTCGTTCAACAGGCCAAACCTGTATTATGAGGTGCGTCCTAAGAAAGATGTAGTGAAGGAAATCATCAAATTCATTCGCCTACACCCCGGAAAGTCAGGCATTATTTATTGCCTCAGCCGCAAAAAGGTAGAAGAGTTGGCAGAAACACTTCAGGTGAATGGCATTAAAGCCTTGCCTTACCACGCCGGATTGGATGCCTCAACACGGGCCTCACACCAGGACAAATTCCTGATGGAAGAAGCCGATGTGATTGTGGCAACAATTGCCTTCGGAATGGGTATCGACAAACCCGATGTACGTTTCGTAATTCACCACGAAATGCCCAAAAGCCTCGAAGGATATTACCAGGAAACAGGGCGCGCCGGAAGAGATGGTGGTGAAGGCATTTGCCTTTCATTCTACAGCTACGACGACATTCAAAAGCTGGAGAAGTTTCTCAAAAACAAACATGTCGCCGAACAAGAAATCGGGCAACAACTGCTAGCCGAAACAACAGGCTACGCCGAAACTTCGATGTGCCGCCGAAAATTCCTCCTACACTATTTCGGTGAGGAATACGACGACAGTGGATGTAACTCGATGTGCGATAACTGTCGCCATCCTAAAAAGAAATTCGACGGGCAGGAAGATGTTTGTCTGGCTCTCGATACGGTTCTTGCCGTTAAGGAGCGTTTTAAAGACAAACACATTGTTCATGTGCTTACGGGGCAAATCAACTCGGCCATTAAGTCGTATAAGCACGACCAGCTGGAGTTGTTTTCCAAAGGTTCCGATAAAAGTGCATTACACTGGAGCAGCGTGATTCGCCAAGCCGTTGTTCAAGGCCTCCTCGAAAAAGAGGTGGAAAATTACGGAACGCTAAAACTCACCAAGGCGGGCTTTGATTTCCTGGAGAATCCCAAGGAAATGATGATTACCGAAGACCATGATTACAGCGATACCGACGAAGACGACGAGATCATCACTGCGGGGAATCAGGGTGGAGGAGCCGCCGATGAAACACTTTTTGCGATTCTCAAAGATCTGACACGGAAAATCGCCAAGAGACACAACATGCCTCCGTATGTCATTTTTCAGGAGCAATCGCTCATCGACATGACCATACAGTATCCCGTAAATCTGAACGAACTCAAGCAAATCGCAGGAGTTGGGGCCGGAAAAGCGGAGAAATACGGGAAGGAATTTGTTCAGGTTATTGCCGACTACGTGCGCGACAATGAGATTGATCGCCCCATGAACATGGTGGTGAAGAGTATCGTGAACAAGTCGACCCAAAAGGTGCATATCATTCAATCGGTCGACCGCAAAATTGCCCTTGAAGATATCGCCGATGCCCGCGGTTTGTCGATGGAACAACTCATCGAAGAAATGGAAGCCATCGTGTATTCAGGCACTCGTCTCGATATTGGTTATTATATCGACGATTCCATCGATGAAGAGATTCAGGATGAAATCATCGACTATTTCCGCAAAGCCGAAACCGATTCCATTGCCGTAGCCCTTAAAGAGCTTGGCGATGACGAGATTGGCGAGCAGGAGCTTCGCTTGGTTCGCTTACGCTTCATCTCCGAAAACGGGAATTAATTTTCTTTCTCCATTTAAACGGCGCCACAACACCTTTGCTGTGGCGCCGTTGCTTTTTGGTACTTTTAACCAATGATTTCCCGCCTGCTCTTTCTCTTGTTCCTTTTGGGCCCGCTTCTGGCCTCGAAAGCGACCCACAACAGGGCCGGTGAAATTACCTTTCGCCACATTATTGGTTTCCAGTACGAAGCCACCATTACAACCTACACCAAATCCGATAGCCCGGCCGATCGCCCTCAATTGCCCATCAACTGGGGCGATGGACTCATCGATACCCTGCCGCGCGTCAATGGCGGCGGGCTGGGCGAAATGGTAGCCATCGACACCAAGAAAAATGTTTACGTCGGCCTACACACCTTTCCTGCGGCCTCGAGCTACATCATCAGTTTCGAAGACCCAAACCGCAATGGCGGCGTGGTGAATATTCCAAACTCGGTAAACATTCCTTTCTTCGTTTCCTCCACCCTAATCATCAATCCATTTCTGGGGGTGAACAATTCGGTGCAACTCCTTAATCCACCTATCGATGAAGCCTGTGCCGGGCAGTTATTCATGCACAATCCGGGCGCGTATGATCCCGACGGAGATAGCCTTTCCTACCGTTTGGTAAGCTGCCGAGGCGAAAATGGAGAGATCATACCCGGCTTCACCCAACCGGTAGGCACCAATTCATTCATCCTCAACCCATTCAACGGCGATTTGATTTGGGATACGCCCTCCAACTCAAGTGTTGGTGAATACAACGTAGCCTTTATCATCGAAGAATGGCGAAACGGTGTGCTTGTTGGTTTGGTAACCCGCGACATGCAAATCAATGTGGTGCCCTGCAACAACAGGCCGCCATCCATCGAGCCTCTGCCCAATTTATGTGTGAATGCAGGCGATACCGTTGCGTTCACCGTCGAAGCTTCCGACCCCGATAACCCGGTTCAACTGGTCACACTATCGGCTACAGGCGGCGCTTTCCAGTTTGCGGCTCCCGGTAATGCCATCTTTACCACACAAACAGGAGCAGGCCTGGTACAGCAAAATTTCAGCTGGCTTACCTCCTGCGCGCACATCAGAAAACAAGCGCATACCTTTAGCTTTAAGGCCATCGACAACGGCAATCCAAACCTTACCACCTTTCGAACAGTTAGCGTTCGTGTTGTGGCTCCGGCGGTCGACACGCTGCTGGCCGAGGCTACCGGAAATGCGGTTTCATTGGTTTGGAGCCCTTCACCCTGCGCGCAAGCCGTAGCCTACGATGTTTATCGCCGCAACGGGTTTTATGGTTTTGAGCCCGCGCTCTGCGAAACCGGCGTGCCTTCATATACCGGCTATTCGTTTTTGGGTACGGTTCAGGCAGGCGATACCACCTACACCGATGGCTTAAGCGGAGCCGGCTTGTTACCGGGTCAAAAGTACTGTTACATGGTGGTTTGCCGCTTCGCGGATGGAGCCGAGAGCTATGCCAGCAATGAAGCCTGTGTGGAGCTTCCCGAGGTGATTCCGGTGATTTCTCAGGTAAGTGTTCTGCAAACCGATGTTGCCACCGGGCGGATGGCATTACGTTGGTCGAAACCCGACGATCTCGACACACTGCAATGGCCCGGGCCTTACCGATACGTAATTGAGCGGGCGGAAGGCCTGCAAGGCACAAGTTTTCAGGTAGTTGCCAATCGCGACGGACTCAACGATACAACCTACACCGATACATTACTAAATACCAGCACTTCAGGCTGGAATTACCGGGTTAGGCTCGAGCAGCCGGGCACCGGTGTAATTGGCCAGGGACTTCCATCCTCTTCGGTGTTTCTGCAAATTACTCCAAGCGACAACACGTTGAGCCTCTCGTGGCAAACTGATGTTTTATGGACCAACGATTCCACCATCGTGTATCGCTTCGACCCCGCCAATTCAACGTGGATTCCCATTGATACCGTATCCGGAAATTCCTTCGCCGATACCGGTTTGGCCAATGGCGTAGAGTATTGTTACAGGGTAGAAACAATGGGCGCCTTTTCGGCGGATGGCTTTCCGGTGCCTATCCGAAACTTCTCTCAGGAAAGTTGTTCTTCGGCCATCGACAATACGCCTCCTCAACCCCCGGAAAAACTCGTGTTTGTATCGTGCGATTCGCTGAACAACACCATCGAGTGGAGCGGTAAAGACGATGAGGCCGTGAGCTATCGGTTGTACTTCAAGCGATTTGAGGTCGATGCCTGGTTGCTAATTGATAGCTTTCCGCTTTCTGTGGATGAGTTTACGCATTTCCCGGGAACGGAAGTAGCCGGCTGTTACGCTGTTGCTGCGGTTGATTCATTCCAAAATGAAAGCATCCTCGAAGCGGTCTGCGTCGACAATTGTCCTGAGTATAGCCTTCCGAATACCTTCTCGCCCAATGGTGATGGGAAAAACGATGTGTTCATGCCATTCCCCTATCGCTTTATCGACGGTGTTGAATTTACCGTGTACAACCGTTGGGGCATTGAGGTGTTCAAAAGCAGCAGCGCCGACCTTTTATGGAATGGCCGAATTGCCAATAGCGGGGCACTCCTGCCCGATGGAGTGTACTACTATATATGTGTTGTAAATGAACAAAGGCTTCAGGGAATCGTTCCGAGAACACTCAAAGGCACAATTTATATCATTGGAAGCCGTAACACCGACCTCGATTAATTATGTTTACCGGAATTGTTGAATCAACGGGCTTAGTGCTCGATACTTTTACTGCGGGCTCAAACCGGGAGTTTTGGCTCAGTTGTCCTTTCGTTGCTGAGCTTAGAGTAGACCAAAGCCTTTCACACAATGGAGTTTGCCTCACAGTCGCTGAGCTTGCAGCCGATCGTTATAGGGTTACGGCTATTGACGAAACGCTGAGAAAAACGAATATTGGATCACTTCAGGCCGGTGCACGCGTAAATCTGGAACGATCAATGCCGGCTACCGGGCGATTCGATGGACACATAGTTCAGGGGCACGTCGATACTACAGCCGTTTTGCGCAAAATCATCGACCGCAACGGCTCATGGGCACTGTTTTTCGAGTATTCACCAGCACCCGGTTTTGTAACAGTGGCCAAAGGATCGATTTGCGTCAATGGTGTGAGTTTAACCGTAGTCGAAAGTCATGACTCCGGTTTCTCTGTAGAGATTATTCCCTATACCTGGAACCATACAAACCTCTCCGACCTCAAAGAAGGTGATGCTGTTAACCTTGAGTTTGATATTTTGGGGAAATACATCGCCAAACTGCTTCAAAAACAATGAGTGATGAAGCTCTTTCGGAGCTGATATCACTGCTGGCTTCCTAAAGTGTGTCAAACACTGTTTCGATAAACATTTGGAGTTCGGGCGAAAACAAAATTTAACCTTAGGTTTGGCAATAACAGCAAGTCTTACAGACCGATTCGATAGTGCCAAGATTAAAACGAGGTTAAAAAAAATGAGGAGGTCCAGAACCTTTCTCCTAAACTTTTGTTTTATTGCATTAGATTGAAAAACGGCTTGGCCGCAAAGTGCGCACGAAAAGAGAAGACTGATGCAACCGTTGAATTCCAAGTACACCATTAAGGATCTGGAAAGGTTATCGGGCGTTAAAGCCCATACCATTCGCATTTGGGAGCAGCGTTACAATCTCTTTAACCCCGATAGAACAGAGTCGAATATCAGGCAATACAACGATCACGATGTGAAGCTTTTGCTGAACATTTCATTGTTGGTGAACCACGGCTTTAAAATTTCCCATGTAGCACGCTGGAGTCTTCCTGAAATTTCCAAAAAGGTTTCGGAGATTTCGCGCAGTTCAGGCAACCACGATGAGTATCATCAAATTCAGGTAGACAATCTGATTATGGCCATGCTGAGCTTCGACGATGCTCTGTTTGACTCTACCCTGAAGGTTTGCTGCGACAAAGTTGGCTTTGAGCTTACCATGTTAAATGTGGTAATTCCCTTTTTGCAAAAAGTAGGCATGATGTGGAGGACCGGCGAGTCGACGGTTGTTCAGGAACACTTTATGACCAACCTGATTCGCAAAAAGTTGTTGGTTGAAATCGATTCCATACCAGCCCCTAAAGACCCATCGGCCGAAGTATATCTCTTGTTTCTGCCCGAAGGCGAACTTCACGAGATTGGCTTGCTCTTTTCGAAGTATCTCCTGAAAGCCCGTGGTAAGCGCATTATTTACCTCGGTCAAAATGTTCCAAGAGAAGATCTCCGGATTTACTGCAAGGAGCATCGGCCTCAGTTTCTACTCACCTTTTTTACTGCGGCTTACACGAGCGAGTCGATTAACGAGTATTTGCAGGACCTTACCACTTGGATTGGCAACACACGTCTACTGGTGGCTGGTATGCAAGTTCACTCCCCCGACGTGGAGCTTCCGGAAGGAGTCGTATTTATCAGTTCAGTTTACGACTTGATTAACTTCAGCGAAGGCAAATCGCTGCGTTCCATTACCGGAACTGACTAATCCACACAAGGATTTTTCGCCCATTTACAACACTGCATTGCTGGTTTTACGCAGTGGAACGAATGGTTCCCTCAACAAACACATCTATTAGGGCTTACTGAAAAAGTCAGAAATGCAGCAGATGCTATATTTCTGGCTAACGAAAAATTGAACTTCATGAATTTAAGCGTGCATGGATTTTCAAAAGCTCGACTAAAAACCTTTGTACTAGGTCTAATTCAAACAAAGGCTAAAGCATTATCAATAAAACTATTGAGTGTTTTTCAGCAGGCCCTAAGTATCTACTTTGTTGCGCCGCCCGCAGTATTCGAGTCGGCTCGTCTTGTCGCTAGCTTCTGCCACATTTCTGAATCTTGAGCAGGCTCTCTTCCGATTAAAAGGCGGTTTAATATGAGTTTAAACGGAGTCTCCACCTGTCGAAAGGCCTTGGACGACCCAAGCTCGCAAGATGAATTCGATGGTTTAACCGCCGGTTTTTTGATTTTGTAGAACCTGTGGAAGTGTTTCTCAGGGTCAATTGTGGGCGTTAACCCCTATGTTTAGTTTTTTTAACATTAACCTAAAGTTCTCGTATACAGGAACATAGGTTGTTTTCCGGGATTCAAATTCTGTGTATCGACATTAAATTTTGTTTAATGTTGTAGCGGGTATTGTTAAACAGAAAATGTTTAATACATTTGTTAAAACGTTAAACAAAACCACGTTCTCATGTCGTCAGTTGAATTCAATGCCCAAGTTCTCAGCCTAAGCAAACCGCTTCGGTATTTTGCGCTCAACCTCACTTCGAACGATGAGGAAGCGAAAGATCTTCTTCAGGAGACATTGCTGAAAGCCATCAGCAACCGTCACCGTTTTGTTGACAAAACAAACCTCAAGGCCTGGTTGTACACCATCATGAAGAATATCTTCATCAACAACTACCGCCGCTCGGTAAAAACCAACACCATCGTCGACCAAACCAAGGATTTGTACTTTCTCAACATTCCTCAGCAAGGCGAGTTTGTTGCTCCTGAATCGAAATACTCAGAGCGTGAGATTCTGAAGAAAATTGAGGTGTTGCAAGACGAGTACAAAATCCCATTTACCATGTACTTCGATGGCTACAAATACAAAGAGATTGCAGATTATCTTGATTTGCCAATCGGTACGGTAAAAAGTCGTATCTTCCTTGCTCGGCGTCAGCTCATGACTATGCTGAAAGGCTATCGTTAGGATTGACAAAAACCGGCCCCCTCTAATGAATCTTTACGACTCCGTTTGTATACGGTGTAGCCGCCTCACCACGCAGCGTTACAGCACCTCGTTCACACTGGGAATTCGCTCGCTGGCGCCCCGCTTTCGCGATCCAATTTATGCCATATACGGGTTTGTCCGCTTCGCGGATGAAATCGTCGATACCTTTCACCGCGAAGATGCACACGAGCTTCTCCTCGAATTCCGAAATGATACCTGGAAGGCCATCGACCGAAAGGTAAGCCTTAACCCGATTCTGCACAGCTTTCAACAAGCGGTGAATGATTATCACATCGACAGAAGCCTGATCGAAACCTTTCTGCACTCTATGGAAATGGACGTGTCGGAGAAGACGTACGACCAATCCGGGTATGAAGATTACATTCTGGGCTCTGCCGAAGTGGTAGGCCTGATGTGTTTGAGAGTGTTTTGCGAAGGCAATGATGAAATGTATCAGCGGCTTCGCGAGCCTGCCATGAAGCTTGGCTCAGCCTTTCAAAAGATAAATTTTCTCCGCGACCTTAAAAACGATTATTTCACCTTGGGAAGAATGTATTTCCCCCAATTGGAAATAGATCGCTTCGACGAAAACACCAAGTCTGAGATTTTGGCCGATATCCGACGCGACTTTGACGCGGGTTTTGCCGGTATCAAACAACTTCCCAAAGGAGCCCGATTTGGTGTGTATGTAGCTTACGTTTACTACTATGCACTGCTGAATAAAATTAGCAATACACCCTCTGCACGTATTCTGGAAGAACGAGTTCGCATTCCCGACGCCCGGAAATACGCACTCATTCTTCAGTCATTTGTCCGCCACCAGCTCAATTTGATTTAAACATTTACCGGCTAGTCCGGTTACACACTATTAAACCCTCCTCGTATGTCAGGCCGGAACTTATCTGTTACCATCGACACAAACTCCGGATTTTGTTTCGGAGTGGTCTACGCCATAGAAATGGCTGAGGATGTTCTCAATGATCAGGGCTACTTGTACTGCCTCGGCGATATTGTGCACAACGATGAAGAAGTAAATCGCTTGAAAAGCAAGGGACTTCGCATCATTGATCATGAGCAGTTTTCCGGTCTGTTTAATGAGAAGGTCCTGATTCGCGCCCATGGCGAGCCGCCATCAACCTACCAAAAGGCCATCGAAAACAACATTACGTTGATCGATGCCACCTGCCCGGTAGTGTTAAAGCTCCAAAACAGAATCCGCAACTCATACGATAAGAAAGAAACCATCTTTCTAATGGGCAAAAAAGGCCATGCGGAAGTAACCGGATTGATGGGACAAATTAATAACGAGGGCATTGTGTTCACCGATGTGGCTGAACTGGAGCCAGAAAGCCTTCCCCGCGAAATCACCCTTTACACACAAACTACCAAAAGCAAGCAGAAATTCCGCGAAACTAAAGAGGCCTTAGAGGCTCAAGGAATCAAGGTAAATGCACACGATACCATTTGCTCACAAGTAAGCGACCGCGACTCTGAACTCCGAAATTTTGCCGCCGAATTCGATGTTGTGCTTTTTGTATCGGGCACCAAGTCATCGAACGGGAAAGTGCTTTACAATGTGTGTAAGGAAGTAAACCCCCGAACACACTTTATTTCGCGGGTCGATGAACTCGACTTTTCCTGGTTTAGGGAAGGCGACAAAGTGGGCGTTTGCGGTGCTACTTCCACTCCAATGTGGCTGATGGAAGACGTGCAGAAAGCATTGCTTGAGCTTTAATCATCCATGAAACTGGAAATCCGAACACGTGTGGCCAATGCCAGGGTCGATGCTGTGTTTGCGCACTTCAACCGCGAATTATTTCTCCAGCTTAGTCCCCCATTCCCGGCATCGAAGCTGCTTCGCTTTGATGGATGTAAAAAAGGCGATTGGGTTGAGGTAAAGCTTCTCCTGCCGCTTGCACCTCAACGTTGGCTTAGCGAAATCACCGACGAAAGCCATGTTCCCGGTCAGCGCCACGAATTCGTCGATGTTGGTCGAAAACTTCCCTTCTTTCTGGCTTCATGGCAGCATAGGCACACATTAATCCAGGTCGGTAATGATGTTGAAATCATCGACGACATCACCTTCACCACACCTTTCCCGATCCCGGCCATTTTCGTCTATCCACAGCTGAAGCGAGTATTTACCTTTCGACAGCCGGTGTATCAGCGCCTGTTATCGAACCTTGCATAGGGCCACTGAAAAACACTCAATAATTTTTTCTTGGCACTTTAATCCCTGTTTGAATAGGCTTAATTTCAAGGTTTTTAGGTTGGACTTTTGAAAATTCATGTACGGCTGGATGTACAGTGCTCAATAATTTGTTAGCCTAAATGCGAAAACGGCTTTATTGCCTGAGTGTCGAGTATAAAAAATAGAGCTTAGCCTTGTCGGTTAGCGTCATCCGCATTTATGCGCATTCATAAGTCCTAGGTAATCAACCTTCACTTTTTGGATGGCCTCAAAACTGAGCCCGTAGAAGTCCAGCTCAATATTGGCATTGCTTTGCCTGTTTCACGAAAAAGGTTGCAAGAAGAAAACAGGCCCTGAAGCGCCGTAAAGCTTAAAACTTCGCGCAAATTCCCGCATTCACAATTCCGTAAGGCCCGGCACCTACCTCCAGTAAAATTCCCACGTAATTCATGGTGTAAAATCGCGCCCCTAAAACTCCGCCAACCAAAGTAACAGAACCTGTATTGTCGAGGCCCCCGGCACTAAAGGTAACTTGCGAAGCCACCTGCCTGGCTGCAAAAACATTGATGTAGGTGTCGATATGGTTTGGGTTCAATCGGAACGGCGTATTTTGGTTGATGAAGCGCGTTAGATGCAAGCCTAAACGGAGTCCGTAATAATAGTAGTTCACATTGTACGGTGGAGCCCCCGGATCTTTGAACATGCGTTGGTTCCAGCCCAAAAGAACACCAATGCCCACATCACTGCGCACGCCATAGTCGGCCCCTACAAAAACAGGCATTCGTGAGCTCAGAAACTGTCGGCTTCGGTAAAGACCAAGTGAGGTGTGCGCATCGACGGTAAACATACCCTTGTCGAAAGCCTGGGTAAATTTCTTTCTCTGGGCCTGGGCTTTTTCTGCAAAACACAGTAAGCACAAGGCAAGCAATAGCGATACGATCGACCTCATGCGGCCAAAGTTAAGCGCCTTGGATGCGAATTCCTAATTCCACCAATTGCGCAGGATTCACAGGTGAGGGCGCGTCAATCATCATATCGCGGCCTGAGTTGTTTTTGGGGAAGGCAATGAAGTCGCGAATAGAATCGGCGCCACCGAAAATTGAGCACAAGCGGTCGAAGCCTAAAGCAATACCACCGTGCGGAGGAGCCCCATACTCGAAGGCATTCATCAAAAAGCCGAATTGGTTTTGCGCCTCTTCGTCGCTAAAGCCTAGCAATGTAAACATCTGCTTTTGCAAATCGCGGTTGTGAATTCGAATGGAACCTCCGCCAATCTCCACGCCATTTATTACAAGGTCGTAAGCGTTTGCACGCACCTTTCCGGGATTTTCATCGATCAAATGTACGTCTTCCGGTTTGGGCGAGGTAAACGGATGGTGCATCGCATGGTAACGCTGGCTTTCTTCGTCCCACTCGAGCAGTGGGAAATCGACAACCCAAAGTGGCGAGAATTGATCTTTGGGCCTCAAACCTAAACGATTGCCCATTTCAAGGCGCAGTTCGTTAAGGGCTTTGCGTGTTTTGGTATCGCCTCCGGCGAGGATGAGCATCAGGTCGCCTGGCTTGCCTCCGGCTTTTTCCATGAAGGCCTGTTGTTGCTCGGGGCTGAAAAATTTATCGACCGATGATTTCAAACTTCCGTCGGGGTTCCAGCGGATGTACACCAGTCCGGTAGCTCCAATTTGAGGGCGTTTTACCCAATCAGTAAGCTCATCTAGCTGCTTTCTGGTATACTCGGCACAACCCGGCGCTACAATACCGCCAACAAACTCGGCCGCTTCAAAAATGCTGAAGCCACAACTGCGTGTTTCTGATACTAAATTGCAGAACTCCATTCCAAAACGGGTGTCGGGCTTATCGCTTCCGAAACGTTCCATCGCTTCGGCATAGGTCATCCTCGGAAAATCGCCCAGTTCAAGATTCTTCACCTCTCTGAAAAGTTGGCGAACCAATCCTTCGAAAATATTGAGAATGTCTTCCTGAGTGATGAATGAGAGTTCGCAGTCGATCTGGGTAAATTCCGGTTGACGATCAGCGCGTAAATCTTCATCTCGGAAGCACTTTACTACTTGGTAATAACGGTCAAAGCCCGCAACCATAAGAATTTGTTTGAAGGTTTGAGGGCTTTGAGGAAGGGCATAAAACTCGCCCGGATTCATGCGAGAAGGCACAATAAAATCTCGGGCGCCTTCTGGTGTCGATTTAATTAAAACCGGAGTTTCTACTTCAATAAACTGCTGCGCATCGAGGTATTTGCGAATACTCCCGGCAAGCCGATGACGCATTTCAAGGTTGCTTCGAACCGAATTACGGCGCAAATCGAGATAGCGGTATTTCATCCGCAAGTCATCACCACCATCAGTATCTTCTTCTATCGTAAATGGCGGCGTTTTAGAAGGGTTAAGCACCTGAAGTGCAGTAACGCGTAGCTCGATTTCTCCGGTCGGAATGTTGAGGTTTTTTGCGCTTCGCTCACGCACTTCACCACTTACCTGGAGCACAAATTCTCGTCCCAATTTGCGGGCCTGACTGCACAAATCGGCATTTTCGTCCATGTTGAATACCAATTGCGTAATTCCATAACGGTCTCGAAGATCGATGAAGGTCATCCCACCCAAATCGCGAGAACGGGCCAGCCAGCCACTTAACGTTACATTTTTTCCTGAGTCAGAAAGGCGCAGCTCGCCACAGGTATGGGTTCTCAACATAAAAACGGGGAATATTCAACGGCTGCGAAATTAAGGTGGATTTTTCGATTTTAATCATGAAGAACAATGGCTGAGTTTTTCATTTATTTTGCCATTATTAGTGCTTTTATATACCTGTAAAAAGTATCGTGGAAGTCATTTTTTTATTTGCGCTTGTTGCTTTAGTTGTAAGAGCCATTTATGTGTCGGGAGGCTTCAAAAAAGCCACTGAGGAGGTTGAAGACGGTTTTGTGCAATTTATTCCTCAGCCCACTACTGAACAGGTCGATAAATTTCTTTCGGAACATTTTCCGTTTTACAAACAGCTTGGACCACACAACCGTCAGCGGTTTCTGGTTCGCATACGGGCTGTGTTAAAAGAGAAGTATTTTCTAGGCAAGGAGGGCCTTCAAGTGCACCCTGTAATGATGCTTTTGATTTGTGCCACACTGGTTCAAATTACCTTTGGATTGAAAGACTACCAATTGCCGCATTTTACGCGCTTTGTGATTTTTCCCGACGTCTTTTACTCGCGCTTATTCGATCGCAATGTGAAAGGAATTACCGTATACCACAGCGGAATGATTGCCATTTCCTGGCCACATGCACTCGATGGGCACAAGGTAGCCGACGATAAAGTAAACCTGCTCATCCACGAGCTGGCTCATGCCTTGTACCTCGATTACTTTGGTAACCGAACCGAGCGATTTGGCTTTGCGGGTTGGAAAGACAAAGCTCTCCCCATTTTTGAAAGCATGAATGCCATTGGGAATCACCCATTTCTTCGCGATTATGCAGCCTCCAATATGGATGAGTTCTGGGCTGTGTGTGTGGAGCACTTTTTTGAAGCGCCCGAAGCCTTCTACACGCAGCTTCCTGAATTGTATGAATCTATGCGCTCGATATTGCGCCTTGATCCACGTCGGTTAAATGCCCGAAAAGTGGAGGTGCCGCATTAATGATTTGTTATCGTTGAGTTTTGCTCAACAAAATTCAGCGCACCATTCTATCTACAAATACATACTCCGCTTACCTTTGTCGGTATGAGCAAGCCCTCTATCTACCATAAGCATTTGTTTATTTGCACCAATCAGAGGCCGGCGAATGCCCCCAGACCCAGTTGCGGAGAAGCGCATGGACTTGAATTGGTCGTAGCCTTCAAGAAGGCCATCAATGATTTGAAATTGCAGGTTCCTATACGGGCACAAAAGT
Source organism: Bacteroidota bacterium (assembly GCA_027483445.1). Lineage (GTDB taxonomy): Bacteria > Bacteroidota > Bacteroidia > M30B66 > M30B66 > CAMCXT01. The sequence continues at coordinate 41,040 of JAIXUS010000034.1, read as the reverse complement.
CGGGTTGCCTCGACTTGTGTGAGCAAGGGCCAACGGTTGTGGTTTATCCCGATGGTGTGTTTTATGGCAATGTGCAGTTAAGCGACGTGGAGGAAATCGTGCAGGAGCACATTTTGAACGATCGGCCTGTGGAGCGGCTCCGTTTGCACGAGCACTCCAAAAAGGCCCAGTAATCTATCTGAGAGTAACACCACATTTTTGAGGGATTTGTCCCCAGGCCTTCACCTGTTCGCGCTTTAACATTTGTAAAGCGGCGATTAAGCCCTGCGACTGCTAAAGCGTGAAACAATAATTCCAACGAGGGTAATCATGTAAAACTGTCCTGCAAAGCCGAAGTAAGCGCTCATGAGTCGAGCCGAAGCCGTTGCCGGAGTAATATCGCCGTAACCAATGGTGCCAAGGGTAATCATGCTGAAATAGGCAATCTCATTGTAAAACTCAGGAATGTTATGCAAGGTGGTATTGTTGAAGGAGGCGGGCTGAAAGAATTCCAGCAGCAAAAACGAAAATTGTGTTGAACAACACCATCATCAGCGCCAGCAACAAAAACTCAAAGCGCACTTTATGGAGCCACCAGCTTTTCGATTCTGTAATCATGCTTAGAATCCTTTGCCAATGTCGCGGCGGAAATAGATATTGTCGTAACACACTTTTTTAATGCCTTCGTAGCTGTTCGAAAGGGCTTCAGAAACAGTGTTCCCCATGCCGGTGAAGGCCAATACGCGTCCTCCGGCGGTGAGCACTTTGCCCTCTTTTAGTGAGGTTCCGGCGTGAAATACCTGCGCCGAGTTTACATGCTCTAAACCTGCAATAGCATATCCTTTTTGGTAGCTTTCCGGGTAGCCTTCTGATACAGTAACCACTGTAGCTGCGGCTTTTCGACTTATACGGCCCTCAACCTTATTGAGTGTGCCATCACCCACAGCGCGGAAAACATCTAGTATATCATTCTCCAATCGGGGCAATACAACCTCTGTTTCCGGATCGCCCATCCGACAATTGTATTCAATCACATAAGGCTCGCCCTGAACATTCATCAATCCAAAGAAAATAAAACCCTTGTAATCAATGCCTTCCTTAATTAGTCCTTTCATTGTAGGGCGAATGATGCGGCTTTCCACCTTCTCCATGAAAGCACCGTCGCAAAACGAAACCGGCGAAAAGGCTCCCATACCGCCTGTATTCAGCCCGGTGTCGCCTTCTCCAATGCGCTTATGGTCTTTGGCTTCGGGCAATAAAAGGTAGTGCTTCCCGTCGCTGAGCACGAACACCGAACACTCAAGTCCGGGAAGGAATTCTTCAATCACCACCACATTTCCGGCTTCGCCAAACTTTCCCCCGAGCATAGCTTCCAGTTCTGCTTCTGCATCAAGGAGGGTTTCGGGTATTACCACACCTTTTCCGGCGGCCAAGCCTGATGCCTTTAGCACAAACGGGGGTTTCAGCGTAGAAAGAAAGGCTTTCCCTGCCTCTAGGGTTTGGGGCGTAAAACTCTGGTATCGTGCGGTTGGAATGCCATGACGAAGCATAAAAGCTTTCGAGAAATCCTTGCTGCCTTCCAATTGTGCGCCGTCGGCTTTGGGGCCAATTACGATGAGGTTGCTGAGGTCTGCCTGATGCTCAAAATAATCGGCAATGCCCCTGACCAAAGGCTCTTCCGGTCCGACGATGAGCATATCAACGGCATTTTCGCGCACAAATCGAGCAACTTCATCGAACTGAAGTGGGTTGAGGGCTATATTTTCTCCATGTTGTGCCGTTCCGGCATTACCGGGTGCAATCCACAGTTTGTTGAGGTTGTTACTTTGCGCAATTTTCCATGCGAATGCGTGTTCGCGGCCACCAGAGCCAAGCAGCAGTACGTTCATGGTACAAACTTCTGCTTTTTGGGGCGAATTAGAAAACGAATCCTGAGCTTAGAATGGCCTCTGCCAACAAAAGATCGACAGGTCGGGTAATTTTTAGGTTTTCCGCATTTCCCTCAGTGATTGAGATCGGAAAGCCCGCACTTTCCAGCACCGACGCGCAGTCGGTAAATGCTTCGCGGTACTCCTGGCTGAAGGCTTCTTTCATCCACGCGTAGCGGAAAACCTGAGGAGTTTGAACTATGCGTAACTGACTGCGATCGAGCGATTTACTGTGGCTTTGGCTCACCATGCGTACCGACTCATTTACAGGAACTACCGGAACGGCTGCACCCGTCAATTCGGCCTCTGCAAAGGTTTCGCGGATGGTTTTCAGGCTAACCAGCGGACGAACTCCGTCGTGAACAGCCACTAGACCTCCTTCAATCAGCGCTAGGCCATTTTGTACAGATTGAAAACGTGTTTCTCCACCAGCCACTGTTTCGTGTGAGCATTCAAATTGATGTTGCCTACACACGCTTTCCCAGGTTTGAATCTGGGTTTCTGGAAGAACCACAATAAGCCGAATTCCGGGAAAGGCTTCCTCGAAGCGTTGAAGGGTGTGCATGAGAATTGGCTTGCCCTGCAGTTCAAGGAATTGCTTTGGAACCGGGGCGCCCATACGGCTTCCACTGCCACCGGCCACAACAACAACGTTGCGCTCCACTTTAGAGAATCAGCATGGCGTCGCCATACGTGTAAAAGCGGTACTTTTCTTTTACCGCTTCTTTGTAGGCTTCCATGATAAAATCGTGACCACCAAAGGCCGAAACCATGATCAGCAATGTGCTCATGGGCATGTGGAAATTGGTGATTAGCGCGTTGGCTACTCTGAAATCGTAAGGAGGGTAAATAAACTTATTCGTCCAACCGGTATAGGGCTTCAAGAAGCCATCAGTGCTTACTGAACTTTCGATTGCCCGCATGGTGGTTGTTCCAACCGATACTACGCGTTTACGGTTGCGTTTACTTTCGTTTACCACCTCAGCTGCGGCTTCAGAAATAAACATTTCCTCGCTATCCATTTTGTGTTTGCTGAGGTCTTCAACTTCAACAGTACGAAATGATCCCAGACCAACATGCAAGGTGATTTCAGAGAAGTTTACCCCTTTGAGCTCCATGCGCTTCATCAGCTCTTTGCTGAAGTGCAGCCCTGCAGTTGGGGCCGCTACAGCGCCTTCATGCTTGGCAAACACGGTTTGGTAGCGTATCTCATCTTCCTCGTCGGGTGTGCGCTCAATATATTTTGGAATTGGCGTTTCACCGAGTGAATAGAGGGTCTTCTTGAATTCCTCGTGGCTGCCGTCGAACAAGAAACGGAGTGTACGCCCTCTTGAAGTGGTGTTATCGATTACTTCGGCCACCAGGTTGTCGTTTTCGCCGAAATACAGCTTATTCCCAATGCGAATTTTTCGTGCCGGATCAACCAGAACGTCCCATAAACGGCTCTCCCGATTCAGCTCCCGCAACAGAAACACTTCTATTTTTGCACCCGTTTTTTCCTTGTTACCGTACATGCGCGCGGGGAAAACCTTGGTGTTGTTAATGATAAACGTGTCGCCATCATCGAAATACTCCAGAATGTCTCTGAACATGCGGTGCTCGATGGTTTTCGTCTTTCGGTCGAGTATCATCAGCCGCGACTCATCACGGTTTTCAGTTGGACGTTCAGCAATAAGTTCGGGTGGGAGCTTGAACTTGAAATTAGACAACTTCATGGGAAGCCGGGGTTTTAAATGAGGCCTGCAAAGGTACAAAAAGCAGGTAGCCAATAGCAAGTGCGCCATGCTATGTATGAAAGTGCCGTGAATTCACGTTTTAAGGTTAAAAAGTAATCGTGATCGCCTCGTTTGAAAGCCCGATTTGCGTCGATTTTTGTCGTATGAAAGCCTTCGTTTTAAGCCTACTCTTAAGCCTGTGTTACGGTGGTGTTTTCGCGCAAGCGCGGATGACTACCGCCGAATACATCGAGAAATACGCGTGGATTGCTGTTCGCGAAATGGAAAACTGGCAGGTTCCGGCTTCAGTGAAGTTGGGTCAGGGCATTTTGGAATCATCGTCCGGCAACAGCCCTCTGGCCCGTGAAGCGAACAACCATTTTGGCATCAAATGCAAGAAAGACTGGACAGGCCCTACATACATTCAAGATGATGACGAAAAAGATGAGTGCTTTCGCAAGTATTCGACTGTTCAGGCTTCATACGAAGATCACAGTCAGTTTTTGCGGAAAAACCAACGCTACGCTGAGCTATTTACCTACGCACCAAGCGATTACTCGTCGTGGGCACATGGCTTGAAAAAGGCCGGCTATGCCACCAACCCGAAGTATGCGCCATTGCTCATCAAAACCATAGAAGAAAACCGACTTTTCGAATACGATAAACCCGGAAACACTCCCAAATACCAGCCCCCACAACCGGGTAACAAAAAAACCGATGCAGCCATCACGCAGGGAAAAAACAAGAAACGACCCTCAAACGGCAGCGATTTACCCGACTTTGAACTCGACCGCCAGCGTGGTAAACGCCCAACCGAACGTAACAATGATGTGCAATACATCATCGTTAAAGCGGGCGACACCTTTGAGAGCCTTAGCAAAGAGCTCGACCTGATGCCCTGGCAATTGCCCAAGTACAATGATCTGCCGCGTTCGGCGGCCCTGAAACCCGGCGACCGACTCTACATCGAACCCAAAAAGCGCAAAGGGCAGGAAAGAACGCATACCGTAAAACCGGGCGAAACCATGCTCTCAATTTCCCAGCTGCATGCCATCAAACTCAAGCGATTATACAGTCTGAATTCCCTTCAACAAGGAAGTCAAGCACAATCTGGGCAAATTCTTAAGTTGCGCTAAATCAAACTTTTGCATAAGTTATTGCATTCATTATTTTTGCCACAAATCCCTCCTCATGAAACATTTACTGACCCTCGCTTTTTGTGGAATTTTATGGAGCTCAGCCAACGCGCAACAAACGTTGAAACTCTCCATTCAAGGTGTAAATTCGAGCGTGGCATCGCAGCTAAGCCAAAACAACGACCGATTGAGCTGGTATACTGCTTCGGGGTCTACGGCTTTGGTCACCAATGTTGAGGTTGAAATTCACAATCCTGAACAAAAAAGTGGCGATAGGGCCAGGGCCGCCGTTAAAGCCGACCGGAATGCACAAGGACAGTACGACTTTAAAGTGGACCTTAAGGTAAATATAAAGCGTGTAGATCTTGCTAAACCCATTGAATATGAAGTGATTATGCCAACCGTGCTGGGCAATGAGGTTTTCGCTCGTGGAACACAAGTGGCAGCCGATTTTTCAAAGCCTATTGTTTTGGATAAATACATGTGGCGTTCGAGCAACGACAAAATTCAACCGGAGAAAAAGCTCTGCTTGGCCTTCGCGGCTTTTATCGAAAACGCTGACCTCCGCTCAAAGTATGCTGAAAAGGAAGGTCCACTGAAGTTCGAGCGCAGCGATTTTGAATTGTTCTTAAAGCAGGAGGCCGCTTCAACGTGGAGAAAGTTTGAAGAGCCTCTTCAGGGAACGCTCAACAACGGCAATGCCTTGGCGCTAACTTCTACGCTACCTTCGTGGATCAACACCAATTTGCCCCTACAGGTTCGATTTGCAGTGAAAACTCCGCTGGGGAACTCCATTTGGGGCGAATACACTGTAAATCCTCATGAATACCGAAAAGAACACAGAGCACAGTTCTACACCGCTGAAGCCTTTAACCCGAACAGTGCTCCCAAACTTGGGCAGTCTCCGGCCGAGCCCTCCAGCGCTCCGAGCAATACCCCGGTGAAGACCGAACAGGCCGCTCCCACAAAAGGAAATGTGGCTGTGCAGTCAAAACCGGAAGTTAAAGCAAGTCAATACAACGAATTGATTGCTCAGGCTGATCAGTTATTCAAAGAAGGAAAGTTTAAAGAAGCCGGAGAAAAGTATGCGGCCGCTTCTGCCATCCAGCCTGCTGAAGAATATCCAAAAAAGCAAAAGGAAATGTGTGATAGTAAGTTGGCGCCACCGGCTCGTCCGGGTGCGAATCCGCCGAAGCGACCGGGAGCAAAGTAAGCATTCAAAGTGGTTACGATTTTTCGCCAACCAACAAATACATGGGTTGGGGCCCAAGTCCTTTTACTTCGATTTCGCCGCGAGGGCTTAGCTCGAACTGCCGGTTAAGCAGCTCGGCAGTTTCCCGGCTCACATTGATGGTTCCAACCACGCCTGAGCTTTCCATGCGTGAGGCTTTGTTGACCGTTTCGCCCCAAATGTCATACTGGAACTTCTGCTTTCCTACAATTCCGGCCATCACGGGCCCGCTGTGCAAACCAATACGAATTTGGAAGGCATTTTTACCTTCAGACTCCTCAAATACTTTGGCTACAAACTGTTTCATGGCAAGCGCCGCTTTAGCTGCCTGCTCGGCATGGTTTAAACTCGCATTGGGAACGCCGGCTGCCGCCATATAGGCATCACCAATGGTTTTGATTTTCTCGAGACCATGCGCTTGCATGATTTCATCGAACGCCGAGAAATGCCGGTTGAGCAGCTCTATAAGTGCGGCGGGACTCAAACGAGCACTCAGTTCTGTAAATCCTACAAAGTCGCTAAACAGCACGGTTGTATACTGGAGGGTTTGAACCTCCGAATGGCCTTTTTCCTTGAGCTCTCGGGCAGTAGCCGCCGGCAAAATATTCAGCAAAAGACGTTCGCTTTTTTGTTGCTCAATTTGAATGCGCCTCCGTTGGCGGTAGAACACGACACTCGCCGCAATAAACAGGAAGGCCAAAATAATGAGTCCGACAATTTGTTGGTTTCGACGCTGAAGTGCCTCCGAAGCCCTCATTTTCTCTTTCGCAAATGAGGCCTCCTGCTGGGAGAGTTCAACCTGAAACTGTTGACTCATCAGGCTTTGCCGCAGCTCTTCTTTTTGTATCGTGTCGAGCAGCGCATTTTGACTCTCAAAATGATACAGTGCTTTGTTGCTGTTGCCGAGCGATTTATGGGTTTTATACAACCATTTATGTACATCAGCTTGCAAAGGGTAATTCATCGAAGAATCGGCCAGTTGAAGGGCGGTTTCTAAATGCTGCATGGCCGAAGGGTAATCTTTTAAATTGTGGTAAACCTCACCCAGACCCAGGTGGGATTCTATGCGTCCCATCAAATCGTTAATGGCGATTCGTCCTTCAAGAGCCCGCTGCTGATACATAAGCGCCGAGTCGTACTGGGCAGTTTCGAGGTGGACGTAGCCAATGTTGTTGGTTAAGGTTAGCTCCAGACGGAGGTCGCCAATTTGCTGCGACAAGTCAAGACCTTTCCGGTACAGCATCATGGCTTGTTTGTGCTTCTTTTGGGCAGCACTCACCACCGCGAAATTGTTGTAAAGGTTAGCCAGAGCGGTCTTATTCTGCAAGGGTAAAAAAAGTTGAAGTGCAGCCTTATAATTGCGCTCGGCCAGTGCGTTCTCCTTTAACTTTTCATACACCACTCCCAGATTAATCAAGGCTCCACCTATTTTGGCGGTATCGTTTCGCTCCAGGGCCAATCTCAAAGCCTCCTTGTAGTGCGTCAGGGCTGAGCGATAATCTCCAAAGCTGGATTCAATGTTTCCGCGGTTCGAGGTGGCCATTTCCACCTTATCCATCATTCCTGCCGCCTCAAAAATCCGGATGCTTTTTGAAATAAACTCGAGGGCTTCTTTTTGCTGTCCTAAAAACGTTGAGCTGATGGCCAGCAAGCGGTACGCCTCACCTTCGTTGCGAATGTTGCCCTGTTTTTGAGCCTCTGTCAACAAGCCTTTGGCAAAGAAGTTTGCCGAATCAGGGCGAACCATCAAATAGCCGCTTGCCAATGCATTCAAGGCACGAATTCTCAGCGAGTCGTCTGAGTTACGGTCATTCAAAATCCTGCGGAGCGAGTCGTTTGAAGGGCGCTTATTGTCTTGCGCATACGCGCTGATGACCATCCCCGTAAGGGAAAAACAAACTAACAGAACCCTGAGAATGCAGTGCTTCACAAAGTGAAAGTAAGTAACAATTCTCAAAATCACCACACGACTCAGGGTTTTCCCCAGTACGGCTTACAATCGATGATGGATGAAGCGCTTATTGGCTTGTTTTCTTATAAATCGGCACCGTCGAACAAGCCTCACCATACATCACGCTTTTCGCTATAGGCTGAAGTTTCGCGGTGAGCATCACAAACGCCGACCGGGGAACAGGTAGATTGCCGCAACCTTTAATAATCAAACGTTGGTCTGCGAACGCAGTCGTGTCGAGTTGATCGATTACTTCTTTGTACAGCGCGGTTTCTAGTTGCTCGGAATCGCCGAAAACTACTTTTTTAGCATAAGGAGCTAAAGCCGAGGCCACGAGCATAAATGCCCAAACGGGTACAATGGCGTCTTCTGTGCAGTTTACCGAAACATAGCATCCGGCGTAGGCCGACCAGTCGTTGTTTTTGATCCATTCCCTGAAATCCTTCTCCTTAAGAATGAGCCCCATATAGAGCTGATCTTTAAGGTCGATATGCTTCCTAGGACCACGAACGTAGTAGTCTTCAAGGTCAAAATTTACAAGGCCACTGTTGGCGACTTTATTGACAATTTGCTCATCCATGTTTACAAAAAGCCTAGTTCCAGTTTTGCTTCCTCACTCATCATGCTTTGGTCCCAGGGTGGCTCAAAGGTGATTTCCACTTTCGCGGAACTCACTCCGGGCACGCCGGCAATTTTATTCTCCACATCAGGCGGCAGTGTTTCGGCAACCGGGCACGATGGAGAGGTGAGGGTCATCATAACGTGTACATCCCGATTTTCGTTGATTCGAATCTCATAGATTAATCCCAGCTCGTAGATGTTCACCGGGATTTCCGGGTCGTAGCAGGTGCGAATTACATCTACCACATCGTTTTCGAGTTGTTCAATGGTCTTTTCCATCATTTAACTATGTATGTGGCGGGCGGCCTCAAGTTTAACCTGCCGAATCATCGATTCTAAACCTACGGCTCGTTGCATCGACAGGGTGTCTTTGATTCCCACTTTTTCGAATACATCAAGCTTGGCTTGAACCACCTCTTCGGGCTTTTCATCGTTCACCAACCGAATAAGCAAGGCCAGCAAGCCACGTGGAATTTGCGCCTCGCTGGAGCCCTGATAATGCAGAAGTCCATTTTCCAGCTGGCTCACGAGGTATACTTTATTCTGACATCCATGAATGCGGTGCTCTTCCGTTTGAAGCTCCGAAGCCATAGGCTTGAGGGTTTCACCGGTATCGATAACCAATTGGAGCTTCTCCTGCCAATCGTCGAACAGCGAAAATTCTTCGGCAATCTCTGCTTGTTTGGCCTCAATACTCATAACAACATCTTTTTGGCGAGATGAAGGGCATTAACCATCCGGTCGATTTCCGCCCGCGTGTTGTAAAAGGCGAACGAAGCTCTCAGCGTACCGGGAATTTGCAAAAAATCCATGATGGGCTGTGCGCAATGATGACCCGTTCTTACGGCAATGCCCTCTTTGTCGAGAATAAAACCTACATCATAAGGATGCGCGCCGTCCATTAAAAAGGAAATCACAGGAACCTTGGCTGGAGCCTCTCCCACAATGCGAATAAATCCGGTTGCTTTTAATTGCTCTGTGCCGTAGTGCAGCAAGTCGTTTTCATGCTCTTGCACGGCATGGTGGTCTAAAGAGAGCCAATACTTTACCGCTGCAGCCATGCTAATGGCTCCTTCAATATTGGGAGTTCCGGCTTCAAACTTTAGCGGAGGCTCATTGTACGTTGTACGTTCAAAACTCACCTCGCGAATCATGTCGCCACCACCTTGGTAGGGTGGAATTTGGGCGAGAATGTCGGCCTTGCCATACAATACACCCATCCCGGTAGGGCCAAAAAGTTTGTGTGCCGAAAACACGTAAAAATCACAGTCGAGCGCCTGAACATCAACCTTAAAATGCGGAACAGCCTGTGCGCCGTCAATCAAAGTCAAAGCGCCGGTTTTCTTCGCCAGAGCAATAATTTCCTGAACCGGATTGATGGTCCCTAGCGCATTTGAAACATGCACCACCGAAACCATGCGCGTGCGTGCGCCAATCAAGGCTTCTGCCGCCTCTAAATCCAACACCCCATCGGTACTCATGGGAATTACTCTGAGCACAGCACCGGTTTCTTCGGCCACCATCTGCCAAGGTACAATGTTGGCGTGGTGCTCCATGGCTGTAATTACAATCTCATCGCCCTCCTTCAGGTAATTTCTACCCCAGGTTTGAGCCACCAGATTGATGCCTTCTGTGGTTCCTTTGGTAAAGATGATTTGATCCGCATTGGCTGCACCCAAAAAACTCCTCAGGGTTTCACGGGCCTGTTCATAGGCCGCAGTAGCCTTCTGACTGAGGTGATGCACTCCACGGTGAATGTTCGCATTGTACCCTTCATAATAATCAACCATTGCATGGATGACCTGACGTGGTTTTTGCGACGTTGCACCATTGTCGAAATACACCAACGGCTTCCCATTCACCGTTTGATGGAGAATCGGAAAGTCGCTGCGAACTTGCTCTACATCAAATGCACCCATTACAGAAATGTCAGATGGAGAAACGGGCATGGAGGATATCGGTTAGGGCTAAACGCAAATGCTCTGTAGGTACTTGTTCGAGAATTTCTCCGGCATAGGCCTGAAGAAGCAACGATTTAGCCTTCTGTGTAGTAATTCCACGGCTACGGAGGTAAAACAGCTGTTCAGGGTCAATTACTCCGGTTGACGATCCATGCGAACACTTCACGTCATCGGCGTAAATTTCCAGCTGAGGCTTGGTGTTTACCGTGGCTTCTTCGCTCATCAGAATGTTTTTGTTGCTCTGATAGGCATTGGTTTTTTGCGCATCCTGACGCACATACACTTTGCCGTTAAATACCGCTGTGCCATTGTCGCTCACCACACCTTTGTAAAGCTCGTTGCTTTGGCAGTTCGGCATACGGTGATCAACCAGGGTGTGGCTGTCGAAAAGCTCGTCTTTGGATGGATGATAAAACCCGTACAAGTGCGCTTCGCAATGCGACTCACTCAGCACTACATTGAGCGTGTTTCGAAGCAGTTTACCCTGTAACGAAAATGAGTAGTGACTAAACACGGCATCGCGGTGAACTTGTGCTTCGGTATGTTGTGTGGCCGAAAGCCCCGGCTGATTAAACACCTGTGCAAGGGTAATTCTTGCCGACTTCAATACGCACACCTCGATGGCGCAGTTCAGGAAAGCAGCCGTACTTTGATTGTTATCGGCCAAATGCACAAAATTGGCCTCAGAATTTTCTTCGGCAACCACCAATACGCGAGGCTGAATAAGGGTGGGCTCGTCGGCCTCGAAGTGCTGAAATATCTGCACGGGCTTGTTGAGTTGCGCGCCTTTGGCAATATGAACAAACACGCCATCCTGAAAAAGCGCGCTGTTCAACGAGAGTAGCGGATCTGACTCCACATCCGAAATGCCGCTAAGGTGGGCCAATGCAGTGGTGTTTTTGCCGGCAATGGCTCCCTGCAACGACTCAATGTGAAGTCCTTTTTCAAGGCCTTCAAGACGGCTGTCTGAAGGGGAGAAATAGCCATTCCGTAAAACAATAAGCGGCGCTTCCGGGTCGATCAGCGACGAGGCCTTTAGCGGGTGCTTTTTTTCGGGGCCGCTCAGCGGATGACTTAAATCGCGCAAAAACTTATCGAACGGTATGTATCGATACTCTTCGTCTTTTCGAGCCGGAAACCCAGTTTTTCGGAAGGCCTCAGCCGCTTTGTCACGCCAGGCTTGCACCATCGGATTGTCGCTGTGTAAAGCCTCTCTCCGTAGAGCATAGTCGGCCAAAAGCCGCTCGGTTAGTGGTATTCCTGAAATTACGTCTGACATGTCTGTTCGATTAACGGTTAAACAGCTGCCACTTCTTTCTTAATCCAGTCGTAGCCTTTCTCTTCGAGCTCCAGTGCCAGTTCCTTGGTGCCGGATTTTACAATGCGTCCATTATAGAGCACGTGCACAAAATCCGGAACAATATAATCCAGCAAGCGCTGATAGTGAGTAATAACAATGCACGCATTATCAGGGCGTTTCAGGCGAGTTACGCCGGTTGCCACAATGCGCAAGGCATCAATGTCGAGGCCCGAATCTGTTTCATCGAGAATGGCCAATTTTGGGTCGAGCATGGCCATCTGGAAAATCTCGTTTCGCTTCTTTTCACCACCCGAAAATCCTTCGTTCACAGAGCGATTCGTAAGGTTGGTATCGATTTCAACCAAGGCCTTCTTCTCTTTCATCATTTGCAGAAAGTCTTTAGGCTCCATTGGCGGAAGTCCACGGTATTCGCGCTGTTCGCTGATGGCCGTCTTCAGAAAGTTGGTAATGCTCACACCCGGAATTTCAACCGGATATTGAAAGGCCAGAAAAATACCTTCGCGGGCACGATCTTCCGGCGCCATCTCAATGAGATTTTTGCCTTCAAACCAAATCTCTCCATCAGTTACTTCATAGTCTTCGCGACCAGCCAGTACCGATGCCAGCGTAGATTTTCCGGAACCATTCGGACCCATTATTGCGTGAACCTCGCCGGGTTTAACTTCCAACGAAAAGCCCTTGAGGATTTCCTTCTCCTCCACTCGGGCATGCAGGTTTTTGATGCTTAGCATAGTTTTGCAGGTTGACCGTTTTCAGTTTATAACGGTTCTAAATAATCTGCAAAATTAACAGTTCAGGGCATCCAATGTTCATAAATTCGCGATTTCATCGGGAAATCTCCACTAACGTGGGATGACCTATCGTCTGATTTCCATCAGAATCATGTTTCGGTCCTGGGCAAAAATCGTTTGACCGTTGTTCGAACCCATGATGTTTTGATAAACAAGTCGGTAGTAGTAAGTCCCGGGACTGAGGTTTAAATCAGGATAAATAATCGAAGTACACGCGATGCCGGAGCCCAGGGTAACAGGATTGGAAATGTTGTTTACGCCTCCCGAAAGCCCGTCTTCTACACGGTAAACATTGCTCACATTGGCGCTAAAGTCGGCAGTTGTGCTCCGTTGTACCCAAATACTAAAACGATTGCTGTTTCCCAATGAGCTCGCATTGTTGGTCGATTTGATGGTCACGTTGGCCATCACCAAAATACCATTTCCGGCAGTGGCATCATTGCCCAGGGTGTAGGTTTGTATGGGAATGTCGAGCACTTCGGCCTGGCCTGCAAAATTCGGCAAGCTTTGGGCGTAGGGCTGGGTGCATACGGCACACAAAGCGGTGGTGTTCTCCAGCCAAAGCGATGCTGCACTAGCGGTTCCGGCTCCACCAAGGCTTACCGGACTAGGGTCTGCTATGGCGGTGGCTCCAAATCTAACGGCATCTGCAGTTACTAAATCTGCACCTCCACCACTTCCGGCTGGCCCCTGTGGCCCCTGTGGCCCGGCCGGACCTTGCGGTCCTGTAGCACCAGCAGGCCCAGCAGGCCCAGTAATTCCCTGTAGACCTTGTGGTCCGGCTTCACCTTGTGGTCCGGCTGGCCCTGCAGGCCCAACTGGTCCGGTAAGCCCTGGCTCTCCTTGCGGACCGGGTTCTCCCTGTGGACCGGGAGGCCCTTGAGGTCCGGGCTCACCACCTCCACCATTGGCGGCCTGCTGGGCATAAAATGCATAGGGCACACTCAACAATTCATTACTTCCGATAGAAACAAAGCCATTTCCAAGGTTAATTTCTACATCGCAATACTGATTGGCGTCAGCCCAATTAATGGCCGAAAACGAGCCAATTTGAGGATTTCCCCGACCAATTTGTAAATTGAATAACCCAAATTGATTCGTTTGAGCGGTGTGTAGCTCCTGATACAATAGGGGTCCGATTGCGCCTCCCGAACGAATGCCGATGCGAACCGTAATCGATTGGTTAACATAGACGCTTCCGTTGGCCGTTCTAGCAATGGCTTGATATGAGATGGCTTGTGGTACTGTTTGACTTTTGGCTGTAATTGAAAACAACAGGGCTAAACAAAATGGAAAAATTAGGGGCCAACGTTTTTTCATCTGAACGATAGTATTTGCGTGCAAAATACATTGTCGGCACTGACTATCAAATGCACATTTGGGTGCATTGATATGCTCGAAATAAGATGAGGTCATCCCGCAAGGGCCACCTAAAAATTTAACTGCACCCAACAGCATTAACATTTGAGTAACACACAATGGAGTCTTATTGAAGTGTTAAGCAGGTACGATTGGTAATAAGTATCGGAGTTAATGTTTATTAATGGAGAGGTTTAGAATTTCCAGCACAGCAATGTGAACTCGAAAGGCCATAATAACTTGAGCGTGCGATATAGAATATTCAAATTCAGTTAACATCATCTTAACAAAAGCGGAATTTTCCTTAACCCGGAGTTAATTCTAAGCTTTTTTTGGCGGCGTAGTTTCGCTCGGTTTTTAAAGCTACCCCAACAACATGATTCGAATTGGACTTTCAATAACAGTTTTGCTTTGCTTGGCAGTTAATCTATTAGTAGCGCAAACGGGTAAAATTTCTGGCAAAGTTGTCGATGCGAAAACCGGTGAAACACTGATTGGAGTTGCCGTATTCATCGAAGAAAACAAGCAGGGCGCGAGCACAGACCTGGATGGAAAGTTTGTCATCAACAATGTCGCTCCGGGTTCCTACAAGCTTGTGGCTCGGTATGTATCATTCAAAACCAAAATCATCGAAGGTGTTGTGGTTAAAGCGGGAGAGGTTACCACGGCAAACTTCAATTTGGAGGAAAACACCACCGAACTTGGAGAGATTGAAATTGTTTCGTCGTTTAACCGGGAAACGGCCAATGTGCAGCTGATGGAGCAAAAAAATGCGGTGGCGGTAAGTGATGGAATTTCGGCCGACATTATCCGTAAAACCCCCGACAATGCAGCTTCCGACGTGATGAAAAGAGTTTCGGGAGCCGCCATTCAGGAAAATAAATTCGCCGTAATCCGTGGTTTGAATGATCGTTACAACGCCGCATTCATCAACGGGGCACCACTGCCAAGCACGGAATCCGATCGGAGAGCCTTCTCTTTCGATCTTTTTCCATCCAATATGCTTGATAATCTGGTGATTTACAAAACTGCAACACCCGACATGCCTGCTGAATTTGCCGGAGGTGTCATCCAAATAAACACCAAAGAAATTCCCGAAGAAGCGTTCTTTCAATTCAGTACGTCGGCCGGCTACAATAGCATCACAACCTTTAAAGACCGACTCGATTACCAAGGCGGGAAAACCGATTGGCTGGGTTTTGATGATGGCACCCGCGCATTACCGGAAGGTTTGCCCAATACCGACACCTTCAAGGGACTCCTGCTCTCCGATACCAATAAACTCGCCTATGGCCGTTTGTTCAAAAACAACTGGGCCTTGAGTAGGGGAGAGGCTCCAATTAACAACAGTTTCCAGATTTCGGGTGGCGTTCCATTTAAAATTCTGGGCGCCCCCTCAGGTTTTGTCGCCTCGTTGTCGCGAAGTGAATCTTATCGCTTTTCAGAGGTTGAACGGAATTTCTACGACGTTTTAGACGACAATACATTGTTAACCTCTTACCGCGATAGCTCACACCGGCATGAAGTGCTCACCGGAGCCCTGTTCAATTTTTCGGTAAAGCCAGGAGCTAAATCGAAAATCAGCTTCAAAAACAGCTACACGCTCAACGGCGAAGACCAAACCATCCGACGTAGAGGAGGTACAACCTTAAACGTTCCCGGCAGCGAATTGGAAATCCTCAATACTGCCTTGTGGTACACCGCCAACCGCTTGTTTACCTCCCAACTTTCGGGTGAGCATGTGTTTAGTTCGTGGAATGCCAAAGTGAAGTGGACCGGTGGGTATTCAAACATTCAAAGAGAAATTCCCGATTTTAGAAGAGCTTCCTACAATCGCCTGCAGGCAGATTCAACCGCTCCTTTCCGCCTCCAAATGGGCAACCAGGTGCAACTCGAGCAGGCCGGTCGATTCTTTTCTAACCTCAATGAAGATGTAAGAAGTGCTGCCGTAGATTTTACCTTACCGCTGGAGGGTATCAACTCCAAAAAAGTGAATACCACCTTCAAAATCGGGTATTACTTCCAGGAAAGGGTTAGACAGTTCGGTGCCCGTCAGTTTGGCTATATCTTTCGCCCGGGGCCCAATGTGCCATCTTCTATACGTCAGCTAGGGCTAGACAGCGTGTTCGATCCAGCCCGCTTCGTGTTTCAGAACGGACGTTACTTTATGATCGAAGAGGGAACAAATCCAAACGATAGCTATACCGCAAACTCTAGGTTAAATGCGGGTTACTTCATGTTCGATCAGAAGCTGTTCTCCAAATTGCGCCTGGTCTATGGTATTCGTTTCGAGGAGTTCCTGCAAAGACTGAACTCGCTCAACTCAAATGCCGATTCAGTGCAAGTGAGAACCTTGAAGCAGGACTTTCTTCCATCATTGAACGCAACCTATGAGTTAAGCCCAAAGTCGAACCTTCGCTTTTCGGCTTCCAGAACATTATCGCGCCCGGAGTTCCGCGAGATTGCTCCATTCGCCTTCTTCGACTTTAACATTGACTACGTTATTTCGGGAAATCCCAATCTGCAGCGTGCTTCCATAGAAAATTTCGACCTTCGTTATGAGTTTTTCCCCGGTGGAGGGCAGATTATTTCCGTTTCTGCATTTAGTAAACGATTCACCAATGCTATCGAGTTTATCAACGACATTGATGTAGGGGCCGGAAGCCGCCGATTTGGGTATGCAAACATTCCCGAGGCCAGCAATTATGGCTTCGAGTTCGAGTTTCGGAAGAACTTTGCCTTTCTCGATAGCCTTTTCAGTACCCGGTTCCTCGGCAACCTTATTTTTATCGGGAACTTCTCCTACATCGTTTCAGAGGTCGATCTGAGCGACTTTGGCCTCGCAGGCACCGGTGTGCGTCCGTTGCAAGGGCAAAGTCCATACATCATCAATTCAGGCCTGCAATACAACGATGCTGAGCGCGGACTCGGAATGAGTGTCATGGTTAACCGCGTGGGGCGCCGTATTGCATTTGTCGGCAATGCCGCGATTCCTGATATTTACGAGAATCCCCGCACAATTGTCGATGTTCAGCTTTCCAAGCGACTGCTTAAGCAATTGGAAATGAAGTTAACGGTATCAGACTTGCTGGCTCAAAACCTGGTTTTTTACATGGATTTGGATAACAACAAACGCTTCAATGCCCCGGCCGACAATACCGTGTTTTCATACACCTTCGGTTTAAACGCAAGCTTAAGCCTTAGTCTGAAATTCTGATTCTTTTAATTTTCAAGTTCACGATGTTACCTTGTTAGGGGAATAATTCCCTCTCGCCACATAACAGTCAATTAAACTTGTTAATATACAGTAAATATTCTTAACACTGAAATCAACCACACTTGACCAATCGTTAACGGGCGCTTAATGGTGAGGTTTTTCGTCCAATACACTTTTGCCAAAAAAAAGAACATGAAAAATCTCTTTACCTTTTTGTTTCTTTCCATAGCCTCTATGGGATTGGCGCAAACGCCTACGCGCACCATAACGGGCAATATCACTTCAAACTATACCTTCCACAACGATACTATTTATGTGTTGGATGGTTTCGTTTTTGTCAAAAACAATGCAACCCTCACCGTTGAGCCGGGAACGATTGTAAAGGGAATAAAAGCCTCGCGTTCAACATTGATTATCACCATGGGCTCAAAAATTGTGGCCAATGGTACAAAAGCCCGTCCAATCGTTTTCACCTCTAACGAATCTGTTGGAAACCGTGCTCCTGGCGATTGGGGTGGCTTGGTAATTCTGGGAAGAAATCTCATTAACCGCGATGCCGACTGCTCAACCTGCCCGGGTGCAGCTGTAGCCGCAACATTAGAAGGAGCTCAGAATGCGATTGAAGGCGACATCGATAACGCGGCGGGTGATGGCCTTTACGGCGGTACAGCCACAAACGACAACTCTGGCGTTCTTCGGTATGTACGGATCGAATTTGCCGGCGTACTCATTACCAGCGGAAACGAGATCAACTCTCTCACACTTGGTGGTGTTGGTAATGGAACAACCATTGAGTACGTTCAGATTTTTCAGGCCAACGACGATTCTTTCGAGTGGTTTGGGGGTAACGTTAACGGGAAATACCTGATTTCAACCGGGGCTATCGACGACGATTTCGATACCGATTTCGGTTACAGTGGAAATGTACAATTTGCCATCGCGCAGCGCGACTCTTTCAACTTCGATACCGGAAGCAACCCAACAACCAATAGCTTCGAAAGCGACAACGACGGTGGTCCAACATTCAACAATCCCCGTACTTCTGGTGTGTTCTCTAATGTAACGCTCGTTGGGCCGAATGCATCGGGTGTGCTCGAAGATCCGGGCTCATTCCAAAATGGCTTGCGCATTCGCCGTAACTCGATTTTGTCGCTGTTCAACTCTGTTGCCATCGGATACCCAACCGGTTTGTTGCTCGATGGAGCGGGAACCACCAATGCATACCTGAACGATACGCTGCTTGTGAAGAACAATGTGATTGCAGGAGCATTAACCCGCAACATCACCACCAACCAAACAGCACTGTATTCCAATGTGGTTACAAAATTCATGAGCCAGGGCAACGATACTGCTGCCACTTTTAATGGCATCCTGAACAATCCATTTAATTACCTTAACCCAGATTTCTCGGCCAACAGCGCCGGACTGGCTTCTTCCGGAGCCGACTTTTCCGGCCCTAAAATTTCCGATTCTTTCTTTACGCCTACCTCTTTCCGCGGAGCTATTGGAACCGAAAATTGGACCGAGTGCTGGACCGAGTTTAACGCCTTCGACGAACCGTACAACGCTCCGCTCAATTTTGGCCCTACCGCAGCTTTCTCATCCACTGTAAACGACGAACTGCGTTCTGCAACCTTCGCAAATACAAGCGCTTCGGCAACCACTTACCAGTGGAGTTTCGGCGATGGAAATACTTCAACAGAGGCCACACCAACGCACACCTATCAAAACATTGGAACCTACACGGTTACCTTGATCGCTTCAAATACTTGCGGCAACGACACCATCACCAATGAAGTTGTGATTCAGGAAGTAGGCATTGAAAACAATGGTTTTGCCTATGGTTTTTCATTACAGCCTAACCCTGCTGCCGAAATGAGCCAACTCGTGTTTAACCAGCGTGTGAATGCCGAAATTACCGTAGAAATTCTCGACTTAACCGGTAAGAGAATCCAAACAGCATTTCAAGGGTCTATGCCGGCCGGTAAAGTGCTTGTAAACATCTACACACAAGAAATGGCCGCCGGAACTTACCTCGTTCGTTTGGTAGGTCAAGGACAAAGCCAAAGCCTTCCGCTTATTGTGATTAAATAAAGCGAATAGAATTATTCGAAAGGGCGACTCAACGTGGGTCGCCCTTTTTGCATTTGTTAATCCCGGATTACACTTGTAAATGCCTTGAATGAAGAAATCGGAAACATAGAAGCAAGAATTACAGGCGCACTACTTTGAAAGCTCTTACCCAAGAGAATGCTAAATTGAGTACTGAAAAGGCAGTATAGAGCTTCCTGTGCATATTGGGGAAGTACACAGCAAGTAGGGCCTACTGAAAATTCAGAAATGCGGCAGATGCTGCATTGCTGGCTAACGAAAAACTGAGCTCAATGAATTCAAGGGTGCATGGGTTTTCAAAAGCTTGACTAAAAACCCTTGCATTAAGCTTCATTCAAAAATTGGCTAAAGCCTAATCAATAAAACTATTGAATGTTTTTCAGTAAGCCCTAAATTACTATTTGCAGGTAATCAGATCAACTTTACTTGTTTACAATAATCTCCGGCGTTTCAATCGTATTACTTCTGTTTAGCGCTCTGTCACAAATACTTACCTGATACTTTATGGTGTCGTAAGGCGAAAAAGGGCTTCCCAAAAACAACCCCAACTCGATGTTCCCTTCAAGAGTTTTGTTTTGGCCTTCAGGGGTTAAATCGGGAATCCGAGCGCTGTTACTCAAAGTATCGCCACCCGGAAAAGGTGGAGGGAAGCCAACCTTCACCCATGCACCGTTTTGCTTTTCGAAAAAGCTCACAAAACAATTGTAGTAGAATATACTTCCCGGATTAAACGGAGCTGTCGTATCGGCCGGCGAAAGTCCCATATCACCATCACCATCTGTAAAATAAAGGGTTAAAACACCAGCCGAATCACTTCCATTTTGTGCAACCACCTTCCGAAATCCTTCAAACCGAATTTCAGGTGTATCGGCAAAGCCCTCCTCTTTTTGGCAGGCCATCACAACAAACATTGCAACGAAAACACACAGGGCGCTTACCTTTGTCGACCGAAACATGATGCACAAAGATACTTTGAATTTTCCGCCGGAACGAGAATCCTTGCGCAATCGTATTTTCAGGGTTCACAACGAACGCAGTCGCCATGAGCTTATGCTCGATGTGTTTCGCTATCAGTTTGAGCACAACGAGGTATACCGAAATTGGTCTCTGGCCTTTAACCGAAACCCTGAAACCGTCCAACAAGCTACCGATATTCCATTTTTGCCCCTTTCTTTTTTCCGCCACCATGCCATCCGCACCGGTTTTACCCACGATGCCTTGGTGTTCCGAAGCTCTGGCACCACTGCAACACTCACTTCGGCATGCCACGTGGCGGATCCCAAGCTCTACGAAGAAAGCTTCATAAACGGCTTTATTCGCCGCTATGGTCATCCTTCCAGCTACGTGTTTATTGGTTTGCTGCCTTCCTACCTCGAGCGCAACGATTCATCACTTATATATATGGTCAAAAGCCTTATGGATTCGGGCAAACCGGGCGGGGCTTTTTTTCTGCACAATTACGAGGCCCTGCGGGATGACCTTACGGTACTCCAAAATTCTAACGCGAAAGTTTGGCTTATCGGAGTGAGCTTTGCACTTCTCGATTTTGCCGCGCTCAACCCTCCGTATTGGGAGAATCTCACGGTGCTTGAAACCGGAGGCATGAAAGGTCGCCGGCGCGAAATGATTCGGGAAGAACTCCATGCCGAAATCAGGCAATATTGGAGCGTACCCGAGATTCATTCGGAGTATGGAATGACTGAGTTATTCTCACAGGCCTGGACACGCGCCGACGGCCGTTTTGAGTGCCCGCCATGGATGCAGGTGCAAATCCGCGAAGCCGACGATCCGCTTGCTTTAGCACCATTGGGGAAAACCGGCGGCATTGATGTCGTTGACCTCGCCAACCTCGACACCTGTGCTTTTATCTCCACCGCCGATTTGGGGCGCATGTCTGCGGATGGCAGCTTCGAAGTCCTCGGCCGGTTCGACCACGCCGAAATTCGGGGCTGCAATCTCATGGTCGGTTAAACCTGCCGCAAATAGGGCATTATCCATTCGCATTTATCCACATCACAACCCAAATAAAATGAAGAGTTAAGATCAAGTTAAAAATTTGATGTTGACAAAATTTGGACATGTAGAATTCATTCCTATCTTTGCAGCCCGTTTGAAAAATCGTATTTCCTAATCCTACCGTAAAAGTGGATACACTGAGTTATAAAACCGTTTCGGCCAACAAGGCAACCGTGAACAAAGAATGGGTTCTTGTTGACGCCGAAAACATGGTACTGGGACGATTGAGTTCCAAGGTTGCCATGATCATCCGTGGCAAGCATAAGCCTTCATTCACACCGCATGTCGACTGTGGAGACAACGTGATCATTATCAATGCTGAGAAGATCATCCTTTCCGGTAAAAAAACCGAAGAGAAAGTCTACACCCACTACACCGGCTATCCAGGTGGGCAGCGCCACGCTACCGCACGCGAATTGCTCAACAAGAAGCCTGAGGCCATCATCGAGAAAGCGGTAAAAGGCATGTTGCCTAAAGGCCGTCTCGGGCGTGCCCTCTTTGGCAACCTGTTCGTATACACCGGATCAAACCATCCGCATGCGGCACAGCAGCCTAAGTCCATCAACCTTAACGATTTGAGATAATGGAAATCATCAATACCAGCGGAAGAAGAAAAACTTCAGTAGCCCGCGTATATCTTAAGCCCGGTAACGGTACAATTACCGTAAACAACCGCGACTACAAAGAATATTTCTCCGTGCCCATGTTGCAGGGTGCCGTTGAACAACCTTTCCAGCTTACCCAGCAGGAAGGGAAATTCGACGTTACAGCAAATATCACCGGTGGCGGAATTACAGGTCAGGCTCAAGCGCTGCGTCTGGCCATTTCGAAAGCTCTGGTAGAGCTCGACGCAACTGTTAAACCCGGTTTGCGTGCAGCCGGTTTGGTTACTCGCGATCCACGCATGGTGGAACGTAAAAAGCCAGGCCAGAAGAAAGCCCGTAAACGCTTCCAGTTCTCTAAACGTTAATCACGCCCCGATTTACACAACGATATGTCAAGAATCTCAACCGATCAGCTTCTGGATGCAGGTGTTCACTTTGGCCACCTCAAGAGCAAGTGGAATCCAAACATGGCGCCTTACATCTTCATGGAGCGCAATGGTATCCACGTTATCGATTTGAACAAAACTGTAGCAAAGCTCGAAGAAGCCTCAGCTGCATTGAAGCAAATCGCAAAATCAGGGAAGAAAATTTTATTCGTTGCCACCAAAAAGCAAGCGAAAGAAATTGTGGCTGAAGCAGTGCGTAAGGTAAACATGCCTTTCGTTACAGAGCGCTGGCCGGGCGGAATGCTAACCAACTTCGCAACCATCCGTAAGGCGGTTAAGAAAATGGCTACCATCGATAAAATGAATACCGATGGAACCTTCTCTACGATCTCCAAAAAAGAGAAGCTTACCATTTCTCGTGAGCGCGAAAAACTCGAAATTCAGTTCGGTTCAATCGCCGATATGAGCCGTCTCCCAGCCGCATTGTTTATCGTCGACATCTCCAAAGAACACATCGCTGTAGCTGAAGCACGTCGCCTCAATATTCCAACTTTCGCGATTGTGGATACAAACTCAAACCCTAATCTGGTTGATTACCCAATTCCAGCTAACGATGATGCTGCAAAATCAATTGCATTGATCATGGAAGTGGTTGTTGGTGCAATCCAGGAAGGACTCAGCGAGCGTAAGCACGAGAAAGATAAAGGCGAAGAGGAAGCACGTCGCGAAAAAGGCGATGAAGTAGCTGCAACCGAAGAAACTGGAAACGAATAATCAACCTCCTAAAAAACATTACCATGTCAACTGTAGCCATTACCGCTGCTGACGTTAACAAACTCCGCCAAATTACCGGTGCCGGAATGATGGATTGCAAAAAAGCGCTCACCGAAGCCGGTGGTGACTTTGAAGCGGCAATCGACATTCTTCGCAAGAAAGGTCAAAAAGTAGCCGGAAACCGCGCCGACCGTGAAGCAAACGAAGGCGTTGTTCTTGCCAAAGTAAATGGCGATGCTACCCGTGCTGTGTTGGTAGCACTAAACTGCGAAACCGATTTTGTGGCCAAAAACCAAGAGTTTATCGATTTCACCAGCAAAATTACTGAGGCGGCTCTCAACGGTAGCTTTACAGATACCGAAGCCTTACTTGATTTCTCAATGGAAGGCCGCGCTATTCGCGATCAAATTACGGATCTCGTAGGCAAAATAGGGGAGAAAATGGAGCTTCAATATGCAGCTCTCACCGGAGCTTACGCCGTAGCATACAACCACCCTGGAAATCGACTGGCAACCATTATCGCATTCAACAAGAATGTGGATGGTATTGCCGAAGTGGGTAAAGACGTTGCGATGCAGGCTGCTGCTATGGCTCCTGTTGCACTCGACAAAGACGATGTAGATGTTCGTACCTTAGAGCGTGAACTCGAAATTGCCCGCGAACAAATCCGCCAGGAAGGTAAACCCGAAGAAATGGTAGAGAAAATCGCACAAGGCAAATTGGCGAAATTCTACAAAGAAAGCACACTGTTGAATCAGGAGTTTATCAAAGACAACAAACTCTCTGTTCGTCAGTACGTACAGACAAAAGACAAAGAATTGGCAGTAATCGGCTTCCGCCGAATTGCAATCGGTAACTAAGATTATGAAAAGAGTGCTCTAGGGCACTCTTTTTTTTACCCATGAATCCCGTTAATTAGCGGGATTTTTTGTGTCAGCCTAATTCCCCCAACCATCCTCATGAAATACAAACGGATTTTACTGAAACTCAGCGGAGAAGCCCTGATGGGCACTAAAAATTTCGGAATCGACCCGGAACGCCTTAACGCTTACGCCAACGAAATAAAGGACGCCTCTTCTGCCGGTGTAGAAGTGGCTGTTGTGATTGGTGGCGGTAATATTTTCCGCGGAATTCAGGCCGCAGAAGGAGGAATGGACCGCGTCCAGGGCGATTATATGGGTATGCTTGCCACCGTTATCAATTCGATGGCTTTGCAGTCGGCCCTCGAAGGGCTAGGTGTTCAGACCCGCTTGCAGAGCGCCATCAAAATGGAGCAAATTTGCGAGCCTTTCATCCGCCGCCGTGCGGTGCGACATCTTGAGAAAGGACGGGTTGTGATTTTTGGAGCCGGTACCGGAAATCCTTACTTCACAACCGATACCGCCGCGACCCTGCGTGCCATCGAAATTGAAGCTGATGTCATCCTGAAAGGCACCCGCGTTGATGGAATTTATACCGCTGATCCTGAGAAATTCCCCGACGCTCAACGCTACGAGACCATCAGTTTTACTGAAGTATATGAAAAGGGCCTTAACGTAATGGATCTTACAGCCTTTACCTTGTGCAAAGACAATAAGCTGCCAATCATTGTGTTCGACATGAATAAGTCGGGTAATTTGAAACGAGTGCTCAGTGGCGAAAATGTAGGAACGCTCGTTCAGTTCTAGCATTAACAATTCACCGAAAATCTCTTTTCTTTGCAAGCGCATTTGAACCGTTAGTTTATGAACGAAGCTGTTAAACCTCAAATTGATGCCGCTACGGCCGGCATGGATAAAGCCATTTCTCACCTGGAAGCAGAGCTTGCCAAGATTCGCGCCGGGAAAGCCAGTGCTCAAATGCTCGATGGCATTTTTGTGGATTACTACGGGAACAACACTCCTTTAAATCAGGTGGCCAATATCAATACTCCTGATGCCCGCACACTGGCGATTCAGCCTTGGGAAAAACAAATGCTCGGCCCGATTGAAAAAGCCATCTTTGGCTCAAACATTGGCCTCACGCCAATGAACGATGGGCAGATGATCCGTATAAATATTCCGCCCCTCACCGAAGAACGCCGCATAAATCTTGTAAAACAAGCCAAGGGCGAAGCTGAACATGCCAAAGTGAGCATCCGAAATATTCGTCGCGAAGCCAATGAAGCCATCAAAAAGCTTCAGAAAGACGGGCTTGCGGAAGACCTCGCAAAAGATGCCGAAACAAAAATTCAACAGCTTACAGATGCTTACATCGTTAAAGCCGATAAGCACCTTGAAATCAAAGAGAAAGAAATCATGACCGTGTGATTTCCTCACCATTCGATATTCATTTAAGGCCGGGTTAGTTCCCGGCTTTTTTGTTTTCTCCCTGTTTTTGGGAGGATGAATTTCCCCCTTTTAAGTGATTACGGCTCCCCACAATTAGGTTTAGTTTTGCCTTGACCCATTTGTCCAGCTCATGTTACTATCGCGTTTGAGTTCAAGCACAATCGTAAAGCCATTGCTCACCATCATGGCTTTGTATTTCTTAATGCTCAGCTTTTCATGCAACAAAGAAGAGCCGACACCAGCGGTAACTTTCGATTATTCGGGCATCACAGCAGTGAGCGGCTTGGTGAAAAATCGGACCGGAAATCCAATTCCCGGAGTGAGCATCTCTGCCGGAGGCCAAACTACCACTACCGACATCAATGGTGCTTTCCTCTTGAATCAGGTGCCCTTCGCAGAGCGATTGATGGTTACCGCTGTAAAACCGGGCTATTTCAAAGGAAATTATGCGCTCAAGCCGTCGAAGGGGGCAATCAGCGTGATAGAAATGAGGCTCATCGACAATGCGCCAAACTTTTCCGTAAACCTGAATTCAGCACAAAATCTTCTGCTCGACAATGGTGCGGGAATTCAACTGCCGGCCAATAGCGTTCAATCAGCCTCTGGCGCCATCCACACAGGAAACCTCAATGTGGCCATCGTTCACCTAAACCCTTCAGACAATGATTTTGCCAATGTAACTCCGGGTGGAGACTTGCTGGGGACCCGTACCAACGGAGAGCTGCGTCAGTTGTACTCCTACGGTATGCTCATGGTGCAGATGACCGACGATAGTGGAAACGAGCTCCAGCTGGCCCCCGGAAATACATCCACAATTACCTTCCCGGTGCCTCCTGAAATGATTGGAAATGCCCCTCAAACCATTCCGCTTTGGCACCTGAACGAAACAACTGGTATTTGGGAAGAAGAAGGCACCGCCAGTTTACAGGGTAGCAATTATGTGGGCTCGGTTTCGCATTTCTCCACCTGGAACTGCGACTTGGCCGAACAAAGAGCAACGTTTAAAGGGCGAGTACTTGATTGCAACAACCAACCCGTGCCCTCAATCCGTGTAAAGGTTGGGCAGGGAGTCATCTTTACCGACAGCAACGGTTACTTTGAGACTTTTGGGCCCTCAAACACAACCTTTAGCGTTCAGGTCGATCATTCAGAATTGAGCATTCAGTCGCCACCACAAACCGTAAATCCCGTTAGCGCAGGAACCACGTACACTATTCCAGATTTTGCTTTAGGCTGTCTTTCATACGTAACCGGCAGAGTCATTTGTTCGACGAATCAGCCCGTTATTGGATATGTGGCTATGAATTTCGGGTCGAATTCGATTAGTTCTTACCTGCTCGGGGATGGCTCTTTTCGACTCTTGGTGCCCGCGAACGGACAAAATGCTACGCTTACAGTGGTAAATTCACTAAACAACGTGTCAGTTAGCCGGTCCATAACCTTGCCTTCGGTGAGCGGAAATTCCATCGACGCAGGCGATATTGAGGTCTGTGAGGCGTCTACAAATCCTGATTGTACTGTTCAGCAGCGCTTTACCATAACGGGTGATGGGTATAACAATCAAACCTTCTTTATCAATTCTGATTGTATGGCCGCATTTGCCATTTATAGTCCTCAAAATCAAGCAACTGTTGCCATAGGCAGCGACGACAACGCTTCCATTTCTTTGCTATTTCCAGGCAACACCATCGGGTCGTTCAGCCTGCCCGACGACAATATTAATCTAACCGTCAGCATCGGCGATTTTCAGTATATAGGTTTGGATGTTTCACAAATCACAGTTACCGAGTTCGGTGGTGTGAGCCAGAGAATTAAAGGAACCTTCTCAGGTTCGGCGAAACGCTTGTTTTTCAACGAAACTACTCAAACCCTTGAAGAGTTCCCGGTAACAATAACGAATGGCCAGTTCGAAGTTGTTCGAATGCCCGACCAAAATTAAGCGCGAATCTACCTTCGATCAGCGGAAATTGTATTTGCGCTGTCATTGACCGATTTACCCGCTGTCTTTCAGTTTGTTCGGCGGAAATTGCATTTCCGCCATTTAACCGACAAACCCAGTTTGACCAATACAGTATTGTCCCTCTCCCGCTGAAGGTCAGAGTGTGAGTGCAGAGCGAGAGCGATTCACGCCATTGATGGCAACTCTCTTTCACCAATAAACCCCGTTTGACCACTTCAGTATCATCTCTCTCCCGCTGAAGGTCAGAGTGAGAGTGTAGAGTGAGAGCGATTCACGTCAAAAACGAAATTTCTCTTTCATCCAAAAACTCCGCTTTATCGTGAAGTATCATCTCTCTCCCGCGGAGAGAGACAGGAGAGAGAGGTAGTAATTTTACTCTACCGTTACCGACTTGGCCAGATTCCTTGGCTGATCCACATTACAGCCACGCATGATGGCAATATGATAGGCCAGCAACTGCAAAGGAATTACCGACAGTAGAGGAGTAAGCTCTTCTTCGGTTTCGGGTATTTCAATCACGTGATCGGCAAGTGAAGCCACATCGGTATCGCCTTCTGTAACAATGGCAATAATTTTACCTCCGCGTGCTTTTACCTCTTGAACGTTGCTCAGAATCTTCTCGTATGCCCCTTTGTTTGGAGCAATCACTACAACGGGCATGTTCTCATCAATCAAGGCAATCGGGCCGTGCTTCATTTCGGCAGCCGGATATCCTTCGGCGTGGATGTACGAAATCTCTTTGAGCTTCAAAGCGCCCTCGAGTGCAATCGGGAAATTATAGCTTCGGCCAAGATACAGGAAGTTGTTTGCGTCCTTGTAGATGTCGCTGATGTAGCGGATTTTGTCATCCGACTTGAGCATCTCCTCGATTTTCTTTGGAATCTCATCCAAGCCTAAGAGCAATTGCTGGTATTTGGCTTCGGAGATTGTTCCTTTCTTATGGGCAAATACAAGAGCCATCAGCGTGAGCACTGTTACCTGCGCCGTAAAGGCCTTTGTTGAGGCTACACCGATTTCCGGGCCGGCGTGGGTATAAGAGCCTGCGTGCGTTGCCCGGGCAATCGAGCTTCCTACAACGTTACAAATACCAAAAATGGTGGCACCCTTCGACTTCGCCAGCTCAACCGCAGCAAGGGTATCGGCCGTTTCTCCCGATTGTGAAATGGCAATTACCAGGTCTTTTTCTGTAATTATCGGATTGCGGTAGCGAAACTCCGAAGCATACTCTACTTCAACAGGAATCCTGGCCAGATCTTCAATGAGGTATTCGCCCACCAGACCGGCATGCCACGACGTTCCACACGCCACAATGATGATCCGGTCGGCATTCATGATTTTACTTTGGTAATCAATGATGCCGCCCAGCGTTACCTCGCGCAGGTCGATGTTCAAACGCCCACGCATATTGTCGCGAATACTGCGTGGTTGCTCGTGAATTTCCTTCAACATGAAATGGTCGAATCCGCCTTTTTCAATCGTCTCCAGTTGCATTTCCAACTCATGCACGTAAGGCGTCTTGTCCTGATTTCGGATCGTCTTGATTTTCATTTCCTTGCCCCGTTCCAAAATCACAATTTCCTCATCATCGAGATACACCACATTGCGTGTGTATTCGATAATCGGCGTTGCATCAGAGGCAATGAAAAATTCGTTGTTCGAGCCCACACCAACAACAAGAGGACTCCCTTTTTTGGCTCCAATCATCAGGTCTGGATTGTCTTTCGACAAAATCACGATAGCATAAGCACCCACCACTTGGTTTAGCGCCGTCATTACAGCCGAAACGAGATCCTTACCTTCGTTTTTCTGAATGTTTTCGATGAGATAAATGAGCACCTCCGTGTCGGTATCGCTTTTGAAAACATGTCCTCTGTTTTGAAGCTCTTTCTTTAAAGAGGCGTAGTTCTCAATAATCCCGTTGTGGATAATGACCAGGTTACCCGATTCTGAAAAGTGTGGGTGCGCGTTTTTATCATCCGGAACACCATGTGTAGCCCAACGGGTATGACCTACGCCCATTGTTCCACCATTGTATTTTCCTTCTGCAAACGACTCTAAGTCGGATACTTTTCCCTTGCATTTATACAAGCGAATGTCTTCACCGGGGTTAAGCAAAGCAATACCGGCGCTATCGTATCCTCGGTATTCCAGTCGATGCAATCCCTTTATCAAAATGGGGTAAGCTTGCTTTTCCCCTTGGTATGCAACAATTCCGCACATAGTTGTTTAGGTTGATTATTGTGGTAATTCCTGATACAGGATTTCAAGTTTTACTGGCCTATCGGCCGATTGCGTTCCGTTTAATGCCACGCGAAAGGCACTTACAGCTGTGGCAGAAGGCTGAATGAAAAAATCTTCAGTGGTAATGATATCATTCAAACGGGCCTGAACGTAACGGGTTATGTTAAATGCGTATGTTTTCGAGCTCGCGCTGTAAGTTCCTCCGCTGTATGCAAGATTATCTACGGCCAAGTCGGGTGAGATAACCAGATTTCCGGCCTGATCTTTCAACACGATACTCAGCTGCGGGTGCGGAGCATATTTTGTTAAACTGCTCTCAGGCACCGAAACCACTAGCCGGGCTTTGTGTACAAGAATTCGGCGATTGCCTCTCCAGCTAAGCAGATGTGGAATACGCACCCGGGCCCTCAGGCCACCCATATTTTGAATCAGTACACCATTTTTACCGGCCTCGAATGAGCCTAGTGCATGAATAATGTTCTGCTTGTATTGGTGGCGAAAACGATTAAACCGGGCCGACTGGTCGTTTACCGGAAATGTAACCCGAAGGCTGTCCTGTGTGTCGTTCTTATAAAAGATGTCTAGGCGAGCTCCTGAGGTGAGAATGAAATCTAAAATCGCTCCGCGGTCATCAAGCAAATCGCGTGTTTCGGCCTTCACGTAAAAGCCTTTGAAAAATGAGGTGAAGGCATCTACACTCAGCAATGCATCAGGATTGCTTACAAACTCCTGGGCAAAGCTGTCGTTTAACTTGATTCTCAATTGGGGTGCTTCTCTACGACCTGTAACCGGAACGCTATCGCTAAGTAGGGGAGCTATAAAGCCGGTTTGGCCCACTGGAGCGATTTCGTAAGCCAGAGAATCCACTGAAAAATACGCTGCTTCACGCGACATTGCTTCGGTTACCCGATGCACGCTAAAACGCTGTAACCCGTTGAGTTTGGTAATATCACCATAAAACCCGCGGTAAGGAAGCACCAAAATGGCAGAGTCGACAATTGGGTTGGCCCCAAGGGTAATATTGCTATTGCCTGGGCGCACCTGGAAATAGATTGAGGCCCGGCTCTGCCCGATGAGTGGATCGTTGATAGCCCCTAAAAGGTTAGCCGACAATTCATCGGAGCGCACAGAATCTTCTCGATCCTGAGCAATTTCAAGGCTGAAGGTATCAACCCGAATCAGATTGGCAGCATCTCCAGCATTTTGAGTTTCAAGGCCGAGCGAGGGCTCACGACAAGCCACAAGTGCCATCACCCCAAACAGCAAAGGAGCGATCACCCGAACGCTCCAGTATGCGAAATAAGTAGGCTTTGTCAAGGGTTCTGTCGAAAATTATTCAGCCAGCTCGGCCACGGGCTCCCCCAACAACACTTCATCATAGAAAGAAGAGCAAGCATCAGCCAACATTTCAGGAGCGGGCATATCTAACACCGGCTTTCCTGATTTTCTGGCAAACTCAATCAAATCAGCTGAAATTCCAGACTCTGTTTCAATAAAGCCATCCGAAAACTGAATTGCATGCTTCATCAGGTTAGTGTAGGTAGGCGTCTTCAAAATTTCGGTGTCTTTGGATTCTATGCCATCCAACATGAGCTTCTCCGCCAAGCGGTGATCCATGGTGGCTTCGAAACCATCATTGTATGCCGAATACACTACCTTACTGTCTGAGAACAAAGGATCGTCTTTGTATTTGCGCTTCAACAACACAGGAAGCAATGATGTCATCCAACCATGGCAATGAATAACATCAGGCGACCAGCCTAACTTCTTCACCGTTTCCAATACGCCTTTGCAGAAAAACAACATGCGCTCATCGTTGTCTTCAAAAAAACCATCGTTTTTGTCGGTTACAACATGCTTGCGCTGAAAATACTCTTCATTGTCTATGAAGTATACCTGCATTCTGGCCGCCTGAATAGAGGCCACCTTAATGATTAGCGGCTGATCGTTGTCGTCGATAATCAAATTCATTCCTGATAAACGGATAACTTCATGCAGCTGGTTCCGGCGTTCATTGATACTGCCATAACGCGGCATGAATGTCCTGATTTCCCTTCCCTTCTCTTGTATAGCTTGTGGTAATTCTCGTGCAATCTTCGACATGTGAGTTTCCGGGAGATAGGGCATAATCTCCTGAGAAACAAAGAGTACTCTTGTTTTTTTCATAACAGAAAAGTTAAAACGTGGAAATCGAGATTCAGGATTATCGCTTTCAAATTGAAAGGCCTTATACATTTAAAGGTGTCGGCAGAATAATCCATCAAGAATCAAAAGGAATACAAAATTAAGAAAAAAATTTGGGATGTTTCAAGTCCATTCGCATAGCTTTGCAGCCCTTTTTATGGTAAATGCCAAATACAGCGCACTTTACGCTTTTTTCAGAATTGAATCCTTGTTCGTTGTATGATCAGCGTCCGCGATAGCCATCAGCTCCGGCAACTTCTGCTGCAAGCGAAGCAGAATGGTCATACAGTGGCGTTTGTTCCAACAATGGGAGCCCTTCACCATGGGCATATTTCTTTGGTCGAAGCGGCTAAGCTTCACTGTGAGCTTGTGGTGGTAAGCATATTCGTCAATCCTACACAGTTTAACGAACAAAGCGATTTCGACCGCTACCCGCGGAACGAACAAGCCGACCTCGATATGCTCCGTAAGGCCTACGTGGATATCGTTTTTCTGCCCGAAGCTTCTGAAATGTACGCTGATGCTGAGCCTCTGCTCAATTTCGATTTTGAAGGGCTCGATGCGGTAATGGAAGGCAAGCATCGGCCCGGCCATTTCCAGGGCGTGGTAACTATCGTCGATAAGTTCTTTTCGCTCATCAGTCCGAATGCGGCATTCTTTGGACAGAAGGATTTCCAGCAATTGGCCATTATTCAACTGCTGGCCAAGCGCCGCCATCCGCATATTCAAATTGTGGGTTGTCCAATTCATCGGGAAGCCAACGGATTGGCCATGAGCTCCAGAAATACGCTCCTCAACGATGCCGATCGAAGTCATGCCGGAGTGTTACACCGTGCGCTCCTGCATATTCATCAAGCTTGGCTGCTAGAGCCGGCCGAAAAGCTACGCGACGAAGCCATGAACCTGCTTACCGAAGCTGGTGTAGAAGTAGAATACCTCGAAATTGCCGACAGTCAGAGCCTAAAGCCGTTCTCCAGTTCAAGTAATCACGAAGCCGTAGCCTGTTTAGCGGTTCGGTATGGGGCAGTAAGACTGATCGATAACATTTTGCTTCCACCCAGACCAACGGCTTAAATCATTAGCCTGAAACATTTTCATAGCTTTGCGCCCGCAATGATGACAATAGAGGTCCTTAAATCAAAAATCCATCGCGTTACAGTTACCGAAGCCGACCTTAACTATATAGGATCGGTTACCATCGACGAAAACCTAATGGATGCTGCCAACCTCATCGAAAATGAGAAGGTTCAGGTTTTGAATCTGAACAATGGCGAACGTCTCGAAACCTACGTAATTAAAGGCGAACGTGGCTCCGGTGTGATTTGCCTCAACGGCCCGGCTGCCCGAAAAGTGAGTGTCGGCGATGTCATTATCATCATCTCATACGCCCGTATGGATTTCGAAGCGGCCCGCAGCTTCAGGCCTTGGGTAGTCTTTCCCGATACCGAAACCAACCGCCTTAAACCTTAACCGATGCAAACGCTTTGGCCCCGCATCCGGAACTATCTCTTTCTGGCAGTAGCTGCGGGGCTGATATACATCGTTTTTAAAGACGTTGATTTCGCTTGGATGTGGAACGAAATCAAACAAGCCAACTTCGCGTGGATTGGACTTTCTATTGTTTGCGGCATTTTGGCCATGGCCTCCCGCGCCTATCGCTGGAAGCTACTTCTAGAGCCGCTTGGTTACAAACCCGGATTTCTCCACCTCTTCTACGGCGTCTCCATTGGTTATTTCGCAAATATTGCCTTGCCCCGAATGGGCGAAGTAGTGCGTTGTACCATTCTAAACCAGACCGATAATGTTCCTGTAAATCAATCGTTTGGAACCGTAATTCTGGAGAGGGTAATCGATGTGGTCATGCTTTTAGGACTTATCGCACTCGTGGTTTTTACCCGTTACGACCTCTTCGGCGACTTTTTTATGAAGGAGTTCTTTAGCGGAAAAATAGGAAGCGTAAACGCATTGATGGAACGTTATGGATTGCTGTTGATTATTCTCGGCTTAGCCTTATTGCTGGCGCTGATGGCTTTAATTCGTCTCGTTCGCGGCCCGTGGAAACACAAAGCAATCGTTCAAAAAATTTCGGGTTTTTTAGCCGGTATTGGTGATGGCCTTATTACGCTTTTTAAAATGAAGCGTAAATGGGCTTTCCTTTTCCATACGCTTTTTATTTGGGGAAATTACTTTTTGATGACCTGGGTTTGCGTCTATTCCTATGAACCCACTGCAGGTTTGGGTCCTTTCGATGGCCTGTTTTTAATGGTTGTAGGCGGTTTGGGGATGACAGCACCGGTGCAAGGAGGTTTTGGCGCATTCCATTATCTTGTCGAGAAGGCCCTGATGATCTATCAAATCAATCCATCCATTAACCCGCTCTCGGGCGCAGAACTTCGTCCAGGCCTGGTTTTCGCCACAATCGTCCACACTGGTCAGTTTGTGATGACTGTCGTGCTCGGTGCACTCTCGTTGATGGCATTTACGCTTTTTAGAAGGAAAAAGTCAAACCATGAGTCTGCTCCAAACCCTTAGCCAGCGCATTTGTACCCTCCAAGAGGCCACCCAACGTTGCGACCAATGGCGCAAGGCGGGAAAAAAAGTCGTATTTACAAACGGATGCTTCGACATTCTCCATCGGGGCCATCTCGAATACTTAATGCAAGCGGCCGAATTAGGTCAGGCACTGGTGATTGGATTGAATAGCGATCAGTCGGTAAGCCGCCTAAAAGGTCCGGAAAGGCCGGTAAATAAGCTTCACGACCGGGCACTGGCCTTAGCTGCTTTACAGTTTGTAGAAATGGTTGTAGCCTTTGATGACGATACGCCTCTTCAATTGATAAAATCACTTAAACCTAATGTTCTGGTGAAAGGTGGCGATTACACCATCGACACCATTGTTGGAGCGCAGGAGGTTCAAGCCAATGGTGGGCTGGTAAAAGTGCTTCCATTTGTGGATGGATATTCTACGACTACCATCATCAACCGACTCCGCCAACAATAATGCGCAAGCAATAAACAGCCCCAACTTTTGATTTTCAATAAATTTCAATAAGTTTGTAGAATCTTACGTGTATGAAATCCCTTAGAATTCTTTCTTTGAGTTTCTGCCTGATGATAATCATGGCACTAGCCTCCTGCTCCGGTTCGCAGGATGGTAAGCTTATTGGAACATGGGAACTTACCCCAATGGATGCGCTTCCTGAAGAATTTCCAAAAATCTATTGGGAATTCACCTCCGATAACGATATTCTCCGTTATGAGGTCACAGATCTAGAACAAAATCTTCTTTCTGTTGGCCGTTGGGGCTTTAGCAAGCGAAATAGGCTAAATATCAGCAAGTTCGACCAAGATTTCAATGGAGAATGGGAAATTGTAACCTTCAAACAAGATGTGCTTCGAATGGTGTTGAAGGTGTTTAACGAAAATGATCAGCCTGCTGGTCAGGTGCTTGTTGAGTTTACCCGGGTAAACAACGTTAACAGTTAACTCAGGATTCTACCGAAAAAACGCAAACCCTCCCATGAGGGTTTTTTTATGGCTACCAATAAAACTCAGTTTTACTGCCAAAGTTGTGGGTTTCAATCTCCCAAATGGCTTGGTAAATGCCCTTCCTGCGGCTCCTGGAATTCTTTTGTCGAAGAAGTAGTTCAAAAGAAAAAAGCATCAGGCTCGGCGTCCTGGGTAAACAGCGAAAAAATGCGTGCACCCAAGCCGGTTCGAATCTCCGAAGTTGAACAACGCGACCAAATGAGACTCAACTCAGGCGACGAGGAGTTGAACCGTATTCTTGGGGGTGGAATTGTACCCGGCTCACTTATTTTGTTGGGAGGAGAACCCGGAATCGGAAAGTCAACACTCATGCTTCAACTAGCGGTGAGAAGCATGAATATGAAGGTGCTCTACGTCTCGGGCGAAGAAAGCGAACAGCAAATCAGAATGCGAGCGGGCCGAATCGGTATCCAAAACACCGATTGTTTTATTCTCGCAGAAACCCAAATGCAACGCATTTTTCAGCATATCACTGAGGTTCAGCCCGAATTACTGGTAATTGACTCAATACAAACGCTTCAAACCGAAAGCATTGAGTCGTCGCCAGGTAGCGTCTCTCAAATCAGAGAATGCACTGCCGAACTCTTGCGATTTGCAAAAGAGAGTAACACTCCCGTGTTTTTGATTGGTCATATTACCAAGGAAGGAAATATTGCCGGCCCAAAGATCCTCGAACACATGGTTGATGTGGTGTTGCAGTTTGAAGGCGACAGGCACCACTTATATCGAATCGTACGCTCTGCGAAAAATCGATTTGGCTCAACCGCCGAGCTTGGCATTTATGAAATGGTAGGCGAAGGGCTCCGCGAGGTCAACAATCCCTCTCAAGTGTTGCTTTCACAGCTTGATGAGCCATTTTCCGGTATTGCCATCTCGGTCACCGTCGAAGGAGCCCGCCCCATGCTGCTTGAAACGCAAGCACTCGTTAGCACCGCTGTATACGGCACTCCACAAAGGTCAGGCACAGGATTCGATCTTCGAAGATTGAACATGCTTTTGGCCGTGATTGAGAAACGATGTGGATTTAAGTTGGGACAAAAAGATGTCTTCCTTAATGTTACCGGAGGTATTCGCACCGAAGACCCGGCCGTAGATTTGGGTGTAATTTGTGCCATACTCTCTTCTGATCTCGACATGCCGATACCCGCAAAAACATGCTTTGCTGGAGAAGTTGGCCTGAGTGGCGAAATTCGCCCGGTGAGCCGTGTAGATCAGCGCATTACCGAGGCCGCTCGAATGGGATTTTCTAAAATCTTGGTTTCTGAATACAACGTGAAAGGGCAACCAACAGTTAAATCTCCAATCCAAATTGTTCCTGTCCGCAAAATTGAGGAGGCGTTCCGAATATTGTACGGAGGCGAACATTGAGACGGCCTTAAAAAATAAACCCGAAGAACAACGCTAAATTATTCTTCGGGCACAAAACACTACAAGTAATAGAGAGTTTTGAAATAAGATAACCAACACCCAATGATACAATGGTTTTGGTTATAGGGCAACTACCCTTTGGGGTGGTTTTTTTTATGGATGTGTTTACACTTGTTCCATCCAGTCTGCTAAGTCCATTTCGTTAACAATATTGAGCTTTTTGCGCAATCGGTAACGATTCATGTCGACGCTTTTGGGACTAATGTTCTGGACCGCTGCAATCTCTTTTGAACTTAGTTTCAAACGGAGCATTGCACATAACTTCTTTTCGTTCTCGGTTAAGCTTGGGTGTTTCTCCGATAAACGCCGGTAGAAGTCTTCATTCATCAAGTCTACATTCAGCTCAAATTGCTCCCGTTGCCTGGCCATGTTTAGCTGCGCGTCGAGGTCGCGGCTTATGGTGCGCACCTGCAGATCGCCCAATTGATTGAGCTGCGATTTCAAATGCTCAAGCATCTCTGTTTGTCGGCCGATGTGCAAGGCTAGCTGGGTGATTTCTTTTCGCTTAAAATCCAGCTCTTGCTGCACTGCGATGGCCTCCGCTTTTTGTAAGGCCAGCTCTTTCTCAGTGGCCTCCTTTCGGGCTTGTAAAAGGGCTTCAGACTGTTTAACCCGTTCTAATTCTTCGGCCGACTTTCTTTTTCGCTGACGACTTCGAAAAATAACTCCGGCTGAAAGCCCGCCGGCTAAAACCAAAACCACAACAGCCATTGCAATGGCAAGCTGAGTTCTTTGCCGCTGTCGAAGCAGTTCATTCTGCTTCCTGAAGAGCTCTGCATCTTTTTTTTCTACAGTATATAAAGCCTGCATTTCGACCAAGGCTTCGGCTTTTTGTTGGCTGTATAAGCTGTCTTTTAGATTGGCAAATCGCCTTAAATCGTTGATGGCCTTTAATAGCGAGCCTTCGCGGGTGTAGTATTCTGATCGGGCGAGGTAAAATTCAGCCTGGAGCCATCGGGCATCAAGGCTATTGATTATTTTTTCGGCTTGTTCAAAATAAGTTGAGGCTTTTTCGACGTTTGCCTTCGCTGCCCAAGCCTTCGCCAAATTGTTTAGAATGATGGCCTCTCCATACACCTCTCCATTATCGCGCCTGATTCTTAAGGCTCGCTCCAACAAGGGTAAGGCTTCATTGGGTTTTTTTCTAAGCAATAGCACTTCGCCCTCATTGTTTAGCGCACCGGCCAGTGTAGAAACATCACCGGTTTGCTCAGCTATGCCAGCAGACTGAGCATAATTCACGAGTGCACTATCGAGATTTCCGGCATTAAAGAATGCAGTGCCAATACCCAAATGGGATCGCCCCGCAGCCTGAAGATTCCCATTCTGATAATGTCCGACCAAGCCTAGTCGATGGTGGTAAACTGATCGTAAATACTCTTTTTGACTAGAGTAGGCATGACCGAGGTTGGTGTGTATTTCGGCCAGCATTGCCTTGTCTTTGTTGCCCTCAGCAATGCGCAAAGCACTAAAATACTGAGTAATGCTTTGAGGGTATTTTGATTGATAAAAGTAAACTACTCCTAAATTGCTGAGCGCCTTACATTCTCCATGTTCATCTCCCGATTGGCGATACGCGACCAAGGCCTTTTGAAATTGCCTTTCAGCTTCAATGTATCGCCCTTGGTGCATAATACTTAAACCCAAAATGTTCGCGGTAACGGCAACTTCTGCTCTTGTACCAATCTGTTCCAGCGAAGTGAGCGCAGCTTTTGCCAGTTTTTCGGCAGTTGCTAGCTGCCCCTTGCCATACCAAGCCGAAGCCAAAGCCTTGGTCGATAAGGCGATTCCACGTTCAAAGCCCGATTTGCGACTAAGGCTGTCGGCTAACTTTGCGGTTTTATAGCTTTTCTCCGTATCTACCTTCCGATACTCGTGCGATAAATCCAAGAGAACCTTTATCTGTTGGGTATCCTTACTCGTTTTCAGTCTGCGCTCCAAATCACTAATCTTCTCTTGTATCTGACAAAACACAACAGAGCGGAGCCCCAAAAAGAGAAAAAGAATAAGTCTACATCGCATGTTTTTCATCTCGACAAATATCGTACAACATGCGATGAGTTGTGTAGAGATTTACATTGACGAATTACAATTTCTAAATAAAAGACAAACAGGTAAATAGCTATTTTCCCTGCGCCGTTCGTTTTCGTGTTGTAGAGATGAATTTAGGCGGTATTCCGGCTTCAGGTGGTGCCGATTCTTTTCTCAATCAATTGTCGCAATAACCTTCAGTTCGATGGCAATCGGTGTTGGAAGGCAGTTGATTTCAATCGTCGTTCGGCATGGCTGGTTATCCTTAAAATACTCAGCATAAACTTTATTGTAGGTTTTGAAGTCATCCTTCATGTTGGTGAGAAAAACCGTTACATCAACGATGTTTGCCCACGACGAACCCGCATCTTCCAGAATGTAGCGAATGTTGTTAAATACGGAGCGACATTGGGTTTCAATATCATAGCTGACGATTTGGCCATGCTCGTCTAATTCAACACCCGGAATTACCTTCGTGCCTCGCTCTCTTGGTCCTACACCCGAGAGAAACAATAAGTTTCCAACTCTGCGAGCATGTGGATATAAGCCTACCGGTTCAGGGGCTCTTGATGAATTTATCTGTTCCATGCGTTTGTTTTTTACCACGAAGGTAGTGTTGCTTTGTAAATTTTCTATTTTTGCATCCGCTAAAATCGAAAGGAAATATTGGCCTTTCAGTTTTAAATGGGGAATTAGCTCATTTGGCTAGAGCGCTTGCCTGGCAGGCAAGAGGTGACCGGTTCGAATCCGGTATTCTCCACAAGCCCTTCGGTTTTTTCCGAGGGGCTTTTTTGATTTACGTCCTCGCGCAATGCTCTTCAGGGTTATCCGCTAAATGCTAAGCATGGAGCAAAACCTTAATTGCCTTTTCCTGTTTAGCCCGCAGTTCAGTTTATGGGGATAACTATTCTGAAAATAACTAAGTGCCGAGTTGGTTTTTTACATGATCCGCATTCAGGCATCTGAAAACGAATCGATTGCGGTTGACCTACGTTGCCAGTTATCAACACTATTCGCTTCATGCGGGAAATTTTCCCGATACCGAAAATTAATGGTGTAGAATAGACACTATGAAAAGCGCTTTATGTAGTTTTGAGCTTGGAATAAATTTCATTTATGCAACAAGTTTCTACATCAGCAATCAACGCATTCCTGCAACGCGCGCTCGGAATGTTGTTCTTGCTCATCAGCACGGGTGTGTTGGCGCAGCAAGCCGGAATTTTTCAAACCTACGCTATCGTTAACCGCGGAAACGGCAACGAATTTAGAGCTGGAGGCTTCAATGCCGACAATGCTGCCACCTTTCAGGACTGGCAAATGGGAAGCTTCTTTCCGAACCAGACCCTCATTTTGAATGGTGGCGAAATCAAAACCTTTAAGAATGGAGGCGGTAATGTACTGGGTGCAGAAATTTCCTATCGCGTTTATCCATTCGGCACAAATGCCAACCTGGTTCCGTTTACGACCATCGATCTGCCCTTTAG
Source organism: Bacteroidota bacterium (assembly GCA_027483445.1). GTDB lineage: Bacteria > Bacteroidota > Bacteroidia > M30B66 > M30B66 > CAMCXT01. The sequence continues at coordinate 751 of JAIXUS010000034.1, read as the reverse complement.
TGCCAACTTGTTTCCTGCCGGAGATCAAAGATGGGCACGCACCGCACACAACGTAAATCTCCTGGCCGGCCGTTCAGCCGGTACTTGGGTGCTCGAAGTGTTTTGGCGTATTCGTACAAACCTCGGTGACCGCTTCGACTCTCGATTTGGACAAAATTTCCAGGCCGTATTTAACGTATTGGCGCCTCCTGCAGCCGGAGTTATCTCAGGACCAACTTCTGCCTGTGCAGGTGCCGCAAGCCTTCAATTCAGTACGCCAACCTTCGCCGGAGCGAGCAGCTACAATTGGACACTTCCTGCCGGGTATTCGATTGTTTCGGGGCAAGGCACCAATGCCATCACGGTTAACTTAGAGCCATCCGCCGTTAACGGCACCATTACCGTTTCGGGACAAAATGCCGCCGGTACAGGGCCTTCTTCCACCCTTGCTTTCACCGTAAACCCCAATCCAACTGCACCGGTTATTTCCGCCGGTGGTGCCTTGCAGTTTTGTGAAGGCGGCAGTGTAGAACTAACCTCAAACTACACAAGCGGAAACCTCTGGAGCAACGGTGCCAACACACAGAGCATCATCGTCGACAATAGCGCCTCATTGAGCGTTGTCCACACCGATGCCAATGGCTGCCAAAGCAGTGCTTCTTCTGTTGTAGAAGTGGGAGAAAATGCGAATCCTGCTGCACCCGTCGTTTCCAGTTCTGGAAGCACGACCATTTGTAGTGGTGGAGCGATAACGCTCAGCTCATCGTATGAG
>JAIXUS010000066.1 GCA_027483445.1 Bacteroidota bacterium | reverse complement strand
GTTTTTACCGGCATTCCATTTGCGTTGACGGGTGGCATTCTGGCGCTGTGGCTGCGCGACATTCCCATGTCGATTTCGGCGGCCGTAGGTTTCATCGCGTTGTCAGGCGTCGCCGTACTAAATGGCCTTGTGATGATTTCCTATATCCGCACCCTGCGAGAGGATGGCATGTCGTTGGATGCCGCCATCCATGATGGCTCGTTGACCCGTTTGCGTCCGGTACTGATGACAGCCTTGGTTGCATCTTTGGGCTTCATCCCGATGGCGATTGCCACCGGAACCGGTGCCGAAGTTCAGCGCCCCTTAGCCACTGTGGTGATTGGAGGCATTTTGTCTTCCACACTACTGACGCTACTCGTGCTTCCCATTCTTTATCGTCTGGCCCATCGGCCGGACGAGCGACTGGGGTACGTTTCTGCAAAACCGGCGCACACGTAACCTGCGGGAACGTCGCATAAAAACTGATCTCAACTAGCCAAGCACTGAATTTTATACCTGTACTTTGATAGACACTATTATAAAACTGATTGCTACTGCTTTTATTTTTAGAGCCTATCTCGTTAGGCTCTTATTGTTTAGTCGGTACAGCAAGAAATCCCAGTCTTTCTTAAACTTCTAAAGTTCCGTACCGCTGCAAAAAAGTCAGGAGGTTCTGAGACGAAACCGGGTTTGAGACGGTTTTCGGGGGTGGGTGGCCATGGGGTCGGTCAGGAGCCCATAGCAAAAAGCCCCGCATGGTGCGGGGCTCTGAGCTCCTAAAAACTCGTGTGAGCGAGTTGGAAGGATTTGTCTTGGCGGGCCAGAAGATACCAGATCGCCAACCGCCTAAATTTCCCAAGAGCAAGCCAATCAAGCACTTGGGGTTCGATTCGTAATTCTAAATGTTGAGACAGACATTTGGCACGAACTGATAACTGAAAATTCAGTTTGAACTGCTAGCCCGCGAAACAAAAAAGTGATGTGTTGGGATCATTTGTGATTCACATCAATCGCTGACATACAATGGTCACATATTTCCAGTAAGGTTGAATCATGGAAGACAAATACGTCATCAAAGCACTCGCAGCGCTAGCACAACCCAACCGACTTCAGATTTTTCGCTTGTTGGTAGTGAAAGGCGCGGAAGGGTTGACCCCCGCGCTTATTGCTGAGGAACTGGGTATGCCAGCGAACACTCTTTCATTTCACCTGAAAGAGTTGATGCACGCAGATCTCATTTCGCAAGAGCGCAGTGGCCGCAACCTGATTTATCGGGCGCAGTACGACCGCATGAATGCTGTGTTGTCCTTCCTGACCCAAAACTGCTGCCAAGGGCAAGCCTGTGAGGTGAGCCCTGAGGATGTTTGTAAAACCTGTTAACCACAAGGAACCCAACGTGACTGAAGCCAAACCATTGAACGTACTTTTTCTGTGCACTCACAACTCCGCCCGCAGCATCTTGGCTGAGGCATTACTGAACCACATGAGTCAGGGAAAATTCAAGGCTTATTCGGCTGGCAGTAGTCCTAAAGAAAATCAAAAGCCTAACCCGATGGCCATCACAACATTGGAAAAAGCGGGGATTTCAACAGCGGGCTTGACCAGCAAAAGCTGGGACGTTTTTGCAACGCCTGATGCGCCACACATGGACCTGGTCATCACCGTGTGCGACAACGCCGCCGGTGAGGTTTGCCCATACTGGCCTGGTCAGCCAGCCACGGCTCACTGGGGCTATGCCGACCCCTCGGAGGGCGCTGGTAGCGATGCCGAGAAGCTAGAAGCCTTCAAGCAAACGCTGTACCTCATCAAAAAGCGTCTGGACATCTTTACCAGTCTCCCCTTAACCAGTCTTAACAAAATGGCTTTAGAAAAAACGGCTCGCGAGCTGGCACAGAAATGATCCACTGGAGACGATATTTTGCTGAGCTAGTTGGGACTGCTGCGTTGTTATGCGCAGTGATCGGCTCAGGCATCATGGCAGAGCAATTAGCAGGCGGTAATGTTGCAGTTGCTCTTCTGGCCAACACGCTCGCTACGGTCTTCGCACTCTATGCCTTGATCGAAACGCTCGGGCCGATCAGTGGCGCTCACTTCAATCCCGTTGTTTCAATGGTCATGGCCTACCGCAAAGACTTGGCTCGTCATCATTTAGCTGGATACGTGATTGCTCAACTCATTGGTGCAGCCTTGGGGGCTTGGGTGGCACATGCGATGTTTGATCTTGAAATATTGCAATGGTCCGCCAAAGTCAGAACAGGTCCAGCACAGTGGTTTGCAGAAGCTGTTGCAACAGGTGGCTTGTTATTTGTCATCTTGCGGTCACCCGAAGGTAAAGCATCTTCCATCGTCGCTTGCTATATCGGTGCAGCCTATTGGTTCACAGCAAGCACTTCATTTGCCAATCCGGCTGCTGCCTTTGGCCGCATGTTCAGCAACACATTTGCAGGTATTGCACCCGTTGACGTACCGGCTTTCGTGGTCGCGCAAATAGTTGGCGGATTCCTCGGCTTGTTCCTTCATTCATTATTGAAGTCAGACCACCTCCACAGTCATTAAGAATTGATATGGTCAAAATTTTTCACAATCCAAAGTGCGGTACTTCTCGGAATACATTAGCCCTGATTCGAAATTCAGGCGTTGAACCTGAGGTGGTGCTTTACTTAGAGACACCTCCTTCCAAGGAACAGCTTAAGCAGTTAATCGCTGATATGGATATTCCTGTCAGGGATGTGCTGCGTCAAAAGGGCACACCTTATGAAGATCTGGATTTGGGCAACGCTAAATGGTCTGACGAAGAACTGTTGGACTTCATGATGGTTCATCCCATTCTCATCAATCGTCCAATCGTTGTGACTGCAAGGGGTACAAGGTTGTGTCGTCCGTCTGAAGTGGTACTCGAGATTCTTGTGAGTCCACAGCTTGGTGCATTTACCAAAGAAGACGGTGAAGTGGTCATCAATGAAATGGGCGAACGTGTCTAAGCCCATTGATAAATTACCCAATCTGGAAGAAAGTTGCTTTAAGTTTCCACAGCAAGCCTTATTAGCGCCCCAGCAGGTGTCAAAGCATCCGCCAAGAATTTTGATGTTGTATGGCTCTTTGCGCGAGAGGTCTTACAGCAAGCTGTTGACATTAGAAGCAGCCAGGTTGCTTGAAGCAATGGGTGCAGAAGTGAAGGTGTTTGATCCATTAAATCTTCCTCAACCCGATGCCGCACCAGATACGCATCCAAAGGTGAAAGAGTTGCGTGATTTGGCAGCTTGGTCAGAGGGGATGGTTTGGTGTTCGCCAGAACGCCACGGTGCAATGACTGGGATCATGAAAAGTCAGATCGACTGGATCCCCTTGTCAGTCGGCGCTGTTCGTCCGACCCAAGGCAAAACCTTGGCGGTGATGGAGGTCAGCGGTGGCTCGCAATCTTTCAACGCCGTGAACCAGATGCGCATCTTGGGACGCTGGATGCGGATGCTGACGATCCCTAACCAAAGCTCAGTGGCTAAGGCATTCTTAGAGTTCGAGGAAGATGGCCGCATGAAGCCATCGGCTTATTACGACAGAGTGGTAGACGTCATGGAGGAACTGGTTAAGTTCACGCTTCTGACGCGTGATGCCGCCCCTTATTTGGTTGACCGTTACAGCGAGCGGAAAGAATCTGCCATTGAACTTTCCAAAAGAGTGAATCAAAAATCAATTTGAACTCTGAGCAATCAGAAAAGTTAGATCGACTTGATAGCTCTTCTCAATGTAAGCAAACTTGCGGCTTCATGAAACCAGAGGAGCCCGCAGCATGCAAGCCACCCCTCAAGAACAAATCGACTCAAGGTCTGAACCCAGCCCTATGGCCATCATTGGTGCCATCCTCGCTCAGGGCGCAATCAGGTGGATAGATCGATAAAAAAGAGAGCAACTGGTTGTTCAAAAAAGCAGCAAAGTCTCTGCCTCCCGCCTGATCACCAACCCAGGCAGCACCCTGCCGCCACCAAAAACCCACCGACGTAACTCCTGCGCCGCACCTGACCAGTCACGCTGATTGACCCGCCGCCGGAGGGTTGACGCCTGCAACCGACCAGCCCCGAGGTTGAAGGTGAAGTCAACAATGGCCGCAAGCCGTCCCTCCGGCTCATTGGCCAGCACCGGGCAGTAGCGCAGTGTGGCTCTCAATGCATCGGCCATGTCAGCAGTGAGATACGCCTCGCCCTCTTCCATGTTGATCGGCGGATGCTTGGCATCGCAAAGATGGCCGTACCCGATGGTCCAAAACCCTGCCGGACAGACATACGAATAAGCGCGATCAGGGTCTGACTTGGGCACCCGGCAGAATCCCTCGAACCGCTTGGCCAAGTCGATGGCTGCTTGCGGAACATCGATCACGGCCGAACCTTGTCAAACACGCGTCCCAAAAACCAGAAGTTAAGCACACCTGCCCAGAGCGCTTGGTCGGCCTCAGTCCAGGCGTGCAAAACTGCCGTATCCCAGCCAGCACCGGCAGACAAAGCCGCCGCGAATGCTGCCGTCTTCGCAGCGCAGTACAGTGCCATGAACCAGTAGGTGATCACTGGGCGAACTGTGCTGGAAAGTGCATCGGCCCAGGCAACCCCAGTTTTTTCGCCCTGAGTGCGCACAGCATCGCGCAGAATTTCGATTACACCGGTGTTCCATGCGCCGTCGGATGCAGCTCCAATTTCGGACATGCGCTGTGCACCACGCAGTTTCTCGAACTCGAGCGCCTTATCCTGCATGGCCAACTCATGACCGCGCTCCCCCTGACGGTCGAACCACTTTAAGACTTCAGGTGCCAGGCGAAACGCACCGCCTAGCAAGCCACCAAGCAGTGTCTCGATCATTGGGGCGCTCCCATAATTTTCAGCTTGATTGCAGCGCCAACAAGCAACATCGCCAGAATCGCAGTGGTCATCACCTTGACCGACGTGCGCCATGCGGTACGCCTAGCGTCCCGCCAAGCATCCAAGAGTTCTCGTAGCTCTAAGATGTCACGTGCTGCATGGCCATTTTCAAGACCGAGTCGTGCGAGCACGCGCTCAGCACCTCGCTCGGCTGCGCAGTTGAGTAAGTCATCAAAATCATCTTTTCTGAGTGCTAGCATTTCTCTCTCATGGGTGCTGGTTGCTTCTGTCATGGGTTGTCTCCAATAAAACAATTAATAACTTAATCAGCTTGCCAATGTAGGCAGCTAACAGTGAAACGATCGAGTGAATACGAATGGAAACTCGTCAGGCGTTTGGCGTCAAATCGGCGCTATGTACCGCAGGGTGCTCGGCCACACAGGTGATTTCCACTTGCTCACCACGCGGACGCACAGCGATCACCCGGGCCATCAGGCTCCATTGCTCTGCGATGCCAAAGGCATAGTGAGTCCGCTCTGCCGAGAGGCCAGTTTCAATCGGTATTTGCGGCAACTCGGCAATCACCACCTGATACGCATCACTGCCTGGGATCACCGCATGAGGGCCACTTACTCCACCATCGCGGCGGCGCAAAGCCATCACATGCGGCTGGCCATCTATGAAACTGACAGGCTCCGACAGCTTAGCTATTAGGGTGTCTGCATCCCAATCGACGATTTCACCTCCGACCCCCCAACTGGGCATGTCGTGGGCTATAGCAATCAGATCGCCATAGGTAGGGATCAACCCTTCCAACTCCGTGCGCAAGGTGATGATGCGCCGCCGGTATCGGTTAGCAGCGGCCAAATACAACCCTTCACGGATCGCATGAGCTTCGGTGGTGCAGCCAAAGAGCCGCAGTTTGGCTGGATTGGCGCTACTCAAGCTCGGAAGACTAACCGTTACTTCATCAGGCTTCCAAGTGCGACTACTAAAGAACTCCACTGTCACCGCATCGGCTGTCTCTTCACCCGGCATCACATACTGAATCTTGAGACTGTTCTTTACGATGTTGCGCGGGCTGAACAATGCCACTGGTAACGTTCGATATTCATCCCTCACTACGCGAACAATCCCGCCTTGCAAAAAGGGCACTGCCCGACCGCACCTAGCGACTCTTGTTAAGGCTTCCCAAATGGTGACCTGCTGGTCAAAGACACCATCCAAATGATCGCCACGGCCGGTCCAGACTTGATCTAGCTGAGCTAAGGCAGCGAGATCGATCCGTGCGTCAGTTAGTTTGGCACCGTAGCTGGCGCGCAATATGTCAGCAAAGGCCCAGGCAATCGAGCGTGTGGACACATTTGATGACCACCCAGAGTTTGCCGACCAAACTGGTAGCTTACGAGTGACGATGCAGTTGATCATTCGACTCGAGCGCTGAGACAGGTTATCGGTAGCTCGCATTCGGATGGCGAGTAACGTGACGTTATCAGGGAAGGTGATGCCACCGGCTAAGTAGCCCCGAGCCTCCCCCCAACGCACCTCATGACCTACACGGGAGCTGGTGTCCTTAATATCCAAGCGTGTGGCACGCACTTCATAGCGGGCAGAGCTGACGGGGTATTTGAAAGACAGTCTCTGCGGCGTGGTTGTGGCGGCGCTCATACTTTCTGTGCCAAGCGTTAGCCAGTCGCCCACCGGATTGCCTGTGGCATCAATAGCTCTGGCATCTATCTTCCAACTTGCACTGCGAACTTCCAAGCCGCCAGCGTCATTGGCATAGTAAAGCCCTCGCGGTAACAAAATGTCGATACCAATGTGTGTCACTTCGCTGTCGGCCGGGTTGATGGCAAAGCCTCCAGTCCAAGTACCGGCCAGCATTTCCTGTCCAGCCACCTCCGGGGCAGTTACCACATCTGCGTTAAAGAGAGTGACTGAACTACCGGGTTGTACGATCTGATAAGTGATTTCCTCAAACGAGGCTATGGGCGTATCCTCGATGCGGATCTGCTCGATGTCGTATTCACCAAGGCCGATGCAGTGCAACTGATGCAGGTACTGCTCATTGCCTCGGTATTCGCCATAGGGCGTAGCAGCCAAGTCCGGATAGACCAAATGACGGCCATAGATCACTGGTATGGGTTGGGCCAAGCGTGCGTAGTTACCTTGGCCTTGCAGACTATAGGTTGGCGAGGGTTGAGACAACCCACCACCTGATGAAAAAGATGGCATATTGGGCGTGGGCAGCGGCACCAATGCACTGACCAATGCGGTGCCAGTCGTCATGATGATTGCCGATCCAACCGCCGTGGCCAGGTTTCCGCTAAATCCCAGACTAGCGCCCAAAGGACCACCATAGACGGTCGCCACCACCATCACCGCGATCATCAGGACTGTATTTATTGGGTTTTTGCCACCGCCACCGCCACCACCGCCCTGCGGCAGGGCAATAAAAATCACTACGCCATCAATGGCGGTATTTGCCCAATCGGCCCGAAACAGCGGTACGCCGTTCTTGATGCAAATGGTCGGCTGATCGAATTCAACAATGCCCTGGGTGCCCAGCCACTGGCGGATGGTCTGGCTGGGATGGGCCGCCATCACCTCGCGCTGGCTTGGCTGGAACGGATTACGCAGCATGATCACTGCGCTTGAATTGCCCTCAATCACAGCGACTCCATAAATCGGTAATAGCCCTCCACTCGCCAGCCGTGCAGCAGGAGTTCGGGCAACTTCTGAAAGACCACGCCCGCGTCCTTAACAGCGTGAAGCACGCCGCCCCCGTCGACAGCAAGCCAAACGCCGACATGCACTGGGTGGCGGGATTGGCGCAGCAGCACCGCATCACCCTCGGCGGGTTGCGGCATTAGCGACCAACGTTGGCGTTCGGGGTGGTTTCGAAAGGTGTTGACCACGATGCGTAGGTCGTTGGCGTCCACCGGGATTTCTGGCAAGTCACGCCCAAAATACTCACGCTGGATAGCGAGGAACAGGCCCCAGCAGTCGAAATTGTCTGGGCCACGCGCACCAGCGTGCCAGGGCCGACCGATGAACTCGGTCGCCCAGTGCTGGGTAACGCTCATCGAGTCAGGCCAGGAAAAGTCTTGGCGGTGTAGTTGGTGCCAGGGAATGCCTTGTTGCCAACATCAAGCATGCGTGCACGACCGGTCACCCGAAAGATGTCAGCTTCCACCTCGGTCAACACAAGATGAATGGGCGGATCCATCTGCGGGCCTTCAAGATCGGTAGACAGATACGGCCTGTAAGTCACCTCTATCACCGACTGTGACTCGGCCGCCGCATCTAGGTGCCGCACGATTTCACGCGAGACGTTATCAAGCGTAACGGTGATTTCTGGCACGGGCATGGTGTCGACCGGCGGCAGATCGAGCTCGAAACCCATGGCCACGAACTGCACACGCTCACCAGCTTGCAACGGCGCTTGCGACTCAAGTCGGGCCCACAAATCACCCGTGTCCCGCACCACCCGAATGGAGACCGGCTGACCCGTTTCATTGACGAAGGCTGGGTGGCGCAATTCCAGGGTGTGCATGATGATCTGATCAGACGGGGCGCTGGCGTAAGCCTCTTTGAGTGCTTCAGATAGAGCTGTGTTGGGCATCAGAGAATCACCGGATAGGGCGTACCGATCCAGTTGCCATTGTTGTCGGTGTTGGCATAACTGCCGCCATAACCAGCCACACAAAGTTGTCCATCGTCAAATAAAAAAGCTGAGCATTGCTCCGAGCTTGTGCCGTAAACAGCGATGTCTTGAACAGTACGTAAAGCAATCGGCACTAAAACAGGTGTCGATCGATTGGTGCTGTCACCTACCCCCAATGCGCCATTGCCGTTGTAGCCCCATGCATACACTGTGCCGTTCTGCATCAAAGCTAGGCAGTAGTTGTAACTGCCAGTCCCACCAATGGCCGCCTTGGTGACGGTGTTGCCGACCGGAATCTGCGCAAAGTCTGCCGCATGGTTGCCCGCCACATTTCCGTTAGCTGAATAATTTCCGGCCCCAGCACCCCACAGGGTACCGTCCGTTTTTCGGATGAGCACCATGGGGTAGTCATAGCTGTTGGTATAGACATCAGCAACACCGATAGCGACTTGAAGTGGCGTGAACTGGTTAGCAAAGTTGCCACATCCCAGGTTGCCATAGGTTGTGTTGGTCCCCCAAGCATGCAAACGCCCGGTGCTATCAAGCGCATAAGCGGCAGAGTGGCCACAAAAGACGTTGCTAATTGTTTTTCCGGAGAGTGTTCCACTCGTGCGTTGAACCGGGATATTGGACTGAGCGGTGGTGCCATCCCCGAGTTGGCCATCGCCGTTGTATCCCCACGCATACAACTTGCCATCCGCTTGCACCGCATAGGCTGCGGTGTAACGCTCTCGTCCCATGCGAGCTGCAACTACGTTACTAACAACCGGCACCTGAATAAACTGATTACGCTGAGTCGTGTCGCCCAAACCTAGCTGGCCATAACCGTTGTAGCCCGTGCTGTGAAGCGTCCCGTCCGCACACAAGACCATGACGCTGCAATATCCCTCAACACCACCTGCCACGACAACTTCAGTAACTGTCTTTCCAAAAATCGAGCTGCTCGCCACCAGGCTTGCGTTAACAGGCACGCGTCGATCAGAAGTGTCATTTAAGCCAAGCTGTCCGTAGCCGTTATAGCCCCAACTCCACAGCTGACCATTGAGATCAATGCAATATGCTGAGTAGTTGTAATCTACATAGACTTTGGCCGCACCTGGAAACCCAGGAGGAAAAGCTACGCGAACAGGATAAGGTCTGGCAAAGGTGTTGCCATCGCCCAAGACATAGTTTTCATTGTTACCCCACATGCGCACCGAGTTATCGGTCATGATGCCGCCAAACCGGCGGTAAGGTCGGTTGTTCACTTTGATGCTGGCGTTTTCTAACAAGCGCTTGAACTTGGTGCCAGATCGCACATCAGGCGTTCCCCACACAGGTAGTCCATTGGCACCGATTGTGAGAACTTGACCTGCAGCGCCGGGCGCAAGTGCAGCCAAAGCGCCTCCACTGTTATAGACCAATTCACCGGCAGCGTTCGTGACACCTGCGGTACCCTGTGCAAACAGTTGCCACTTCGTTGGATTATTCAAGGGAACCACCCCAACTGTGTTGTCAACAAGGCAGACATAGCTGTCGCCATTGAAGCTCACTACATCTTGACGGAAATACGTGCTTGCGCCTACGTAGCTACCCTTGTAACTGAAGGCGATTTTTCCAAGACTGACTGTGCCCATTTCAATACCCTTTAAAAAATGATTTGACTCGGCGTGTTGCGAGCATTACCCAATGTGTCGCCGTTCATGTAATTGGAAGCCGCGCCCGTGGTGTAAACGCGACCATCAGTGGTTAAAAAATGGTGTGCCATCACAATGTCGTCACCTGCACTGCAGTAACCGCTGGTGGAGAAGTCGATGATTTTTCGATCCAACATCACAAAGCTGTTGGGTAAATTTCCGCTTGCGCCTAAGCCATTGCCAACCGTTCCATTAGCACCGCACCCCCATCCAACGGCACGCCCGTCTGAGCGCAGGGCCATTGCCGTAGCGCCATACATCCCGCCATAGCAGCGCAACTTCACAACACCCTCCAGATAACCCGCACCAATCGTCTGCCAAGTGGTGGTGTCTGCACTTTTGCCGTTAAAGTTGTAGCCGCTATAGCCCGTAGCTTTTACTGTGCCGTCTTGCATCAGTGCGACAGATCGCGAATAACCGCCTGAGATGGTGAAAGCATCGATTACGCCATCCAGACATTTGTAGGGAAAAAGTGCAGAACTGGTCCAAATGTCACCTGTGTAGCCCGTGCCCCATCCTCCGTTTGTCTGTCCACTGTCGTCACCCCACATATAAAGCGAGCCGTTTTCCAGAACGACACAAAAGCGACGGTAGTACTGTGAACCTGCAACCCAGTGCGCATCCGTCTCTGAGGTACGAATTGACTTGACAGGTTTATCTTCGCCCCACGGCATAAACATTGCGTGAAAGGGTTGGTCATAGTTGTGACCTGAACTTCCGCCTTGACCTGCTGTCCACAAGCGACCGTAGATATCGATGAGATAAGTGGCTGTGTATGTACCCCCACTCACAAAAGCATCCTTGATGGGGTAACGCACACTCAGCGGCACGACTTTTGGATACATTGATCCATTGGAGTCACCCCACCCACAGCAACCGTATTGGTTCAACCCCCACATGTACACCAGCCCATTGCTGTCAATGCAGCCTTGGTGTTGGCTCCCGTAATAGTCATAACCGGTGAATACCTTAGCTACGCGGGTGCTTGATCCAAGGTCCCCGAATCCATTGAGTTTGCGAGGAATGAAGTTTTGCGAATTGGTACCTGATGCGTTTTCACTGTTAGGTCCCGAATGCCACAAACCACCGATTTCGTCGATGTAAAAAGTATCAAGCCAATTGGATTTCACTGAAACGATGCGGGGTGTACCCGGGGGAAATGCAACCCTTGCGGGTTTAGCGCGTGCGTAGTCACCCGCACCACAGCCCAGACGCCCGCCAGTGGCATTCCCCCAGCCCCGCACATCGCCTCCGTTCATGACGGCCAGCATGTAGTAACCACTCGCTGTGTAGCTACCGCAGTTAAGTGTGTCCATGAGCTTGATCGCAATGGTTCCGTTGCGCTCTTGCATGAAGCGAAACTCCATACCCGACTGGCCGTTGGAATGCAAAATCATTCCGGCATTACCTCCCACTGAAACACCGCCAGTGAGTAAGTGCCCCTTGAGAATCACATCTTGCTGCCCCAAGGCAAAAGGCTGTGGTGTGCTTCCACGAATGACATAAGCACCACCGTCCTTGAATACGACATCACGCTCCTGGTATGCAAGGTAGGGTGAGTAGATGCCTTTCCAGCGATACCCCAAAGTCTCTATATCCATACTCATAAAGACATCTCCAAACCATTGCGCTGAATAGAAAAAGTCAAGCCCTCACCAACCATCCAAGAGGCGTAGGATGTGGCATCAAATACATCCTCCCGGCCTTGCGTAAGCAATAACTCTGAGCCATCGCTTGATAGCGAAAACCCATAAAAGCGTGGTAGTGCAGCTGTATTAACCAATTCATAACCAGACTCATCCGATTTAACTTTCAAGAGCATTCCGTGCGCGCCACTCAACACATCGGGGATGCCAACGGCCTGCAATCGACTGACCACCTGCTGTAAAACTGATTCGGCGTCGGTCAGAATTTGATTCCCACTGGCCTGAACTTGTTCAAGAACAAAAGTTGTGCTTGTCACCCCTTTTGCAGCTACTTGTTGTGCTCGATCGGCCTCCTCTGAGGCCAACTCTGCTGACATTAATGCTTGCTGCGCTTGTGCCTGACTTTGTGCAAGGATCCCCTCAGCTGACACGTTGATACGCACATCAGCATCGTGAATCAGCTTGGCCACCGAACTTACCGCACCGCCTAAGGTTGATACAGTTTGTGTGGATGTTCCGTGTATGACGTTATGCAACAGCGTACTGTCGCTAACGACTTGGGCGACCGCGTTGTGAAGATCGGTTTGTAAACTCATGACTTTCCTTTAAGTTGTCACAGCTACTGGCAGCTGTGAAGGTAAGGTTTGGTGAACCAATGGATGGAGTTCATGACCCATCGAAAAAATGTCCTCGGCATTGAGCTCTAAAAGCAGATTGAGTGCACCTTCATCCAACGTGGGGCGCTCGCGAACCTCAAGCTCGCTCCTAACTTCCCAAAATACTCCCGCAACCAAAGTGGCCTCGAATTGCCGGGTAAACCGCGCCTCATGCGGCAAGAGCCCAAGCCCACCGAGCAAGGTGATTTCAAACCACTGCCCCCCCTCCTCTGCGTGAAACTTGTACCAAGCTTCAAAGAGCGCGAACTCATACGCCGTAAATAGCCAACGCACATTTATGCGCGTGGGCGTTTGCCGAAAACGGCGGCGCTGGCGAGCAGGCCCTGACTCCATGTCAGTGCGGAGCACCGAGTCCTGAGGGCTAAGTCCATAGCCCTCGACCGAGGGCAGCGGTAAATTGTTAGGCCATTGAACATTCATCGCATCGTCCCCGCAGCAGGGTTGAGGCCATAGCGCCGTTCAAGTGTTGGAGCCAATCCTGAGCCTTGGGAAATTGAACGGGCCATGCGCGCTTCCATTTGTTCTACGATCACATCCAGTCGCGTGCTGCCATCAGGCTGTTGTTGATGCTCAACGCGGGCCTGAACCCCGCTGGCGTTATTGATGACGTTGACCTCTACATTGACATCAGCTCGCGAGAGACCCGCCCCTATAGCTGCCATTTGTCCGCGTGTGAAGACGCCTTCGCCACGTTGCAATATGGCTGGCACTTCATTCACACCAGCGATACCGCCGGAGTGATATCTTGGAAGTTCACGCTGTACCAATGCATCTGCACCGATCACACCACCAGTGTGTGCAACAGAAACACTCCCCGAAGTTGGTGCGGCAGTCGCTGGGGAGGCAAACAGTCCAGAGACGGCGCTTGCCAGGGGCAGCGTGATGATTCGTTGAATCTGTATACGAATCAGATCACTGATAATGGAGTCGGCCAAACTTTTGAAGTCAAGCTTGCCGGTCATCACAAACTGAGCCAACGCATCGGTCATGCCGTTAAATGCCCGTGTGGTGATGGACTCTATTTGCTTGCCCATGGATTGGGCATCTTCGATAAAGTTCTTCAAACCTTTTTGAAACCCAGCCGTAAATGGCTCAGCCACCTCCTTGGCTCGCTGTCCCAGTTCTTTGGCGCTTTCAGCAGCAGCGCGAGCGGCATCTGCAATTTGGCGCATCGTCTCGGCAAATCGTTCATTACCGGGCGCAGACTCTGCCACGGAACGGGCCTCAGTGGCTAACTGCTCGAGTTGCCGCGCACTTTCTTCCCGCGCTGTGGCCAACGCTTTCAAAGATTCGAGTTCGCCCATCGCACCCGTCTCGCGAAGCAGCCTTACCTGTTGCTCGCGAGTCTTGAATTCGGACTCGGCGCGAGCCGCTCGCTCTTGTATGTCACGCAGTGCTTCAAACGGACTGCGAATCACGCGCTCTAGCGTAACTTGAGCTGCCTCACGCTCCATGCGCTGACGCTTTGCAGACAAGGTGGCAAGGCGTTCCTCAATCTGCCGACGTTGATCAGCAGTTTTGGCTACCGTTTCAAGCGCCGTGCTCAGTAGCACCTCTTCCTCTTCAAAAAGTTTGCGCGTGCGCTGCAAATACTCTTGCTGAGCGTTGATGCGTAAATCTGAAGCCTCTTTAAAGCGCAAGTAGCCCTGTTCTTGGTACAGGTCAATCACCCGCTGACGGCTTTGCATCATCGCCGCCTCATCATCTGCAAGCGCTTGCAGCGACTTGGATCGCTGCTCAATGTCCGCAAGCGTGGTCTTGAATGTCTCACCAGGCAGGCGAATATTGCGCTCGAGTCCAGACATCTGCACCTCACGCTCCAGTGCAGTACGTCTAGACATCACCTCTTCCAGACGGGCTGTGAGTTTGGCTTTTTCTTGGGTGGTCTTGGCAACGGTGGCTAGACCTCGTTTTAAGATGGCTTCTTCTTCGGCCATATTGGCGCGAAGGTGCTCGACGAAGTCCTCTTGCGCAGAATTACGCGCAGCACTTCCCTCTTGAAAGCTGAGGATTCCTTGACCCTCATACAGATCAATGATTCGCTGACGGTCTTTGAGTAGTGCAGTCTCGACATCTAAAGCATCCTGTAATCGCTTGACATCGCGCTCAATCTTTGTCAACGCCTCAGCTCGGTTGGCGTCACTCGCAGTGTTGTAGGGAAGCGAGGGACGCTTTTGTTTATCGCTGTGCGCAGACTCCGCAGATTGAGCCATTTGTGCAAAACGCTGCGTCACCGCATCCGCCAGAAGCGGCATATTCCACAACTCAACATAGTTCTGGTTGGCTTGCTCGACAATGGCGTTGCGCTTTTCAAGCGCGTCCCTTAAGCGTGAGCGATTTTCCTCAGAAAAGGGATTCAAGCCCTTGCCACCGGCCAAAAACGTACCAGTCAACTCGATATCAGCCCAGACAGCAGAAAAGCTGCCAATCACAGACTTGATGGTGTGCCCAATCCCTCGCAAGGCATCAATGACCACTGCGATGGCGTAGGTAGTTTTTTCTGCCCACTGGGCAAGCGATCCATCGTCGCGCAGTCGGCTCATGCCAAGAGCTGCGTTGTCTGTGCCGAGCAGAAGTTTTTTGAATTCCTCGACCAGCACAGACATTGCTGGAATGGCGCTAGCGACCAAGGTCTGAGCGACGAAGCTGCTTTCTGCGCGCATGCGCGCCATGGCCTTGGAAGCCTTGTCAGCCTCTTCGATTTGCTGTGCGGTAAGTCTGATATTGAGGTCTTGATTTTCTGCAAGGTCCTTTAAGAAAGGCAGCATTGCAGCGCCAGATTTGCCAAAGAGATCCATGGCCAACGCTGTCTTTCCTGCTCCGTCCTCGAACTCGGCAAGTTTTAATGCCACATCGTTAAGCACCTCGGCCGGATCGCGCAGATTTCCACCAGAATCTTTAGCGGCGATTCCTAGAAACTGCAGTGCCTTGCTGGCATCTGCCCCTTCGTCATCAACGCCAGCAAGGGCCTTGGCCAGTTTTGAGAGATTGGTGCCTATTGTCTCCATGGCCGTGCCGGAGATCGTTGCCACTGGAGCAAGACCCGACAAGGCCGTGGTGCTCGCGCCGGTTTGCTCAGACAACTGTTGCAAAGCAGCTGTTGTCTCAATTGTTCGATCGATGAAATCTCTCAGAGCGCCGATTGAAGCCGCGCCTAGGGCAAATGCAAAAGCGGTCTTGGCGACAGTGGCGACTTGCTCAAGCGAGGCCTTCATGTCGCTGGCATGGCGATTCAATAGATGCGATGTACGGCCAAGATCAGCCCGAAACTCGGAGGTTTCGGCAGATAACTTGACAACGAGCGAGCCGAGATCAGCCATGCTTTTTAATCCTGTGCGCAAACATTGCCTTAAATCTTGCAACGTTCATGTTGGTCTGATTAAGGCGAGAGTCTGTGTTTTGTGGCGTGATTTCGGCATTACGGCGATCAGTAAAGGGCATAAAGTCTTCTGGTGTGAACGCTTGGGAGTGCTTGGCTCGGTTGGCGTTGGCAATGGTTGAGGAAATCACGCCACTTCTCAAATCAGCACGCAGGTCGCCAAAGGGCTCCAATTGGTAAAAGGCCATCCACTCAGTGAGTTCGTCAGAGCCGATACGCGCGAGAAGCTCACGCACTGGCATTCCAAGCGCGAGCGCCAGACGAAAGACAAAGCGTCGGGTGGGGTTGGCCTTTAGACTTTTTTTACTGAGGCCGCCTGTTCGGTACCAATTCCGTTCAAGCGCTGTGCAACGGAAAATACGCGATCCAACGCTCGAGCGCTTTTAAGACCCAGTGCCGCGATTTCGTTGTCTTCAAAAAGTCGCGTACCACTTGCATCACACAATGAAAGTGCGACTAACCGAGCACGCACGTTTTGCATACGCCCGTCTTTGTCAAGAAGACTTGCTTCAAAGGCGTCCCGATCGGTTCCGCTCATGGTGCGTACAAGCACATCACCACCCCACTCAGGAACGGTCACGGATTCGCTTGGTAAATCATTGGCTGCCAAGATGGCTGATTTCGTTAGGATGTTGTTAGGTTTCATGGACATCAAGCCTCCGTAATATCGCCGTCGATCTCAATCGTGACGCTGGCCTCGACAACCGCGTCCACGCCACCTTGTACGCTGAACTGCGTTACATAGCCGTAAAAGGTCCAAGTTGCTGCAGGCGTTGTGTCGGTGAAGTTAATCTTGAATTGGCGACGGGTTCGATCCGCGCGGTCGCTTCTCAATCCTTGGTGTACGGTGTCATCAGGGTTGTAGTGCATCGAAAGAGAGAGTTGCCCTTCATCACGCAAGCCAACTCGTTTTTCCTTGGAGGTCGAAGCGAGATTGGTGACGTCGATGACTGAAGCCTGACCGCCTGGTCCTTGAAAGGACACGACGTTAGGTATAGTCTCGAAGGTGTTGGAACCAAAGCGGGCAATGGTGATGCCCTGTGCGGTAATGGCAGTACTGGACATGGTTAGTCTCCTTATGAAAAAAAATTAAAAATCGCGGCAAAAGAGCCGCGCTCTTGCAGTTCAGTGGTAGTAGGTGAAGTCCACAGATATTCGGTAAGTACCGGATTCATCATCGAAATCGGTAAGGCCCATGCGAACATCAGCCACCGTTTTGATACTGACTACCAACGCCGCAAGGACCTGCTCTTGCAGTTGTTCGCAAGCAACCAGCGTCCTTGCATAGGCATCAACTTGCACCCTCGAACGCCGCAGTTGGTTGGGTCCATCAAGGGACGCAACGTTGGTTTGATCTATAGGGGTGTAAACAAGCGTCGGATACTGTGCGTTCACAGGTGCAACGATGGCGTAAACCTGTCCAGCAGCCAGATGCTTGATCGAGTCATAGAAATCCTGCATCGCTAGCGTCCATTCAAGGACCGAGCTTCAATCTCGATGCGCTGGGTAAGACGCTGCTTAATGGCATCAACCGCCTCATGGCGACGAGATTCCAATGCTGGACGTAGGAATGGCCGAGCAGCCATCTTGCGAGTACCAAATTCAACGAAGCGCCAGTACCAAGCGTCTTGCGATAGGTTGCCCCGCTTACCCTGGTTACGGAATTTTTTGCCGTGGCGCACCAGAACATAAAACGTCTGGCGACCTCCACCGGAAAGCTCTCGGATGTGCTTCATGATTACCGAGCGTTTGAGCGTTCCGGGAGGTGGCTGCTTTGAACCAAGGGACTGCGCAGCTTTAGGTGCCTGTACCCGAGCCTCATCCCGTATGACCTTTGCACCTGCATAAACCGAGGCTCTGAGTCCTCGATTAGCAATACGCTCGGGAAGTTCACGAAGAGCACGATCAAGCTGAGCTAGTCCTTCAATTCGAACTGTTTCAACTCTAGCCATTACTCACCCCTTCGCTGGCTAACAGAATGACTGAGACATTGGCCTCATCCTCATTCAGCGCGTTGTGAATCGCGAATACACGCCCTCGATACAGAACTCGCATTTGTGCAACGCTCTTGGGATCGTTAAATTCGGATCTATGACGGACTGTGATTTGATGAGTAACCACCGAAGCTATGCGATCTGCAATCCGGGCTTCACGGCCTGATATGGGTTGAATGTCAGCCCAAACAATCGCCACATCTGTCCAGGTCTGTGTAGGTGCACCCAACACATCCTTTGCAACAGTAGGTAGCTGAATGCGAACACGGTGGCACAAATGGCCCGCACTGATTGAGCTCATACCAAGCTCACTCGGTATCCATCGAGAAGACCATCCACGAATGACAATGGGTCTATGCGGCCACGCGAAAGCATTGCCACTTCTTCCCGATGGCCGTAAAGACTCCCCACCCGCAATTTGATCCAGCTCTTAAGTCCTTCGGGGACTGATGAGCTTGGGCCGTATCCAGCGTCAAAAGTAACGATCACAGAACCAATCTGAGGAAGAGTTGTTGGCCAAGTCTTTCCAAATACCGGAGTGAGTCGTGCAGGTTCGCATGCTGTGTCCAACACGTAATCACTCGCTGGCATCAACTGCAAATTGCCATTCATATCCAGGTATTCAATGCTGACCAAAGACTGCACTGGACATTTCGTAATAAGAATCGCGTGTCCTGGTAGGCTGAATGACGCATCGGAAGGAATATGCATAGTTAACGCGCCCGGAAAGGCATCGAGCACCAGCCGCCAGCGAGCAGTCATCAACTGCCTGCCGGTTAGTGTCTCGGCTGCCTGCCGAGCTGCGGTTATCAGTGAGCCAATCAGCGCGTCATCATCGTCAAAATCCACCCGCAGGTGCTGTTTTGCTTCAAGAAGCGTGATTGGCTCCTCCGCTGGAGCTGTGACCAGTTGCAGTGGCATTTAGACGATCTGCACAACCGCTGCCTGATTACCTGCATTGGCTGGCAGCTCTCTAGGATTGACGCCCAGGATTTGCCCTGCAGTCTGACTTGCGGCCACACCCACAGTGAGTGACAGGCGAACAAAGCCAAAGCCGTTCACTGTATCGAGCTCCTCGGGTTTGACGTTGATCAAGGCCTGCTTGTTGTCGCCAGTGGCTTTGACAATCTGAGTAATCGCTTTGCCACTGATGTCCTTGGCACTCGTACCAGTGGCATCAACAGCCTGCTGCAACTTAGCATCCACTGTGGCGCTGGCGCCCAGCACTCCTGTCTGCACCAAGGAAAGAAAGCCGTGGTGATTGGCCACAGAAATCCAACCGGTAGTGACTGTTCCCGCCGCTTGCGCGGCAGGGTCGATGGTGGCAAGAACTGACAGCAGTTCGCTGCCTTTTGCGTTGGGGAACATAGTTTTCTCCTAAGGTTTGAGGCTGCTTAACGCGCGCCCAGTTGGATGAAGGGAGACATCGTTGCGCTGCCTTTGGCAGGTGTGATGGGGCTGTTGAGCTTGGACTGGCCATCCATTCGGAAGGTCGTGCGAAACGCCGTCAAGTCCGCATCGAAGTACAAGTGCATCGATGTGGCGGTCTGCATGCCACCCGACTTGGTGATGGTCTGGTAGTACTTGAGGTCCACCAGCAAGATGTCGCCTTGAGCCGAGAAGGTGTTGGCGTGTTGGGACACGAAAACGGGGCGACCGAGCAACGTGCCGTAGGGCGAAACCTGCAAACCACCAACAGGTAGACCCGTGGGGATGTAGATTGGATAGTTGCCCAGAGTCAGCGTAAAGAGTGCGGGCAACACATCGTTATTCACAATCCAAACGGCATTGGCAAAGCTGCCTGAGGGCAAGCGTGCAATCATCTTGGCTAGGTTCTGAGGCACAAGCGTTTGTGTTGCTTGACCAGACTCTTTGGTCACGGTGACCGTCGCACCAGAGCTGAGTGCACCCACTGGCACACCGTTCCCTGCACCAAACAGAATGGACTCGTTGGTTTTCCAGCGAATAGACAAAGCGACCTTCTCAGGCAGGTAGGTGGTCAGCGCATTGGCGTCTTCCAGCAATTCGTCTGTGGTGGGGACAAGTGCCATGAGCTTTTTCAGGCGCAACGTGGCCAAGCCAAGTACAGGCTTCGTGGCAATGGCCGAGGCGGCTTCCCCTTGCCAGTAGGCGCGAATACCGTTAGTGCCCCATGGCGTGGTCTCGTCTTTGGGAAACGCCATGCTGTTGCCGCTGATCTCGACGTTGTCGGTCATGGGCAGCAAAGAGTCCTCGCCCAAAGAAAGCTTGAAGATTTCTTGTGAAAACTGAGGTGGCACCAAAAAGCCGCCGTCTTGGCCCGAAGCCTCGTTGGCAAAGCTGCCAGGCGCTGCTGCACCACGGCCACCACCAATGAGCAAACGTTCATCGAGAGATTTGCCGGGCTTTTCTGCCTGGTACACCGCCTGCA
This sequence comes from Bacteroidota bacterium, assembly GCA_027483445.1. Lineage (GTDB taxonomy): Bacteria > Bacteroidota > Bacteroidia > M30B66 > M30B66 > CAMCXT01. The sequence goes on along the minus strand of JAIXUS010000066.1, from coordinate 229 downwards.
TGAACTCCCCTGCAGTGCGAAAGCCATGCAAAGGATCGGCCTCGCGGTTGTCAGTGACAGTGATAAAAGCGCCAGAGCTTGTTGGTGCTTGTGCCATTTGCGCTTCTTCCGCGATCAGACTCGCTTCACGGTCGATGGCGTTACTGGCTGCCTCAATACGGATCTTGAGCGCATCGAAGGCTGTAGCCTCTTCATCGTTCAGATCGCGGTTATCGGATGCGGCGCGGTC
>JAIXUS010000069.1 GCA_027483445.1 Bacteroidota bacterium | reverse complement strand
TAAAAGGTGTTGCGATGAAAGCGCATCGAATCTTTTGCATTGCGCACCGTACGCGAGCGGATCTCTGTCTTGTCGCTGTTGTAATACCGGGTTTCTTCGCCTATCACACGTCCATCGCGGAGGCTCAATTCTACATACCCTTGGTCGATCATCGGGAAGTTCCCGGCGATTGAGCCACTGCTGTTAAACACGGTTTGCTTGCCATCCTCATCCCAAGCTTCTACAATTTTGTCCAATTGGTTTGCGCGCTCAATTCGGGCCTTCAATCGCCCTGTTTTGGGATAGTACAAATTCATTTTATCGTAATAGCTCGACCATTGGTTGTCGGTAAAATGCACTTCACTCAAGAGGCCGTCTTCGGTGTAATGTTTCGACCAGCCGATGTTGGTGCCGTTCACATAGGTTACTTCAAACTTGGGTTTCCCCGAAGGAAATTCGCCTCTCCAAAGGCCATGTGGCCAACCTTTTTCATCAACAGCGCCGGTGGTTTTTACTGCCCCGGTTTCATGATACAGCGCTACAACTCCACAGATTTGGCCATCGCAGTAATTCACTTCCAAAGCTACCTTGCCATTGAGGTGATACTTTCGCCAAGTTCCAACGGGTAGAAAATTCACCATTTGTCCCTCGGCCCACAACACACTGTCGATGCTATGGTTGCCCTTTTCGTCCATGAACTGAAACTCTCGATGTGTGCGCCAACCCTTCACCAAGCCAGTTTTAAACCGGTTTGTTCCGTGCGGAAAGCTGAAACGGGAACGACCACCTTCGGTCCAATAGGTGCCATTAAACCCCTCATCGCGGTCGTAGTGATCAACGTAATAAGCGATTTGAAGCAGCGAGTCGGCCCCTTGTTTTTTAAGCCAGAAGCTGGTTTGTGCCGCAGCGGGGAGCTTTAAATGGAGCAAGGCAATTAGCCCAAGGGCAAGAGCGCGTAAGATGTTCATGTTACATGAAAGGTGAGAGAAAAGCGGCGATGTCTTGTCAGAATCGTGCCAGTTTTTTGTGGTTGGGTGCGGGCGGCCGGGCTTTTCGCTCATAGTCCTCGCCCGAGTCGCTCCGCTTTCGGGCTGTGGGCTAACCGCTTCAATCCCTGCCCGGAGATTCGGTTTCAATTTACAAACTCCCCGAAATTGTCGGCACTCACTTTTTGAATTTGCTTCACCGAATAAGCCGTTTGAAACGAGCTTACCGGGCTTTTTGTCGTTGAACTTGAATTCCCAGGCCGAAAATGCCCCGTCTTTCTCCTCAATATAATCCACCTCTTGTTGGTGGCTGTTTCGCCAAAACCAAACTTGCGGCGTTCGGCGATAATAAAGTTTTCCCAAAGGGCACCTTTATTACTGCGCGATTGGAGAGGCAAAAGTTTCCTAAAACGGCATTTCAGATGCCCACATCGCATCCATGAAAGTGTTTCATCGGTAATCATTAACTTTCTAAAAAGACGTTGTTTTAGACAGCGTATTGTCCCCAATAACTGTTCGTGTTGTGTGACTTAATTGGCGTGGTTTTCAGGGCCGGTGGAGTGCTTTAATTCTCCCATTGGGCTTACACCGAGTAAGGCACTAAATCCTGTTATGTTGCGAGCAGATTGCACTAAAGCGAGTCTTGCCTATTCGACAGCCAATCGAACCATCTTTTGTTCCTTATCCGATTGAATGTTAACAAAGTAAATCCCAGAAGCAAGATGCTCAATATCTATATGCCGACTATTCGAATTAAATACCACCTTGCCATCAATCGTTAAAACTGTTGTTTGCACTGGATCAAAGCCAGAATTCACAATGAAATATTCATGAGCCGGATTAGGATAAATGCTCCATGCTGATGTTGTATTCAATGGTTCCGTACTTGTTACTACAACCGGAAGACATTCGCTTGTAACTGTACACCCAAAATTATTAGTCACCTGAACCGCATATGAGCCATTCTGCAAGGGCATAAAACTTTGGAATATTGCGCCTTCAATTTGAGCATTGTTTTCATCACAATTAATCCACTGATAACTGCTGTTTTCTTCCTGCGCAGAAAGTGTTATTCCTGTTAACGCTATTGCATTATTAGGAAGCGGGTTTTCTGAGATTAGGATGACATCCGACATGGATGAACACCCGAATTCGTTCACTGTCTGAACAAAATAAAACCCTGTACTGCTAACGAAAATAGAATCGCCAACTTCACCAGTTGACCAAATATTATTTTCATTTTCATTGGATGCAATTGTAACCCCCGAACCCGCGCAAAATGAAAGAGAAGATGCTTCTATGGAGGGTGGTTCTGGTACAGGATGTTCTGTTATGCTTACAATATTCGATGCGGCATAACAGCCCAGGCTGTCAACTGCGAAAGCAAAATAATCGCCGGCAACATTGGCCTCCAGTATTGTTGTAGTGTCGCCGGTTGACCATAAAAAGTGACCCTCGGTCGTTGGCGAAATCTGAACACTTTCACCGGGACAAAGCGCAGAGTCGGCCGTAATAATCTCTGGTTTGGCCATGTCGCAAAGACCGTACTGGGCTAGAAAAATTCTCCATACGTTTCCTGTGGTACTAAAATTAACGGACTCATTGAAACGAATAAAATTGCGGTATGTGCCGGTAATAAAAACATTTCCACCATTCTGTGCTTGAACGAGATTGCGCGGAGCGATGTCGCCCACGATATTGTTGGTGATGTCTGTAGGAAAGATTTGTTCCTGCCAAAGCAAACTTCCTGAGCTATTCAGTTTTGTTACCGAAACATGCAGGAGACCTAGTGTGCCAACGGCTCCTAAGACATAGAGATTTTCTATACTATCGGTCTCGATTTTTCTAATCTGATGAGCACTTCCAGTTGGCGTTGAGTACATCAATTGCGCAAGCCCATCATCATTGATTTTAACCACAAAGCCTCTGAAGTCCCACCCCGATGGATTGGGAACAGTGATTTCTACGTTTTCAAATTGGAGGGTAGCTATAAAATTGCCGGCCAGATAAACCTCTTCTTGAGCACTAATAGCCATATCAACGAAAGAAATAGTCTCGCCCACATTAAATGTCTGGGAAGTCAATAACACGCCGTTACCATCATATTTCATTAAGGTTCGCGTTGCTTCTACAAAACGATAAATATGGTCTGACAAATCATATCGAAAATATTCAGTGGGGTAGGGAGCCCACGGTTCAAAATCAAAATTGCTTACACCAAGGTCCACCGCGTTGACCACGTTTCCATCACCATCATATTTCACAATAAAACCAGCTATGCCATTGGGATTTGGGTTGGTTAAGATCTGGTCCGCAGAAAATTGGATAGTGCTATTGTATAATCCCGTCATACACACCTCTTGTTGATTGTTGACATGGATGCTGTTATACGGCTGAAAGCCATCTGGAGACTGTGTGGTTCTCGCCCATTGGAAATTGCCAGCCTCATCGAACTTTGCCACAAAGAATCCAAAATCGCCCGGCAGTACAGTAAGATCAATGAGCGCACCGTCGAGGTAAACTCCACACAGGTAAACATTTCCCGAGTCGTCTATGGCTATTCTATCCGGATTGGTAGAATCCTGAAATCCTCCCACCCGGCGTACCCTTTTCGCCCAAAGTGTGTTGCCCTGGGAATCGAATTTGGCAACAAATCCATTTTCTGTTGACCCACTGCCGTTTAAAAACACCGAGCCCAAAGTGATTCCACTGGCAGAGAAGGTGCCTGCCATATAGCTATTCCCCCATCTGTCAATGGTGAGCACACTGGCATCGGAAACACCGCCTCCACCAATTGATTCAGCCCACGCCAACTGAGGAACTTGCCCCAGAAGAACCGATGTTAATTGAAGGAGGCTGATCAACAGAAGGGGCTTTAGTTGGAGAGTAGAGGTGCGCACAGCATTGAAATTTTAGGAACATTTAAATGTAGAAAAAAACCTACCTGACGAGCCCCTCGAAGCACCAATGGTTTTCGCCCCTTCTTTGTTCGCCAATTTTCCAGCACTAAAAGCCCTTTACGGCGAATATTCAACATGTGCCTTGTAAGATAACAAGGGCAAATTCGATTTGCATTACCTGAAATCAGTCCACACTGATCTCATCAATAAAAATAAAGGCCTCGCCGCCCGCGCCCAGGTGCCACTCGGGAAGCTTACCGAAATTCTTCGCTTTCACTTTTACATAACGCGCCAATACAGGCGAAGCAATAAACATCGGTTCGGGTTGGTTGTCGCTTTGGCCTAGCCGAACACGCGCATCCCAACGTTGCACAGTATAATCGTCGGGCTTTACAGTTGGGCTGTCGTTGCCCATCGAGGTCCAGGCTTTGCCATCAACCGAGTACCAAAATTCCACCTGAGTGGGCAATACAATCCAGCTTCGGGTGTCTTGCAAAAAAGAGGCGTTTACTTGGTATATCGACATGTTTTTTTGCAAATCCACCACACACTCGAAATCCTGCGCCTGATAGCCTTGCCAGCCGCCTTTGCGCCAATTTTCGTCGGCCTGCATGCCATCGACAATGCCCTCATCGCCTCCGGCGGTATATTGCGGGTTGTACTTCGATTGGATTTTGATGGTGTAATTGTGTGGAATTTTGAAAAATCGTGCCGTCGATACCGGACTCAATATTTCACCACTATTCCCATCAAAGGAAGCAAAACTCAGGGTGCAGGAATTACGAATTGTAAGACCCTCGGGGCCCCTTAATCCTTCAAGGGCAATAGTTCCATAAGAATGCTTTAAACCCGAACGAGGGAAAATGGGATCTTTCACACTCGGTGTGCGACCATCGGTGGTATAACGAACCACTTCCAAACGGCTCTCATTGGAAAGTTTTACCAAGAAGCTATCGCGAAAAGTCATTGGCGCACGCATCAAGGTTGGTGCAGCACTCACTTCTTTCCCCGGCAGCGACTTAAAATTCGGCTCGATGGGCATTGGTGGTTTTGTGTTTCGCTCGATGTTGAGTGTCTTTCCTGCAACAATATCGGCATGGTCGAGCACAAAGCGCTTACTGCCATTTACGGTGTTGGCCCAGTCGCCACTGCCCGAGGTTTTGATGGTAAAGGTGCGGCCACCATAAGGTGTGATGCGGATTTCGTCGAACAAAGGATTGCCAACCGTGTATTCGGGTCGACCCGGACAAAAAGGATAAAAGCCCATTGAAGAGAACACGTACCAGGCGCTCATTTGCCCGCAGTCTTCGTTGCCCGAAAGGCCGTCGGGGGCATCTTGGTAAAGCGTGTTGAGGATTTGCCGAACGTATTGCTGTCCGGTCTGCGGCTGCCCCAATTCGGTAAACATCCACGCCATGTGGTGTGAAGGCTCGTTGCCGTGGGCATACTGGCCGATTAGCCCTGTAATATCGGCTTGTTCGCGCCCTGTGGTTTTGGAGTCTGCTATAAATGCAGCGTTGAGCTTGGTAAGCAACAGGTTGGTGCTGTTGTACATGCCGGCAAGGCCTTTCAGGTCGTGCGGTACAAAGAAGCTGTATTGCCAGCTGTTGGCTTCGGTGTAGTGGTTGTTCACCTCGAAGGGATCGAAGGGATTGAGCCAGGCGCCATTCTTCTTGGGGCGCATAAAGCCGGTTTCGAAGCCCCCGGTTTGGTCGAACAGGTGCTTCCATCCCTGCGAACGCAGATAATAACTCGCCGCCACACTGGAGTCGCCCAAGGCTTCTGCGAAACGGGCAATGCACCAATCGTCGTAGGCATATTCGAGGGTTTTCGAAACGCTTTCAGGCTCATCGTCGATAGCGAGATAGCCTTTTTGCATGTAGGCCGGCAAGCCGAGATGCTTCCAGGAGGCGCTTTTTTGCATGGCCTGGAGGGCCAGCTTCTCATCAAAATCGCGGATACCTTTGAACCATGAATCGGCGATGACCGAAACGCTGTGGTAGCCAATCATACAGTCGGTTTCGTTGGCGGCAAGTTCCCAAACAGGCAATCTTCCGCCTTGTTGGTACATCAGCAAAAAGGTCTTGATGAAATCGGCCTGCCGTTTCGGGTATAAAATGGCATACAAAGGGTGCGCAGCGCGGAAGGTGTCCCACAACGAAAACACCGAATACACATCGTGTTCGGCTTGGTGAATACGGTTGTCCATGCCGCGGTATTTGCCATCGTTGTCGCTCACCACATTGGGTTGCAGCAGGGTGTGATACAGGGCCGTGTAAAAAACCCGCTTTTGTGCTTCGGTGCCGCCATCCACCTGAATGCGGCTTAGGGCATCGAGCCAATAGTTATGGGCTGTGGCTTTGGCGGCATCGAAGTTCCTGTGGTCGCTCTCGGCTTCGAGGTTTTGCATGGCCCCATCCATCGAGGTGAACGAAATCCCCACGCGTACTTCCAGCTGGCGATTGGCAAGATTGTCGAAATTCAGTAAGGCGTATTCCTTGGTCCATCCGGCGCCATTGGCTTCGCCCTGTGCCACAAAAGCTTGGCTAAATTCCATGGCGAAGTACACGTGTTGTTCGTTTGCCCAGGCCTTGCTCTTGCGGTAACCGCGGATGACGCGATCGCTGATCCATTCCACGCCGCTGTTAATGGTTTGGTCGCGGTGACGAAGGTCGAGCACAACAGTGCCCTTGTTTTCGGCAAAGGTGTATCGGTGAAAGCCCACTTTGGGCAATGCGGTGAGTTCCGCTTTAACCCGGTGTTTATCCAGAAAAACCTCATACCAGCCAGCGCCGGCCTTTTCGCGGTTGTGCGAAAATTTCGAGGCGTACTCTTCGCGTTTCGGCGAAGCTTTCCCAAACGGCATGGGCATCAGCAGAATGTCGCCATAATCCGAAACCCCGGTGCCACTGAGGTGGGTGTGCGAAAAGCCGTAGATGACCGAGTCGCTGTAGTGATAGCCGCTACAGCCGTCCCATGAGCCGTCGATGCGCGTATCGGGGCTTAGCTGCACCATGCCAAAAGGCACGGTAGCGCCGGGAAAAGTATGTCCGTGCCCGCCCGTACCCACAAACGGATTTACATAGGCCGTAAAATCGGGTTGGGCCGAAGCCAGCGAAGTGGCGGCAAGCAAGAGGAGAACAGCAGTGCGAATCATGTGTCGAAAGTACGTTTGTTTTCACTTTTTAAGCAATGGGGCGGCTAAACCGGGCTTTACGCTGCTACTCCTCGCCCCTTCCGCTTCGCTGCACGGCTGTGGGGTATTCGCTGCACTCCCTGCCGCAATATCGTTTTACCAAGGCTTGGTGTACAACTCATTTTTGATGGGGGAAAAAAATTCCGAAAAACGCACTATTTTTGGCTCCGTCTCGTTAAAACCCGCGTGCTCATTTTTCGCTCCACCCTTTTCAGCAGTTCGCTGTTTGCGCTCCTGGCCGCTTTTGGGCTCCTGGTTAGTGGTTGCTCCACCAAAAAAAACAAGTGGACCAACAGAGCCTACCACAACACCACATCAAAGTACAATGCTTGGTTTAACGGCAATGAGGTTATCAAAGAAATAGAGCTAAACCTGAGTACCGCGCATGTCGATAACTTCTACAAAGTAATTCCGGTTTACCGAATAGGCACCTTAGAAGACTCCAAGGCTGTTATTCCGCTGTGCGACAAAGCCATCAAGAAGGGCTCCATGGTGATTGCCAAGCACAACATGCTTATCCGTGGCAAACAGGCCAACCGTTACATTGACGATGCCTACATGCTGCTCGGCAAGGGCTTGTACTACAAGCGCGAATACTATGCTGCGCTCGAAATGTTCACCTACGTCACACGCGATGCGGTGAAAAACAACAAACGCGATCCCATCCAGCATCTGGCCAATATTTGGCAAGCCCGCGCATACATCGATATTGGTATGGTGAGCGATGCCCAAATGGCCCTCGATCGTTCGCTCAACGACAAAGCGCTTCCACAAAAGGCGAAAACGCCGTTGTATATGGCGCTAACCGATTTTCATCTCCGCCAGAATAACTTTCCCAAAGCCCTTGAAGCCATCAGCGAAGCGGTAAAACACACCAAAAAGAAAAAGTTAAAGGCACGCCTGCTGTTCATCCAGGCTCAGCTACTCCAGAAAACCGAAGAACTAAAAGCCGCAGGGCTCCTTTACGACCAGGTTTTAAAGATGAATCCGGCCTACGACATGGCCTTTTACTGCCAAATCAACAAAGCCCGCTGTTACAATAGCGAATCGGGAAACAGCACGGCCATCAGGGCATTATTGGCGTCTATGCTGAAAGATCCGAAGAATGTGGATCTGGCCGACCAGATTTACTATGTGTTGGGCGAAATTGAAGAGAAAGAAGAGCGCATCGACAAGGCCATCGAACAGTATAACAAGTCGCTGCGCGCCAACACGACCAATACTGCTCAAAAGGGGTTGTCGTATCTGGCCATCGCAAAAATTCACTTTGCCGATAAGGAGTACCGCACTGCTGCTGCTTATTATGATAGCTGTATGGGTTCGCTCCCTCAGGATTACCCGGATTACAAGAAAATCGAAAACTTGAAAAATGCCTTAGCGGCATTGGTCAAGCGTTACGTAACCATTGAACGTTACGACAGCTTACTGCGGATGTCGAATTTAACCGACGATCAGCTTGAAAAGAAGCTGGAGGAGATCATCGCCAAGCAGGAAGAAGAAGATCGTAAGCGCCGCCAACGTGAAGCTGAATTGCAAGCCAAGGCTGATGCGGCTGCCGCAGCGGGTGGTAGCGGACTGGGTTCGTCGGGTGGGGCGAATGCTCCCGGGGGTAATGGACAATGGTATTTCTACAACCCCAGCGCTTTGGGCTTTGGGTTTTCTGAGTTTCGAAAAATCTGGGGAGAGCGTAAGCTGGAAGACAATTGGAGGCGATCGAACAAGCAAATGGTGGCCCCGGTTGTAAATGATGACCCCGACGCACCTGGAGGCACCGTGAATGGACAAAACCCGGATTCTATTGCCAAGCCTAAGACCCGAGCAGACAGCATAGCAGAGGCCAAAAAGGCTTTGCGAAAATCGTTACCCGGAACCCCAGAAATGAAGAAGGCTTACGCCGATTCGGTTCGGGAGGCCTTCTATGAATTGGGTATGATTTATCGAGAGCGTTTGGCCGACTTGAAAAAGGCGGCGGAGACCTTCGAAGACTTTTTGAAGAAGTACCCTGGCGACCAGTCTGAAGCGGCGATTTACTATCAACTCTATCGCATTTTTCTAAAATTGCCTGATGGCGTGAAGGCTGAGCGATATAAAAACCTATTGCTGAGCAAGTTTCCCGACACCGAATACGCTCAGCTCATCAAAGACCCCAACTTTTTTGCCAACGAAAATCGCAGTAAAAAGGAGGCCGAGCTCTATTATGAAGAAACTTACCGTTTGTATAAAGCGCGCGATTATAAAACGGTACTCGACCGCTGCCGCAATGCTGAGATGCGCTTCGCAGGAAATGAGCTGTTGCCCAAGTTTGGCCTTTTGAAAGCGTTGGCCATCGGCCAGATGCGCGACGTAAATGCGTTCAGAACGGCGTTGCAGGAAACGGCTAAAAATCATCCGGGCGACACAGTTGAAGTAAAAGCCAAAGAACTGCTTAAGAGCTTAGATAAGGCACAAGGAATTGGAACAAGAGATTCGGCCGCTGTTGCAAAGCCATCGTTCCGCTATAAACCCGACACTTTGCATTACTTCGTCATTATGTTTGAAGACGTTAAACTGAATCTAAACGACTTCAAGATAAAACTGAGCAATTTCAACAACAAGTATTTCTCGCTTAAGAATTTACAAGTCCAATCTCGTTTGCAAGGAACCAATTATCAAGTTATAATGGTTCAATCGTTTGAGAACAAAAAGACGGGGTTTGATTTTATTCAAACGTTAGATAGCGATGATGAGGTGTTTTCGGATATAAGCTTAGACATAGCCGATATGTTCCTAATTACGCCCAACAACTTTCAATTGCTCATGAAAGAGGGCAATGTGAAGGACTATGTGAAATTTTACAAGCAGGTTTACGAGTAAAATTCTCTTGTAAAAATTTCTTCATACATTGCCTTAACCCCGCTATATTTGCAAGCCGCATGTAAAGCTAACCCAATCACTGTTTACGCCTATGTTTAACGCCAAATCTTCTCAAAACCAAGCTTCCAATGAAGTTGCCGGTACCAACCAAATTATGTCGGGCACAACCCTGACCGGCGACGTTGTATGCGATGGAAACATTCGGATTGATGGCAATCTGAAAGGGAATTTGGTGGCCAAGGGCAAGGTTGTTATTGGGCCCAACGGGAATATTGATGGTGAGCTTAATTGCCAAAACGCCGACATTTCCGGCACCGTTAAAGGGCGCGTTACGGTTCAAGAGTTGCTTACTTTAAAGGCAACGGCTAAGCTCAACGGCGACATCTCGGCCAACAAGCTGGCCATAGAGCCCGGCGCTAATTTTTCAGGAGCCTGCAGCATGGGCGGCATCGTGAAAGATTTCGCGAAACACGGCTCTGGAAACGAAAAACGAGCAGCACAAGAAAAGCTGGCTTAGTCGCCACTTCCGCCTCCTTAGCGGGGTTGATGGCTTTCAGGAAAAGACATTCACGAGCCATTCCTGCTAATACCAAAAGGCTTTGCAAGAACGAATTTTAGTCTTGCGAGCCCCCCAACCGAAACAAGATTTTAGGTGCGCTGCCGTTCATTGAACATTCAGTATGCTGATTGTGCTGAATACTCAAGGCAATAAATCCTACCTTTGGCCTGTATGAAAGGTAAAAAACCGGGAAAGGCAGCCAATGCCAATGGCACGAACCGATTCATCAAATGGGTTTGGCTTATTGTAGCCGGACCGATACTATTTCTCTTTTTGCTGGTCATGCTCACTTCTGTTGGGCTCTTTGGTAAACTTCCTACCATTGAAGATTTGGCGAATCCACGCTCAAATCTGGCTTCGGAAATCATTTCTGCCGATCAGGAAATTCTCGGTAAATTTTACGTCGAAAATCGCAGTAACAGCACTTTTCAGGAACTTTCTCCTCAGCTCGTAGATGCCCTGATTTCAACAGAAGACGCCCGTTTTCATGAACATGCCGGAATTGATATTCGGGCGCTGTTCCGTGTAGTAATTCGAACCATCATCGGAGGGGATTCCGATTCGGGTGGGGGCTCTACACTCACTCAGCAGTTAGCGAAGAACATGTTTCCTCGCGAAGACCTGAGTAAAATTGGAGTGATTTTCCGAAAGCTCAAAGAGTGGATCATTGCAGCCAAGCTTGAGCGAAACTACACCAAGAACGAAATCCTCGCCATGTACCTCAACACGGTAGATTTCGGAAATCAAGCCTTTGGGATTAAAAGTGCTGCAAGGGTTTACTTCGACACCACACCCGACTCTCTGAAAATACAAGAAGCGGCAACCTTGGTTGGATTGCTCAAAGGACCTTCGTTTTACAACCCCCGCCGAAACTACGAACGCTCCGTTACCCGCCGGAATGTTGTACTGAATCAGATGGTGAAGTACGGAAAGCTCAGCGAGCAGGCCTACGACTCGCTCAAGGTTTTGCCAATCGATTTGAGTAAATTTCAGGCTGAGAGCCACAATGCCGGAACAGCAACGTATTTCCGCGAATTTCTAAGGGAATACATGACCGACTGGTGTAAAAAGAATAAAAAGCCAGACGGTAGCTCATACAATCTTTACAAAGATGGCCTTCGCATTTATACGACCATCAACTCGAGAATGCAAAGCCATGCTGAAGCGGCAGTTCGGGAGCACATGAAAAGCCTGCAAAAGGAGTTTTTCGCCCATTGGAAAGGCCAGAAAAATGCACCATTCGCCTACATTCCAGAAAGTAAAATCAAACAAATCATGCGGCAGTCGATGCTTCGAAGCGATCGCTACAAGCGCATGAAGGAAGAAGGCGTTTCAGAGGCTGAGATTGAGAAAGCCTTCCGCACCAAAATCAAAATGAAGGTGTTTACATGGAATGGCGATAGTACTGTAGTAATGAGTCCGATGGATTCTATTCGCTACAGTAAATTCTTTTTACGCACCGGAGTGATGGCCATGGAGCCACAAACCGGATATGTCCGGGCTTGGGTTGGCGGAATTAACCAGAAGTACTTTAAATACGATCACGTATACAGCGGTAAGCGCCAGGTAGGCTCTACGTTTAAGCCGTTTGTATATGCCATCGCCATGCGCGAAGGATGGTCGCCCTGTACCCAAGTTCCCAACATCAACATTTGTATACCAACGCCATCTGGAGCATGGTGCCCTTCGAACTCCTCTAAGGCCTACGAAGGAGCCATGGTGCCCTTGCATGCGGCATTGGCGCATTCCATCAACAAGGTTTCTGCGTATTTGATCAAACAGTTTGGGGTTCAGCCGGTTATCGACATGGTCCGGCACATGGGAATCAAAGGGCATATCGACCCGGTTCCCTCAATTTGTTTGGGAACAGCCGACCTTTCGGTGTTTGAGATGACCGGCGCCATGAGCACTTTTGCCAACAAGGGCGTGTATCTTGAACCCACATTTATCACCCGCATCGAAGATAAAAACGGGAACGTTCTCGCCGATTTTGTTCCTCGCACCGATGAAGCCATGGACGAGCAAACCGCCTATCTTGTTCTTGAATTGATGAAAGGCGTTGTAGAAGGCGGAACGGCAACCCGCTTACGGGGCAAATACGGACTTACCATGCCCATTGCCGGAAAAACCGGAACCACACAAAACAATTCCGACGGCTGGTTTATGGGCTTAACCCCCGAATTGGTTACCGGCGTTTGGGTTGGGTGTGAAGACCGCGCTGCACATTTTCGATCTACAGCCCTCGGTCAGGGCGCAAATACAGCATTGCCAATTTGGGGGCTTTTCATGAAAAAAGTTTACTCCGACAGCAAGCTTAAAGTTTCGAGAGCCGACTTTGAGCGCCCCAAAACACTCAGTGTGGAGACCAATTGCAGTCAATACAATCAAACCATCAGTTCGCCCAACAATGGCGAAAACTTCGACGATATACCATGAACAAAGTAGTACACAGTGCCGATGAGGCAATCTACGACATTCCCGACAACGCAGTATTGGGTTTGGGAGGCTTCGGTCTCTGTGGGATTCCGGAAAACAGCATTTCTGCGCTCATCCGTAAGGGTACGAAAGGGCTCACATGCATTTCTAACAATGCCGGTGTTGATGACTTTGGGATTGGCCTCATGTTGCAAACCCGGCAGGTAAAGAAAATGATTTCTTCGTACGTCGGTGAAAATGCGGAATTCGAACGACAACTGCTTAGCGGTGAGCTGGAAGTTAATCTCATCCCGCAGGGAACCCTTGCCACCAGACTCCTTGCTGCCGGCTACGGTATGCCAGCCATTTTTACTCCGGCCGGTGTTGGAACTGAAGTGGCCGAAGGCAAGGAGGTTCGCCGTTTTAACGACAAAGACTACTTGCTGGAAATGGCCTTCGAGATTGATTTTTCGATTGTAAAGGCCTGGAAAGGAGATACCCACGGGAATCTGATTTTTAGAAAAACATCCAGAAACTTCAATCCGCTCATCGCTATGGCGGGGAAAATCACCATTGCCGAAGTGGAAGAACTTGTTCCTGCGGGCGAGCTCGACCCCGACCACATTCACCTTCCCGGCATCTACGTACACCGAATCTTCAAAGGCTCTGGATACGAGAAACGAATTGAACAACGAACCATCCGCCCACGGCAATAATCAACCCATAATTACAGAGAATCATGCTCGATAAAAACGGCATTGCCAAACGCATCGCAAAGGAAGTAAAGCAAGGGATGTATGTGAATTTGGGGATTGGCATTCCCACCCTGGTGGCCAATTACATTCCTTTAGGTATGGACGTGGTTTTACAGTCAGAAAACGGGCTGTTGGGCATTGGGCCTTTCCCGTTTGATGGCGATGAAGACCCGGATTTGATTAACGCCGGAAAGCAAACCATCACCACCGTTCCGGGCTCATCATTTTTCGACTCTGCCATGAGTTTTGGAATGATTCGGGCCGGAAAAGTTGACCTTACCATTCTCGGCGCCATGGAGGTTTCGGAGAACGGCGACATTGCAAACTGGAAAATTCCAGGCAAAATGGTCAAAGGCATGGGTGGGGCAATGGATCTGGTAGCCTCGGCCCGGAACATCATTGTGGCCATGCAGCATGTGAACAAAGCCGGTGAATCGAAGCTGCTTCCGCAGTGCGAGCTGCCGCTAACAGGCATTCGTTGTGTGAAGAAAATCGTAACAGAGCTGGCCGTACTTGATGTGCTGCCCGAAGGAGGGTTCAGACTGCTCGAACGTGCTCCCGGAATTTCAACCGAGCAAATTCGAAATGCCACCAAAGGAAAGCTTATCGTTGAGGGCGATATTCCGGAAATGGTTTTGTAATCGGGTTCATTATTTAGGGCCTACTGAAAAAGTCAGAAATGCTGCATTTCTGGCTAACGAAAACAAAGCTTCATGAATTCTAGTGTGCATGGATTTTCAATAGCTTGACTAAAAACCCCTACATTAAGCTTCATTTAAACAGGGACTAAGGTGCTTAAAATAAAACTATTGAGTGTTTTTTAGTAGGCTCTACATATCAAGCCCCAACAAAGTCAGCTTGGCATTTCCCAGCAGATTGAGGGCAATGTCGAATTGGCTTTCGCCCACATAAATGTCTTGAACCTCCATTTTTTGCAGATTGCCTTGAAGGCGCAACACATTCTTGTATTGGTATTGGCGTAAGGCGTCAGAAAGACTTCGTCTGATGGCATTCATTTCAGAAGCAAAGGAGAAGCGTAGTTTTTCCTGAAGCAAATTCTTAAATGTGCTGCTGAGCAACCAGCTGCCGGCCTTTACCAGGATGCTTCGGGTTTGGATGTCGTAGTCGAGCTCCGCTAAACTTAACTCGTCGGTTGCGGTGTTGTAAGCCGGCTTGCCCGATAAGTAAAACTCACCTTTGAGCGAACCCGAAACCACCAGATGCACAATGGCGCGCTCCCCTTTACCATAAATGCGAATGCCCTCCACCTTTAATTTTCGCTTTCCGTACGAAAACTCCTGGCCGATCATCTGGCGAGCGGCAATCTCGCTGGCTTCATTAAAACCCAGAATGGCTCTAACCTGAACCGTAAAGCCGGGGCTGCTTTTTGCACTTTGGCGCAACTCGGGGAGCAATCTTTTCTCCAGCAACTCGGGCTTTCGTCCAATGTGCCCCTCGATATACGATTCTAACCCAAACTGCATGAGAATCGATTCCTTATTGCTGCTCACCGGAGCCATTACTAAGGCACTGGGGTTTATCTGTAGCCAGGTTTGAGTGCTGTCGTCGAGCAGCACCGGCTCCTGCGCAAGCGCCCAAAGTTTTTCGATTTCAGCCCTAAGGTTGATTGCCGAGTTCACTTGCCGGTCAACATCACGCGACACAGCCTCCAGTTGGTCTTCAATTACATCTTCCAACAATCGGTCAATCGGCACATTGATCGGCCCCAGCGAAATCACCGGCTTGGTTTTCCATTCAAAACCGCCTGATCGCGCTCCTAATGCGAAGGAATAGTCTTTTCGAATTTCAGGTCTCGCCCTCAAAAAAACATCGAGATCGAAGCGCGTTTCCTTTTCAACAGCAGGGCAAAATGAACAGGGCTCCCATCGGCCCATCGCCCAGATGTTTACGGGCACGGTGAACAACAAGTCTCCACCGGAAATGCTTAGTTTGATGGGCTTCTTTCGCAAGACAATCATTTTCAGATTGTCGGCCGCCGGACTTGTAAAGCTATTGTCCTCGTAAAGCAGGGTTCCTACTTTTTTGTTCACCTGGTCTTCAATGAGCTTAATTGGCAGCTCTATAGGCAGGTTTACCGTACTCAAAACACTGCGAAACCGCTTGGTACTGGCCGTGAACTCGGGTTCAGGCGCCTTCACCGTTTTGCAGGAGAAAATCAAGCATAGCCATAGAAAACAGAGTGGAGACCAATACCTTCGCATGCCGAAATATTTGCACAAAACTACACTTTGGATTTCAACCTGCTCGATTATCTGATTTTGGCCTGGCTCATTTGGGGCTTTATTGCCGGCTTTCGTCGTGGTTTGGTAATGGAACTTGCTCTTTTAGCCGGTGTTTTTTTAGGTATTTGGATGGCCATGCGTGGTTCAGGATGGCTTGCCCAATGGCTTGAAAAAGAACAAGGTGTTAGTGGGCCGTGGATGACTCATCTGTCGTTTGTGTTGGTTTTCGCCGGGGTATATGTTTTGGCCTGGATGGCCGGTAAATCACTGTCCTTAGCGCTCAATCTGATGATGCTGGGCTTGTTTAACAAACTGGCCGGAGGCGTATTTGGCTTGGGCAAAGCCCTGATGCTTTGTGCGGTACTTCTGGGCGTTTTCCAATCATTTCAGGTATCGGCCTTAAGCAAAAGCCACGAAGAAGGCTCACAATTATATGCCTCCCTTAGCGGCATTGTTCCGGCACTTTACCCTGAGCTTAAAAAACGCTGGGAAGGCTTAAGCGATAAAACATCAACAGCTTCTAACGAATCTGATTCTGTTGAAACCAATCAATAACAGTCCCATTTTGAGACGCCATTGCTTTCAGTTCCGTACACGAAATGAACCATAGCCTGCAATTGGATGTTTACATGAGGCCGGCTCTAAGAAATGCGGGTATTGTAGGCCCGAATTGAATTAGTTTTGCCAAAAAATTGAACAGATGATTACTCCCGATAAAGTAAAAGAAGCCCTTAGTAATGTGATTGAGCCCGATTTGGGTAAAGATCTCGTTACCCTGAATATGGTCAAGGATATTGCGGTGGATGGCCATAAAGTATCGTTCACAGTAGTGCTTACAACTCCCGCCTGTCCGCTTAAAGAGCTCATTCACAATGCCTGCGTTAATGCGGTTAAACATTACGTCAGTCTGGAGGCCGAAGTTGAAATTACCATGACCGCAAACACCTCTTCCGGGAAAGCAGGAAAATCAGGTATACCGGGCGTAAAGAACATTATCGCAGTTGCTTCAGGTAAAGGAGGGGTTGGAAAATCAACGGTGGCTGCAAATCTTGCAGCAGCCCTGAGTCAATTGGGGGCCCGAGTTGGTTTGGTCGACGCCGACATTTATGGCCCTTCAATGCCGATTATGTTCGACGTTGAAGAAGAAAAGCCCGGGGTGCGCATGATTGATGGGAAACAGATGATGATTCCGGTTGAGAGCTACGGCGTTAAAATCATGTCGATTGGCTTCTTTGCCGAAACATCTCAGGCCATTGTTTGGCGGGGGCCGATGGCTTCCAAGGCATTGACTCAACTGTTTAATGATGCCCACTGGGGCGAACTCGACTATCTAATCGTGGATTTGCCTCCCGGAACCGGAGATATTCATTTGACTTTGGTGTCGGGCATTCCGCTAACAGGAGCCATCGTGGTGAGCACACCCCAGAAAATTGCACTTGCAGACGCCGAAAAAGGAGTTGCCATGTTCCGCTTGCCCAATATCAACGTTCCGGTGTTAGGAATTGTCGAGAATATGGCCTGGTTCACGCCCGAAGAACTTCCTGAAAACAAATATTACATTTTCGGAAAAGACGGCGCTAAAGAGTTGGCCGCACGATTGGGGGTGCCTGTTTTGGGTCAAATTCCACTCGTTCAAAGTATCCGCGAAGGCGGCGATGTTGGTCACCCGGTGGGCTTACAACAAAGTGGAGCGCTTTCTGACTTGTTTATTCGACTCGCCGGTGCTGTTGCTCAACAGGTAGCCATTCGCAATGCCCAGCCGCAAGCAGCCGAAGTCTGAACAATTATTTTTACTTTCACCACGGCAACATACCATGACAACGGAAGAAAAAGCACTGCTCATCGCGCGAGTTGAACAAGCCATCGAAACCTTGCGACCTTACCTGGAAGCCGATGGGGGAAACATCACTGTGGATGACATTCAGGACGACCTCACGGCGGTTGTAAGGCTGCATGGAGCCTGCAGCAGTTGCAATATGAGCGTAATGACACTCAAAGCAGGCGTCGCTGAAGCCATTCGTCACGCTGTTCCCGAAATCCGCGACGTGGTTGCCGTTAACATGCCCGTTTTTGAACCCTAAGCCTATGAGCCCAAACCGCTACTTTGCCCTGTTCTTTTTAGTGTTTTTCCAGAATTCATTAATGGCCCAATTTAGCTGTAGCGGAGGGCGGTTTTGGGAAGAAATTTTTACCGAAGTAACCTTAAGCTCCGACATCACCTATGGTTCGGCCGTAAACGTAACCGGATCCAACCAAAGCCTTCAGCTCGACATTTACGAGCCGGCTGGCGACACCGCTTCGCGAAGGCCTTTGCTTATACTCGCCCATGGAGGCTCCTTTATTTTTGGAAATAAAACAGGTCCCGACGTAGTTCCAATCTGTGCCAAGTATGCCAAAATGGGCTATGTGGTAGCTTCGATTAGCTATCGACTTGGGTATGAGAACTTCTTCCCCAACCCAACAACAGCCGTACAAACCGTTTACCGTGCATCCAGCGATATGAAGGCGGCCATACGCTACTTCCGCGCTCAGGTAGCCGCGGGGAACAATACATTTAGAATTGATCCTGATTACATTTTTTCAGGGGGCGTTTCAGCGGGCGCATTCACCGCACTGCATGCCGCATATCTGAACGAAGAGTCGGAAATCCCCGCCGAAATTAATCCAGTTGAATATGGGGGCATCGAAGGGAACAGCGGCAATCCCGGATTTTCCTCTGCTGTAAGAGGTGTTGTGAATTTGTGCGGCGCCATCGGAGACACCAGTTGGATTGTTGCCGGAGATCCACCCTGCGTTTCTGCGCATGGCACCGCCGACAATACCGTTCCTTACGGTTCGGCCGTAATTAATGTACTGGGACAAAATCTGCTCCCCGTA
This sequence comes from Bacteroidota bacterium, assembly GCA_027483445.1. Taxonomy (GTDB): domain Bacteria; phylum Bacteroidota; class Bacteroidia; order M30B66; family M30B66; genus CAMCXT01. The sequence goes on along the minus strand of JAIXUS010000069.1, from coordinate 107,250 downwards.
GATGGCAGTGCATCGATAGTGGCGCGCCTTGAAAATCTAGGTATCGAAAATCCATTTGCTTCATGGCCCGGTGTTGGTCACACACCCTTTGTAACTGATGACATTTACCGAGACTCCGTGTTTCAAATTATAACGCCATTTTTGGCGAGGCTGGTTGGATGTGAAACCCCAGCGGGAATGCTTAATGCACAAAGCCCTCCAGTTGTTTTTCCCAATCCGTTTGAAAGCAACGGGTTTACCGTGCGTAGCTCAGTGCATTGGACAAAGGGCCGGATTACCGACCTTTCGGGAAGAACAGTGCTTTGCTTGGAGAACCCTAGCCGTTCGAAAACCTTCCACGTAGAAGAGTCTCTGAACTCCGGAATCTATCTACTTCAACTAGAGCAGGAAGATGGACGAACGTCTTGGTGTAAAGTCATCCGGCGTTAGCCTTACTTTTTAGCGCCTGCTTTACTTACCGGGGCATTCACAGAAACATCGGTATAGTATTCAATGATGGTCCTCGACTTGATGAGCTTTTCCGGTTCAGAAGACTTTACGGTTACCACCTCTGTGGTGAGGCCAAAGTCGTCATACCGCCAGGTTGTTACTTCGGTTTGAAGGCCTGAAGCATCTCGTTTAATTTCCCTGACAATTTCGCCAAAGCTGTTGTAAACCCTCTCAGCACTGCCTTTGTTTTCAAGCTTTTTTTCGGGGCAGGCGCAGACCTTGTAATAGGTTGAGGTGATGGAGGAATCGGTGTACACAAGCTCTACACGCTCAGTTTCCTGCTGATCTTCGTTATAGCCGTGGCGTCGAATGATACGGTAATCATTGTCGAGCTGATACTTGAAATACACCCAACTCAGCATTTTGCGACGCTCCTTGTTGTTATAAACGGTGGTTTGAAGTATCGTTCCCTGATCGTCGAACTCATTTACCGTGAGCGGATATTGACCGGGAACTCGTGCTCCGGTTGAATCCAAAGCATAATGACAGGTTTCAATTAAATCGCCGCGTGAAGAGCGTTTGTCTTCGAAAAGTTTTTTTCCCAGCGATTTTTCGCCGCGGAAGTCCTCTTCTGAAACCGGAAATCCCTGATCGTCATAGGCGTAAACCGTATATGTAAGAAGTGTGTCGCCTTTGGTGCGCATCTCTCGTTTTTCAGGACGAGCGTTGGCGTTATACAAAACAACTTCCTTGAGGTTTTTACCGATATACTTGGTTTCGCGTTTTTGCAACTTTCCATTCGCATCGAATGTGTAGCGAATGTCGGCCGACTTGTTGCCATCTTCGGAGAATTGCCCTGAACTTTTTGGATTTCCCTTACTGTCGAACAGGTCTTGCTGCATCAAATACTCCCGGCCAGAAGTTTGGCCCACTCCGAATTGATAGCGGGTTTTCATCACCGGCGAAGGTTTGCGTTCCTGCTTTTTATACAACTTCCCGGCATCCTTTAAGATGCAGGCATCCTGAGCGATGCTAAACGTACTCAAGGCCAAGGCCAGAGCGGAAAGTAAGACGCTTTTAGTGTGAAGATGTTTCATGGTTCAGCGCTTTTTAATGGAGTAAAAGTAACTCCCACAAGTGTGAAAAACAAGCAATTAACAAAGTTATTAACAAACCATACGGATAAACCTTTATTCAGGTTCTGTTGCGGTGTTGTGTAGCGATGTAATTTTGAAGCTCAGTTCGGATGAAAAAAGACATTGAATACCCCACAGTAACTGACGTTGCCATTGCGGTGGTAAAAGAAGAAGTTGAAGGGGAAGAAGGCTGGGCAGTGTATCTGCTAAACCTAAAAGAGATAGAGATTACCGGTGTGTTGGTAAGCTCAAAGGGTTATGGAAAGGTAGATGGTGAAGACGTTAAAACTTCGGTGTTACGTCATTTCATTGAAACCGTTCCGGCCAAAAGTGCTGCTCGGGTGGAGCCGATCATGGAGAACGTTTTCCACTTGAACAACGAATACTGGGTGAGCTTTTATGTTGGGGAGTTAATCCACGACAAGAAGTTCATTTTTCTACCCGGAACTATTGATGAAGCGTTTTTCTCAAATGTTCCGGTGCTTAATAAAAGAGGAGTCATAATCGCCTGAGCTGAGTTCCGATGTTGTTCCGGTCGTTTAATACAAACCGGAATTATGATACACCACATTGCCAAAGAGTCGGTGATTTTCATCGACATCGAAACCGTCCCCGCCGCGCCGGAATTTGCCCAACTCCGCCCGCTATGGCAATCGCTATGGGTTGCAAAGCACCATAGCTTAGGGCGCACAGATTCGCCTGAAGAATCCTATGAAAGGGCGGGTATTTATGCCGAATTCGGAAAAATAATCTGCATTTCGCTCGGATATTATGCCCGAAAAGGAAACACTCGGCGCCTCATCTCTTTTTATGGTCACGAGGAAGAAGAGTTGCTGAGTGGCTTTCTACGCTGGCTGAAGAAGAACTATACCGGACATCATCGATTTTGCGCCCACAACGGCAAGGAGTTCGATTACCCATGGTTGTGCAGGCGTATGCTTATTTTGGGACTTGAACTACCTGAATGCCTTCAACTTATGGGTAAAAAACCATGGGAAATCAATCATCTCGACACTTTAGAATTGTGGAAATTCGGAGATTTTAAGCATTACACACCATTGCGTCTGCTCGCTGCGGTTTTTGGCGCCGACGACCCGAAACAAGGCATGGATGGAAGTGCGGTCTACTCTAAGTATTGGTTAGAAAGTGATCTTGAAAGCATTCGCGAATACTGTGAAGCGGATGTGCTCACTCTGATGTCGATCTTTGAAGCCATGCAGGGTAGAAACATCCCAAGTGAAACCTAACAAGGTTTGCCGCTTTCTTGTAAATTGCGGGCTTCGTAACAATACCATGAACCGAAACGCCCCATTGATTCTTCCCGTTGTTTTACTGCTGTTGTGGTCGTGCAAAGGAAGTCTGGAAAAGTACGGTGAAGACTTCGCCAATCTTATGCGCAGCAATCACGGCCTGTTCAGAGATTGTGAGCTGGGCGATTCGCCCGATCGGGTAAGGCAAAATGAAGGAACAGCACCGTCTTCATTTACCGAAAGCAGCCTTAGCTATGAGGGGCGGTTAAACGAAAATGCCGATTATCTAATTCAGTACGGCTTTGAAAACGAAAGACTATACGAGATATTGGTAGAGGTGAACTTTCAGAATCCAGCCGAAGGACAAGCGTTGCTTAATGGTTTTAAATCCTTTTTCAACCAAAAGTATGGCACGAGCACCCCGGGAAATGGATTTTTAGTTTGGTCTACAATCTCAGGAAACACCCGCGCACGGATTGAAATGGTAGATGAAAGTCAGCTGTCTGATTTTGGCCAGTTCTCTTTGAGCATTTACAAAGAAAACCCCGAATCGGGAGAAACACCAGTTCTGTGAAAACGCCAGTTTTAGCAGTATCGGCACTATCTGTTCTATTCAAGAATAAGCAGGGAAATGTTTTGCCGGCTGTGAATAAGCTGTCATTTACTTTAAATCGAGGCGAAATTCTAGGAATAGCCGGAGAGTCGGGGTCTGGAAAAAGCGTAACAGCCTTGGCGCTGATGAATCTCTTGTCGCCCGAGCAAGCCACCATTCAAAGCGAACAAATCAGCTTTTTCGACGCGAATAATAGCGAGACCGCACTCAATCGCCTCAACCCAAAGCAGTATGCCCGCTTTCGCGGGGAGCACCTTTCCATGATTTTTCAAGAGCCGGGATCGGCCTTAAACCCTATAATGCGTTGTGGGGAACAAATTGCTGAAATGTTCCTTGTTCATCGAAGAAACACCAAGCATGTAGCTAAAAATGAAGCCCTCAAGCTTATTGCCGAGGTGTTACCCGACAACCCCGATAGAATTTATTCAGCCTATCCGCACCAGCTTTCGGGTGGACAAAAGCAAAGGGTGATGATAGCCATGGCTATGGCCTGTAAACCAGAGGTGCTTATTGCCGATGAGCCAACTACAGCATTGGATGTGAGTACGCAAAAAAACATCCTCATGCTGATGAAAAAACTGCGTGATCAGCATGGTACTGCAATTCTGTTCATCTCGCACGATTTAAACCTGTTGTCGGGGTTTGCCGACAGTGCCCTTATTCTTCAAAATGGAGAACTAGTCGAGTCTGGTCCGGTTGACCACGTGTTTCTTCACCCTCAATCGGCCTACACCCGAGGACTGATAAATTGTCGCCCACCTTTAGAAAAGCGATTGTTTCGACTGCCTACTTTGCAAGATTACCTTTCAGAAGAAGCCGCCGAAAGCCGTTTTAATCCTAACCACCCATCGAATATTATTGACCAGGCTGAACGCTCAGCAAATCACGCTAAACTATACAACCAAAAGGCCTTGCTTGAGGTGCACAATATTCATATCGGCTACACTCAACGAAAAACGATTTTCTCAAGAAGTGTTGAAGAAATCCGCGCGGTTAAGGACGTTTCACTTAACGTTTTTCCCGGCGAAACGCTCGGTTTGGTAGGGGAGTCTGGCTCAGGCAAAAGCAGTCTGGGTAGAGCCATTCTTAAACTGGAAGAACCGCTCAGTGGAGAAATATGGTTCGACGGCCAAAATATTACCAAGCTAAGCCAATCTCAATTTAGGCCTTTGAGAAAACGGATGCAAATGGTTTTTCAGGATCCATACCAGTCGCTGAATCCATCGCTCACCGTGGCTGAAATGCTAGAAGAGCCGCTGTTAGTGCACCGGTTGTGCGCCGATAAGGAAAGCCTAAAAAAACGTGTGGATGAGTTGCTTGATCGTGTGCATTTGCCCCGTAGTTTCCGGCGTCGTTATCCTTCTGAAATGTCGGGAGGCCAGCGTCAGCGACTTTGTATTGCCCGGGCGCTTTCCGTACAGCCCGACTTTTTAGTGTGCGACGAAGCCGTTAGCGCACTCGATGTTTCAGTCCAAGCTCAAATTATTAATCTCATCAATGAACTGAAACGAGAAATGGGCTTTACCTGTCTGTTTATCTCTCACGACATTGGTGTTGTGCGCTTTGTGTCGGATCGCATTATTGTTTTGCAAAACGGCGAGATTGTAGAAGAAGGTGAGGCCGACAGAATTTGTCAAACGCCAGACAACCCATATACCAGCAACCTATTGGATGCTATACCACAAGGAAATTTCTCTTTATGATTATCCGTTCAGCTAGTTTCGTTATTAGTAACAGCTCGGTGAAAGGCTGCCCTGCACCAAAGCTCCCGGAGTATGCCTTTATTGGGCGGTCGAATGTGGGGAAAAGCTCGTTGATTAACATGCTTACCCGGCAAAAAGGCCTAGCCAAAACATCTGGCAGACCCGGAAAAACGCAATTGATAAACCATTTTCTAATCAACAACGCATGGTACCTGGTCGATCTTCCCGGTTATGGATATGCCCGCACCAGTAAGGCCTTGCGAAGCGGCTTTGCCCAAATTATTTTTGACTACATAGCCGGGCGGAGCAACTTGATGTGCTTGTTTGTTTTGATTGATATAAGGCTTGAGATGCAGGAAATCGACCGCAAGTTTTTTCATTGGCTTGGAGAAAACGGCGTGCCTTTTCACATAGTCTTCACCAAGGCCGACAAACTAGGAACAACAGCGTTGCAATCGAATTTGGCAGCCTATAAACGCGAAATGCTTAAAGAATGGGCCGAAATGCCGCCTCATTTTGTAAGCTCGGCCGAGTCGAGTCTTGGTCGTGATGAACTGCTACAATTCATCGATCAGACGAACCCTTTGTTCAAAGGCTGAATCTCGCAATTGGAGCTGCTCGCCGGAAGCCTATCCATTAATAAAACACAGTAATGCTTCCTCGCTTCTCATAGATGGTACCGTCGCCCAATGCACGAAGCAACAAGAAATAGGTGCCAGTAGGAACAAGTTCGCCCCCTGGACTTTTTCCATCCCAAAACGTTTGAGTCTGATTACTCCCGAAAACCAAATTTCCCCACCGGTCGAAGATTCGAACCTCGATTTCCTCAAGTCCTCCGTTTTTTAGCAGGAATACATCATTTACTCCATCTCCATTGGGCGAAAACGAATCGGGAATCTCGAGCCCTTCTAAAACCGTAATCTTGGCCTGGGCTGTATCGCGACAGCCGAACTCCGATTCGCCCACAAGGTTAACAATATATCCGCCTACATTTTCATAGGTGGCATTGAACGATGACCCTAAACCGGTTAATCCACCCCCCGACTCCCAGTAAAAAATTGTAGCACCTGTATACTCAGCTTCAAACGACCAAACTTCTCCCGCGAAGGGGTATTCAGGAGCAGTAAAGTTAATATCAACGGAGGGCAAAGGGTGCAAGGTAACCGGGAGGCTTCCACTAAGCGAACTGCATCCATTACCTGCTGTGGCAATCACAGCTACGACTCCGGGCGGTTGATTGCCCCAATTGATTTCTACCTCAGGTCCCTCTTCCGCAGTTAATGCCCCTCCGGTGATGTTCCACAAATAGTTGAGCCCCATTTGCGGATTGCTCACTGAATAGGAAACTGAAGTGCTTAGTGCGCAGAGGCTGTCGGGACCAAGAACCAAAGGGGTTTCTGGTCGAAGCGAATACAATGAGAGTGCAGAAGGACCTTGAAGCAAATCATTAAATCCAACTCTCAGGGAGTCTCCCGGAGGCACTAAACTCGAGTTCAGGCGCGACCACCCGTCGCCGGCATTTAACCCACGAATAGCCCATCCGGCTTGGCCATTGAAAAAAGAGGCCGGAAAAGTGGCGTTAAACGAAATGGATCCTGACTCAGGGTAAATGCGATAGTTGAACTGAGGGTCGATAGAGCAAATGAGCGGATCGCTCAGAAAAACTGGCAATCCCTCAGAAACGGCAGAAGCCTCGGCATAACGAAGTCCGAGTACCGTCGCGGTTGGCGTTTCTATCTGCACCGGTCGATACCGCAAACTATCGCCAACCGGAAACAAAAAGGCCTCCGAAGCCGAGAGATTGCGGAAAAAGGCGCCGTTCAAGCCGCTGATTACCCATCCACCTGAGCGGCTCAGACTACTCTGGTTGTTTCCATTCAAACGCAATGCAAAATTGCCGGTAAACAGCCGCACACTGTCGAGTTGGAGCTGATTAACAGAAACGTCTCTTAGAATCCGGCGCATACCACTACCGGAGTTTTCCCAAACTCCCAAGGCGATTGAAGAATCACCACCGAGCAAGTGCAATTCACCGACGGTGATAAGCCTTGAGGTTGGAGTGGCATTCAGCACGCCCGATTGAATGAGATTTTCGCCCAAAAAAAGATTGCCGGCCCATTCAAAAACGCCGTGGTTAATAACCGAACCATTTATCCATGCTTCTCCGTTGAGATTGAGCAACGCCAAGGGTTCTATATGCAAACTGTCGTTGAGGTATAATTGAGCATTGGCCTGAACATGCAGCGAACAGCCCGGCATCAAAACCAGTTGTGTCATCCCCCGATAGGGGAAAAAAAGCAACAAACCCAAGACAAACCGAAGCATTTAAGGTTGGGCTGGAGGATCGAGTAAATCGAGTTTTTCGGCGTAATACTGACCAAAGTCGCGCATCGTTTCCGCCATGATTTTTTCTCCTGTAGCGCGTTCCAAGGTGTCGGCCATCATGAGCAAGCTTTGATGAATGAACTTTTTCATCTCATCAACCGTCATTTCTTTCGTCCATAAATCAACCCGCAAGGCGTTTTGTTCCGCAGGATCCCAAACCGATAGCATAACCGCATTCGCAGGTCGGTTTTTTACGTTGTTGTCGGTGGCGTCCCAATGGATTTGCTCAGGCACCTTATGCTGGTCGAGCTTAACTTTAAAGAGAATGTCGGAGGTCATAGTTTTGCTGGCTTGTAGCCCGATGATTTAAACAGTTGATGTGCGTCGGTGTTCTCGAATAATTTGTCGAGGCCCATTTGGGGATTTCGCTCCATGTAGCTTTTCACAATCTGCCAGCCCAACCAAACGCCAATTTTCGGTGGCGAATCTTTAGGAAATCCCGGGGTGAATGGACCATCGTTGATGAAGCTTACCTGATCGTTAAAGTCGGTAGAATAAAACAGCTTCTTATCAATAAACAGCGACCAAATGCGGCCTTCATTGGCTTTGCACCAATCCAGCTGAGCCTTGTCGTAACCTAAAAAGCGCTCTTGTGGAACCTCCGGCAAAAGCTGTGTACAGAAATACTGCACTTTACCGTGGTAAACCATGTGTGCAATGAGGTCTTCTTGCTTTTGGTTAAAGGGATGACTTGCCGTTACAAACCCACGAATCGCATCAGCGGCAATCATGTCGCGGTGCATATTTTTAACTTTGTAAGAAGGCATTGCCAGCCACTCATAGAACTGGCTTTTCTGCCCAAGGTACATATCGAGGCCAATGGCCAGTACCGAGTCTGTTGCTGCAACCGAGTAATTAAACCCCGAAACCATCGTTACCACTCGAGGAATCAGCGAATCCGGAAAAACCCGGTGGTAACGGTTGAGCCCTTCGCTTATGGGCTTTTCCATAAAGGCGATGTCCGGGTACTGCTTTTGAACTTCAGCATATACCGCTTTTATGTCGGGATCGTTAATGAATCCCAATACATTTTCACGAAACAAAGGCTGATCTGGGCTTCCGGTCCGGAGAATTTTTGAGGAGAATAGTGCCGGAAAATCACCATAGCGCTTAAACAACGAAAGGGTGTCGTCAGTAAAGCTTTCCTTTCTTAAGGCAAACCAGTCGCGATCGAAACGATCGAAACGCACACGAATGGCGGGTGTTTTAACATCTGAGGCCTCCGGAATACGCGTCGCTGTTGATGAATCGCTACCCGAACAGGCTGAAAACACTGTTAAAAAAATGAAGAATAGGCGTTTGATGAACTCAGTCATACTAGGCACAGATGGCTATCTTTGCACAATAACGGCCAAAATTAGTAAACAATACTTCCCATCTGGCATTTCATCAAAACCTATGAAAAAGCTCCTCCTTTTATCTCTCCTTCTTCCGGCATTCGTTTTCGCGCAAGAATCAGGCGGGCGCCGTGTTCGCTTTGGCCTGAAAATAGCCCCAATGGGCTCGTGGATGAAACCCGATTTCGACACCCAAGGGGCTTCTTCTCAATATCAGGCAGAAGGCGGCGGATTGCGTTTTGGCTTTAGCTGGGGGCCTACTGTGGAATTTCGCCTCGACGACAATTTTCTTGTTGGGACAGGCATCGACATTAATTATTTCAATGGCCGCCTACAAGGACGTTCAACCCTAAGTTCAACCCTGAGCGGCGGACCCGCTCCAATCGTTTATGACTGGGAAAACACCTACAAAGCCCGTTACGTAGAAGTTCCGCTCATGATTAAAGGCCGGACCAAAGAAATAGGAGCTCTGCGCTACTTTCTCAACTTCGGTCTCAGTGCAGGCTTCCGTTACAGGTCTAGCGCAGAATTATCGGATGTTATTGGTAACCAAAGTAACGTTTCGAGTTTTAACGATGCTTCAAGCTTCATGAACAGCTTCCGCGGTGCGCTCCTCGTTGGTGGAGGCGTCGAATACAATCTCAGCGGAAACACCTCCCTGGTGGCTGGAATTCAATTCAATAACGGGCTCACCAATCAACTCAAAAACCAAGTCAAATTTATCCGTCCGGAATACATCGCTACAGGCTATAATACCGACGATATCGATAAGGTGAAAGAAAGCGCAATCCTCAACTACCTGCAACTTAATGTAGGCATCTTGTTCTAACTCATGAAAATTGCCCTCGCCCAGATCAATTGCCTGATCGGCGATTTTGATGGCAATACCGCTCAAATCCTCTCTGCCATTCGGCGCGCCGAGAGCGACGGCGCAAATCTCGTAGTATTTCCCGAGTTGGCCGTTTGCGGTTACCCGCCTCTCGATTTTCTCGAATTCAACGATTTTGTTGCCCGCTGCCAGCAAGCCATCAACACCATTGCCGAAGCCTGTACCACAGTAGCAGCCATCGTTGGAGCCCCATCAATCAACCCCAACATCGAAGGCAAAAACCTCTTCAACTCCGCATTTTTCCTCCAAAACGGGAAAATTGCGCAGGTCGTTCATAAAACCCTGCTGCCGAATTACGACGTATTCGACGAGTACCGCTACTTTGAGCCCAATACCCAGTTTAAATGCCTGTCGTTTATGGGGAAGAAAATTGCCCTCACCATCTGCGAAGACCTTTGGGACGTCGACGAAGATAAAATGTACGTCAGGTGGCCGATGGACGAACTCATCAAGGAAGCACCGCAGCTAGTAATCAACATCGCAGCCTCTCCGTTTAACTACCGACACGCCGAGAGCCGCAAACGCATTCTGCACCAAACCTGTCTCAAATATGCGCTCCCGGTTTTCTATGTCAACCACGCCGGTGCACAAACCGAACTTATCTTCGACGGGGGCTCGCTTGTCATGAACAAGGAAGGTAACGTAGTGAGCGAAATGGCCTATTTCCGACCCGATTACCTGCTTTACGATCTCGATTGGGTTAAAACCGCACGAAGCGTACCGTTTGGCGCCGAACTCAACCTCGCTCACCCCGACATTGAAATTGAGCGCATCTACCAGGCATTACTCCTCGGCATCCGCGATTATTTCCGCAAACTTGGCTTCACCAAAGCCATTCTGGGCCTGAGCGGAGGCATCGACTCTGCCGTCGTGTATGCCCTCGCCATCGAAGCCCTCGGCCCCGAAAACGTGCTCGGTGTCATGATGCCCTCAGCCTACTCCTCCGACCATTCTCTCGGCGATTCGCTCGAACTGGCAAAAAACCTCAACGGGAAAACCGAGAAAATCCCTATCGAACAGGCATTTTCGGCTTTTGAAACAAGCCTCAGCGCTCAGTTTGCAGGAAAAACACCCGATCTCACCGAAGAAAACCTCCAGGCCCGAATTCGTGGCGTACTTCTCATGGCCATGAGCAATAAATTCGGCTATATTCTCCTCAATACCTCCAACAAAAGCGAAGCTGCCGTGGGTTACGGAACCCTTTACGGCGACATGTGCGGAGGCCTTTCAGTCATCGGCGATCTTTACAAAACACAGGTTTACGCACTTGCCCGGTACATCAACCGCGACCGCGAAATCATCCCCAAAAACATCCTCACCAAGGCTCCCAGCGCCGAGTTGCGCCCCGGTCAAAAAGATTCCGATTCCCTGCCCGAATACGACCAACTCGACCCCATTCTTTACCAATACATCGAACTCCGAAAAGGTCCGCGCGAACTCATCGCCGCCGGCCATCCCGAGGCCCTCGTCAACCGAATCCTAAAACTCGTCAACACCAACGAGTACAAGCGCTATCAAACGCCGCCGGTTTTGCGGATTTCGCCCAAAGCCTTTGGTTCAGGCCGCCGAATGCCAATTGTTGGCCGTTATTTAAGTTAAATCGTTTTTGGGGGCTTTGCCTACGGCACCGGGCTTTCCATTGCAAGTCCTCGCGCCCTACGCTGCGCTTCGTGTGCTCCGGGCTTTTCATTTCAATCCCTAAGCCGCGCCCGCCTAAAACTTCACGTTCAACTGAATCGCTGTGGTACGCGGCGACTCTATCGCCATCGGCCGCAAGGCGTATTCCTTGTTCATCAGGTTGTTTACTACGAACACGAGCCCCACAGTTTCTGATGCATTGAACACCACGCGCGCATCGAGCACCCAAACACCCTGGTTGTTCGCCTGTCGGTAAGCCTTTAGCCCGGGCTGTGGCTGCCCCAGCAACCCAAGAAAGTCATCCAAATCTTCAAAAATCTTATCCACATTCCGCATGAAGCTATTGTAGCGTGCACTAAAGCCAATTGCCCATTTGCCGCGACTCACCTCGATATCGGTTTTAAACAAATGCTGAAAACGGTATTTCAAAATATTGTCGGTCGAATCGGAAGAGGATGTGGCATAAGTAACCGGTTTTCCACTCAGCTCCACAGGGTAACCAAGCTGAGGCTCAAGGGCAACGGGCAAGGTGTAGGTGTAGCCGCTCAAAAGGGCGATTCCGGTTTTGCCAATTTTCCCCTGGCCAACCAACGAGGCGTCCCAGCCGCTTACCCGCGTTCGGCCAATGTTGAGCGAGGCAAAGCCCAAACCGAAGAACTGCGCCGGATCGAGCGGCCCAAACAGGCCAAAGTTGAATTCGATGTTGTCCTCAAATTGCTGTAAAAAGTAAACCACATCCAGATAACCTTGAAAACCACCAATCTTGAAGCCCTGCTTTATGCCAGCCTCCGCATTAAATGAGCTCTCTGAGCGAATACTGTCGTTCGGATAAATCTGAATCGGGCCCACCTGTGTGCGGATGAACTTCTCGGCAATGGTTGGGAAACGGTAACCCTGACCAAACGAAGCCCTGAAGAAAGTCGCTTTGTGCAGCTTCAGGTTCATGCCCGCTCTAAACACGGGCCGGCCTTCACGAGTAAAGGTTGCACTATCGTTTTGGTTATACCGTGGGCTGCTTATGCTAAAATGCTCATAACGTGCTCCGGCCGATAGGGTTAATCGTTCCCAGAATGTGCGTTCCAACTGCAGATAAGCCGCAATATTCCGGTTGTCTGAGAAGGCTTGCAGGTTGAGGGTGTCCGACAAATTCCCTTTATAAAGCTCCGAAACGCCCCTGGTGTAGGAATGAAGTGCTCCGGCCGTGAGTATCAATCCTTTGAAAGGTCCGTTTTCGTAACGTTTCTGAAGCTGGTACTCACTAAAAAAGAGATTGCTGCGGTTGCTTTGGTTATTGTCGTTGTTGTTGTCGAGGTGAAACCATCGGTTGCGAAGCACATGGCGGTAACCCTTTTTACCCAGATACTGAACAAAAGGGTCAACATAAGCGGCCGTCTGTAACGTCAGGGTTAGCGATCCGGGGTAGGCGCGGTACATGCCTGAGTCGGCATTCAGCCACAACAAGGCGCCTGTCGACCGCGAAAGCATCGCGTTAGCGTTCAGCCCTACACTCAGGCCTTCGACCTTTTTAAAGCGATACCTGAGGTTCATGTTCAATCTTCCACGGTTCTCAAATTCGCCTCGCTGTTCGGCCAATGGGTTAAACGTGGTGTCGCTGATATCAATCGGCGCCGGGCCTTTGAACCCGTTGTCGTTGAAAAAGTTACCCCCAACAACGAGGTCGAGATTCCCAATTTTTCTGGAGTGAAAGAAATTAACACCCGTGTAGGTTGGATTATTGTCGCCCCAGTAAATGGCCTCCCGATTTCGAGGATTGTTGTAAACCCCCGAAAAAAGGCTGATTTTCGTTTGAGGCACATCGCGTGGATAAGCCGTACGTATGTTCAACACTCCGCTTAAGGCGGCCGAACCATACAATACCGACGAAGCGCCCTTAATCACCTCAACCTGTTCAATGTTCTCAACCGGAATGAAACCCCAGCTGGGCCTTCCGGCATCGCCCGATAGAATCGGTAAGTCATCCACCAAAATCATCACCCGGCTTCCGGCTCCAAACGAATATCCACTTCCGCTTCTAATTTGTGGCTCGCTGTCAACAATGGTCATACCGGGCACTTGTTGCAAAGCATCATCAATCGAAGTCGTGTTTTTGTTTTCAATAATGTTGGGCTTTAATACCTCCATACTAACGGTAAGCTGTTCGATGTTTTGCTCATACTTCCCGGCAGTTGTCACAAAAGTCTTTAGTTCGGTCGAACTCGATTTTAACACCACGTCCATCCGGCGCTCTTCGCCCGGATTAATCGAAAGCTCCAGCTCTCGGGTAACAAAGCCAATCTGCTGAAACACCACAACCCGGCTGCCGGGCATCAGGGTTAATAGGTATTCGCCCTCAACCGAACTCACCACGCCTGCCGTTTCACTGCCTCGAGCAAACACGGCTACCGACACCAAGGGCTCGCCCTTTTCATCGGTAATTTTGCCCCTGAGTTTTGCGCGCTCTACCTGCGCACTCACAATTACAGTGCTTAAGGCAAAAAAAATGGCGAATAACGACAGGGTTCGGCGATTTGTAAACAGTTGCATAGACAAGCGTGGTCGATTAGTAATTTGCAATGTAATGTACAATTCTTCAACTGCACAAGACGAGTCCGAAATTCAATGCCTTTTGGCACTTTCGCTCATTGCTGGTATTGGTCCGGTTACCGCACGCAAAATACTTATGGAATTCGAAACGGCCACCGCCTTTTTCTCCGCCTGGAAACGCGCCCGTGAAGGAGTTCTAAGGAAGGGCCCATTGCTCGAAGCCAATGTATGGCCGGCCATTCGCCGTGCCGAACAAGAGGTGAAGCGTGCCGAAAAACACAACATCAGTTTGTTGGGCATCCATGAAGCCGACTACCCAAGGCGGCTTAAGGCTTGCGACGACAGTCCGCTCGTGCTCTTCGCCAAAGGCCGGCTTCAACTGAATGCCCCACGCGTAGTTTCGGTCGTGGGCACCCGAAACGCCACCCATTACGGGGTTGAGGTTGCCGAAGCGCTGGTGGCTGAAATACAGGCCTTAGGCGGCACCCTTGTGAGCGGTCTGGCTTATGGCATCGATACGGCAGCCCATCGCGCCGCGCTCCAGGCCGGAGTGCAAAACATTGGTGTTTTGGCGCATGGGCTCGATCGGGTTTACCCAACCTCCAACCAAAATCTCGCCGTTCGCATGGAAGATCACGGTGGTCTCGTCTCCGATTTCCCTACACAAACACGTCCAGATAGAAGCAACTTCCCGATGCGCAACCGCATTATCGCCGGTCTCTGCGACGCCCTGGTTGTTGTAGAAGCAGCAGAAAGTGGCGGGGCGCTTATTACTGCGGGTTTTGCCTTGGGCTACAACCGCGACGTGTTTGCCGTTCCCGGAAGAATTGGCGATGCGTATGCCGCCGGGTGTAACAAGCTGATTCGTAACAATAAGGCGGCGATTCTCACCACCGTATCTGATTTGGCCTGGCACCTGGGTTGGAAATCCGCCGCGAACCCCCAAAAAGCAAACACCCAGCTTAGCTTACCGATACCGGCAAACGAAGCAGAAGAAACACTACTCAATATTATTCGCAAGGGTACACATGAGCTCGATTTAATTGCCTTTCAGGCAGAGATGGCTGTAGGCTCAGCGTCGGCGCTACTTCTCTCCATGGAGTTTAAAGGCATGGTCAAGAGCTTGCCGGGGAAACGCTTCGAGCTAACCGGCTCCTTCTAAAGCCTCACGCCGCGATACTGCATCTTCCCAATCGCTCATTAACGCATCGAGAGCGGTCTTTGCCTTTGCATGGTCTGCCAATAAAGCCGACGATGCCGAGCGGTCAGCATACACCTCAGGATCGGCCAACTTTTCTTCAAGCCTTGAGACTTCAGCTTCAGCCGTGGAAATGCGTTCCTCAAGATTGCGTATTCGCGTGTCGAGCTGCTTCCTTTCTTTGTCGCCTTGTTGCTGTGCCTGCCGATTTTGCCGAGGCTCTTCCTTCACTTTCACCGGAGAAGCCTGTTTAACGGGAACTTCTAGTGCTTTCAGGCTTTCGAGTTTTCTGCTTTGCAAAAACTCAAAAATACCACCGGGGAACTCCTTTATGTTACCGCCCGAAAATTCGAAAACCTTGTTGCACAACCCATCCAGAAATTCCCGGTCGTGAGAAACCAAAATCAAAGTGCCGTCATACTGTTTCAAGGCCTCCTTCAGAATGTCCTTCGAACGCATGTCGAGGTGATTCGTGGGCTCATCGAGCACCAGGAAATTCACAGGCTCCAATAACAGTCGGGCAATGGCCAAACGCCCCTTTTCCCCACCCGATAAAACCTTCACCTTCTTATCTACCGCATCTCCTCCAAACAGGAAGGCTCCCAATAAATTCCGAATTTGTTGAGTGGTGGTAGTTCCGGCCACTTGTTCAAGGGTTTGCATTACCGTAATGTCGGGGTTGAGCATGTCGGCCTGGTTTTGAGCAAAATAACCCAGCTTCACATTGTGCCCCGGCTCAAGCGTTCCGGTAGAATCGAGCTGCCCGGTAATAATGCGCGACAAGGTGGTTTTCCCTTCTCCGTTCTTCCCCACAAAAGCAATTTTTTCACCGCGTTCTACGAGAAAATTCAAAGGTTTGAGGACGGTTTTTTCGCCAAACGCTTTGCTAATCCCGCTTGCGGTTAAAACCACTTTGCCTGATCGGGGCGCTGGTGGAAATCTGAAATGAATGGCTGAAGTGTCTTCGTCTTCGACCTCAATCCGGTCTACCTTATCCAATTGTTTAATGCGCGACTGAACTTGTACCGCTTTGCTGGCCTTGTAACGGAAGCGTTCGATGAACTTCTCAGTGTCCTCAATCATCTTCTTTTGGTTGAGGTAGGCCGCCATTTGCTGTTCACGGCGCTCCTTTCTTAACTCCACGTATTTGGAGTACGAAGCTTTGTAGTCTTCAATTTTACCCAGGGTGATTTCTATGGTGCGGTTGGTCACAGCATCAAGAAATGCACGGTCGTGCGATACCAGCACTACGGCGCCGGGGTAATCGCTCAGAAACGACTCTAACCATTGAATCGACTCAATGTCGAGGTGGTTTGTTGGCTCATCGAGCAGCACCGCATCGGGCATTTGCAAGAGGATTTTCGCCAACTCAACGCGCATTTTCCATCCTCCGGAAAACTCATCCATCTGACGGTCCATGTCTTCCTGTTTGAACCCAAGTCCGCTCAGCACTTTTTCCGTTTCACCATCGATTGTTCCTGAGCCTAATACCGAGAGTCTCTGGCTGGCTTCACTTATGCGATCGATTATTTTATGATAGGCCTCACTTTCATAATCTGTTCGGACTTCTAGTTCTTTTCCCAATCGGTTGAGTTCATCTTCCAGCGAGAGCACTTCGGCAAAGGCGGTTTTGGCTTCCTCAAAAATGGTCTTTCCAGAATTGTGCTTCATCTCTTGAGGCAGGTAACCAATTCGATAACCTTGAGGAACAGCGACCGTTCCGCTGCTGGGCTCTTGTTTGCGGGCTATGATTTTCAACAGCGTTGATTTGCCCGCCCCATTCTTTCCGGTTAAACCCACCCGGTCGCGGGCTTGAATCATAAACGAGATCTCCTCAAACAAAGGAACCCCGCCAAACAACACCGATAAATTGCCAACCGTTATCATACGTGGCAAAGGTAATCCGATACTCCGTGAGAATTGTCACAATATACACCTTGTGTAATCACTTAACTTTGCACCTGAATAAATTTGAAACTATGAATGCTTTGGGAATGAAGCTTCGCTCTGTTGTTGGCCAATCCTGTCCACGTTGCCACCAAGGCGATTTGTTCATTAACAAAAACCCATACAAAATTGAAAACTGGGATAAAATGCACGCCAACTGCAGCCATTGTGGTTTGCATTATGAAATGGAGCCCGGTTTTTTCCAAGGAGCCATGTACGTGAGCTATGCTTTAGGAGTGGCCTTTAGCGTGGCGGTTGTTATTGTAAATGTGATTCTGGGATTTAATCCACTGGTTTATTTTCTGTCGAATACCGTGGTTTTAATTCTTTTGGCACCATTCATTTTTCGGTGGTCGCGGGCTTTATACATGAACCTATTTATTGCCTATGATGCCCAATTGGCCAAGTCTTCCGATTCTTTAATCCAAACTCCGGGAGTTTGACTGAATCCAAGGTTAACCATCGCTTTTGCAACAGTTTTGGCCTCTACAACACGATAGCGTCGAGGGATTATCCCATGAAATGCTCGCATCAACACCAAACCAACGCGTTCGCCTAGTCTAAACTCTTTCCTTGGCCCAGCTAACATTGATGGGCGCACAATGAAAACACAAGTAAAACCGAGCTTGCTGCAAATTTCTTCGGCCTCTGCTTTACAGCGCAGGTAAAAGTTACTTCCAGGCTTGCCAGCGCCAACAGAGGACTGTAGAACAAAACTCCTTGCCCCACAACGGAGCGCAAACTGCGCAAAATCTGCAACAAGTCTTACATCAACATCCTTAAAGGCTTCACGACTTCCTGCATTTCTGATGGTTGTGCCCAACGTGCAAAATGCAATTGCTACGGATGGAATTTGAGGGTTAGCACTCTCCATAAACCCGAGGTGCACGAGTTTTTCCGTTTGCCGATCTGAGGGTCGTCTTCCCCACGTGTAAACACACGTAACTTTTGGGTTGTCTAGGAGCAAATCTACCAGAAATGATCCGGTAAGTCCGGTGTGGCCGGCTACAAGAACATTCATCGTTTTTTTAATTTCTTCACATAATACTTATAGCCCCGGTTGCGATCAGAATAGTACTTATTCAGTTTATAGACTGCACCCAATGTGGCGTGTGCCCAAGCACGGTGTGTAGGCGCATAAGGTTGAATCTGATCGGAATTGAGCATTACATCTGAAAATGAATATCCCATGCGGAATGTACTTACCATGGCAAATCGCTCAGTAAAATTGTAGAAGCAGCCAATGCCTAATACCGCAGAAAATATAGTGTTTCTAAAATCGGATTTATCGAGATTGGGGTAAAGTGGATTGCTAACCCTAGATTCTTCAGGAACCATCACTGCGTTGCGCAGGAACGAAACCTGTGGACCAACTTCCAGAGTGAACCCCTGATGGTGTGTTGGACAAAAATTAAACATCAGCGGTACGTCAATGTAGGAAAGCCGAGCTTTGTATTGGTAAAAAATATTGGGGTTTGCCGGACCTGCCCCCGGAAAAACCTTGTATGCCTGATTTACGGTCGAAAAGTTTAACTCTGTTTTTACACCATACATCTTTCGGTAGTAATATCCTCCAAAATCAAAGTAATAGGCTGCGGTTAAGCCGGCAGAGCGACCGGTAGAAAAAACGTAAACGGTATCCTGGCCTTCAAAGTCGATGTTTGCGTTGAGCAAATAGTTAATGCCATACGCTCCAGTTGCGCCAAAATGAAAGGTTTGGGCTTCTAAACGAAGACCAAAAATTCCGATGATAAAGACGAATTGGAGTAGATTTATTTTCACGTCCTTGAGCAATTGGCAACTTACCAAAAGATATCCACAAGGTCATGATAGTTTAATTTGAATTTAAACGAAAAAGCCCCGAAAACTTACTTCCGGGGCTTATCGCGTATGCTATTCTAAATTCGGCTGTTACATCATTCCGCCCATTCCACCCATTCCTGGGTTTGGAGCGGTTGCGGCATTCTCTTCTTTCTTTTCGGAAAGAACACATTCGGTCGTGAGCAACATGCCCGCGATGGAGGCTGCGTTTTCAAGAGCTACCCGCGTAACTTTAGTTGGGTCGATAACACCGGCAGAAAGCAAGTTCTCGTATGTCTCTGTGCGAGCGTTGTAGCCAAAATCGGCCTTGCCTTCTTTTACCTTTTGAATAACGATTGAACCTTCGCCTCCGGCGTTGGCTACAATCTGGCGAAGCGGCTCTTCCAAAGCGCGTTTCACGATGTTCATTCCAAAAGTTTCATCGTCGTTTTCGCCTTTTACACCGTTGAGCGACTCAATGGCGCGAATGTAAGCAACACCGCCGCCAGGAACGATTCCTTCTTCAACCGCTGCACGGGTGGCATGCAAAGCATCATCAACACGGTCTTTCTTTTCTTTCATTTCCACTTCGGTGGCCGCACCAACATAAAGAACCGCCACACCACCGGCCAACTTGGCCAGTCGCTCTTGCAGCTTCTCTTTGTCATAGTCGGAAGTGGTCGTTTCCATCTGCGCTTTGATTTGGTTCACACGCGCAGTGATGTCTTCCTTCGAGCCGGCTCCACCAACAATTGTAGTGTTGTCCTTATCGATGCTTACCTTCTCAGCGCGACCCAAATAAGTGAGGTCGGCGTTTTCGAGTTTGTATCCACGCTCTTCGCTAATTAACTGGCCTCCGGTGAGGATGGCAATGTCTTCCAACATGGCTTTCCGGCGATCGCCAAAGCCAGGAGCCTTAACTGCCGCGATGCGCAAAGAACCGCGAATTTTATTCACAACCAAGGTTGCCAACGCTTCGCTGTCAACATCTTCGGCAATGATCAACAACGGACGACCAGTCTGAACGGTCTTTTCCAACACCGGAAGCAAATCCTTCATGCTGGAGATTTTCTTGTCGTAAATCAATACATAAGGGTTCTCCAGTACCGCTTCCATTTTCTCTGCATCAGTAACGAAGTAAGGAGAAATGTATCCGCGGTCGAACTGCATACCTTCAACCACCTCAACAGTAGTTTCTGTTCCTTTTGCTTCTTCAACAGTGATTACCCCTTCTTTCTTCACACGACCCATCGCTTCAGCAATGAGCTTACCTACTGTATTGTCGTTGTTGGCAGAAATGGTAGCCACTTGCTCGATTTTTTGATTGTCGTCGCCCACAGAAGCACTTTGGCTCTTAAGGTTACCTACAACCAAAGAAACGGCTTTGTCGATTCCGCGCTTCAAATCCATTGGATTCGCACCTGCAGTAACATGCTTTAATCCGGCATTTACAATAGCCTGAGCCAAAACAGTAGCTGTGGTTGTTCCGTCGCCGGCAATGTCGGCCGTTTTTGAAGCCACTTCCTTGAGCATTTGGGCACCCATGTTTTCAATAGGGTCAACCAACTCAATTTCTTTCGCTACCGATACTCCGTCTTTGGTAATTGCAGGTGCTCCAAACTTCTTATCGATAATCACATTGCGGCCTTTTGGACCAAGCGTAACCTTCACGGCATTTGCCAATGCATCTACTCCACGCTTCAATTGATCGCGGGCTTCGAGGTTAAAGGTGATTTCTTTTGCCATAGTTGTTGTTTTTTCTGGGATTAGAGAATTGCGAAAATGTCTGATTCACGCATGATCAGATACTCTTTGCTGTTAATTGTAATTTCTGTACCGGCATATTTCCCGTACAACACCTCATCGCCCACTTTTACAGTCAAGGGCTCGTCTTTTTTGCCATTTCCTACAGCCACAATACGGCCACGCTGAGGCTTCTCTTTAGCGGTATCGGGAATGATGATTCCACCGGCAGTTTTTTCTTCGGCGGCGGCGGCTTCCACCAGCACGCGGTCCTGAAGAGGACGAATGGTAAGTTCTGACATATTACAAGTGTTTTGAATTAGAATTGAGAGTTTTGCCCGCCGTTAGCGAAGGATGTGCCAACCGTACCAGTCGCAGTTAAGTTGGAAATTTTGACAGCGGTTCTGCCAAAAAACAAAAAAACGTGCCCGGCTGTCTGTCAGCCTGACACGTTTTAAGGGCGATAATTCCCTAAAATGCTTTATTGCGCCGGTGCTGCTGGAGCTGGAGCCGGAGCAGGAGCAGTAGTCGGTTTAGCGGCAGGCGCAGGGGCCGAAGTGCCTCCTTCTTCTGCTTTGCGCGTCGAAATGGTTTCGCGGCTTGAATCCTCGGGCGTCATTGTACTGGCTGTAGATGCTAAACACAAAACAATCAAGGCTGCGGCTAAAACCCAGGTAGACTTCTCCAAAAAATCAGCAGTCTTTCTAACACCCATCACTTGATTGGAGGATGCAAAGGTCGATGACAATCCGCCACCCTTGGAGTTCTGAACAAGAACAATCAAAATAAGTAGCGCGCAAACAACTAAAATGAGAATCGAAAAGATTAAAGACATGGGACTTAGCTCGGTTTTACAATTTTTTCAACAAGGGCGGCAAAGTAAGCACTTTTTTCAGGATATAACAAACTTAATTTATGGTAGATGCGTATTGCACGGGTCGTATCACCCTGGTTTAAATACACTTTCGCCAAGGTTTCTGTTACAAAATCGTCGCGGTCCTCTACGCTTTTGCGGGCCATTTCTACAGGATTAAAGAAGCTGGCTTTAGGGGTTGATTTTTCTTCCTGTTGTGGCTTTTCGACCACTTTTTCCACAGAGGGCGTTGATGCTTTTGGGAAAACACCCGCAGACTTCGTCGTCTTGAGCCAGTCCGTGAAGCGCCGTGGTTCTGCCGTCTGTTTTTTCTCGGGATGCTCGGAGATTTCAGGCGATTCTTCCTGAATAATTGTGGATTCGCTGTTTTCTACACCACTTTTTCCCAGTTCCGGGTAGGCCAAAATTTGCGACAAAATATCATTCGGAGCCTCGATGGCCTGGTCCGGATTCCAGTTAATCCTTGGCTTACGCTGTGCTGGCGTGTTTACCAGTGGTATTTTAACGGCCTCCACACGAACGGCGCTATCGATGGGTGGTGTATTTGTGGGCGGCGGTAAAACTTCAGGTGCCTCCTTGGCCGGTTGTTCTTCAGGTTTTGGGGTTGATGACAGTCCGTCACCTGTAAATTCAACGTTAACCAATTCCACTTCCGTCGACTCAGGCTGGAGTTGATTCACCAGAGATTGCGGGGCTTCGGTTACGCTGAGGTCATCCGCCGGGGAGGCGGCCAAAGTTTCTACAACAGCCTGAGAAGAGCGATTAACCTGATGTTCATCGGATTCGCGCTCCACGAAGTGATAGAGGGCTTTTCGATCGGAACAATGCACCGCGGCCAGTTTGAGTTGCTCCTGAAAGCGATAGTCGCCTTGTTCGCGAAGCTTGAGAAGCAATGCAAATCGTCCGGCTTCAAAATAAGGATAGCGCTGGAGTAAAGCCTCGCCATCTTCGGGTTTTAGCCCCGATTCCTGGTTTAAGTTCAGCAGCATCGACACGATGGAGTCCGCGTTCATCACCAATTAATCAAAGCTTTGTTAAAAATGTCCTGGGCCAGCTGTTGGTTTATCTCCCGAATCAGCTCGGTTTCAACAGATGTTAGGTTGCTGGAAGACGGAAAGTCTGCGAATCGACTAAAACTGGTTTCGAAATCCTTTTCGGCGTCCAATGTGTTTGTAAACTGAACCATTACGGTAATGGTTAGTCGGTTCGACTGCGCTCCACCCGTGCTTACACCAACCGGATTCACGCGGTAGTCTGTAATTGAGCCTTCAATGCGTAAATCGCCACCCTGGGGCACCAGCGTTAAACGGCTTTGGGTTTGAAAAAAGTTTCTCAAATCTTCTGTAAATGCCTGGCTGAGTGTTGGCTGAACTAAACTGGCGTTGTTGGGGAAAAAGGCAATGCTAATGGTTTTGGCATTCCCCGCATCTCCGGCGTTCAAAGAGATTCGACACGCCGTAAGCAACAGCAGTGCACTGAGCATCAGGATGCCCGGCCATTGTCGGAGAAGAAAGGCCATCTAGCTACAAGTTTATATCGTATTCCTTGATTTTGCGATACAGGGTGCGTTCTGATATGCCCAGCTCGCGCGAGGCGTTCTTCCTTCGACCCCGATATTTTTCGAGCGCTTTAATGATGAGTTCTTTTTCACGATCTTCCAACGACAGGCTCTCTTCTTCCAGCTCTTCATGCTCGGTAATGGGCGAAGAAACCGGGCTTACAAAAGAAACCGGTTGTGAAACAGGACTTACCACCGGTTGGGCGACGAATGAACCGGGCTGTAAATCTTGCTGAAGCTGAGAAAAGAACTGCGCGTGATTTTCTCGGATGTGCATATCGTTGCTCTGTCCGCCGATTACCTCAGCAAGTATTTTCTTCACCTCTACCATATCGCGCTTCATGTCGAACAATACTTTGTACAGGATTTCCCGTTCCGAAAGTTCGGCCTGTTGATCGGGCCGGCTCAAGGCGGGAATCATACTGCTTCCATGCCCGGGCAAGTATCTGCTGAGCACTTCAGCCCCAATCATACGTTCGTTTTCAATGATTGAAATCTGCTCAGTAACGTTTTTAAGTTGACGAACATTGCCCGGCCATCGGTAGCTTAGCAAGAGCTGGGTCGCTGATTCGTCTAGTCGAATGGCCGGCATTCGGTATTTTTCCGCAAAGTCGGAGGCGAACTTTCGAAACAACAATAAGATGTCGTTGCCACGCTCTCTCAAGGCCGGAATTTGAATGGGAACTGTATTGAGCCGGTAGTAAAGGTCTTCGCGGAATTTCCCTTTTTCAATGGCATCGGGAATGTTCACGTTAGTGGCCGCCACAATGCGCACATCGGTTTTTTGTTGTTTCGACGATCCAACCCGAAGAAATTCCCCAGTTTCCAAAACCCGGAGTAGGCGAACTTGTGTTTGCAAGGGCAGTTCGGCTACCTCATCTAAAAAGATGGTTCCCCCATTTACGACTTCAAAATACCCTTTTCGCGCTTCATTGGCCCCGGTAAACGAGCCTTTTTCATGTCCGAAAAGCTCTGAATCGATCGTTCCTTCAGGTATGGCCCCGCAGTTCACCGCAATAAAGCTTCCGTGCTTCCGTGCCGAATAGCTGTGGATAAGCTTTGAAAACACCTCTTTACCGGTACCACTTTCACCGGTGATAAGAACGCTTAAGTCGGTTCCGGCAACCCTCCATGCGGTATCAATGGCCCGGTCGAGCAAGGCTGCGTTGCCAATGATTCCAAATCGATTTTTGACTTCGTTTAGGTTCATGACTAGTTTTTGGTGTATGAGGTGATTCGTTCAACGGCCTTCCCTAAAAGAGTAGCAGCAGTGCAGCTTTCCACCAGAACATCCACAACATCGCCAGCCTGAAAATGCTCTTTGGGGAATACCACTACTTTGTTTTGTGTATTCCGACCGGAAAGAAAATCCTCAGATCGCTTTGAGCGCCCTTCAACCAACACCCGGTGCACCTTTCCAACATCACGTTGGTTGCTTTCCAGTGAAAGGCGGTTTTGTAATTCAATCACCTCATTCAAGCGGCGAAGCTTAACTTCTTCCGGAATATCGTCGGTATACTTACGTTCTGCCAACGTTTTGGGGCGCTCTGAGTACCTAAACATGTAAGCAAAGTCGTAGGCAGATAACCTCATCATGCTCAATGTGTCGGCATGCTCCTCTTCGGTTTCAGAACAGAATCCGGTGATAATATCGGTAGAAACCGCACAGCCCGGAATAATTCTGCGGATTGCCTCAATTCTACTGAGATACCATTCGCGGCTGTAGCCTCGGTTCATCAAGCTAAGAACACGGCTGTTTCCCGACTGCACGGGCAAATGAATGTATTTGCAAATGTTATCATAGCGAGCCATCACTTCCAACACCTGATCTGTCATGTCTTTGGGGTGCGAGGTTGAGAAGCGAATTCTCATCTGCGGAACCGCCAGCGCTACACGCTCAAGCAGTTGGGCAAAATTCACGGCTTTTTCCAGTTCCTCCTGCGAATAAATCTCCTTTTTCAGTCCTCCACCGGCCCACAAGTAAGAATCTACATTTTGACCCAGAAGCGTAATTTCGCGGTAACCACGGTTGTATAAGTCGATGGCTTCCTGCTCAATGGTTTCCGGATCTCGACTTCTTTCGCGGCCACGGGTGAATGGCACTACGCAAAACGCGCACATGTTATCGCAACCGCGAGTGATGGAGATAAAAGCGGTAATTCCATTGGTGCCCAAACGAACAGGTTCAATGTCGGCGTATGTTTCCTCTTTTGAAAGCATTACGTTGATCGCTTTTTGCCCGTCTTCGGCAGTGCGGATCAAATTGGGCAAATCGCGATAGGCATCGGGGCCAACCACCACATCCACCAGATGCTCTTCTTCGAGCAGCTTGGCCTTAAGGCGTTCGGCCATACAGCCAAGAACACCAATAATCGCTTCGGGCTTATTGCGCTTTATTCGGCTAAACTCTGTAAGGCGGTTTCGCACTCGTTGTTCGGCATTATCGCGGATGGCACAGGTATTCACCAAGATGAGATCGGCCTCATCAACATTTCGGGTGGCTTCGTAGCCCTCCTTTTGCAAGATGGAGGCAACGATTTCACTGTCGGAGAAGTTCATCTGGCATCCGTAGCTCTCTAAAAAAAGCTTGCGGTTGGATCGGGTCGGCTCCTGTTGCGGGTCAGTGTAAACCTCTCCTTGGCGCGATTCGTCAATTACTTTATCTGAATGAATGTGCATACAATTGAATATAGCGGGCGGCAAAGGTAAGGAAAGCCGACGGGCTGACAAATTGTCACTGTTGAAAAATTCCTTCCTACGGAAGAGTAGACAATCAGAACAGGGGCGAAGTGATAAAATTTGTGTTGGCGTGAAGAGATTGTTTTTCTTTGCCATCGGAGAAACAACCAAATCGCTGTTCATATGGCAAAAAAGTCTGCATCCGGAGATCGTCCGCGCAACCTTGTTATTGTAGAGTCACCGGCTAAAGCCAAAACCATCGAAGGTTTTTTGGGAACCGACTTTCTGGTTAGATCCAGTTATGGGCATATTCGCGACTTAAATAAGTCTGACTTGTGCATCGACCTTAACAACGGGTATAAACCACAGTACACGGTGTCTGACGATAAAAAAGCCCTTGTTGAGGAGCTTCGTAAGCTGTCGAAGGAGGCAGAAATGGTTTGGTTAGCCTCCGATGAGGACCGAGAAGGAGAAGCAATATCATGGCACATTTACGATGAGCTTAAATTACCGGAGCAAAAAACCCGTCGCATTGTTTTCCACGAAATTACCAAGCCGGCCATCCTCAAGGCAATTGAAAACCCACGGCAAATCGATGCCAACCTTGTTGATGCTCAACAGGCCCGGCGCGTGCTCGACCGCCTCGTGGGCTATGAGCTTTCTCCTATTCTATGGAAGAAAGTAAAACCCTCGCTATCTGCCGGTCGTGTTCAATCGGTAGCCGTTAGGCTGTTGGTAGAACGTGAGCGCGAAGTTCAAGCCTTCAGTTCATCTTCTGCTTTTCGGGTAGTAGCTCTGCTTGATTTAGAAGTGAATGGGAAAAAGCACACCATTAAAGCGGTTTTACCCCGAAAGCTTGAAACAGAAAGTGAGGCATTGGCTTTTTTGGAAGCCTGCAGAAATGCCAGTGTATCGGTAAATTCGGTCGAAAAAAAGCCTGCCCGCAGAACTCCGGCGGCTCCGTTCACAACTTCAACATTGCAGCAGGAGGCCGCCCGAAAACTGGGCTATTCTGTATCGCAAACAATGGTGCTTGCCCAGCGACTTTATGAAGCCGGTAAGATTACATACATGCGAACCGATAGTGTGAATCTTTCAGAAACCGCTCTAGAAGCCGCACGTAAGCAAATACAGTCTCAGTACGGGCCACAATACCACAAAGAGCGCAAGTATACCACCAAAAGCAAGGGTGCACAGGAGGCGCACGAAGCCATTCGCCCAACCTACATGGATGCTCGAAATGCCGGTGCCGATGCTCAGGAGAATAAGCTTTATGAGCTTATTTGGAAACGGACGTTGGCATCACAAATGGCCGACGCGGAGCTCGAAAAGACGACCATACGCTTTGCGTTTTCCGGAATTAAAGAAATGCCAGAGGCAACCGGTGAAGTAATTGTGTTTGATGGCTTCCTGAAAGTTTACACAGAGTCGTTCGACGAAGGTGATGTATCGGCCGACGACGAGGATAGTGGATTGCTACCTCCTGTTGTGCAGGGTCAAGCTGCTCAAGTTCAAGAAATTACAGCCACAGAGCGATTTAATCCGCCGCCGCCAAGATATACCGAAGCTTCATTGGTTAAAAAACTTGAGGAACTGGGTATCGGCAGGCCATCTACCTATGCGCCAACCATCTCAACCATTCAAAAGCGCAACTACGTGGTAAAGGAAGACCGGGCAGGAACGCAACGCAACTATCGCACGTTGTTGCTGAAAAATCGGGAGATCAAAGCCGAGAGTAAAACAGAAGTGGCAGGAACCGAAAAGGCCAAACTTTTCCCCACCGACATTGGTGCAGTAGTAAACGATTTCTTACTGGAGCATTTTGATCGGATTATGGATTATAACTTCACGGCGCAGATGGAGAAGGAGTTTGATGAGATTGCCGAAGGCGTGAAAAATTGGTCAAAGATGATCGACGCATTCTACAAGCCGTTTCACGCCGATGTCGAAAAAACACTCGACAATTCTGAGCGGGCTACTGGTCGTCGTGAACTGGGAACCGACCCACAAAGTGGAAAGAAAGTGAGTGTTCGTATCGGGCGGTATGGTGCCCTGGCCCAAATTGGCGAAGACGATGATGAAGCCAAGAAGTTTGCCTCTTTGCGCACAGGGCAAAGTATTGAAACAATCACCTTAGAAGAGGCGCTGGAGTTGTTCCGATTGCCGCGTGAGGTTGGTGTTTTCGAAGGCAAACCGATGGTTATTGGAATCGGTCGCTTTGGTCCATATATCCGACATAACAATGGGTTTGTTTCTATTCCCAAAACACTCGACCCACTGTCGATTAATTCTGATCAGGCTATAGAAATTATCGAAGCCAAGCGCTTAGCCGATGCTCAAAAGGTAATTGCTAAATTTGATGTTGACCCCGAAATTCAGGTGCTCAACGGGCGGTTTGGCCCTTATATAACCCGTGGCAAGGACAATTTTAAAATCCCCAAAGGAACCGACCCTCACGGATTGTCCTTGGATGATTGCCTGAAAATCATTGAGGATCCGGCTAATAGCCCAAAGGCAAAACCCGGTGGAAGAAAAGCGGCACCCGCCAAGAAAGCACCTGTTAAGGCCTCAAAGAAAAAATAAGCATTTGAGAATCCTATGAATTTTAGGCAGGACTTCGACAAACGCCAGGTTCAACGGCTCAAGTCGCTGGATTACCAAGAGCATCAAATCGGGCAATCAATTATTGTATTTGATGAGCACGCACTTATCGAACAACAATTTCCGAGAATCGTGTTGCTTTCTACATGCGAACCGGGCGAAGAGGCCGGAATTGAAGCTATACGCGAAGCCTTTTACGCTTTGTTCTTTAGAACAACACGCCTGAGCTTTGGTGATGCCGGCCACTTTGTTGGGACTAAGCCTGAGCTACAAGAAGCCCTGGCGACTTTCCGAGATTACGGCTGCATTCCTGTATTGCTTTCCCCGGCTCAATCGGTAAGCCTTGACGCTTACCTTTCTTATTGCTTGCGAACGCAGACAATTAATGTTGTTTCGGTTGATGATCGCCCCGACTTGGGAGAGCATCACGATTTATGTGGCGAAGACAATTGGCTCACCCATTTAGTGGCTTACACGCCCAATCATTTGTTTAGCTATTCGCTGATTGGTTATCAGACTTACTTGTCGAATCCCGAGCATTTGGATGTTTTGCAAAATTTCCACTTTGACCTTTTTCGTTTGGGAGAACTCAGGAAAGATTTTGAGATGGCAGAGCCGCTATTGCGTAATGCCGACCTGTTTAGCTTCGACCTTTCGGCAGTAAGGGTGTCTGATGCCGCCTCTTCTTTTCGTACCGGGCCCAATGGGCTTTACGCCGAAGAGGCCTGTCAACTCTGTCGCTATGCCGGAATCAGCAACCAAACATCATTGGCGGTTTTTTCAGGATGGAATGCTCTAGGAGTTGATGCTCATACCGCTTCGTTGATTGCTCAAATGATCTGGGTTTTTGCCGACGGTGTAGCTAGTCGCGTTGCGGATGGCAAAATCGGTAATCCCGGCGATTACCTTATCTATAAAGTAAGTACAGCTCAGGTCGACGATGAACTGGTGTTTTATAAAAACAACCGGAATGGTCGGTGGTGGATGAACGTGCCTTCTCATACTAAGTCGCATGGCAAACCAACACGCTACCATTTAGTTCCTTGTAATTACGGCGATTATCAGCAGGCTCTCAAAGGGGAAATCCCCGAAACATGGTGGAATACCTATCAAAAACTGTCCTAACACCACATTTCTTCGCCGCACTCTCGTTTTTAATACCTTGATTTTCAGGGATAATGTATTGTTTTCAAATAAATTATTAACCGATTATTCACAATTTTCATTGCGGATAAGGTTTTTATTTACGTATTTTAGCCACCTTTCTAAGAGAAAACGCTCAACACATTACCTAGATGAAAATACGGTTTACCGTCGCAGCCCTTATTGTATGTGCATTTTCAGCAAGCGCACAACAGGATCCACAATTCAGTATGAACATGTTTAACCGCATGGCGGTTAACGCAGGTTATGCCGGAACTACCGGAGCTATTTGTGGAACGGCCATAGGGCGCCAACAATGGATTGGATTTGAGGGCGCACCTCGAACATTTGTGTTGAACATTGATGCTCCAATACAAATCCTGAAAGGAGGATTGGGGTTATCGATTATGAGCGACCAAATTGGTGTTGAGAACAATGTCAATGCGAAATTGGCTTATTCCTACCATCTCAAGCTCGGTGAAGGAACTTTGGGGGCCGGTATTGAACTGGGCATGATGAATAAGAACCTCAATGGCGGGCTAAATCCACTCCAGCCGGGCGACAACGCCATTCCAACCAGTGCAGTAGGCGCAACAGTTTTCGATATGGGGCTTGGTGCTTATTATTCTACCAAGCGCTTTTATGCCGGTGTTTCAACCACTCACTTGCCTCAGTCGACCTTTAACTTAGATACTTATCAGTATCAGGCTCGACGCCATTACTATTTGATGGCTGGCTACAACTGGCAACTGGCGAACCCGGATCTCATGATTGTTCCATCCATTTTCTTAAAAAATGCGGCAACTACACAATTGGATGTGAATGCAAACGTTCACTATAAAAACAAGTACTTCGCCGGACTCTCATACCGAATGCAGGATGCATTCATTGTAATGGTTGGAGGAAATGTTTACAAAGATTTGCGACTCGCCCTCGCTTACGATGTGAATACATCTAAGCTGAATCCCTACAACAACGGCACCCTTGAGTTTATGCTGAACTATTGCTTCAAGGTGAAAACTGATAAGCCTCGCCAGATCTATAGAAACGTAAGATATCTGTAGAATTTGTCTGTAACTGAGATTCCCCAACACCCGTTTACTTTCTTTAATTAAGGCCAAGAACGATTGTACCCGTTTCTACTCCACAAACAAGAAACCAACGTTATGACCCAATTCATGAAGCGTGCTGCCCTCCGGACCGTTTCCTTTGCAGGAATTGCCGGCTCCGTTCTGCTCAGCAGCTGCGGAAACGACGGAAACGGTTATTTGACCGGTGTCCAAGACCGTAAGAACTGGTTTCAGGAAGACCCCTACGGAATGGTTTATATTCCAATGGGAAGCTTCAACATGGGCCCCAGTGATCAGGATGTGTCATTCGGAGTTACTTCACAAAGTAAAACCGTTTCACTGCCTGCGTATTACATGGATCAGACAGAGATTACAAACAACGAGTATCGTCAGTTTGTAAACTGGGTTCGTGATTCTATTGCCCGTCGATTCCTTGGTGAGGTTGACGAAGAAACATGGTTGATTACAGTTGATGAGAACGAACAAGATTACCCTGTTCCTATTCTTAACTGGGAAGAGCGCCTTAGATATGACATGCGCGATGAAGAAATTCGCGAAGCTCTAGAGCCTATGTTTCTCCCTGAAAACGAGCGTTTTTATGGGCGAAAGGAATTCGATACCCGGAAATTCAATTTCGATTTCTGGTGGATTGATTATCAGGCAGCAGCTCGTCGCGGAAACCGCGCTCAGGGACTTAAAGACCGGTCTAAGTTCATCATCAAAGAAACAGTTAACGTGTATCCCGACACTTTGGCCTGGATTCACGACTTTACTTACGCGTACAACGAGCCACTGACCAACATGTATTTTTGGCATCCAGGATATGATGACTATCCGGTAGTCGGGGTGAATTGGAAGCAAGCACGCGCTTTTTCTGTCTGGAGGACCAATTTGAGAAATGGATATCTCTTTACAAATGGCGATTCATACGAACAAAATTATCGTCTCCCAACAGAGTCTGAGTGGGAGTACGCTTCGCGCGGTGGTCTCGATTTGAGCCCTTATCCATGGGGTGGTCCTTACATTCGAAATAGCGTGGGTTGCTTTTTGGCGAACTTTAAGCCGCTTAGGGGTAACTACATTGACGATGGCGGTTTAACCACGCTACGTGCAGACTCTTACAATCCGAACGGATATGGCTTGTACTGCATGGCAGGGAACGTGGCCGAGTGGACAAGCAATGCTTACGATGAATCAGCATATAATTTCTCTCACGACAATAGCCCAGACTACACGTATGAGGCTAAAGAGAGTGACCCAATTGCCCTGAAGCGTAAGGTTATTCGTGGTGGTTCTTGGAAAGATGTTTCGTACTTCCTTCAGACAGGAACACGTACCTATGAATATCAGGACACAGCGAAATGCTACATTGGCTTTCGTTGCGTGATTTCCTACATCGGTAGAGATAAAAATGACGTTGCAGAATAATTTTGTTCTAGCCTCGTTATCAAGATAAACCAATTTTAAACACTTCATCCTCACACACTTAACATCAAAACACAATGGCGAATTTTCTTGCATCGAAAAAAGGAAAAAGAGTGATGGGCATGATCTACGGTATCGGTGCCGCAATCGTTATCGTAGGTGCTCTTTTCAAGATCCTCCACTGGCCTGGTGCCAACGAGATGCTTATGGTGGGTCTCTTAACAGAGGCTGGAATCTTCTTTATTTCTGCGTTTGAAAAGCCCCATGAAGAACCGGATTGGACTTTGGTTTATCCAGAGCTTGCCGGTATGCATGATGAACCGGGTGCTTCAAAAGACAAGCAGAAAAAAGTAGGAGCTGCTAAAACAGATGGCATTTCGCAGCAACTTGACAAAATGCTCGAAGACGCCAAAATTGGTCCTGAATTACTCGAAAGCCTTGGTAACTCATTTAAGGCTTTGAGCGATAATACTTCCAAGCTGGCCGACATTACCGATGCTTCTGTTGCAACCAACGAGTACGTGAGCAACATTAAAACAGCATCTGACCGCGTAGGAACGCTTGCAGAGCACTATTTGAAAGCATCAGAGTCGTTGGATAGCATCACATTGACTAACACCGATGGTGCGTCGTATGGTGAACAGCTTCAGAAGGTTTCTAAAAACCTGTCAGAACTGAACTCTGTATATGAGCTTCAACTGCGTGGTGCTGAGCAGCATGCACAAGCCACAAGCCGTTTCTATGATGGTATTGAACAATTGATGAACAACCTACAAGAGTCGGCTAATGACACCAAGCGTTACAAAGAAGAAATGTCGCAATTGACAACAAACCTTTCTTCGCTCAACACAATTTATGGCAACATGTTGAATGCCATGAACTTCAATCGTTAATCGTTTCTTTCCAACCTCATACTCTAAAATAGATAAACAATGGCAGGTGGTAAGGAAACCCCGAGACAGAAGATGATCGGGATGATGTACCTGGTGCTTACAGCGCTCCTCGCGCTGAACGTATCCAAGGAGATCCTCGATGCATTCGTGGTGGTGAATAACGGTCTTGTTCAGACCGATAAAAACTTCACCAACAATAACAATCTGCTCTATTCTTCGCTTGAAGCACAGTTAGCGAACGACCCTGTAAGGGCGCGTGTAGCCGTAGACAATGCTAAAAAGCTGAAGAAGTGGGCAAACGATATGCACCAGTATATCGCCGACATTAAAACAGAGCTTATCGTAGCCGAAGACCAGGTTCCTAAAGAACAAGTGGTTAAAAAGCTCGACAGCCTGGCAACGGTGCAGAACAAAGACAAGTACGATAACTCTACACGGATTATGTGTGGAGACGGTACCGCTAATGCAAAAGGCAAGGCCTCTGAGTTGAAGAATAAAATCATTGAATTCAAGAAGAATTTGATTAGCATTCTTCCTGAAGCGGTGAAAAAGTCTACCAATCTTGGTCTAAGTACTGAAGATCCTCCACGTAAAGGAACGCAGATTGAAACCTGGGAAACCCAGAAGTTCTATCACCTTCCAATAGCGGCGATGGTTACCGTATTAACTCAGCTTCAAACAGAAGTGCGCAATGCCGAAGGAACTGTATTGAACGAGTTATTCAAGTCGATTGGTGCACGTACCATTAAAGTTGACAAACTCGCTGCGCAGCTTGTGCCATCGGCCAACGTTGTGGCCATCGGCGATGAGTTTACGGCTAAAATCTTCGTTGCAGCCCTCAATACCTCTTCTATTCCTGATGTAACTGTGAATGGTCGAGTGATTACAGAAGTTGATGAAAATGGTTTTGTCGTATTTAAAGCGCGTCCATCTACCGAAGGTGAGCAGAAAATCAAGGCCTCTGTGAAGTTTAAGAATGCGGATGGCCAGGATGAAGTTTCTGAGAAGGAGTTCGTTTACAATGCCGTTAAGCCTAACGCCGTTGTTTCTCCAACCAAGATGAACGTATTCTACATTGGTGTTGACAACCCGGTTTCGATTTCGGTAGCGGGTTCTGCTCCAGACAAGATTGAAGCTAGTTTAACCGGAGCTCAAGGTTCACTGACCAAGGTTTCTGCCGGAAACTACATTGCTAAGATTACTGGAGGTTCTAAGTGCACCATTCCCGTTAGCGTGAAGAAAGCCGATGGAAAAGGAACAACCTCAATGGGCGCTCCGGAGTTTCGTATCAAGCGTATTCCTGACCCTGTTCCAATGCTTTTGGGTAAGCGTAGTGGTGAGTCGATATCAGTAGGAGAGTTAAACTCTGCCGGCTATTTGTCGTGTGTTCTCGAAAACTTCGACTTCCAGGCGAACTTCAGCGTTGTTTCGTTTGAATTCGGAGCCAACATTGGTGGTATGTATAAAACCGCTCAGGTTACCGGTAACAAGTTCGATGGCCAGGTAACTGCGCTTTTGAAGCAGGTGAAGCCGGGCAACCGTATCTTCTTCAGCGATATCAAAGCGAAGGGTCCTGATGGGTCAACCCGTACGTTGAATGCCTCATACAAAATCAAGTAATTAACAGGAAAACCTGAAACCATGAAACGCCTAATTCTATCGGTCGTAGCGCTGTTTGCAGCTCAGGTTGCATCACAGGCGCAGTCTGTACTCGACGATAAGGTACAGGATGGTATTGTGAAAGTGGAGCACATCCAGAATCGCAAGCCCATTCCTTACACGCCAATCCGTGAGGCTGATGTAATGTGGAAACGCAGAATTTGGCGGATCATCGACCTCAGGGAGAAAATCAACTTGCCTTTGTATTACCCGCTTGGTAACGATGTGAATGGACTAAGAAGCCTCACAAACGTGCTGTACAAAGCGGTAACTGAAGAGGTTTCTCTTCGGGTTTACAGCGGGGCTGTTGATGACTTTACGCAGGAGATTACGCCTACCGAGGTGAAGAAAATGACGGAGAAAAGCTATGAAAAAGTGATTCCGTCGATGTTGGATCCATCAGTAGACACTACGATTATCGTAACGGAGTCGTTTTCTCCAAACCGCGTGAAGAAGTACCTGATCAAGGAAGAGTGGTTCTTCGACAAGCAGCGTTCTGTGCTGGATGTTCGTATTATTGGAATTTGCCCAATGTATGAGCAGGAAGACAAGGAAAAAGGAGATCAACCTTTGTTTTGGGTATATTTCCCTGAAGCCCGAAAAGAGTTGGCCCGTTATGATGTGTTTAACCGTCAGAATCCACAGGAACGTCGCTCGTTTGATGATATATTCTGGAAACGACAGTTTAGCAGCTATATCTTCAAGGAAGAAAACGTGTACGACCGCTCTATCAACGAATACAAAAAAGGGATGGACGCGCTGTTGGAATCGAACCGCATCAAAGAAGAAATCATTATTTTTGAGCACGATCTCTGGGAATTCTGAGACGTTGAAATTTTTGTTTAACCTCCACGCTTACATGAAAAAGCCCCGAATTTCCCGGGGCTTTTTCATGTAATATAGTTTCGAGGAAAGCGGAGCGCGAAAATTGTAAATAGTTAGGGCCTGCTGAAAATTCAGAAAGGCAGCAGATGCGTGGCGACAAGGCGAAGCTGTATATTGAAAACCACGAGCCGCGGGTAACGAAGCAGATGCTGCATTTCTGGCTAACGAAAAACTGAGCTCCTTGAATTCAATTGTGCATGGATTTTCAAAAGCCGAACTCAAAACCCTTGCATTAAGCCTCATTCAAACAGAAGCTAAAGTGCTAAAAATAAAACTATTGAGTGTTTTTCAGCAAGCCCTGGCTAGAGCCAACACGTAGTTGCGCAAGCAATTGAAGCCGGCAGCCCCCGAATTTTTGGCCGACCTTTACATGCAGCAGCTATAATTGGTGTCTTTTCCAAAACCGGAAGGTGAAGTTTTGGGCGTTTCGGTATTCGGCCATTCGGGGCTAAAGGCGTAAAGTGCGGTGCCCGGTCGAAAGCCCTCTTTGTAACGTATTGTTCAGCGAGGCAGGCGCCCCACTATGTATTGTTTTTACGAGAACTCTTCTTCAACGCACGCTTTCGCACGGCTCTGGGTTCTTAAATTAAAGCCCCGTTTGATTGCTCAAAATTGATAACCAAGGCCATATAAATTTTTAATTTGTCCGCCTGCTGAACGAATGTAGATTAAAACGTCGTCGATGTTTGACATCATTCGCATCAACTTTGGTTTGTGAACAGAGGAGCGCGCATTAAAACAAGAAGAGAAGAACTCGGCATTTCTCAGTCAGAGTTAGCCCGCTTGCTTGGAAAGACGCGCTCACTTGTTTCATTTGCAGAGAAAACCGGCAAAGTAAACGACCTAACATATTACGATGCTTTACGAATTCTGGAATTAAGTCCCGAAACAGAAGACGAGCAATTCCTTGTCAAGCGATTTCAACACTTCGAGGAGCCGGCTGCGAACTATTCCAACTTGAATAAGGAATTGGAGTTTTTACGTCGCGAAAATGAAACGCTCCGTGAATTGGTAACTCTCCAAAAATCAGTTATTGAAATGCTTCGGAAGTCGAGCAGATAATTTACGCGCTCATCTTACCTAACTTTCTGCGCTAAAATGGACAGGCGCATCAATAGCATTCAGTTCTTGCGTGGCTTTGCCGCACTGATGGTGTGCTTTTTTCACATGAAGGGGCTTTTACCCGATCAGCAAATCGGGAAAACGCTCTTTGGCAGTGGATCTTTGGGTGTACCGCTGTTCTTTATGATTAGCGGCTTTATCATGGTGCACAGCGCCCGGGAACAAGAGCGTGGTCCTCGCGTTGCGCTCCGGTTTATGGGCCGACGATGGCTGCGCATTGGTCCGCTGTATTATCTAGCCACGCTGGTTTACATTAGCGTGCTGCAGCAGTGGTCGTTTTATACCGAGCATCCACAATTTCTTTTATCAACGCTTTTTTTCGTCCCCACATTCTCCAATCCGGTGGGGCCGTCACTGGGCATGCCGCCCTTGGAAGTAGGTTGGTCGCTGAATTACGAAATGTACTTTTACATTTTACTCAGCATCAGCCTGTTGTTTGGGAAACTTCGATGGGCAAGTCTCTTTTTGCTTCTGTTGATTCCGGTTTTGGTTTTTCCGCTAATTCAGCCCGGCTACTACCTTCAAAACCTGAGTCAAACCTACCCTTGGCCGGGCTATTTGCAGTTGATGGGGCATCCGGTGCTGTTGTTTTTCGTAGCCGGCTTACTACTCGGCTTTCTGTTTCGGAGACCAATTCCTATCACGCAGCCCGCTTGGTTGTTAAAGCTGATGGTATTGCTATCGTTTGGTTTGTTTTTTCTGCTTTATGCCGGAAAAATCAAGCTATTTACGCCGCATTTGCAAACAATTTTGGTGTGCGCTGCGCTGATGACCACACTCCTTGTTGCAGAGCGAAGCGGTGCCCTTCGATTTCCGCAATGGCTTGTTTTTCCGGGAACCATTTCCTATTCGCTCTACCTCATTCACCCTATTGTTTTACATGCCACACCGAAGGCGTTGAGGGCTATGTCGTTCCCACATGCTTTACAGGGCTGGTGGTATTTCGGCCTTCAGCTCAGCCTGATGCTGGTGATTTCATGGCTAAGCTACCACTATATTGAGCAAAAGTTGGTTGTTGGTACCTCTCTCTCCTGTCTCTCTCCGCGGGAGAGAGATGATACTTCACGGTAAAGCGGGGTTTGGGGATGAAATAGAAGTTTCGTTGTTGACGTGAGTCACTCTCGCTCTACACTCTCACTCTGAATTTACCTCTCTCTCCTGTCTCTCTCCGCGGGAGAGAGATGATACTTCACGGTAAAGCGGAGTTTGGGTATGAAAGAGAAGTTTCGTGGTTGACGTGGGTCACTCTCGCTCTACACTCTCACTCTGACCTTCCGCGGTAGAGAGACGATACTGTATTGGCAATTGGGGGTAAGTGGGTAAAATGGCGGAAATACAATTTCCGCCGAACGAGTTAAGTCAGAGCGTGTGGTTGTTCTTAAGCGATAAGGACTAATGCCCTCCGCTACTCATTTCGTAGCTGATGCCTTGCTTCTTCAGAATAGAAGCGGCTTTCCAGCCATAGAATGCGAGGTAGGCAAAACAGAGTACACCCACAATGTAGGAATACTGGATGCCCAGAAGATTGTCTTCGGCCACCACACCCTGAAGCAAGCTTATAATGCCGCCACCCATGATCATCATAATCAGGAAGCCCGAGCCTTGGTTGGTGTGCTTGCCAAGGCCTGCGATTGCGAGCGTAAAAATGCAGGGCCAAAGGGTGGAACAGAACAGACCTACACTCATAAAGGCGTAAACGCTAACCATTCCATCGGCCAACATGCCAACCACTAAGGCGCTCAAGCCGAAAAGCGAGAAAAGCAGAAGCTGTCGGGCCGGATTTCCCTGGCTGATGTAGTCGGCAGCAATGAGCACGAGGATAACACCCGCATAGGGCCACAGTGCCGAAGTATTGTGACCGGCAATTTGATTGGCCACCAGAAAAACCCCAAAGGCGATGTATGGCATCAGGAAGCGGAATGCGCCTTTGAGGCCTTGGCTCAGGTTAAATGCGCCCACTGCGCCGGTCCATCGGCCAATCATGAGGCTGGCCCAAAACAGCGAGACGTACGGCGCAATTTTTTCGGTGGGTGTGTTAAGGTGAACCCGCATAAATTCAGGCAGGTTAGAAGCGGTTGATACTTCAACTCCTACGTAGAGGAAAATGGCAATCATGCCCATCCAAAGCTGTGGGTATGCAATAGCCGAAGTTTTATCTGTTCTTTGAGTACCGGCTTGATTGTCTAAAGCTTCTTCGGGTAATCGCGTTTCCTCAGATGCGGTGTTGATTTGGTTAGGCAATGAAGAGGTTTTGAACAACAAGGCCGCCAGCAGGAAAGCGGCGCCAAGAATGAGGTAAGGAGCTTTCACGGCATCGAGCGAATCGACTTGCGTACTCGTACCAACGGCGCCAAAGATGGCGAAGCTTACAATGAGTGGCCCGATGGTGGTGCCAAAGTTATTGACTCCTCCGGCCATGCTCAGCCGCTGCGAGCCCTGACTGGGGTCGCCAATGCTGATTACCAGCGGGTTTGCGGCGGTTTGCTGAAGCGAGAAGCCCAGCCCGACGATAAACAGACCGAGAATCATCAATGGGAAAGAACTGATTTCTGCCGCCGGGTAGAACATCAAAGTGCCGAAGGCTGAGATAACGAGGCCAAGGGCAATCCCGTTTTTATAGCCGATTCGGTTGAGGATGTCGCCTCCGAGCGCTTTTGAAAGACCAAAATACAATACCGAACCTACGGTATAAGCCACGTAGAAAGCGAACGAAATCATCTGGCTTTGCCATTGCTCGAGATTCAGTTTTTCTTTAAAAACGGGAATCAGAATGTCGTTACTGGCAGCTACGAAGCCCCAGAAAAAGAAAACGGAGATGAGCGTAATAAACGCTTTGTTGTTTTTCATCAGCGACAATATCAGTTAAATTCGGTTGGTTGAAAAGGGCTGAGGGCGGAAGTTATTCACGCTGTTGATGTGTCCAAAAACAAATAAGCCTGCGCAGAGGCAGGCTTATTTGCATGTTAACGCTTTTTAGGGTTCAACCACAAAAGCCCGGTTGAGCATCAATTTTCCGGTATTGATTCTCGCAATATAGAGCCCTCCGGAAAGGGTGTTGGTGTTGAGGGTAATTTGTTTTTCGGCGGCGAAGGTGCTTTGTAAAACCACGCGGCCTGAGGCATCAAGTATTTCAACTTGAACATCGTTTGTGGGAGACTCTTCGAAGCTCAGCGTAATGCTTGCGGAGGCTGGATTGGGGAAAAGGTTGAGTCCTTCGTTACCGGCCATGTTTTCGATTCCGGTAATGCATGGGTCACAAGCTCCCCAACATACTGCCGGCAGGGTGATATCGCCGGCAACGATGATTCTTCGGTTGGTGAAGTTATCGGTAGTAGCCGTGCAGGTGCTGCCTGGTGTAAGGTTTTCCTGACCAGCCCAGTTGTCGTAAGAGAATTTGTAATCGAAGGTGTCGGCGGGCAAGGAAACAACAATTTCCCAGATGTCGTCGCCATTCTCATCGCTAAGCTGTGCGCAGTTGCCACACCAGTTGTTGAAGGTTCCGTTTACTTCAGGTGTAGTGAAATTGGCGGTAACCTCGCGCATGTCTACCTGGAAAGTTACATTAAATGGTCCGCTTGGGTCGTTGCATGGTGCGCAGCTTGCCCAGCACACTTCAGGAAGAACGATATCTCCGGTTACATTGAGGGTTCGGTTGGTAAACTGTCCGGTAGTGATTACGCAGGATCCACCCGGAGCAAGTTCCTCCTGGATTCCCCAGTTGTCGGCGCTGAACTTGTATTCAATAGTGCCAGCCGGAAGTTCGATGGCTAGTTCCCAAACACCGTCACCATCAGGATCTTCCATAGGAGCGCAGTTGCCACACCAGTTGTTGAATGTTCCGTTTACTTCAGGGGTAGTAAACGCTTGGGTTACTTCGCTCATATCTACGCGGAAAACTACGGTGTAAGGAGCTCCGGTGTCGGTAAGGCAAGGAGCACAGCTTCCCCAACATACAACGGGAAGAGTTGCGTCGCCGGAAACTGTAAGTGCCCGGTTAATAAATCCGTTGTTGTTGATGGTGCAGTTTTGGCCATCAGCAAGCTGCTCAGAAATGGCCCATGAGTCGGCTGCGAATTTATATTCGTAAGTTCCTGCAGGCAGTCCAACGGTGAGTTCATAAATACCATCGCCATTGTCGTCGCTCATCGGAGCGCAGCCCCCGCACCATCCATTGAAAGTGCCGTTCAGTTCAGGCACATCAAAGGTTTGGGTTACCTGATTCATATCCACTTGGAAAGTGATGTTAAAGGTGTCGGGTTCTTCGCTGGAAGTACCCATTTGCAGGTCGTCGAAGAAGTAGGTCTTCTCTCCGGCCGTTGCGCCATCCACACCAAAATTGAAAAACACTGATGCTTTATCGTAGCTGTTGCTCAGGTTTAGTGCGGCGGTTCCGTTGGCCTGG
The DNA here is from genome assembly GCA_027483445.1 of Bacteroidota bacterium. Classification (GTDB taxonomy): domain Bacteria; phylum Bacteroidota; class Bacteroidia; order M30B66; family M30B66; genus CAMCXT01. The sequence goes on along the minus strand of JAIXUS010000069.1, from coordinate 66,327 downwards.
TTGGCAAAGTTGAAGGTGAGTGTTTCCCATGCGCCGGCTGTAGTCACTGTGGCTTCGGTTTCAACAGAAATGGTTGAATTTGAGTGGTCTTCTACTTTCAGACGCACTTGAATTCCGGCATCGGGCGACCAAACGCGGAGGGTCATGGTTGCATTGGTGGCTGTGAATGGAATAGGATTGGCGAGGCCTTGCTGAGCGGCGTTGGTAATAGTGGTTCCGGCCCAAGGCTGTGCGGTTCCCGACTTGATTACTTTAACTACTGTGTTAGCCGGGTTGGTAGGATCTGCCTCGATGGTTGAGGCTTCCGCACCTTCGAAACCGATAACTCCGTATTCAACGTTGTCGTCTTCAAAAGTTACCGGCAAATCCATCTGCTCCAGACTGGTTGTTTGGCAGGCTTCGCAGCTTCCCCAGCATACGGTTGGCAACACAATGTCTCCATTAGCCACAACCAGCGAACGGTTGGTAAAGTTTCCGTTTGTTACGGTGCAAGAAGACCCCGAAATGAGGGTTTCTGATCCAGCCCAGCTGTCGTAGGCATATTTAAATTCGTGGGTTCCAACCGGAATTGAAGCGGTGAGTGTCCAGATGCCATCACCATCGGCATCAGCCATTGGTGCACAACCTCCGCACCAGCCGTTGAATGTTCCATTAACCTCTGGTGTACTAAATCCGGGTGCTACATTGTTCATGTCGACGCTAAACGTAACGTTGAAGGCCGAAGGACCACCACCGCCCACGAATTCCAGATCATCGAAGTAATAGGTTTTCACACCGGCCGTTGCGCCATCCACACCAAAGTTGAAAAACACAGAGGCTTTGTTGTAGTTGTAGCTCAGGTTGAGTGCCGCGGTTCCGTTGGCCTGGTTGGCAAAATTGAAGGTAAGGGTTTGCCATTCACCGGCTGTTGTAACGGTGGCTTCTGTTTCCACCGATCGGGTTGGGTCTTGCCAGTCTTCCACTTTCAGGCGCACCTGAATTCCGGCGTCGGGCGACCAAACGCGTAACGACATTTGTGTGTTTCCGGCGTTAAACGGAATAGGGTTGGCAAGTCCTTCCTGTGCGGCATTGGTAATGGTAGTGCCTGCCCATGGTTGGGCGTTTGCCGCTTTGATGACTTTTACCACAGTGTTGGATTGATTTGTTGGGTCGGGTTCTATGGTAGACGCTTCCGCTCCTTCAAATCCAATCACACCGTAGTCTACTCCTGCCTGGTCAAATGTAACCGGAAGGTCCATTTGCTGTGCGAGCCCGATTACCGAAAGTAACGCTCCCGCAAAGGAAAGTAACAGTTTTTTCATAGATTCTTGATTTTGATTTTTGGGTTACAGGATGCTAATATACACTAATTGTAATTTATACAAAAAGCTTTTTTATAACTTTGAGCATTCTCTTGTTTAGCTTTGATGTTCAAAACCCATGATATTGCCATGAAATCATATCAGCCACGGCTTTTGCAGGATGATTTGTATTCGATACCCATCGATGCTTTCTTCAAATCGGCGTTCTCTGTTGACTGTGTGATCTTTGGGTATCATGAAGCGGAGCTTAAGGTATTGTTGATTCAACGTGGAACAGAGCCTTTTGAGAACTATTGGGCCTTGCCGGGCGATCTGGTGTATCCGAATGAGGATTTAGATTCGGCCGCCTTGCGGATTTTGAACGACCTCACCTCGCTAACCAATATTCCCATTAAGCAGGTAAAAACCTTTGGCAAGGTCGACCGCCACCCTTTAGGTCGGGTAATTACCATTGCTTATTTGGCCTTGGTGGAGCCAACCGACCTGGCCCCACATGCTTCCTCCTGGGCTCGCGACACAAGATGGCATCCAATTGCGGAGGTTCCACAGTTGGCATTCGATCACCAGGAAATTTTAGAAGTATCATTGGAGGAGCTACGTTCTCGCATATTACATGAAGACTTATGGAGCAAGGTGCTTCCAGCGAAGTTTAGTCTTACCCAGTTTCAGGAGTTGTTTGAGACTATACTCGGCAAAACCTTCGACAAAGGCAATTTTCGAAAGAAGGTTGTGAAGTATAAGTTTCTTCAAAAATTAGAGGAGGCACAGCGGGGTGTTTCTCACCGACCATCATTGTTGTACTCTTTTGATGCTAAGCGCTATCAGGAGATGAAGGCGAATGGGTTTTCATTTGAATTTTAACACTGTAATATATGTATACATCGTTGCGTTTGTTGTGCATTTTGGTTTGGATGGCAGGGTTTGTTACGGCAAACGCTCAGGCTATTAAGGTGGAAATCCGTAAGGCCGACGATGGGAACTGGCAGCTTTACCGGGCCGGAGAACCGTATTATATCAAGGGTGCCGGCGGGAGCACTCAGCTCGACAAGCTGGTATCGATAGGCGGCAATTCTATTCGTACATGGAGTACCGACAATGCGCGTGAAGTACTGGATGCCGCGCATGCCAAAGGCCTAACCGTAATGATGGGGCTCTGGGTTCAGCATGAGCGACATGGTTTCGATTACAACGACAAAGAAAAAGTGCGGCTCCAGCTTGAAGCGTTTACCCAGGTGGTGAAGGAGCTGAAAGACCACCCTGCGTTACTGCTTTGGGGCGTTGGAAACGAAGTCGATCTCTTCTACAAAAACACCAGTGTTTGGGATGCAGTGAACGACATTGCCAAAATGATTCATGAAGTAGACCCCAACCATCCAACCTGCACAGTAACAGCAGGTCTCGACCCTGAAGAGGTGCGCTTGATTCAGGCCAAGGCGCCTCACATCGATATTTACGGCATTAATACCTACGGCGATTTGGGAAAGGTAAAAGAGGGTATCCGCAAAGCGGGATGGCAAGGGCCATACATTATATCTGAGTGGGGCCCGAATGGGCATTGGGAGGTTTCGAAAACAGCGTGGGGAGCTCCTGTTGAGCAAACCAGCACTGAAAAAGCAAACTCCTACGAAGAGCGGTATACCCAATTTATTGCCGGCGACAAGGAGATGTGTATCGGGTCGTACGTGTTTCTATGGGGGCAAAAACAGGAGACCACCTCAACCTGGTATGGCTTATTCTCAGAGCGCGGTGAAGCCTGTGAAGCCTTAGATCGCATTGAACGCATTTGGACCGGTAAGCCATCCGCGAACAGCGCTCCCGGAATCGATTCATTGAAGGTAGAAGGGCAGGAGCGGGGAAGCCCGATTTATCTTGTGGCAGAGTCGGTTTTCGAAACCAGCGTTGCGATTAACGACCCTGATGGAGATAAACTCAAGGTAAGCTGGCAGCTCATCCCTGAAAGTACCGACATCCGCGCAGGCGGTGATGCCGAAACAGCACCCCAGGCTATTCCAGGATCATTGCTTAAAAACAAAGGCGAGCAAGCCCGTTTTCGCGCACCACGTGCCGAGGGCGCCTATCGGGTTTTTGTAACCATTACCGACGGAAAAGGCCATTATGCCTACGGAAATGCGCCTGTTTATGTGGTTCCGCGCGACAAAAATGCAGAGCCGGCGCGGGCGGTTTCCTTCAAAAAGATGAGCCTCTGAGAAAAAATTGATGACTTATTGTAAATGTAACAAAAAGTGGTAGTTTTACTCATCCCAAAATCACATGAGCAAACGAATACCCAGATTGGTTTGTGCGGCGTGGCTATTGTTGTCTTCGTTTAGCGCTCAGGCTCAGCTCGATACATCGAAGGTGGCTTTGCCCCCGGTCGAAATCGGGATGATGCCCAAGAAAGATCCCGGCGGACTGAAGAACCTTCAGATTTCCGGTTTCTATCGGTTTTTCGGCACATACCAGCGGCAAAACCAGCCTTATCTGCTCAATCCCATTATTCAGGACACCATTCGTGGAAGGAACCTCTTTATTGGCGACGACAGTCAGCTGCCCAATCTTTTGATTAATGTAAGCGGTAAGCCTTCGGAAAAAACCTCCTGGGGTTTCGACATTATGATGTTCCAGTTTCTTACCGGAGTAATCGGCAGCAGTTATGGTACACAAATTCCCGATTCTCTTCGGCCATCGGTTCAAAACCCTTTGTTGGGTGCGCGCATGGGGCGGAGCATGGGTTTGAATCTTGGGATGAATCTCAATGGTAAGTTTCAAACGCGGTATGGCAAATTGTCGGTAAATGCCGGAGGTATCCAATGGCTCTCAATTTCCGACATGACCATGGCTTCGTTCCGCGGCTACAACCGATTCATGCTTTATGAGCGCAACCCCTGGGATCCGACAGGTTTGGATTTGGTGTCGCGTTACGACCAGTATTTTAAGCAAGGCTCCATTGATCAGGACACCCGTTGGGGAAACCGCGCCTTTTTTGGTTTGGTGGTGCAGGGTGATGACATGCCAGGCCGTACCTCGTTTTTATTGATGGCCGGCAAAACAGAACTCAATGGCGGCTTTGATCCTTATCCAAACTATACCTATGGCGGAAAGCTGAAGAAAAGCTGGGGTTCCAAGAATTTCGTCAGCATCAATTCGGTGAACTCCCGAGCGGCCACCGATAGCCTGTCGACCACCTTTTTTGGCTTTAATGTCATCACCACAGAATTTCATCTTGAGCACCGCGGATTTGCCTTCAAAGGTGAAGTCGGAGGCGGAAATTACTACAGTCCGGAACACAATGCAGGCTGGGGCGAACTCATGCAATTCAAGTTCTCTACTCCACTCAAGGGGCGAAAACCACAGCTCGAGCTGCATTATTACCGCATTAGTCCAAACGTTGTAAACAACAACGCGATTTACTGGAACACCTCCATTTCTGAATACCGGGTAAATAACATTCCGGCGGGAAGTATTGGCAGTTCGGCCATCCTGATACCTACAGGGGCATCTATGGTGAGGTTGGGACAAATGACCAACAACCGCCAGGGTTTGAACCTGAACGTACAGCAATCATCTAAGCACTTCTCTTTTAGCGGCGGACTTGGTTTTGCGTCCGAATTAACTCCGGCGGCAGCCACCATTACGTATACCAACCCCGTGAACAATGTGACCCGCTCGCGTTTCTGGCGCTGGACTTTCCCAAGCGGAGTGGGGCCTTACCAACGATACAACTCCATTTACCGCGATGTGTATCAGGCGGTGAATCTCAGCGACGACAGCTCGAACGTGGTGGTGTTTGAAAAGCATTTTAACATGATGGAGGCTCAGATCAAGTACAAAGGCAAGCTCTTCGGCAAAGACCTGTTCGTGTTTTCCCTTTTACAAGCCAACAGCGCCTCGCGAGCCTGGTCGCCCATCACCGTGTTTAACGAAGAAGCCTATATACGGCAATATGTTTCTGAATTTGAGGCCTATTGGGCTATTCGGCCGGGTTTTTTGCTGAACGCCTACTATGGCTTTGAGCGAACCCTTGGAAACTACCTCACCGACATCGACAACGACTCCTTTCGTCCCCGCAACCAAACCGGCAGAGGTACTGGGCTTGGCTTCGACATTGACATGGGAAAAAACACGCGACTCTATTTCAGGCATCGCTGGTATTATTTCCAGGATCGGAGCTTCGAGCTGGACCATTTCAAAGGACGAGAAATTACTGTAGAACTTAAGGCCTTCTTCTAATGCAGAAACTACATACTCATTTATTGCTGTTGATTTTGGTTTGTCTGGGGCTTGGCACACAAGCTCAGGAAGACCGGAAAGTCAACTTTACAGGCTTAGCCCGGGGCTTGTATTTCGGCGACAGGCTTAACCAGGAAGGCGCAACGCCCGACACGGTTACGCCTCCGCGTTTAAACAGTGGACACGTGATGGTTGACCTTGGTGTGAACATTCGCCCCAATAAGAACACTGAAATCCTGGGTATGGTGCGTGTGCGCAACGACTACGGCGGATTTTGGGGCTCCGGCGTTACCTTCGATGTGCGTCAACTGTTTGTGAAAGGTGTGATAGGCGGAATCGTGAAGTATCAGTTGGGCGATTTTAACTACCGCATGAGCCGTTATACGTTGTGGAATTACAACCAGGAAGTGATTGGCCGCATGCCTGCCATCTTTCAACAGCAAACCGACGTACTCAACTACGAACACTTTTACGAGAACGACAACTCCTGGCGGCAACAAGGCGCTTCATTGTCGTTTGCCCTCGTGTTTAAGAAGTTTTTGAAGGAGTTGCAGGTGAATGCCGTAACCACACGTGTTCGCCCTTCGGATTTTAACCAGGTGAACGACCGCTTGTTCTCCGGCTTGAATCTTCAGCTTGTTCAAAGCAAGTATCTCAACCTGGGTTTCAATTATGCCAACCTGTATGATGTAGCCGAAACCTCTAATAACACTGTGGGTTTGCGCAACCCTGTTCTCACCGGAACAATCAATGCCTTATATGGAAATAGCCATTTTACGCTATCGCTTGATGGCGAATTCGGCCGTTCCCGAACCTTTTACGTGAACTCTACCGAGGCTCCTGATTGGAACGGACGTTTTACCGACTTCAACCTGAAGCTCTCCCAGCCCAAGTGGGGCCTGTATTTAAGCGGAAATGCCCTGCAAGTTGGATCGGCATTCCGAAGCCCCGGTGCGCAAACCAAACGAATCGACTTTGGCCAGCAAGCCCTTGCCTTTTCGAGGATCACCAACAACCAAGAGCTTCGTCCTTACAATATGCTCGATTTGATGCGGGAATCCTCTTTTTATGTGATGCAGCTTCGCCCGTTCCTGATGGAGTTTGCCCCGCAGTACGATAACATCACGCCTTTTGGCGATGCCACGCCCAACCGCCAGGGTGCCATCATTCGACTTGGTTACGAAAAGAAAGGGCAGCCATTGAAAGCGGAGTTTGCCCATTATGCCTTGCAGGAGATGCGCGGCGAAGGAACCTTAAAGCCCCGCATGTTTAGCCGCAACCAACTCATGGTGGAGGCTCGTGTGAACGAGTATTTTAAGAATTGGAAGAAGCGCCTGAACATCTCATTCCACTATCGTTCCGATAAAACTTCGCGCGAGGCGGATGACCTTGTCCGTGGAGTCGACTTGCAAACCGAGGCCCTCTCTGCAGGCATCGAACTGGAGGTTTTACCATCGCTCGATGTGCTGTTCGGCATCCAGACGCTGCAATACAAAGGCTTCGATTTTACGGCGGTTCGCAATAATTTCTCGGAGATTTTCAACTTCAACGAGTTTGAAGTCGATGGCAATGAGCAGATGCTGGGGTATGGACTTCGTTATCGCTTTAGCGACAAAACATTCCTCAGCGCTCAGATGAATCGTTTTCAAAACGCGAATGCACTTGGAACCTTACCCGATTATTCGCTCAACCAGTTTATGATGTTATTCCAATTGAAGTTTTAACCATGAAACGACCTTTTCAATGGCTGTGTTTGGCCCTGTTGCCGGTGTTTGCCGGTTGTGAGACTGATGATGAGTTCGACGGGCCTTCGCTGAACGACTTGTATGGAGCCTTCGCCATCCTGAGCCCTTTTCAGAGTTCGGCCGATACGGTCGACTTCAGCTCCGGCTCTACCGTGCACTTCACAGCGGAGTTTTCCAAAAACGTAAGCTGGATTCTCGAAGTGAAAGGCTTGGAATCGGGAGCGGTGAAAGAAATTTCCGGATTTAGCAAACAGCTCGATGCGGTAAACTCGGTATGGAACGGCACCACCACCCGACTGCCCTTCTTTAAATCGGAGCCCTGCGCCGTAATGCTGCGTTTCGAGGCTGAATCCGACACCTTGCTCGACACGATTTTTGTGAGCGGAACACGCAACTACCCGGGCTTGCTGTTGAGCGATTTTGAAGGCGTTGCTAATCCCGGTTGGACATCCTTCGTGCAGTCGGGGGCCGATATGTCGTTCGGGATTCAAACCAATGGCACTGCGGCCCAGGGTAACGGATATTTCGATATTGGCGGGGCCGTCAATTGGGATTTCCTCATCGCTTACCTTTTCATGCCGGCCACAGCCTACGGTGCCCCAACATTCAATTTATCGTCGAACCCCGAACTCGTATACTTCAACACCATGTTGTACAAGCCCGAAAACCTGAACAATGGCATCATGCTATTTCAATTTCAGGAAGACGACAACCAGGATGGCACTTTTACGCCGGCCAGCGAAGACATGTACGCCGTTGAGGTACAGATGAACCAAAACAACTGGAGCCAGTTGTCGGTGAAGTACAGCGACTTGCAAACCCTGGTGAACGGGCAACCGGCCTCACCCAACGGAAACGGCGTTCGCGAGCCCCACAAGCTTAATCAGGTGAACATCCTGTTCTTAGCAAACCCGGCGTCGGGTTATGCCAATGCGCGCCTCGACTACATGATTTTCACCGAAGGAGCAGCCTTAGAACCCTAAATCATACGCATGAAAGCCCTGTTTACCGTTTTGGGATTGACGGCCTTGTTGAGTGCTTGTAACGTGTTTCGTGAGGCTGCTTTGTATGAGCAGGAAGCCGACGATGCCAAAACGCCCAATATTGCCGGGTTTTATGCGCTTCAGGTGTATCGCGACCAGATGAGCGACGAGGTTTGGTACACACCCTCGCCTAAGGCCTTGAAGGTTCAAGCCGAATCCGCTCAGAAGGCAGAAGGCTCGCAAAGCATCAGCATCGAGTGGAATAAACAGGCCGACCCCCAAACATGGCTGGGACTTGGTTTTGGCTGGAACGGCTGGACGGGAAAGAATTTTGAAGCCATCACCCAGCAAGCGGCCTTGTCGTTTTGGGTAAAATCTAAAGAAGGTCAATCGGCCGGATTGCCCTGGGCTGTTGGTTTTGAGGATTTTAACGGTGCTCAGGCCTGGACCGGCGTAACGAGTGGGTTTATTCAAGGAGGTCTGGTGAAAAATGAATGGACGGAGGTGAAAATCCCCTTGAGCGTTTTCCCTTTTGAAGCCCGCGATGTAGATGTAACCATCATCAAGCAGCTTATCGTCCAATTTGAGGCCAGTGGAAAAGTGTGGATCGACAATATTCGCCTTGTGCCGTATCAGTCGAAAGGCCGCCAAACACACCCTGTTTCTCCCGGAGAAAACATAGTGATTGATGGTCAGCCAACCGAAAGGGAGTGGTTCGTGCAGCCCTTCGAAATGACCTTTGCCAAGGTTTGGCTTAGTTGGGATGACACTCACCTCTACCTCGCCGCGCAGGTCGAAGATGCCAGTCCGCTCATCAACACCCGAAGCGACAAAGACATCTGGAACGGCGACGCCCTCGAGTTGGCCCTTTCGACCGTTTCAGGAACCAATTCTCAGAGAAAGGTATTCTATCCAACCGATCTACACCTGGGTATTTCTATGGCGGAAGCCCCGGTAGTATTCGAATGGAATAAGAAGAAAGTCATTGAAGGGGCGAAGGTGCTTACCCGCAAAACAGTCACCGGATATACAGCCGAAGCGGCCATCCCCTGGAAATCGCTGGGAACCACACCCTTCGAGCCCAACCAAGCCTACGGTTGCGAAGTGGCCGTTGATATCGCCAATGAGGCTTCAGTGAGAACCCTGCAAACCCGTTGGAAATCGCCTGAGCAGGAAGGGTTTCATACCGACCCTTCGCTTTGGGGGCAAATCATTTACCGAATTCAAAAGTGAGTGTATTGTTTATGAGGAAGTGTAGCCTTGTTTTTCTTGTTCTATTGCTGCAGCTCAGTGCTATTGTGCGCGCGCAAAAGGCCGATGCCGATGTGGAAGCGCTAATCAGGCAGATGAGCATCGAGGAAAAAGTGGGGCAAATGACCCAGCTCAACCTCGACGTGGTTTGCGAAGGCGGCATTTACAAATTGGTGGAGCCGCATCACCTCGACCCGACGAAATTGCGCGAAGCCCTGTTGAAATACCATGTGGGTTCCATACTCAATTGTGGTGGTCATGCCTATCCGCTCAAGCAATGGCATGAACTCATAGGAGGCATTCAGGAGGTTGCCACCAAAGAAACCCGGCTGAAAATTCCGGTGATTTATGGCATCGATGCCATCCATGGTGCCAATTATGTGAGCAAGTCGACCCTCTTTCCCCAACAGCTCGCACAGGCGGCAACCTTCAACCCCGATTTGGCTTTTCAGGCTGCAGAGGTGACCGCCTATGAAACCCGTGCGGCCGGCATGACCTGGAATTTCTCACCGGTGCTTGATGTGGCTCGAAATCCATTGTGGTCGAGGGTTTTTGAGACCTTTGGTGAAGATGCTCTGGTGTGCTCCCGTTTCGGCGAGGCCGCTATTCGCGGATATCAAGGCGCAAGCACGCCTATCGACAACACGCACCTGGCCGCTTGTATGAAGCATTTTCTGGCCTATGGCGGAAACCGAACCGGCAAAGACCGCACACCCACTTATCTTTCGGAGATTCAACTGCGCGAACTGTATCTTCCACCATTTAAAGCAGCCATCGAAACGGGAGCCTTAACCGTGATGATTAACTCCGGCGAAATCAACGGTGTTCCGGTGCATGCCGACAAAAACATCCTTACCCGACTCTTGCGTGAAGAGCTGAAATTCGAAGGCGTGGCTGTGACCGATTGGGAAGATGTCATCAAACTACACCTTAATCACAAAGTGGCACCCAATTTAAAAGAAGCTACCTTCATGGCCGTTGATGCCGGCATCGACATGTGTATGGTGCCCAACGATTACGATTTTACGAAGCTGCTCATCGAACTTGTTAAGGAAGGGCGCATCAGCGAATCGCGTCTCGATGTCTCGGTTCGCCGAATCCTAACGCTCAAGAAAAAACTGGGCATTTTGAAGAATGTGTCCATTCCTAACGAACAGCAATACCCTAAGTTTGGGTCATCAGCGCACCGCGCTATAGCCAGAAAAACGGCCGAAGAAGCCATTACACTGCTCGAAAACCGCAATCAAACCCTGCCGCTCAAGGCGAATCAGAAAATATTCGTTACCGGGCCTGCCGCCAACTCACTAAGCCTGCTCAATGGGGCTTGGACGCGCACCTGGCAAGGTGTAGATACGATTTGGGACGACCAATCGAACAATACCATTTTAGAAGCGATGCTCGCGGTTTCTCCGAACGTAACGTATGCGCCAGGCTGCGGCATCGACACGCTTTTGAACCTCACAAATGCCTTAAACCTGGCGAACCAAAGCGACGTAATTGTGGCGTGTATGGGCGAAAAGCCATCGACCGAAAAACCGGGCGATATTGACGATTTATCATTGCCCCGTGCGCAACTCGACTATGTGAAAGCCCTCCTCAAAACCGGGAAACCTGTTGTATTGGTATTGGTGGAAAACCGCCCACGCCTGGTGAACGAAATTGCCGACCAATGCGCGGCGGTGGTCATGGCTTATCAACCCGGCGATACGGGTGGCGACGTGTTGGCCGACATACTTATAGGCAAAGTAAATCCGAGCGGCAAGCTCCCTTTGACCTATCCGCGTTACAACCACAGTTTAATGTGGTACGACCACAAGTACACTGAAACCTTCGATACCCAGTTTGGGAACAAAGCCTTCAATCCGCAGTGGGAGTTTGGCCATGGCTTGTCGTACAGCGAGATTCGCTATACCGACCTCAAACTTAGCGCCCCAACGCTAATCAAAGGTGACAGCTTAACGGTAACGCTCAGCCTCAGCAACCCCTCCGACCGTGAGGCGAAAGAAAGTGTCCTGTTGTTCACCCGCGACCATTACGCGTCGATTACGCCATCGGTGAAGAAGCTGCGCAACTTTAGCAAAATCACCTTGAAACCTGGCGAAACCAAAACCGTTCGCTTTAGCCTCAAAGCCGAAGATTTGAGCTTTGTAGATGCCAACGGAATGTTTGTAACCGAGCCCGGCGATTTTGATATTCAGATTGGGCCATTAACCACCACCTTCAAATACGTGCTGAAATGAAAATTTGTGCTGGAATTTTTGCTGTACTGCTGCTTGGCGTGTTGGCCGGCTGCAAACAATCCGATCCCGAAGATGTATTAGGGCGCACCAAAGATGTGGTGACCTTTTCGGGGCGGAAATGGGACATCAAAACAGGGTTTAACGGTCCCGGCCCCAATACTTTTTCGAACCATTACGACAATGTGTGGGTCGACGAAAAAGGCTATCTCCACATGGCCATCCGCAAGCACGACGATGGCAATTGGTATTCGTCGGAAGTGGTTTCACAAGACAACCTCGGTTACGGAACCTACGTGTTTACCGTGCAGGGTAACCCACTCGATTTTGCCAGCAATGTGGTGTTGGGATTGTTCACCTGGGACAATAAAACCTTCTTTGAGCAGGCCAACAGCGAGGTCGATATTGAGTTTTCCAAGTGGGGAGTCGAAACCGATCGCAACCCCCTCACCACCTCAGTTCAGCCCGTTTGGTTTGGCCAGCATTACCCCGAGCGTAGCTTCCAGCATGTAGTTGATTCAACGCTCATTCAGGGCGTATCTACACATCTTTTTACCTGGACCGACACCCTGATTACCTGGAAGAGCTTTCGCGGGGAAGATTGGCGCAATGCCACCCCATTCAGCACCTGGCAGTTCGATCTCGACCACCCGCCACGCATCAAGTATGAAAACGGGCTTCAATCGCAACCCATCGTTATTCCGGCACCAGGCGCCACCACCAATGCGCGCATCAACTTCTGGACCCTCACCAGCATTGCTCAGGGCCCCAGCGACGGCCGCGAGCACGAAATTGTGATTCGTAAATTCGAGTACCTGCCACTCTAGTCGAAGCCAAACCTCAATTATTGCGGGTTCTTTCTTTGGGCGCCTGCCTCGCTGAGCATCGCGGTACACTGCGGCTGCATCGCCGGGCACCGCGTGTTTCGCTGCTACTCCTCAGCCAGTCGCCCACTCGCACTCGCTCCCACACTCGCTCTGTCTTGCGGGGTAGGCGCTGCACCCGCGTGGCGCATAGGCTTCACGGCTTAAGTGGGGAACGGGAAATGGTGAAAGAGGGCTCTTCCTAAAAACAGAGCACCTTTATTTGACCGGACACCCAGTTAAGTGCGGTTCAACGGATTTTATCACCGTCTTATCAGACAGCGATTTTTCTTTTTTGCAAAAACCCCCTTTTCAGGCAAGCCTGAAGGGGCTTTTTGTAAAAAAGAAAACCGGGCTAAGGCCCGGTTAAAATTCTTTGGCGGAGAGTGAGGGATTCGAACCCTCGATACCCTTTTGAGGTATACACACTTTCCAGGCGTGCTCCTTCAACCACTCGGACAACTCTCCAGGTTGACTAATCTTTCAGCAGCAAATGGCCACTGATTTGGGGAGGCAAAAGTAGGAATATCTCACGATCCTGCAAGTTGAAAAACAGTGCTCAAAAACGGTCGCAGACTAAACAATCCCTCACCCATTGGCATTATAAGCCCTACATTCGCTCCGCTAAACTGCTCCATGTTCCGTTTTGTATTCTGTATTTTGTTGTTGAGCATCGGTTCGCTGCGCGCTCAAACCCTCCTGCAGAAACTCAATCCGGAGCGGTTGTTCTCCAAAAACCTGCGCTTAATCGCCAATCCCATCATCCAAAACAGTCCGGAAACAGGCCTGAAGTTGGGTGTGGCCGCCAATTATTTCTTCAAAGCGGGCCGCGATACCCTCACCCGGTCTTCCAACATTTACCTGCAAATTGCCTACACAACCAAGAACCAGTTTATCCTCGAACCCATTTGGAACATCTTTACTCCGGGCGAGAAATACATCTTGCGCGGCCGCGCCGGCTATCTCGACTTTACGGATCACTATTGGGGAATCGGGCCATTGGCGAACGAATTCAACAAAACCGACCTAAGCTACAACCGCATCTACCTGCAGAACAAAATCCTTAGGCGGCTTCGCGGCAATTGGTTCGCCGGCCTTAATATGCGGTATTCCGATATTCACGATATACGTTGGGCCCAGCAAAAGCCCGGCGTTTCGGGAGCCGATGGCAGCGTTGTGGCTGGTTTAGGGCCAAACCTTCAAGCCGACTTCCGCGACAATCCCTTCAGTCCGCAAAAAGGCTGGTATGCCGACGTTTATTATTCGTATTTCGGGAAATTTCTCCGTGGCCAGTATGTGTTCGACGAATGGCAGATCGACCTTAGAGGCTATATTCCTACCCGGAGAAAGCATCAGGTGTTGGCCCTGCAGGCTTTTGCCAATTTCACCCAAGGCGATATTCCTTTCAGAGAGCTACCGCGCTTAGGCAGTGCGTTTTTGATGCGTGGCTACTTCGAAGGCCGTTTCCGCGATTTTCAATATGTAGCTGCTCAGGCCGAATGGCGACAACCGCTTTGGAAATGGCTTCACGCCTCCGCATTTCTGGCCGCCGGCGAAGTGGCCCCCAGTATTCGGCAATTGGGTTTGGAGCGAATCAAAGTTACCGGCGGTGCGGGCTTGCGCATCCTCCTAAACCCTAAAGAGTACATTTTTGCCCGCCTCGATTTTGCCTTCAACAACGAAGGAGGAACAGGGGTGTATATTCGGATTAACGACGCCTTCTAAGGCCCTGCGGGCGCACTTGCACGAACGGGTAGACTGTTTACCTAACCTCAAGGTGTATTTTGTATCTTGCTGCCCATTCGCAATGCGTATAAATGACACCTTGCGAAACCTAAATCTACCACAGGCGCGCATTGATGAACCACGTTGCAGCAGGAATTGATATTGGCGGAACCAATACCGCATTTGGATTGGTGAGTGAATCGGGAAAGGTCCTCGTAAAAGGTACCCAGCCTACACGCAGTTTTCCCGACGCGAAGTCGCTGGTTGAGACCGTGAGTGAAGCCATCCACGCGCAGGTGCGCGAACTTTCGAAAAGCTACCCGGGCCTGAAATTAAGCGGAGCCGGTGTGGGTGCGCCCAATGCCAATCCATACCGCGGCACAGTAGAGTATGCCCCCAATTTGAATTGGCAGGGTGTAGTTCCGCTTCGCGACCTTTTCTCAACGGCCCTCGGCGTGCATACCGAGCTTACCAACGATGCCAAGGCTGCTGCTTTGGGTGAGCAGTTTTTTGGCGCTGCCCGCGGATGTCGAAACTTTATTGTGATAACCCTCGGCACAGGTTTGGGAAGCGGAATTGTGGCCAACGGTCGCATGATTTACGGCCATGAAGGTTTTGCCGGTGAACTCGGACATGTGCTCATAGAGCGTGATGGCCGCCTGTGTGGATGCGGCCGTCATGGCTGTCTCGAGACCTATTGCTCGGCCACCGGCATTGTACGAACTTATCGCGAGCTTAAGCCGAATGCCTCGGAAACAGCAGATGCTCGAGAAATTACCCGTTTAGCGCTTGAAGGTGAAGCCGAAGCCCGTGAGGCCTATCGTTTTACTGGCGAGATGCTCGGTTATGCGCTGGCCAACTTTGTAGCCGTTACCCAACCCGAGAAAATCATACTCTTTGGTGGCTTGGTAAAAGCCGGCGACCTATTGCTCAATCCGGTGAAAGCCTCATTTGAAGCCAATCTGCTCAACATTTACCGAAACAAGATTAAAATTGAGGTTTCTTCGCTCCACGAAAGCGACGCCGCCTTACTCGGTTCGGCCTCGCTGGTGTTTAACCGTGAAGCTGCTCCATGAAAACCTCATTGATTGCCGCATTTGTGCTGCTGTGGCTGCAAGTAAAGGCTCAGCAAGGCTTTATTATTCCTCAGCCTCAACAGGTTAGCTACGATTCCGAACGGTTCGATTATACCCTGGCCACAGTTACTTTCGACGACCCCATGTTTAAATCGGAAGCCCGAATGCTGCGCGCGTATCTCGCTAGCCTCAGCGCCAGTGCTCCGGTTGAGGCCGGTCGCGCTCCGCAAAAGACTCCTGCCATCAGGCTTAGCCGGATAAAAGCCGACACGTTGCTGCCAGAGGGCTGGTATAGCATTCGCACCTCGGCTTCGGGTTCCATTATTCAAGCGATCGATCCAAAAGGGGCATTTTATGGCGTACAGTCGATGATGCAGCAACTCAAGCCCGGCCCCAACCAAAGTATTGTACTGCATGCCTTTTCGATTGATGAGGATTACCCCCGGTTTCAGTGGCGAGGCATGCACCTCGATGTGAGCCGCCACTTCTTTCCGGTTGAGTTCATCAAGCGCTACATCGACCTGCTGGCCATGCACAAGATGAACACCTTTCATTGGCATTTGACCGATGATCAGGGCTGGAGAATTGAGATTAAATCTTTCCCCAAACTCACCGAAGTGGGCGCGTGGCGAAAAGGAAGTATGGTAGGACATTACAGCGAGCAACGTTTCGACAGCCTCCGCTATGGTGGATTTTACACCCAGGAAGACGTTAAGCAGGTGGTTGCCTATGCCCGCGAGCGCCATGTGACCATTGTTCCGGAAATTGAAATGCCCGGTCATGCCAAGGCCGCACTTGCCGCATATCCGGAATTTTCATGCACCGGAGGCCCGTTTGAAGTGGAGCGCGGCTGGGGTGTTTTCGACGATGTGTTTTGTCCGACCGAGAATACCTTCGGTTTTTTGCAACAGGTGCTCGATGAGGTTATGCTCCTCTTTCCGGGCAAGTACATCCACATTGGCGGCGATGAATGTCCGAAAACCCGCTGGGAGTCCTGCGAAAAGTGCAAGAAATGCATGCGCGATGAAGGCCTTAAGGATGGACATGAACTGCAGAGTTACTTCATACAGCGCATCGAGCGCTTTGTGAACAGCCGTGGCCGGCAGATTATTGGTTGGGATGAGATTCTCGAAGGCGGACTGGCACCCAATGCAGCAGTAATGAGTTGGCGGGGCACCGAGGGGGGCATTGCCGCCGCCTCACAAAATCACCCGGTGGTGATGAGCCCCGGTTCGCATTGTTATTTCGACCATTACCAGGCCGACCCACGTCAGGAGCCGGTGGCCATTGGTGGTTTAACCACGCTGGAGAAGGTTCTGCAGTTCGACCCGGTTCCTGAAACCCTGAAAGGCAAGTCGGCAGAGGCGTTCATTCTGGGTGCACAAGGCAATGTGTGGACGGAGTACATCAACACTCCGGCCGATTTGGAACGTATGGCTTTGCCCCGGTTGAGCGCATTGGCAGAGGTGCTATGGACCGGCCCCGGAGAAACCGATTACAGCGAGTTTCTCGGTCGGCTCAACAGTTTACGAAACCATTGGGATCGCATGGAGCTGAACTATTCAAGAAGCTATCTGCGTCCAGAAATAAGTCCCGACACACTGAACGGCATTGCGGGTTTTCGGGTGAAGGCACAGCAGCCTTGTGTTTTCGCATGGGACAGAGGCGAAAGCCGACCAGTGAAACTGGGGTTCATTCCCATTTCCACCGAGCGTTTGGGAGAGCGCTTACTGAAGGTTTGGCCGCAGCATAGTGGAGAATCAGCCGTTGCCGAAATGAGGGTTCTGGTTCATGAGGCTTCGGGTAAGCCAGTAAAGCTCAGCGTTCCCCCATCGGAGCATTATCCCGGTAAGGGCGGGTTTACGCTGGTGGATGGATTGGAGGGCGTTTTACCCAGAGTTAATAATGAATGGCTGGCCTGGAGTGGCGAAGATGTAATGGTTGAAATCGATTTTGGTATAACGAAGGAAATAAGTCGGGTAAACCTTGGTTCGCTGCACGATCCACTGAACTGGATTTATGCGCCGGATACTGCAGTTATCAGCACATCGTTTGACGGGAAAACCTGGCGGCCATGGTTGCCTCAGAAGGTGTGGAAAGGTAAACGTTGTTGGATTTATGAAGCGGAAAGTGCACAACCGATGCGCTACATTCGATTTGATATAAAGAATGCAGGGTTAATCCCTCAGGGAGCGCCGGGTGCTGGCAAGAAGTCGTGGTTATTTTTGGATGAAATTGCAGTTTACTGATTCGCATGAACAGAAGAATCTTCCTTCAAAAGAGTGCCTTTTCGGCGGGTGTGCTTCCTCTGGCGGGTTCACTCATGGCCGGCGAGCTCGGTCCGCTGGTGCTTTCTACCTGGAATTTTGGGTTACAGGCCAACGCTGAGGCCTGGAAGCTGCTTTCAAAAGGGGGCTATGCGTTAGATGCGGTAGAGGCCGGGGCTCGATTGGTAGAAGCCGACCCCAATGAGCGCTCTGTGGGTTACGGTGGCCGTCCCGACCGCGATGGGCGTGTTACTTTAGATGCCTGCGTAATGAACGAAAACCTCGGGATTGGCTCTGTGGCGGCGCTGGAGTTTATCAAGCACCCGGTTTCGGTAGCCCGGGCGGTTATGGAGCACACGCCCCATGTAATGCTGGTGGGTGATGGCGCTTTGCAGTTTGCCTTAAGCCGCGGCTTTCAGAAGGAGAATCTCCTCACGCCTGAGTCGGAAGCCGAGTGGAAGGAGTGGCTGAAAAAGTCGGAATACAAGCCCAAGGTAAACATCGAGAACCACGATACCATTGGCATTATTGCGATAGACGCGGCAGGTCGGCTTTCGGGGGCTTGCACAACGTCGGGTATGGCCTTTAAGATGCACGGCCGGGTGGGAGATTCGCCCATCATTGGGGCCGGTTTGTATGTCGATGGCGAGATTGGTGCAGCTACCGCGACCGGTCACGGCGAGGAGGTGATTCGCATTGCTGGCTGCCATTTGGTGGTGGAGTTGATGCGTCAGGGCAGAACAGCCCAAGAGGCCTGCGAAGAGGCCGTGGAGCGTGTTTACAAGCGCCAGAAGCACCGTTTAAAAGAAATTCAGGTGGGTTTTATCGCCATACGGCGGGATGGCAACCACGGGGCCTTTGCCTTGCAAAGCGGGTTTACCTATGCGGTGCATTCGGGGCAGGGCAATGTGTTGAAGGCTGCTGGATCGAGGGTTCTTTAATGAATTGAAAATGTTTAGATTGGTTTTGTTTCGACCAAAGAATAGTTTACACATTACGGTTTATAATCCTGTTAAGGCTTGAGATGGATTTTGTAAATTTGTTAGAGTTCCTAATAACCCAGTAATGACAGCAAGTGCCATAAGGAAACAAGTAGAAGAATATTTACCCATGCTTTCATTGAAGCAGCAATCTCTTGTTCTTGAAATGATTAAGGGACTTTTACACGTTGACAGTGATGGCAAGCGAACAAGCAGAAAACAGTATAATAAAGAACTTAATGAGGCTGTTGAGAGAGTTGAGAGAGGCGAGTCGGTTTCTCATAAGGAAGCCTTAAAAGAAATTGAAAAATGGTAAAAGCCAAACCTTTAAAAGTGGTTTGGGATATAGAGGCATTAGGCCAGTTCAAAGAAATATTGATCTTTTTAGAAGAGCAAAGTATCCATGCCCCTAAGATTGTTAAGAATGCTGTTCTTGACCGTATTGAACAAATAAAAGTTAATCCCTTATCGTTTGAGTTAGATAAACTGAAGTCTCCTTCCGATAAGGATTTTAGAGCCTTTATAGTATTCAGTTATAGAATTACGTATCAAATTAAATTTGACGCAAGAGAAATCAGAATTCTTAGAATCCGCCATACGAGTAGAGAACCGCTTGGATATTAAATTACACGATTGAAACGTAAATTAGGCCATTGGGGCCCTTTCAACTTTTAACTTTAACCTTTCAACTCGTGGAGCGTCGCGCAAGCGGGTGCAGCGGATACCCCGCAAGACAGAGTGGGTGTGGGAGTAAGAGCGAGAGGGAAGCGCGGGAGCGAGTGTGAGTGGGCCTCTGGCTGAGGAGTAGCAGCGAAACACGCGGTGCCCGGCGATGCAGCTTCAGCGAACCGTGCTGCTCAGCGAGGCATGCGCCCAAAAGAAAAAGCCCGAAGCGTTGATGGGCTCCAGGCTTTGAGTATTGGACGAACAGGTGGTCTTGTTCGGGATTTTTCAGGCGATGGCGGCGGTGGTCAGGCTGAACTCCTTCTCGCGGCTTCCGAAGCGTTTCATGGTGCGGAAGTGGCTTGCGATAGCGCTGCCCAGCGAGGGTATGTATTTGTATTCCACGCCATACTCCTGGCAAACGCGCTGCACAATTTTGCTGATGGCCGGGTAATGCACGTGGCTCACTTTGGGAAACAGGTGATGCTCGACCTGGAAATTGAGGCCGCCAACAAACCAGCTTACCAATTTGCTGTTCATGGCAAAGTTAGAGGTGGTGCGCAGCTGGTGGATGGCCCAGGCGTCTTCGATTTTCATTTTTCCGTCGACATGTGTGGCGTCTATAAACTGGGTGTTATCGACCACGTGTGCCAACTGAAACACCAACGCCATAGTGAGGCCCATTGCGGCATTGGCGATGAAATAGCCGGCCAGCGCTGGACCAACACCAACCACGTAAATGGGAATAGCGAGGTAAAACACGATGTAGAGCACTTTGGTGGCCCAAAAAATAACATGTTCCTTCATGGGGAAATGCTGCATGGGCGTGCCATTGATGTCTTTTTTGAAGTATTTCTGAAAATCGGTGAGCAGGGCCCAAAGTACCGACGAGATGGCGTAAAGCGGCACCATGTAAATGTGCTGGTACTTGTGTGCCGGTTTCCAGGGTTGCGAGAAGCAATGGCGCAACACGGGCGATTTGGCGATGTCGTCGTCGACCCCATCCACATTGGTGTAGGTGTGGTGGATGATGTTGTGCTTTTGTTTCCAGATAAAAGCATTGGAACCCAGGCCATTCATGGTAAGACCCATGATGTAGTTGAGGGTTTTGTTGTTGGAATAGCTTCCGTGGCAGGCATCGTGCATGATGTTGAAGCCGATACAGGCCCAGAAGAAGCCCATGATTAAGCACAATAAAACGGCCAGCGTTGTAGGCATTGAAATGAACAATAGGCTGAGGTAAATGCCTAAACTTGCGGGAATTAAGAAGGCCGTTTTCAGATACAGGCGATAGTCGCCCGTTTGTGATTGCCGCGTCTCCTCAAAATACTTCCTCACTTCGCGGTGGAGTGCTTCGGAGAAGGAATTGTCTCCGTTGCTAAAACTGACTTTTTTCAAAAAACGATTGTATTATGTTGTTGGGTGAAGATAGGGTAGAATCGAATTCAACAAGCGGTTGGACTCAAAATTTTACAACGACATGATTTCGGCCATTTTCAGAATGGTGTCGTTTACATCCATAATGTGCTTTACGGCTTGGGAAAGTGGCGTAAATTCTACTTTTCCGGCTTTCTGCCCCACCATTACACGGTTTTTCCCGGCGAGCAGTGCTTCAACAGATTCGTAACCGAGTCGAGTGGCCAAAACACGGTCCATGCAGGTTGGATTTCCGCCCCGCTGGATGTGACCGAGGATGGCTACCTTGGTTTCGAGTTTATCGAACTTTTGCTGCACGAGCTCGGCGATTTTGAAGGCCCCGCCGGCGTCATCGCCTTCGGCAACGATGATTACGTGTCCGGATTTTTGGCGTTTCCAGCCGCGTTCGAGCTGAGCAATGAGCTTGTCGACGTGGGTTTGGGTTTCGGGAATGAGGATGGCTTCGGCGCCCACGGCAATGCCTGAGCGTAGGGCGATCAGTCCGGCGTCGCGGCCCATCACTTCTACGAAGAACAAGCGGTTGTGCGAAGAGGCGGTGTCGCGGATGTTGTCGACGGCTTCTACCACGGTGTTGATGGCCGTATCGTACCCAATGGTAAAATCGGTGCCGAAGAGGTCGTTGTCGATGGTTCCCGGAATGCCAATCACGCGGATGTCGGGGTATTCGGTGGCCAACACTTCGGCCCCACGGAAGGAGCCATCGCCACCAATCACCACCAGCCCTTCGATGCCGCGAGCCTTGAGGTTTTCGTAGGCTTGCTTGCGGCCTTCGGGCGTCATGAATCGTTTGCTGCGCGCCGTTTTAAGAATGGTTCCTCCACGTTGAATGATGTTGCCCACGGAGGCCGAATTCATATCGCGAAACTCATTGTTGATGAGCCCTTCGTAGCCCGCTACCGAGCCGGAAACCTGCATGTTGTGGTATAGCCCTGTTCTCACCACAGCGCGAATGGCGGCATTCATGCCCGGCGCATCGCCACCCGAAGTTAAAACCGCAATATGTTGCATGATTAAGTGTTAATTCGACACAAAGCTAAGCGAAAATCCCTTACGGTACATACTCAATGGCACCTGCATCAGGGCCATCGTCGGCCATACGGCTGTTTCCGAGCAGGTCTGTAGGTATGGCGGGCGAAGCATTCACTACTTCGGGCGAGCCCCAGTTTCTGGCCGGTGAGCCTGAACCAATGCGGTAGTTTTGTTGCTGAACATCAATAAAAGCCGGGTCTTCGTTGAGCCTGATGTTTACAAAATGCGTAGGGTCGGAGGTGTTGATGTCGGCATTATCGATGCGCAGCAGGCTGTTTTTAAACTGCCAGTTCAAGGCGGCTCCACTTTCGCCTTCTACCACGAGTTCGTTGCCATTTTGGAGGTTGCCGTACACAATGCCGTTGGCGAATTCGAAGTTGAGGTCGGAAATAATTGTTTGCCCTCCCCGGTTTTGAGCATTGCTTAAGAACACATTGGGTTCTGAGCGTACGCTTTTGCCCCAATAATTGGCGAAAGTGCAATGACGGAGGCGGTAGTTCCCGCCGCGAATGAAGGCCAATCCATAGGCTCCGCAATTGCCCACTACCGTATTCCAGGCATCGAGGCGGTAGCCTACGCCGTAAATGCCAAAAGCCCGCATGTTTCTGATTCGGGTGTTGCTCAAGGTGAGGGCGCCTTGCGGAGCGACGCCCAATTCAATCACATCTTCGAGTTGGAGGCCGATGTTGCCATTTTTGATAACGGCATAGTGGATCTCGTTGCCGGTGCTGCCCTGGTTAATCCAAATGCGGTCCCATTGGCCGGGTTCTTCGCGGTATTCGGGTTCTTTGCGCACCCCTTGAAAAACCACCGAATCGGTGGCGGTGCCCATTACCTTGAGGGTTCCCTGTTTATACACCCAAAGTCCGGAGTTGTTGTAGAGAAAAACCTGGGTTCCGGCTTCAATGGTGAGGGTTTGGGCCGAGTCAACCACAAGGTAACCGATAATCACTTTGGGTTTGACATTGGTCCAGGTGGTGCTGCCATCCAATACCGAATAGGCCGGAAACCCGTTGGTGGGAAAGTTGGTGGGGCGAAAGAAATCGGCGTTGCGCCCATAAGCCACCAGTTTCACCTGTTGGGTATTTCCGTTGGTTTCGAACATTACGCTATCGCTCACCACAAAAGGGTTGAGCTCGTTGTTGGGGTCGATGGTTACTTCGCAGAACACGAAGATGCTATCGCCGCCTTCAATTTCAACATTGCTGGCTTCGTTGGCCGGTAAGCCGTCGATGTTGAGTCGAAAAAAAGAGTTGTTTCCTCCAGAGAGTCGGATGTTCGAAATGCGGATTCGCTCGGAGTGCGGATTGTAAACCTTAAAGCGCTTGGTAACCGAGCCGAAGGTTACAAAAACAGTATCGAAATACACCGAGTCGTTGCTAAAGCTCAGCTTGGCCGATGGGTCGGTATTGAGCACATCTTTGCGGCATGCGCTCATCCACAGCATCAACAGGGCCAGAACAGCAGAAACAATAAAGTAGGGTATTCGATTCACCACGTTAAGAAACGGCAAAAGTAGGGGAAATTGTGTTGAGGCTCGAAAGCCGTCCGGCATCATGCATTGCCTGCAGCGCGTTTTGTAGTCTGTTTTGGCCGCTTCCGCGGATGACTTTAAAATTCCGGCCCAGGGCAATCAGGTGGTGTTGGTAAATCTCGAACAGGGCTTTTCGCTGTCCGGGGTGCTCGCGAAGCGGGTCGTCTTCCCAAGGCAGGTCGATGTCGGTGAGCAGGCTCAGGTGGTATTGCCTGCCGGCGGATGCCTTGACGATCCAACGCGGGCAGTGGCCGAAGACGAACTCCATCCACACCCGGATAACCAACAAGTCGGTATCGCAAAACAACACATCAGGCTTTGCCGAACGCAACAGGCGCTCAAGGGCAAGCTGTCGTCGTGCAATGTATTCCACATCGGCAGCGGTGTATTTCCGGTTAAGGGTACTCAGGTAAGTTCGGGCAAACTCGGGCACCACCAGGCCCTGGGTGCTTTGGGCGAGTTGTTGACTCAAGGCCGATTTTCCGGTGCTTTCCGGTCCGGTGATGGCTATGCAGATTGTGTTTTCCATTGTTTGAGCCAACGTATATTTCCTTGAATGGCCAAAATGGCGAAGGCCAGGTAGAGCACTGCGGTGAAATGCAGTTCGCGATGCCAGTACCAGCCCGAAGAGAGAAGGTCGATAAGCACCCAGAGAATCCAGTTCTCGAGGTATTTTCCGGCCATCAACAGTGTGATTAGCAATCCCGAAGAGGCCAAAAAGGCATCCATATACGGCACATCAGTATTGGAAAAGCGATCGAGCAGCGTTCCAATCCCAAAGGTGAGTGCCGTTAAGGCGGTGGCGAACAGGAACCAGTGTAAAGCCTTCAACCGTGAAATATGGAAAGGCTGTTGGTCATCACCGCGCCAGCGGAGCCAGCCATACAAACCCATGCCCACGTAGAAAAGCTGGAGCACGGATTCGGCATAAAAGCGGGCGTGGAAAAAGATGAGCACATACAAAGCTGAGCCGAGCGTGCCTAAAAACCAGCCAAGAGGGCGCTGTTTGATGGTAAGCCAAACACCCATCAAGCCAATGATTGCCGCAAAAGCTTCGGCGATTTGCGCTGTGCTCATGGGGCGAAGATAGTCTGTAGTCTTGGGTCTTGAGTCTTTAGATGGACTTTAATTAACATTTGGGTGTAGTTGAGTTGCAAAGTATAAAGTATAAAGTATAAAGCAGGGTAACATTTGAGTGCTTAAATAACCCCGAAGTTCAGGTTTAAAGGGAGTTTAAGTTATAAGCTTGATGTTTTGGGGCTCACAATAATATTATAAACCCGAATGTTTTTGTGAACAAAGTCTAAAGACTCCAGACTCAGGACTCAAGACTAGATATAGAGTCTTAAGTCTTTGGTCTTTAGTCTTTAGAGGGTTTTGGGGAAACCATTTGGGTGTAGTTGAGTTGCAAAGTATAAAGTATAAAGTGGGGTAACATTTGAGTGCTCAAATAACCCCGAAGCTTTGGTTTAAAGGTAGTTTAAGTTATAAGAGTTGTGTTTTCATGGCTTATAGTAATTTACATTGCCCAAGTTTTGTCCTGAACAAAGTCCCGCTCCGGCGGAGCTCTCGATAACATTTGGAAACGTTTACCTCAAGCCTTACGCGTAAAAACGCAGTACGTAATACGCAATACGTTGTACGCCCCCATAAAAAACGTCCCCCCAACTCAGTCTAAAGACTCAAAAAAGCCACGTTTTTACAAACAAGCCCTCTGGGTCGTACATCTGAGCCTGTTTGCGCACGTTGAAGTAGCGGTCTTCGCGCGGATCGTTGCCCACGCCCGAAACGTAGGCCCAGTTGCCCCAGTTGGAGTAAACGTCGTAGTCGATCAGTTGGTGCTGAAAATATTCCGCGCCCCAGCGCCAGTCGATGCCGAGGTCGTTGACGAGAAACGAGGCCACATTTTGCCGACCGCGGTTGCTCATAAAACCGGTAAGTTTCAGTTCGCGCATGTTGGCATCAACGAAGGGTTCGGAAGTTTGGCCTTCAGTCCAGCGGTGAAAAATGTCGGTGTTCTTGCGCATTTTCTTCGGACTTGGTCGAAGGGCCAGACCGTTTCGAAAGAAGAAACGTGAGCCAAATTTGCGGTAAACGTGGCGGAAATAGTCACGCCACAGCAATTCAAAGATGAGCCAATAGGTTGAATCGTTGGCGATCACTTCCCGCTCAAAGCGTTTCACCTCATCATAGATTTTTCGGGGCGAGAGGCAACCACAAGCCAGCCATGGACTCATTTTGGAGGAGTATGCACTACCAAGTAAGCCGTTTCGCGTTTCCTTGTAGGTGGCGATGTATTGGTTTTCCCAGATATAGGTTTTCAGGTGTTGAAGTGCAGCTTTTTCGCCCCCGCGAAAGGGAAATGCTGTGCGAGGATCGATGGAGGTGTTGGTCGGATTGAGGTTTGTTGATTTCAGCTCCAGTGGCAGCATCACCTTCGTTGGGGCGGGAAGTGGTGTACGGAAGGTGCTCAGGGATTCAACCTTCTTCCGGAACTGAGTGAATATGTCGGGGATTTTATCGTCGTCGAAAGGCAGGTCTGCGGGCATGACAAGGTAGCCGCCATCGTAGAGTTTGAGTGGAATGCGGAGCGAGTTGAGAAGACTTTGCTCATCGTTCTGCTCCTCAAATGCCTGTTCGCGGTGGGCATAAACAGCATTGATTGTATGTTCGTTGACCAGTTTGGGGATGGCCTCTGTGGCCGATTCATCAGTCACCAGCAGGGGAATGTTAAGTGCTGCGAGGCTTTGGCTGAGATCGATGAGTGCCTCGTTGATGAATTGTTTACGGAAAGGCCCTCGAGAAGCAAGCCCTGTATGCTTTAGGGTTTTATGGTTAAAGCTGTAAATGGCCAAACAATGGCTGTGGTGTTGAGTGGCGTCGCTAAGGGCTTGATGGTCGTGGAGGCGCAGGTCGTTGCGGAACCACACCAGAGCAGTTGAATTCATACCCAAAAAACCCCGGGACTTTGCTTTGGTTCGGTGGGCTTGAAAAAATGAGGATGGTGGTTGATGATTGGGCGAGGAATCCGTGTTGGCTCAGATTCTATCTTACATGCTTTTTCTAACAAATAATGGAGATAAGCCGGAGTTAATCACAATTAGTCTTGATGTTTTCAGCGCTATACTGTCAACAGGGGTTTGGATTTGCTCCAGATTGGATAATTCTTTATGCTCGTAAATGTTTATTTCAGCTTACCGCTTTTTCCGGCAAGTGTCGCTGCAATATTTCACCTCTTCCCACACCTTCTCCCATTTCTTTCTCCAGGTGAATGGTCGGCCGCAGGTGGCGCAGGTTTTCGTAGGCAGGTGTTGTTTTTTTACGCCTTTCATTCGGTTGGCCCGAGTGCTTTCTTGTAGGTTTCGATGGCCCTGTTTCTGGCAAAGCTGTGTTCAACAATGGGTTTTCCGTATTTCCAGGGGTCGTTAAACTCCGGAACCCATTTGCGGATGTATTCGGCTTTGGGGTCGAACTTTTCGGTTTGCAGGGCCGGATTAAAGACCCTGAAATAAGGCGCGGCATCACAGCCTGAACCGGAAGCCCACTGCCAGCCGCCGTTGTTGGAGGCAAGGTCGAAATCCAACAATTTTCGCGCAAACCAGGCCTCACCCCAACGCCAGTCGATGAGCAAATGTTTGGTGAGAAAGCTGGCCACAATCATCCGCACACGGTTGTGCATAAAGCCGGTATTGAGCAACTCCCGCATGCCGGCATCTACAATGGGGTAACCGGTTTTACCCTCACACCAGCGTTGAAACAGCTTAGTGTCTTGCTGCCATTCAATGCGGTCGTAAGCGGGTTTAAAGGCGCCTCCCACAACATGCGGGAAATGCCAAAGTATCATCTGGTAGAAATCGCGCCAGATGAGCTCGTTAAGCCAGGCCTCGCTATAGTTCGAGGCCTCTGCAGCCAGCTGGCGGATGGAAATGGTGCCAAAGCGCAAGTGTACACTTAGGCGCGTTGTTCCTTTTACGGCTGGCAAATCGCGTTTGTCTTTGTACACTTTCAAAATCTCAATGTTGAGTTCACGCGAAGGCACCGTGATGTTACTTCGGGTAAAGCCCATCGATTCGAGGGTGGGAATCTCAGGAGCCGTAAATGCCAACAAAGCCTTGAAATACTTTTCTGTCGGGTAGGGCTTCAGATAGTAAGGCTTCATTTTAGCCTTCCACTTCCTTGAGTATGGCGTAAACACGGTGTACGGCTTGCCGTCATCTTTCAACACCTCATCTTTTTCAAAAATCACTTGGTCTTTGAAGGTGTGAAAAGCGGTGTTTTTCGCCTGCAATTTGACCCTTATGTTGTCGTCGCGGTGCCTGGCATAGGGCTCATAATCGTGGTTGGTGTACACGGCCTTGAGCAAGTATTGGGAGCTTAGCTTGTCGAAAGCCTCATCGGGCGTTCCATACTGGGTGAAGAGGTCGGAGCCCAAGGCTTTAAGCTCCCTTTGCAGCCGCTGAATTTCATCGTGAATGAAGGTCACCCGTGCATCATCATTGTCCTCCAGCCGGTCGAGAATATTCCCATCAAACACGAAGAGGGGAAGCACCTTTTGGCCACTGCGCAGGGCGTGATAAAATCCGGCATTGTCGTCTAGGCGTAGGTCGCGGCGGAACCAAAAAACAACCACATTTTCCATCGGATTTAGAATTCGAGGTTTTGCAGGGGTAAATCAGGCTTGGCGTAGCTGAAACGTACGAGTGGCTCCGGACGAAAATACATATCCAAACCGGCTACTGCGAGACTTCCGGCCACCTGATGCCGAACCAAGCCGTCTTCAAGCTGTGCCGCTTCGGGAAGATAAATCACCTCAATTTGGCCAATCACCAAAATGGTTCCGTTCGCATCAATGGGGAGTTCGGCATGCAGCTTCAACCCGATTTGTAAGGTTGAGGATTCCACAAAGGGTGCAACAAAGCCCTCTCTGTACTGCGCATTCAGCCCAACGGCCTCAAATTCACTGTGTTCTTGCGGGTACCGTGCTGAGGTTTGGTGGGCAGATTCAGCCATCGGCTCCGTCACATTGTTGAGGGTAAAGAAGCCGGTTTCCCGAATGTTTTGCAGGCTGTGCCGCTCAACAGTGTCGGGACGAAACAGCACTCCCGTGAGGGGCGGATTGGCACCAATGTGAAGAATCTGGCTAAAAATGGCGAGATTCTCAAGGCCATCCGCCGAACGGCTACCCAGCAAAAGCGCAGGCCTAAGCCCGTGAAGCGAATTGATGAAAGTGCGGCGAAAGCGGTCGGGGAGCGCGCCAATGTCGCTGAAGGTGTACTTGCGCATTTAGCCAATCAGTTTAAGGCTTCCCATGCCGCCATCGGCGTGAAGCACCTGTCCGGTAATCCAACTGCTTTTGTTGGAGAGCAGGAATGCGCTCAGGTTGGCTAAATCTTCGGGTGTTCCCATGCGACCGATGGGGTGACGTTTGTCGGAGGCTTCCCTTTTCTCCGGTGTTGCGGTGAGTCGTGCAGCCAAAGGCGTATCGGTAAGCGAAGGTGCGATGGCATTGAAACGGATGCGTTGAGCTGCGTATTCCGCAGCCAGCGAACGCGTAAGGCCTTCGATGGCGCCTTTAGCAGCGGCAATGGAGGCGTGGAAGGGCATTCCGGTTTGTACGGCCACCGTGCTGAACAGGACCACCGAGGCTGAGCCTGCTGCTTTCAGGGCGGGCAGTGCCGATTGAATGCTGCGGATGGCGCCCATCACATTGAGTTCAAATTCTTCCTGAAATTGCTCGGGTTTGATGCGGTGGAAAGGCATCAGGTTGATGGTTCCCGGGCAATAGGCAAGTCCGTGCAACTGAGCCGGAAGCGATGCCTGCAGGCTATCAGTACCGAGTGCATCGAAAGCAGTGTAATGCAAATTCGGGTGTGTGGGCAGCGCTCCAGTGCTGCGCGAAAAGGCCCAAACATGATGGCCATCTTCCAGCAGTTGGGTGCAAAGCGCCAGACCAATGCCCGAACTGGCGCCAACAATGGCAATGTTGAGGGGTGTGGGCATTACTTTTCGAGGCTGAGGTAGTTGAAAAATTCGCGGCGGGTGTTTTCCTCGCGGAATTTGCCGGAGAAATGTGAGGTTACCGTTGCGGAGTTCACATCCTGAATGCCTCGTGAGGAAACGCAGAGGTGGGCGGCATCAATTACCACGGCCACATCGTCGGTTTTCAGCACACGCTTGAGCTCTTCAGCAATTTGCACGGTGAGGCGCTCTTGCACCTGTGGGCGTTTGGCGAAATACTGGACAATCCGGTTGATTTTTGAAAGCCCGATTACATAGCCATTCGAAATGTAGGCAACGTGCGCCTTGCCCATGATGGGCACAAAGTGATGCTCGCAGTTGGAGAAGAAGGTGATGTCTTTCTCCACCAACATTTCGTTGTACTGGTATTTATTCTCAAAGAGCGCAACGCTGGGCTTATTGGCCGGGTTGAGCCCTGAGAAAATTTCCTGAACGTACATTTTGGCCACTCGCTTTGGGGTTCCACGCAGGCTGTCGTCGTTCAGATCGAGGCCTAAGGTTTCCATGATTTCGCGGAAATGGAGCTCAATCTTGGCCATTTTTTCTTTGTCGCTTAACGCGAATGCATCCTCGCGTAGCGGAGTGTCTACAGAGGTGCTGATGTGCTCATCGCCAATCAGGTCGATCATATTCAAATCAGTTTCCACTGAATTCAACAAAATTTCGTTCTGTTTCATAAAGTCTAATGCGTAATTCAAAACGCGCATCGAGGCGACTGCGCAGCCTTTGCCATATCACAACTGCGATATTTTCGGCGGTGGGGTTTAGTTGTTTGAACTCCTCAACATCGAGGTTGAGGTTTTTGTGGTCGTATCGCTCGGTAATTTCTTCGGAGATTAGGCCGCTTAGCACCTTCATATCGATTACATACCCTGTTTCCGGGTCGATTTCTCCACGCACTTCTACAATAAGCTCATAGTTGTGTCCGTGGTAATTGGGGTTATTACACTTGCCGAAAATCAGGGCATTTTTGGCATCATCCCAAAGTGGATTGTGTAATCGGTGTGCGGCGTTGAAGCGCTCTTTTCTGAATACCGAAACTTTCATAAGTCAGAGGTAAACGAGCCTGTTGAAAGATTGTTCATAAAGCCACCCAACAAGATTTTGTTTCCCCGGCGAAACACTCTGTGCTTCCGGCTGTTTTTCCACCATGCAAGTGCCCAATCCAGTTCAGCATTACAGTTCTTTGGCCGCACCTTCCGAAGAGGTATACGAGGTAATTGTCGCCGGTGGCGGGATGGCCTCACTCAGCGCTGCGGTTTTGTTGGCCCGAAAGGGGCTTAAGGTGCTTGTATTGGAGCGCAATTATTTGCCGGGTGGATGCGCTTCATCGTATTGGCGTAAGGGTTACGTTTTCGAAAGTGGCGCTACAACACTGGTGGGTCTGGGCGATGGTATGCCTTTGCAAAGGGTGATGGATGAGGCCGACATACGGTTTGATGCGCGCATGCTCGAAGTGCCAATGGATGTATTCCTTCCCGATGGGCAGAAGATTACTCGCCACGCCCATTTTGAGCGCTGGAAAGAAGAGGCTTCCTCGGTTTTCGGAGATCGAAGGCAAGCCGGGTTTTGGGACTTGTGCATGAAGGTAAGCCGTTTTGTATGGAGCAGTTCGGGGCGTTATCCATTTTTCCCGATTCAGCAGTGGCGCGATTTACCGTCCTTGCTGCCCCAGTTTCGACTGAGCGATGCGCCCATGCTGCGCTTTGCCTTCAGCACGGTACAGGAGGCCTTGCAGGAATTCGGCCTCCACCGCAATGAGGCGTTTTGCCGCTTTGTCGACCAACAATTGCTCATAACCGCCCAGAATACCCGCAGCGAGGTGAATATGCTTTTTGGGGCTACAGCCTTGTGCTACACAAATTTTCCGAACTATTATGTTCCCGGTGGGATGATCTCGATGGTGAAAGCCTTTACCGACGCCTTGTTGCGTGATGGAGGGTCGCTGGCCTTGAAATCGGGTATTACCGGAATAGCATATCGTGACAATACCTGGGTTGTGCAGACGGATACCGGCGAATTTCGAGCGAAACGCCTGGTTTCGGGATTGCCGCTAAACAATTTGGTAGAATTGCTGGAGGATGACTCTATGCAGCGGTCGCTGATGCCCGGCCAGATGCGCGCCGAGCAACTCAACTCCGCGCTTCAGTTGGGTTTGGTGTATAAATCAGAAGGGGCGGCCAATGAGGCGCTGCACCACCAGGTGCACCAGTCCACCTCAGGCAGTATATTTTTCAGTGAGAGTGCTCCAAACGACCATTTGCGGGCCCCCGAAGGCTACAGGGTGGGATCGGTTAGCACACATGCACGCACCTTGGGATTGTCGGACGTTAACAAACAGAAATGGGCCGAGCAGTCGATTGCACTTTTAGAAAAACGCGGTTTGTTGAACTCCGCTCATCTTATTTATTCTCACGTTTCCGAGCCGTCCGACTGGGCTGCATGGACGGGCCGGGCATGGGGTTTTGTAGGTGGTTATCCGCAATTCCGGCACATTAAGCCCTGGCAGATGATGGGTGCAAACCCCTTGAAGAACCTGTATTTGTGCGGCGATTCGGTGTATCCTGGGCAAGGTATTCCGGGTGTTGCTTTGAGCGGTCGAAATGCTGCACTGAGGGTTTTGCGCCATTGGAAGCCTTAGGGTCTTATCTGATTTTCGCCTTTGAACGACAAGGTTTTTTTATTGGTGAAAGATTACCACGCTTCTATATTTGTTGTTTCACTCATCTTTCGTTTAATCCACAGACACATGAAAAGATACATCATTGCTTTGATGGCGATGGCTTTGTCGGGTTTGGGTTTGCATGCCCAAACAGTACAGCTGTCGCCTCAGGTGTTTGCCTCTCAGGGCCAGCATTTTCAAAACGCCCAGTTTGAGCTTTCCTACACCATTGGTGAGTTGGCTGCAGTGAGCACAGTTA
This sequence comes from Bacteroidota bacterium, assembly GCA_027483445.1. GTDB lineage: Bacteria > Bacteroidota > Bacteroidia > M30B66 > M30B66 > CAMCXT01. The sequence goes on along the minus strand of JAIXUS010000069.1, from coordinate 34,067 downwards.
CCGCGGGCAATTCAACGCTTACCCAGGGTTTTCACCAACCCGATAAGTTTATCATTGCCTCCGTGTTTAGCCCGGAGTATGCTTGGAACGCCGGCGTGTTTCCCAATCCGGCCGATCAGTTAGTAACCTTGAGCCTGAACAGCACCGATGCCGAATCTTTGGTGTTAGAGCTGCTCGATGCCTCTGGTCGACGGGTAAGTGAAAGCCGAATCATTCAACTAATTCCCGGTCAGCAACAGTTCGACATAGCGCTGAGTCATCTCGCCTCAGGCGTGTATTTGCTTCGTTTGAGCAGTACTGATGGCCTTCGTCAAAACACACTTAGAATCAACAAGTCACACAGTTAATAAACTCCAATATCATGAGAAAACGATTACTTGCCTTGGCAGCATTTGCGCTCCTGTTGTTGAGCCAAACCCTGCAAGCACAAACAGCGGTACCCAACGGAATTAATTATCAGGCCATTGCCCGAAACGCCTCCGGAAGTGTCCTCGTCAATCAGTCAATAGCAGTCCGTATTTCAATTTTGCAAGGTTCTGCAACCGGAACGGTGCAATATGCTGAGCGTCATACGGCAAACACCAATAGTTTCGGACTTTTTAATTTAAAGATTGGTGCAGGAACACCGCTTACCGGAACATTTGGTGATGTTACCTGGAATACGGCCAACCAATATGTAAAAGTAGAGGTAGACCCGGCGGGTGGCACCAACTACACCGATTTAGGAGCCAGTGAGCTTCTTTCCGTGCCTTACGCATTTTATGCTGAAACGTCGGGCAATGGCGGCGGCGGTAGCGTAGGTCCTCAAGGTCCTCAAGGTCCTCCCGGTCCGGCCGGTCCGGCTGGTGCAACAGGCCCAGCAGGCCCGGCAGGTCCACAAGGCCCGGCAGGAGCTACCGGAGCCACAGGCCCAGCGGGTCCGGCGGGTGCACAAGGCCCACAAGGTCCGGCAGGTCCGGGTGGTGGACTAAATTGTTGGGACACCAACGGGAATGGGAATACCGACCCTGCAGAAGATGTGAACAACGACGGTTTTTGGGATGCTCTAGATTGTAGAGGCGCTACAGGCGCGGCGGGTCCACAAGGCCCGGCAGGCTCGGTAGGTCCACAAGGTCCGGCAGGTGCAGCAGGAGCCATTGGTGCAACAGGCCCAGCGGGTGCAGCAGGCCCGGCAGGAGTTCAAGGTCCGGCAGGCCCGGCAGGTCCTGCGGGTGCACAGGGCCCAGCAGGTGTTGCAGGCCCGGCTGGTCCGGCAGGTGCAGCAGGGGCTCAGGGTGTTGCAGGCCCGGCAGGTCCTGCGGGCCCGGCGGGTGCAGCAGGTCCACAAGGTACTCAAGGTCCGGCTGGAACCGATGGCCGCACGATCTTGAGTGGCTCGGGAGCACCAGCGGCAGGTTTGGGTGCGAATGGAGATTTTTACATCAATATAGCGAATAACACATTGTTTGGACCTAAGACTGCGGGTAGCTGGGGAGCCGGTATCTCGTTGGTTGGTCCGGCCGGGGCTCAAGGTCCGGCAGGCCCGGCAGGTCCACAAGGTCCGGCCGGAACAGGTGGAGGAACACTTGACGCGGCCTATGACTTCGGAGGAGCCGGTGCCGGCCGTCAGATAACCGCTGATGCAGGGCCTGTGCAGGCCACACTTCCAAGCGGAAATGGAACAATCAACGCAGTAGCTATTCGTGCCGGAATTTCAGGTGGCAACGGTGCTGCCATCCTTGCGGAAAGTACTGCTCCGGCCAATCAATTTGCGGCCATCGAAGCTTCCACCAATACCAACCAGGCGAACAACTCTGCCATCTTAGGTTTCTCGGCTGCTGCCGGGTCGGGCGTTACCGGTGAAGTGGCCGCCAACGCAACCGGTTTTGCCGGGGTGTTCGGAAATAATTTACGGACTACAGGCGGCTCAGGTGTGGATGGAAACGGATTTCAGGGGACCTCAGGGCAATCGTTTGTGGCCGGTGGCTCAGGCGTTTTTGGATTGCATCAAAACCCAACATTGGGCATTAATCTTACCGCAAACCCACCCATTGCCAACCCTGGTGTTACCGGCTTGGGTTATTTTGGGGTACTTGGACAAACGCAACAACCAGCCGGGACTGGTGTGTTTGGTCTGAACGTAGCTCCTGACAATGGTGTTGATGATGCTGCCGGGGTAACCGGTAATGGCGGATTTGTGGGTGTGTTAGGGAACTCCGACGTGGGGGGATTTGGCGTGGCCTCATTAACCGGCATTCTCTCGTTAGGCGATATGACAGCCCTGGGTGTGAAGCCTTTCACAATTGATCACCCGCAAGATCCGGAGAACAAATTCCTTAAGCATTTCGCGGTGGAATCAAACGAGGTGTTGAATATTTACCGTGGAAACATTGTGCTCGACGCCAGTGGTAAGGCGGTTATTGAAATGCCTTCTTATTTTGATGCCATCAACAAAGACTTTAGCTACATTCTCACAGCCATTGGTGCTCCTGCCCCAAGCATTTATGTGAGCAAGGAGCTGGAAAACGGTCGTTTTGAAATTGCAGGGGGTAATGCCGGACAGAAAATCTCTTGGCAAGTAACTGCTCAGCGTAACGACTTGTACCTGCAGACCTACCCTGAGCGTGGTGAGGCAGAGCAGATGAAACCTGAGAATCGCCGTGGAAAATACCTCGCGCCTGAATTGTATGGACAGCCGGCCTCTAAGCGTATGATTGGCAACTCACCTATGATGGAAGACGTGATCAAAATGCGTGGAGCTAAAACCCAGCAAGAGGGAAGCAAGACCTTAAGCGGAGCAAAACAATAAACCCTAACCTAATCTGGAAAAGGCCGTGGTGGAAACATCACGGCCTTTTTTGATGGGGTTGAAAATCGGCTTACTCGCAAAAACGCCATAGCTCTAACGAAGGCGCTTCAACGCGCGGTTGAACAATGCCGGCTGCACCGCTTTTCAGTATGTTTTGGGGCTGATATAATGATTAGGGTTTACTGAAAGCGCCGAAAACACAGGCTCTGCGTTTTGTCCGCGGCTCGCATCAGATGATGTTCTGAGACTTCAGCGGGCATTTTTCGATACCCTCCATCGCAGTGGAATTTCTTCAGCCATTTGGCTGCGCCCCGAACTGCGCCGAAAAGGCCAACAAGCCCGGTTTACACGATTCGCTCCTTAAGCGCTTTGATCACCGCTTCGGTATTGCTGTGCACATGCAGCTTGGCATAAATGCTTTTCATGTGTGAGCGTACTGTTTCGTACGAAATACCCAAAGAATCGGCAATCATCTTGAAGCTTTTCCCTTCAATCAGTTCGGCCAACACTTCCTTTTCTTTTTGGGTGAGCTCGTAGTCGTTGCGCAATTCCGGTTTTACATTCTTCTGGAATAGCTCAAGTACCCGTCGGGCTACCGGTCCGCTCATCGGGGCTCCGCCCTGGCGAACATCGCGAATGGCCTGCAGGTAATGATGTGCATCCGCACTTTTGAGCAAATAGCCGGAAGCCCCTGCACACAAGGCATTAAAAATGTGCTCGTCGTCCTGAAAAATGGTTTGCATCAATACCGGTATATCCGGGAATACCCGTTTGATTTGCCCCACCGCTTCAATCCCATTCATACCGGGCATTTCAATGTCCATGAGAATGACATCAGGCTTGGCCGCCGTAATTTGCGCTTCCAAACCACTGCAATCGGCAAAGGCGCCTACGCACTCCATATCAGGCTCAGCTCCAATTAAAAAATACAAGCTTTCCCGTAGATGGAAGTTGTCCTCAAAAAGCACTACACGAATGGAACTCATTGCTCAAAAGTAGCAAATGCGACGCAGCAATCGGACGAAGAGGCATCCCACAAAAGGGTGATGGAACCGTGCTTATCATTTCCCCAAAAACTCTGCATACAAAAATGTATTCTGGCTCGATTCGAAAGGGCGGTACAAATACCAGGCTTTACCTTTGTAAACCTTAAGTTTTTCGACGTAGCGATGTTGCAAAGAACGCCCCGGCTGCCGGGTGTTTGCCCAATCGTCGAGCGGAACGAGTTTAATCCGGCCGTGGTGCTCGTAGCGGGCGTATCGGATTCGGCTTTCAGGGTCGAACAAAATCTCTCGCTTGTAGGCTTTGTCGTGATGAAAGTCCATAGGCGCGGCAGTAATTCGCCCGCCGTTTTGGTGGTAAATAAAAACACTGTCGCGGTAATGGTCGGCAATCCATACCGTGTCGCCCACCATAAACAAAGGCGAGTAAGGGGCGCGCCACCAAAGCGATTGGGTAAAGCCGCTCATTTCGGCAGCCAGGGCATAGCGGTCTTCTCCGGTTTGTGCGCAGCGCCTTTTCAGAGCGCACTTTTGATGCATCGGCAGGAACGTGTATTCGGCATGGTAGAGATCGTACAGATGCCGGTCGCGCACCGTATGCAAGGTGTCGCCACGGATTTTCAAATAAGCAAACTCGGGTCGGTTGCGTAAAAATGTAGAGTAAAACCAGGCAGAATCGCCACGGGCCACCAATGGATAAATGCGCCCGAAAAACTCCTTTTCGCTCACGGCATGGAGAGCTAAGGGCGAAGTGCCGATTAAATACACTCCTTGCTCATCGATGAGGTACACGTGATTAAACACATCGCGAAATAGCCCCAACGGCTTTTCCCGAAGTTCGATGGCTTCATGCTCGCGGTTGTTGTCGTCGAAAAGCCGAAGAAAACAGCGGTCGGGTCGCCGGTCGTAGGTAAGCGCGACGATTAAGGAGTCGATAAACTCAAAATCGTGAATCATCCAATGGGGCGAGCTCAGCACGGTGTCGGGCTTCAGGGTGGCTTCTACCTCGAAGGCGTTCAGGGTTCCCTGAAGCAGGTTTTGTTGTGCCTTTGCAGTGCTCCACAATCCGATACAGAGCAATCCGGCAATCCAAAGTGCGGGTTTCATGGCTTTGGTTTTTGATAAAGTTCGAGCAGAACGCCCGAAGTTTCAACAACAAAAACCAAGGCTTATCGCGGCGAACAAGGGAGTTCTATCCGTACGGTTGTGCCTTGTGGCGTATTTTGATTCACCACAAAACGGCCTTTGTGCCGGGAGCTGCGTTCCTCCATGTTTTTCAGGCCGTTGCCTTGGGGCCGTTCCTGGGTAAAACCATTTCCGTTGTCGGTTACTTCAACATTTAAATGCCCCTGGCTGTATTCAAACTTCATTTGAATTACCGTGGCTTTGGCGTGCTTTAAGGCATTGTTGAGGGCTTCTTTGCAGATGAGGTAGAGGTCGTTGCGCAGATCTATTGGCAAAACAAAGCTCCCCGAATACCCTGAGCCTTTGAACACGAAGCGAATCTCTGCCGGATTGCACAATTCCAAGCCGAGGTTGTGCAGGCGGTCTTCGAGCGATTTCAGCTCTTCCTGCCCCGGTTTGATGGTCCAAACAATATCGCTCATGTTTTGAATCAGCTCACGGGCATTGTCGCTGATTTTCCCGGCTATTGGCACCACATCAGGCGCCGATACGCTCGCTTTTTTTCGAATCACTTCGCCATACATGCGAATGGCACTCAGCGAAGCACCTACATCATCGTGCAAATCGGCTGCAATTTGATTGAGCAGCTGTTGTTTGCGCAGCTCATCTTGCAGCAATTTGCGCTTTCGGTAAAACAAAATAAGGCCAACCGAAACAGCCCCGAGGAGCAAGAGAAGCGCAATAATACCATTTCGTTTTTGTAAACGGGCCGATCCGGCGAGTGCTTCGGCCTTAAGCAAGGCGATCTCTTTTTCTTTGCGTTCAAAATCAAATTCAGCCTGAAAGCGCACCATTTCATCGTTCCGGCGCTGGGCCGCCAAACTGTCTTTCAAGGCGATGTGTTTTTTGAACATCTGCAAAGCCTCTGCGGGCTTGTTGTTAAAGGCGAGCCACTCGCTACGCTTCTCGTACAAATCGATCAGGTAGTCGGTAATGTTTTCGCGTTTAAATACCCGTTCGGCCATGTCTAAATCGGCCAGCGATTCTGCACTGCGGTTTAATTTAAGCAAGGTTCCCGTTCTGAGCATGCGCTCAAAGGCCACATCAACCTCACTTCCTACCTTCGAAAACAAGGCAATGGCCTTTTCGTAGTATTCCGCGGCCAGTTTATAATCGCCACTTTTCTCATATACCGAAGCCATGTTTTCGAATGTAATGGCCTTGTTGGCCACGTCGCCTGCTTTATCGTAGAGCGGCAGGGCGAAATTCATCTCCAACAAGGCTTCCTCTCTTTTGCCCATGGCGGCCCACAAATTCCCTTTAATGCTATGCGCATTGGCTAGTTCATCTATACGTCCCATCGCTGCCAGTATGCGAATCGACTCATCAAGGTATCTGGCCGATTGCTCATAGTCTTTCAACTCGCGCAATACGGTTCCCAAAACCTGATAACAGGCGGCAATCCGCATACTATCGTTCGCCTTTTCGTAAAACCTTAAAGCCTTCAGGTTGTATTCCTGCGCATTGCGATAATCCTTCATGCCCTGATACACATGGGCCATGTTTTGGTGCACGCGTGCCGCTTGTTCGAGTTCGTTCAGTTTGAGGAACAGAGCCTCCGCCTGCTTAAATGCCCCAATGGCTGTAGCGTACCAACCCTTCCGAAAATAGGCCAAGCCGCTCATATTTAACGATGAACCCTTGTGAAACAGATTGCCCAACGAATCTGACAGGCGAATGCCTTTGTTGGCGAAGTACAGCGACGATTCGGGGTTCGACAAATGGTACTCGAAAGCCATCGACGGATAGGCCGTTATCAAGGCCTCCTTATTGGGCGGGTTGCGAATTACCCGGAGCAAGGAATCCTTGTTGGCCAACAACCCGATGGGCAATAAAACGAGCAGAAATAAAAGGTGGGGACGCTTCACATTCATATCTGTGCGACGAAGATAAACCAAATGCCGACAACTGTATGTAAACGCTTCCAAAGCGTAGGCAAACCCGACAATTCGGCCACTGCGAAAACAGATAGTATAGTTGCGATTTGGGCGCCTTATCGGGCTTTCCGCGCTACACGGTAGCTTGCTCCAATCCCGGGCGCAGCCATCGGTTCTCATTTAATCCGTGTGGAATGCCTATGATGCATCATCCAATGGCCGAAAAGGATTAAAAAAACGTGCTCAACTGAGGGCAGGGTGCTGCACACACTCAACACAAACCGATTCAGCCAGAATCCACGCCCACTAAGTACTAAGGACCAAAGACTTGAGCCTCACTTCAATTACAAATTCGCCGATGTTCCAAGCGGAAATACACCTGCATAGCAAGCATGAATTCTTAGAATAAACAAACACGCATTCACAAATTCCGCTTCACTGAGAATCAAAATTTTTGCCCCTGCACATTTTATCGTGTTTAATTTATTTTATTCCTGTTTTGTTCTTTTTATGCGAAATGTTATTTTTAGTTCTGTATTTTTTATTCTTCGTTAGACCCATTGCTAACATGACACGCTATTTCTGTGAAACCTTTGGGCTTTACCCCCAGCAGCTTACCTTACTTTTCAACATTAGTGCTACCAAGGCGAGGCGCCTGCACGCGGGTTTGGAATCGGCAAACACGGCGCTTTTGCGCGTGATGCTTGAAGCCCTCGAACAAGTCGAGCAACAAGGAATTGTCGACATGCTCGAGCCCTATATAGCGCAGGCACATCACGATTTAGCCGACAAACAGCTTCAACACCTAAAGCGCAAGAGAAATCGCATGGAGCAAATCATTGAAATGCTGGACTATCGGGTAAAAGAACAAGAGGAACGATATGCCTACGACGTTCGTTTTCTGGCACTTTGCCTTTGGTACGAAGCGAATAGCCAAACCAACGACCCCATCATGAAACAACAATTCGAATTGGCGAGACGGGTTCTACAACGCGATTTGCATTCGAAACGCTTCTTACTGTTATACCGCAAAATGCTCCAAAAACATTATCTCGAAGCCGAAAAACGCTGCATTGACGAAGTGTTGGCATTGATTCAACAGGAAGGACTATAAACGGAACCTACTGAGGATCGTGAGTTCTATGAATACGTCGGGGCGCTGCCGCTTAGTTCGGTAAAATAGTGTTCTGCGACAAAATGCACAGTAAACGACTCACTCCACACCAAGCGATTCAGCTCAAATGCACGCATACTAAGTACTAAAGACCAAAGACTTGAGACTCCTTTTCAATTACAAATTCGCTGAAATTCCAAGCGGAATTACACCTGCATAGCAAGCATGAATTCTTAGAATAAACAAACACGCATTCATAAATTCAGCTTCACTGAGTTCAGGTGGGATTGTGAGTTCTATGAATACGTCGGGGCTTGAGAATGAAAGCGAAAAAAATGTAAAAGCGAATTACAAATTCGCTGATGTTCCAAGCGGAATTAAAAATTCCGCTTAGCTGAGCTTTACGACAAAGTTCAGTATACACGATACGCTCAACACCACTCGAATCAGCTCAAATGCACGCATACTAAGTACTAAAGACCAAAGACTTACGACTTCTTTTAGGAATTACCTTTCTCTCAACACAGCGCTATTCCACAATTATTTTCTCCGTTGCCACATTGCCCATTTCATCTACAAACCTTAACAAATACAGCCCGGCGGGGAGCTGCGAAATTTCAATACCTTCTTTGGGCGCCATGTGTTGGTGGTGGAGCACGCGTTGGCCGCTGAGGTTGAAGATTTCGAGGGTGATTTTATGGGTATTGTCGTATTTTAAATACAGCCAATCGCTAGCCGGGTTGGGGTACACCGCCACGCCCAGGGTGTTGGCTTCGGCTTGCTCAACGCCCACCCAGCAGTTGGGCTCTAAACAGCCCATGCTATCGAGCTTTACGAGCCAGAGGTTTTGGCCGCCGGCAAGGCCTTCGTTTGTTGAACCATTGATTAATAAACCCCCATCGGAGGTTTCGATTACGCTCGAGAAAAAATCTACACCGGAAGCCACTCCATTGAATGACTTTTGCCAAAGTAAATTGCCCGCCGCATCTACTTTTTGGATGTAAGCATCATCACCATTAGCATCTGAAACACCTGTAATTCCAACAGAAACTATCCCTGAATCAAACGTTTGAATGGAAGTGTATAGCGCAAGAGCTGTCCCATAGGAATAAGTTCGTTGCCATATTACATCCCCATTACCATTAATCTTTGTCAACATGCTACCATATCCATCGGGAGTCCAGCTGGTTAGCAAGTACGTTGAATCAGACAACGAATTGATATTGGCCCCCCAAAGTTCAGGATACCAGCGGTGCCAAAGCATATTGCCCAAAGAATCGGTTTTTACAACCAAGCCATGGTATAAGGAGTCGTAACGCAAACCACCTAAATAATACGTATTGTTGAGCCCAGAAGCGATGGTATTAAAACCATGCGAAATATCATCTATATTGTATTCATTGAATCGAGATTGGTTTCCATTTTCATCCGAAATTAATATTATGCCTCTAAACTTGGAGGGATTGGTATTCGGAATTCTTCTATATCCAGAACAATAAACATAATTTAAATTCACAATCATGCTGCCAGCGAAATCTTGTGAAGTGCTATCTGAATTTTGTAGGTTCCAAATTGTATCAAGACTTGTAGAATATTTGCATAGATTTAAATTATTTATACTTGGGTTGCTTACTAGACGCTCTGCAACTAAGGTATAAAAATTACCATCTGAGGCCTTTTCCATCGTTGCACCTCCCCTTAATTGAGCATTTGCATTTCTAGGAATAAAATTTCTTTGATTAATTTCTCCTTCATTATTAACGTTTAATAACATTGAATAGGAAGCGTTCGCTGAAGGACTTATACTCAAGCAATAAAAACTACTATTCAATTCAAGAACATCGTTTGAAATAGAAGGCCAGTTCAATGTATCCTGATAGGTGCGAGAAAACGTGATAGGTTGTGCCGCGGATAATCCGGTAAACAAAACCAGAAATAGGCCCCAAAAATATAGTTGCCTCTTCATGGCTGTATTACAACTGGTTTTACTCCGATGAATTGATTTCCTGAACGCACTTGCAAATAATAAACACCATGCGAAAGATGCTGCAAAGAAATGGTTTGTGTTTTTGCTTTATTGCGCCATTGATATTCAAACACATTACGACCTGTTACATCATACACACCTACGCGTAAGTTCTCTAATTCATTTTCTAACTCCAGTGTAAACAAGCCATTGGATGGGTTGGGGAATACAGAAATACTGGTTTGAGTATCGACAATTCCATTTGGAGCAATAAAACCAGTATGTGCAAACTTTGCTAAAGGGGGATTCGAAAATTCAGGCAATTCATTCAACACAGTATCGCCTCTTAATGCCAACACATTAAGCGCTAAGTGTTGAATTTCGGATTCCGCATTGGCCCATTGCTGAATTTGAGCCAACTGTGAGCTGTTGAGTTGTAGCCTGTTCATCTTTCCACAATTATTTTCTCCGTTGCCACATTGCCCAATTCATCTACAAACCTTAGCAAATACAGCCCTGCGGGGAGCTGCGAAATTTCGATGCTTTCTTTCGGGGCCATGTGTTGGTGTTGGAGCACGCGTTGGCCGCTGAGGTTGAAGATTTCGAGGGTAATTTTGCGGGTGTTGTCGTATTTTAAATACAGCCAATCGGTAGCCGGGTTGGGGTACACCGCCACGCCCAGGGTGTTGGCTTCGGCTTGCTCAACGCCAACCCAACAATCAGGCTCTAAACAGCCCATGCTATCGAGCTTTACGAGCCAGAGGTTTTGGCCGCCATCTTCGGGGGTATCGGCTGCAGCGCCGTTTATTAAAATGCCCCCATCGCTGGTTTCTATAAAATCTAAAAAGAAATCTACTTCGTTCAGGTAATTTACCCTTCGCAAATAAATAGGGTTACCCATTGAATCAGTGCGCATGTAAAAGCCGGAATTGCTTTCGGTGGTGTTGGAGGTTAAACCCACACTAAAGATTTCTCCATTAGAAACTTTGCGCGATATGTAAAGTAGTGCACTCTGCGTATAGTTATTTTGCTTGTCAAAAATAATATCGCCATTTTCCACATTAAGGCGCAATAATCGTGGTCTACTGCTTGAGGCCGGCACATAGCCGCTTAACAGCACACTGGAGGAATCATATAAACTCAAACCATTGGCGATGAGTTGCATGTAATCGCGCTGCCAAAGGAGGTTGCCTAAAGAATCTACCATAAATAATAGACCATGTAATTGTTCGCCCTCATCTTGCTTGGAGCCACCAATGAGAAAATTCCCATCGCCTAATTCTACAATTCCTCGACCCATTACTTCTTTTGTGAAACTGTAAATCTTCTTTGAGAGTAAAACACCAGATTCGCTCAGTCGAATAAAAACAGTTTTCATACTGTCGGGCGAATTTACCGAAGCCCGAGATGAAATGAGTACCAAATCGTGGTTTGAACATTCAATAAAGTCCACTGGAATATCAAACCAAACAGAATCTTCGTTCACAAAACACCACAAGGTATCGCTTAGCATTTCATCGAATTTAAACAATGTTATTCTGGTTGTTGCAATGCCCCAAGTAACTAAACGCGAATCTGCCAAAACAAAATTACCGTCATGCGATTGAATTAATTGTGCAGTACCATTAAATCGCGAATATTCCACATATTCAAATTTATCCCGAATTACTTCACCTTGTTTATCCACATTCAAGATTCTGCAATAGGAACCAGGTACGGAGCCCTGAATTCCCGAAACGGCAATCATGTATGTAGAATCTGGCAATTCAATTACTCTACTATTCACTGCCGTCATCCGAAAGGTATCGGCATAAGTGCGACTAAAGGTGTTTTGGGCGAAAATTTCCTTCGAGAAAAAAAGACCTAAAAATAAAAAAAATACTTTCATTTTATCGAATTACAATGCGTTCATGTCCCATCAAATCGCCGTTAGCGGCGCGCACCGTGCAGATATACACACCGGTTTGGAGTTGATTTACCTCCAGTAAATGGGTGCCAATGCCAGTAAGGGTTGCGTGTTGCACCAAACGGCCGGTGGCATCGTGCAAAAGAACAATGTATGTGCCTTGGCCTTGTTCAATTTTAAGGTTCAGGTACTCGCTTGCCGGGTTGGGATAAATGGTTAGAACATCAGGCAAGGGCATATCGGTAATGCCCACTTCGCAATCTTGTGGGTTTAAACAACCGTCGGCATCGAGTTTTAATAGCCAAACATCTTGGCCACTTATTGCATTGCTTGCAGCACCTGTAACCAATAATCCTCCATCGCTTGTTTCAATAAAATCCATGAAAAAATCCGAACCCGGACCGTGGTCATAACTTCTTTTCCACAGCAAATTTCCTAATGAGTCGGCCTTCATGATAAAGCCACTGTTCACCGTAAGGTCGGTTATTCCAACCATTACTATACTCCCATCAATGGTTTTGCGTCCTATGTAATTCACCGCTGAATATGGAGATACTCCATACGTTTTATTCCAAATTACTGATCCTGAGTTATTGGTCATTACTGCTTTGGGAGCTAAGCTTGAATTATCATATCCCGAAAACACCAATTTATCCGACCCAAATCGGCTCATACCACCTTCTGATAGTTGTGGTAAAAAAAAGGTAGATTCTACAACACGTTCTGAATTAAGTGTAGCTGAATATACCTTCAATCCATTGCCCCCTAAAGTTTCTGCGGTATTCCCATTAATAATAATTTTTCCGGAACTAGTCTCCACCATACTGTGAGCCATATTGGCAATACCCACATCAACTATTGTTTCGTGCAAGAGTTGACCGTTGCTATTTAACTCCAGAAATATCGCATCAAAATCATCTTGTCCGATATAAGATCGTGTAGCAATTAAAGCAAAGTTCCCATCAGTTGTTTCAATTATATCATCAGGCGTGTCAAAATGAGTAGAATCGTTGTGATAATAAATCCATGAAGTATCCAATAAATCGGGGCTAATTTTCATTGCAAAGATTTGATTACCACCCATAGCCCCAATTGTGGAACGAGTATTAAATACAATCAAATCATTATCGCTGGCCTGAATAACTGAGCAGAAAAAAAAGAAGCGACGAGAGTTAGTATAAAAAAAGACATCTTCAAACATGTCTCCAATTAAATCTACCTTAGACAAACGCTGAAATCCACCCTCATTTACGAATAGACTATGCCCAGCACTGGCCAAAAAATATGTCCCGCTTTGGATTTCTATAGCCCTCCTAGAATTACCTGCAAAGTTAGCCGTGTCTGCATACGTTCGCGAAAAGGTTGGTATTTGAGCCTCTAAAAAAGAAAGTAAAAAAAGAAATAAAAGAGTGGTTAATCCTTTCATTTGGAAATTACAATTCTTTCGAAGCCAATAGGTTCTCCATTTGCTAGATACACCTGACATAAATAAATTCCTTTTGAAAGTTGACTTAGCTGAATCGTTTCTTGGTGCGTTTCGCCGTTGCTTGTTGCAATTTGTATTGTGGCCTCGCCGGGTAATTGCTCAACAAAAAACTGAACAGGAGCTTGGGCATTCACTGTATTCCACGCAAACAATAACGTGAATAATGAAAGTACATATCTACTCATGACTTTAGGTTTTAAATTTAAATTCAAAGTTTAGACAATGTTTTCGATTTTCCAAATGTTCAAATGAAATTTAACATAGTTTAATAAATAAAATAATAGTAAAAAGAGCAAGCCCTGGCAATGATAGTGCTTTTGGCGGTACCGAAAAGAGAAAGGCGGATTAATGCAAACGGCGCTTCCCACATAACTTGATTTAACCGAGTCACACAACAGCTACTTTGTACCCGCTAAAAAGTGTAACGTTAAAGCGATGCACCTATTGGTGCGTTTTTGCCTTTTCGATAACGTTATATAGGGCTTACCGAAAAACACTCAATATGTTTATTTACAACATTTTATTCCCTGTTTGAATGTTGCTTAATGCAAGGGTTTTAGTCGAGCTTTTGAAAATCCATGAAGTTCAATTTTTCGTTAGCCAGAAATACATCATCTGCTTCGTTGCCCGCGGCTTGCAGTATTCAATATACAGGTTCGACTTTCGCCTCGCATCTACCGAATTTCTGACTTTTTCGGTAAGCCCAACTTAAGGCAAAAACGGAGTTTTCGGTGGGAAGGAAATTTAGAACCACTACCGATAAAGTAGAACGCGTTAGCGCCTCCAATGTCTGTGCTTCGATACTCTTCTACTGCACCACGTCGCCGCGCAGGTTGCGGAAACGCTTACGGGCTTCTACAACATAAAGCGAGCCCGGGAATTCGGTGAGGAGCTCTTTGTAAAGCTCCATGGCCTTGTTGGTGTCTTTAAACTCGAACTCTTGCAGTTCGGCCAACATGAAAAGCGCGTTGTCGGCGAGAATGTCGCTGCGGTAGCTAAGCAGGATTTTTTCAAGCTGTTCGGCGGCCTCTTTGAAGCGGGTTTGGCGCATAAAAATGCGGGCCCGGCGATACAACAGATCGTCGCCGAGAGTTGATTCGGGAAAGCCTGTTTGTAGCGAATCGAGGATTTCTAAGGCCTTCGAAAAGCGGTTTTGAAAGTAGGCGAGGTCGGCGCGGGCAAACATGCGCAGGGCCTCGCCGGTGGTGTCGAAGTTGAGGTTGTCGCCAATCAATAAGCTCAGCTCGAGGGCATCGTTGGCAATGAGTTTAGAAGTGGCAGCCTTGAGCACATCAAGCTGAGCCTTGGCCCAATCAAATTCGCCTTTGTAGTAGGCCAGGCGGGCATTGCGGAACTTGGCTTCCTGGCCGAGAGTATCGGTTTTCATGGCTTTCTCCACCTGCGAATACAGCAAAGTCGCCTCCCATTCTTCGCCTGCCATAAGCTGAATGTCGGCCATTTCGAGTTTTACCTCTGCTGCGGTGCGGGGTGTGAGTCCGGCTTGAGGATTTAGCAAGCCTTCGAGCAGTGCAAGTGCAGGCTCTGGCTGGTTTTGATAAAAGGCTTCAACCCTTGCTTTACGAATTCCGACATGGGCCGAATTTTCATTCACGCCCAGCTCCTTATAGGTGTCGTCGAGTAATTTGTGCAGCTCGGCGAGCTCTTCGGGTTCGTAGTTGGCGGTGCGGGTGAGCTTTTTAAACCACGAAACGGCGAGTTCTTTCCGCGCATAAATGTACAGATCGTTGCCCGGGCCCTTGTCGATGATGTATTGAAAAGCCTTACGCCCGGCCTCGAACTGATCGTTACTCATGGCCAGGCGGCCCAATTCATAAACACGGCTGCCGTTCTCTTTCAGCCGTTTATCGAGTGCTTTGGCTTGCAACAAGGCGCCTTCAAAATCGCGCTTTTGAACGAGGTACCAAATCAGGAGCTCGGAAAGGATGAAGTTGTCGGGCGATTTTTGGATTTCTCTCAACAGCTGGGTGCGGATGAGTTCGGCTTTTTGTCCGTTGGTGTCTTCGGCGAGTATATCCTGGAGGCTTTGCTGAATTTGCTCCATATACAAAGGCCCCTGAATGTTGAGCAGGCTGAGGTATTCGCGAAGCACGAGCTCTGTTTTGTCTTGTTTGGCGTACAGTCGGGCCAACTCAATTTCATAACCGAAGCCGGTGATGCTCGCTTTTCGGGCGTCTTCGTAGGCTTTTACGGCCAGGTCGGTTTGCTTACGGCCTTCGAGGGCATTGGCCAAATCGGCTACGGCGCGTTGGTCCTGGAAATCGATATCGCGCAGGGCCCGGTTGTATTGTTTTTTGGCCTTGTCGGCATCGCCGGCTTGCTCGTAAACCCAGGCAAGATCGACTGTATAGGCCGGCTGGCCGGGATTTCGGCGCGCGTGCTTGGCCACCAGCTTTTCGGCCGACTTAAAATCTTTGAGCTGAACGTAGCAATTGAGCAGCTGGGTATAGTAAAAGTTAACCGGCTTTTTGTCGTACAGCTCCTCATAGGCAGCCGAGGCTTTGTCCCATTCGCCGGCATTGTAGAACTGACCGGCCAGTTGCTCTTCGGTGCTTTGCTCCTGGGGCGCACCCTCGTTGCCGGGCTGGGCAATGAGTAGCGATGAGGCCAGAAGCAGTAAGAGAAAAGACAGGTTAAATTTCATGCTTCGAAGATACGGTTTACGATTGATGCGTGCATCACGAGGGTGTAAACGCGCTTTGTTGGTCAATGTTTCGTGGGTGCCCTATCGGGCTGATGGCTTTAGGGCCTACCTAAGGGCTTTAGGGTAAGGCCTGCGCCACCGACAGCAGCCGGCAGCCCCCGGCAGCTGTGCGTTTGGCTTGTTTGGGGTTTGGCTGCGAACGGGGCTATAGGCGAATGGCGGGATGCCCGAACGGTGGTGTGGGGTTGGTTGGAAATTTCTCTTTCGGGCAGGCGCCCTAAAAAAAACGCTTTAGAGTGAATGGTATGGCCCGAAAAATTAAGGGGCGGCCTCCCCACGAAGCCACCCCTTCAGGCACCCCCATAAAATCTCAACCTACCAAAAGCTTTTGGTTTGCACGATTACAACGCCCGAGGTGGTATCGCCGTATTGTGCGGGTATGCCTGCTGAAATAACGGTTATTTCGCCGATGCCGAGTTGTGGTATATGGGCCTCGCCGATGATTTTCATGCCATCGATAAAATAGGTAGAGGCGTCGGAGCGCGAGCCGGAGAAGTGCAGTGCGTTTCCGGCATCAGATTGTACTACCCGGGGCACGAGTCCAACAATGGCATTGTCGATACCACGGTCGACGGCCGTTTCGAGGAGTTTTTCGGCCGGTATTCGGGTAATGATGCAGGGTGTTCCGGCGCCCAGAAGGTCTTCGCGGTATTTGTCGTACACAATATCTACTTCGGTGAGGCTGCGCGGCATGAGGTCGGCATGCAGAAAGAGCACTTTTTCGCCATCGATGCGCACGCCTTCCTTCACTTTAGAGGTATAATTGAGTAAGGAGAATGTTACGGTATAGATGCCGGGTTTGATGGGCTTGATGGTGTAGCGCCCCTCGCTGTCGGTAAAGGCTCCCAGGCTTTGATTTCCGGAGCGAAGTTGAACAACAGCGTAGGGCAGGGGTTCCATGGTAACCGAATCGCGCAGGGTTCCGGTTAGGGTTCCGGTAAGTTGAGCCTGAGCGCTGAGCATGGCCAGGCAGATTATACAGAGTAGGGCGGCTCGTTTCATGGCTTTTCGTATTTTGATTGGAACAAATTTCGGAATCGCCGAAAAGCCTTACCAATACAAAAACAGCGACTTGTCGGATGGAGGAGTAAACAGGTTTTTCACAAGAAATGAACAATAGGCTTTGGAGATTCGGATGCTTTGATTACTTTTGCGTCCCTTCAAAAAGAAGGCACAAATCTTTTACACTATGTACGCAATTGTAGATATCGCAGGTCAGCAGTTCAAAGTGGAGAAAGACCAAACCCTTTTCGTTCACCGTTTGCCGCAGGCTGAAGGTGATAAAGTGAAGTTCGACAATGTATTGTTGATCGACAACAACGGATCGGTTAAGGTTGGAGCTCCCACCGTAAGCGGTGCATCGGTGAGCGCTAAGGTGCTCAACCATTTAAAGGGTGACAAGGTCATCGTTTTCAAGAAGAAGAGAAGAAAAGGCTATCAGAAGTCCAACGGGCATCGCCAGTTCTTGTCGAAAATTGTCATTGAAGGTATCAACGCTTAATAAACACTACGAACCATGGCACACAAAAAAGGGGTCGGTAGTTCCAAGAACGGCCGTGAGTCCCACAGCAAACGTCTCGGAGTAAAAATTTACGGAGGGCAGGTAGCCATAGCCGGGAACATTATTGTTCGTCAGCGTGGAACCCGTCACCATGCCGGTGAGAATGTAGGTATTGGTAAAGACCACACCTTGTTCGCGCTCACCGATGGTATTGTTCAGTTTAAGCGTCGCAGCGACAACCGTTCGTTCGTATCGGTGGTAGCCTCTTCGGCTGAGTAAGATCCAGAATTGTCTCGAATTTAAGCCGCAGCCTTCAAGGTTGCGGCTTTTTTGCTTTACGTAAAGTAGAGTTCAATCGGAAAAAGAGTAACAAGTATTTCACTTTCAGATTCTTGCTTAATACCTGATTAAGTGTGTTTTTCGCAGCGTTCTGTTCCGATTGAAGATGAAGAAAATCTACCTGATGTTGCTGGCGACCGCATTGTTGCTCCAGGCCTGCAAGAAAGAAGAAGTCACCACTACTGATGAATTGTCGAATCCGTATTCGCCTTATGCCTTGCGAATGGCAGCCCTTTTTCCGGAGGGCTTTGAAAGTGGCACAAAAACCAGTTATACCGCTGCCAATGTAAGTTTGGGCTCAGGGCAATGGTTCTTTTCAGATGCCTTGATTGGTACCGCTTCGGCCGACCGCAAAACTGGGGCTCGCAGCGCCCGGGTTCGGAATGCAGGGTTTATCCGCACCAATTTCAACCTGGAGTTTGGAATTAACTTCGTTACTGTGCAGCATGCCCGGCATGGCACAACGGCCAATTCAACGTGGCAATTCCAATACTCGGTTGATAATGGAACAACCTGGATTCAGGTCGGTTCCAATGTAACTACCACATCTACTACGCTCAATACTGCTACGTTTAACTTAAATACCACAGTGCCAACCCGCATTCGCATTGTTAAGCTGAGTGGTAGTGGTATTGTGAACTTCGACAATATTTCGGTCGACGAGCCCGGCGAAGCGCCAACGCGCGACAGTCACCTCGAGCTAGGAAACCCCAGCAATGCCACAAGTAATCTGGCCGCTCCAAGCAATTACCTGCTTTCAAAAACGCAGTACGTGTTGAGCTATAACAACTCAAGAGGTTCGGCCAATTGGGTTGCCTGGCACCTCAGCAATGCATGGAAGGGCCCTGCAGCGCGCTGCGATTGCTTTACTGCCGACACTCAAATTCCGTCGTCGTTCTTCCGGGCGGCCTCTACCAGCTACAGCAATACGGGCTTCGACCGCGGGCACATGTGTCCATCTGAAGATCGCGACGGCTCTTCGACCGACAATGCGGCAACTTTTTTAATGTCGAACATCATTCCACAGGCACCCAATAACAACCAGATTACCTGGAATGCTTTGGAAGCCTATTGCCGCACCTTGATGAATCAGGGTAACGAGCTGTACATTGTGTCGGGAGGATACGGAAGTGGAGGAACCGGAAGTTTGGGCGGCGTTACGCAAACCATTGCCAATGGTGCGATTACGGTACCAGCAAGGGTTTGGAAGGCTGTGGTGGTGCTTCCAATTGGCTCAAACGACCTTTCGCGGGTTTCGAGTTCAACCCGTGTTATTGCGATCGATGTGCCCAACACGCAAACGGCCAGTTCGCAGCCTTGGTCGGCTTACCGAACCTCAATAGATGCCATTGAAGCCCAAACCGGATTGGATTTATTCAACCTTGTGCCTTTAGAAATTCAGGCTGCAATTGAGTCGCAAGTCGACAATGCTTTGATACAGTAAGAGTGTCTTGAGACTGAGTTTATGGTAACATTTGTGTGAACGTTCTTTATTGAGCGTGTCGCGTATTTGTATTGTGTCATTCCCTGAAATACGTTGTACCTTTTGTTTCAGTGCCAAGCATTCAAATGTTAATCTGGCGCCTCTAAAGACTACAGACTCAATACTCCAGACTTAATCCCCCTTTCACCGCAATACGCCAGCGATTGGAGCAAGCTACCGTGTAGCGAGGAAAGCGCGATTTGGCGCCCAAACCTTTAAAAGCAATCTGGTGGAAATTGGGCTCAAAAATGTGAACCAGGTTTTATATCTCAGTCTATTGATTTTGTAGCCACACCGGTGTGCAGCTCGTTTTTCCATCGGCCTCTTGCAGCCACACCCAAACCAGTTGGCTGCTCGAATGAAGGCTCAGCCGACCAGCGCCATCGGGCAATTGGCCTTGCTGCACAATGCGGCCACTGAGATCGACAATGCGGTAGTGAACCGGGCTTGAGCGGCTTGTTTGTATGGAAATTTCGTGGTTGAGCGCCCATACAGCGGGTCGATTTTGAGAAAGCCCCGCCAGCCCAACCAAACAGTCGTTTTCAACAATACGGGCGGCGAAAAAGGCAGCAGCCTGCGCTGAGCGGAGAAAGGGCGCATCGTATTGGTGTCCGCCCTGCGCCGGATTGAGAATTTGAGTCAGGCAATTGGCGTTGTTCGTGGTAATCTCAGCCTGAGTGGCCGGTTTCGCGCTGGGCGGAATTTGCGCGGTATCGAGGTAATTGAGCATGGCCTGCGAGCCCCATGACCATGGACGGTTAGGAATGCCCACACATCCGGTTGATGCGGCACACTCGCTGAAGCCTTGCAGCAGACGGGTACTCCCGATGGGCACTATTAAATCGTTGGGCTGGTGAAAGGTGTACAAATCAGGCACTTGGTTATCGCTCAGCGCAAAGAGGTTTTGCAGCATGCCGCCAAACATGTTGGCCACTGCTTTTATGCGGTACGAGCCGGCATTGAGGTTCAGCTCGCCTTCAATACTGCCTAAATCAGGGCGGTTGAGATTCATCGTGGCGATTTCCAGCGCCCATGAACTATTTTGGATGCAGGGTGCAAAATAGGCGGCATTGGGTGCCTGAACGGGAGGCAACAATTGGCAATCGAGCGGTTTTTCTGAGAGATTGTCGAGATAAGCCGTTCCCAAAGCAATGAAGCCACCGGCGCTTTCGCCAAGCACAAAAATTTGGCTGGTATCGATTTGATAGGTCTCGCGGTTGGCGACCAAATAACGAATGGCGCCTTTGGCATCCTGCACGCCCCGGTACCAGGCCCTGATCCATTCTGACGAGTCGGCCGCCAGCGAACAGTTCCAATTGGGCACGTTGCAGTTGAGGTTTTGGGCGCTGAGGAAAAACCCCAGGCGGTAATTGATGGCCGCGGCTGCAAATCCGCGTTTGGCGAAGGTTTCGCGTAGGTTCACAATGCCTGCATCGTTTTTACTGCCGGCCACCCAGGCTCCTCCGTGGATTATCACCACCAAAGGGCGGCCACACGCCGGGAGCGGGGCATCAGACGGCGTTGATAAATCGAGCTGAAGCGTTGTGTTTGTACCGGCGAAATTAATGGCCTCACCATACGTGATATTGCTTTCGGTACTGATCGAATAAAGCGTATCAATGTAGTTTTGGGCTAAGGTCAATTGCGTAATGCACAGCCAAAGCATCATCGCCGGCCATAAGCGCAATTTCGGGGTGTTTGTGGAGGCTATCAATGGGCAATAATTTTTCACTTTTCAAAGGGTAAAGATAAAAGGATAAACACGCTGGAGGTGTCTCACGAGGCGGCAAAGAGTGCTTGTGCAGTAGTAAGCAGCGTGTAAACAAACATTCTTGCATCTGTTGCGTTTCAAGGCCGTAAAATGGTTTGTCATGAACGCGAAAAATGAGGTTCAATCGCTATTGTCATTATCACCAGAGGGTGAAACTTGCACGGCCGAAAAATCTATAGTTATGCAGCATCTTTTAGAGGAAGCGTTGAATCACCGTGCGGTGAATCATCCCTATCTTCAGCTCCTTGCAAATGGTAAATTTCAAAATATGCCAGCTGTATTGAAGGACTTCGCCACTCAGTATGGAGCTTACAGTGCCTGGTTTCCACGTTATTTAACCGGTGTAATTTCAAAACTGGAAAGTGCAGAGCACAGAACGTTGTTGTTAGACAATCTGGCCGAAGAGACCGGGCATTTGCATGCCGATGACATTGCTGAAATTCAAAAGCTCGGCATTGACGAAAGTTGGGTTCAGGGCATTCCTCACCCGCAATTGTTTCGTCGTTTCCAGGATGCCATGGGCGTTGATGCATCATCACAGCCCGGCATTGAAGTGCAAATTTGGCGTGAATCGTTTTTTGGTCTCATACAGCAGGCCAACGCGGCCGAAGCCGTGGGTGCCATTGGAATTGGAACAGAGTCGGTGGTTAAACACATCTACCGGTATATCATCGACGCCATTCGAAAGCACACCGATTTGAGTCTTGAGCAATACGTGTTTTTCCCCCTGCACACCGAGGTGGACGACGAGCATGGGTTGATTCTGCTTAACATTGCCGAAGAGTTGGCCTCACACGACAATTTCTCGGCCCAAAGCCTGAGAAAAGGTATGCTAAAAGCCTTAAATCTGCGTGCAGCCTATTGGGACGACATGCTCCTGCGGGCCGAAAAATTCTAAATCATGGAAAGCTCTACTTGGTTTGTTGCCGCCCTGAAGCAACATCAGCTCAGCGATGCGGAACTCGCATGGATTCGGCAAGGTGTAATGGCCGTTCAAAATGCCTTAGACCAGCAAACGAGTGGAAGCCTTGTTGGGCTCGATGCCTGTTTTTCGCACCTGTACATTTCGGTGAAAACCCTGAGCAGCAGGGCCCTCCAAACCGATGTTTCTGCGGCCAGGGCCTGGCTTCAGTTTTTGGCAAAGCCTGATGACCATTTCGAACCGGTTGAGGCCCTTCTTCCTTCGGCTTCGGCCATTTGGAATAGCTTGCAGATGTTGAGGGTTCAAGGGTTAATTGAAGCGATTAATGCCCGGAAAAGTTTAACCGGATTGGGTGAAAATCCGGAGTACCATGCTAGAATCGACCAACACAATCAGTCCTCGCTGTATGAGAATCAGTCAGACAAGCTCGGCATTGATTTTCAGGTAACACGCCTGCCCTTCAATACCGAATTGCTCGATCCGAGAATTGTGCGTATTGCCCCCGGGAAAACCAACGAGCTGCATAAACACGCACACGAAACCGTGTTTGTATTTTATCGGGGTTCAGGCTATGTGCGCATCGATGAGCACCGGTTTCCGGTAAATCCGGGCGACGTGGTGTTTATTCCCCGCTGGTGTATGCACCAAAGTGTAAATGAAAGCTCAGAGGATATGGTTTTTCTGGCCGTCGCCGATTTTGGGTTGACCGGGAAATCGTTTGTAGGGAATTATCTGAAGACGGCAAGGCAGAAGTCGGAGTAAGCATTACCAAATTGGCATGGAGTGCGTGCGATTTTCGGAAGAATGAATGTCGGGGTTTGAGTCGACAAACCTCAGTGGAGCAGGTTAACCCCACCGTAAACTCTTGGCCGGCCTGAATCGCGAAACCATCCACGAAGGCAACAGCATGCTCAGCATGCATACGGCAAACGTAAGCAGGTTAAGCCCAAGAATCAGCTGAAAATTAAGGGCTATAGGCACCTCGGTGAGATAATAGGTTTCCCGGTTTAGCTTAATCCAACCGGTGGCTTCCTGAATGAGGCATAGCGATAAACCGACCACATTGCCAATGAGCATTCCGGTAGCAATCAATACAGCAGCCTGCCGCAGAAACAGCCCGGAAATACGACGGTTGTCGGCCCCCATCGCTTTCAAAATGCCAATCATGCGCACCCTTTCCAAAATGAGAATGAGGAGCGAGGTAACCATGTTGATGACCGAAACCACAAGCATAAGCGTAATAATGATGTACACATTGGTATCCATCAACTCGAGCCAGCCAAAAATTTGCGGGTATACTTCTTCGATGCTCTGGCTGGTAAGTTCGGCCGGAATGAGGTTGTACACCGCGTCGTTTAAGGCATTAAGCTGTTGAAAATCCTGAATCATGATTTCCAAAGCGCCCGATTGCTGCGGTTCCCAACGGTTGAGCTGCTGCACCACACGTTCGTCGCCTACAACATACACACGGTCGAAATCGTTGTCGCCCAGGCCTGTATTGTAAATGCCCGAAATGGTGAACTTTCGTGCCTTGGGTGGATCTTGCACAAAGTACATGATTAGGCTCGAGTCGGTGCTGAGTTTCAGTTGTTTGGCGAGGGTTGATGACAGGAGTATTTCGTTGGAGCGCTCCGGACCATTCACATTTGGCAATCGTCCCGATTCAAGGTGCCGGCCAAAGAAATCCATGGCCGCCGGATCGGAAACTCCTTTGAACACCACGCCTTCTATGGCGTCGCCCTGTTTTATGATGCCCGGCTTTCGGCTTACCGAGTACACAGCGCTGAGTCCGGGCAAGGCTTTGAGCTCCTGCATCCAGGGCTCGTTGGTTTGGATGGGTGCCGCTTCGAGCGAACGGTTGGAATCGTATTTGATGACCTGCAAATGAGCCCCGAATCCAATTACTTTTGCCCTGATCTCCCGCTGGAAACCGGTTACAATGGCCACCGAAACAATCATCACACACAAGCCCAAGGCAATGCCACCAATGGCAATGCGCACAATGGGTGTCGACAGTTGCTTTTGGCCCTTACCGCTTTGTAGCAGCCTTTTTGCGATAAACCAGGAAAATCCCACTTGAACTCAGCTATGACAGCCCGCCAAATTAGGAAAATACTCTGCAGCACCCTGACAATTCTTTGGTTTGCCGGATTACTGGCCGCTAACACACAAATTTTTTCCCGTGTACAGGTGGTTAACCGCAGCGATGCAGATGTTCAGCTGGGCGCCGAGCGGATGGATGTGTATCTTCCCCTTTTGCGCGGAAAAAGTGTGGCCGTGGTGGCTAACCATACTTCACTTATTGGAAAGACCCATTTGGTAGACACCCTTCGCAGCCGGGGCGTGAACATCAAACAGGTATTTGCCCCCGAGCATGGTTTTCGAGGAGCCGGCGACGCAGGCGAAAAGATTGCCTCCGGAAGAGATCCGCAAACCGGTTTGCCCGTGGTTTCGTTGTACGGCGACAATAAAAAACCGAGCGCCACCCAATTGCAGGGCATCGACCTGGTGCTGTTCGACATTCAGGATGTTGGAGCCCGCTTTTATACCTATATCTCTACGCTTTCGTATGTTATGGAAGCCTGCGCCGAACAAAAGATTCCGGTTTTGGTGCTTGACCGGCCAAACCCCAACGGTCATTATTTCGATGGGCCGGTATTGGAGCCCAAGTTCTCCTCGTTTGTGGGAATGCACCCGGTGCCAGTGGTTCATGGCATGACCGTGGGCGAGTACGCGCAAATGGTCAATGGTGAGGGCTGGCTTAAAGCCGGGGTTCGATGCTCTTTGCAGGTAATTCCTTGTGTGGGCTGGAAGCATAGCGAGTACTACCAGATTACCACTCCGCCATCGCCCAACCTGAAAACAATGAACACCATTTATCTTTACCCCTCACTGTGCTTTTTCGAAGGCACACCGGTAAGTGTAGGTCGTGGCACGCCTCAACCTTTCGAGGTGTTTGGCTTGCCCGGTAGTAAGGTCGGAACCTACACCTTCACCCCAAAAAGCGGCCCGGGAAGCAAACAACCACTGCATCAGGATAAACTGTGCACCGGTTTTAATTTACAGGGTTTTGGGAGCGAATTTGTGCGCGATTCCAAGCGGCTGTACTTGTATTGGTTAATGAGTCTCTATGAACAGTCGACCAACAAGCAGGAGTTTTTCAACAGCTTTTTCGATAAGCTGGCAGGTACCGATAGTTTGCGCAAAATGATTCAGGCCGGAAAAACGGAAGAGGACATTCGGGCGAGCTGGCAACCGGGTTTGCTAAAATACGCTGAGGTTCGGAAGAAATATCTGTTGTATGAAGAGTGATGACCAATCGGGTTTAACAGCCGATTTTTCTCATTTCGCAGCACTCGACATTCGCGTGGGTACTGTGGTGAAGGCCCGGATTTTTGAAGAGGCCAAAAAACCGGCGATTCAGCTGTGGATTGACTTTGGTGAATTGGGAATCAAACAGTCGTCGGCGCAAATTACCGTTCGTTACAGTGTAGATACACTTGTAGGAACCCAAGTTGTTGGGGTGGTAAATTTCGCGCCCAAACGCATTGCAGGCTTTGTATCGGAATGCTTAGTTTTGGGCGCGCTTGGTCGGGACGAAGGTGATGTAGTTTTACTGCGCCCTGATGTTCCCGTTGAACCTGGAAGCCGCATTGCCTGAGTATGAAAAAACGACTAACCCCCGATTTTGAATTAGCCTTCGACAATCCGGCCGAAAGCGCCGGCTTTCTGCTGTGGAAACTGAGCAATATTTGGCAACGTAAAATGCGGGAGTCGCTCGAAAAGGCCGGAATCACGCACGTGCAGTTCTTATTGCTTCAAACCATGGCCGGGCTGAATGCTCAGCAGGCCGGCGCCATCACTCAGGTGCGCCTGGCCAAAGAATCAGACTGCGATAAAATGATGGTGTCGAAGGTGCTGCGAACGCTCGAGGAACGCAAGCTCGTTGAACGTCATGCCCACCACTCCGACACACGCTCGCGCTCGTTGTTTATCACCAACAAAGGCATGGAAACGCTGAAAGCGGCGGTTCCCAATTTCAATGAGACCGAGCAGGCCTTTTTTGAGAGTTTAGGGAAAAAAGAAAAGAGCTTCCGAAAGCGCTTGCTTAAACTCGACAAACAACATCAATCCGACGCGGCCGGCGACGAAGGAGAAGATTAAGGCTACCCGGCAGGCCATCCGCGGAGCGGCAAAAGCTACATTCTGATGCTGCTTGATGACACTTTCAATTCACTTTGTATATTTGCCCCGTCTTCAAGGGGTGTCTCGGAGTAATTCGGGACTGAGATTATACCCTTTTCCGAATTGACATTCGGAGCGAACCTGATCCGGGTAATGCCGGCGTAGGGAGGTAAGGTATGAAGTTCATATTTGTCGGATTTGCCGGCCCCTGCACGTCCGTTGTAACGGTTTAAACACTTTACAGCGATGCGTACATTGTTTTTAGTCACCGGCCTGTTGATGGCCACCGCCTTAACGGCACAGCACACCCTTCGCGGAAGCATTCGCGATGAAAACAACCAACCTGTGGCCGGCGCCGCCGTTTCGGTTGAGGGTTCGTTTAACCAAACGATCAGCGATGCAGACGGGCAGTTTTACATCCGCGATATCAAACCGGCCGTTGTAACGGTTATTGTTCAAATGCTTGGTTACCAGCGCTACCGCAGTTCGGTTTCGCTCCTTGAGCCGCCTTCGAAAGGTTTGGTGATTTTTCTCCAGCCCAGAACATTTCTCACCGATGAGGTGGTGATTTCGGCCACGCGGGCCGATGACAAATCGGCGATGGCCTACACGACCATGGAACTGGAAGAAATTCGCAGTCGCAACTTCGGGCAGGATCTCCCCTTCTTGCTGAACAACCAGCCCGGCGTGGTGGTGAACTCCGATGCCGGCGCCGGCGTGGGTTATACCGGAATTCGCGTTCGGGGCTCCGATCCAACACGCATCAATGTTACGGTGAATGGAATTCCGATGAACGATGCGGAATCGCATGGATTGTTTTGGGTGAATATGCCCGATTTTGCCTCTTCGGTGAGTTCCATTCAGCTCCAGCGCGGGGCGGGTACATCAACCAACGGAGCCGGTGCTTTCGGCGCAACGCTCAATATGCAAACCAATACCTTTCGCGGAACTCCATACGCCGCATATACCGGCTCGGCGGGCTCATTTAATACCCTACGCAACACCTTTGAGGCCGGAACGGGACTCGTGAACGGATTTACGTTCGACGTACGCCTGAGCAAGATTACCTCCGACGGATTCATTGAGCGGGCCTCCTCCGACCTTAAATCGTTCTTCGTTTCCGGGGCCTGGTATGGCAAAAAAACTACCCTGAGGGCCAACGTGTTTTCAGGCCGCGAAACCACCTATCAAGCCTGGTACGGAGTGCCTCAGGATTCATTGTCGACCAATCCGCGCTACAACCCGGCCGGACTTTATTTTAGTCCCGACGGAAAAGAGCAGTTCTACGACAACGAAACCGACAATTACCAACAAGACCACTATCAGTTCTTTGCCACCCATCAGGCATCACGGAAGTTGCAATTGCACGCGGCCTTGCACTACACCCGCGGTCGTGGCTATTTTGAGCAGTATCGTCAGCAAGACGACCTGGCCAGCTACGGCGTTGGTCCTTACCCGGTGGGCTCCATTCCGTTAAACGATTCTACCATGGTTCCGGCCGATACCATCACGCAAAGCGACCTAATTCGCCGCCGCTGGCTCGATAACCACTTCTACGGCGTGGTGTATTCTGCAACCTGGACACCCACTTCGCGTTGGCGGGTAATTCTGGGTGGAGGGGCCAATCGGTATGAAGGGGCGCACTTCGGCGAAGTAATCTGGGCTCAGTTTGGGGGCGCATTGCCGCTCAATTGGCGCTATTACGACAATGACGCAGTAAAAACCGATGTGAACGTTTACCTCAAAGCGAACTACGATCTTACTTCGAGGCTTAGCCTGTTTGCCGACCTGCAGCAACGTTGGATCAATTACAGCTTCCTGGGTTTTAACAACCTGCTTGAATCGGTACAACAAGATGTTGCACTCTCGTTTTTCAATCCCAAGGCGGGCCTCACGTGGAATATCAGCGACAAGCACCGCGTGTTTGCCTCTTGGAGTGTGGCCCAGCGCGAGCCGGTGCGCGACGATTTCACGCAGTCGTCGGTCGAAAGCCGGCCGCGCCCTGAGCGTATGAACGATTTTGAATTGGGTTACCGCTACCAGGGCGGGCGCTGGAAGTGGGGAGCCACCGCCTATTACATGGCCTACAAAGACGCACTGGTGTTAACCGGAGCCGTGAACGATGTTGGGGCCTACAACCGTGTGAACATTCCCGAAAGCTACCGGGCTGGATTGGAGCTGGAAATGGAGTGGAATGTGGCAAAAACCTTTGATGTGGCCGCAAACCTGGCTTTGTCGGACAACCGCGTGGTGGCCTTTACCGAGTTTGTGGATGATTACGACAATGGCGGTCAGGTACAGTTCAACTATACCAATACACCCATCGCCTTTTCACCGGCTGCTGTGGGTGCCGGTTCATTCACCTGGAAACCAAGCTCATGGCTGTTGTTGCAATGGATGCACAAGTATGTAGGCGAACAGTATCTCGACAATACAGGCTCGGAGGAGCGTAAACTCGATGCCTTTTATGTGAGCGACATGCGCCTGTCGACCGATTTTGATCTTCGCAACCGGCGACGTATGCAGCTTTCTTTTCTGGTGGCCAATGTGTTCGATGCTTTATACGCACCCAATGGATACACGTTCTCAGGGCTCAGCGGCGGGCAACGGTTGAATTTCAATTACCTCTATCCGCAGGCCGGCAGAAACTTCATGGTAATGCTTCGTTTTGAGATTTAAGGGGTTTGTCGGAAAGTCGTTAGGCGGAAATTGTATTTCCGCCTTTTTTACACCCATTTATTCAGAGTTATCGTTCAGTATCCAAGAGCTCTGCGGAAATTGGATTTTCTGAGTTCGGCGGAAATTGCATTTCCGCCATTTGGCCAATAATACCCGTTTTACCACTACAGCATCGTCTCTGTCCAGCGGAGAGATTAGAGAGCAGCTTTACAAATGCCGCTCAATTGATGATTTAGCTCGTTGTTCGTTAGGCGGAAATTGTATTTCTGCCTTATTCTCCACCCAAATCCATGCTTTGCGGAATTTTTATTTCCATCTATTTTGGGTTCACTGAAAAAGTAAGAAATGCAGCAGATGCGAGCCGCGGGCAACGAAGCAGATGCTGTATTTCTGTCTAACGAAAAATTGAACTCCACGAATTTAAGCGTGCATGGATTTTCAAAAGCACGACTAAAAACCCTTGTACGAGGTCTAATTCAAACAGAGGCTAAAGCTAGCAATAAAACTATTGAGTGTTTTCCAGTAAGCCCTGTTTACCCTCACTTCAATCGGAACGCGCAACACTAAGTTGTGAAGATCGTTCTTTAATCGCTTTTTTGAGGGTATGCAATCTTGATGCTTCCGCCGGTTTTTCATTAATAAAAGTTACGTAATTGTGTTAAACCAAGCAGGTTTGAATTACAAGCAAGGCAAAATCCATAGGTTACCTATGGTGCTGCGAATAGAGTTCAAGGCTTTCTCTTTTACATACTCAATCACCAATTCTCACTGCTCTTTGAAATTTAATCGTATCACCAAACGGAACCCCATCTTCCACATAGTAATTTATATTAATTAACCGAAAGCTAAACCACATTTCTCCGTTGTTCCAACCAAATTTATCTATCTCTGACTCATTAAGGTTATTTGGAATGTCCCGAATTATCTTCCATCGACTTCCATCTGATTTAACTTCATTCTCGATATAATATCCCGTAAGTAATACGGGTCTTTTTGATATGCTTGACAATGTCAAGTTTTCATATTTAAAAAACACACTATCGAATTGATTATCAAAATTAAACACACCAACGCAATCTCTACGTTCAACAATAACATTATTTATCCTTAATGTATCTGGGAAAAATGCTACACGCATCGTGTAGCTGTAATTTAAATTCGTATCGCTTACCTGATACAAACCAGGAATTTTATAAAATAAATCGCGCGCTGTTTCTACTTTAGACGGAACATACTCTTTTAATTCATTCTTGTAGCATGATCCAAGAAAAACCGTTATAATCGTAATTAAAAATTGGCCAAATAAGGTTTTCATTGTTTTATTATTTTGGTTGAAATGATTTAATTCTATATGCCAGACCAAAGCCGGCGTAAACAGTTTGGTAGCGGCCAAATGACGCTATGGCTCTAAGTAACAGTTTATCTTTAAATAATATTGGGAGTTCAATGCAAGAATACCAAAATGAAAGACTCGTATGGTTAAAATCGCTGCCCTTAATCACTTGCCCATCCTTGTAAGTGATCTCAGATTCATTTTTCTGAAGTAAATTCAAATTAAAACCAAAAGAAAATCTGACGCAGTTACGATAAAGATAATTTAAGGCAAATAGTGAGGAAAGACTGTTTGTGTTCATTAAAGCGGTTTTTCGTTGAAATCCGTTCGCATTTTTCTTTGAGGTAGCAAAATATTGGATTTCATTATTTGTGTATTGATACCATGAACCGATGGTAACTGAGAATTTTCGAAGTGATTTTATATTATGAAGAGATAGGTTAAAATCGGCGCCTATTCTCACACCTCTGTCAAGTCTAATACGCGCAAGTGAGTCACCATTAAAGGTCCCATTAGTATTAGGCAGTGGATAGCTATCAGCAACTTCTCTATACTTGTTTTCTACAGTATACTTTTTAAGATAATTTATATTCATCCTAAAACTACTAACATTCTTTAGGGAGTCACTTTGGGCAATTGAATTGAATTGTTGAGCAAATAATAAAACAAGTATTAAATTACGCAAATTTTTTGGGTGTACCATGTTTTTTGGTTTGAATAAATCTTTACAAAGTAAACACCTTTGGAAGCTTCAATTGTGACCGGTGATCCAGTGTTTATATAGACTCCAATTAGGCTGTTGTTGATGTTGAAAACCTCGACCCTTTCGATTTCCGAAGAAAGGTATATTTGATCGCCAGACCTTACCGGATTGGGGTAAAAATATGGTTTTTTGATATATCCTAAATTGTCAAAATTTTCATTTGAAGTTTCACTCCGAATAAAATCGTTTCTATTGCTATCTGCATAACGGAAACTATATAGCGCGCATTCGCCAATAGTTGCGGTAAAATTTGGCCCTGAAACGAATCCATTATCTAGAAAAATATTTGGTGCTATATATTCTACAACTGGAGATTGACCCGGTATCGTAACAAACGAAACATTACCTTGAGGTACAGTAGGATCAGGATTTACATTAAACCCAGCGGAGATCGAAGTCGCAGCCTGCACAGTTTCGGGATTTGTGTATAATTTATTCTGAATGTATACTCTATTGGGACAACAGTTATGATCGAAAATCTCACCTAAAAGTGGTTTGAATGGTATGTTTATTGGGACACCAAGGTATACTAAATAGTCGTAAAAAACAGTAGCATCTTCGCAATTCCAAGCTTCAATTGTAAATGTGTAACTCTCCCATGAAATCATTTGTAGAAATGGATTATCGCCTTTCCATTGAATCCAATAATCCTCCTCGCCTGGGTCTTTTAAACCATTTACATCATACTCTCGTCTTTGATAAATTATTTCGCTATTATCGGAATAAACTGTAAATATAAATCCCATTGCATTCTTTATACTCGCTCCAAACGCTACTTCCGGATAGGTTGATGATCCATTAAATAGCTCTGTAAGAAAATCGTTTATGTTGTCCCAAAAACCACCATCACCAGAGGATTCATAATGAAGTTCCCCGCCTTGACAAATGTAGTGACTAATGGTATTTATCTCAATATTATTTAGCGGATCCCTGCATTCTATTTCACAGCCGTTGGCTGGCCGCAGCGAGAGCCTGTCTATGAACATATATCCATCTTGACATGATTGATTGTCAATATATTCTTTTGATTCTAAAGCAAAGACAAACCAATTGTAGCCGCAGTTTGGTTGGACTATTTCCTGAATGCATCCTTCAGGAGGATCAATATCAATAATAACTGAGTATTTTATCCAGTTTTTGGTGTTATCATAAGTACCTCCCTGAATAATCGTAAAATTTGAATCTTCCCAAATTTGAATCTTTTCAGGCTCTTCGCTTAATGGAGATTGATAAGATGTGTAGTCCTCTGTACAAATATCACCCATGTTTTGGTCACCAATTTCATCTTTATATTTCAATTTATGCTTTGCTAAATAAATTTTTAGAACTGTATTTGAGAAGTCATAATCCTCAAGGATACTTGATTTTCCGATATAATAATAAAATGATAGCTGATATTTTTTACCAAATTCAACTTGGTTTCCTATATCTTGTTGTATAAGTTCATGCTCATACATGGCAATCATTCCGTTGCCAAATTTTGCAGGTAGCGCAACCCCTTGATTTGGAGCAGACCCCTTATTTTCGTAAACCCAGTCCGGCGAATGAGAGAACTCAAAAAGGTCAGGGTTTGGGTTTAAATCTTCACTTGTTCTTGATTCCCAAAATTGCAGTTTGTTAAATTGGGCAAATTCATTTCCATTGGGAAAAGTTTGGCCAGGTCTAATCATTTCAAAGTCTCCGTTTTTAATAATGTTCTGACCTGACAACTTTAAAATTGTGGCCACAAGAATGACTAGGAGTAAATATGGCTTCATATTTAGAGATTTCATTTGATTCAGTACTTAGCTTCAAGTTCTAAAATTCGCTCATTGAGTTGGAAGATAATTAAGTACAACTCCTCTATTTTTTCAAGACTTTGGATTGCAAGAGCACCCAATTCAAATCCATCCATTGCCTTAACCTCTTCTTCACTCATGACTCCGGGTAAGTGTTTGTATTTTGAAACATATCCTTTGATAAATTCTATATTGGGCTTAGGATAATTAGGACTGAAAACATAATCTGGAAAAATTCCTTCTGTAACCCTAACCCCTCTCGATGAGATTGACCCCTGAACAGCAAGTAGGGTCTCTTTATCTGGCGTAACCGGATTGGCAGCATCATTCCCAATCACCGTAGTCCCATCCCCATACACTAGAAAAGTTTCATTACCACTACTGCTTGTGTTTTGTACTGAAATGGCTTTGGTTTTATTTCTGTCTACCTCGATGATTGCGGCATAACCAAAATCGTTTTCCTGCCGATTTTTGATGTGTAAACCAATTTGACTGTTGGTATTAATTTGCGTAGGCTGTGTAAAGAAAATTGGGTAATCGTTTAAGATACTTGGGCTGAATACTCCACCTACTTGCAGGCTACCGTTAATAAACTGGCTGCCATTTACATGCAGTCGGGTGAGTGGATTTTCAGTTCCAATGCCTACAAGTGGCCAACAATTCGTGGTGCCAATGGTAGCCAAAGATGGATTTCCGGCTTGGTATTTCCACTGCGAAATATAAGCCCCGTCTTGAGTAAGTTTACAACCCTGTCCGGGAAAGAGATCTGCGACCGGGAATTGAGTACCCAATTTCAACATCGTTCCATCATCCTGCATCGCTAACAGCCGCAGGTTTTGCATGGCTTGCAGATTCGTGTCGTTAAACTGATTAAGGTTTGGCAATTTTAAGCCGCCGCTGCCTTCTACATCGCCCGCAACGTTTAAGCGTGCAGCATTGGGCTCTGTGCCCAAGCCTACTTTGCCTTCTGCATTAATTTTTAAAGCCGTCGTGGCATTTGTCTTTACTACAAAGCTGCTGCTGTCGTTGGTGCCTAAATACTGCTCGTTGGCATTAATCTCCGCGTTTCCGCTCAATTGCCAGCCTCTTCGCTTAGGCTCGGTAAGCTCTACAAAGCCCTTTACTTTACAAAGGTTAGCGTCTGTAATTGTATAGCTGTAAAATCGACCTCCCAAATTTTGCCGGTTAAAGGGATTGGCAAGGGTGCTGGTATCTGCCCATACAATCGAGTAGGGCGGTGTTCCGCCATTTACCTCCACATCAATAGT